>NZ_CP159872.1:4800000-6000000 GCF_040571325.1 Kitasatospora sp. HUAS MG31 | reverse complement strand
GCGGGACGCCCTCCTCGTCCGGTTCGGACCCGGCGCCGAGTTCCTCGCCGAGCAGCACCCGGGTGTGCGCGACCAGCCGCCGTACGGGCGCCGGCTCCAGCAGCGGGGCGAGCCGGCGCCAGGTGTGCCGGGTGGCGAGGACCTCCCACAGCGGCCCGGTGTCGTGGTCCGCCACCCCGGCCGCGGTGCCCGGGCCGCCGTCGGCGTCGAACAGCCGGGTGGCCAGCTCGGGCGGCGCCCCGTACGCCACGAGGTGGCCGAGCGGGCCGGCCTCGACCGCGCCCTCGGCCCGGCACCGGCGGTAGTGGCCGAGCAGCTCGGCCCAGCGGCCCTGCTCGGCCAGGGCGCGCGGGGGGACGTCCCGGTGCGTGATCACAGGGCGAGGGTACGTCCCGGCCCCGGCATGCGCCGACAGGACGAGTCCGGTACGTCACCCGCCGGGACGAGCGCCCGGGGCGGCCGGCCCGGGCGCGGGTCAGGCCGGCGGGCGGCCTCCGGTGAGCACCCAGCGGACGTCCACGAAGCCGCTCTGCTGCTCGGTGAGCCGGCCGCCCTTGATCTGCTGGTAGGTCACCCAGGTGTTGGTCAGCCGGGGCGACTCGGCGCTCGGGAGCATGTCGGTCATGCCCCAGTTGAGCGGCGGGGTGGCGCCGCCGGTGTCCAGCGAGTCGCCGCTGTCCAGCTGGGCGCGCAGCGCCTTGGCGGTGAGCGGCTGCCCGGCGGAGTGGATCCGGTCGGCCGCCTGGAGGAACACCTGGTAGGCGACCCAGGTGGTCTGCACCCCGAGGTCGGAGACGTCGATCCGGCGGTCGCCGCCGGCCACCGTGCGCAGGTCGTCCCAGACCTTGGAGGTGGCGGGCGGGTACCAGCCGGTGGCGAGGGCGCCGTCCAGGGCGCCGTTGCCGCCGCTGATGGACTCGATGACGGACTGCTGGACGCTGCCGGCCACCGAGGCGAGCAGGGTGTTGCGCGGCGCGAGCCGGCGGTAGGCGTCCAGCAGCTTGAGGCTGCGCTCCGGGTCGAGGGCGTTGCTGACGCAGCCGCCGCGCTGGTCCTGGCCGAGCGCCTGCCGGGCGACGGCCTGGAAGTCCGGGTCCTTCTCCGGGGTCTTGACGTCCACCAGCCGCACCCCGGTGGGCCGCAGCGCGGTGGACAGGTAGCGGGTGAGGGTGTCGCCGGCCCGGGTGTCCGGCCGGACCAGGGCCACCTGCTTGCAGCCGGCCGCCACCAGTTGGCGGCCGCTGCCGGCGATCAGCGCGGGGGTGCCGCCGGAGACCGGGTACGACAGCGGGCTGCTGAACTCGGCGCCGGACATGCCGTATCCGCCGAGGTACGGGATACCGGCCGCCTCCAGGACCGGCATCACGCCGTCGGCGTGCTCGCCGAAGGCGCCGATCACCGCGACCGCCCGGGCGTCGACGGCCTGCCGGGCGCAGGCCGCGGCGCCCTCGGCGCTGTCCCGCTCGTCGCAGGTGAGCACCCGCAGCCGGTGGCCGTTCAGCCCGCCCCTGGCGGCGAGGTCCCGGCCGATCGCCTCGGCGAGCGCGGTCACCCCCGGCCGGTCGGCCGGCGCCCAGGTCGTCACGGTGTACTCGGTGCCGTCCCCGGCCGCGTCCGCCGGCCCGCCGCAGCCCGCGGCGGCCGGCAGCAGCAGGGCCGCCGCCGTCAGTACCGCCACGGTGGTGCGCCGTGGTCCGCTCCGCCTCGCCATGTGCCCGTCCTCCCTGTCCGTCCCGCCCGGGAAGAGCCAAGCGAGCGCAGCGCACCAACCGGGGGACGGCACGGGAACGGCGGGGGTCCGGCGGCGGAACAGCCGTCGACCTGTCTGACCAACTGTCAATCCGCCTACGGGCGGACGACGTCGGCGAGCATCCGGGCCGCGTGCACGCGTCCGGCGTGCTCCACCAGGTTGACCAGGACGTTCTTGCCGGAGGACCGCTGCCGGGCGTCGCACACCACCACCGGGGTGCCGCCGTCCAGGTCGAGGGCCCGGGCCACCTCCTCCGGCCGGTACTCCCGGGTGCCGGCGAACTGGTTGACCGCGACCACGAACGGGATGCCCCGGTGCTCGAAGAAGTCCACGGCGGGGAAGCAGTCGGTCAGCCGCCGGGTGTCCGCCAGCACCACCGCGCCGAGCGCGCCCTGCGCCAACTCGTCCCACAGGAACCAGAACCGGTCCTGCCCGGGGGTGCCGAACAGGTACACCGACAGGCCCTCGCGGATGGTGATCCGGCCGAAGTCCATGGCCACCGTGGTGGTGGTCTTCCGTTCCACCCCGTCCAGGTCGTCCACCTCCTCCCCGGCCGCGGTCAGCCGCTCCTCGGTGCGCAGCGGACGGATCTCGCTGACCGAGCCGACCAGGGTGGTCTTGCCCACCCCGAAGCCGCCCGCCACCAGGATCTTGAGGGCGAGCACCGGGCTGTCAGAGGGCGCGGAGTCCATCGATGACCTCCTTCAGGACCTGCTCGTCGGGGAGCAGGGCGGGCGGGACGGGCCGGCTGACCCGGATGAACGCGGTCTCCAGCAGGTCGCCCAGCAGCACCCGCACCACGCCGAGCGGCAGGTCCAGCGCGGAGGCGATCTCGGCCACCGACAGGGCGTTGTCCCGGCACAGGTCGAGGATCACGCCCTGCTCCGGGCCGACCGGCGGCTCCGGCTCGGCCGGCACGGCGGTGACCACCAGGGCGATCAGGTCGAACTCGGCCCCGCCGGGCCGGGTCCGGCCCCCGGTGACGGCGTACGGGCGGACCATCGGTCCGGCCGCGTCGTCGAACCACTGGGCGGGCTGCTCCGGGCCCGGCGGGTAGCCGAACGGCGTGCCGGGCAGGTACCGGCGCGGCGGGTACGCCACCGACCTCACCCCCCGTCCGTGCCGCGCGGTGCCGCGTACAGGTGCTCGCCGACCCGGCGGACCAGCCGGGCCATCTCGTAGGCCACCAGGCCGAGATCGGCGTCGGCGTCGGAGAACACGGCCAGGCAGGTGCCCTCGCCGGCGGCGGCCACCAGCAGGTAGCCGCGCTCCAGCTCGACCATGGTCTGCCGGACCTCGCCGGCGTCGAACTGGCGGCCCGCGCCCTTGGCGAGGCTGTGGAAGCCGGAGGCGACCGCCGCGAGGTGCTCGCCGTCCTCCCGGCCCAGGCCGGCCGAGGTGCCCATGGCCAGGCCGTCCGAGGAGAGCATCACGGCGAATCTCACCTGGGCGACCCGGGAGACCAGCTCGTCGAGCAGCCAGTTGAGCTCGCCCGCGGGGTGCGTGGTGCCGGTGGTCATCGACTCTCTCCTCGGTCGGCGCGGAAGGTGGACGGGCGCTGCTCCTTGCCGCGCGCCCAGCCCTGTTGGAAGGCGGACATCGCCGCGCGGGCCTCCTCCGGGCTGCGCCCGGCGGGGGTGGCGGCCGCCCGCGGCCGGGGCTGCGGACGGGCCGGAGCCTCGCGCAGCTGGGGCACCAGGCTGGCCTGCCGGACCCGGCGCGGGAGCCGGCCGTCGGTCTCGCCGGCGGCGGGCCCGGCGGGGGTTCCGGCGGCGGTCCCGGAGGCGGGGACGGCGGACGGCGGGCCGACCGGCCGGGCGGGGCCGGGGAACGGGATCGGCCGCACCCCCGGCGGGACGGCCGGCAGACCCGGCGCGACCGGCGGCTCGGCGGCCGCGGGCGCCGCGACGGGCTCGGGTGCGTTGACGGCGGCCGGCGGGGGAACGGCCGCCGGCGCGGGAACGGTCACCGGCTCCGGCTCGGCGTCCGCACCGGTCTGCAGCAGGGCGGTGGGCAGCAGCACCACGGCGGTGGTCCCGCCGTACGCGGAGGGGCGCAGCGCCACCCGGACCTGGTGCCGCCGGGCCAGCCGGCTGACCACGAACAGCCCGAGCCGGTCGCTGTCGAACAGGTCGAGCTGTTCGGCGGCCCCGATCCGGCGGTTGGCGTCGGCCAGCGCCTCGGGGCCCATGCCGAGGCCGCGGTCCTCGATCTCCAGCGCGTAGCCGTTGCCGACCTGTTCGCCGCGGATGTGCACCCGGGTGTGCGGGGGCGAGAACCCGGTGGCGTTCTCGACCAGTTCGGCGATCAGGTGGGTGAGGTCGGCGACGGCGTGCCCGCCGACCGCGGCCCTGGGCATCCGGTGCAGCTCGACCCTGGCGTACTCCTCGACCTCGGCGACGGCCGCGCGGACCACGTCGGTCAGCGGGACGGGCCGCCGCCAGGCCCGGCCGGGGGTGGCGCCGGAGAGGATGATCAGGCCCTCGGCGTGGCGGCGCATCCGGGTGGTGAGGTGGTCGAGCCGGAAGAGGTCGTCGAGCTCCGCCGGGTCCTCGGTGCGGCGTTCCATGGCGTCCAGCAGGGTGAGCTGGCGGTGCACCAGGACCTGGCTGCGCCGGGCGAGGTTGACGAACACGCCGGAGACGCCGGAGAGCACCTCGGCCCGTTCCACCGCGGCGGTGACGGCGGCCCGCCGTACGGTCTCCAGGGCGCCGTGCACCTGTCCGATCTCGTCCTCGCCGGGCGGCTGCCGCGGGGCGTCGGCCTCCGGGTCGACCTCCTCGCCGGCCCGCAGCCGGCGCATGGTGGCCGGGAGGGTGCGGCCGGCCAGCTCCAGGGCCGAGTTCCGCAGCCCGGTCAGTTCGGCGACCAGGCCGCTGCCGATCCGGACCGAGATCAGCAGCGAGGCGAGCACGGCGGCCAGGCCCAGCAGCACGGCGGCGCCGGAGGGGGTGGACAGGCCCATGGCGGACGGCCGGGAGCGTTCGGCGGCGGCCGTGGCGGCGTCGGCGGAGACCGTGCGCAGCGCGCGGGCGACGCCGTCCGCGGAGACCGCCCAGCGGTCGGCTCCGACGGCGGCGACCGCGGCCTTCCCGTCCTCGGCGTTCCTGACCGCGTCCTCCAGCCGGAGCAGGTCCTGGTAGTCGGCGCCGGCGGCGACGGCCTGCAGGGCGGTCCGGTCGGCGGGCCGCAGGTCGGCGGCGCTGGTCCGTTCGAAGAGGCGGCGGGCGTACACGGTGGCGGCGAAGTCGCGGTGCTGGTCCTCGGCGAGCCGGCCGGCGGCCTGGCCGGCCCGCAGCAGGGCGTCCTCGCGGGCGAGCAGTTCGCGGGAGCGGGCGAACTCCAGCAGGACCCGGGCGTCGGAGGCGGCCCGGTCGTCGCGGAGCGCGGTGAGGGCGCCGGCCACGTCCAGGGCGCGGTCGACGGCGGTGCCGTAGGCGGCGTACACCTCGGGCCAGGCGGCGTTGCGGGTGAGGACCCGCAGGCGCAGGTCGGGGAGGGCGGCGACGGCGGTGGTGAGGGCGTCCACCCGGGCGGCGGCCTCGGGGCCGAGGCCCTCGGCGTCGGCGCGGTTGTAGCCGGGGCCGAGGGCGAGCGGGGTGACGGCCCGGTCGGTGGCGGCGGCGGCCTCGCGCAGGGCGCTCTCCCGGGCGGCGCCGGGGGTGGCAAGCAGCTGTCCGGCGGCGGCGCGTTCGGCCTGGAGTCCGGCGGCGGCCGCCTCGACGGGCCGCAGCAGGGCGGCGTCGATGGTCCTGGCCTGGAGCCGGGCCCGGACCTCGCCGGCGGTGGTGACGGTGGCGAAGGCCCACAGGGCCATCACGGACACCACCGGGACCATCAGCAGGGCCACGATCCTGGCCCGGACGGTGCGCGGGCGCAGTCCGGCCGGGAGGGTCCGCGGGGTGTCGGCCGGGCCGCGTCCGCTCTCGGTCCGGTCCTCCCGGGCGGGCGGTCCGGCGTGGGCGCCGCGTCGCCGTCCGCCGGGCCCGGGTCGGACCGGGCCGCGGGCGGTGCCGGGGGCGGCCGGCGGTGCGGTACGGGGGGTGCCGCGGCGTTCGCGCATGGGGTGGTGGCCTTTCGGGTCGGGGGGCGGCGTCCCGGGCGGGTCGGACGCGGACACGGCTACGCCGCGCGGCGGAGTTCGGCGAAGTCGGCTTCCTCGATGGCGAGTTCGCCGGCCTCGCGGTAGGCGGCGCGCTCCTGGGCGGTCGGGGAGAGGGCGACGAAGGCGGAGGTGAGGAAGAGGAAGGAGCCGAGCCCGACGGCCAGCGGGAAGACGAACTGCATCGGGGTGGCGCCGGCGAGTTCGGTCCGGGCGGGGTGCATCTCGACGTGGACGGCGGCCATGCCGGTGTAGTGCATGCAGGAGACCGCGACGCCCATGACCAGGGCGGCGCCGCCGGCCGCGACCACGTTGCGGATGGTGACGGCGGCCCAGAGCGCGGCGGTGGCGGCGCCGACCGCGATCAGCACGGACAGTCCGACCGTGCCGGGGTCGTAGCCGAGGGTGCCGTGGATCCGGACGGCCGCCATGCCGATGTAGTGCATGGCGGCGACCCCGGTCCCGGTGGTGAGGCCGGCGACCAGCAGACTGGGCCTGCGGCGCCGGCCGTAGCCGACGACGAACACGCCGAGGCCGACCACGACCACGGCCACCACCAGGCTGAGCACGGTGAGCGGGACGTCGTAGCGCAGTTCGCTGCCGTCCACGGTGAACCCGAACATGGCCACGAAGTGCATGGTCCAGATGCCGGAGCCGATCGCCGCGGCGGCCGTGATCAGCCAGTTGCGGCGCGAGGTGCCGGTGGCGGCCAGGGCGCGCAGGGTGCAGCGCAGACCGAGGGCCGCGCCCACGCAGGCCAGCAGGTACGAGACGGTCGGGGTGAGCCAGCCGAAGCTGAAGTGGTGCATCGATCCCATCGGGGGCCTCCGAGGGGTGACATATGCCGATCGCATGTGCGCGCTCGGTCTCCGATGCGCTGGACGCTACCGAGCGCAGCGGTCCGGTCACCCGAACATCCGGAAAGCCGCCCCGGGCCCGGGTCGCCTGTGCTCGAATAGGCGCCTCCCGTGTGCGCTGGGCGCGCGCCGATGCCGAAGGGGGCGTGCAGCCCCCCGGCCGCACGCCCCCTTCGGGGTCCCTCTACCGGCGCGCGGTCAGCCGGATCCGCACCGGTCCGCGGGCCTCCAGGGTGATGCCCTGGCCGAGCGCCACGTCCAGGTCCAGCGCCGCCACCTCGAAGGCGCGCAGCAGGACGGCCAGCCCGAGCACCGACTCCAGCATCGAGAAGTGCTGGCCGATGCAGGCCCGGGGCCCGCCGCCGAACGGGAACCAGGCGTACCGGTGCCGGGCCGCCTCCCGCTCGGGGGTGAACCGGTCCGGGTCGAACCGCTCCGGGTCCTCCCAGTGGTCGGGGTGGCGGTGCGTCACCCAGGGCGCCACCAGCACGTCCGAGCCGCCCGGGATGGGGGTGCCGTCCACCACGCAGTCCGCCACGGCCCGGCGGCCGATCGCGGGGGCGGCCGGGAAGAGCCGCATGGCCTCCTTCAGCACCCGGGTGAGGACGGGCAGTTCGTTGAAGTCCTCGGCGGTGGGGCGGCGGCCGTCGCCGAGCAGCGCGTCCACCTCCGCGTGGGCCCGCTTCTGCTCCTCGGGGTACCGGCCCAGCAGGTGCAGGGCGAAGGTGAGCGAGGTGGCGGTGGTCTCGTGACCGGCCAGCAGGAAGATCAGCACCTGCTCGCGCAGCTCGGTCGGGTCCAGCCGCTCGCCGTCCTCGCCGCGGGCCTCGGCGAGCAGTTGCAGCAGGTCGTCGGAGCCGCCGCGACCGCCGCGCTCGGCGATGATCCGGTCGCAGACCGCGTACAGCGCCCGCTCGGCGGCCAGCGCCTCCCGGTTGCCCGGGGTGGGCCAGGTCCGCGGGACGCGCACCGGGGAGAAGCCGCGGGAGCGGATGTAGGCGCCCAGGATCGGGAAGTTGGTGCGGACCGCGTCGATGGCGGCCTCCACGTCCTGGCCGAACAGGATCCGGGAGACCGCGCGCAGCGCGAACCGGGACATCTCGTCGGCGGCGTCCACCACCCCGTCCACCGCCGCCGCCCAGCGCTCGGCCAGCGCCTCGGACTCGATGCCGATCGCCTCCGCGTAGCCGTCCACCCGGCGGCGGGTGAACAGCGGCTGCACCAGGCGGCGCTGGCGCTGGTAGTCGCCGTCCTGGGAGGTCAGCAGGCCGTTGCCGAAGCTCTGCCGGACCTCCTCGTAGAAGGCGTTCTCCTTGCGGAAGTTGGCCGACTGGGTGGCCAGCACCTGCTGGGCGCCCTCGGGGGAGAAGACCATGTAGAACTCGGAGCGCAGCCCGGGCGGCCCGGCCGTGAACCGCACCACGTCCCCGTGGTCGCGACGGGCGTCCCGGTACGCCTGGAGCGGGTCGCGCTTGAGGTCCAGCAGCGAGCCGATCAGCGGGAGACCCGGAGGTCCGGGTATGGGGGTGTCCGGCATGGGCGGCGCCTCCTGGGGGCGAGCGGCTGTCCTGCGTACGCGGATCACGCTAGCTGACCGTCCGTCAGCACAGAAGGCCCCGCCGGGAATCGCTCCCGGCGGGGCCCCGGGCCCGGTCACTCGTACTCGGTGCCGCCCTTGCGGGTCAGGTACGCGCCGCCGACCACCTTGGCGATGGCCCGCCCGCCCAGCACCGGGCTGTGCCGCTCGACCGCCGGGCGGACCACCACGCCCTCGCGGATGTGCAGCTCCCGCCCGGACAGCGTCTCTCGGCCCTCGGCCAGCGCCAGCACGGTCTCGGCCCGGTACGGTCCGCTCCACAACCGGGGCGCCAACGGCAGTTCTCCGTCGAGCAGTTCGGCCGCGTCCAGCCAGCGCAGCTGCCCGTCGACCACGGCCGAGACGTCGAACGCGGCGTAGCCGGGCAGCTCGGCGCGGCCCGAGGCGCCGTAGGTCAGGTCCTGGACGCCGGCGCCGAACACCTCGCCGAACACGCCGATCCGGGAGGCGCCGAGCCGCTCGGCCAGCCGGGCGGCCACCGCGGGGATGTCGTACGCCCGGACGGCGCGCCAGTACAGGTTCTTCGGGTCCTCCTTGAGCGCCAGCCCCTGGGCGCCGATCCCCTTGGAGGAGACCTGCACCCCGCCGCCGTCCGCGTGGTACGTGACCAGGCAGCAACTGCCGTGCAGCTTCTCGGTGACCACCACCGGCTCGCCCGGCTCGAAGACGTCCGGGAACCGCTTGAGGTTCTCGATGTCCACCCAGGGCATCAGGTCCGGGGCCGCCTCGACCTCGCCGTTCATCGCGGTCGGGACCGGCGGCGCCCACTTGGTGACGCCCAGCAGCTCGGCGAAGTCCAGCCCGGCCGCCGCGGCGGCGGCCAGGTCGGTGTCCGCGAGCACCCGCGGCCGGCAGACGATGCCCTGGGAGAGCTCTCCGCGCAGCCGTACCGCCTTGACCCGGTCGGCGTTGCCTCCGGCCAGCTTGCCGGTGAGGCCGAGCTCCTCGATCAGCTCGGCGGGCAGCACCGCCTGCTCCGGGATGTAGACGGCGGCGTCGCCGGTCCGGAACGCACCCTTGGCCACCACCGCGCGGTACAGGCCCACCTGGGCCAGCTCCAGCGCGTCGGCGTTCGGGTGCTCGTGGATGGTCAGCAGCTCGGCCGTGACCCTCAGTGTGGACATCTGTTCCTCCCCGTGGTCGAACTGCCCTCACTCTGGCGGCCGGGGCCCGCGACAGCCACGGATTTTTCCTCCTTGACCCATCGCACATGCGGCTTCCGGAATGGATCACTCCTGGCTTGTGCGATGGAACAGGGGATTTTCGGTGCGCACCTGCGGCACTATGATCGACATTGCCACCGCAGCCCCGCGCCGACCCCCGGCGCGGCAGAAGGGGACCCCGATGACCACCACCCGACGCCGCACCGCCGTCGCCGCCACCGTCCTCGCTCTCGCGGCCGGCCTGACCGCCTGCGGCAGCGGGGCCACGCCGTCGAACTCCCCGGCCACCGCCGACGGCACGGGCGCCGCCAAGCCCACCGGCGCGGTGACCGTGTTCGCGGCCGCCTCGCTCAAGGGGTCCTTCACCGACCTCGGCAAGAAGTTCGAGGCCGCCAACCCCGGAGTCAAGGTCACCTTCAACTTCGGCGGCAGCTCCGCGCTCGCCCAGTCCATCGTCTCCGGCGCCCCGGCCGACGTCTTCGCCGCCGCCAGCCCGGCCACCATGAAGACCGTCACCGACGCCAAGGCCGCCGCCGGCGACCCGAAGGTGTTCGTCCGCAACACCCTGGAGATCGCCGTCCCCAAGGGGAACCCCAGGCACATCACCGGCCTCAAGGACCTCACCGGCGTCAAGACCGCGCTCTGCGCCAAGGAGGTGCCCTGCGGCGCCGCCGCCCTCAAGGCCCTGGAGGCCGGCGGCGTGAACCTCACCCCGGTCACCCTGGAGCAGGACGTCAAGGGCGCCCTCACCAAGGTCGAACTGGGCGAGGTGGACGCCTCCCTCGTGTACAAGACCGACGTCAAGGCCGATGCTGCGAAGATCGACGGTGTGAGCTTCCCCGAGGCCGAGAAGGCCGTGAACGACTACCCGATCGCCGCCCTCGCCAAGGCGCCGAACGCCGCGGCCGCCGCCGCGTTCGTCACCTACATCCGGTCGGCGGAGGCCAAGCAGGTGCTCGGCGAGGCCGGCTTCCAGACTCCGTGAGCCGCACCGCCCCCCGGCACCGCCGACGGATCCCGCTCGCCCTGCTGCTGCCCGCCCTGCTCGGGCTGGCGTTCCTGGTCCTCCCGCTGGTCGGGCTGCTCGTCCGCGCGCCCTGGAGCACGCTTCCCGAGCAGCTCTCCAGCCCGGAGGTCTGGACGGCCCTGCGGCTCTCGCTGATCAGCGCGACCGCGGCCACCGCCGTCTCGCTGGTGGTCGGCGTGCCGCTGGCCTGGCTGCTGGCCCGGACCGAGATCCCCGGACGGCGGTTCATCCGCGCCCTGGTGACCCTGCCGCTGGTGCTGCCACCCGTGGTGGGCGGCGTCGCCCTGCTGCTCGTCCTCGGCCGCAACGGCATCGTCGGCCGCTGGCTGGACTCGGCGTTCGGCATCACCCTGCCCTTCACCACGGGCGGGGTGGTGCTCGCCGAGGCCTTCGTCGCCATGCCCTTCCTGGTGATCAGCGTCGAGGGCGCGCTGCGCGCCGCCGACCCCCGCTACGAGGAGGCCGCCGCCACCCTGGGCGCCTCCCGGCTGACCGCCTTCCGCCGGGTCACCCTGCCGCTGATCGCCCCCGGCATCGCCGCCGGCGCCGTCCTCGCCTGGGCCCGCGCCCTCGGCGAGTTCGGGGCCACCATCACCTTCGCCGGCAACTTCCCCGGCCGGACCCAGACCATGCCGCTCGCCGTCTACCTCGCCATGGAGTCCGAGCCGGAGGCCGCCATCGCGCTCAGCCTGGTCCTGCTCACCGTCTCCGTCGCCGTCCTGGCCGGCCTGCGGGACCGCTGGACCGCGGGCGGGCAGGCATGAACGCCGAGGACGCCCGGCCGGGCGGCCCGCGGCCCGAACCGGGAGGCCCCGCCGTGCACCCGCCCGCCCTCGACGCCCACCTGCGGATCGACCGCGGCGCCTTCCGGCTCGACCTCCCGCTCACCGCCGCCCCCGGCGAGGTGGTCGCCCTGCTCGGACCGAACGGCGCCGGCAAGTCCACCGCCCTGCGCGCCCTGGCCGGCCTCCTCCCGCTCGGTGCCGGCCACCTCCGCCTCGACGGCACCACCCTCGAGGACCCCGCCGCCGGCCTGCACACCCCCGCCGAGGACCGGCCCGTCGGCGTCGTCTTCCAGGACTACCTGCTCTTCCCCCACCTCACCGCCCTCGACAACGTCGCCTTCGGCCTGCGCTGCCGCGGCCTGCGGCGGGCCGCCGCCCGGGCCGAGGCCCTGCCCTGGCTCGACCGCATGGGCCTCGCCGACCACGCCGGCAGCAGACCCGGCAGCCTCTCCGGCGGCCAGGCCCAACGGGTCGCCCTCGCCCGGGCGCTCGCGGTGAAGCCCCGGCTGCTGCTGCTGGACGAGCCGCTGGCCGCCCTGGACGCACGCACCCGGCTGGAGGTCAGGGCCGGACTGCGGCGGCACCTGGCCGCGTTCGACGCCGTGGCGGTACTGGTCACCCACGACCCGCTGGACGCCATGGTGCTGGCCGACCGGCTGGTCGTCATCGAGGACGGCCACGTCGTCCAGGCCGGCCTCCCCGCCGACATCGCCCGCCACCCGCGCACCGACTACATCGCCCGCCTGGTCGGCCTCAACCTCTACCGCGGCATCGCCGACGGCCACCGGGTCACCCTCCCGGACGGCCTCACCCTCACCACCACCGAGGACCTCACCGGCCCCGCGTTCGTCGCCTTCCCGCCCTCCGCGGTCACCCTCTACCGCGAACGCCCCGCCGCCAGCGCCCGCAACCTCTTCCCCCTCACCGTCGCCGGCCTCGACCTCCACGGCGACCAGGTCCGCGTGGACCTCACCGGTCCCCTCCCCCTCGCCGCCGACCTCACCCCCGCCGCCGCCACCGACCTCGACCTCACCCCCGGCACCCCCGTCTGGGCCACCGTCAAAGCCACCCAAACCCACGCCTACCCCGCCTGACCCCCCGCAGCGAACGCACACGGCTACGTCAGGGGCGGGGAACTGCGCGCAGGGGAACGGCAGATGCTGCAACTGGCCCTCGGTGCCCCGATCGAAACCCGGTCCGCCTCCCGAACTCGCGCAGTCCCCCCCCGCCTTGGCGGCTGGGAGGTGCCCCCACCCGCCCCTTTAGTGGCTGACCGTTGCCCGTCAGGTCGGGGTGACGAAGCCGGATTCGTAGGCGGCGATGACCGCCTGGGTGCGGTCGCGGGCGCCCAGCTTTGCGAGGACGCTGCTCACGTGTGTCTTGACGGTCTGCACGCCGAGGTACAGCTGCCCCGCGATCTCGGTGTTGGAGAAGCCCCGCGCCATCAGCCGCAGGACCTCCGCCTCCCGCTCGGTGAGCCCCGCCCGTGCCATGGACTCCGCCGCCGCGGAGCTGCCGCGTCCGGCGGCGAGCCCCCGGATCGCGGCCGGGAACAGCAGCGACTCCCCCGCCGCGGCCAGCCGTACGGCGTGCACCATCTCCGCCGGCCGGGCCCGCTTCAGCAGGAATCCGTCGGCCCCGGCGCGCAGCGCCTCGTACACGTAGTCGTCGTTCTCGAAGGTGGTGACCACGAGGATCTTCGGTGCCGGGTCGCAGTTCCGCAGGATGGTGCGGGTGGCGGTGAGCCCGTCCATGTCGGGCATCCGGACGTCCATCAGGACCACGTCCGGGTTGAGCGACCGCACCAGTCCGAGTGCCTCGGCGCCGTCCGCGGCCTCCCCGACCACCTCCATGTCGGGTTGGGCGTCCAGGACGGCCCGCAGCCCGAACCGGACCAGTTCCTCGTCGTCGACCAGCAGCACCTTGATCATCACTCCCCCAACCGTAGCGGCAGTCGCACCGCCAGCACCCAGTCCGCCCCGCCGTCCGGGTCCGGCCCGGCGTGGGACTCCCCGCCGAGCAGGACGGCGCGTTCGCGGATCCCGCGCAGCCCCTTGCCGCCGCGCCGCCCGCCGGATCCGTCCGCCCGCGCTGCCCGTCCGGGCGGCTCGGACTCCGTCCCCGTCCCGCCGATCGCCGTGGCGCAGCGGAGCCGCAGGCTGCCGTCCTCGATCGCGGCGCGGACCCGGATCGGCGTCCCGGGTGCGTACTTGAGGGCGTTGGTGATGCCCTCCTGGACGATCCGGTAGGCCTCGCGGGACAGCACGCCGGGCACCTGGTCGGCGCGGACGGCGATCCGGGCCTCGACCGAGCTGCCGGCGGCCCGGGCGGTCTCGAAGAGGGCGCCGACCTGGTCGAGTCCGGGTTGTTCGGTGGCGACGGCGTCGGGGGTGTCGCGGAGCAGGACGAGGGTGCGTTCGAGGTCCTCCATGGCGCGGCGGCCGGTGGTCTCGATGACCTCCAGGACCTTGTCGCGGAAGGCCTGGTCGGTGACCTCGCGGGCGGCGCCGGCCTGGAGCACGGTGACGGTCAGGGCGTGGCCGATGGAGTCGTGCAACTCCCGGGCGAGCCGGTTGCGTTCGAGCAGCCGCTCGGCGCGGAGTTCGGCCTCGGCCAGCCGTTCGGCCGGGGAGGGGCCCAGCAGCCGTACCGCCATGGCGAGTTGGATGCGGCCGGCGAGGACGGCGGTCCAGCCGAGGGCGAGCAGGAGGAGCGGGGCGGCGGCCGGGGCGAGCGGGTGGAACGGCCGGGCGGCGAGGTCGACGGCGTTTGCCAGGCCGTGCACGGTCAGGAACCCCATGGCGGTGCCGAGCGCGACCCGGCCGATCAGCCAGCCGGCGGTGCGCCGCCGGTCGGCCCAACTCGTGGACCGGGCAGCGCCGATGTCCTCCTCGCGGGCGGGCATCAGCAGCAGCCGGGCCTGGACGCCCTCGGCCCGGCGCATCGCGGGGACCAGCGCGGCGAGCGCGAGGATCACCGCGTCCACGAGGACGGCGGAGAGCAGGAGCCGGGTGAGCGACTGGCCCTCGATCCCGGGGTAGACCAGCAGGACCGCCGCGGCGAAGACCATGCCGATCAGGAGGTGGAACCACCGCGCGTAGGTGGCGGCCTGGAACAGCGGGGCGAAGATCGCGGACACCTCGCCATCGTGCCAGGTCGGCGGCGTGCGGCGGCTCCCTCCCGAGAGGGAGACCGGTCCCCTCCCCGGCGGGATCCGCCGGTCGCGGCACGCCGGTTGACTGGTCACGTCAGCCAGTCAGGGGAGGCAGCAGTGATCGAAGTCCGGTCCCTCAGCAAGTCGTTCGGCGACCGGGTCGCCGTGTCCGAGCTCTCGTTCCGGGTGGAGCCGGGCCGGGTGACCGGCTTCCTCGGCCCGAACGGCGCCGGGAAGTCCACCACCATGCGGATGGTCCTCGGCCTGGACCGCCCGACCTCCGGGGAGGCGCTGGTGCACGGCCGCCGGTACGCCGAGCTGGCCGAGCCGCTGCGGCAGGTGGGCGCACTGCTGGACGCCCAGGCGGTGCACGGCGGCCGGACCGCCCGCGGGCACCTGCGCTGCGTGGCCCGGGCGAACGGGATCGGTGACCGCCGGGTGGAGGAGGTGCTGGCCCAGGTCGGCCTCGCCGAGGCCGCCGGTCGCCGGATCCGGGGCTTCTCGCTGGGGATGCGGCAGCGCCTCGGGGTGGCCGCGGCGCTGCTCGGCGATCCGCCGGTGCTGCTGCTGGACGAGCCGGTCAACGGCCTGGACCCGGAGGGCATCCGCTGGATCCGCACCCTGCTGCGTTCGCTGGCCGCCGAGGGCCGGGCGGTGCTGGTCTCCTCGCACCTGATGGGCGAGATGGCGCTGACCGCGGACCATCTGGTGGTGATCGGCCGCGGCCGGCTGCTGGCCGACCTGGGCACCGCGGAGTTCCTGGAGCGGCACGGCCGGCGCCGGGTCCGGGTGCGCGCGGTGGACCCCGACAAGCTCACCGGGCTGCTGCGCGGCGCCGGGCTGGACGCCGAGCCGGTCGGCGACGGCGCCTGGGAGGTCGCCGGGACCGGGCCGGAGCAGCTCGGCGCGCTGGCCGCGGCCCAGCGGGTGGCGCTGCTCGAACTCGCCGTCTGCCAGGACTCCCTGGAGGAGGCGTTCATGCGGATGACCGCCGACAGCGTGGACTACCGGGCGGCCGCCGCATGACCGCCCGGACCGTGACCGCCGAACCGGCCACCGCCCGCCCGTCCCGAGCCGAGAGCACCGGAGCCATGACCACCGCCGCCGCCCACGTTCCCGTCCGCAGTCTCACCGCCCGCACCCGCACCGCCCGCGCCCTGCACGCCGAGTGGACCAAGTTCGCCACCCTGCGCTCGCAGTGGACCACCCCGCTGATCGCCCTCGCGCTGAGCGTCGGCGGCACCGCCGCCGTCCAGGCCGCGTACGGCACCGAGGACCACTCGCTCATCGACGACCCCAGCGTCGGGATCTTCTACGGCCTCAACTTCGGCCAGGTGGCGCTGGCCTGCTTCGGCATCCTGCTGTTCGGCCAGGAGTACGCCTCCGGGACGATCCGCGGCTCGCTCGCCGCGGTGCCGGACCGGGCCCGGCTGTACGCGGCGAAGCTGGCGCTGGGCGCCGGGGTCGGCCTGCTGGTCGGCGTGCTGACGACGGCGGGTTCGTTCCTGGCCTCGGCGCACACGGAGAACCTGGGCCTGGGCTCCCCCGAGGCGCTGCGCGCCATGGTCGCCGGGGTGCTGTACCACCCGCTGCTGATCGTCATCTGCCTGGGCGCCACCGCGGTGCTGCGCAACCTGACGGCCGCGATGGGCCTGATCACCCCGACCGTCTTCCTGGGGACGCCGCTGCTCAGCGCCGTGCCGGGGGTGCGCGAGCTGGTGCAGTTCCTGCCCGACCGGGCCGGGCAGCACGCCCTGCGGTACCAGCCCGAGGCCGGCTTCCACTTCGGCCACTGGACCGGCCTGCTGGTGATGGCGCTGTGGGCCGCCCTGGCCACCTGGGCCGGACTGCGCTCGCTCCGCCGCCACGACGCCTGACCCCCGGCCCCTCCGTACGGCCCCGGGCACCCGCCCGGGGCCGTACCCGGTTCGGCGGAAACGGGCCGGTAGGGTGGGCCGCATGCATCGCGGAGTACTGCCACCTCCCGCCGCCTGAGGCGGGCGGCAGGCCACGGATAGGACCGGGCTCCGGGCGTGAGACGCCCCGGGCCGGTCGTCGCTGCCCGCACACGGGATCACGCGACCGACCACCCGTCCTCTCGTGGGAGAACCTGCATGTCCGCCACCCGTACCACCGCCCTGCCCGTCGGGCGGGCCCTGCTCTACGTCCTCGTCTCCGCCACCGCCTGGGGCACCGCCGGCGCGGCCGCCGCGCTGCTGTACGCCCGCAGCGGGCTGGGCCCGATGGCCCTGACCTTCTGGCGCTCCGCCGGCGGTGTCCTGCTGCTGCTCGCCGTCCGGGCCCTCGGCCGCCGCGGCCCGCGCCCGGTGCTGCCCTGGCGGCGACGGCTGCCGCGGATCCTGGCCAACGGCCTCGGCCTGACCCTGTTCCAGACCGCCTACTTCCTCGCCGTCCGGGACACCGGTCTGGCGGTGGCCACCGTGGTCACCCTCGGCGCCGCCCCGGTGATGGTCGCCCTCGGCGCCCGGGCGGCCATGGGCGAACGGCTCGGCGCCGCCGGGACCACCGCCGTCCTCGGCGCGCTGGCCGGCCTGGCCGTCCTGGTCCTCGGCGACGGCGGCAGCGGTACCGTCCGGCCCTCCGGCGTCGGCTGGGCGCTGCTGTCGGCCGCCGGGTACGCCTGCCTGACCCTGGTCACCCGGTGGCTCGGCCGCTCCGGCTCCGGCGAGAGCCCGCTGACCACCACGCTCTGGTCCTTCGGCGTGTGCGCGGTCTGCCTGCTGCCGCTGGCCCTCGCCGAGGGCATCCGGCCGCAGCCCGCCGGGCTCGGCCAGACCCTCGGCCTGCTGGTGTACCTGGCCGCCGTGCCCACCGCCCTGGCGTACGGCCTCTACTTCGCGGGGGCGGCCGTGGTGCGGGCCACCACCGCGTCGGTGATCGCCCTGATCGAACCGGTCAGCGCCACCGTGATCGCCGTCCTGCTGCTCGGCGAACGGCTCACCCCCGCCACCCTGGCCGGCACCACCGTCCTGCTCGCCTCCGTCACCGGCCTCGCCCTCGCCGAAGCCCGCCTCGCCAGGACCGGCTGGGCCACCGGCTGACGGACGCCCGGTGGCGCGGTGAGCCATGTCCACCGGGGCAACCCAAGGGGGGCCCGTACGCACCAGGGCAACCCCCCAGGGGGCGCGGGGAACTGCGCGAGACGGAAGACGCCGACCGCTCGCCGGGTGCGCACAGCACGTTGCACCCGGCCCCCGTTGGCGGGTTGAAGCCGCGTTCCTCCCGATTTCGCGCAGTTCTCCCCCAGCCTTGGCGGCTGGGAGGTGCCCCCACGCGCCCCTGTTGTCGCCAGCCGTGAGCCCGGGGCAGCGTGCGCGGATGCGCTACCGCAGGGCCGGGTGGTCCGCGACCACCGTGCAGCTGCCCGGCGCGATCTCGGTGAACCCGGCGTCGCGGACCAGCGGCAGCCCGCCGGCGGTCAGGTCCGCCCAGGCGGCCGGGTCGGCGGTCCGGACGGCCAGCGGGAAGCCGGCCTCGGCCCAGTCCTTGCGCTGGGTGTCGTCCAGCCGCCACCAGGCGAGCTGGGCGGCGTGGCCGGTCTGCGCCATGGTCTTGCCGGCGCTCATCTCCAGCTCGGGGTTGAGCCAGAGCACCGGGATCCCGCCGGCGGGGGCGCCGGGCGCGGCCGGGTCGTCCAGTTCGGTGCCGGAGACCTGGAGCTTGGCGAGTTCCTTCGGCCAGCCGTCCAGCGGGACGGGCGGGAACACCCGGACCTCCGCCGAGCCGCCGGTGACGGTGATGCCCGGCAGCTCGCCGGCCTTGCGCCACTCGCCGCCGCGGGCCCGGCGGACCACCTTGCGGATCCGGGCGTCCTCCCAGGCGGCGACCCGCTCGGCCCACGCGCCGTCGGCGGCGGTCACCCGGGGGTCGTTCAGCAGGGTCAGCACCGCCCGCGCGGAGGTCTCCAGGGCGTCCGTACGGGCGGGCGGGGCGGCCCGCTCCAGCCGGACCACCAGCGGCAGGACGTACTGCTCCCTGGCGTCGCGGTCGATCGGCTCGGCGGGGGTACTCGGGTCAGCGAACGGTGAACTCACCCCACCAGCATGCCAGTCGCCCGCCGGCGGCCGGGACCTGCCTCGGCGGAGGCCGCCCCGCCCCTGCGGGCTATCTGCGGAAGCCCCGCAGCGGGTCCCGCTCCTCCGCGTCGTCGTAGGCGAGGAACCAGCCCTCCGGGTGGGTGGCGGTGAGGAGTTGGTCGGTCCGGGTGGCGGTGTCCACGTCGGGGTCGCCCTCGTCCGGGCCGTACACGCCGAACAGCTCGTCGGAGCAGCCGTCCCAGTCGTAGTCGTAGAGGTCGGCGGGCAGGTCGCCCATCATGTCGGCCACCGACTCGGGCTGGGAGCCGAGCAGGGAGCGGGCGTCGGCGAGGGCCGTCCGCAGGGCGACCTCCTCGGCGAGGCAGCGCGGCAGCGGCCATTCGCCGAGGGCGAGGTCGTCGGCGAGGTCGTCGAAGGCCCGGGCGAAGGCCCGGCGCCAGCCGCGGTGCATCGGCCAGGTGCGGCGCGGTAGGCGGGAGTAGACCGTCCAGTCGGCCTCGTCCTCGTCGGTGACCGGCTCCTCGCCGTGCTCGTCCAGGTCGTCGTAGGCGGCGTCGGCGAGGCCGATCAGCTGGGTGTGGAGGAGGCAGGCGGTGCGCGGGGTGAGGGTCCAGTCGCCGGCGTCGCCGTCCTCGCCGTCGAGCGGGAACAGCTCGGCGAAGTCGGGGGCGAAGTCGTCGGTGACGCTGATCTCCAGGGTGCCGCCGAGCGCCTCGATGCCGGGGATGGCGGCGATCAGGCGGTCGGGGTGGAGCAGCGCGCCGAGAGCGGCGTTGGGGTCGTCGGAGACCTCGCGGAGCAGGTCCGCGCGCTGGCCGGCCGGGTCGAGGCCGGCGAAGTCCAGGTCCTCCACCGCGGCGCGTGCGGCGGCGCGCAGCGCCGGCCAGTCGGTGATCCGGATGCCGAGCACCACGGTCGCCTCGATCTCCTGCGCCCCGGAGTTCTCGGTCGCGCCCGGCCCCTGCGGATGATCGCTTCGCTCGCCCATGGCGCAAGCGTACGGCCACCGGCGGCCCGGATCACCAGTGCGTACGGCTTCTCCACGGGAGCGCCGGATCCGCCCCGGGGCGGTGGCGGGCGCGGCGGGCCCGGGCCGGGGGCGCGGGCGGCTCCGGGCGCTCCCCGGAGCCTGCCGCGAGCCGTCCCGGGTCCGGCCCGTGGCGCGGCCGGAGGACGGGCGGCGGTCAGCCGAGGGGGCGGCCGGCGAGGAGGACGGCCACGGCGATCAGCCCGGCGGCGCCGGCGGCGGAGCAGAGCAGGACCGCGGTGCGGGCGGCCCGGTGTCCGGAGCCGATCCGGCGGGCGTTGCGGGCGCCGGCCTGGGCGAAGGCCAGGCCGAGCAGGGAGACCGGGAGGGCCTGGGCCCAGAAGGTCCAGCGCCAGAACACCCCGACCGCGAGCAGGGTCACGCCGATGGCCAGGGCGGGGAGGGTCCACAGGTTGGGCTCGCGGGCCGGGCCGTCGGCGCCGGGCGGGTCGTCGAGGGGGTTCACGGGCTTATCAGAACGGCGCCGGACCGCGGCCGCAACCGGTGGGCGCCGGTCGGTGACTGCCGGTCAGCCCGCCGGGCCGCCGGCCCGCCCGAAAGGCCGTCACCGTACCGGCTCCCGGCGCCGCCTCCTTGCCGCGCGGGGGCTGCCGGGCAAGGGTGGAGGCATGACCAACATCGACGAGTACGGCGGCGGGCAGCGCCCGTCCGACAGTGTGCTGGTGGTGACGACCAACGACGTGCCCGGGCACCGGGTGGAGCGGGTCATCGGCGAGGTGTTCGGGCTGACGGTGCGCAGCCGGCACCTCGGGTCCCAGATCGGTGCCGGGCTGAAGTCGCTGATGGGCGGTGAACTCCGGGGCCTCACCAAGACGCTGGTCGAGAGCCGCAATCAGGCGATGGAACGGCTGGTCGAGCACACCAAGGCACGCGGCGGGAACGCGGTCCTGATGATGCGGTTCGACGTCACGGAGGCGGCCGACGTGGGGACGGAGGTGTGCGCGTACGGCACCGCCGCGGTGATCGCGCCGGTGGACTGACGCGGGACGCCCCGCGGGTGGTGCGGTTCGACGTGACGATGGCGGCCGATGTGGGCACGGTCGGGTCGTCCGCGCCCCCGGGTGTGCGGGTCACTCCGGCCGGTGGAGGCGGACGAGGGCGTCGACGGCCTCGCGGTCCGGGTCGCCGGAGGGGCCGGCGGTGCGGTGGCGGCGTTCGGCGGCGACGGTGGTCAGGCCGTGGTCCGCGAGGTCGGCGAGCAGGTCCTCGGGGGTGAAGAGGACGGCGGGGTCCTGGGGGCCGCCGGTGCCCTCGGTGAGGTTGGTGGTGTCGTGCCCGACCACCAGCAGGGTGCCGCCGGGGGCGAGGGCCCGGGCCGCGGCGGTGAGGACCGCGCGCCGCTGGTCGGCGGGGAGGTGCAGGTAGGCCACCAGGACCAGGTCGTACGCGCCCTCCTCGGCGGGGACGGCGGTGCGCAGGTCGGCCTCGATCCAGGTCAGCCGGTCGGACACGGGTGCGGGGAGGGCGGCGGCGAGGGTGCGGCCGCGGTCGAGGGCCACCCGGGAGAAGTCCACCGCGGTGACCCGCCAGCCGCGTTCGGCCAGCCAGATGCCGTTGCGGCCCTCGCCGGCGGCCAGGTCGAGGGCGCGGCCCGGCGGCAGGTCGGCGCACTCGCCGGCCACCCAGCGGTTGGGGCCGCTGCCCCAGACCAGGTCGGCGGTGCGGTAGCGGTCGTCCCAGGCATGGCTGTCCATGGTGCTCCTCCCGTGGGCGCGCTCGTCCCGAGCGTACGCGCCGGTGCGCGGGCGGCCCGGCCGGGCGCGGCGGGAACAGCGGCGGGAACGGCAGGGGGACGTGGCGCGTGCGGCGCGGCGGGAACAGCGACAGCCGGACCGATGTTTCACGGCCGTGACTGTTTACAGCGCAACCAACCGCGAGGTCGACGTCCTGGTGATCGGTGCCGGCCAGGCCGGCCTGTCGGCCGCGTACCACCTGCGCCGCCGCGGCTTCGCGCCGTACCGGGGGTTCGTGGTGCTGGACGCCGACGACGCCCCCGGCGGGGCGTGGGCGCACCGCTCGCCCTCGCTGCGGATGGCCACCGTGCACGGCTTCCACGACCTGCCGGACTCCGAGCTGCCGCCGGCGGACCCGGACGCCCCGGCCCGTGAGGTGGTGCCCGGCTACTTCGCCGCGTACGAGGCGCGGCACGCGCTGCCGGTGGTCCGACCGGTGCGGGTCCGGGCGGTGCGCCCGCGGCCGGACGGCCGGCTGACGGTGGAGACCGACCGTGGCGACTGGACCACCCGGGCGCTGATCAACGCCACCGGGACGTGGACCCGGCCGTTCCTGCCGCACTACCCCGGACACTTCGCCGGACGGCAGCTGCACTACGCCGACTACCGCGGGCCCGAGGAGTTCGCCGGACAGCGGGTGGTCGTGGTGGGCGGCGGGGCCTCGGCGATCCAGGTGCTCTCCGAACTGGGCGCGGTGGCCGAGACGGTCTGGGTGACCCGGACGCCGCCGGTGTTCCACGAGGGCCCGTTCACCGCCGAGTACGGACGGGCGGTGGTGGCCCGGGTGGAGGAGCGGGTCCGGCAGGGGCTGCCGGTGCGCAGCGTGGTCAGCGTGACCGGGCTCGGTCCGAGCGTGGCCTACCGGCGGGCCGAGGAGCTGGGCGTGCTGGACCGGCAGCCGATGTTCGACCGGCTGACCGAGCACGGCGTGGCCTGGGGCGACCGGGAGCTGGCGGTGGACGCGATCGTCTGGGCCACCGGCTTCCGCTCCGAGACCACCCACCTGGCGCCGCTCGGCCTGCGCGGCCCCGGCGGCGGCATCCGGATGGAGGGCACCCGGGCGGCCGCCGACCCGCGCGTCCACCTGGTCGGGTACGGGCCCTCGGCCTCCACCATCGGTGCCAACCGGGCCGGCCGGGCCGCCGTCAACGAGATCGTCGGGCTGCTCGGCGCCCCGGCCGCCCTGACCCCGGCCTGAGCGGGCCGGGCGGGCCGGGCGGCCGAGAAGGGGCGGCGGTCAGCGGTCGAAGTCAACCGTGACCCGGTCGGAGACCGGACGGGCCTGGCAGGTGAGCACGTACCCGGCCGCGACCTCCTTCTCCTCCAGGGCGAAGTTGCGGCGCATCTCCACCTCGCCGTCGCAGACCAGGGCGCGGCAGGTGCCGCAGACCCCGCCCTTGCAGGCGAACGGCAGGTCGGGGCGGGCCCGCTGGGCGCCGTCCAGGACGGACCGGTCGCGCGGCAGCGAGAGGGTGCTGGAGCGGCCGTCGAGGACCACGGTGACCTCGCTCAGCTCGCCGTCGGCCACCTCCTCCACCCGCTCCGACACCGGCTCGTCCTCGGCGTGGAACAGCTCCTGGTGCACCCGGTCCCCCGGCACGCCGAGGTCCTCCAGCAGCGCCTTGGCCCCGGACACCATGCCGTACGGGCCGCACAGCCACCAGTGGTCCACGTGCTCGACGTCGACCAGGGCCGCGATCAGCGCCTTGACCCGCTCCGGGTCGAGCCGGCCGCTGAGCAGCTCGGCGTCCCGGGTCTCCCGGGAGAGCACGTGCAGCAGCTGGAAGCGGCCGAGGTGGCGGTCCTTCAGGTCGGCCAGCTCGTCGGCGAACATCACGGTGTCGCTGCGCCGGTTGCCGTACAGCAGGGTGACCCGGGCGTCGGGGTGGCCGTCGAGCACCGAGCCGGCGATGGACAGCATCGGGGTGATGCCGCTGCCGGCGGCCAGCAGGACGTGCTCGGCGGGAACGCCCAGCTCGGGGCTGAACAGGCCGGCCGGGGGCAGGACCTCGACCATCTCGCCGACCCGCGCCTCCCGGACCAGCCAGCGCGAGAACAGCCCGCCGGGCACCTCCCGCACCGCGATCCGCAGCGGCCCGCCAACCGGGGAGCACAGCGAGTACGAGCGGCGCTCGTCGGCGCCGTCCACGATCCGCCGCAGGGTCAGGGTCTGGCCGGGCCGGAAGTCGTACGCCTCGGCGAGGCCGTCCGGCACCTCGAAGGTGACCGCGACCGCGTCCTCGCACAGCGGCTGGAGGGCCGCGATGCGCAGCTCGTGGAACGTCGGTCGGCGGACGGCCATCAGATCTCCTTGATGCGGTCGAAGGGCTCGCGGCAGGCCCGGCAGCGCCACAGCGCCTTGCAGGCGGTGGAGCCGAAGCGGGAGAGCTCCTCGGTGTCGGTGGAGCCGCACTGCGGGCAGGCGACGCTGCGGCGGGTGGGGCCCAGCCGCAGCAGGCCGGAGCCACCGGGGTGCGGCGGCGCGATGCCGGCCTCGGCGAGCTTGCGCCGGCCGTCCTCGCTGATCCGGTCGGTGGACCAGGGCGGGTCCAGCCGCAGCCGGACCGCGACCTCGGTGAAGCCGGCGGCCCGCAGCCGGGCGTCCACGTCGGAGGCCATCTCGGCGACCGCCGGGCAGCCCGAGTAGGTCGGGGTGATCCAGGCCGTGACCCGGTCGCCGTCCTGCTCGACGCCGGCGAGCACGCCGAGGTCGGCCAGGGTGACCATCGGCAGCTCCGGGTCCGGTACCGCCGCCGCCACCTCCCAGGCGCTGGTCGCGGTGGTCACCACGTCGCCCCGGGGTGGGCCCGGGCCAGCACCTGCAGCTCGGCGAGCAGCAGGCCGAGGGCCTCGGTGTGGACGCCGTCCCGGCCGGCCCGGCCGTTGATCCGGGCCAGCGGCGCGGCCGCGGGCACGGTCAGGGTGGCCTCGGTGACGACCTCGCCCAGCGCGGCGAGCACCCGCTCGCGCAGCCCGGAGGGGTCGACGCCGAGCCGCAGCTCGACCTCGTGCGGGGTGAACAGCTCGTCCAGCAGCGGCCAGACCGCGTCCAGCCCGGCCTGCATCCGCGCGTGCGAGAGCTCCGTGCCGTCGCCGAGCCGGACCGTCCAGGAGGCGGCGTACTCGCGGTGGTAGGCCAGCTCCTTGGCGCCGCGCGCGGCCACTGCGGCGAGCACCGGGTCGGCGTGGCCGGCCAGCTCGAGGTAGAGCGCCTCGCGGGCGGTGGCGAACAGCAGCAGCCGGGCGATCGTGTACGCGAAGTCGCCGTTCGGCGTCTCCACCAGCCGCACGTTGCGGAACTCCTGCGCCTCGCGCCAGTACGCCAGGTCGTCCTCGGTGCGGCCGCTGCCGTCGGCCTGCCCGGCCCGGGTGAGCAGGTGGCGGGCCTGGCCGAGCAGGTCCAGGCCGAGGTTGGCCAGCGCGACCTCCTCCTCCAGCTCCGGTGCCCGGGTGCACCACTCGATCAGCCGCTGGGACAGCACCAGCGCGTCGTCGCCGAGCATCTGGCAGTAGGCCGACAGGTCCGCGCCGTCGACACCCGGCGGCAGCGCGGTGTCCACGCCGAGCAGCGGGTCGGCGAAGCCGGTGCCGTACGCCCAGCGGGCCTCGCCCTCGGGCTCGGGGCTCGCCTCGGAGAGGGTCAGGTAGACGTGATCGTCGGTCATGGCGGTCGGTACTCCCCCGTCAGATGTGCGGGACATCCTCGGGGATGTCGTAGAAGGTCGGGTGGCGGTAGACCTTGTCGCCGCTCGGGGCGAAGAACGGGTCCTGCTCGTCCGGGGTGGTGGCGGTGATCGCCGTGGAGGGCACCACCCAGAGGCTGACGCCCTCGTTCCGGCGGGTGTACAGGTCACGGGCCGCGAGCAGCGCCATCCTGTCGTCGGCGGCGTGCAGCGAACCGACGTGCACGTGGTTCAGGCCGCGCCGGGGACGCACGAACACCTCGTACAGCGGCCAGCCGGACTTGCTCTCGCTCACTGCTCTCTCCGCTTCTGCTTCTCCGCGTACGCCAGGGCCGCCTCGCGGACCCAGGCACCGTCCTCGTGCGCGGCCCGGCGGCGCTCGACGCGCTGGTCGTTGCACGGGCCCTGGCCCTTGATGACCTGCTTGAGCTCGGACCAGTCCGGCTCGCCGAAGTCCCAGCCGCCGCGCTCCTCGTTCCAGGCGAGCGCCGGGTCCGGCAGGGTGACGCCCAGGTGCTGGGCCTGCGGCACGGTCATGTCGACGAAGCGCTGGCGCAGCTCGTCGTTGGTGTGCCGCTTGATCCGCCACGC
This sequence comes from Kitasatospora sp. HUAS MG31, assembly GCF_040571325.1. Lineage (GTDB taxonomy): Bacteria > Actinomycetota > Actinomycetes > Streptomycetales > Streptomycetaceae > Kitasatospora > Kitasatospora camelliae. Next base: position 5,974,452 of record NZ_CP159872.1, on the reverse strand, counting down.
CATGGACTGGGCGGTGTTCGGCGAGTCCCCGTCCGGCGGGCCGAACATCATCAGCGACGGCCACCACCAGCGGTCCACCGCGTCCTGCACCATCCGGCGCTGCTCCTCGGTGCCGCGCATCAGCGTCATCAGCAGCTCGTAGCCCTGCCGCTGGTGGAAGGACTCCTCCTTGCAGACCCGCACCATCGCCCGGGCGTACGGCCCGTAGCTGCACCGGCACAGCGGCACCTGGTTGCAGATCGCCGCGCCGTCCACCAGCCAGCCGATCACGCCGACGTCGGCGAAGGTCAGGGTGGGGTAGTTGAAGATCGAGGAGTACTTCTGGCGCCCGCTGATCAGCTTCTCGGTCAGCTCGGACCGGTCCACGCCCAGGGTCTCCGCGGCCGCGTACAGGTAGAGGCCGTGGCCGGCCTCGTCCTGCGCCTTGGCCAGCAGGATCGCCTTGCGGCGGAGCGAGGGCGCCCGGGTGAGCCAGTTGCCCTCGGGCTGCATGCCGATGATCTCGGAGTGCGCGTGCTGGGCGATCTGGCGGACCAGGGTCGCCCGGTAGGCGTCCGGCATCCAGTCCCGCGGCTCGATCCGCTGCTCAGCGGCGATCACCGCCTCGAACCGCTCCTCCAGCACCTGGCCGGACTCCTCGGCAACCTGTGATGCCGACACTGACCCACCTCCCGACTGACCGTTCGGTCGGTACCATTCTGTACGCGGAGCCGCACCGCTGACAAGCACGAGGTGGCCGGGCAGTCATCGGAGGCGCGGAGTCACCCTGCGTAGTCGGCCGACCCGGGGGCGCGAGGGCACCTCCCGGCCGCCGAGGCCGGGGGGAGGGAGAACCACGCGCCCCTCGGTAGCCGCTAGCTCCGGAGCCTGGGGAGCGGCACCGCCAGGAGGGCCGCGAGGAGGGCGATCCTGGGGGCCAGCTGGTCGACCCGGATGTGTTCGTGGCGGGCGTGCGGGCCGGCGCCGACCGCGCCGAGGCCGTCCAGGGTGGGCAGGCCGCGGGCCCCGGCGAGGTTGGTGTCGCCCGCGCCGCCGGCCGGTGCGCCGTCCAGCTGCTGCCCCAGCGCCGCCGCGAGTGAACGGACGTGCCGCAGCAGCGGGTTGCCGCTCCGCTCGGGCCAGGCCGGACGGCTGGAGAGCACCTCGGTCCGCACCTTCGCCCCCGGCCGCAGCGCGGTCAGCCGGGCCAGGTGGTCGAGCGTCCGGCGCTGGGCCTCGGTGGTGGAGAAGCGCAGGCCCAGCTCGGCCTCGGCCCGTCCGGCGATCACGTTGGCGCGGGTGCCGCCGGTGATCCGCCCGGCGTTCAGCTCGGTGCCCGGCTGGTGGGCCAGCCCCCGGACGGCGACCAGCTGGTCGACGAGTTCGTCCACCGCTGAGACGCCGTGGGCGGCGTCGTTGCCCGCGTGCGCCTCGCGGCCGGTGACGGTGAGGCGGACCCGGGTGGAGCCGCGCCGGGCGGTCTTCAGGCGGCCGTCCGGATGGGCCGGTTCCAGGCCCAGGACGGCGGCGGCGCCGCGGAGTTGGCGTTCCACCAGGCGCTTGCCGTCCGGGCTGCCGACCTCCTCGTCGGAGACGACCACCAGCCGGACCGGCCGGTGCGGACGCTGCCCGAGGTCGGCCAGCAGCGCGAACGCGCCCTCCAGCAGGGCCAGTCCGGCCTTCATGTCGAGGACGCCGGGGCCGGAGAGCCGCCCGTCCCGCTCCTCGACCGGCCACTCGTCCAGGGTGCCGGCCGGCCAGACGGTGTCGTGGTGCCCGACCACCAGGAGGTGCGGGAGCTCCTCGTGCCGGCCGGGCCAGTGCAGCACCAGGTGGTCGCCGGCCGGACCGGCCTCCCGCCGCACCTCGGCACCGGTGGCGCGGAATCCGGCGGCCAGCTCCTCCGCGAGGGCGTCCAGGCGGGGGGCGTCCCCGGAGGGCGACTCCATCCGGGCCAGGTCGGCGCAGCGGCGGCGGACGGCGCCGGCCAGGGTGCGGGCGCGGGTGCTGAGGGCCTGCGGCAGGCCGGGGAGGGCGGCGGTGGCGGCCCCGTCGAGGGCGGTACCGGGCGGGGACGGCGGGGCGGCGGGGGCGGCGGGCGCCTTCGCGGCCGGCGAGGTGGCGACAGCGGGCCCGGGTGCGGGGGTGGGCGCGGGTGCCGGTGCGGGTGCGGATGCGGGTGCGGGGTGCGGCCCGGCGCCTATGTGCACCCCGGTGGCGGCGGGGGCGCCGACGTGCCATCCGAAGGCGGCGGGTGCGGGCCCGGCCGCGGTCGTCCCGGCCCGGACGTGGTCCGGTCTGGCGGTCCCGGGGGGAGGGGCGTCGGCGGCGGGCGGCCCGGCGTCGGCCGGGGGCCGCACGGCGACGGGAGGGGCGGTGGGGGGCGTCGCCGCCGACGGACTTCCGCCCTCCGCGGGTCCGTCGGCCACGGCCGCCGCAGGGGCGGGTGAGGCGGCCGACGTGACGGTATGGGCGCTCATCGGGCACCTCGCAGGCGGCCGACGGTACTGGGGGCAGCGGCCGCCGGGGTCGGCAGCGCCCGGAGTCCCGCCGCGGGGCCGGCGGCGGAGGCGGTGCGGCGGCACGGCTCCTGGCTCGGCGTCGTCGAGTGGTGCGACCTCGGGCTGGGCAACACTGCGTCCTCCTCGCTCGGTCCGGAGACCCGGCTCGGCCCGGGGCCCCGTGGACACGGCCTCGATACAGCGGTGCGGTCGAGCACCGGCGCAGGGAAGGCCGAGAAGCGAGCCTAGAAGATTCGTTCGTCTCCCTGCGAGGTGGCCCGGCAGCCGGACACCCGGCCCGGATCCGGGTGCGGCCGCCCGGCGGGGATCGTCCCGCGGGGCAGCGGTGTCGCCCGGGCCTGGCACGGCGTCCGGTGGACGGTCGGCGGATCACGCCCGGTTCCACGATGGACCTCCCCGGACGCTTCAGCAGCCCGAACGGCCGGCGTGCAGGGGATCCACGCCCGATGGGTGACGTGACATCAGCCTTTGGTACCAGTGCGGGCCCGCCGGCGCGGACTCGGCGGTGGGCGGACCTGCGGGTGGGCGGGCCCTCCTCGGCGCACCCACCGGGTACGTGATGACAGATGTTGAAATCTGTCATCCGTCATGCCATAGTTGAAGCATCCCAGGAAGAGACCCGACCCCAGGAGCACCCCTCATGTCCACCACCCCCCTCCGCACCGTGCTCGGCACCACCGGCCCGGCCACCTCCGTCCTCGGCCTCGGCCTGATGGGCATGTCCGACCTGTACGGGCCCGCCGACGAGGCCGAGTCCGTGGCCACCGTCCACGCCGCGCTGGACGCCGGCGTCACCCTGCTCGACACCGGCGACTTCTACGGCATGGGCCACAACGAGCTGCTGCTCGCCGAGGCGCTGCGCGGCCGCGACCGGGAGAGCGTCCAGATCAGCGTCAAGTACGGCGCCCTGCGCGGACCGGACCGGAGCTGGCTCGGCTTCGACGCCAGCCCCGCGCACACCAAGTCCGCGGTCGCGTACTCGCTGCGCCGCCTGCGCACCGACTACATCGACGTCTACCGCCCGGCCCGGCTGGACCCGGCGGTGCCGATCGAGGAGACCGTCGGCGCCATCGCCGACCTGGTTCAGGCCGGGTACGTCCGGCACATCGGCCTGTCCGAGGTGGGCGCCGAGACGCTGCGCCGGGCCGCCGCCGTCCACCCGATCAGCGACCTGCAGATCGAGTACTCGCTGATCTCCCGCGGCATCGAGGCGGAGATCCTGCCCACCGCCCGCGAGCTGGGCATCGGCGTCACCGCGTACGGCGTGCTGTCGCGCGGCCTGCTGAGCGGCCACTGGTCGGCGGGACGCCCGGTCGCGGCCACCGACTTCCGCGGCCACAGCCCGCGCTTCCAGGGCGAGAACCTGACCCACAACCTGGAGCTGGTCGAGGCGCTGCGGATGGTCGCCGGGGAGAAGGGCGCGAGCGTCGCCCAGGTGGCCATCGCCTGGGTCGCCGACCGCGGCGCGGACATCGTGCCGCTGGTCGGAGCCCGCCGCCGGGACCGTCTCGCCGAGGCGCTCGGCGCGCTGGAGGTGCGGCTCACCGCCGCCGACCTCGCCGCGATCGAGGCCGCCGTTCCCGCCGGGTCGGCCGCCGGCGAGCGGTACGCTGCCGCACAGATGGCCCACCTGGACAGCGAGCGCTGACCAGCCGGGAAGCCGCAGCAGACCGCAGCAAGAAGGAAGTCCCGCCGTGACCACGGACAGCGTCCTCACCCCCGAGCAGATCCTCAGCGCGGCGGAGGACGTCCTCAGGCGGTACGGCCCGGCCAAGGCCACCGTGGTCGACATCGCCCGGGCGCTCGGGGTGAGCCACGGCAGCGTCTACCGGCACTTCCCGAGCAAGGCCGCGCTGCGCGAGGCGGTCACCCAGCGCTGGCTGGACCGGGCCCACGACGAGCTGGCGGCGATCTCCGCCGAGCCCGGCCCGTCGGCCGAGCGGCTGCACCGGTGGCTGGCCACGCTGTTCGCGGCCAAGCGCGCCAAGGCACAGGAGGACCCGGAGCTGTTCGCCACCTACCTCGCCCTGGTCAGCGAGCTGAGCGCCACCGTCGAGGCGCACGTCGACACCCTCACCGCGCAGATCGCGGCGATCGTCCGGGACGGCGTCGACCGCGGCGAGTTCCGCCCGGCCGACCCCGCCGTCACCGCGCGGGCCGTCTTCCAGGCCACCGCGCACTTCCACGACCCGGCCCACGCCGCCGAGTGGTCCCTGGAGCGGGCGGAACGGGACTTCGAGGCGCTCTGGGCACTCCTCCTCGACGGCCTGCGGGCGGGCTGACCCCCGATCCGGCCTCAGCCGAGCACCCGGCCGGCACCTTCCGGGGCGACCACCTGCTGACGCTCTGCTGCTGGCCGGCGGTAAACGCCTGGCGGCGGGGTCCGGGCGGGCGGCAGAATCGCCGGCGACAGTTATTCTCACCTGGAGGACGACATGCCCGCCCGTACCGCCGCCGCCTCGGACAGCCTGGAGGGGCTGGCCCTCGGGGACGCCTTCGGCGACCGCTGGTTCCAGACGGACGTGGACCGGGCGGCGGCCGAGCACGCGGCGCGGATCGCCCGGAAAGCGCCCTGGCACTGGACCGACGACACCGCGATGGCGCTGGTCCTGCTCCGCCACCTGACCGACCGAGGCGAGGTCCACCAGGACGCCCTGGCCCGGGAGTTCGCCGCCGCGTACACCGCCGATCCGGCGCGCAAGTACGGGCCGTCTATGCACCGGGTGATGAGAGAGGTCCACGCCGGCGCGGACTGGCGGACGGTGACCGCGGGGATGTTCGGCGGGCAGGGGTCGCACGGCAACGGCGCGGCGATGCGGGTGGCACCGCTGGGCGCCTGGTTCGCGGCGGACGGCCTGGACCGGGTGGCCGAGCAGGCCGAACGGTCCGCGCTGACCACGCACTTCCACCCCGAGGCGGTGGCCGGCGCCGTCGCCGTCGCGCTCGGGTCCGCGCTGGCCGTGCGGAGCAGGGGCCGGGTGGCGCCCGGGCGGGGGGAGTTCCTCGGGGCGATCGCCGAGCGGCTGCCGGAGAGCGAGGTGCGCTCGGGGCTCCGGCTGGCGGCCCGGTTCCCGGCCGGGACGTCGGTCCGGCACGCGGCGGTGGTGCTCGGCTCGGGCCATCTGGTCTCGGCGGCGGACACCGTGCCGTTCGCGCTCTGGTGCGCCGCCGGCCGGCTGGACTCGCTGCCCGAGGCGCTCTGGGAGACCGTCGGCGGCTGGGGCGACATGGACACCACCTGCGCGATCGCCGGCGGTGTGGTCGCCGCCCGGACCGGCCTCGCCGGGGTGCCCGCCACATGGCTGGCCGCCCGTGAGCGGCTGCCGGGCTGGGTGGCCGCCGGGTAGCCGGTGACCACGGACCGGGTACGACACGGCCGGGCCCCGCGCGCGACGTGCTCGCGCGCGGGGCCCGGCCGGTGGCGGTCAGTTCCGCGAGTTGCCGAACAGCAGGCGGTAGACGATCAGCAGCACCAGCGCGCCGGTGATCGAAGACACCCAGGTCGCGAGGTCGAAGAAGTCCGTGGTGATCGACTTGTGCAGCACCTTCGACGACAGCCAGCCGCCCACGAAGGAGCCGGCGATGCCGATCAGGGTGGTGATGATCAGGCCGCCCGGATCACGACCGGGCAGCAGGAACTTGGCGATGGCCCCGGCGATCAGGCCCAGGATGATCCAGCTGACGATGCCCATGTCCTTTGTCCTGCCCTCCGCAGTGTGCGGCGAACCGCGTCCGCCTCGCCCGCGAGGACGCGCCCGGCCGGTCCGCCGGTTGCACCCGCCCCGAACGCCCGTACGGACCGGGCCGCCTGACCGGGCATGGGCCGGGGCCGCCAGGTGTACCGGCCGGGGCCGCCGGGCGTAGCGGGCGGGAGCGCCGGGCGTACCGGCCGGGAGCGGGGCGTACCGGCCTGCCCCACCCGCCGTTCCCCGGGCGGCGCGGGCGTGAGAGGGTCGGCCCCGGTCGGACCGCGGACGGGACCGGACGGAGGCGCGGATGAACGGGACGGGCCAGGGCCACACCCTGCGGGCGGCCGGCGGCGGCCGGGTGCTGGTGGTGGACGACGACGCCGCGATCCGCCGCTCGCTGGAGCGCGGGCTGCGGCTGAGCGGCTTCACCGTGCAGCTCGCCGAGGACGGTGCGGCCGCGCTGGAGCGCCTCGCCGCCGCCCAGCCGGACGTCCTGGTCCTGGACGTGTCGATGCCCGGCCTGAGCGGCACCGAGCTCTGCCGGACGCTGCGCGCCCGCGGCGACGACACCCCGGTGCTGATGCTCTCCGCGCTGGACGAGCTGGCCGACCGGGTCGCCGGGCTCCAGGCCGGGGCGGACGACTATCTGGTCAAGCCGTTCGCCCTGGAGGAGCTGGTGCTGCGCCTGCACGCGCTGCTGCGGCGACGGCCCGCCCCCGAGCCGGACCGGCTGCGGGTCGGCCCGCTGTCGATCGACCCGGCCACCCGGCAGGCCGCCTGGGAGGGTACCGAACTCCGGCTCACCCGGCGGGAGTTCGAGCTGCTCACCCAGTTCGCCCGGAACGCCGGGATCGTGCTGACCCGGGACCAGCTGCTGGACCGGGTCTGGGGCTACGACTTCGAGGTACGCAGCGACGCCGTCGACACCTTCGTCAGCTACCTGCGCCGCAAGCTGGAGGAGGGCGGACGCCCCCGGCTGATCCACACCGTCCGCGGGGTGGGCTTCGTGCTGCGGGTGCCGGCCGGGGACGGCCGCCGGTGAAGCTCTCCACCCGTATCGCGCTCTGGGCCGCCGTGCTGGTCCCGGTCCTGGTGGTCGCCGCCGGGCTGCTGCTGCTCCCGCTCCTCGGCCGCGACCTGCACCACCAGCAGGACACCCGGCTGAACGACCGGGCCGCCGCCGTCCTGCCGAACGTCCGGGCCCTGCTCGCCGCCGACAGCCGCGGCCGTCCCAAGGCCGAGCAGAACCAGCAGCGGAAGGTGGTGGACTCGGCCCTCGACGCCGGGGTCCGGGTGACCGCCCCGGACGGCTCGGTGCTGCTGGAGGTCGGCCCGCAGCCCGACCCGGCGGGCCTGCCGGCGAACCCGGGCAACCCGGTCACCGTCCGCGAGCAGGGCCGTTCCTGGCGGGTGCTGCCGGTCCGGGTGACCGCCGGCGGGGCGTCCGGCATGCTCTGGGTCTCCTCCCCCGCCACCGAGCCCGAGGACCAGTTGCAGTCCGTCAAGCGGCGGGTGCTGCTGGTCGCGCTGGTCTCGGCGCCGATCTCCGCGCTGGTCGCGCTGGTCCTCGCCGAACGTGCCACCGGCCCGCTGCGCCGGCTCAGCCGGCGGGCCGCCGAACTCGACCCCTCGGCCGGTGCCGCCGCCTTCGCGCACGCCCGGACCGGCACCGCGGAGGTCGACGAACTCGCCGGTGCCCTCGGCCTGTTGCTCTCCCGGTACGACGAACAGGCGGACCGGACCGCGCAGGCCCTGGAGACCGCCCGCTCGTTCTCCTCGGCCGCCTCGCACGAGCTGCGCACCCCGCTGATGAGCCTGCGGACCAACCTGGACGTGCTGGCCGCCCACCCCGACCTGCCCGAGGAGGAGCGGGCGGAGGTGCTCGCCGAGGCCCAGGCCGACCACGCCCGGCTGCTGGACCTGCTCACGGCGCTCAACACCCTGGCCCGCGGCGACCTGGTGGAGGTGTCGGCGTTCGCGCCGCTGGACCTCGCGGACCTGGTCGACGCCGCGGCCGGCGAGGCCGCCCGCCGCCATCCCGACGCCGCGTTCCACACCGGCCTCCCCGCCGAGGTGCGGGTGTTCGGCTGGGAGTCCGGGCTGCGGATCCTGCTCGCCAACCTGCTCGGCAACGCCGCCGTGCACGGCCGCCACCCGGACGGCCCGCCCGCCGAGGTGAGCTGCGCGCTCACCGCCGACGGGCCGTGGGCGGTGCTCACCGTGGACGACACCGGGCCGGGCGTCCCGCCCGCCGAGCGGGAGGCGGTCCTGCGGCGCTTCCACCGCCGCCCCGACAGCCCGGGCTCCGGGCTCGGGCTCACCCTGGTGGCCCAGCAGGCCGCACTGCACCGCGGGACGGTCACCGTCGGCGCACCGCCCGGCGGCCGCGGCTGCCGGATCGAGGTACGGCTGCCGCTGGCCGGGACCGACACCCCCACCCTGCAGCTGCCGGCCCGCCGGGACTGGCTCTCCCGGCGCTGATTCACCCCAGCGCAGACTGCCCGGTCCCCTGCGGCTGCCTGGTCCCCTGCGGCTGTCCGGTCGCCCGGCGATCCGGATCCACAGGGAATCCACAAGAAGGCGTCCTACTCTCCTGCCCATGCCGGGGGCCGACCCGGCGCAACGGAGGAGAGACCCATGCTCGTGTACCGCAAGGCCGCCGCCCTCGGCGCCCTCGCCCTGGCGGGCTCGCTGCTCGCGGCCGTCCCCGCCCAGGCCGCCTCGGCGAAGCCCACCCCCAAGACCGACGGCGCCAAGTCGATCTGCAAGCGGCTGCCGAAGACCGAGGAGCGCGTCGACAAGTCGCTGCAGCGGCTCAACGGCGACGCCACCGTGCCCGGCTCGATCGCCCGCATGGAGCAGCGGGTGGCCAACGCCAAGGCGGCCGGCCACACCGAGGTCCAGGCCCTGCTCAACGACCGGCTGACCTTCCGCCGGAGCATGGTGGCCACCCTCACCACCCGGCAGGCCGACCTGAAGGCGGTCGCCACCTGGTGCACCGCCCAGGGCCAGTCCCCGGCGGCCGGCAAGTGAGGGCCCGTGCCCTCGGCGCCGCCCTCGCGGTGACCGCCGCCCTGCTGCTCACCGCCTGCGGCCCGGGCGGCGACCCCGCCCCCGACTCGGGCGCGGCCGTCCAGCAGGACGACGCCCAGGTCAACGACCTCCAGCAGAAGCTCGACGCCGCCGACTCCGCCGCCACCCAGGCCGACGAGGACGCCGCCAAGGGCGACGGCTGACCCACCGTGTCGCGTGAAGTGCCCGGCCCCCGCCGGGCACTTCGTCGTTTTCCGAGGGCCCGGACAGCCATCGATACGATCGTCACACCGGAAGGGGTGGCGGTGGGGATCGGAGATCCGGACGGACGGGAGAGCGGCGCGCCGCCGGCCGTCTCGGTGCTCACCGCCTGCCGACCCGATCGGACGGATACCCTGATCGGCGCGCTGGACTCGCTGGAGGCCCAGCGGTTCACCGCCTGGGAGTGGGTGCTGCAGTTCGACGGCCCGGCTCCCCGGCTGCCCGCCCGGCTGGAGGAGGCCCGTGCCCGGGGCCGCCTGAGGATCGGGGAACGGCCCCACGCCAGCGGCTACGGGCCGGCCGAGGCCCGCAACCTGGGACTGGCACGCTGCCGTGGTCCCCTGGTGCAGAACCTCGACGCCGACGACGAGTTGGAGCCGTCGGCCCTCGCCGTCCTGGCCGGCGCCCTGGACCGCCACCCGCCGGCCGCCTACGCCGCCGGCGACGCCCGGGACCTGCTGCCCGACGGCACCCTCCGGCCGGTCCCCCTGGACCTGCGGGCCGGGCCGCTCCCGCCCGGCGAGCTGTACCGACGATGGCGCACCCACCCGGCCACGGCGTACTCCGTCCCGCTGCACCCCGCCGGGGTGATGTGGCGGCGCTCGGTGCTGCTGGAGTTCGGCGGCTGGCCCGCCCTGCGGGGCATGGACGACACGGCGCTGCTGATGGCCGTCTCGGCGGTCCGTCCCGGGGTGTACGTCGCGGCCGACACCCTGCGCTACCGGCGCCACAGCGGCCAGCTCTCCGCCCGGGTGGACCGCGAGCGGGCCGAACTGACCGGCCAGGTACGGCTGATCCGCCAGCGGGTCGCCGCCCTCCGCGCGGCGGAACCGTCCCCGACCTGACCCGCCGACGGACGCGTCGGTCGCCACGCCCGCCAGGCGGACGGCGCTTGACGGGTGTGGGGTGGGTCCTGAACGATCGGGGCATGGAGCTCGGCACCGTTCTGGTCTGCCGCCTGCACGTCGATCTGCGACGGCAGGCGAGCGACATGTGTGCCCGCTGACGGTCTGTCGTCGCCGCCCCGTGGGGTTTCCGGGGTTCCCCTCGATTCCGCTGTTCCTGATGCCTTGACGCTCTGACGCCCTGACACCTCCGCCGCCGAGGCGGCGCTCGGGTGCCGCTCTCGCGGCGCCCGTGTGTCCGCCGTCGCGTCGGCCTACCCCGAGGACCGCCATGACACTCGACCTCGCACCCGCGCCCACCGCCGTCCCCGCCGCCGCGTCTGCCCCCGCCGGACGCCCGCTCTCCCCCGACGCCCTGGGGCGGATCGTTCGTGAGCTGGCGGACCGGCCCGAGGAGTGGATGGGCCGGGTCCGCCTCGGTTACCGGGACCGCTGGTACGAGCGGCTGGTGGCGGCCGGGGACCACGAGGTGTGGCTGATCAGCTGGCTGCCGGGGCAGTCGACCGGGTTCCACGACCACGGGGGCTCGCGGGGCGCGTTCACCGTGGCGCTGGGCGAGCTGGAGGAGCTGTCGCTGGGCGGCCCGGGCCAGGGCCTCCTGGTGCGGCGGATCGCCGCCGGCGAGGACCGGGCGTTCGGGGCGGCGTACCTGCACGACGTGCGGAACACCTCGGCCGGCCCGGCGGTCACCCTGCACGCGTAATCGCCGCCGCTGAGCGGCATGTCGCGGTACGAGCTGCGCGCCGAGGGGCTGGTCCGGACCGCGGTGGAGGGGCCGGAGCAGTGGTGAGCAACGGTGGAGGAGCTGCCGGCGCGGGCCCGGGCCGGGGTGGACCGGCCGGGGCCGGCGCAGGCGTACCGGGAGGCGGGCGAGGGGGCGCTGCTGGTGGACATCCGGCCGGCGGCGCAGCGGTGGGCGGCCGGCGGCGCAGCGGTGGGCGGCCGCCGGGCTGCCCACCCGTTCGGCGGGGCGGGGTTTGCCGGGTCTGGAAGCCGGGAAGGCAGGCTGACGATCATTCGATTTCCTGTTCGATCAGATGCCACACCGTCAGGGATCGTCCCTGACCTGCCCGTCGCCCCGCCCGTACCACCGCAAGGAACCACCCCGTGATCAGATTCGACGGCGCCGCCAAGCGTCACCCCGACGGCACCGTCGCGGTCCGGGACCTCGACCTGGAGGTTCCCGCCGGGCGGATCACCGTGCTGGTCGGGCCTTCCGGCTGCGGCAAGACCACGATCCTGCGGATGGTCAACCGGATGGTGGAGCCCACCGCCGGCCGGGTGCTGCTGGACGGCGCCGACGTGGCCGCCCTGGAGCCCGCGAACCTGCGCCGGGGCATCGGGTACGTGATCCAGCAGGCGGGCCTGTTCCCGCACCGCCGGGTGCTGGACAACATCGCCACCGTGCCACGGCTGCTGGGCTGGGACCGGGCCAGGGCGCGGGCCAGGGCGGCGGAGCTGCTGGAGTTGGTCGGGCTGCCGCCGGAGGCCGCGCGGCGCTACCCGTTCCAGCTCTCCGGCGGCCAGCAGCAGCGGGTCGGGGTGGCCCGGGCACTGGCGGCCGACCCGCCGGTGCTGCTGATGGACGAGCCGTTCAGCGCCGTGGACCCGGTGGTGCGGGCCGGACTGCAGGAGGAACTGCTGCGGTTGCAGGCGGAGTTGCACAAGACCGTGCTGTTCGTGACCCATGACATCGAGGAGGCCGTCCGGCTGGGCGACCGGGTCGTGGTGCTGCGGGAGCACGGCGAGATCGCCCAACTCGCCGACCCGCACACCCTGTTGACCGCACCTGCGGACGACTCGGTGGCCGCCTTCCTGGGCCGGGACCGGGGCCTGCGCGGGCTCGGCCTGCGCCCGGCCGCCGGGGTGGCCCTGGATCCGGTCCGACAGCCGTGCGGCGGCTGGGAGTTGGCCCTGGACGGAGACGGCCGACCGGCCGGCTGGCGGCTCGGCGGCGAGCTCCGCCCGGCCCCCGCGTTCCGGCCGGACCGGGACACCCTGCGGACGGCCCTGGACGCCGCCGTGCTCTCCCCCGCCGGCGCCGCGGTCGCGGTGGACGCCGACGGCCGGGCGATCGGGACGGCGAGCCGCGCCGCGGTGATCGCCGCCCTGCCCCTGGACACCGCCACCTCCGAACCCGCCACGTCAGGGCCCACCACCTCCGAACCCACCACCTCCGAACCCACCAGCTCCGGACCGGCCACCGAAGCCGTCCCCGCGACCACCCCGGGGGCCCGCCGTGGAGGATGAGCCGCTGGTGCGCTGGCGCTGGATCGGCGACCACCTCGGATACCTGGGCGGACTGACCGCCGACCACGCGGTGATCGCCCTGGTCCCGGTGCTGATCGCGCTGCTGATCGCCGTCCCGCTCGGCCTGCTCTGCGCCCGCCACCCGCGGCTCTACCAGCCGCTGGCCGCCCTGTTCAACGTGGTGTACGCGCTGCCCGCGCTGGCCGTCTTCGTGGTGCTGATCCCGTACACCGGGCTGGCCACCCGGGCGACCGTGATGGTGCCGCTGACCTGCTACGCGCTGGCGGTGCTGCTGCCGGCCACGGTGGACGGGCTGCGCGCGGTGCCGGAGTCCGTACGACAGGCGGCGACCGCGCTCGGGTACGGGCCGTGGCACCGGCTTGCGGCCGTCGAACTGCCCGCCTCGGTCCCGCAGTTGGTGGCCGGGGTGCGGGTGGCCGCGGTGTCCAGCATCTCGCTGGCGGCGGTCGGCGCGCTGGTCGGCCGGGGCGGGCTCGGCTACCTGTTCCTCGACGGGTTCCAGCGGACCTTCCCCACCCCGGTGCTGGCCGGGATCGCCCTGGTGGCGCTGCTGGCGCTGGTGGCCGACCTGGTGCTGGTGGCGGCCGGCCGGCTGCTGGCGCCCTGGGCGGGCGGGGGTGCCCGGTGAACTGGTTCGACTGGATCGGCGCCTTCTTCTCCGACCCCGCCCACCACACCGGCCCGGACGCCGTCGGCCACCGGGTGCTGGAGCACCTCGGCTTCGCCGGCCGGGCCCTGCTGGCCTCCGCCGTGGTGGCCGTCCCGCTCGGCCTGGTCATCGGCTACACCGGCCGCGGACGGGTGGTGGTGACCGCCGTCGCCGGCATCGCCCGGGCCCTGCCCACCCTCGGGCTGGTCACCCTGGCCGTCCTGCTGGCCGGCGTGGACGAGCGGGCGGTGTTCGTCCCCCTGGTCGCCCTGGCGGTGCCCCCGCTGCTGGTCGCGGCCGTCGAGGGCGTCCGCGGCACCGACCCGGAGGTCCGGGACGCCGCCCTCGGCATCGGCCTGACCCACCGCCAGGCCCTGCTCCGGGTCTGCCTGCCGGCCGCCCTGCCCACCCTGCTGGCCGGGTTCCGGACCGCCGCCGTCCAGGTGATCGCCACCGCCACCGTGGCCGCCTACGCGGGCCTCGGCGGGCTCGGCCGGTACGTGGTCGACGGGCTCGCCACCCGGGACTTCCCCACCGCGCTCGGCGGCGCCCTGCTGGTGGTGCTGCTCGCCGTCGCGGCCCAGTTGCTGTTCGCCCTGCTCATCCGCCTCGCACGGCCGCCCGGCGCGCGCCGTCCGGGGCGGGCACACCCGATCGAGAAGGAATCGACATGACGACCCGCCTGGTCAGGACCCTCACCGCGGCCGCCCTCGTGCTGGGCGCGGCCGCGTGCAGCTCCGGCGGCGACCCCCTCGTCTCGGGCACGGGCGGCGGCGGGGCGGCCGGAGGCGGCACGGTGGTGGTCGGCTCGGCCAACTACCCGGAGAACGTGCTGCTGGCCTCGATCTACGCCCAGGCCCTGAAGGCCAAGGGCGTGAAGGTCGAGGAGAAGTTCAACATCGGCAGCCGCGAGGTGCTCTACGGCCAGGTGCAGAGCGGCGGCCTGACCATACTGCCCGAGTACAACGGCGCCCTGCTCGGCTACCTGGACGCCAAGAACACCGCCGCCGGCACCCAGGCCGTGAACGAGGCGCTGCGCACCGCCCTGCCCGCCTCGCTGGCGATCCTGGACTCCTCCGCCGCCGAGGACAAGGACTCGCTCACGGTCAGCCAGGAGACCGCCGACCGGTACCAGCTCCACAGCATCGCCGATCTGGCCGGCAAGGCGGGCGAGTTCACCATCGGCGGGCCGCCGGAGTTCAAGTCCCGCCGGGAGCAGCAGTTCAAGGAGGTCTACGGGCTCACCTTCAAGGAGTGGAAGCCGACCGGCGACACCACCGCCAACGCCCTGAAGGACGGCACCGTCCAGGTCGGCAACGTGTTCACCACCGACCCGCGGATCGTCCAGTCGAAGCTCGTCCCGCTGGCCGACCCCAAGAACCTTTTCAGCGTGCAGAACGTCACCCCGCTGGTGCACAAGGCCGGGGTGGACGCCACCTCCACCGCGGCGCTGAACGCCGTCTCCGCGAAGCTCGACACCGCGGGGCTCACCGCCCTGATGAAGCGGGTGTCGGTGGACAAGGAGGACCCGGCGGCGGTGGCCAAGGACTGGCTGAAGGCCAACGGCCTGGCCTGAGCGACCGGTTGCCGGCCGGGTTCCGGTCGGCTGCCCGGGAACGCCGGAGCGGCCCGCACCCAGGAGGGGAGGTGCGGGCCGCTCCGCGCGCGGCGGGTGCCACCGGATCAGTACCAGTGGTGGGTCTGCCAGAACGCCCAGGCGGCGTTCGGGCTGCCGTAGCGCTCGTTCATGTAGGTGAGGGCCCACGTGATCTGGGTCTCCGGGTTGGTCTGCCAGTCGGCGCCGACCGAGGCCATCTTGGAGCCCGGCAGCGCCTGGGCCAGACCGTACGCGCCGGAGGAGGCGTTGACGGCCTTGATGTTCCAGCCGCTCTCGTGGTTGATGATGCTGTCGAACGCGGCGAACTGGTCGGCCGGCACGATGTCCCGGGCCAGCTCACGGACCGCGGCCGGGCTGGTGCCGGTCGCCTTGAGGCCGGTGCGCTGCTCCGAACGGGACGCCGCCACGGACTTCTCGGCCTTCTCAGCCTGCTTGGCCTGCTCGGCCTGCCCTGCCTCCGGCTTCGGGGCCTGCGGCTTGGCGGGCTGCGGGGTGGCGGGCTGCGGCTTCGCGGCCTTCTGCGGGGTTCGGCGTCGTAGTCCGCCCTCCGCCTTCGGTTCGCAACCCTGCCCGAGGCCCTTTCCGGCGCCGCGCGGACGCGCTCCACCGACCACGACCCCCCGTCGTGGTTTGGATGCCCCTGTGGGCGGGTTCACCGGGCCGACCCCCCGATCCACACCCCGCGCGATCGGCCCGGTACGGAACGCGCGGGCTTGGACCGCCCCGTCTCAGTGGAAGCGGCTGCTGCGGACCGGGCCGGCCGAGCGGACGCGGTCGCGGGGGCCGTGCAGCCAGGTGGTACGGATCCGGGTGGTGAAGGCGGCGAGGGTCTCGTCCGGGTCGGACGGGGTTTCGCCGTCGCCCTCGTCGGCGACGGGGGCCGCGGTGCGGATGTCCTCGGCGATCTCCTCCGCCGGGCGCTCGTCGGGTGCGGTCTTCTCGACCTGCTGGGTCTCCGGGTCCACCCGCAGGGTGGCCTCCCACGGCGCGACGGCGACCTGCGCCAGCAGGGTGCAGACGTCCGCCGACACCACCGGGGTGTCCGTCCAGCAGGTGGCGTGCTCGAAGAGGATCTGGCCCGGCTCGCGGCGGTGCAGTCCGCGCAGCACCTCCCGGTCGGCCTCGTTGAGGTCGTACGCCACCACCAGGGTGTCCTCCGCCCCCGGCCGGTACTCCTCCGCGGGCAGGCCGAACAGCCCTGCGGCGGCGAGTCCGAGGATCCGGCTGTTGCGGTCCGGCAGCAGCGCCACGGCCCGCGGCGCGGTCCCGGCGGCGTCGAGGACCGTCCGCAGCCGCTCCAGCCCGTACCGGAGGGACTCGTAGCCGAGCTGCAGGTAGCCCCAGCGGCCGTTCATGCCGGCCCGGAAGCCGTACGGGGACAGGGTGGTGAGGATGCCGCCGGTGAGGGCGAAGTGCCAGCCGCGCAGGTCCGACCGGTCGGCCGGGGCGGCGGCGGTGGTGCGGGCCAGGGAGCGGCGGATCCGGTCGGCGGCGGGCTGCCAGGTCCCGTCCGGAGCGGCGAGCCGGTCGAACAGTGCGGCGGCCTCCTCCGGGCGGCCGTCCATCAGCGCGTTGTAGACCCGCAGGTAGCGTCCGGGCCAGTCGGCGAGCAGGTCGTCGTGGCGGGCGAGCAGGTCGGCCGCCGCGGCGTGCCGCTCCTCGTCCTCCAGGGCCGTGGCCAGCTCCTGTACCACCGTCAGGGTCGACGGCAGCCGGCGGTCGCGGCCCAGGCCGAGGATCCCGCGGCGCGGGGAGAGGCAGCGGTCGAGCGCCTCGGTCAGCGCCGGCACGGCGAGGAAGGCGAGGCCGCGGCCGACGCACGCGTAGCCGAAGTCGTAGAGGGCACCGGCCCGTTCGGGGGCGGCGACGAGGGCGGCGGCCGCCCCGGCCAGGTCGTCGAGCCCGGCGGACTCGGCCAACCGGCCGACCAGCGGGGCGAGTTCGGCGGAGGGCACGGAGTCGACGGCGGACCGCAGGGCGCGCACGGCCCCGCTGCGGTCGCCGGCGTCGAGCAGGTCACTGGCCTTGGTCAGCTCGGTGGTCATCGGGGATCTCCTGAGTCGGGGAACGGCTGCGCCGACCCGCCGGGCGGGGTCACAGGGCGCACGGCAGGGTGGACGCGACAACTCAGGGCGCGGGCTCGCCGTCGCACGGACGGCGCCTCGGCGCTCATCGGGACGGGCGGATGCCGCCCTTCCGGTCGTGGTCGCACATGCGGCCGATCATGGCCGAGCCGTCCGCGGGGGCGCAACCGATTTGGCTCGGACAAGCGTGCGACCCGGACCGGGGCTTGCCCTAGGATCCCTGACCATGAGCCAGGGATACGGGTGGAACGGGTCGGGGGCGGGACCGGAGGGCGGCGGCTCGGCCACACCGGACTGGCGGGCCCTGGCCGCCCAGCACGAGCGCGAGGAACGGCGCAGCAAGCAGCTGAAGGTGGCCGGCGCGGTGCTCGCCACCCTGCTGGTGGCCGGGCTCACCGCCACCGCCGTCGCCCTCACCGGTCCCGACGGGGACGACCGGTCCACCGCCGCCGCCCGGGACGCCTCCGCCTCGCCCACCGCCTCCGGCACGGAGAGCGGAGCGGCCACCGGGAGCCCCGCCGCCTCGCCGACGGGGTCCGCCTCGGCCGGGCCCTCCGCCACGGCCTCCAGCGGCGCCTCGGCCAGGCCCGGCGCCTCGGCCCGCGGCACCGCCGCCGCGCAGCCGCCGGGGAGTGCCGCCGCCGTCCCGCCCGATCCGCTGACCGTGATCTCCTCGGCGAGCACCGACACCGCGCCGATCAGCACCGCGGCCCTCTTCCCCGCCCGCACCCTCAGCGTGGACGGCAAGACCTGGACCAAGGTCACCGAGGGCAGCGCCGCCACCTGCTGGCAGGCCACCACCGGCGGGCTCGGCGACGTCCTCACCGCCCAGGGCTGCCGGGGCCTGCACCGCGCCACGTACACCTCGGGCAACAGCGCGGTGACGGTCGGGGTCGCGGTGCTGGACGACAAGGCACGGGCGGACGCGGCGGCGGCCGGGCACCGGGGACAGGTGCAGGGGCTGGTGACGGCGGGGAGCATCGCGTTCTGCACGAGTGCGGGGTGTGAGAACACGCATGGGGCGGTGGGGCGTTACGGGTACTACACGGTGTCCGGGACGGTGAAGCCGGGCGGGACCACCCCGGACGCGGCGGCCACGGCGGCGGGGCCGGACTTCGCCAACCTCGTCCGCAACCAGTTGCTGGCGCGCGGGGCTCGCTGAGGTACGGGGTTCGCCGGTTGCCCGCCCGTGCCCCTGGAGTCGACCAGGTGCCGCTAGGCCGGCTTGGTGGTCCAGGGGCGACAGAGAAGGGTGAAGGCGGCGGAGGCGAGGAGGGCGCAGGAGAGGACGACGGCGCCGAGGGCGGTGGCGGAGGGGTGGCCGCCGAGGCTGCTGAGCGGGGCGACGACGGAGCCGCAGAGGAAGGTGCCGGTCCCGAGCAGGGCGGAGGCGGACCCGGCCGCGTGCGGGGCCATGGTGAGTGCCTCGGCGCTGGAGTTGGGCAGCAGGATGCCCATGCTGGCCATCAGCAGGAACAGCGCCGGCCAGACCCCGGCCAGGCCGAGGTCCCAGACCGTGGTGAAGACGATCACCAGGGCGCCGGCCGTCGCGGCCGTCAGGAGGCCGACCGTCATCAGCGTCCGGCCGGGCAGCCGCTGCACCAGGACCCGCCCGTTGATCTGGGTGAACACCACCACCGCGACCGAGTTGACGGCGAAGACCAGGCTGAAGCTCTGCGGCGAGATCGCGTAGACGGTCTGCAGCACCACGGAGGAGCCGCCGACGTACGCGAAGAGCGCGCCGAAGGCGAAGGAGCTGGTGAGGACGTAGCCGAGGAAACGGGAGTCGCGCAGCAGGCTGCCGATGGCGCGGGCGGTGGAGGCGAGGCCGTCGCGGTGGCGGCGCTCGGGCGGCAGGGACTCGCGGAGCACCACGGCGGCGGAGACGGTGAGCAGGGCGCCGAGTGAGGCGAGGGCGACGAAGGTCCCGCGCCAGTCGGTGTACCGCAGGAGCTGGGCGCCGAGGACGGGCGCGAGGATCGGGGCCAGGCCGGAGATGACGCCGAGCGAGGCGAGGAAGCGGATCAGGGCGACGCCGGCGTACCGGTCGCGGGCTATGGCGCGGGCGATCACCAGGCCGGCGGCGCCGGCGGAGCCCTGGAGGACGCGACCGGCGATCAGCAGGGGCATCGAGTCGGCGAGGGCGCAGACCACGGTGGCGAGGGTGTAGACGACCATGCCGACGAGCAGCGGGCGGCGGCGGCCGAGGCGGTCGCTGAGCGGGCCGAACAGCAGCTGGCCGAGGGCGAGTCCGAGCAGGGAGCCGGTCAGGGTGAGCTGGGCGGCCGGGGCGGTGGAGTGCAGGTCCCCGGTGAGTCCGGGGAGGGCCGGGAGGTAGAGGTCTATGGTGAGCGGGCCGAGGGCGACGAGGCCGCCGAGCACCACCGTGGTGGCGGGGCCCGGCGGTGCGAGGGTCGCCGCGGACGGGTCCGCTGCGGTGGACTGGGCGCCGTCGGGGTCGGCGGTGGGGCCTGGCACGGGGGCTCCTTCGTGGTCGGTACGCACCGTCCTACCGCATGCGCACCGTGGCCCGGCAGCCGGGTCCCGGCCAGTCCCGGGCGGTCCTCCGAACGGCCCCCGGGAGCGCCGGCCGGGCCCTGCCGAGCCGTTCCGGCCCCGCCGCGCCCCACCCGGCCCCCGCTCAGTCCTCCGCGTGGAACTCGCGGACCACCTCGATCAGCCCGACGATGTGCGCGTTGAACTCCTCCAACTCCTCGGCCGGCACCCACAGTTCGAGGATGGTCCGGCCGCCCGCCTGCTGGACGGGGTACCGGGCGAGGAACGCGCTGTCGACCTCGAACCGGGTGACGTACCCGGCGCCGGAGGCGGGGACGTTCCAGTCCCTGGCGATCCGGACGGCGTAGTCCTCGTTGAGCACCGGGTAGAAGATCGGCTGCTCGGGGAGCCTGGGTGGCCAGGCCCGCCATCCGGAGGCCTCGACCAGCGCCAGCTCCTTGGGGCCGGTGGGGCGCCAGAGAGTGGTGGTGCGCTTCGTCATGGCGGCCACCGTACGGCCCGCCGCACCGCCCCGGCCAGCGATTTCTCCCCCACCGGCGCCCCGGCCCGCAAGCGGCGCACCGGCCGTCAGCGGTACGCGGACTCCCCGGTGATGGCCTCGCCGAGCACCAGCGTGTGGATCTCGGAGGTGCCCTCGTAGGTGAGCACCGACTCCAGGTTGTTGGCGTGCCGGAGGACGGGGTACTCGGTGGTGATGCCGTTGGCGCCGAGGATGGTCCGGGCCGAGCGGGCGATCTCCAGGGCGGTGCGGACGTTGTTGAGCTTGCCGAAGCTGATGTGCGCGGGCAGGCTGCGGCCCTCGTCCTTGAGCCGGCCGATCCGGACGGCGACCAGGTAGGCCTTCTCCACCTCCAGCATCATCTCGACCAGCTTCTGCTGGGTGAGCTGGAAGCCGGCGATCGGCCGCTCGAACTGGATCCGGGTGCGCGCGTAGTCCAGTGCCGTGGTGTAGCAGTCGCGGGCGGCGCCGACGGTGCCCCAGAGGATGCCGTAGCGGGCCTCGTTGAGGGAGGAGAGCGGGCCCTTGAGGCCGCGGACGCCGGGCAGCATCGCGTCGGCGGGCAGCAGCACCTCGTCCAGGACCAGCTCGCTGGTGACCGAGGCGCGCAGCGAGAGCTTGCCGTGCACGTCGTTGGCGGTGAACCCGGGGGTGTCGCGCGGGACGAGGAAGCCGCGGACGCCCTCCTCGGTCTGCGCCCAGACCACCGCGACGTCGGACACCGAGCCGTTGGTGATCCACATCTTGGAGCCGCCGAGCACCCAGTCCTCGCCCTTGCGGCGGGCGCGGGTGCGCATGTTGGCGGGGTCGGAGCCGAAGTCGGGCTCGGTGAGGGCGAAGCAGCCGATGGCGCGGCCGGCGGCCAGGTCGGGCAGCCACTGCTGCTTCTGCTCCTCGGAGCCGAAGGCGTGGATGGAGCGCATGGCCAGCGAGCCCTGGACGGAGACGAAGCTGCGCAGGCCGGAGTCGGCGGCCTCCAGCTCCATGCAGGCGACGCCGTACGCGGTGGCGGTGGAGCCGGTGCAGCCGTACCCGTCGAGGTGCATCCCGAGGACGCCCAACCGGCCGAGTTCGGGGGCGAGTTCGCGGACCGGGAAGACGCCGCGCTCGAACCAGTCGCCGATCTCGGGGCGGATCCGCTCGTCGGCGAACCTCCGGACCGTGTCCCGGATCAGCCGTTCCTCGTCGGTGAGCAGGTCGCCGACGGCGAGCAGGTCGGCGGGGTCGAGCCGGGCGGGGGTGGTTGCCATGCGTGCTCCTCGGGTTCGGCGGGGTGGTGCCGCGGCGACGAGTATGCCGCGCCCGGCTACCGTCCGGTACGAGACCCCGCCCACACCTGCGGCACCGTCCCGCCGGACCCGGACGCGGGGTCAGCGCTCGGCGGCGAAGGCGGCCTCGGCGAAGTTCTCCCAGTGGCCGGCGGAGGCGGCCGGCAGGCACACCCAGTCCTTCATCGGTCGCCCGCCGGCCGGGTCGAAGAGGTGCGCGCCCGGCAGGTGCAGCGCCTCGGCGAGGGCGGGGGTGTCCCGGCCGAGACGGCAGACCAGCTGGTCCTCGTACAGGCCGGCGAAGGCCTTCCCGGCGGTGTCCTTGAGGCAGGGCATGCCGAACATCCGCGAGCGACTGGCGCCGCGCGGCGCCAGCTCCTCGGCGATCTCCTCGTAGCGGGTCGCCGGATCGTCCACCTGGGTCATGGCGCCCATGCTGCACCCGGGCGGGCGGCGCGGCCGGATGCCACGCCCGGGGCCGGACCGGGGGTGTCCGGGCGGCGGGGCCTTGAGTTCCCCGACCCCGATGGGTAAGGATTGACCCCCGTGACCTCCCCTATACATCCGCTTCCGGTCCGTCCCCTCGACCTGGCGGTGGCGCAGGCTCCGCTCGTCCCGCTGGACGTCGCCGCCAACGCGGCCACCGCGGCGGCGCTGGTCCACCGGCCGCCGACCGGGGCGCCCGCCTCCTGCTGCTCTCCGAGCTCTTCCTCACCGGCTACGAGCCGCCGCGGATCGCCGCCGACCCCGACCGTCTCACCGTCACCCCCGAGGACCCGCGGCTGGACCCGCTCGCGGCGGCCTGCGCCGGGACGGGGACCTCGGTGGTGGTCGGCGCCCCGGTCCGGGACGCCGGCACCGGCGCCCTGCACATCGCCGCGCTGGCCCTGGACGGCACCGGCCGGACCGCCGCGGTCTACCGCAAGCAGTTCGCCACCCCGAACGAGCGGGCGGTCGGCTTCTCCCCGGGCGGCAGCGGCTGCACCCTGGAGCTGGACGGCTGGCGGCTGGGCCTGGGCGTCTGCTGGGACTCCGGCTTCCCCGAGCACGCCCGCGCCGCCGCCCTGGACGGTGCCCACGCCTACCTGGTCGGCGCGCTGTTCGGCACCGGCGGCGGCGCCCACCAGCGGCGCACGGTCTTCCCGGCCCGCGCCCTGGACAACACCCTGTACGTGCTGCTGGCCAACCACATCGGCCCGTCGGGCCCGTACACCGGGTGCGGGGCGAGCGCGGCGTGGGGTCCGGACGGGCGGCTGCTGGCGGAGGCGGGAGAGACCGGGCCGGAGCTGCTGACCGTCCGGCTGGACCCGGCGGTGCTGGCCGCGGCCCGCGAGGAGGAGCCGGTGCTGGTGCAGCCGGCGCTCACCGCCCCGGCCGCCCCCCGGACCGCCGCCGTCCTCGGCTGACGCCGCGCCCGGGCACGCCCGGCGGCGCGGCGGAAATACTGCGGGCCCCCGCGCGGCTCTGGTGTTCAGGAGGTGTCACACCATGGGTGACGAGGAGCGGTTCCGGATCGAGCACGACTCGATGGGCGAGGTGCGGGTGCCCGCATCGGCCAAGTGGCAGGCGCAGACGCAGCGGGCGGTGGAGAACTTCCCGGTCAGCGGCCAGCGGCTGGAGCGGGCGCACATCGAGGCGCTGGCGCGGATCAAGGCGGCGGCGGCGAAGGTCAACGCCGAGCTGGGGGTGCTGGACACGGCGACGGCGGCGGCGATCCAGGAGGCGGCCGCGGAGGTCGCGGCGGGCCGCTGGGACGACCAGTTCCCGGTGGACGTGTTCCAGACCGGCTCGGGCACCTCGTCGAACATGAACACCAACGAGGTGATCGCCACCCTGGCCGCCGAGCGGCTGGGCCGGCCGGTGCACCCGAACGACCAGGTGAACGCCAGCCAGTCCTCCAACGACGTGTTCCCGTCCTCGATCCACATCGCGGCCACGGGGGCGGTGACGGGCGATCTGATCCCCTCACTGGAGCAGCTGGCGGCCGCGCTGGAGCGGAAGGCGGCCGAGTTCGCCGAGGTGGTGAAGTCGGGCCGGACGCACCTGATGGACGCCACCCCGGTCACCCTGGGCCAGGAGTTCGGCGGGTACGCGGCGCAGGTCCGGTACGGGGTGGAACGGCTCCGGGCGACGCTGCCCCGGGTGGCCGAACTGCCGCTCGGCGGCACCGCGGTGGGCACCGGGATCAACACCCCGCCGGGCTTCTCGGCGAAGGTGATCGCCGAGGTGGCGCGGGCCACCGGGCTGCCGCTGACCGAGGCGCGCGACCACTTCGAGGCGCAGGGCGCGCGGGACGGCCTGGTGGAGCTGAGCGGGCAGCTGCGGACGATCGCGGTGGGCTTCACCAAGATCGCGAACGATCTGCGCTGGATGGGCTCGGGCCCGCGGACCGGCCTGGGCGAGATCAACCTGCCCGATCTGCAGCCGGGTTCCTCGATCATGCCGGGCAAGGTGAACCCGGTGCTGCCCGAGGTGGTGCTGATGGTCGCGGCGCAGGTGATCGGCAACGACGGCACGGTGACCGTGGCCGGCGCCGGCGGCAACTTCGAGCTGAACGTGATGCTGCCGGTGATCGCCCGCAACGTGCTGGAGTCGGTGCGGCTGCTGGCCAACAGCGCCCGGCTGCTGGCCGACCGGACGGTGGACGGGATCACCGCGAACGTCGAGCGGGCCCGCGAGTACGCGGAGTCCTCCCCCTCGGTGGTCACCCCGCTGAACCGGTACATCGGCTACGAGGAGGCGGCCAAGGTGGCCAAGCAGGCGCTGGCCGAGCGGAAGACCATCCGGCGGGTGGTGCTGGAGCGCGGGTACCTGGACCAGGGGCTGCTGACGGAGCGGCAGTTGGACGAGGCGCTGGACGTGCTGCGGATGACCCGGCCCTGATCCGGGTCGGCGTGGCCCCGTCCGCAGCACGGAGGCCGGCCCGGGATCCGGGCCGGCCCCGCCGCGTCGGGCGCGCTGATCACCCGCCGCCACGGCGGCGCATCATGCCGCCGGTGCCGGACATGGCGAGCCCGATCGCTGCCAGTGCCGCGCAGGTCATCAGGCCGCCGACCACCAGGTTGGTCCAGATCACCCGCCGGATCGCCTCGTCGCCCACGGTGAACCACGGTGCGAGGATCGTCCAGACGCCGATCGCCAGCGAGGCGTACGCGCGGGCGTGGGTGCGCTCGAACGCACCGTAGCCCGACATCAGCCAGGCGTACCCCAGGCCCAGGATCAGGTTGCTCACGACCACGCCGCTGCCGAACACGCCGAGCAGGCCGGCGTAGCCGACCACCCAGGGAGAGATCGCCAGGAACAGGCCGCAGCAGACGCCGAGTGCCTCGACGCCCTGCCCAAGCGTGGTCGACGTCGCACGCTCCGCGTGCTCACGCAGTGCCAGGATGTCCGGATGGTGTTCCATCCCAGTCGGTAGCTGGGTCGACACCGGGACCACCTCCTCCAGTCGGGACATGGCAGGCGCCTGGTCACTACCCGTTCTGTCCGGTTAATAACGCTACCGGGCGGTTTGTCTCTTATTATTTTCTTACATCCACAGCTCGGGGACCTCCGAGCCGCCCTCCACCCGCCAGGTGCCGAGGATCCGGCCGTCCCGGACCAGCGCCGGACGGATCACCCCGCCGCCCGCGTTGATCCGCTTCGCGTGGCGCCGCTCCAGCATCAGGTCGCGGTCCCGGTAGCCCAGCAGGAAGGTGTCGTACCGGCCGAGCAGCCGCTCCAGCGGCGGGCCCGGTGGCGGGGGTTCGGCGCCCGGCAGGGTGAACAGGCCCGGGGCGGCCTCGGCCAGGCCGGCCGCCGCGAAGGCCCGCCGGGCCGCGGTCAGGCCGAGGCCCGACCAGACCGCGAGGTCCTCGGGGCCGACCGGGCCGAAGGCGCCCGCGTGCCACCGGGCCAGCTCGGCCAGCGCCTCGTCCCCGGCGAGCTCCCGGCCCGGGGGCAGCGGACGGTAGCCGGGCCGGCCCGGGGAGAGGTCCGCACCCCGGCAGAGCAGTCCTCGGGCCGCCGCGTACCCCAGCAGATGGGCCGGCGCCTGCCCGTCCGGGTCCACCGCCACCCCGCGCGCCCGCAGCAGCCGGACCAGCTCCGCCCGGTCGAGCGGCCCGGCGGCGAGCAGCTCCGGCAGCAGCCCGACCGCGGCGGCCAGCACCTCCTCGGTCAGCCCGAGCTCGCGGCGGCGCCGGGCCCCGCCCGCCAGGTTGCGCTCGCCGAACAGCCCGAGCAGCCAGCGGACGTCCCCGGCCGGCACCAGGTGCAGGGTCCCCCGCATCAGCCAGCCGGTGACCACCTCCCCGGCCCGGTACGCCCGCTGCGGTTCGCCTTGGTCGTCGACCCCGCGCACCAGCAGCGCCCGCCGCAGCGCCGCCGCGTCCTGGGCCTGCAGTCCGGCCGACCGCCGGGCCACCCCGGCCGGGCCGCCCGCCCCGGTGGCGTCCCCGAAGTGGCTGTGCATCCGCCAGCGCCGCAGCAGCGCGTCATCGATCACGCCGGCCATTCTTCCCCCACTCCCGCTCCCGTGAGCTGCGTCTCACCGCCGCCCGCCCGCATTGCCTATGCAACTCGTTGCATAGCAGGATGCGGGTATGGCACTGGAGCACGCGATCCTGGTCTCGCTGATGGAGCAGCCCGGCTCAGGGTACGAGCTGGCCCGCCGCTTCGACCGGTCGATCGGCCGCTTCTGGACCGCCACCCACCAGCAGATCTACCGGGTGCTGCGGCGGATGGAGGCGGACGGCTGGATCGCCGTGGAGCTGATCGCCCAGGACGGCCGGCCCGACAAGAAGGTCTACTCCGCCGCCGAACCCGGCCGGCGGGCGCTGTCCGCCTGGCTGCGCGAGCCGGTGGAACCGGAGACCGTCCGGCACGAGCTGGCCGTGAAGATCCGGGCGGCGGCCTTCGACGACCCGGCCGCGCTGGTCTCCGAGGTCGAGCGGCACCGGGAGCAGCACGCGGCCCTGCTCGCCCGCTACCTCGCCGGCGAGCGGCGCGACTTCCCGGACCCGGCCGCGCTCGACGCCCGCGAGCAGCTCCAGCACGTGGTGCTGCGCGGCGGCATCGAGTACGAGCGGATGACCCTCGCCTGGCTGGACGACGTGCTCGCCACCCTGCACCGCCTCGCCAACCGACCCTCGAACCCAGGGACTTCATGATGCTGTTCAACCCGCGCACCTACGACCCCGCGCAGTTCGACGAGCCCACCCGGCGCCTGCTGCGCGCCACCGTGGACTGGTTCGAGTCGCGCGGCAAGAAGGCGCTGATCGACACCTACATCGACCGCACCTGGTACGCGGACTTCCTGGAGTTCGCCGCCAAGGAGGGCCTGTTCGCGGAGTTCCTGACCCCGGCCTCGGCCGACGGCTCCAAGCGCTGGGACACCGCCCGGATCGCCGAGCTCAACGAGATCCTCGGCTTCTACGGCCTGGGCTACTGGTACACCTGGCAGGTCACCATCCTGGGCCTCGGCCCGGTGTGGCAGAGCGAGAACGAGGCCGTCCGCGCGCGGGCCGCGCAGCTGCTGAGCGAGGGCCACGTGATGGCCTTCGGCCTGTCCGAGCGCAGCCACGGCGCCGACATCTACTCCACCGACATGATCCTCACCCCGGACGGCGAGGGCGGCTTCACCGCCACCGGCCCCAAGTACTACATCGGCAACGGCAACGTGGCCGGCCTGGTCTCGGTGTTCGGCCGCCGCTCGGACGTCGAGGGCCCGGAGGGCTACGTCTTCTTCGCGGCCGACAGCCGCCACGAGGCGTACCACCTGGTCAAGAACGTGGTGAACGCGCAGATGTACGTCAGCGAGTTCCGCCTTGAGGACTACCCGGTGCGCGCCGAGGACGTGCTGCACACCGGCAAGGCCGCCTTCGACGCCGCGCTGAACACCGTCAACGTCGGCAAGTTCAACCTGTGCACCGCCTCGGTCGGCATCTGCGAGCACGCGATGTACGAGGCCGTCACCCACGCCCACAACCGGGTGCTGTACGGGAAGAAGGTCACCGACTTCCCGCACGTGCGCCGGGAGCTGACCGACGCCTACGCCCGCCTGGTGGCGATGAAGCTGTTCAGCGACCGCGCGGTGGACTACTTCCGCACCGCCTCCCCGGAGGACCGGCGCTACCTGCTCTTCAACCCGATGACCAAGATGAAGGTCACCACCGAGGGCGAGAAGGTCATCGACCTGATGTGGGACGTCATCGCGGCCAAGGGCTTCGAGGCGGACACCTACTTCGACAAGGCCGCCAAGGACATCCGCGGCCTGCCGAAGCTGGAGGGCACGGTCCACGTCAACCTGGCGCTGATCCTCAAGTTCATGGCCAACTACCTGTTCAACCCGGCCGAGTACGCGCCGGTGCCGACCCGCCTGGACGCGGCCGACGACGAGTTCCTGTTCCGTCAGGGCCCGGCCCGCGGCCTCGGCGCGATCCGCTTCCACGACTGGCGCACCGCGTACGACGCGCACGCGCACATCCCGAACGTGGCCCGGTTCCGCGAGCAGGCCGACGGCTTCGCGAAGCTGCTGCTCACCGACGCGCCGACCGAGGCGCAGCAGGCCGACCTGGACTTCCTGCTGGAGATCGGCCAGCTGTTCGCGCTGATCGTCTACGGCCAGCTGGTGCTGGAGCAGGCCGAGCTGACCGGCCTGACCGCGTCGGACGAGGGCGGCGACGTGCTGGACCAGGTCTTCGACGCCCTGGTCCGGGACTTCTCCGCGCACGCCACCGAGCTGCACGGCAAGGCGTCCACCAGCGAGAGCCAGGCCGCCTGGGCGCTGGCGCACGTCCGCCGCCCGGTGGCCGACGCCGAGCGCGCGGGCCGGGTCTGGGCGACGGTCGAGTCGCTGGCCGGCGCGTACGAGATGCAGCCGTAAGGCGGCGGAACAGCCCTGAGGGGGTGCCCGGCGAACCGGGCACCCCCCGAGGACACCTGTCAGAAAGTCAGTTTCCAGCTGTCGATGTAGCCGGTGTCGGCGCTCGCCACGTCCTGGACCCGGAGCTTCCAGGTGCCGTTCGCGACCTCGTTGGAGGCGTTCACGGAGTACGTGGTGATGACGTTGTCGGCCGAGTCGCCCGAGCTGGAGTTCTTCAGCCGGTAGGTGCTGCCGTCCGGGGCGACCAGGTCGATCACCAGGTCCCCGCGCCAGGTGTGCTTGACGTCCACGCCGACCTGGAGGGTGGCGGGGGCGTTCCCGGTGACGCCGCTGACGGTGATCGGGGACTCCACGGCCGCGCCGCGGTCCGGGATGTTCACGTCGGCGGTGTTCTCGAAGACCTTGCCGGGCGGCGGGGCGGTCTCGGTGCCGAGGGTCCAGATCGCGTGCGCGATGGCGTCGCTCATCCGGTCCAGGGCGGTGTCGTTGATGTTCGCCGAGGTGTCGCAGGAGGAGTGGTAGCAGCGGTCGAAGGCCTGACCGGCCGTACCGCCCCACTTCGCCGCCTGAGCACTGGTCTTGGTGTAGTCGGCGCCGCTGAACAGGCCGCCGACCGGGATGCCCGCGTTCTTGAACGGCGCGTGGTCGGACCGGCCGTCGCCCTCGGTCTCGGGCTCGGTGGCCACGCCCAGGCCGGAGAAGTAGTCCTTGAACAGGTTGTCCAGCTTGGTGTCGTCGTCGTAGACGAAGTAGCCGGGGTTCGGCGAGCCGATCATGTCGAAGTTGAGGTACGCCTCGATGCTCGAACGGTCGGCGGCGGACAGGCTGTTGACGTAGTTCTTGGAGCCGACCATGCCGTACTCCTCGGCGCCCCACCAGCCGAACCGCAGGTGCTTGGTGGGCTGCAGGCCGGCCCGTGAGACGGCCAGCGCCACCTCCAGGATGCCGGCCGAGCCGGAGCCGTTGTCGTTGATGCCGGGGCCGCCGGTGACCGAGTCCAGGTGCGAGCCGGCCATGATCACGTGGGTGGCGTCGCCGCCCGGCCAGTCGGCGATCAGGTTGTAGCCGGTGGAGCCGTTGTAGCTGAAGGTCTTCAGCGAGGTGGTGAACCCGGCGGCGTCCAGCTTGGCCTTCACGTAGTCGATCGAGGCCTTGTAGCCGGCCCGGCCGTGCGCCCGGTTGCCGCCGTTGGCGGTGGCGATGGACTGCAGCTGGGCCAGGTGCGCCTTGACGTTGGCCACCGGGATGTCCGGGGCGGCGGTGGAGGCCGCAGGGGCGGCGGCAGGGGCGGGCTGGGCGCCGGCGGTGGCGGGCGCCACCAGGGCGGCGGCGGTGGCGACGGCTATCGCCGCGAGGAGCGGAGCGGATCGGCGCGCGCGGGATCGCCGCACGGCACGCCGAAGGGCATGCTCGGACAATGGAGGCTCCAGATTCTGGTGGGGCAGAACGGAACACGGAAGCGCCGCCCTTGGGGAGGGCGGCGTCGTCGGGAATTCATTGACGCGCTCATGATGATTGGCCTCGGGTCAACCATCCGTCAAGAGTTCTTTCCCGCCAGGGCCGTGAGCTGCGGGTCCCCTCGGCCAGCTGGCGCAGCGCCCGCCCCAGCCCCTCGCTGCCCAGCGCTGCCGGAGCCAGCCCGTCGGTGATCCGGCGCAGCTCGGTGATCGCCCCGCCGATCCCCTCCGAGGCCGCGGCCAGCACGGGAGCGGCCACCGAGCCGTCCGCGAGCGCGCTGCGGGCCGCGTCCACCTGGAGCCGCAGCCCCGAGAGGGCGGGGCACCGGCGTCGACCAGACCGATCAGCGTCGTCGGGACGCGGACGAACGGGGTGGAGCGGCGGTACAGGCTGCACGCCAGGCCCACCACGTCGGTCAGCACCCCGCCGCCGACGGCGACCACCGGCTCGCCGCGGCGGGAGACGCCGAAGCGGTCCATCGCGGCGACCACGTCGAACACCGACTCCATGGTCTTCAGCCGTTCGTGGGCGGGCAGCACGTGGATCCGGTGGTCGACGCCGCGGGCGCGGAGGTAGCCGCGGACGCGATCGCCGTACAGCTCGTGCACGGTGGACTCGACGAGGAGGAGGCGGCGGCCGGGGACGGGGGAGCCGGCCTCGGCGAGGGCGGGGTTGGCGGGGTCGAGCAGGCGGGGGGTGAAGCGGACCTCGTACTCGACGGGGAGGGCGGTGGCCACGGTCCAGGAGCTGACCGGCTCGCCGGTGGTGTGCAGGCCGTGGGTCGTGGTGGCGGTGGTGGTCCCGGTGGGGGCTCCTTCGGTCTCCGGCGGAACGCTTGTGCCTCCACCGTCCCGATCCCGGCGTCCCGGCCGCACGCCCCCCGGGACGGGGTGGTGCGCGGGACCGCCTGGGGGCAGGTCGCGGTGCGGCGTACGGTGGGTGGGGAGAGGTGGGTGTGCGATGTACTTCACCGACCGAATCGACGCCGGACGGCGACTCGCGGCGGAGGTGGCTCACCTGCGCGCCGCGGATCCGGTGGTGGTGGCGCTGCCGCGGGGCGGGGTCCCGGTGGCGGCGGAGGTGGCGCGGGCCCTGGGGGCGCCGCTGGACATCTGCGTGATCCGCAAGCTGGGGGTGCCGTACCAGCCGGAGCTGGGGATGGGGGCGATCGGCGAGGGCGGCACCCGGGTGATCAACGAGCAGATCTTCCGCAGCACCGGGGTGACCGAGAAGCAGCTGGCCGCCGTGGAGAAGCGCGAGCGGGCGGAGCTGGAGCGCCGGGCGACCCGGTACCGGCGGGGCCGGCCGGCGGTGGACCTGCGGGGGCGGACGGTGGTCGTGGTGGACGACGGGGTGGCGACCGGGTCGACCGCGCTGGCGGCGTGCCGGATCGTCCGGGAGCGCGGGGCGAGCCGGGTGGTGCTGGCGGTGCCGGTGGCGCCGGCGGACTGGGCGGCCCGGCTGGGCACGGAGGTGGACGAGCTGGTCTGCCCCCAGACGCCGTCGCGGTTCTGGGCGATCGGCGAGTTCTACGCGGACTTCTCGCAGACCGAGGACGCCGAGGTGGTCGCCCGCCTGGACGAGGCGGCGGCCCGGACCGAGCACCGGTCGGCCGCCTCGGCGCACCGGGAGCTGGCGCTGCAGGTCGGCCCGGTCCGGCTGACCGGCGATCTGACGGTCCCCCAGGACGCCACCGGGCTGGTGCTGTTCGCGCACGGCAGCGGCAGCAGCCGGCACAGCCCGCGCAACCGGTACGTGGCGGAGCGGCTGAACGCGGCGGGGCTGGCCACGCTGCTGTTCGACCTGCTGACCGAGGAGGAGGCGCCGGACCGGCGGAAGGTGTTCGACACCGGTCTGCTGGGCGGGCGGCTGGCCGAGGCGACCCGGCTGGTGCGCGAGGAGCCGGAGGGCAAGGGCGGACTGCCGCTGGGGTACTTCGGGGCCAGTACCGGCGCGGCGGCGGCGCTGTGGGCGGCCACCGAGCCGGGGACGGAGCCGGGCGCGATCGTCTCCCGGGGCGGGCGGCCGGACCTGGCGGGGCCGCGGCTGGCGGAGGTCGCCGCGCCGACGCTGCTGATCGTCGGCGGCGCGGACCCGGACGTGCTGGACCTCAACCGGGACGCCCGGTCCCGGCTGCGCTGCGAGAGCGGGCTGCAGATCGTCCCGGGCGCCACCCACCTGTTCGAGGAGCCGGGCGCCCTGGAGGCGGTCGCCGACCTGGCGGCGCTCTGGTTCACCCGCCACCTGGGCCAGGAGCCGCCCCGGACGTGACCCCGCCCCCCACCTCGGCGGCCGGCGGGACACCCCGCGCGGCGCATCCGCCCCGTGACTGGGCAATCTGAACAGTGGAACCGGCCGCCCGCTGCTCACCTTGTACACATTGATCAGTCGACGGCCGACCTGTTGCCCATCGATCCGAGCAGGAGCAAGCTCTGCGCAACCGACCTCGACGTGGAGGAAAGCACCGATGACCGCCAACGCCGTTGAACTCACCCCCGACGAGCTGGAGGCCGGCCTCGACGCCGAGCAGCTCCGCACCCTCGTGGGCCTGGTCGAGCACGACGCGTCGACCGACCCGTTCCCGGTCAACGCCCAGGACGCGGTGGTCTTCGTCGTCGGCAACGCCACCCAGACGGCGCAGTTCTACCAGGCCGTCTTCGGCATGGAGCTGGTCGCCTACTCCGGCCCGGAGACCGGCCGCCGGGACCGCAAGTCCTTCGTGCTGCGCTCCGGCTCCTGCCGCTTCGTGATCAAGGGCGGTGTGCTGCCGGACAGCCCGCTGCTCGACCACCACCGCCGCCACGGCGACGGCGTGGTCGACCTGGCGCTGGAGGTCCCGGACGTGGACCGGTGCATCGAGCACGCCCGCACCCAGGGCGCCACCGTGCTGGAGGAGCCGAACGACGTCTCCGACGAGCACGGCACCGTCCGCCGCGCCGCCATCGCCACCTACGGCGAGACCCGGCACACCCTGATCGACCGCTCCCGCTACCACGGCCCCTACCTGCCGGGCTACGTGGCCGCCGAGTCCAAGGTGGTCCGCCCCGAGGGTGCCCCGAAGCGCCTCTTCCAGGCGCTGGACCACGCGGTCGGCAACGTCGAGCTGGGCCGGATGGACGAGTGGGTCTCGTTCTACAACCGGGTCATGGGCTTCGTGAACATGGCCGAGTTCGTCGGCGACGACATCGCCACCGAGTACTCCGCCCTGATGTCCAAGGTCGTCGCCAGCGGCAACCACCGGGTGAAGTTCCCGCTCAACGAGCCGGCGATCGCCAAGAAGAAGTCGCAGATCGACGAGTACCTGGAGTTCTACACCGGCCCCGGCTGCCAGCACATGGCGCTGGCCACCAACGACATCCTCACCACGGTGGACATCCTGCGCGCCCGCGGCGTGGAGTTCCTCAACACCCCGGACTCGTACTACGACGACCCCGAGCTGCGCGAGCGCATCGGCAAGGTCCGGGTGCCGATCGAGGAGCTCAAGAAGCGCGGCATCCTGGTCGATCGTGATGAGGACGGCTACCTGCTGCAGATCTTCACCAAGCCGATCGGCGACCGCCCGACCGTGTTCTACGAGTTCATCGAGCGGCACGGTTCGCTGGGCTTCGGCAAGGGGAACTTCAAGGCGCTGTTCGAGGCCATCGAGCGCGAGCAGGACCGTCGCGGCAACCTCTGAGCCGGAAGGGACCGGGACACCATGGCGCACTACCGGCAGCTGGGCGACATCCCGCCCAAGCGGCACACCCAGCACCGCAACCCCGAAGGGGGGCTGTACTACGAGGAGTTGATGGGCGAGGAGGGCTTCTTCTCGGACTCCTCGCTGCTCTACCACCGGGGCATCCCGTCGGCGATCGTGGACGCCCGTCCGTGGGAGCTGCCGGACCTCACCACCACGCCCAACCTCCCGCTGATCCCCCGCCACCTGAAGCTGCACACCCTCTCCGAGGGCGAGGAGTGGAAGGACACCGACGTGGTCACCGGGCGCCGCCTGGTGCTCGGCAACGCGGACGTGCGCATCTCGTACGCCGTCGCCGGGGCCCCGAGCGAGCTGTACCGCAACGGGCTCGGCGACGAGTGCGTGTACGTGGAGTCCGGCGCGGCCACCGTCGAGACCGTGTTCGGTTCGCTGGTGGTCGGCCAGGGGGACTACGTGATCATCCCCCGGGCCACCACCCACCGCTGGGTGCCCTCCGGGGACGAGCCGCTGCGCGCCTACTGCATCGAGGCCAACAGCCACATCACCCCGCCCAAGCGGTACCTGTCGCGGTTCGGCCAGCTGCTGGAGCACGCGCCGTACTGCGAGCGGGACCTGCGCGGGCCGGTCGGGCCGCTGGTGGTGGACGGCACCGACGTGGACATCCTGGTCAAGCACCGCGGCCCGCAGGGCGTGGTGGGCACCCGGTACACCGTGCCGCACCACCCGTTCGACGTGGTCGGCTGGGACGGCTGCCTGTACCCGTACGCGTTCAACATCAGCGACTTCGAGCCGATCACCGGGCGGATCCACCAGCCGCCGCCGGTGCACCAGGTCTTCGAGGGCAACAACTTCGTGATCTGCAACTTCGTGCCCCGCAAGGTCGACTACCACCCGCTGTCGATCCCGGTGCCGTACTACCACTCCAACGTGGACAGCGACGAGGTCATGTTCTACTGCGGGGGCGACTACGAGGCCCGCAAGGGCTCCGGCATCGGCCAGGGCTCGATCTCGCTGCACCCCGGCGGGCACACCCACGGCCCGCAGCCGGGCGCGTACGAGCGCTCGATCGGCGCGGAGTTCTTCGACGAGCTGGCGGTGATGGTGGACACCTTCCGCCCGCTGGAGCTCGGCGAGGCCGCCACCGCCAGCGAGGACGCGAACTACGCCTGGTCCTGGTCCGGCGGGCGGGGACCGGCCCGATGACCGTCCCCGCCCTGTTCAAGGGCCTGTTCGACGACGCGGCCGTCTTCCCACCGGGAGACCTGCCGACGGCCGAGGCGGTGCCGGCCCACCGGGCCCACCGCGCCGCCTGGTACGCCACCGCGGTCGGCCCGTTCCTGATCGGAGCGGGCCGGCTGGGCGAACTCCGCGACCTGCCCGACGGGCCGCTGCCGGTCGGGCTGGTGCTGCCGGGTGGCAGCGCCCAGCTCGCCCCGGCGCTGAGCGCGGCCGAGGGCCTGGACGTGGTGACCGTCGAGCTCGCCGCCACCGACGTCCCGGGCGCCGTCGCGGCGCTCGACCGGCACCTCCCGCACGGGATGACCGCGGCGGTCGAACTGCCGCGCGGCGCCGGCCTCCAGGCGTCCCTGGACGCCCTGGCCGGCACCCCGTACCGGGCCAAGTACCGCACCGGCGGGCTGACCGCCGAGGCGTTCCCGGACACCGCGGAGCTGGCCGCCTTCCTGTCCGGCTGCGCCGAGCGCGGCGTGCCGTACAAGTGCACCGCCGGCCTGCACCACGCGGTCCGGCACACCGACCCGGTCACCGGGTTCGAGCACCACGGCTTCCTCAACGTGCTGCTGGCCTCGCTGGCCGGCGACCGCAAGGTGGCCGCCGACGTGCTGGAGGAGCGCTCCGGCACGGTGCTGGCCGGCGCCGTCGGCGAGCTGGCGGACCACCAGGTCGGCTACATCCGGCGGTTCTTCACCTCCTTCGGCACCTGCTCGATCGCCGAACCGCTCGCCGACCTGGCCGACCTCGGCCTGCTCACCCCACCGCTGGAGGACCGTTGACCTGGCTCGCCATCCCGCAGGACTCGCCGTTCGGCGTCCACAACCTGCCGTACGGCGTGTTCACCGCCCCCGACCAGCCCGGCCGGCGGCGGATCGGCGTCCGGATCGGCGAGTTCGTGCTGGACGCCGGTGCGGCCGCCCGCGCGGTGGGCACACCCTCCGTGCTGCTGGACGCCGACTCGCTCAACCCGCTGATGGCGGCCGGCCGGCCGACCTGGACGGCGGTCCGGGCCGCGCTCACCGAGTGGCTCACCGACGAGGCCCACCGCCCGGCCGTCGCCCCGCACCTGGTGGAGCTGGCCGCGGTCGAGCTGCACCTGCCCTTCGAGGTCGCCGACTACGTCGACTTCTACGCCTCCGAGCACCACGCCTCCAACCTGGGCCGGATCTTCCGCCCCGGCAGCGAGCCGCTCACCCCCAACTGGAAGCACCTGCCGATCGGCTACCACGGCCGGGCCGGCACGGTGGTGGTCTCCGGCACGCCGGTGGTCCGCCCGCACGGCCAGCGCAAGGCGCCGGCCGACCCGCTGCCCTCCTTCGGCCCGTCCCGCCGCCTGGACATCGAGGCCGAGATCGGCTTCGTGGTCGGCACCCCGACCGGGCTGGGCACCCGGGTGGGGCTGGACGGCTTCCGCGAGCACGTGTTCGGCGTGCTGCTGCTCAACGACTGGTCCGCGCGTGACATCCAGGCCTGGGAGTACGTGCCGCTCGGCCCGTTCCTCGGCAAGTCCTTCGCCACCTCCGTCTCCCCCTGGGTGGTCCCGCTGGACGCCCTGGAGCACGCCCGGGTCGTCCCGCCGGCCCGGGACGTCGAGCCGCTGCCCTACCTGGACGACCGGGACGGCGAGCCCTGGGGCCTGGACATCGCGATGGAGGTCTCGCTGAACGGCCAGCCGGTCTCCCGGCCGCCGTTCGCCACCATGTACTGGACCGCCGCCCAGCAGCTGGCGCACATGACCGTCAACGGCGCGAGCCTGCGCACCGGCGACCTGTACGCCTCCGGCACGGTCAGCGGCCCCGAGGTGGAGACCCGCGGCGCCCTGATCGAGCTCACGTGGAACGGCGAGAACCCGGTGAAGCTCGCGGACGGCACCACCAGGACCTTCCTGGAGAACGACGACGAGGTCACCATCACCGCCACCGCCCCGGGCCCCGACGGCACCCGGATCGGCTTCGGCGAGGTCACCGGCCGCATCGTCCCGTAGCGACAGGGCAACCTGAGGGGGCGTGTGGGGGGCACCTCCCCCGCGCCCCCTCCGGTGCACCCGTCAAGCCGAGGCGCACCGGCGCGCCCGTATCGTGTGCACCGGCACGACCCTGACGAACGGGAGAAGTCGGATGAGCGTTCAGACCCAGCGGGACGGCCGGGCCGGCCGGATCCTCCTCGACCGCCCGCGGGCCCTCAACTCGCTCACCCACGCGATGCTGCTGGACGTCCGCGCCGCCCTGGACGCGTGGGCCTGCGACGACGCGGTGGCCACCGTGGTCCTCACCGGCGCCGGCGACCGCGGGCTGTGCGCGGGCGCCGACATCCGGGCCATGCACGACGACGCCAAGCGGGGCGGGGCCGGCTACCGGGCCTTCTTCCGCGACGAGTACCGGCTCAACGAGCTGATCTCGCGCTACCCCAAGCCGTACGTCGCCGTGATGGACGGCATCACCATGGGCGGCGGCGTCGGCCTCTCCGCCCACGGGAGCGTGCGGGTGGTGACCGAGCGTTCGGCGGTGGCCATGCCGGAGACCCGGATCGGCCTGGTGCCGGACGTCGGCGGCAGCCACCTGCTCGCCCACGCCCCCGGCGAGCTGGGCACCCACCTGGCCCTCACCGCCGCCCCGATGACCGCCGGGGACGCCCTGGTCTGCGGCTTCGCCGACCACTACGTACCCTCCTCCGCGCTGCCCGCGCTCACCGCCGCCCTGGCCGAGCGCCCCGCCGCGGAGGTCCTGGCCGCCTTCGCCGAGCCGGCCCCGGCCTCCGACCTGGCCGCGGAGCGCGAGTGGATCGACGCCTGCTACGCGGCGGACACCGTGGAGGAGATCGTCGAACGGCTGCTCTCCTCCGGCGTCCCCGAGGCCAAGGAGGCGGCCGAGCAGATCGCCGCCAAGTCCCCGACCATGCTCAAGGTCACCCTGGCCGCCCTGCGCCGGGCCCGTACGGAGACCTCGCTGGCCCGCACCCTGGAGCAGGAGTACCGGGTCTCCTGCGCCGCCCTGGCCCACCACGACCTGGTGGAGGGCATCCGGGCCCAGGTGGTCGACAAGGACCGCGACCCCCGCTGGTCCCCCGCCACCCTCCCGGAGGTCACCGAGGCGGACGTGGAGCGCTTCTTCGCGCCCCCGGCCGACGGCGACCTGCGGCTGGGCTGACCTGGGGCTCGACCCCGTGGACCGGCCCGGGACGCGGGTGACCATCGTCTCGCCTGTCGAGACTGGCGCGAAGCCGGGTCGGTCCGAGATCGTAGGCACCGTCAGTGTGCCGCAGAGCAGGACAAGGGAGTCCACGACGATGACCGAGTACGAGACGATCCTGGTCGACCGCAAGGGCCGGGTCGGGCTGATCACCCTCAACCGCCCGAAGGCGCTCAACGCGCTGAACAACCGGCTCATGACCGAGGTCGTCGACGCCGCCAAGGCGTTCGACCGCGACCCGGAGATCGGCTGTCTCGTCATCACCGGCTCGGAGAAGGCGTTCGCCGCCGGCGCCGACATCAAGGAGATGCAGGACAACAGCTTCCCCGAGGTGTACCTGGACGACTGGCTGGGCCCGTGGGACGAGCTGGGCCGGCTGCGCAAGCCGGTGGTGGCGGCGGTGGCCGGCTACGCGCTGGGCGGCGGCTGCGAGCTCGCCATGCTCTGCGACATCCTGATCGCCGCGGACACCGCGAAGTTCGGCCAGCCGGAGATCAAGCTGGGCGTCATCCCCGGCATCGGCGGCTCCCAGCGGCTCACCCGGGCCGTCGGCAAGGCCAAGGCGATGGACCTGTGCCTGACCGGCCGGATGATGGACGCCGAGGAGGCCGAGCGGGCCGGCCTGGTCTCGCGGATCGTCCCGGCCGCCGACCTGCTGGCGGAGGCCATGGCCACCGCCGAGACGGTGGCGGCGATGTCGGCCCCGGCCTCGGTGATGATGAAGGAGAGCGTCAACCGCGCCTTCGAGACCACCCTCGCCGAGGGCGTCCGGTTCGAGCGCCGGCTCTTCCACGCGGCCTTCGCCACCGCGGACCAGAAGGAGGGCATGGCCGCCTTCGCCGAGAAGCGCCCGGCCGGGTTCACCCACCGCTGAGCACCGCGCCCGAGGGGCCGCCGGCCGCACCCGGTCGGCGGCCCCTCGGCGTCCCCTCGGCCCTCGGCGTCAACGGGCCGGGCCGCCTCAGGGTTCGGCGGTCGGACGGGGTTCGCCCGCCGGCTGCCGCGGCTCGGGGACCTGGTTCTCCTGCTCCTGGACGTCCTGCTCCTGGAGATCCTCCGGGACGCCGGCCGGGGAGCTGAGCCGGGCCAGCCCCGCCCGGGTGGCCGCCACCACCACCCGGTCCCCGGCCACCAGGCGGCGGGCCCGGTCGGCGTAGTTCCACTGGTGGTCCTCGGGCCGCCGGGCCAGCCGGACCGCGATCACCCGCACCCCGCCCGGCGCCTCCACCTCGTGCAGGCTCCGCCCCAGCAGCCCGGACCCCTCGTCCGCGGCCAGCTCGGCGATCAGCAGGACGTGCCGGTAGACGGACAGCGTCCCCAGCACCTCCCGGCCCATCAGCGCCGCCGCGAACCCGGGCGCGGAGAGGTACGACACCGACCGCGAGGCCACGTTGCCCAGGGTGGCGTACACGTGGTGGGCGAAGTCGTCGTCGAACAGCCGCACCACGATGCGGACCTCGGGCCGTACCGCGCGGGCCTCCAAGGCCGCCTCCAGGTTGGCGGCGTCGTCGCTGGTGACCGCCACCACCGCCCGGCTGTGCCGGACCCGGGCCAGCCGCAGCTGGCTCGCCAGCGGGGCGTCGCCGACCAGGACGGGCAGGCCGAGCGCGCGGGCCGCCGCGATGCCGCGGGCCTGCGGATCGCGCTCGATGCAGACCACCGGCACCCCGGTCTCGTGGACCAGCGCGGCCACCCGGGAGCCCACGTTCCCGAGGCCGACCACCACCACGTGGTCCCGGGTCCGGGCGCCCGGGCCGCGCGGCAGCCCGCGCCGGCCGGTGGCGAGCAGGTCCACCACGATGGCGGTCGCCACCGGGACGAAGGTGATGCCGCAGAAGGTGATCAGTACCTGGGCGGCCCGGGTCAGCGCGTCGCCCGGGGTGTCCTGGCCGGGCAGGTCGGGCTGGGCCGCGCCGGCCACGTCCAGCAGGGTCAGGTACAGCGTCCAGCCGATGCTGCCGTTGGACCGCCAGATCACCGCGGCGCCCAGCAGCACGGCCACCAGCGCCGTGGCCAGCACCAGCCGCAGCCGGGCGCTGGTGAAGTACCGCAGGGTGTCCTGCAGCCACCAGCGCAGGCGCTTGTGCAGCGGGATGGGCAGCGGGGGCTCGCTGGTGAGGGCCTGCAGGGCGGCCACCCCGCCGCGGTCCTCGGCCGGGGGCTCGGGGCCGCGGCCGAGCTCGATCGGGCCGTCCGAGCCGAACCGGCGGGCCAGCGCGATGAACTCGGCGGCCCGCCCGCCGGTGTCCGGGAGCAGCCGGAGCCGGGTGAGGTCCTGCCGGTCGATCCGGTCGGCGACCAGGCAGACCTGGTTGTCGCGGATGTCCCCGTCGTACGCCACGTACAGGTAGCGGTCGCCGACCCTGACCGACTGCGGCCGGCCGAGGGCGCCGTTGGCGAAGGCCGGGGCGGCCGTGGCGGAGCCGGAGAGGGCGGCGCAGTTGGGCAGCAGCTGCTCGATGTGCTCGCCGAGCCGCTGGTTGAAGATCCGCAGCGCGATCCGGACGCCGGGGTGGAGCCCCTGGGCGGCGAGCGCGGCGTGGATGTTCTCGTGGTCGGTGCCGTCCATCAGGGCGATCCCGCGCGCGGTGCCGATCCCGGCGGCGCGCAGCGCCTCCTCGGTGACCGCGGCCGACTCCACCACCGTCACCCCGGGCAGCCGGTCGATCCGCGGCGCGTGGTCCCGGCCGCGGTCCGGCACCACGGCGACCACGGCGACCTCGTACTGCTCGACGAGCTCCTGGATCAGCCGGTGGGCGACCGAGTTGCCCCCGCAGACGATGTAGTGGCCGCCCGGCGGCCCGGCCCCGGGGTTCCCCCGCCCCTCCTGCGTCATGGGATCGGATTCTATGCGCACCACCCGCCCCGCAGGCGGACAGCAGGTGAC
The DNA here is from genome assembly GCF_040571325.1 of Kitasatospora sp. HUAS MG31. GTDB lineage: Bacteria > Actinomycetota > Actinomycetes > Streptomycetales > Streptomycetaceae > Kitasatospora > Kitasatospora camelliae. Next base: position 5,933,829 of record NZ_CP159872.1, on the reverse strand, counting down.
TGACGTGTGATCAGTTCGCCTTGGCGCGGCCGGGTTGCGCGTGGTCCAGCAGCGGGCGGTAGTGGGCCACGGTGGGCGGGTGCTCCAGGTAGTTGAGCTCGCCCTCGGCCCACACCGGCCGGATCCGCCACATCGGCCCGGCGTAACGGCGCAGCGCGTCCTCGTCCACCCAGCGGGTGATCAGCAGCACCCGGTGGTCCTCCTCGGAGACGGCCCCCAGCATCTCGACGCCGAGGAAGCCCTCGCAGTCGGCGAACTCCTTCTGCACGCTGGCGGCGAGGTAGGCACAGAACTCCTCGGCCCGTCGGGGCGCGACGTGCGCCTCCCAGATGCGGACGATCATGGCGGCCTCCTCGTCCAGGGCACCCCTCCATTATCCGTTGGCGGATCCGTTCGCGGGGGCGCCCCGAGCCGTTCGGACCGCCGCCGATTGCCGACCGCCGGGTAGCGGCGAACAGTGGAGAGGTCCGGCCACCCCCTTCGAGAGAGGAGTCTCGTGCCATGGCGGTCTGCGTGGTGTGCAAGAACGACTACTGGCTGTCCTTCGAGATCAGGACGATCACCGGGGACACCTACACCTTCGACAGCTTCGAGTGCGCGATGGAGAAGCTGGCCCCGCGCTGCGAGCAGTGCCAGGTCAGGATCGTCGGACACGGGGTGGAGGTCGCGGGCAGCTTCTTCTGCTGTGCCAACTGCGCCCGGGCCAACAGCGAGCTCGGCGCCCAGATCCGGGACGCGGTGGGCGCCCACCCGTCCTGAGGCCGCGGGCCCTGAGGCCGCGGCCCCGGTACGGGCGGGTGCCCGGGCCGGGGGTCACACGCGTGCGTGCGAGCCGATGTCGGCGGTGAACTCCTCGATCATCGCGGGGGTCACCGTCGGACGGCACTGGGCGATCGCGGCGAGGTAGTCCTCCGTGGTCGCCCCCGCCGTGTCCGGGGCCGGACGGCCGGCGCCGCCCCGGCGGGCGCCGGCGAGGTCCCGGGCGGCGTCGGCGAGGTCCCGGGCGGCGTCGGCGAGGTCCCGTTCGAAGGCCGTCTGGGCGGCGATCCGGGCGGCGTGCTCGATGTCGGCGGGGGTGAACAGCTCGCTGGCGGCGACCAGTGCCGCGAGGTCCACGTCGTGCCGGCCGGCGGCGTACCGGGACCAGATGGCGGTCCGGGCGGCCGGGTCCGGGGTGCCGATCGGGATCAGGTAGTCGAACCGGCCGGGGCGCAGGAAGGCCGGGTCCAGCGAACGGATCGAGTTGGTCGCGCAGACCAGCAGCCGCTCCTCGCCCTCCCGGAAGCCCGGGATCAGCTTGAGCAGCTCGTTGGTCACCCCGTGCAGGCCGCCGAGCACGCCCTCGGTACGGGTCGGGGCGATCTCCTCCACCTCGTCGATGAAGACCAGCACCCGCTCCAGCCGGGCGATCCGGGTGAACGCGGTGCGCAGTGCGGCCGCCAGGTTGCCCTCGTCGGCGAGCCGGGAGGGCAGCAGCTCCACGAACGGCCAGCCGAGCCGGGAGGCCACCGCCCGGGCGAAGGTGGTCTTGCCGGTGCCGGGCGGACCGAACAGGGCGATGGCGCGCGGCGGGCGGACCCCGTGCCGGGCGGCCCGCTCCGGTTCGGCCAGCGGCAGCACCACCCGGCGCTCGATCAGGGACTTCTCCGCCTCCATCCCGGCCACCTTCTCCCAGAGGTCGCCGGGCGGCAGCCGGCCGCCGAGCTCCTCCAGCAGGTTGGCGCCGGGGCCGGCCACCGGCTCGGTCTTCTCGAAGTAGGCCACCGCCGGGCGGCGGGCGTACCCGGCGTTGCGCAGGCCCTCGCCGAGCAGCTCCTCCTCGGGCAGCACGTACGCGATCCGGCGTACCCGCTCGGCGACCAGCCGGCGTTCCAGCTCCCGCAGCAGGGCACTCGCCAGGCCCTGGCCGCGCCAGGCGGGGGCGATGGCGATCCGCATCACCCAGGCGCGGTCCCCGGCCAGGTGGGCCAGGGCGGCGCCGATCGGGGCGCCCTGGCTGACCGCGACCACGGCGGGCTGCCGGGAGGTCAGCGCGGTGATGCACTCGGCGAGCGAGAACACCGACTCCTGGCCCAGTTCGGCCGTGCTGTCGATCAGGTGGACGACGGCGGCGAGGTCCTCCTCGCGGTAGTCGTGGATCAGCCACTTGGTGGTGAACTCGGGCATGGGACCTGGCCGCCTCTCCTCGCGCTGGTCCCGGAACGGTAGGGCGCGGGCCGGGCGGCGGGCGCCTGCCGGAACGGACAACGGCGGCCGCCCGAACCGGACGATCCGCCCCTGGCGCGGGCGCCGACGGCCGGTCGGCCGGCCCGTGGTGACGGCAGGTGAGCGGCGGGGTCAGTAGGTGAAGCGCAGCGAGCGGACCCGGTTGTCGAAGCTGGACGGGACCGGCTCCGGCTCGCCGACCGTGCGGATCCCGGGCAGCCGGGTGAGCAGCTCGTGGAGAAGCACCTTCATCTCCTGGCGGGCCAGGTACGCGCCCAGGCAGAAGTGCGGCCCGCCGCCGCCGAAGCCGAGGTGCGGGTTGGGTGAGCGGGTGATGTCGAAGGCGTCCGGGTCGGCGAAGACGGCCTCGTCACGGTTGGCCGAGCCGAAGAACAGCACCACCTTGTCGCCGGCGGCGAGCCGGGTGCCGTCCAGGTCGTGGTCGGTGGCCAGGGTGCGGCGGAACTGGATGATCGGCGTGGCGTGGCGGACGATCTCCTCCACCGCGCCGCCGAGGCGCCCGTCCAGGTCCGCGGTGAGCAGCGCGCGCTGCTCGGGGTGGACGGTGAGCAGGTGCAGTCCGTGGGCCAGCGCGTTGCGGGTGGTCTCCACGCCGGCGACCAGGAGCAGCGAGAAGAAGGCGCCCAGCTCCCGGGAGTTGAGGTGCCGGCCGTCCACGTCGGCGGTGACCAGGGCGGAGATCAGGTCCTCGGTGGGCCGGCGGCGGCGCTCCCGGCCGAGCGCGGCGATCACCGCCTGCATCCGGGCGAGGGCGCGCAGGCCGCGGCCCGGCACCCGGATCCGGCCGCGGGCCACCCCCGTGTTCTCCGAGGCGTGGTTGACCAGCTCCAGGATCCGCCGCCGCTGCCGCTCGGGGATGCCCATCATGTTGCAGATGACCCGGTACGGGAGTTCGGCGGCGACGGCCGTCACGAAGTCCGCGGGACGGCCGGCCTCCACCTCGTCCACGATCCGGGCGGCGACCGCGCGGATGTCCTCCTCCACCCGGGAGATCAGCCGCGGGGTGAAGGCCCGGGAGACGATCCGGCGGAGGTCGGCGTGCCGGGGGTCGTCCAGGTTGACCATGGAGTCACCGAAGACCGTCCGGACCCAGCGGGCGGGCTCGGGGGTGGTGACCCCCGGGCCGCTCAGGAACACGGCCGGGTTGCGGCTGGCCTCCACCACGTGGGCGTGGCGCACCAGGGCGTGGAACGGCCGGCCGGAGGCGCGGTCGGTGAAGCGGACCGGCGCCTCCAGCCGGCGCAGTGCGGCGAACGCCTCCGCCCGGGCGGAGGCCGGGAGCCTCCAGAACTCCGGGTCACCGAGGTCGGGGACGGTCTGGGCGGTGGTGCCGGCCGGTGCACTCATGAGGGCATTTATGCGGTACCGGCTGACATGGTGTCAAATCAGCCGTTCCAGCCGCAATTCTTCATATTGTCCGAATTAGCTGAGGGCCGGGCCTGGTTGACCGGCAGGTGACCCGGGTGGACCGCGAGGGGGTCCGGGTACGCCTGGGCCGCCGAGGGGTCCGGGTACGCCTGGTGGGCGGGCGGGTGGACCGCGTACTGGGCACGGTCGGCACCGGGGGCCTCGCCGGTCCACTGCGGCCGGTCGCCGGCCTCGTCGGCGTCGTCCGGGTCCGTGTCGTCGGCGCCCTCGTCCTCCACCGGCACCAGTTCGCGGGCCAGCAGGGTCGCCCCGGCCACCGCGCCGGGCATCGCCAGCACGGTCACCAACGGCACCAGGAACAGCAGCACCAGCGGCACCCCGAAGCCCAGCGGCAGGCCCAGCCGGCGGCGCAGCATCCGCAGCCGCTCCTTCTGCGGCACACCCCGGCGCTGCAGGGCCACCGCGGAGAGTTCGGCCACCAGGAAGTACCCGGAGACGCAGAACCCGAGCGCCGGCACCACGGTCTGACCGACCACCGGGATGAACCCGAGTGCGAACAGCACCAGTCCGCAGGCGATCACCCGGAGCAGGACGGTCAGGCTGTCCCGGGCCGAGATCAGCAGCTCCCGCCAGAGCGGCACGTCGGGCGCGGCCGGGGCACCGCCCTCGGTCTCGTCCACCTTGGCGGCCAGCGCCTCGTAGAACGGCTGGCCCACCAGCAGGGTGACCGCCGTGAAGGTCACCACCGACACCAGCGTCCCGCCGCCCACCACGGCCGCGACCAGGGTGCCGCGCAGCAGGCCGCGCCAGGTCGGGTCCCAGTCGTCGGCGAACGGGGTCGCCCAGTCGGCGATGTCGTCCGACCAGACCACCAGAGCGGCCATCGCCGCCACGTACCCGACCAGGGTGATCAGGGCCGGGATCATCCCGAATCCCCACCACCGGGTGTGCTTGAACACCCACCGCTGGCCCTTGAACAGGAAGCCGACCCCCGCGGCAAAATCTCGCATGATCGAAGCCTACGGGCAGCCTCCGACCGGCCGGGCGACCGGGTTCGCGCCGGGTCCGTACCGGGTCGTCTCCGGGTCGTCTCCGGGTCGTCGCCGGGTCCGGCCGAGTGCGCCGGGGGGCGCGGGCCGGCGCACTCGGCCGAACCCCCGGCCGGGCCGTCCCCCCGCGCCGTACAGTGGCGGGCGGTGTCCGGCCGCCGGCCGGTGAGCTGACGCCACGGAGTGGCCGGGGAGGCCTGGGGTGGAACGGAACCTGGCGGCGTCGGCGGATCGCGCCGACTACCTGGTGGACCTGTCGAACGTCGTGCGCAACACCTCGCTGGGCGGCTCCGCCCCGCGCTCCCTGGCGCGGCTGGAGGCGGTGGTCGCGGCGCTGGCCGACCTCACCGGCGACCCGCAGGTGTCGGTGTACCCGGTCGCCGACCGCAGCCTGCTCGCCGGGCACCGGGAGTTCGGCGGCGCCGAGGAGGTCCGGCGGCTGCGCTCCTGGGTGGCCGAGGCCCTGGTGGAGGAGGTCGCCGACGCCGACGAGCGGGTCCTGGAGATCGCCGGGATGACCGGCACCCGGGTGGTCAGCGGCGACCGGTTCACCGACCACCGGCTGGAGCACCCCTGGCTGCAGGGCAACACCTGGCAGTTCCTGCGCCCCGAGCGGCAGGGCGGCCGGGTCGTCCTCGTCCCGGTGGACCTGGGCCACTGCAGCGCCGCCGAGATCTCCCGCAAGCTGGAGTTCTCCGCGCTCAAGAAGCAGGGCCTGCTGAGCCCCTCCCGCACCCCGCTCACCGACGTCGTCCGCCGCTCCTGGCGCTGCCCCGAACCCCGCTGCTCGCTGTACGAGGGCAGCCGCGGCGGACGGGTGCTGCTGCCCCGGATGCGCCGCGGCGTCCCCACCTGCGAACTCCACGGCACACCGCTCGGCGAGACCGGCCTGCGGCCCGGCACCGCCCAGCTGAAGGCGGTGGTGGACGGCGCCTGCGTCGCCCGGTACACCCTGGACGAGCAGTCCCGCACCTGCGTGGGGCGCAGCCCCGGCGAGGACGGCATCCCGCTGCACACCCTGCTCACCCCGGACCAGGCCGCCCGGATCAGCCGACGGCACGTCCTGTTCGCGGTCCGCGGCGGCGCGGTCACCGTCCAGGACGTCAGCAGCTACGGCACCCGGATCCGGCGGGCCGGGCGGCGCGGGAAGCTCGGCCCCTGGGCGCCGCTGGAGCGCGAGACCGCCCGCCGCTTCCACCCCGGCGACGAGGTCGAACTCGCCCCCGGCGTGGTGCTCACCCGCAGCGGCCGGCTCTTCCCCGCCGAACTCTCCGACGCCTGGCGGGCCACCGCCGACCGCACCCCGCCACCGGTCCACGCCGCCGCGCCCACCCTGCTCCCCGAGCGGGATCCCGGGCCGGACGGCGGGAGTGGGGCACAGGGTTGAGCGGGTACGGACTGCGTGACGGACGGGTGTGACGGGCGGCGGGTCCGGCTGGGAGGCGGTCGAGGTGGACAGGGATCCGGACGCGGAGCGGATGCTGGCCGTGGCGGTCGAGGAGGCCGAGGCCGGACTGGCGGAGGGCGGCATCCCGATCGGGGCGGCCCTGTTCGGACCGGACGGGAGGATCCTCGGACGCGGACACAACCGCCGCGTCCAGGACGGCGACCCGTCCATGCACGCCGAGACCGCCGCCTTCCGAGCGGCCGGGCGGCTCCGTGGCTACGGCCGGACCACCATGGTCACGACGCTGTCGCCCTGCTGGTACTGCTCCGGCCTGGTACGGCAGTTCGGGATCGCACGGGTGGTGATCGGCGAGGCCAGGACGTTCAGCGGCGGCCACGACTGGCTGGCCGAGCACGGCGTGGCGATCACGGTGCTGGACGACCCCGCCTGCGTCCGGCTGATGACCCGGTTCATCGCCGAACGGCCGGACCTGTGGTTCGAGGACATCGGCGAGTAGCGGCCGGGCGACCGGCCCGGCCCGGGGAACGGCGGCGCCCGCCGGTCGTGGTGCAGTGACCGGCGGGCGCGGTGCGCCGAGGGGCGCGGGCGGTGTCAGCCGCGGACGGCGGTGACGGCGGCGCCCAGGGCCTCCTTGATGCGGGGGCCGAGGCGGGCGAAGCCCAGCTCCTTCATCGCGGCGCGGAGCAGCTCGTCGTCCGAGCGCCCGGCGGAGTCACCGTCCAGCCAGCGGACCAGCGCGACCAGTTCGTCGGCGCTGTACGCGGTGATCGGCCGTCCCGGCGTGATCTCCGGCTTCCCGGACGAACCGGCGTCGGCAGCAGCCGCCTGAGGCTCGACGACAGGCTCGGCCTCGACAGCGACGGGCTCGACCTCGGCGACCGGCTCGGCCTCGACGGCGACGGGCTCGACCTCGGCGACCGGCTCGGCCTCGACAGCGACGGGCTCGACCTCGGCGACCGGCTCGGCCTCGACAGCGACGGGCTCGACCTCGACAGCGACGGGCTCGACCTCGGCGACCGGCTCGGCCTCGACGGCGACGGCCTCGACCTCGGCCTCGGCCTCGACAACCGGCTCGGCAACCTCAGCCTCGACAACCTCAGCCTCGGCGACGGGCTCGGCAACCTCATCCTCGGCGACGGGCTCGGCCTCGGCCTCGGCCTCGACAACCGGCTCGGCAACCTCAGCCTCGACAACCTCAGCCTCGGCGACGGGCTCGGCAACCTCAGCCTCGGCGACGGGCTCGGCCTCGGCGACGGGCTCGGCAACCTCAGCAGCCTCGGCGACGGGCTCGGCCTCGGCGACGGGCTCGGCAACCTCAGCCTCGGCGACGGGCTCGGCCTCGGCGACGGGCTCGGCAACCTCAGCCTCGGCGACGGGCTCGGCCTCGGCCTCAGCAGCGGGCTCCGCGTCGATGTCGGCCGTGGGCTCGACCTCCGGGGTCACCTCGGCCTCGGCCTCAGCGATGGGCTCCGCGTCAGCATCAGCCGCAGGCACGGCCTCCGGGGTCACCTCGGCCTCAACCTCGGCGACCGGCTCAGCCTCAACCTCGGCGACCGGCTCAGCCTCGGCCTCGGCCACCGGCTCAACCTCAGCCTCAACCTCCGCGACCGGCTCAGCCTCAACCTCAACCTCGGCCTCAACCTCGGGAGCTGCCTCGGCCTCGATCTCGGCCTCAACCTCGGGAGCTGCCTCGGCCTCGATCTCGGCCTCGGCCTCCGGCTCGACCGCAGCGGCCTCGTCCTCGTCCTCGGCGGTGTCGACAGCGGCGTCCGTCTCCGCAGCCTCGGCGTCGGCCTCCTCCGCACCCTCCGCGTCAGCGGTGTCACGGGGTCCGGCCGCCAGAGCGTGGCGGGCGTCGTCCTCGGTGCCGGCGTGGCGGTCGTAGGCGGCGAGGGCGGCCTCGCGGTCGGCCTGACGCTCGGTCAGCTCGTCGAGCAGGTCGGCAAGCCCCTCCTCGGCGAGCTGGTCGCGGAGCGCCCGCAGGGCCGGCAGGCGGTAGAGGGTGCCCTCGTCGGCGGCGAGCCGGTCGACCAGGTCGGCGAGTTCGCCGAGCGGGAGGGAGTCCAGGGCGCGCTCGGGCAGCAGTGCGTCGAGCGAGCGGACGGCGGTGCCGAGCGACTCGACGGCCTGGGCGGTCTCGGCCAGCAGCGTGCCGTCCACCGGGACGACCGGGCGGGCCGAGGCGCCCTCGGTGGCGAGGGCGGCCCAGTCGGTGCGGGCGGAGGCGGCGGTGGCGAGGGCCGTGTGGAGGTCGCCGCGGCCGGGCTTCCGGTCCCCGGTGGTGAGGGCCTTGGCCTGGGCGCGGAGCGTCCAGCGGCGGGTGAACGGGACCTTGACGCCCTGCTCGCGGCGCCAGCGGCCGTCCGCGGTGGCGGCGGTGAGGGCGTCGAGGTCGGCGTCGTAGGCCTCGGCACGCAGGGTGCCGGAGGTGGACTGGACGCGCTGGAGCAGGTCCAGCAGCAGGGTCAGTCCGTGCAGGGTGTCGGGGACGTCGAGCCCGGCCTTGGCGGCGATGCCGTTGACGGCCTTGCCGACCGCCCGGATCTCCAGGCTGCGGAGCTCGGCGAGGACGGTGGAGGCGGCCCGGGCGTCCTCGGCTCCGGCGACGGTCTCGGCCGCCTCCAGCCACGGGTGGGTTTCGGCGGTCATCGTGAAGCCACCCTGGTCGGCGTACCGGCCGAGCTCCTCACGGATGCTCGGGCGGTCGTCGCCGTCCGGAGTGGCGTCCGGGTCCGACGCCGCGGCGTCGGCGTCGTTCAGGTAGCGCACTGTCATGGATGAAGTCCGGTTCGTGGCGGGGAAGACTGCAGCGGGCGAGGCGTCGCGAGCGGCCCTGCTCGTACGGCGCGGAGGGCCAGGATACGGGCGGGCGTGCACGGGTCCCCGTGCAGGATACGGGTGAGCGTTCGAGACACGCACGTACCCGGGTGGTTGCGATTTCGACGCGGCGTCGGACGTCGCACATCCGTCACACGCCGGACACCGTCGGCACGAGAGGTTCACCGAGCCCCCCGCTCCCCTGCCGGGCCGCCCGGCCGGTGCCCGGTCCGGCGTGCGGATCGGGGTGCGAGGTGGGCGAGTTCGTCGAGTCCGGCGGGCGGGTGGTAGACCCGGACCAGGGTGCGCTCCCACCAGCGGCGGTGGTCGCGCAGTTCACGCCATCCGGTGAAGCGGTAGTGGTACAGCAGGGCGCGGACCCGGGCGGGCGGCCGGTCGGGGAAGGGGTTGCGGCGCAGCAGGCGGAGGGTGTCGGGGTCGTTGACGAGCAGCCGGGCCAGGAGGGCGGCGAACCAGGGGCGGGCGTAGCTCGGTGAGATGGCGGCGAACCACATCAGCCAGTCGAGCCGTAGGTGGTACGGGGCGAACTGACGCGGCATCCGTCCGAGTTCGCCCGGTTTGCCCCGGAATTCGTAGGCGCGCCAGCCGCCGTCGCCGCTCGCCCGGCCGGTTCCTTCGATCTCCACCTCGTACCGGATCCGGTTGACCGAGCCGAACGCGCCGTAGGCGTTGACCAGGTGGAGGCGGTTGAAGGAGTAGTTCATCACCTGGCGGCGGGAGAGCAGGTTGCGGGCGGGCCAGTAGCTGAGCACGGCGACCAGCAGGGTGAGGGCGAGGACCAGGGCCTCGTACCAGGCGGGGGTGGCGGGGTAGGCGGGCGGCTCGGGCAGCGGGAGCAGGGCGCCGGCGGATCCGGTGTCGACGGCGGAGAGGGCGAGCGCGATGGTGAGCCAGTTCAGCCAGGCGAAATTGCCGGAGGCGACCAGCCAGAGCTGGGTGACGGTGATCAGGACGGCGGCGACGGTCGCGCCGGGCTGCGGGAGGAAGAGGCCGAACGGGACCACCAGTTGGACGACGTGGTTGGCGGCCACCTCGACGCGGTGCAGCGGCTTGGGCAGGTGGTGGAAGAACCAGCTGAGCGGGCCGGGCATCGGCTGGGTCTCGTGGTGGTAGTCGAGGCAGGTGAGCTTGCGCCAGCAGGCGTCGCCGCGCCACTTGATCAGGCCGGCGCCGAATTCGACCCGGAACAGCAGCCAGCGCAGCAGCCACAGGCCGAGGACGGGCGGGGCGATGTCCCCGTTGCCGAGGAAGGCCGCCAGGAAGCCGGCCTCCAGCAGCAGCGACTCCCAGCCGAAGGCGTACCAGGTCTGGCCGACGTTGACGATCGACAGGTAGAGCACCCACAGGACGGCCCAGAGCAGCATCGCGGCCCACAGCGGGACGAGGTCGCCGAGGCCGGCGGCCATGGCGGCGGCGAGCAGCAGGCCGGTCCAGGAGACGGCGGCGAAGACGCTGTCGGAGTAGTGCAGGTGGAAGAGGCCGGGGGCGTGGCGGAACGGCACCCGGGCGGTGAAGCGGGGCACCGGGAGCATGCCGTGCTCGCCGATCAGGGCGCGGAACTGGCGGGCCGCGGCGAGGAAGCCGATCGCGTAGAGGAGGGCGAGCAGGCGCTGGAAGATCTCGCGGGCGAGCCAGTACTCGGGTGCCGCGAACCACTCCATCCGCCCCGCTCCTCTCCTGCGGCCCCGCTCCGCCGTCCGGCGCGGCGCCTCGGATCCGTCCCATCCCTACCACCGGGCGGGCCGCGGGCCGCGGTACGGACCGGCGGTGGGGCCCGGCCGTTCATCCGGTCGGCGGAGGACTCCGGGGGCGGGGGCGACGGAGGGCGGGCGGCCGGGTGGCACTGATTCCCGGTCGGATGGCAGTCCTGCCCCTGTGCGGAGGCCGCGGGGTGTGGTGTCATACGGTCGAGACCGCAACAGCACCGAAAGCGAGAGACGCTCATGACCGCCGCCTCGCCCCCCTCCCCCTCCGACCGCCCGGGCCGAGGCACCGCGGCCACCGCCACCGCCACCGCCGCCACCCCGGCCGGCCCCGCCGCAGCCGCCGCACCCGCCGACCGGATTCCGACCCCCTCCCCCGTCGCCCGCGACGCCGCACCCGAGGGCCCGCAGCGCCTGAGCGGGGCCGTGTGGGCGGCGCTGGGCATCGTGTACGTGGTGTGGGGCTCCACCTACCTGGCGATCCGGGTGGTGGTGGAGACCATCCCGCCATTCCTGTCCGCCTCGGCCCGGTTCGCGGCGGCCGGCGTGCTGCTGGCGGCGCTGCTGGCCTGGCGGCAGGGGCCGAAGGCGCTGCGGGTGACCCGGCAGCAGCTGGGTTCGGCGGCGCTGGTGGGCGTCCTGCTGCTGGTCGGCGGCAACGGCCTGGTGGTGCTGGCAGAGCGCACGGTGCCCTCGGGGCTGACCGCCCTGCTGGTGGCGAGCGTGCCGCTGTGGGTGGTGCTGCTGCGCCGGCTGACGGGCCAGCACACCTCGGGGTGGACCATCGGCGGCGTGCTGGTGGGCCTGGTCGGACTGGCGGTGCTCACCTCGCCGGGCCTGTCCGGCGACGTGCACCTGGCCGGGTTGCTGATGGTGATCCTGGCGGCGCTGATCTGGGCGGTGGGCTCCTTCCTGGCCGGCCGGCTGCCGATGCCGCCGAACGCGATCACCGCCAGCGTGTACGAGATGCTCGCCGCCGCGGTGGGCGCGCTGCTGCTGGCCGTCGTCCGGCGGGAGCCGCAGGGCTTCGACCCGGCCGCGGTCTCCACCGCGTCCTGGGTGGCGCTGGTCTACCTCTTCACCTTCGGCTCGCTGGTGGCCTTCACCGCGTACGCCTGGCTGCTCCAGCGGGCGCCGCTGCCGCTGGTGGCCACCTACGCGTACGTCAACCCGGTGGTGGCCGTGCTGCTCGGCTGGCTGGTCCTGTCCGAGCCGCTGACCTGGCCGATCGCGCTCGGCGGCGGCATCGTGGTGGCCGGCGTCTTCCTGGTGGTGCGCACCGAACGCCGCTGATCCCGCTTCCCGCGACCCTCCGCGACCGCCCCGCCACCCGAACTCGGGTGGCGGGGCTTCGTCTTGAGAAGTTGACGTGTCACGCCCGAGTGACCTGCGGGTTCTTCCGCTGGATCTTCAAGAAGGTAACGACTTGGCGGATCTCGTGAGATGGATGGTTTACTTCTTGACGACATCACGGGGTGGCAGCTTGACTCCCCTCACCACGCCGCAAGGTCGCGGCGCAGTCAGGGAGGCACCACCCGCCATGAACGCACAGACGCGTCGCCTCGTCGTCGGCCTGGCCGCTGCCGCGACGGCACTCTCCATGTCCGCCTGCGGGCTGCTCGGCGACGACAAGCCGACCGCGAAGGACAACCACACGGTCGGCCTGCTGCTGCCCGAGCGGTCCTCGTCCACCCGCTACGAGGCCTTCGACAAGCCGATGATCGAGTCGGCCGTGCTCGGCCTGTGCGGCCGCTGCTCCATCGACTACGCGAACGCGGACGGCGACGAGAACGCCCAGAAGGAGCAGTTCGACACCCTGCTGGCCAAGGGCGTGCGGGTGATCCTGCTCGACCCGGTCAACGCCGCGGTCACCGCCCCCTGGGTGGAGAAGGCCGCCAAGCAGGGCACCAAGGTCATCGCCTACGACCGCCTGGCCGCCGGCAAGGTCGCCGCCTACGTCTCCTTCGACAACCAGAAGACCGGCGAACTCCAGGGCCAGGCCCTGCTGGAAGCGCTCGGCGGCAAGGCCTCGGCCTCCGAGATCGTCATGATCAACGGCTCCGAGACGGACCCCAACGCGGCCTCCTTCAAGACCGGCGCCCACCGCGCGCTGGACGGCAAGGTCAAGCGGATCGCCTACGAGCAGTCCGGCGAGTGGAAGCCCGACGTCGCCGCCAAGAAGATGTCCGAGGCCATCGACAAGCTCGGCAAGAACGGCTTCGCCGCGGTGTACTCGGCCAACGACGGCATGGCCGGGCCGATCATCGACACGCTGAAGAAGGCCGGCCGCACCGACGTCCCGGTCGGCGGGCAGGACGCCTCGATCGAGGCCATCCGGCGGATCCTCACCGGCGAGCAGGCGTACACCATCTACAAGCCGTACAAGCCGGAAGCGGACGCGGCGGCCAACATCGCCGTCTACCTGCTGAAGAACATCGACGTCACCTCGGTGGCCACCACCATGACCGACAGCAACGGGGACCAGATCCCCTCCATGCTGCTCACCCCTATCGTGGTCACCAAGCAGCGGGTCGCCGCCACCGTCATCGCCGGCGGCCTCTACAAGGCCGCCGAGGTCTGCTCCGGCCAGTACGCGGCGGCCTGCAAGGCCGCCGGCATCGGGGGCTGACGGAGCCGCGCACCCCCCGATCGGCCCGCCCGGGGGGTGCGGGGACCGGCGCCACGCCGGAAGGCTCCCGGAGGATCCTTCCGCCGCGCACCGCTCCCCGTGCCCCTGAGGAGCCGCCGGCCGTACCTGAACCGCCCTAGCGGCGCGCCGGCTCGCGGGCCTCCACCGTCATCGGGAGGTGCACCGGGTGCGGCATCGCGGCGACCGCCTCGCGGGTGACGTGCCCGGGGACGGGCCGCAGCCGCCAGCGGGCCAGGACGGTGGCCAGCGTGATGGTGATCTCCGCCCAGGAGAACGCGTCGCCGATGCACTTGCGCGAGCCCGCGCCGAACGGCAGGAACGACTCGCGGGGGACCTCGCCCCGGCGCTCGGGGAGCCACCGGTCCGGGTCGAAGCGTCCGGCGTCCCGGTAGACCCGCTCGTCCCGGTGCAGCGCGTACAGGCTCAGCCCCACCTCGGTGCCGACCGGGAGGGTGACGCCGTCCAGCTCCACCGGCTCGGTGGACCGGCGCATCAGCAGGGTGACCCCGTGCAGGCGGATCACCTCGTCCAGCACGCAGCGGGTGTAGGTGAGCCGTGCGACGTCCTCGAAGCCGACCGGGCGCTCGCCCACCACCTCGTCGATCTCGGCGAGCAGCTTCTTCTCCACCTCGGGCGCCCGGGCGATCTCGTGGAACGCCCAGGCCAGCGTGGACGAGGCGGTCTCGGTGCCGGCGAAGAGGATGGTGACCAGCTCGTCCCGGACCTCGGTGTCGCTCAGTGCCTCGCCGGTGTCGGCGTCCCGGGCGGCCATCAGGACCGAGAGCAGGTCCGGCTGGTCGGTGTCGCCGGCGCGGCGGGTGGCGGCGATGACGTCCTCGATGACGCCGCGCAGGCGGGCCGCGGCCGCGTCGAACTGCCGGTTCGGCGGGATCGGCAGCGGGTCGAGGATCTTCGGCGACACCGCGCGCAGCAGCATGTTCTTGAGGATGATCGGCACGTCCCGGCGGACCGCCTCCACGGCCGGCCGGCCGATGTCCGCGGAGAACATCGTCTCGGCCAGGGTGACGATCGCGAACTCGCCCATCTCGTGCTCGACGGCGATCCGCCGGCCGTCCTGCCAGCTCTCGGCGAGGGCCATGGCCCGGCGGCTCATCACCTCGCAGTAGCCGGCGATCCTGGCCTGGTGGAAGGTGGGCTGCATCAGCCGGCGGTGGCGGCGGTGCACCTCGCCCTTGGCGGTGGCCAGCCCGTCGCCGACGAAGGTCCGCACCCGGTCGAACAGGCGGCCCTTCTCGAAGCTGCGCCCGTGGGTGACCATCACCGCGTGGGCCAGCCGGGGGTGTGTCACGAAGACCACCGGCAGGGTGCCGACGTCGACCCGGACCAGGTCGCCGGTGCGGCCGAGGGACTTCACGAAGCCCAGCGGGTCGCGCCAGAGCGGCCAGACGTGGCCGAGGAGCGGGAGCCGTCCGGGGGCGCGCGGTATCGAGCAGAGCTCGGCTGCCACCGCGGCACTCCTTTCTGTGGGGGGAAGCTACGCGGAGCGCCGGGCCGCCGTGTGGGGGACGGCGAAGAGCGGTGCGTGGTGCTCGGAACGGGGGAAGGCGGGCACGCCGCCCTCCCGGGGGAGGAGGTCCCACCACCAGGAGATCGCGGGGATCTCCAGCGGTGCCGGGTCGGTGTACAGGGGGGTCTCCCGGAAGGCCGCGGGGAGGTCGGCCGGGTCGTCGGGGGTGGTGTAGCGGACGGAGCTGATGCCCCAGTCCTGCGCACCCCGGATGAAGGACTCCAGGCTGTCCAGGTACTGCCGGAGCTGGGGGCTGCCCTGGGCCCGCAGGCTGTCGCACAGCCGGACGAACAGGCACAGCACGCGGTCCCGCTGGGCGATCGCCTGGTCCAGCGCCTGCTCGGGGCTCAGGCCGTACGCCTGCTCCAGCACCCGGATCACGTTGAGGAAGTACCGGCCGGTCCGGCTCTCCTTGTGGTACGAGAACAGGTCGTTGTCCCAGCAGATGACGAAGTACGCCATCTCGGCGGCGGCGCGGACCGCCGTGCGGTCCCGCTCGTAGGGCTGCAGCTCGTACCCGTGGCCCATCTCCAGCAGCGGCAGGACGACCGAGGTCGCGCCGTCGTAGATGCGCATCAGGGTGTAGTCGTTGAGGTCCGGCACGGTCTCCCGGCTGCGGTGCTCCGCCTCCCACACCACCGAGAGGAAGTACTCGCGCAGGGCGTCCACCCAGCGGGCCACCTGCCCGGGCGTGCCGTAGCGGGAGATCCGGCGGCGCAGGTCGCGCAGACCGAGCGCCAGCGGGTCCTCCAGCAGCATCGGGGCCTCCGGGTTCTGCGCGACCCGCAGCAACCTCGAGAGCATGCCGAGGAGTTCACCCGGGCGTCTACCCAACTCCCCTTCCTCGCAGCACCCGTCGTCCACGCCGAAGAGCCACAGGACGAAGTCCGCGAGGATGCCGACCACCTCCTCCCGCCCGTACGGGAGAACCCGGGCGGCGAAGGTGCCTATGCCGTGTTTCACCAGTTGGCTCCGGAGTTCCGGCGTGCCTATGGCGAAAGCCGCGGCCCAGCTGGTGGTCTGTCGGTCGATCAATTCGTGCCTGGGGTGAATGGCGGGGGGGTACGGCGAGAAGATCGGCGGAACCGTCGTCAGCTCATGCACCATCGTCACCTCGGTCTGATAGCAGGAATCCACCATCCGGACACGGCTGTTGGTGCCGAACCGGAGTTGATCACGCGCAAATACACCGGCATATGACGATCTCGTCAAGGGAGCCTTCGCGCCATCGGCACGAACGGCCATTCCCCCCGTCACCCTTCGAACAGCCCGTCACCGGAGCCCGGCCGGTCGTCGGTACACCTGCGATGCGGGCGTACCGGCGCCGGTCCGGGCTCGGACCATCGCCCCGGACTAGCCCCTGCGCCAGCGGGCGGTCAGCGAACGCCACCAGCTCCGGCGCGGGGCCCGTGGCCGGATCCCGTCCGCGGCGGCGGGCCCGGCCTGGCCGGGCCACGGTGCGGCGGCCGCGGGAGCCGCCTCGGCGGCCTGCGGGTGGGCCGGGGCCGCGGGGGTCCAGGCGGTCGGCGCGGGCTCGGCGACCGGCTCCGCCACCCGCGGCCGCGGGCGCTTGGCGGTGAACTCCACCGGCAGCTCGGCGAGGTGGCGCGACAGCCAGGCGGAGTTCCAGCTCAGCTGGTCCTCGTCGATCGCCAGGCGCACGTCCGGCAGCCGGATCAGCAGGGTGTCGATGCCGGCCTCGGCGATGGCCCGGCCGATGTCCTGGCCGGGACACTCGTGCGGGCCGCTGCTGAAAGCCAGGTGGGAGCGGTTGCCGTAGAGCGGCTCGGACAGGTCGGGCCGGATCGCCGGGTCGACGTTGCCGGCCGCCAGGCCCAGCAGCAGCATGTCGCCGGCCTTGATCTGCTTCCCGCCCAGCTCGGTGTCGCCGGTGGCCCAGCGGCCCGGGACGGCCGACAGCGGCGGCGAGTCCCACAGCACCTGGTCCAGGGCGTCCGGCAGGGTCATGTGGCCGCCGGACAGGCTGGAGCGGAACCGGCGGTCGGTGAGCACCATCCGCAGGGTGTCCGCGATCAGGTTGACCGTGGTCTCGTTCGCGGCCACCAGGATCAGCCGCAGGTGCTCCAGCACCTCGTCCTCGCCCAGGCCCGCCGGGTGCTGCAGCAGCCAGCTGGTGAGGTCGGCGCCCGGCGCGGAGCGCTTGCGGTCCACGAGCTGGCGCAGCATCTCCACCACGTAGTCGTTGCTGGCGACCGCGGTCTCGGTGCCCTTCATCAGGTCCCGGGCGGCGTCCACCAGGCGCGGACCGTACTCGTCGGGCATGCCCAGCAGCTGGGTCATCACCAGCATCGGCAGGTGCTCGGCGAACTGGCTGACCAGGTCGGCCTCCCCGGACGCGGCGAAGCCGTCGATCAGCTGGTCGGCGAAGCGGGCGACGTAGCGGCGCACCCCCCGGCGGTCGAACATGTCGAGGCTCTCGGTGACCGCCCCGCGCAGCCGCTTGTGCTCGGCGCCGTCCGCGAAGACGCACAGCGGCTGCCAGGCCACCATCGGCATCAGCGGGGAGTCGGGGGCCACCCGGTTGTGCTGGAACGCCGACCAGCGGCGCGAGTCACGGGAGAACCGGGAGGGCGTGCGGGCCACGTCCAGGTTCTCGCGGTGGCCGAGCACCAGCCAGGCCGGCAGGTCGCCGTGCAGCAGGACGGGGGCCACGGCGCCGTGTTCGGCGCGCAGCTTCTCGTACAGCGTCGTCGGGTCCGCCTCGGCCTCGGGGCCGAACAGCCGTCGGATGCCGCCGGGGCCGAGTCCGCCGGACGCCGGGCCGACGAGGCCGTGCGCCGGGCACCCGGGGGGCGGGGTGAGGGCGTCGTCGGCGGTGGGAGAGGTGGTCACGATCGCTCCGGGGGAAGGGTCGTCAGGAGTGCGGGTCAGGATGCCGGGGAGGCGGTCAGCGAGTAGAGGTAGCGCATCAGGGCCAGCAGCACGTCGCGGCTGGACTCGCGCAGCCGGGCGTCACAGGCGACGATCGGCACCTCGTCCGGCAGGTCCAGTGCGGTCCGCAGCTCGGATATCGGGTAACTCGGCGATTCCGGGAAGCTGTTGACCGCGACCACGAACGGGACGCCGCGCTCCTCCAGCCGCCCGATCACGTCGAAGCTGACCTCCAGGCGGCGGGTGTCGACCAGGACGACGGCGCCGAGCGCGCCCTCGAACAGGCCGTTCCACAGGAACCAGAACCGCTGCTGGCCCGGGGTGCCGAACAGGTAGAGCACCAGCTCGTCGGTGATGCTGATCCGGCCGAAGTCCATCGCGACGGTGGTCGCGGTCTTCCGCTCGATCCCCTCGGTGTCGTCGACGCCGGCGCTGGCCTGCGTCATCGTCTCCTCGGTGGTCAGCGGCCGGATCTCGCTGACGGCACCGACCAGGGTCGTCTTGCCGACACCGAAACCGCCCACGATCACGATCTTGACCGCGGTCGCGGCCGAGGCCGGCAGAATGTCCTCGCTCCGCGGACCGACGGCCGCCTCAGAGCTTCTGAAGTCCATGCATCACCGCCTCTATCAGTGCACGGTCGGGAAGTTGGGCCTTGGGGATGGGGGCGCGCGCCTCCACCCGCCTGTCGGCGAGCAGATCGGCGAGCAGCACCGTGGTGACGCTCATCGGCAGGCCGAGGTACGCGGAGATCTCCGCCACCGAGAGCGGGGCGGCGCACATCCGCAGGATCGCCGCATGCTCGGGTTGCATGGACGGCTGCGGCTGTGCCCGCGCCACGATGAGGGTGACCAGGTCGAGGGCCCGGCCGGGGGCGTCGGCGCGGTCTAAAGCGCTTCGGCCACGGGTGATCACGTAGAGGCGTTCCGGAGAGGCCTCGTCCCAGTCGCGGGGCCCTCCACTCATGCGCCCTGCTCGTTGTGGCGCGGCGGAGTACTGAGGTGCTCCCCGATCCGCGCGACCAGGTCGCGCATCCGCTGGCCCATCAGGCCCGCGTCCACGCCCTCGTCGGCCAGGACCGCGAGGTAGGCGCGGGCGCCGGCCGCCATCAGGTAGAAGAAGCCGCCGCCCATCTCGATCACCACCATCCGCATCCGGCCGTCACCGGCCGGGAACTCGGTGGCCACCGCGCCGGCCAGGCTCTGCAGCCCGGCGCAGGCCGCCGCCAGGCGGTCGGCGGTGTCGGTGTCCGTCCCGTACTGGGCCATGCGCAGGCCGTCGGAGGACAGCACCACGACGTGACGGGTCTGCGGGACGCTGTCCGCCAGATCCTTGAGCATCCAGTCCATGTTGGCCCGCTGCTGAATCACTGCTCACCCTTACCTGACGACTGATCACTGTTCTGCGCGGCCGGTGCGGCGTCCGGCGCCGGGCCGTTCACACCGCCCTGGAAGGCGGCCAGCCAGAGGCCGGGCTGGACGGCGGCGGCCGGGTCCGTACGCACGGGGGCCGGGGCGGCCGGGGCCGAGGGCACCGGGACCGCGGAGGCGGCCGCCTCCTCGGCGGCCGAGAGCTGCCGGCGACGACGCTGCGGCAGTCCGTTCGGGGTCCGCTCGCTCACCACCGGGACCTCGTCCTCCCCCATCGCCGACGGTTCCGGCCCGGTGGCCGCACGGGCGGCCGCCGGAGTGGCGACGGAGGCCGACCGCGCCTCCGGGATCGCGGGACGCGGACCGGAGGCCGCGCCGATGCCGTGCGCGCGCTCGGTCGCGGGCACCGTGGTGATCTGGTCCTGCGGGACGATCAGCACCGCGCGCACACCGCCGTACGCGGAAGGGCGCAGCGACACCTGGAAGCCGTACACCTGCGCGAGGCGGCCGACCACGGCGAGGCCGAGGCGCGGGGTCTCGCCGAGGTCGTTGAGGTCGATGCCGGCCTGGGCCTCCTTGAGCATCCGCTCGGCGCGGGCCCGGCCCTCCTCGCTGAGGCTGAGGCCGCCGTCCTCGATCTCGATGGCGATGCCGGTCTGCACCTCGACCGCGGTGAGGTGCACCCGGGTCTGCGGCGGGGAGTAGCGGGTGGCGTTGTCCAGCAGCTCGGCGAGCGCGTGGATCAGCGGCTCGACGGCGGGGCCGACCACGGCCACCTGGGAGACCGGGTGCAGCTCGACGCGCTGGTAGTCGAGGATCCGCGAGACGGCGCCGCGCAGCACGCTGTACAGCGGGACGGCCCGGCTCCACTGGCGGCCCGGGCGGGCTCCACCGAGCACGGCGATGCTGTCGGCGAGACGGCCGACCAGGGCGTTGCCGTGGTCGAGGCGGAGCAGGTCGTCGAAGACCGCCGGGGCGTTGCCGTGCCGGTCCTCCATCTCGCGCAGGTCCTGGGCCTGGCGGTGGACGATCGCCTGGACGCGCCGGGCGATGTTCACGAAGGCGCGCTGCGCGGACTCGCGCAGGCCCTCCTCGGCGTCGACGGCCTCCAGCACGGAGCGCAGCACGGCCTGCCGGGCGGCCTGGAACTCCGGGGAGACCGCGGCGCCCGCGTCCTCGGCGTCGGCGGCCTTGAGCACGTCCTCGACGAACTCGCCCTGCTGGAGCCGGGCCACCGCGCGGGGCAGCTCGACCTCGGCGAGCCGCACGGTCTGGGCGGCCTGGTGGGAGAGCCAGTAGGTCAGTTCGGCCTCACGGCGGGCCGCCTGCTCGCGGAGCGCGGCCAGGGCCCGTCCGCGCCGGGCCGCCTCCGCGGCCATCGCGGCGACGGCCAGGGTGGCCACCACGCCCGAACCGGCCACCGCGACACGGGCCGCGGGGGCGACCACCGCCACGGCGACTGCCGTGGCCGCCGCGATCACCACCGTGGGAAGGAGCCACCCCAGGACAGGGGCGGAACTCCGCTCCCCGGGCGACGATCCAGCACGAAGCATCAGCGTCCTCAACGATCGGGGGATTATGGAACGACGAGCGGGGTGGGCCGTCGGCGGCGAGGCCGGCATGCCGACTCGCTCGGCGCCCGGGTTGCGGGGGCGCCGAGCGCCGGCAAAGCGTCATGAACACAGCATGCCGGGCCGGAAGTAGCATAGCCGGGTTTTCAGATCGGCCTGACGTCGTCTCAATATCGGTGCAGTACAGGAGCATTGTTCCGCACCTGGAGCACCCTCCCGGCGGTCTCCACGTCCTCCCCGCGCCGCCTCCCCATTTCAGCCACCGATGCCCGGCGGCCCGCTCCACACGGCGGCCGTTCGGGTCCGCTCGGATGAGGATGCCGCCTCCGGGAGTCCTGTTGACCCCCCGTCAGTTCTTTGACGTTTTCCCTCTCCTCCCCCCGCTGTTTCCCCTCGGTTCCACCGTCCGGTTCCCGACCCTCCGTCAGTCCCCGGTCCGCCAGCCGGCCGCGCAGAGGGCCGTCGCCAGCTCCTCGCCGTAGCCCGCGGCGGCGAGCCAGGCGAGGGCGAACCCCAGGTGGTCGTCGGTCCGCAGCCGGCCGAACACGTCCCGGCTCCCCTCGGCCGCAGCCGACCGCAGCCCGGCCCCCAGCCCGGCCGCCGTCGCCAGACCCGCCGCGCGCAGCTGCTCGGCCTCCCCCGCGGCCGCACGCGCGCCCGCCCCCGGGCCGGAGCGCGGCGGGGCCGGGAGCGCCAGCGCGCGCCGGCCTCCGGTCACCACCTGCTCGACCCGGCGGGTCAGCAGGTGCACCGGCGGCTCGGCGACGGGCCCCGGACCCTCCACCACCGGACGGTCGCCGCCCGGGGCGGGCAGGTCCGCCGACTGCAGCCGCTCCAGGCCCAGGTTGAGCCGGCCGTGGCGGTCCGGGACGAGCGTGACCGTCCGGTCCGCACCCGGGACCGCGCCCGCCGCCAGCAGCCGCACCCGCGGGACGGCGGCCCGCTCCAGCCGTCCGACCACCCGCAGCCGCAGGCCCGGCGCCGAGGCCAGCATCGCCAGGTTGTCCCGGTGGGCCAGCCCCGGATGGTCGTGCGCCGCCAGAAGACGCACCGTCAGTCCTGCACAGTCGGCTGCCAGGTACTGCCCTCCCGGGGAAGCCGGGCCGAGCAGCGTGACGTCCAGGAAGAGCAGGTCCGACCCGGCCGGCCGCGCCTCGTACGGCAGCCGTCCGGCCGCCAGGGCCCGCTCGACCTGGACGGACGGCGGCTGCTCCCACAGCGCGGCGAGCGGCGGCTCGAACCAGCCCGCCCCGGCCGCCCGGACCGCCTTCACCCCGGCCCCGGCCCCCAGCCGGCCCGACTCCGAGCGGGTCGCGCCCTGGACCAGCAGCCCCTCACGGCCCAGCCGGCGGTGCGTCAGCGAGGTGTCCCCGAGCCGTACCGCCCGGTCGGCGGCCTGCACGGCCTGCGGGGCCGCCGCGGCCGGATCGGCGTGCGGGGTGATCTCGGCGACCGTGGAGAGCCGGCCCTCGGCGTCCACCAGCCAGGTCAGCACCCCCGCGTGGGTGGCCGTCAGCACCGGCTCGGCGAACAGGCCGTACAGACGCAGCCCGCCCGCGTGCCGGTACGCCTGCCGGGCGGTGCCGCGCAGCGCGGCGGAGGGCGCGGCCAGCAGGGCGGTGGTGGTGGCGAGCAGCTCCCGGTGCGCGGCGAGCAGGTCGGCGAGCCGGTGGTCGGGCTCCGCCGAGCGGGCCGCCCGCAGGCGGGTCACCACGGCGACCGCGGCCGCGGCCGCACGGTGCAGGCCGAGCAGCCGGGCCTGGTGCGCGGAGCGCAGCAGCTCGGCCTGGACCACCGCCCCGGCCCCGGACACCCCGGCGGCCAGCGCCTCGGCGGCGGACCGCCGCAGCCGCTCGACGGCCACCGCCTCGGCCTCGGTGAGCGGGTCGGCGAGCGGGTCGGGGAGGGGGTCCGCCTCGCCGGGCGGCACGGCCGCGGCCTGCGGGTCGGGCTGCGAGTCGGGCTGCGGGTCGGATCCGGCCGCCGGCCCGTCGGTCTGCTCGGCCAGCGGCGCCGCGGAGGCCGCCGCGGCCCGGTGCAGGCAGGCCGGGGCGAGCAGGCAGGTGCAGTGCACGTCCCCCGCTGTGCGGACCACCCCGGCCGGGGCCCGCAGGGTGACGGTGACCTCCTCGTCCACCGCGATCCGCCAGGACTCCCCGTCCTGCACCGGCGGATGGGCGGCGAGCTTGGCCACCGCGCCGTCCAGCCGCTTCTGCAGCCGTGCGGACAGTCCGGCAACCAGCTCGGCGACCACCGACGGCTCGACGGCCGGGCTCTGATACTGCGTCAACGGATCTTCTCCCCCACCCAGCGGGCCAGTTCCAGCGGGCTCAGCGCCGCCACCGGCATCCCGGCGGCGACCAACTGCTCGGCGACGGCCCGGGAGTACCGGGCCTGCCCGGTGTCGTCCAGGGCGGCGCAGCCCAGCAGGTGGCAGCCCTCCCCCACCAGGGCCCGGGTCTGTGCCAGCAGACCGCCGAGCGGGTAGCCCTCCTCGAAGTCGCTGATCACCGCGATCAGCGTGCGGGAGGGCACGGTGACCAGCTCCCGCGCGTAGCCGAGGCCGGCCGCGATGTGCGTACCGCCGCCGACCCGCACCTCCAGCAGCAGGCTCAGCGGGTCCTCCACCCGGCCGCTCAGGTCGGCCACCTCGGTGGAGAAGGCCACGAAGTGGGTGGTGAGGGAGGGCACTCCGGCCAGGACGGCCGCGGTCATCGCCGCCCAGATGGTGGAGGCCTCCATCGAGCCGGAGACGTCCACCACCAGGATCAGCCGCCAGTCGTTGGCCTTGGCCGCCCTGGTCCGGAACACCGGGCGCTCGGGCACGATCACCGTGCCGCCGTCGGCCCCGGGCCGGGCGGTGCCGAGGTTGGCCCGGATGGTGCGGTCCAGGTCGAGCGGGCCGCCGGGGCGGCGGCTCGGGCGGGGCAGGGTGATCCCGGTCAGCGCCGGGCGCAGGGTGTCGGCCAGCTCCCGGGTCAGCTCGTCCACCAGCCGTTTCACCAGCGGACGGAGTGCTGCCACCCGGCGCTCGGGCAGCCCGCCGGCGTGCTCCAGCACCGTGCGGAGCAGGTCCACGGACGGGCGGACCGCCTCCGGGGCGAGCGACTCCAGGACGTCGGTGCGGCCGAGCTCGACGGCGGCGGCCAGCACCTCCTCGCGGATCCCGGCCCCGAACAGCGCGACCAGGTCCTCGGACCACTCGCGCACCCCCGGGTACGGCGCCTCCCGGCCGGCCCGGCCGCCGGTCGCCAGGTCCGGGCCGCTGCCCTCGCCGCGGCCGGTGCCGTACAGCTCGTCCAGCGCGGCGGCCAGCCGGGCGGCCCGGCCGGTCGGCGGCCGGCTGCCGGGCCGGCCCAGCACCAGCCGCCAGCGCTCGGCGGCCCCCAGCGTGCGGTCCGCCCCGCCGGACGGTCCGGCCGGGCCGCCGTGCGCCGGTACGGGCTCCGCCGAGTCGGTGCCGGTGCCGGGGTGCGGCTCGGCTGCCGGGTCCGCCGGCAGCAGGCCGGCGGCGGCGAGGACGTGCCGGGCGGCCAGGTCGGCGGCGGCCCAGTGGGCCAGGGTCTCCGGGGCGAGGTCCTCCGGCAGGTGGGCGAGGTGCTCGCCGAGGCGCTCCTCGACGACGGCGAGCAGGCGGTCCCGGGCGGCCGGGCTGAGCGTGTCGAACCCGCCGCGCAGGGCGGGCAGCCGTTCCAGGAACGCCCGGTCGGGCAGCGCGCCGATCCGCTCCAGCAGTGGTTCCAGCGCCGCCGGGGCAGCGGCCAGCAGCCCCTCGGCGGCGGTGAGCAGCCCGGTGAGGGAGCGGCCCAGGCCGCGCCGCCGGTCGGGGGTGGTCGCGCCGTCCACCCAGGAGGCGACCCGGTCCCCGAAGTCCTCCGCGGGCCGGTGGCCGAGCAGCACCTGGACGGCGCCGGCCGCGCCGCGGATCAGCGGGGTGCCCCGCTCGGCGAGGTCGGCGAGGGTGTGGCCGAGCCGGAGCCCGCCGTCCGGGTCGGCCCGGCGGGCGAACTCCAGCAGCGCCCGCGCGTCCGCGGGCTCGTCGGAGCCGGCGAGCCCCTCCAGCAGCCGGACGGCGGCGGCGGTCAGCCGCGCCGAGATCCCGGCGAGCCGCTCCTCGGCGGCCGGACCGTCCGACGGTAGGGCGGCGGGCAGCTGGCCGGCCCGCAGGCGGTCCAGCAGGGCCAGGGCGTCCAGGAGTTCGGGCAGCGTGCCGGCGGCCGGGAGGACCTCGGCGAGCTGACCGAGCCGGAACCCGGTCAGTCCGGGCAGCCCGCAGCCGGCGGCCTCGGCCAGACCGTCGATCACCTGGCGGGCCGTGGCGCCGTCGCCCTCCAGCTCGCGCCGGACGCGTTCGCGCAGGGTGCCCTCGGCGGCCTGGGCGGGCGTCACCCCGCGGACCCCGGCGACGGTCAGCATCGCGGCGACGGCCGGGGTCCAGCGGACCCGCCAGCGGGAGCCGAGCGCCTCCGTCCCGCCGGCGCCGCTGGTGGCGATCCGCTCGCCGTACGGGACGGCGCAGACCTCCAGGCGGCGGAGCAGGAGCTCGCGGCGGGCGTCCAGTGGTGTACGCAGCGGGTCGAGCCGCAGCTCGCGGGCGGCCGCGCCGCCGTCGCCGGGGCCGGGCAGGCCGAGCTCGCCGAGCAGGGTCTCGACGGCGGGGCCGAGGCCGCTGCGCGGGGCGGCCGGGGTGGGGCTGCCGGTGCGGGTGCCGACCAGGACCTGTTCCAGGGCGCGGGCCACGGCCCGGCCGCGGCCGAGGGGTTCGCCCTGGGCCAGGGCGGTCTGGACGGCCTCGACCAGCTCGCCCCGGCCGGGGGCGGGCAGGCCGCGGAGCCGGGCGAGGTCCCCGGCCAGCCGGACGACCTCCCGGGCGTCGGCCGGGCCCGAGGGGTGGCCGGCGGCCCGCAGCGCCCCGCAGATCCGTACGGCCGCCGAGGTGAGCGCCTCGGCCAGGGCGTCCGGGTCACCGCCGGCCTCGTACACGGTCTGCTGCCACTCCGGGTCCCGGATGCCGGCCGGGTAGCCGGAGCGGGCGTCGAGCAGCGGATGGGTGTAGGGGATCAGCGAGACCACGAACTCCTCGGCCGACTCGAGGGCCGACGACTCCGACGACTCCAAGGGATCCGGCTCGGGCTCCGGGGTCCGCTCGGGGTCGGCCAGCAGCGCGGGCGCGTGGAAGGCGCCGACCACGGCGGCGACCCGCCGGCCGCCGTCGGCGGCCTCGCGCAGGCGCTCCCGCATCCAGGCCTCCCGCCGCAGGTCGTACGGGTCGACCCGGTCCCCGGCGTCGCGGCGCAGCGCCCAGCCGACCAGCAGGGCGGCCCGGCGGACGGCCTCCGGGTCGGAGCCGGGGGCCGGGGCCTCGACCAGGCGGTCCCAGAGGTCCTCGTCCGGGCGGCCGGTGAGCCGGTCGCGCAGGGCGTCGGCGAGGCCGGGCGGACCGTCCGGGCCGGCGCCCCGGCGCTCGGCGCCGCGGGCGGCGAGCGGGAGGTCGCAGGCGATCACCTCGACCCCGTTCCGGGCGGCCCAGCGGAGGGCGGCGAGCTCGGGCGAGAAGTCGGCGAACGGGTAGAACGCCGGCCCGGCCCCGCCCTCCCCCGCGGCGGCGGCCGCCAGGGCCACCGGCGCGGTGGTCCGCTCGTCCGCCAGCAGGGCCAGCCAGTCCTGGAACTCGGCGGGCAGCTCGACCAGCAGCACCTCGGGACGGGCGGCGTCCAGCAGCCGCCCGACCACGGCGGCCAGTGAGGGGGCGTGGTGCCGCACCCCGACGAGGTACGGCCCGGGGGCCGACACCCCGGCGGCGGCCAGCCGCTCGGCCTGACCGGCCACCAGCTCCCGGTCCGCCGCGGCCGGCCCGGCCGCGGCGACCGCGCCGGCCGTCTCGGAGGCGCTCATCCGGTCAGCCCTCCAGCGCCGGGCGGAGGTCCCACAGGGTGCGCCAGGTGGCGGCGCCCTGCTCGGCGCGGCGGCGGACCGGGCCGTCCCAGTAGCCGAGCAGCCGGGCGGCGTCGGCCGGGTCGTCCTTGCGGACCACGCCGACCAGCTGGCCGGGCAGCCGGCCGAGCACGTCGCCGCCGTCGAGGTAGGCCGCGGTGACGCCGAGCGAGGTGGCGACCGAGACCGCCTCGGCGGTGCTCATCACGGTGGACGGCCGCTCCACGTCCCAGCCCTCCACCGAGCGGCCGGTGCGCAGGTCGCGGAAGGCGGTGACCAGGGCCTCCAGCACGGTGTCGTCGACCCCGAACGGCGCGCCCGCGCGCTCCACGGCGGCGGTGGACTGGCGGCGCACCAGCTCCACCTCGGCGGCCAGGTCACCGATCGGGCCGACCGTCTCGAAGTTGAACCGCCGCTTGAGCGCGGCGGACATCTCGGAGACGCCCTTGTCCCGCAGGTTGGCGGTGGCGATCAGGGTGAAGCCGGGGACGGCGTGCAGCTGCCCGTCCTCGCCGCCGGCCAGCTCGGGGACGGCGATCCGCCGTTCGGAGAGCAGCGAGACCAGGGCGTCCTGCACCTCGGGCAGGCAGCGGGTGACCTCCTCCACCCGGGCGACCCGTCCCGAGGTCATCGCGGTGAGCACCGGGGAGGGCACCAGGGCCTCCCGGCTGGGGCCCTTGGCGAGCAGCAGCGCGTAGTTCCAGCCGTACTTGAGCTGGTCCTCGGTGGTGCCGGCGGTGCCCTGGACGGTGAGCGCGCTGGTGCCGCAGACGGCGGCGGCGAGCAGCTCGGAGAGCATCGACTTGGCGGTGCCGGGCTCGCCGACCAGCAGCAGGCCCCGCTCGCCGGCGAGGGTGACCACGCAGCGCTCGACCAGCGACCGCTCGCCGACGAACTTGGGCTCGATCACCAGGCCGCGGCGGCCCTGCTTGAGCTTCTCGCCACCGCTGCCGAGCACGAAGGTGACCGCGGCCCGCGGGGTGAGCAGCCAGCCCGGCGGGCGCGGGCCGGTGTCGTACGCGGCGAGGAACTCCAGCTCGGCGGCGTACCGCTGCTCCGGCGGCACGATCTGGCGGTCGGCCTGGGCGGCGCTCCGGTCGGGGCCGGTCTTCGGCGTCGCGGTGGTCATCGGCGTCCCTTCGGGCGGGTGGCGGGGCGGAGCTGCTCGTAGCCGGGTCCGTCGCCGTCGGTGACGCGGCGCCAGGCGAGGGCGAACAGCTCGGGGGCGGGCAGGTGGGGCAGGATCGGGCGGTACTCCGACAGCTCGTACAGGCCGGCCTTCCAGGTCTCGACCGGCAGGCCCGGGGTGCGGGCGGTCTGCCAGCCGCCGGGCAGGAAGAGGGTGCGGCCGGCGCGGGCCCGCTTGGCCTCCAGGACGAGGTCGGTGGCGGCCAGTTCGGCGCGGGCCTTCTTCAGCCGGGCGGGCTTCCAGCCGGTCCAGGCGGCGGCGTTGCGGTCGGTGGGGTCGGGCAGGGCGAGCAGCTGGAGGTAGAGCACGGCGGCGTCCTCGCTCAGGCCGGTGGCCGCGGCGACCTCGCCGACCAGCGGCGGGACGGTCCGCAGCGGGTCCTGCGGGCGGCCGGGCGCCGTACCGGGCTCGGACCCGTCGGCGACCAGCCGGGCGAGGTCGTCGCCGAGCAGGGCGCGCAGCGCGCCGAACTCCTCGGCCACCTGGTAGCCGACGACCAGGCCTTCGAGCAGGTCGAGCACCGGGTCGTCGGCGCCGGTGAGTCCGGCCGGGCGGAGCCAGGCGTACTCGCCCTGCTGGAGGGGTGCGAGGACCAGGGCGTCGCCGCAGCGGACCAGCCCGTCCTCGCCGGCGCCGCCGGCCTCCGGCAGGCCGGCCTGCGAGCGCAGGACGGCGGCCAGCGGGGTGTCGCGCACGGTGGAGGCGTGGTTGAGCCCGATCAGCAGCCCGGGGTCGGCGAGCCGGGCGCGCAGCGCGGCCAGCGCGGCGGGCAGCAGGGGGCGCAGCGGGTCGCCGTACGGGATGCGGTGGGCGAGCCAGCGCAGCGCGCCGACGGCGGTGATCAGCTGGCGCAGCTGGGGGACGGCCTCGTGGTCGTCCGGGATCAGGCCGTGCGCGCCGTTGTCCAGCGGGCGGAGGCGCTGCACGGTGGTGCGGGAGATCCACGGCGCCCGCTGGGGGTTGAGCACCTCCTCGACGGCGTCGATGGTCGTCCCGACCACCTTGGTCTGGTCCTCGTCCCCGAGGGTGGCCAGTCGGCCGTGCCGCTGGACGTACCGCTCGGCGGCCGCGCCGACGGCGAGGCCGGTGCGCCACAGCTCGGCCGGGTCGGCGGGGAGCAGCGCGGCGCGGACGTCGTCGAGCGGGCGGCCGCGGAGCCAGGGCCGGGCGGCCCGGGCGGTGGCGGTCTGCAGGCCGAGTTCGGCCAGTTCCTCGGCCGGCGGCAGCTCGGCGGACCAGTCGTGCACCCAGCGGGGTGCGGCGAGCAACAGGGCCGAGCGGGCCTGGCCGATGCCGGTCGCGGCGTGGAACTCCTCGACCTGCTCGGGCCGGTGGGAGACCGGCCCGTCGGCCTTCAGCCGCTCGGTGAAGGCGGCGACCCAGGCGGCCGGCAGGTCGTCGGTGATCCGCCGCTCGTCGACCAGGGCGAAGTCGCCGACGGCGGTGAACCGCCGGGCGGGGTCGTGGTCGAGGGCGAGCCAGCGGGTCTCCTCGGTGTAGCTGCCCTCGCAGGCGAGGATCAGCACGGTGCGGTCGCCGCAGCGGTACACCTGGCCGACGTGGACCTTGCTGTCGGCGCGGTCCTTGACCTTCTCGGCGAGGGTGATCCGGCGCAGTTCCGGGCCGCGGTCGGCGAGGAAGCCGCCGGTGAGCTCGCCGAGCAGCAGGAGCAGGGTGGCCCGCTCCGCGTCCGCGGTCCGCGGGGAGAGGGCGGCGAGGGCCAGCGGCGCGGTGCGGCCGAGCAGGTGCACCCAGCCGTGGTGGTCGGTGGCGCCGGGGAGGGTGACCCGCTCGGGGGCGAGGGTCCAGTCGCCCCCGTCGGTGGGACGGGGTGCGGCGAGCAGGTCGGCGGCGTTCCGCAGGCCGGCGAGGACCTTCCAGGTGCCGGCGCCGCTGGTGCGGTCGCGCCAGCGGGAGCCGAGCATCCGGGCGTCGCCGAGGACGCCCTCGACGGCGGTGCGGACCTGGAGGTCGGTGCCGTGCTCGGGCTGGTGGGCGGGGGCCGCGGCGGGCCGCGGCCGCTCGGGGGCGCGCTCCCGGGGCAGCGGCGCGAACCGGGCGGCCCGGGTGGCGGTGTCGGTGGCCAGCCGGGCGAGCCCGGCGACGCCGGCGACCAGCAGCGGGTGGGCGTCGGCGGGCAGGACGGTGGCGGCGGCCGCGAGCGGCGGCAGCCCGGCGGCCCGGACCCCGGCGACCTGGCGGCGGGTGCCCAGGACCGTCACGAACTCCGGGCTGGCCGGCGGGGTGGTCTCGGGGGCGTCCACCGGCCAGGCGGCGTCGATCAGCCCGGCGGCCTCGTGGTCGGTGAGGGCGCGCAGCCGCAGCGATCCGGCCTCGTCGCGCGGGCGCAGCGCGTGCCAGTGGTCGAGCGGAGGGACGACGCCGCTGCCGAAGGCCTGCGGGCCGCCGGCGCCGTTCGGGGTGAGGGTGGCGAGCAGGTCGGTGCGGGCGCCGGTGCCGTCGGTCGGGCGGAGGGCCAGCTTGTCGTCCTCGTGGGCGAGCAGCAGGGCGGCGCCGCCGGGCAGGTCGAGCCGGCCGAGCGGCCGGCGGCCGGTGGTGTCCGGCAGGGTCGCGGTGCGGCCGTCGGGGCCGTGGGCGGTGGCCCGGCCGCCGTGCCGGAGCACCTTGACGCCGAGGACGGTGCCGTCGGTGCCGAGCGGGGTGCCCTCCAGACCGGGCTGGAGCGGCAGGACGCGGGAGTGGTACAGGTCGAGGTCGCCCTCGCCGCCGGCCAGCGCGGGCGGCACGGAGGCCCGGCCGTGGGCGCCGGTGGCGGGGTCGTACTCGAGCAGCTGGGCGCGGGCGCCGCCGTGGGCGCGGACCCAGTACCCGGTGCCGTCGCCGAGCACCGGCAGGTGGACGGGCATGGCGGTGTCGCCGGCCCGCAGCACGCGGCCGCCGGTGGCCCGGCCGCCGCCGGGCAGCGGCAGCGAGGTCGGGTAGGTGCCGTAGTACCAGAGGATCTGCTCGCCGGTCGGGGTGAAGATCTCGCCCGGGCGGTTGGACCAGTAGCCGTTCAGCCCGTCGTCGCCGTGGAAGAGGACGAGCAGCTCGCCGTCGGCGTAGCGGAGCCGGGGGCGGTTCCAGTGGCGGCGGGAGGCGGACGGGATCCGCAGGTCGTGTTCGAGCAGGATGCCCTCGGGGCCGACCACGACGGCCCGGTCCTGGCGGAGGAGGATCAGCGCGGGCCAGGCCTCGTGGACCTCCAGGGTGTTGTCGTTGCGCTGTCCGGGGGCGTACCCGGGCTTGGGCTCGGCGAGTTCCAGCCGGGCGACGGCCTCGTCCAGGGCGGGCCAGCCGAGCTCGTCGAGGATGCCGGCGCGCAGGGTGTCGCCGAGCAGGGCGGCGACGTCCAGGGCGGCGATCCGGGCGGCGGCCTTCGGGTTGGCCTCCAGGATGCCGGAGCGGACCGGGCCGAGGCCGGCCAGCAGGGTGTTGGCGCCGGCCAGGCCGCGGGCGGCGCACAGCTCGTCGGCCTGCTCCTCGGCCCACTCGGCGAACAGCTCGCGCAGCCGCGGGAAGGCCTTGAGCTGCTCGGCGAGGCGGTTGGTCTCGTACAGGTGGGGGGTGGCGGCCTTGAGGGCCGGGCGGAACCGCGGGTCGTCGGCGACCGCGGCCAGGTCGCGGCGGCCGGCGCCGGGGTCGGAGAGCCACTCGACCAGGTCGAAGCGCAGGCCCTGCGGCGGGTCGGCGACCGGGACGCCGTCGGCGAGCAGCCGGTCCAGCAGGTTGGTCTTGGTGACGTGCGAGCGCAGCGACTCGAACAGCGTGACCGGGACGTCCTCGGCGCGCAGCCGCTCGGCCATCCGGCCGGCCAGCTCGACGGTCTCCCCGCAGCCGTTGCGGTGGCGCCAGCCGCGGTCGATGTGGTCGGCCCAGCGGCGCAGCCAGGCGGCGGCGGGCTCCGCCTGCCGGGCGGCCGGGTCGGTGAGCAGGTCCTCGGCGCCGCTCTCGCGGAGCACGGTCAGCCAGGCGTCGTCGACGGCGGCGTTGTCCTGGGCGGAGCCGGACGGGGTGGGCAGGATCTCCAGCAGCCGGGCCCGGACGGTCTCCTCCCGGCGGGCCAGCTCGATCAGGCGCGGCCGCCAGGACTTCCAGAACACGGCGGGGGCGCGGCCGATCGCGGGCGAGGCGATCAGCTCGGCGAGGAGCGCGAGCTCCTCCTCCGTGCGGTCGAGGCCGGCGGCCCGGATCAGCTGCCGGGCGTCCTCGGCGACCCCGGCGTACGGGGCCATGCCGGCGGCGGAGCGCTCGGCGCACAGCTGGCGGAACCGCTGCCAGGCGGTCAGCGGGTCGAGCCGGCCGGCCAGCTCCTTGACGTACTGGCGCAGCGACTTGACGGTGAGGGCGCCGGCGAGGGCGAACTCCAGGAAGACGGCGCGCAGCCGCTCCTCGTCGACGGCCAGGCCGAAGGTCTGCTCGGCCTCGCGGGCGCGGCCGAAGAAGGTGCCGGCGTAGGACTGGTTGCCCTGGGCGAGGAAGATCCGGCCGACCTCCTCGCAGTAGGTGGGCAGGAAGTGCGGGACGGCGCGGCCCAGGCGGTCGGCGATCTCCTCGAAGCCGTCCTTGGCGGTCTTGGGCTTGGCGGCGACCTGGCGGGCGAGCCGCTCCATCTCCTTGACCACGGCGAGCGCGTGGTGGCCGTTGGCCGGGTCGTGAACCAGGGCCCAGGCGGGGAAGCCGAGGGCCTCCTGGCGGACCTGGCCGACCTCGGGCGCCTCGCCCTCGGGGGCGAGGCCGAGGAAGTCGAGGGCGGCGTCCTCGGCGGGGCCGAGGGCGCGCGGCACCAGGCGGACCACCGGTCCGTCCAGCACCGGGTGGGCGTAGCGGCGGGCGGTGAGCACGTCGACCGTGCTCTCCGGGCCGCCGGCGCCGGGCAGGGTGCCGGCGGGCAGGACGGCCCCGGCGTCGAGCAGCCGCTCGGCCCGGTCGGCGGCGCCGGTGGTGGTGTCCGTGACGTGATCGGCGCTCATGCCGACTCCTCCCCTTCGATCGTGCGGCCCTCGTGCAGCGCGGCGGCCATCCGCATCCCCTCGGACCAGGCCACCGGTCCGACCTCGCCGAGCGGCACCGGCCGGCCGCCCGCTCCGGCCCAGCTCAGCGCGCCGGTCTCGCACTCGTCGTAGTCGTAGTAGTCGCCGACCCAGAGCCGGGCCTCCAGCGGGCGGCCGTCCTCGACCACGGGCAGGACGGCGTAGCCGCCGCGGACCCGGTAGCCGAGGCGGGCGCAGCGGCCGAGCAGCTCGCGGAGCTCCTTGTAGCGGGCGCCGGCGAAGGCGTCGGTCTCGGTGGCCGTGGCGGCGAGGTCGGCGGGCCGGTGCCAGACCTCCCGGTAGAGCTGCTGGACCCGCTGGGTGACGCCGAGTTCGACGGCGAACTCGCGCAGGTCGTCCAGCTCCTCCAGGAGGACCGGGTGCGGGATGCGGACCTCGGTGTCGGCGAGCCGGACGGAGTCGCCGTCCAGGTCGACCACGCCGAGGCCGCGCTCGGGGTCGGCGGAGCGCAGGAATCCGGCCACCGCGCCGTCGGCGCCGGTGACCACCAGGTCGCGCAGCACCTCCTGCCAGGCCTCGTCCGGCCAGACCGCGGCGATCACGGCGGCCGGTACGGGCAGCGAGCGGATCATCCAGCGCTCGACGTCCTGGAGGCACTGCCGGCGGTGGCCCTCCAGCCATTCGGCGAGCCGGCGCAGTTCGACCACGGCCGGGTCGTCCTTGAGCTTGGCCGGCACGGACTTCAACGGGCGGCCGGCCGCGTTGCGGCACACGACCTTCCGTTCACGGTCGAGGGCGACCTGGTAGTCACCCGCGGATACCCACCCCACGACAACGCCTCCCAGCTGCGGTTTCTGCGGTGCCGGGAAACGTAGCGGCCGGGAGTGACAACCGGTCGGGCGGGTGGCGGGAAAGCCTCCACGGGGGCGTCGCCGGGCGGGTCGTCAGCTCCCGTACCGTCAGTCCGGTCCTCCTGCCGGTCAGCCGGCGAGCCGGAGCACCACGATGCCGGCCAGCACCGCGGCGCCGGCGGCCAGCCGGGACCGGCCGAGCGGCTCGCGCAGCACGAACGCGCCGATCAGGGCGGCGATCAGGATGCTGGTCTCGCGCAGCGCCGCGATCGCGGCCAGGTCGCCGACCGTCTGCGCCCACACCACCAGCCCGTACGCGACCAGGGACATCACCCCGCCGCCGAGGCCCGGCCCCGGCCGGCGGCGCATGTCGCCGAGCAGCGCCCACCCGCGGACGGCGAGGAGGACCAGGACCAGGGCCACGCCCTGGGCGAGGAACATCCAGGCCAGGTACGCCGAGGTGTCCGCCCGGCGGACACCGGTGGCGTCCACCACGGTGTACCCGGCGATCAGCACCCCGGCGCCCAGGGCGGCGCCGAGCGCGGGCAGTCGGTCCCGCCGGGGCGGGCCGCCGGCGAACGCCAGCCCGGCCAGGCCGGACGAGATCACCAGCACCCCGAGCGCCTGCGCGGCGGGCAGCGGGCGCCCGAGCACGGTGGCCGAGAGCAGGGCCACCACCAGCGGGGAGGTGCCGCGGGCGATCGGGTACATCTGCCCGAAGTCGCCGAGCCGGTAGGCCTGGAGCAGCAGCAGCTGGTAGCCGACCTGGAGCACGGTGGAGGCGGCGATGTACGGCCAGGCGGCCGGGTCCGGGAGCGGGGCGAAGCAGGCGAGCACGGCGCCGCAGGCCGCGTTGGCGGTGGCCATCAGGGCGAACCCGGCCGTTTTGTCCTCGCCGCGGTGGGCGAGGGCGTTCCACAGCGCGTGCAGCAGCGCGGCGGCGAGGACGACGAACGGGACCGCTTCCCGGGTCACGGATCCCCCTTCGGGTGCAGGGTTCGGAGCAGGACACCGAGCCGAACTTGTATAGCCAACTTTGCCTATCCAACAGGGCGACGGAACGGCTCGTCAACGATCGGCCGGATCCCGCCCCCGGCAAGATCCACAGACGGCAGACTGGCGTCATGTCCTCCGCCACCGAGACCACCGGCCCGCCCGCCGGGCTGCCCGTCCAGCCCGCGGCCGGGCCCGAGCCGGCCGCACCCGCCGCCCACGGGCCCGCCGCCCGGCCCGAACCGGCCCCGCACCCCGCGCCGGACACCGCCACCGGCCGCATGGTCGTCTGCGGCCGGGACGCCCTCACCCACCGGCTGGCCCTCGAACTCGCCACCCTGCACGGCCGCGAGGTCACCGTGGTGCTGCCCTCGCTACAGGAGGGCCACGGCCCGCAGCTCACCGCCCTGGCCGCCGAACTGCCCGCCGTCCGGGTCCTGGAGGCCACCGACCTCACGCCCGAGGTGCTCACCGCCGCCGGTGTCCGGGACGCCGCCGCGCTCGCCCTCACCGGCGCCGACGACCAGGTCAACATCCAGGCCGCCCTGCGCGCCCGCCGGCTCAACCCGGGCCTGCGGCTGGTGCTCCGGGTGTACGACCGCCGGCTCGGCCGGCGCGTCGCGCAGCTGCTGGACCGGACCGCCGCCACCCGGCACCCGGGCGCCTCCGCCACCGTGCTCTCCACCTCGGCCACCGCCGCGCCCGCGCTGGTGGCGGCCGCCGTGTCCGGGCAGAGCCAGGTGGTCAACGTGGCCGGCCGGCTGCTGCGCGCCACCGAGGCGGACGCGGCCCGCGCCGGCGGCCCCGCCGGCACCGCGGTGGCCACCCTCGCCCTGATCCCGCCCGGGGCGCGCCGGGACGCCGCCGACCTGCTCCCCGACCCCGGCGCCCCCGCCGCGGACCGGGCCCGCCGGGTGGTGCTGGAGCTCCTGGTCGGCTCCCCCGAGTCCCGCCGCCGCCGGCTGCCCGGACTGACCGGTCTCCCGGTGGCCACCCTGTTCGCCCCGCGACTGCGCTGGGCGCTCGCCTCCTTCGCCGGCGTGCTGGCCGCCGTCGCCGCCCTCACCTCCGCGCTGACCGGCGGCAACCCGCTGCACACCGGCTACCTGGCCGTCCTGGACGCCCTCGCCATCGCCGACCCCGCCACCGACGGGCCGGCCGTCCGCAAGGTGCTGCAGATCCTCACCGCCGTGGCCGGTGTGCTGCTGATGCCCGTGCTCACCGCCCTCGCCCTGGAGGCGATGGGCACCTTCCGGGCGGCCTCCGCGCTGCGCCGGCCGCCGCGCGGGATCGCCGGCCACGTGGTGCTGGTGGGCCTGGGCCGGGTGGGCAGCCGGGTGCTCGACCGGCTCTGGGAGCTGGGCGTCCCGGTGGTCTGCGTGGAGAGCGACCCGGGCGCCCGAGGTGTGGCCCGGGCCCGCGCGTACGGGGTGCCGGTGCTGCTCGGCGACGCCACCCAGGACGGGGTGCTGGAGGCCGCCCGGATCGGCCGGGCGCGGGCGCTGCTGGCGCTCACCAGCTCGGACGGCGGCAACCTGGAGGCGGCACTGTGCGCCCGGGAGGCCGACCCGGGGCTGCGGGTGGTGCTGGGCCTGTTCGACGACGAGTTCGCCGGTGACGTGTACCGGGCGCTGCGCGACTCGTACCCGGGGGCGGAGACCCGTAGCCACAGCGTCTCGTTCCTGTCCGCCCCGGCCTTCGCCGCCGCGATGATGGGCCGGCAGGTGCTGGGCGCGTTCACGGTGGGCCAGCAGGTGGTGCTGATCGCGGCCGTGGACGCGGCCGGCCACCCCGAGCTGCTGGGCCGGACCGTCGCCGAGGCGCACCGGGCCGGACACTGGCGGCTCCTCGCCCTCGAACGCGGCCGGTCCCGCGCCGCCGCCGGTCCCGGGCCGGGCCTGGACTGGGCGCCGCCGGCCGGCCACCGGCTCACCGAGGAGGACCTGGTGGTGGTCGCCGCCACCGCCGCCGGCCTGGCCCGCCTGCTGGCCGGCGGCCCGGTCGGCTGACCGGGCCGGCGCCGCTTCCCCGGGGCTCCCGACACGCCTCCGGGCCCGGCTCCCCGAGGGGAACCGGGCCCGGAGGGCGGGTTCGGGCCGCCGCGCGGGCGCGGCGGGAGCGACTCAGGCGCTCTGCATCGCCCAGAACTCGTCCCAGTTCAGCTGGCCGTCCTTGCTGGTGTCGGCCTTGGAGATGACGGCCTGGGCCATCGGGACGGTGACGTAGGGGTCGCCCATCTCCGCCATGACCTTCGAGTACTCCTCCGGCGTGATGAAGCCGTCGCCGTCGATGTCGAACCGCGCGAACGCCGCCTTGGCCGTGTCGATGTTCATTCGGGGCAAACCTTCCTTGTCGTCACCTTGACGGCGGTACGATACCGGCCCGCGCGGCGGCCCCGGCCCTCAGGCCGGGAGCCCGCAGTACTGCTGCTGCTTGCCGATCGCCCGGTACAGGCAGTCGGCGTTCTCCAGCAGGAGCAGCACCGCCTCCCGGTTGCGGGCGGTCTCCCGGCCGATCACCTCGTCCGGCGGGTAGAACCCGCCCCCGCCGCTGGAGGGGTACATCTCGAAGGT
The DNA here is from genome assembly GCF_040571325.1 of Kitasatospora sp. HUAS MG31. Classification (GTDB taxonomy): domain Bacteria; phylum Actinomycetota; class Actinomycetes; order Streptomycetales; family Streptomycetaceae; genus Kitasatospora; species Kitasatospora camelliae. The sequence continues at coordinate 5,896,692 of NZ_CP159872.1, read as the reverse complement.
GTACGCGAAGACCTTCTGGCTGCCCCACAGCCAGTCGTCGATCGAGCCGTCGGTGATGTACAGGTCGCTGGACTGCTCGGGGGTGTAGCCGTTGGTGCCCGCCATGGTCCGGCCGAAGGTGGCGAAGGTGTTGTACTCGTCGGCGGTCATGCCGGTGGCGGTGTTGGCGGTGGTCCAGCCGAACGGCCACAGCACCAGCTCGCTGTAGGTGTGGAAGTCGATGGCCGCGGTGATCTGCTGCTTGCCGCCGACCACCCGGCTGCGGACGAATTCGGCGACCACCTTGGTCTCCTTGGCGGACTCCGGCGCGCTGCCGCGGTACGTCTCGCTGGAGGTGGACCCGGAGGAGCCGCCGCAGCAGCCCCACTTGTAGTTCCAGTTCCGGTTGAGGTCGGTGCCCGCGTAGCTGCTGCCGGCGTTGGGCTGCCGGTCCTTGCGCCAGCTGCGGTAGCGGCCGGTGGCGATGTCGTACTCGCCGCCGTCCGGGTTGAGGTCCGGCACCACCCAGATCTCCCGGCTGTTCACCACGGCGGCGATCCGCGGGTCGGTGGCGTACTTGTCGCCGAGCTCGTGCAGCAGGTAGAGCGCCATCTCGACGGTGAGGTGCTCCCGGGCGTGCTGGTGGTGGGTGAACAGCACCTCCGGCTCGGCCTCGTCGGTGGCCACGTTGTCGCTGATCTTGACGGCGACGATGTCGCGGCCCTCGTAGGACGTGCCGATCACCTGCTTGCTCATGATCGACGGGTGCGCCGCGACCACGGCGTCGATGTCGGCGGCCGCCTCCGCGTAGTTGTGGTAGGCGGAGTCCTTGGACGGGAAGTCCTTGAGCGTGGCACCCGGCAGCACGGAGGCGTCCTCCTCCGGGCCGGGCAGCGGGGTGAGCCGCCAGCCGAGGGCCCGCAGCCGGAGCAGCTCGGCCGGGTTGGCGCTGACCACCAGCGAGGCGGTGTCCACCTCGTCGACGGAGACGCCGGTCGCGGCGACCGCGGTCCGGTCGGCGACGGTCCGGGGACCGTCGACCTGGTACTGCCGGACCGACTCCTCGGCGGAGGCGGCCGGGGTCCCGGGACGGGCCGCGGCCGAGGGGGCCGCGACGGGGGAGGCGAGGGCGAGGGAGAGCAGGGCGGCGACGGCCAGCGCCGGCCTGCCGCGTCGGGGCAGTCGCATGACTGTCCTCCTGTGGGGGTCCGTAGGAACGGAGGGAGGAACGAGGCGCGCGCCGAGACGATGGTCCACCCGCGTCATGACCGCGTCAAGACGTCCCGGCGCCGGCGAACGCCGCAGAGGGGTACCGGAGGTGACCCGCCGTCATGCGCAGCGGGAGATCCACCCACCCGGACCTCGCGACACGCCCGGCCGCCGGGCTGGCCGCCGCGGGCCCGCGCGATGGCGAGACTGGACCCGTGCCCGAACTCCCCGAGGTCCAAGCACTCGCCGAGCGGCTGACCGAGACCTGCGCCGGCCACCGGCTGGAGCGGGTGGAGGTGCTGTCCGTCCAGGTCCTGAAGACCTTCGACCCGCCCGTCCAGGCGCTGGACGGACAGACCGTGCAGGCGGTGGGGCGACACGGCAAGTTCCTCGACCTCCGGACCACGGACGGCCTCCACCTGGTGCTCCACCTCGCCCGGGCCGGCTGGGTGCACCGCCGCGCGTCCTTCCCCGCGAAGCCGCCGAGCCGCCGCGGACCGCTCGCGCTGCGGCTCGTCCTCGACGACGGCTCCGGCTACGACATCACCGAACAGGGCACCACCAAGCGGCTCGCCGCGTACGTGGTCGCCGACCCGGCCCTCGTCCCGGGCGTCACCCGGCTCGGCCCGGACGCCCTCACCCTCACCGTCGAACAGCTGACCCGGCTCGCCACCGGCTCCCGCCAGCGGCTCAAGACCTTCCTCACCGACCAGGCCGTGATCGCCGGCATCGGCAACGCCTACTCGGACGAGATCCTGCACGCCGCCCGGCTCTCCCCGTACGCCCTGGCCTCCTCCCTCGACGCCGAACGGCTCACCGCCCTGCACGCCGCGGTCCACCAGGTGCTGACCGCCGCGCTCGACCACGCCAGGGCGGTGCCGCCGGACGGGATGAAGGCCGAGAAGCGGTCCGGCCTCGCCGTGCACGGCCGCTCCGGCGAGACCTGCCCGGTCTGCGGCGACACCGTACGGTCCGTGAACTTCGCCGACTCCTCCCTCGAGTACTGCCCGACCTGCCAGACCGGTGGCCGCACCCTGGCCGACCGACGACTGTCGCGACTCCTCAAGTAGGTGATTGAATCTGCGCGGAAGTTCGCTCTTCCGCGCAGATTCGCTCACTCTTCCGGGAGTCCGCCGCCGTGATCCTGATCGTCACGCCCAACCCCGCCCTGGACCTCACCTACACCGTCCCGGACTTCCGGCCGCACACCGGCCACCGGGTCACCGAGGTCGCCGCCCAGGCCGGCGGCAAGGGGGTCAACGTCACCCGGGTGCTCACCGCCCTCGGCCTGCCCGCCACCGCCGTGCTCCCCCTCGGCGGGCCGACCGGCACCGCCGTGAAGGCCGAACTCACCGCCGCCGGGCTGCCGTTCGTCCCCGTCCGGATCGCCGGCGAGACCCGCCGCACGGTCGCGGTGGTCGACACCGAGGACGCCACCCTGCTGAACGAACCCGGCCCCCACCTCACCACCGCGGAGTGGCGGCGGGTGGTCACGGAGACCGAGCGACTCCTGCCCACCGCCGCCGTCCTCGTCCTCTCCGGCAGCCTCCCGCCCGGCCTCCCCGAGGACGCCTACGCCGAACTCCTCACCCTCGCCCACCGCAACCGCGTCCCCACCCTCCTGGACGCCGACGGCCCCGCCCTCACCACCGCCCTGGCCGCCCGCCCCACCCTGATCAAGCCCAACGCCGCGGAACTCCGGACCGCCACCGGACTCGACGACGTACCCGCGGCCGCCGCCGCCCTGATCGAACGCGGCGCCCGCGCCGTGGTCGCCTCCCTCGGCCCCGACGGGCTCTACGCCCGCGACCGCGACTCCGCCTGGCGGTGCAGCCCGCCCGCCCCCGTCCGCGGCAACCCCACCGGGGCGGGCGACTCCTGCGTGGCGGCTCTCGCCGCGGGCCTGCTGGGCGGCGCCGGCTGGCCCGCCGTCCTCCCCGACGCCGTCGCCCTCTCCGCCGCCACCGTCCACCACCCCCGCGCCGGCCACTTCGACACCCCCACCTACCACCGCCTCCGCGCCACCACCACCGCCCACCCGGCCTGACCCGAACGCAATCGGCCAGCCACCACCAGGGGCGCGGGGAACCGCGAACACGGCGCAACCGGCCAGCCACTGTCAGGGGCGCGTGGGGGCACCTCTGGGGCACCTCCCGGCCGAAGGCTGGGGGAGAACTGCGCGAAACCGGAAGGTACGCGCCTTCCACCCGCCGACGGCGAACCAGGTGCAACCTGCTGTCGGCGTGGGAGAGTGCGGGGGTGCGTACGAACGGGATCGGGGAGCGGGGTAACGGGCAGGCCGATGCCGTGGTGGTGGGGTCCGGACCGAACGGGCTGGCCGCTGCGCTGGTGCTGGCCGGGGCGGATCTGCGGGTGGAGGTGTTCGAGGCGGAGCCGACCGTCGGCGGGGGGACGAGGACGGCGGAGCTGACCCTCCCGGGGTTCCGGCACGACGTGTGCTCGGTGGCCCACCCGATGGCCCTGGCGTCGCCGTTCTTCCGGGCGTTCGGCCTCGCCGACAAGGTGGAGATGCTCCAGCCGGAGGCGGCCTTCGCCCAGCCCCTGGACGGCCGCCAGGCCGCCGTCGCGTGGCGTGATCTGGACCGCACCGCGGCCACCCTCGGCCCCGACGCCCGCGCGTGGCGGGCCGTCTTCGCCCCGCTGGTCGCCCGCTGGCCGGGCCTCGTGGAGGCCGCCCTCTCGGACCAGCGCCGCCCGCCCGCCGACCCGCTGACCGCGTTGCGCCTGCTGCTCCGCGTCGGCGAGTTCGGCACTCCCGCCTGGTCGGCCCGGTTCCGCGGCGAACCCGCCCGTGCCCTGCTCGCCGGCGTGGCGGCGCACGCGATCCGTCCGCCGTGCGCGCCGGGCCCGGCCGGCGCCGGGCTGCTGCTGGCGGCCCTCGGGCACGCGGTCGGCTGGCCCGTCCCGCGCGGCGGCAGCCAGGCGATCGCCGACGCGATGGCGGCGGAACTGGTCCGCCGCGGCGGGCTGATCCACACCGGTCGCCGTATCGACTCGGTCTCCGAACTCCCTTCCACCCGCGTGCTGTTGCTGGACACCAGCCCGGCCGGCCTGCTGCGGATCGCGGGCCGCCGGCTGCCCGAGTCCTACGCCCGCAGGCTCCGGGCGTTCCGGTACGGCGCGGCCGCGTGCAAGGTGGACTTCGCGCTGTCCGGGCCGGTGCCGTGGCGGGATCCGGCCTGTGCCGCCACCGGCACCCTGCACCTGTCCGGCACCCGGGCGGAGACGGTGGCGGTCGAGCGGGAGGTCGCCGCGGGCCGCCACCCGGAGCGCCCGTTCGTCCTGGCGGTTCAGCCCGGGGTGGTGGACGACACCCGCGCCCCGGCGGGACGGCACACCCTGTACACCTACGCGCACGTGCCGCACGGTTCCACGGTGGACGTCGGCGAGGCGGTGACGGCGCAGGTCGAGCGGTTCGCCCCCGGGTTCCGCGACCTGGTGCTGGCCCGGCGCACCACCACGGCGGCCGACCTGTCCGTGTACAACGCCAACTACGTGGGCGGGGACATCAGCGCCGGGGCGATGTCGCTGCGCCAGACGGTGTTCCGCCCGGTGCCGGCGTGGGACCCGTACGCCACGCCGCTCGACGGGGTGTTCCTCTGCTCGGCGTCCACCCCGCCCGGGCCGGGGGTGCACGGCATGGCCGGTCTGCACGCCGCCCGCCGGACCCTGCGCCGTGTCTTCGGCATCACCGGGGACCCGCTCCGCTTCGTCCGCGGCGACCACGCCCCCGTCCCCTGACCGTTCCGCTCACCGCACCCCCACCGCTCCCCGTCGCGGCCGGGTCTCACCCCGGGAAGGGCCGCTCCGCGCGGGCCACCACCACCTCGGCGGGGCGTAGCAGGTGGTCGCCGACCCGGTAGCCGGGGCGGACGACCTCCACGCAGAACGGTTCGACGTCCGCGCCCGCGTCGACGGACCCCACCGCCTCGTGCACGCTCGGGTCGAACGGTTCGCCGGGCTCCCCGAAGGACTGCAGGCCGAGCTCGCCCAGTTCGGACTCCAGCAGGCCGGCCACCGCCCGCAGGCCCCCGGTCAGCTCGCCGAGGGCGCGGGCGGCGTCCAGGGCGTCCAGGGCGGGCAGCAGCCGGGTGAGCACGTTGACCACGGCGATCTCCCGGACGGCCAGGCGGTCGCGGTGGACCCGCTTGCGGTAGTTCTCGTACTCGGCCTGGAGGCGTTGCAGGTCGGCGGTGCGCTCGGCGAGCTGCTGCTCGGGGCCGGGCGGCGGTTCGGGTGCCATGGCCTCCCCCGGGGGTACGGCCGGCGCGGCGGTCGGCGGCTGATCGGGCGGTCCGGCGTCCGGCCCGCTCCCCCCGGTGTGCTCGCTCATCCGCCGCTCCCCTTCGGGCGGTCCTCGTCGATGATCTCGGCGTCCACGACCTCCTCCTCCGCACCGGAGGCACCCGCGCGCCCGGACCCGCCCGCCGTGCCGGTGTCCCCGGACGACCCGGACGGCCCGGCCGACCCGCCACCGCCGTCGGACTGGGCGTACATCGCCGCGCCGATCTTCTGTGCCACGGTGGCGGCCCGCTCGGTCGCCTCGCGCAGCGCCGCCGTGTCCTCGCCCTTGAGCCGCTCCTTGACCTCGGCCAGCGCGGCCTCCACCTCGGTCCGCACCTCGGCGGGGATCCGGTCCGGGTTGTCCGCGATGACCTTCTCGGTGGAGTACACCAGCTGCTCGGCGCCGTTGCGGGACTCGGCGGCCTCCTTGCGGACCCGGTCCTCCTCGGCGTGCTGCTCGGCCTCCCGCATCATCCGCTCAATGGTGTCCTTGCCGAGGGCGGAGCCGCCGGTGACGGTCATCCGCTGTTCCGCGCCGGTGCCGAGGTCCTTCGCGGCCACGTGCATGATGCCGTTGGCGTCGATGTCGAAGGTGACCTCGATCTGCGGCAGGCCGCGCGGCGCCGGCGGCAGGCCGGTCAGCTCGAACATGCCGAGCTTCTTGTTGTACGCCGCGATCTCGCGCTCGCCCTGGTAGACCTGGATCTGCACCGACGGCTGGTTGTCGTCGGCCGTGGTGAAGATCTCCGAGCGCTTGGTCGGGATCGTGGTGTTGCGCTCGATCAGCCTGGTCATGATGCCGCCCTTGGTCTCGATGCCGAGGGACAGCGGGGTGACGTCGAGCAGCAGCACGTCCTTGACCTCGCCGCGCAGCACGCCGGCCTGCAGCGAGGCACCGATGGCCACCACCTCGTCGGGGTTGACCCCCTTGTGCGGGTCCTTGCCGGTGAGCGACCTGACCAGCTCGGTGACGGCGGGCATCCGGGTGGAGCCGCCGACCAGGATGACGTGGTCGATGTCGGAGACCTCGATCCGGGCGTCCCTCACCGCGTTGTGGAACGGGGTGGTGCAGCGCTCCAGCAGGTCGGCGGTGAGCTGCTGGAACTGGGCCCGGGTGAGCTTCTCGTCCAGGTGCAGCGGGCCCTCGGCGGAGGCCGTGATGTAGGGCAGGTTGATCGAGGTCTCGCTGGCCGAGGAGAGTTCGATCTTGGCCTTCTCGGCGGCCTCGCGCAGCCGCTGGACGGCCATCTTGTCCTTGGACAGGTCCACCCCGTGGCCGTTCCTGAACTGCTGGACCAGGTGGTCCACGACCCGCTGGTCCCAGTCGTCCCCGCCGAGGTGGGTGTCGCCGTTGGTGGACTTGACCTCGACGATGCCCTCGCCGATGTCCAGCAGGGACACGTCGAAGGTGCCGCCGCCCAGGTCGAAGACCAGGATGGTCTGCTCGTTCTCCTTGTCCAGGCCGTACGCCAGTGCCGCCGCGGTCGGCTCGTTGATGATCCGCAGGACGTTCAGTCCGGCGATCTCGCCCGCCTCCTTGGTGGCGGTGCGCTGGGAGTCGTTGAAGTACGCCGGGACGGTGATCACCGCGTCGGTGACGGCCTCGCCCAGGTACGCCTCGGCGTCCCGCTTGAGCTTCTGCAGCACCCGGGCGGAGATCTCCTGGGCCGCGTAGCGCTTGCCCTCCACGTCGCCGGACTCGGGGAAGCGCCAGTTCGGGTCGCCCATGTGCCGCTTGATCGAACGGGCCGTGCGGTCGACGTTGGTGACCGCCTGGCGCTTGGCGACCTCGCCGACCAGGACCTCGCCGCCCTTGGCGAAGGCCACCACGGAGGGTGTCGTCCGGGCACCCTCCGCGTTCGGGATGACCGTGGGCTCACCACCCTCCAGCACACTGACCACGGAGTTGGTGGTACCGAGGTCGATACCGACTGAGCGCGTCATGACAGGACTTCCTCCGTCCCGGGTCCCATTCCCCTGAAACCGGGATAAAACTGGAGGAAGAGCTTGTCAAGGGCCCCGCCAGGAGGCAGCAGGGAGGCATCCGCGATGATCACCGAACTGGCCGTGGAGCGCGTCGAGTTCACCTGCGGGCAGTGCTGGCACCACTGGAGCGTCGACTTCGACGTCCAGCACTACCGGGACGACGACGGCGGCGACTGGGAGTACTTCTCCCACGACGGCATCGGCGCCGCTTCCCCGTACACCTCGGAGGGCGCCCCGCCCTGCCCCCAGTGCGGCCGCCACTGGGTGGGACACCTGGTCGCCCGCCGGCTCGTCCCGCTGCCGACCGGCGAGAGCGACGCCCCGCGCAGCGAGGTCCTCGACCGCGGCACGCACCGCCCCGACCGCCACGAGGCCCCGCTCCTCACCGGCTCCGTCCAGCCCGCCCCGCGCGGCGAGGCCCGACCGTAGACCTCGCCGGACACGCCGCGCCAGGGCCGGCTGACGGGAGAGCATGGTCACCGTCCGGACTCCGGTCGGCGGAAGGGCCGCCGCGCCCCGGGCCGTACCGAAGGGCCACAGATGACCACTCCCCTCACCGGCCGCGTCGCCCTGGTCGCCGGGGCCACCCGGGGCGCCGGCCGCGCCATCGCCGTCCAGCTCGGCGCGGCCGGCGCCACCGTGTACGCCACCGGGCGCAGCACCACCGGACGCCGTTCCGAGTACGACCGTCCCGAGACCGTCGAGGAGACCGCCGAGCTGGTCACCGCCGCCGGCGGCCGGGGTGTCGCGGTGGTCGCCGACCACCTGGTGCCCGAGCAGGTCGCCGCCGTGGTCCGGCGGATCGAGGCCGAACAGGGCCGGCTGGACGTGCTGGTCAACGACATCTGGGGCGGCGAGGGCCTGTTCGCCTGGGACACCCCGGTGTGGGAGCACGACCTCGACGACGGACTGCGCCTGCTCCGGCTCGCGGTCGAGACCCACGCCATCACCAGCCACCACGCCCTGCCGCTGCTGCTGCGCCACCCCGGCGGGCTGGTGGTCGAGATGACGGACGGAACGGCCGAGTACAACCGTGACCGCTACCGGAACTCCTTCTTCTACGACCTCGCCAAGGCCTCCGTGCTGCGGATGGCCTTCGCCCTCGGCCGGGAGCTCGGGCCGCGTGGCGCCACGGCGGTGGCGCTGACGCCCGGCTGGATGCGGTCCGAGCTGATGCTCGATCACTTCGGCGTCCGCGAGGAGAACTGGCGGGACGCCGTCGCGGCGGTCCCGCACTTCGCCGTCTCCGAGAGCCCCTCGTACACCGGCCGGGCGGTCGCCGCCCTCGCCGCCGACCCGGAGGTCGCCCGGTGGAACGGCGCCTCGCTCTCCAGCGGACAGCTCGCCCGCACGTACGGGTTCACCGACCTGGACGGCAGCCGGCCGGACGCCTGGCGCTTCCTGGTCGACGTGGAGCAGGACCCGGCGGCCGACCCGGAGGCCTACCGCTGACCGTCCCGCCGTCCGGCCGCGGCCGGTCCCGGACGGTACCCTGAGCGCCGCGCACCCCCCGACCGGACGGACCCAGGAGTCGACCGTGGCCGCCACCACCCCGCCCGCCCACACCCCCGCGGACAGCGCGAAACCGCTGGTCGCGGCCGTGGACATCGGCGGTACGAAGATCGCTGCCGCGCTGGTCGACTCCTCCGGCGCCCTGGTCGCCCGGACCAGGCGGCCCACCCCGGCCCGCTCCGACGCCAAGGCCATGGCCGCTGCCGTCCTCGGCGCCGTCGAGGAGCTGGCCGCCGACGGCCGGTGGTCCGAGGTGGTCGCCCTGGGCATCGGCAGCGCCGGCCCGGTGGACACCGTCGCCGGCACCGTCAGCCCGGTCAACATCCCCTCCTGGCGGGAGTTCCCGCTGGTCCGGACGGTCCGCGAGCACCCGGCGGTGGACGTCCCGGTCACCCTGATCGGCGACGGCGTCGCCATCGCCGAGGCCGAGTACTGGCAGGGCGCGGCGGCCGGGTACCGCAGCGTCCTGTGCATGGTGGTGTCCACCGGGGTCGGCGGCGGCCTGGTGCTCGACGGACGCGTCCACGGCGGGCTCACCGGCAACGCCGGGCACATCGGGCACATCAGCGTCCAGATCGACGGCGAGGACTGCCCGTGCGGGGGCCGCGGCTGCGTCGAGGGCCTCGCCAGCGGCACCGCCATCGCCCGCTACGCCCTGGCCCACGGCTGGCGGGCACCCGGCGGGGACGCCTCCGCGGCGGCCGTCGCGGAGGCCGCCCGGCAGGGCGACCCGGTGGCGGTGGCGGCGTACGACCGGGCGGCGCGGGCGCTGGCGGCGGCGATCGCCGGGACGGCGGCGCTGGTGGAGATCGAGGCCGTGGTGATCGGCGGCGGCGTCGCCCAGGCCGGCCCCGTCCTCCTCGACCCCCTCGCCCACCACCTCACCACCTACGCCGCCCTCCCCTTCACCCGCGGCCTCCACATCCACCAGGCCCACCTGGGCCCCGACGCCGGCCTCGTCGGCGCCGCAGCAGCCGCCCTCCGCAGCATCTGACCACCTCAGGGACCCGACCCCGGCGCCCCGCTCACGGCGCCCGCACGGACGGGCTCGGGCAGACCCTCCGCCAGGTCCTCGGCGATGAGCCGCTTGGCGATGGCGTCCGCCGCCGCGCGGAGCTCGGCGCTGCGCGGCCTCCCCCGGTCCTGCTCCAGCTGCTGGTTGAGCCACTCCGACCAGGCGCCGGTGATCAGCCGGACCTCGTGCAGGCCCGTCTCGGTGTGCGAGAAGTAGGGCCCGTACCGGGTCAGGTACCCCTCCGCGACCATGCGGTCGAAGGACGGTTCGAACACCTCGGGCGGTACCCTCCGCCGGGCCGCGATGAGGTTGAGGCTGGCGTGCCCGACGGTCCGGGTGAACAGCTCGACCTGCATGACCGACCACGCCCCGGCGATGTCCAGGCGGGTGCCGGACACGGCGACCAGTCGGCGGGCGGTCTCCAGGTCGGCCCGGCGGAGGATCCGGCCGACGGCGAGCTCGAGGAGCTTGGCGGAGTCCCCGGAGTTCGGCGAGGCGAAGCCCTCCCCCATGTCGGTGGAGGTGTACCGGGCCGAGTCGCGGAGCGTGACCTGCTTGAGGAAGAGGGAGATCACGAAGCCGAGCAGGGCGACCGGCACCGTCCAGAGGAAGACGGTGTGCAGGGATTCGGAGAACGCGTCGACGATCGGCGCCTGCGCCTCGGGCGGCAGCGCGTGGACGCCGGTGGGGCTGTCCGCGGCCTGGGCGACGGCGGCGGGGGCGAGCCCGGAGGCGGCGGAGGCCTCGGCGACGCCCTGGCTGAGGTTGGGGCCCAGGGTGTTGGTGTAGATGGTGCCGAAGACGGCGGTGCCGAAGGAGCTGCCCAGGGTGCGGAAGAAGGTGACGCCGGAGGTGGCGGTGCCGAGGTCGGCGTAGTCGACGGTGTTCTGCACCGCGATGGTCAGCACCTGCATGCACAGTCCGATGCCGGTGCCGAGGACGACCATGTAGAGCGACTGCGGCCCGCTGCCGGTGGAGGCGTCCATCAGGGAGAGCAGGTACAGGCCGACGGCCATCACCAGCGAGCCGACGACGGGGAAGATCCGGTAGCGGCCGGTCCGGCTGACCACGTTGCCGCTGAACACGGAGGCGATCAGCAGGCCGAAGACCATCGGCAGGGTCCGGACGCCGGAGACGGTGGCGGAGTCGCCGTCCACGTACTGCAGGTAGGTGGGCAGGAAGGTCAATGCGCCGAGCATGGCGAAGCCGACGATGAAGCTGAGCGCCCCGCAGACGGTGAAGACGGGGTTGCGGAACAGCCGCATCGGGAGCATCGGCTCGGCGGCCCGGGTCTCCGCCCAGCAGAACAGCGCGAGGGCGACCACCCCGACCGCGAACAGGCCGATGATGACCGGCGAGCTCCACGCGTACTCGTTGCCGCCCCAGCTGGTGGCCAGGATCAGGGCGCTGGCGCCGACCGCGACCAGGGTGATGCCCAGGTAGTCGATGACGGGCGTGGTGACCGAGCGGATCGACGGGATGGTCCGGGCGGCGGCGATCACCACGGCGATGGCGATCGGCACGTTGACGTAGAAGGCCCAGCGCCAGGTGAGGTGGTCGGTGAACAGCCCGCCGAGCAGCGGGCCGATCACCGTGGCGACGCCGAAGACGGCACCGATCGCGCCCTGGTACTTGCCTCGTTCGCGGAGCGGGATGACGTCGGCGATCAGCGCCATCGAGGTGACCATCAGGCCGCCGGCGCCGACGCCCTGCATGGCCCGCCAGGTGATCAGCAGCCCCATGCTGGTGGACAGGCCGCACAGGAACGACCCGGTGATGAAGACGATCGCGGAGACCTGGAAGACCACCTTGCGGCCGAACAGGTCGCCGAACTTGCCGACCAGCGCGGTGGTGACGGTCTCCGCGAGCAGGTACGAGGTCACCACCCAGGACATGTGCTCGGCGCCGCCCAGGTCGGACACGATGGTGGGCAGCGCGGTGCCGACGATGGTCTGGTCGAGGGCGGCCAGCAGCATGCCCAGCACGATGGTCCCGAAGACGATGTTCCGCTGCCGCCGGTCGAGGACGGGCGGCGGCACGGCCTCCGGGGCGGCCGGGGCCGTCCCGCTGCTGGTGGTCACCCCGGCATCCTCACACCGGCGGTCGGCTCCCGCCCGCCCTGGCATCCGGGGAGGTGACGGGTCGTCGGGGCGGTGTGCGACGCGACCGGGGTGCCGTCGCGTTAGATGTTCATGAACCGCACAACGACGACGAGTCCGGCCCCGCCTGGGCAGCCGCTGGACTTCCGGGAGTTCGCTGCGGCGAGGGGGCACCACCTGGTCAGGACGGCCTTCCTGCTGACCGGTGGCGACGCGCACCTCGCCGAGGACCTCGCCCAGGAGGCCCTCGGCCGGCTGTTCGACCGGTGGCGCCGGATCTCCCGGATGGCGAACCCGGCCGGGTACGCGCAGACCGTCCTGGTCAACACCTTCCTCTCGTACCGCAGGCGCCGCAGCAGCGGCGAGCACGTGACCGACACCTTCGCGGAGACCGGGGTGAGCGACCCCGACCCGGCCCTGCGGGTGACCCTGCTGCGGGCGCTGGCCGGGCTGCCGCCCCAGGACCGCGCCGTGCTGGTGCTGCGCTTCTGGGAGGACCGCAGCGTCGAGGAGACCGCCTCGGCGCTGAAGCTGTCGGCGAGCGCCGTCCGCTCCCGCAGCAGCCGGGCGCTGGCCCGCCTGCGCGAGGAGCTGGGCGAGCAGCTCGACGAGCTCACCCAGTCCTGACCCACCCCCGTCCCTTTCCCCACCTGCGAGAAGGCGGAGACCTGCCATGTCCTTCGACGATCGATTCGCCCGGATCCTCCGGGAGGCGGCCGACCTGGCCCCCGGCCCGCCGGGCCCGGCCCTGGTCGGCGGTGCCGAGCGGCGGGGGCGCCGGCGTCGGGCCCGGCGCCACGCGGCGCTGACCGCCGGGGCCTGCGCCCTGGCCCTGGTCGGCCTGACCGTGACCGGGGCCGCCGACCTCGGATCCCGGGACCCGGCGGGCCGGCCCGGCGACCGGATCACCGGGACGTTCATGTCCGGGACCCTGCGGTCGCTGCTGCCGCCCGGGCAGGTCACCGACGTGCAGGGGTTCGGGATCGGCGAGCTGACGGCGCCCTCCAGGGGCCCGATCGCGTCGCTGGTCTTCGACGACGGCAGGGGCCGCGGGATCGTGCGCCTCATCACCGACCGGGTGGACCCGCCGGGCACCGGGGACACCGCGGACACCAGGTGCCCCGACCCGTTCCAGACCCCGACCGAGTCCTGCGAGCGCACGGTCCGCCCCGACGGCTCGGTGCTGGTGGTCGCCAAGTACCCGAGCCGCGACCCGGACGACCAGCGGAACTGGGTGGTGACCTACACCGGCGCGGACGGCCGCCGGATCCGCGTCGACGAGTACAACGGCGCGTACGACACCGTCACCCGCGAGGAACCGCCGCTGACCGCCGACCAGCTGGCGGCGGTCGCCACCAGCCCCGCCTGGGACCCGGTGTTCGAGCAGTTCACCCGGGACGCCACGCCGCGGCCGACGGCCCCCGGGACGACCGTCACCCCGCCGTCCCCGGACCTGCTGCTCGGCGTGCTGCGCACCCTGCTGCCCGCCGGGGCCGAGCCCCACCCGGCCGGCGAGCAGCAGACCAGGGGCACCGCCCACCTGCTGGTCACCGCCGACGGCCGGACCAGCATGCTGTCGGTCCGGGTGGACCCCCGCTGGGCCCAGGGCCTGGACCACGACCCGCGCGGCTCGTACGGGAGCGGGTCCGAGGATCCGGTGGTCCGGGCCGAGGACGGGACCCTCTCGTTCACCCGGGAGGACCACGCCTCCAAGGGCGGCGAGGGGCCGGCGCTGTCGTGGGGCGCCGAGGCGCTCCACCCGGACGGCACCCGGGTGACGGTCGGCGAGTGGAACGGGACCACCGGCTACCAGGCCGAGCCCGGCGAGCCGGCGCTGACGAAGGAGCGGCTGCGGGCGATCGCGGCCGACCCGGCCTGGCGCCGCTGAGGGCGCCCGGCCCGGGGCGATAATCCGGCCATGGACTGCCTGTTCTGCGCGGTGGTGGCGGGGTCGGTGCCGGTGCACCGGGTCCTGGAGGACGAGGTGGCGGTGGCCTTCCTGGACCACCGGCCGCTCTTCCCCGGCCATGTGCTGGTGGTGCCCCGGGAGCACGTGGAGACGGTGACCGACCTGGCGGCGGACCAGGTCGGGCCGTTCTTCGGACGGGTCCAGCGGGTCACGGCGGCGGTGGAGCGGGGGACGGCCGCGGCGGGGAGCTTCGTCGCGGCCAACAACCGGATCAGCCAGTCCGTGCCGCACCTGCACGTCCACGTGGTGCCCCGCAACCGCAAGGACGGTCTCCGCGGCTTCTTCTGGCCCCGTACCCGCTACACCGACGACGCCCAGGCCGCCGAGGTCGCCCGGCACATCCGCGCCGCCCTCACCCGCTGACCGCCACCGGGGCGGGCGCGTTCAGCGGGCGCGTTCCCGCGTTCAGAGGCCGAGGCGGTCGGGCTTGGCGGCGAGGGGGCGGACGGCCTCGCGGGGGTCGGGGACGAGGCGGCGTTCGGTGAGGTCGAGGAAGCCTGCGACGCAGGTGATCTCGGCGGCGAGGACGCCGTCGGCCCGGGTGATGGCCTGGTCGATCCCGAAGGTGCGGCCGTCCCGCCAGATGAACCGGCAGCTGACCTGGACCTCGTCCCCCGCCCGCAGCTCCCGCCGGTACCGCACCGTGGTCTCCAGCACCACCGGCCCGATCCCGTTCGCGATCAGGTCCGCCTGCCGGACCCCGGCCTCCTGCATGTACGCCCACCGGGCGTGCTCCGCGTACTGCAGGTAGACCGCCTGGTTGAGGTGGCCCTGCGAGTCCGTCTCGTAGCCACGCACGGTCACCGGCACCGCGAAGCCGTGATCAGTCATACCCGGCACGCTACTCCCCCGTAGGGCCGCCTCACGCCGCCGCGATCCGGAACACCGGGTACCCCGGGGCGATCCGCAGCAGCACCTCGTCGGAGGCGGTGTCGTCCACGCCGTCGAAGAACACGCCCACCTCGAACTTCCAGCGCTTGAGGTACGCCCGCAGCACCTCGGGCTTGGCCCCGTCCTCCAGCTCGGTGGCGCGGAAGGCCTCGGCACGGCGGCCGAGCCGGAGCTCGCCGGTGCCGGCGGCGCGCAGGTTGCGGACCCACTGGGTGTGGCCGCGCGGCGCCACCAGGTACCGCTCACCGTTCAGGGTGAGCATGTTGACCGGGGTGGTGCGCCACTCCCCGCTCTTGCGGCCGCGGACGGCCAGGACCCGCGAGCCCCACAGGCTCAGACCCGCGCCGGTCAGTGCCGCCACCAGGCGGTTGCTGAGGGAGAGGACGGCGGTGCCGACGCGACCGGTCGGCATGACGTAGCGGGTGGCGGCGGACATCGGAACCTCCGGCGAGATCGTCGATTCTCTTCGAGAGCGGTGCTCTCGGAATCAACTGTGACAGCGTCGCCGCGACGAGTCAAGAGCAGTGCTCTCGTTCCTGTTCGCCGCTCCCGCCCGGCGGTACGCTGTCCCCATGGCAGCGATCAAGACCGCCCGGGCCCGGGCCCGCGAGGAACTCACCCGCGAGATCAAGCAGGAGGCCCGGCGCCAGCTGGCCTCCGAGGGGGCCCAGCGGCTCTCCCTGCGCGCGGTGGCCCGCGAGCTCGGCATGGCCTCCTCCGCGCTCTACCGGTACTTCCCCAGCCGCGACGACCTCCTCACCGCGCTGATCATCGACGCGTACACCGAGGTCGGCGCGGCCGCCGAGGGCGCGCTCGCCGCCACCGCGGGAGAGTCCGCACGGGCCCGGTGGCGGGCGGCCTGCGGGGCGGTCCGCGGGTGGGCGGTGGCCAATCCGCACGAGTACGCGCTGGTGTTCGGGACGCCGGTGCCCGGCTACCGGGCCCCGCAGGAGACGGTGGCGCCGGCGAGCCGGGTGCCGCTGGCGCTGATCGAGGCGGTCCGGGGGGCGCTGCCCTCGGCGACCGCGGCCGGAGCGGGCGCCGAGCAGCCCTTCCCGGGCCGGCTCGGCGAACAACTCACGCTCATCCGACGGGAGTTCATCCCCGACCTCCCGGAGGAGCTGATCGGCCGCCTGGTCATGGCGTGGAGCCAGCTGTTCGGCCTGATCAGCTTCGAGCTCTTCGGTCACTTCGCCGGCTCGGTGGACCCCGCGGACGACTTCTTCGCCCACGCCGTCGAGCTGATGGCCGACCAGCTCGGCCTCCCCCGGGACACGTGACCCGGCCGCCGCGGCTGCCCCCGCCCACCCGTCCGGATCCGCGCGCGTGCGAACCGACGTCCGAACGGGCGTCCGTCCGGCGCCCGTTCACCAGGTCCGCGCGACCCGCGCCCCGGGCCCGTTCGAGCGGCGACCGACCGCCACTCCAGAAATACCGGGGCATTTCGCCCACCGACCGGAGGGTGCCGATCCGATTGTGCAGGCGCACGCGTGTTCGGTGCGCAGGTGGTGCGGATGTGCTGGAGTGTCCGCCACCACTCTCCTGGGGGAAGGATCCATGCCCATGTCCGCCACCGTCAGCCGTCGAAGACTGTTCGGTCTGGGTGCCGCCGTCGGCGCCGCCGTCCTGCTCGACCCGCTGGGCTCCTCGGCCCGCGCCGCGACCGACTCCGCCGAGGCCGAGAGCTGCCTGCCGAACGGCTTCCCGCTGCCGAACGGGTTCAACCCGGAGGGCATCACCATCGACGCCCTGGGCCGGGCGTACCTCGGCTCGCTCGCCAACGGCGACATCTACCGGGCCAGCCTGGCCACCGGCCAGGGCGAGGTGATCAGCGCCGGGCTCGGCCCCGGCTCGCCCTCGCTGGGCCTGAAGATCGACGGCCGGGGCCGCCTGTTCGTCTCCGGCGGCTGGGGCGGCGACGCCCGGGTCATCGACGCCCGGACCGGCGCGATCCTCGCCAGCTACCACCTGGCCACCTCCGCCGACACCTTCGTCAACGACGTGGTCCTCACCCCGGGGATGGCCTGGTTCACCGAGTCCGCGCAGCCGGTGCTCTACGGCCTGCCGCTGGCCGCGAGCGGCCGGCTGCCGGACCCCTCCGAGGTGGTCCGGCTCCCGCTCAGCGGGGACTTCGAGCCGGTGCCGCAGGGCAGCGTCGGCTCCAACGGCATCGAGACCACCCCGGACGGCACCGCCCTGCTGGTCGTCAACATGACCACCGGCAGCCTGTACCGGATCGACCCGCGCACCGGCGTGGCCCGCAGGACCGACCTGGGCGGCGCCGACCTGGTGAACGGCGACGGCCTGCTGCGGCAGGGCCGCGAGCTGTTCGCGGTGCGGAACTTCTCCAACGAGGTCGCCGTGGTGAAGCTGGACCGGACCGGCCTGCACGGCGAGATCACCCGCCGGATCACCGACCCGCGGTTCCGCATCCCGGCCACCGTCGCGGCGTACCGCGACCGCCTCTACATCCCCAACGGCCGCTTCGACACCCCGCCGACGCCGACCACCGACTACGACGTGGTGGCCGTCCCGCGCGGCTGACCCGATGGGCCCGGCCTCCGTGCGGCTCCCGTGAGTCCGGGGGCCGGGCCACCCCGGAGCCGTACCGGGAGCCGTACGGCAGCCGGGCGATCAGAGCGGGAGGCGGACCACCATGGTCTTGCCGCCCGCGTCCCGGTCCGGGACCGCGGCCAGCGAGCCGCCGGCCAGGGTGGCCAGCTGGTCCACCAGATCCAGCCCCCAGCCGCCGCTGCCGTCCTCGTGCGGGGCGTCCAGCGCCCGGGGGCAGGAGGGGTGGGCGTCGTGCACGGCCAGCACCAGTTCGTCCGGACCCACCGTCAGGCCGACCACCACCACCGGGGAGTGGGCGGCGGCGTGCCGCACGCTGTTGGTCACCAGTTCGCTGGTGACCAGCAGGACGGTGTCGGTCAGCGCGTGCTCGGGACCGAGGCCGTGTTCCGCCAGGCAGGCCCGCACCCGTCGCCGGGCCTCGGGCACCGAGGCGGGAACGGTCGGCAGCCGGAGGCCGTACCGGAGGGCGAGCTGGGGTGGGTCCGCGACAGCCATGTCGGTCCCTTCGTGCGGGCGGCCGGCCACGGGTGGGGGGTGGGTCCGCGGACGTACCGCTGCGGGGGCGCGCCGGTTCCGCGCTCCGGCCCGGGCCGGAGCGACAGTACCGCTGAGATGTACGGTACGGCGCAACCGCCCTGATTGCGGCGGCGGATGGTGGACAGTGGCCACAAGTCGCCACCCGGACAGGGCCGGACGGAGCCGGGATGACGCCACCTCGGCTCGACCCGCCCGGGCAGCGGGTGGCGGGGCGTCAGGCGGTCGGGGCGGTGGCGGCCTCGCGGAGGCGGGTCAGCACGACCGGGTCGATCCGGCCGGCGACCAGGCGGCCCTCCAGGTTCTCCACCCCGGCCCAGCGGTCCAGCGAGTCGTAGCCGAGGACGCCCAGGTGGCCCGCCACCTCCGTGGCCAGCTCGCCGTCCAGGTCCAGCAGGGAGGCCGGGTCGGGTGTGCCGAACAGCAGCTCGTGGACGGTGAGCAGGCGGCGCAGCTCGCCCACCGGGTCGGCGTGGTCGTCCACCCGGAGGTCGCAGGCCACGTCGCTCAGGCCGCCGTACCCGGCCCCCGGGTCCACCGCGTAGAGGGCCGCGCTCTGCCGGCCCCGGCGGTCGCCGCCGGCCGCGTCACCGGCCGCGAGGGCGGCCAGCAGCCGTTCGGTGAAGGGGAGTTCGGCGGTGGCCAGCCAGACGGCCTCCATGTCGCGGACCACCTCGGGCCCGACCAGCACGTTCCCCTGGATCGCGTAGCCCTCGCCCGCCACCCCGCCGGCCCAGTCCAGGCACTCGGAGCCGGTGAAGGTCGCGGCGACGCCCTCCGGGCCGACCACGCCGAGCTGGCGGTGGGCGGCCTCGGGGTCGGCGGCGGTGAGCCCCGCGACCACCCGGTCGGCGGGGACGCCGGTGCGCAGCAGGGCCAGGCCCTGCGGCCCGTAGGCGAGGTTGGCCCAGGCCTGGGTGGCCAGCGCGCCCGCGCCGGCCCCGGCCGCCGGGACGACCGCCCCGACGGCCAGGAACTTGCTGGCCACGGCCACGCCGAAGGCGGTACCGGACCTCGCCACGATGGAGAACGTCACGTTGGCCGACCCTAGCCCCGGCGGCCCGTCGCGTCCATGCCCGTCACGGAGCTCGCCCGCGGTCCCGCGCCCGGCCGGGCGTCCGGCCGGGCGTCCACGGATGGGCGTGGGACGGCTCAGGCTCGGGCGGCGGCCTCGGTGCGGGCCCGGTGGGTGGGCCCGTCGGGCACCCCGGCGGGGCGGCCGGCGGCGAACTCCTTCCGCAGCACCGGGACGACCTCCTCGCCGAGCAGGTCCAGCTGCTCCAGGACGGTCTTCAGCGGCAGCCCGGCGTGGTCCATCAGGAACAGCTGCCGCTGGTAGTCGCCGAAGCTCTCGCGGAAGGTGAGGGTCTTCTCGATGACCTCCTGCGGGCTGCCGACGGTCAGCGGGGTCCGCTCGGTGAACTCCTCCAGCGACGGCCCGTGCCCGTAGACCGGGGCGTTGTCGAAGTACGGGCGGAACTCGCGGACGGCGTCCTGGGAGTTGCGCCGCATGAACACCTGGCCGCCGAGGCCGACGATCGCCTGCTCGGGCGTGCCGTGCCCGTGGTGCGCGTACCGCTCGCGGTAGAGGCCGACCAGCGCCTGGAAGTGCTCCTTGGGCCAGAAGATGTTGTTGGCGAAGAAGCCGTCGCCGTAGAAGGCGGCCTGCTCGGCGATCTCGGGCGAGCGGATGGAACCGTGCCAGACGAACGGCGGGGTGCCGTCGAGCGGGCGCGGGGTCGCGGTGAAGGACTGCAGCGGGGTGCGGAACCGGCCGTGCCAGTCGACCGTGTCCTCGCGCCAGAGCCGGTGCAGCAGCGCGTAGTTCTCCAGGGCGAGCGGGATGCCCTGGCGGATGTCCTGGCCGAACCAGGGGTACACCGGCGCGGTGTTGCCGCGGCCGAGCATCAGGTCGACCCGGCCGTCGGCCAGGTGCTGGAGGGTGGCGAAGTCCTCGGCGATCTTCACCGGGTCGTTGGTGGTGATCAGGGTGGTCGCGGTGGAGAGGATCAGCCGCTCGGTCCGGGCCGCGATGTAGCCGAGCAGGGTGGTCGGGGAGGACGGGACGAAGGGCGGGTTGTGGTGCTCGCCGGTGGCGAAGACGTCCAGGCCGACCTCCTCGGCCTTGAGCGCGACGGCCACCATGGCCTTGATCCGCTCGTGCTCGGTCGGCGTCCGGCCGGTGGTCGGGTCGGGGGTCACGTCCCCGACGCTGAAGATGCCGAACTGCACCATGGCCGCACTCCTCGTGTGATCCGAACCGCTTGATTCAAGCTTCAACCACACGCGACAACCCGGCCGGGTCGGCGGCTATTCCTCGTCGAGCGCCGCCAGGGCCTGGGCCAGCCACTCGGTCCAGAAGGTCTCCAGCTGGATGCCGGCCTGCAGCACCACGTGCTGCAGGCGGTTCTCCCCGGCGGCCCGTTCGGCCGGGAAGTCCCGCCGCTCGATCTCCCGGTACTCGTCCAACTGCCTCTGGTGCAGCTCCAGATGGCGGCTCAGCTCGGCCGCCAGGCCCGGGGCGCCGACCACCGCGGCGGCGCGCAGCCGCAGCAGCAGGGCGTCCCGGATCGGCTTGGGGTCCTGCTGCTCCCCCACCCACCCGGCCAGCGCCTCCCGGCCGGCCGGGAGCACCTCGTACTCCTTGCGCTGGCCGCGCGAGGGCGGCTGGGGGACGGGCCGGATCAGGCCGGCCTGCTCCAGTCGCCCCAGCTCGCGGTAGATCTGCTGGTGGGTCGCCGACCAGAAGAACCCGATCGAGCGGTCGAACCGCCGCGTCAGCTCCAGCCCGGAGGACGGCCTCTCCAGCAGGGCGGTGAGGATGGCGTGCGGCAGAGACATGCGGTGATCCTAGGCGGTGGCCGGCCGGGTACGGGGCCCGAGGGACCCGGTCGGCCGGCCACCGCCACCGGGGTCAGAGCTCGGCGGCGAGGCGGGTGCCCTGGTCGATGGCGCGCTTGGCGTCCAGTTCGGCGGCCACGTCGGCGCCGCCGATCAGGTACGGCTTGAGCCCCCGGTCCAGCAGGTCCTGGTGAAGGTCGCGGCGCGGCTCCTGGCCGGTGCAGAGCACCACCGTGTCCACCGGGATGACCTGCGGCTCGCCGTCCAGGGTGATGTGCAGGCCCTCGTCGTCGATCCGCTCGTACGCCGCGCCCGCGACCATGGCGACGCCCCGGTGCTTGAGCTCGGTGCGGTGGATCCAGCCGGTGGTCTTGCCGAGACCCGCGCCGACCTTGCTGGTCTTGCGCTGCAGCAGGTGGACGGTCCGCGGCGCCTTCCGGCGCACCGGTTCGGCCAGGCCGCCCGGGGTGCGGTGCTCGGTGTCCACGCCCCACTGCTCGAAGAACACCCCGGGATTGCGCGCGGCGTCCTCGCCCGGGTCGGTGAGGAACTCGGCCACGTCGAAGCCGATGCCGCCGGCGCCGAGGATCGCCACCCGGTCGCCGACCTCGGCCCCGTCCCGCAGCACGTCCAGGTAGCCGAGCACGCTCGGGTGGTCGATCCCCTCGATCTCCGGGACGCGCGGGGTGACGCCGGTGGCCAGCACCAGCTCGTCGTAGCCCTCGGCGACCAGCTGCTCGGCGGTGGCGGTGGCGCCCAGCCGGAGCTCCACGCCGTGCGCGCCGAGCTGGTGGCGGTAGTAGCGCAGGGTCTCGTCGAACTCGTGCTTGCCCGGCACCCGGCGGGCGACGTTCAGCTGGCCGCCGACCTCGGGGGCGGCGTCGTAGAGGGTCACCGCGTGGCCGCGTTCGGCGGCGGAGACCGCGAAGGCCAGGCCGGCCGGGCCGGCGCCGACCACGCCGATCCGCTTGCGCAGCCGGGTCGGTGAGAGCACCAGCTCGGTCTCGTGGCAGGCCCGCGGGTTCACCAGGCAGGAGGTGATCTTCAGGCTGAAGGTGTGGTCCAGGCAGGCCTGGTTGCAGCCGATGCAGGTGTTGATCGCCTCCGGCTCGGCCGCCGCGGCCTTGCGGACGAACTCCGGGTCGGCGAGCAGCGGACGGGCCAGCGAGACCAGGTCGGCGTGGCCCTCGGCGAGCAGCTGCTCGGCCAGCTCGGGGTTGTTGATCCGGTTGCTGGTGACCAGCGGGACGGAGACCGCGCCCATCACCTTGCGGGTCACCCAGGAGAAGGCGCCGCGCGGCACCGAGGTGGCGATGGTCGGGATCCGGGCCTCGTGCCAGCCGATGCCGGTGTTGATGATGGTCGCGCCGGCCGCCTCGATCGCCCGGGCCAGCTCGACCACCTCCTCCAGGGTCGAGCCGCCGGGGACCAGGTCCAGCATGGAGAGCCGGTAGATCAGGATGAAGTCGGTGCCGACCCGCTCGCGCACCCGGCGGACGATCTCCACCGGGAAGCGCATCCGGTTCTCGTACGAGCCGCCCCAGCGGTCGGTGCGGCGGTTGGTGGGCGCGGCGATGAACTCGTTGATCAGGTAACCCTCGGAGCCCATGATCTCGACGCCGTCGTACCCGGCGGCCCTGGCCAGCTCGGCGCAGCGGGCGAAGTCCTCGATGGTCTGCTCGACCTGCTCCTCGGTGAGCTCGTTCGGTACGAACGGGCTGATCGGCGCCTGCAGCGGGCTGGGCGCGACCAGGTCGCGGTGGTAGGCGTACCGGCCGAAGTGCAGGATCTGCAGGGCGATCCGGCCGCCGGCGGCGTGCACGGCGTCGGTGACGACGCGGTGCCGGTCCGCCTCCTCCTCGGTGGTGAGCATGGCGCCGCCCTCGTACGGGCGTCCCGCCTCGTTGGGGGCGATGCCGCCGGTCACGATCAGGCCGACCCCGCCCCGCGCGCGCTCGGCGTAGAACGCGGCCATCCGCTCGAAGCCGTTGGGGGCCTCCTCCAGGCCGACGTGCATCGAACCCATCAGCACCCGGTTGGGCAGCGTGGTGAAGCCCAGGTCGAGCGGGCTCAGCAGGTGGGGGTAGGCGGTCATCCGGGAGCCTCCTCGCGCGAAGTCGTCGCCCCACGGTAGGGGTGCGCCGGGCGGTATTGCAACTAGTTGCATATTGGGGGGCTCGGGCCGGTCGACCGGGGTCGGCCCGATGCCGACGCCGTAGAGTCGGGGCATGGCTGAGGAGCAGGGGACGGTACGGATCGACAGCTGGATCTGGTCGGTGCGGCTGACCAAGACCCGCTCGATGGCGGGGGCCGCCTGCCGGGCGGGCCACGTCCGGGTGAACGGCGAGCGCGCCAAGCCCGCGAAGGCCGTCCGGCCGGGCGACGAGGTGCGGCTGCGACAGGAGGGGCGCGAGCGGATCGTGGTGGTCACCCGGGTGATCAGCAAGCGGGTCGGGGCGCCGGTCGCCGCCGAGTGCTACCTGGACAACAGCCCGCCGCCGCTGCCCCGCGAGGAGGTCCCGGCCGCCGTCGCCCTCCGCGACCGCGGCACCGGACGGCCCACCAAGCGGGACCGGCGCGACCTGGAGCGACTGCACGGGCGGCGCCCCGCGTGAGTCACAATGGCCGGATGTCCCGACGACGTGTGAACCAGCGCCCGACCTCCGCCGCTGCCCCGGCCCGCCCCGAGGCGTGCCCGTGCGGGCTGCCCGCGCGGTACGAGGAGTGCTGCGGGCGGCTGCACCGCGGGGACGCCGCCGCGGCGACGGCGGAGCAGCTGATGCGGTCGCGGTTCAGCGCCTTCGCGGTCCGCGACGCGGCGTACCTGCTGCGCAGCTGGCACCCGGACACCCGGCCCGCGGAGATCGGCTTCGACCCCGGTATGCGGTGGACCCGCCTGGAGATCCTCGGCACCACCGAGGGCGGCCCGTTCCACACCACCGGCACCGTCGAGTTCCGCGCCCACTACACCGACACCGGCACCCCGGGCGACCTCCACGAGAACAGCCGCTTCACCCGCCACGACGGCACCTGGGTCTACCTGGACGGCGAGGTCTCCTGACCCTCCCCCGGCCGGGCGGGTCAGGAGGGTTCCCGTGCCTCTGACGGGTTAGCCCCGCTGCGTGCGTCAGCGGGACTTGAGGTGGTGTTTGAGGGCGAGGAGGACTCCGGAGGGGCCGTGGGGGGTGAGCCAGGTGGTGTCGTGGCGGTCGGTGGCGCCGAAGCGGTACTTGTAGGGCTCGGTGCCGCGGAGGAAGTCGAAGGTGGCCAGGCCCTGGTCGGCGCAGGCGCGGACGGCCTCGTCGATGAGGGCCGTGCCGAGGCGGAGCGGGGCGTGGGCCGGGTCCCAGCCGATCTGGAAGTAGGCGAAGGTGTCGGCCCAGCGGAAGCCGTAGAGCCCGCCGACGACGCGGTCGCCGTGTTCGGCGAGCAGGAAGGCGGGGCCGCGTTCGGGGCCCGGTCCGGCGCAGCGTTCGATCAGGCGGGCGTGGAGCGGGCGGCGGGTGGTGTCGAAGGTGGTGGGTCTGCCCATCGAGTCGCGGCGCAGGCGGTGCAGGGCGAGGACGGCGTCCAGGATCTCCGGGGTGGCCTGCTTGGGCGCCACCCAGCGGAAGGTGATCCCGGCGGCGGCGAGCTTGCGGCCGTAGCGGCGGACGGTGGAGCGGAACTGGCGCGAGCCGAGGGCGTCCGGGCCGGCGGTGAG
Organism: Kitasatospora sp. HUAS MG31; assembly: GCF_040571325.1. GTDB lineage: Bacteria > Actinomycetota > Actinomycetes > Streptomycetales > Streptomycetaceae > Kitasatospora > Kitasatospora camelliae. The sequence goes on along the minus strand of NZ_CP159872.1, from coordinate 5,872,075 downwards.
GTCGGCGCGGGGGCAGGAGGAGCGGGCGACCGGGCGGGAGCCGGGCGGGAGCAGATCCTCGGCGCCGGGGTCGAGGTCGGGCAGCCAGAGGGTGTGGCGCCGGGCCAGCTCGGCGAGGTGGGCGCGGATCTCGGGGCGGCGCCCGGGCAGGGCGGGGACGCCGCCGTGGTCGGCGGCGCCCGGGCCGGTGCCGAGCAGGGTGAGGCAGCGGACGGCGAACGGGGCCCGCGGGTGCAGCCGGACCCGGGTGCGCAGCAGCGGGAGGACGGCCTCCACCCGGCCGTCGGACCCGCGCCAGACGGTGACCGAGCCCGCGGTGGTGCCGGAGCCGAGCGTCTCCCACCAGGAGAGCACCCAGTCCGGGGTGGTGAAGAAGGAGCCGTGCGGGTCCTGTTCGACCAGGTCCCGCCAGCCGCGGAGCACCTCCTCGGGCAGCTCCGCCGTACGGTGGGTCTCGGTGCCGCTCATCGTTCTCCCCCCCCCCCCCCCCCCGGCCCGTCCGCCCCCGCCGCCCTCAGCGTCCGCCGCGGAGTCGGTGCACGGCGGGGTGCAGGCCGGAGAGAATTGTGTCGAACCTGTCCCTGCCGGTGGTGGAGTTCACCCGAAGTCGGCTGATCCGCAGCGGGTTCGCCGGCCGCAGCGCGTCGTGCCGGTGGTCGAACAGGAAGCCCGTGGTGTACCCGAGTTCGAGGAGCACCTGCTCGGCCCGCCGGTCGACGTTGCCGTTGGGGTAGGCGAAGCTGGTGGGCGGCTCGCCCAGCCGGTCGGTGAGCAGCCGGTGCGCGCCGAGCACCTCGGTGCGGACCGTCGGGTCGTCGCAGCGGTCCAGGCAGGGGTGGCTCAGGCTGTGGTTGCCGATCTCCACACCGCTCTCCCGAAGGGCCGTCAGATCGGCTCCGGTGAGCTGGGGTCGGCGCGGGGCGGGCCGGTCGGCGGTGGCCCGCAGCTCCTCCAGGGCGCGCCGGCGGTCCGCGTCGGGCAGCCGCTTCATCCGGGCCACCACCGCGCCGGGGTCGGCGTCCGGCAGGCCGCGGGCGGTGCCGCCGCGGGTGGCCAGGTAGGCGGCCTCGGACCACCAGAACGGCTGGTCCCCGTCGATGAGTTGGGCGATGACGTAGGCCACCGCGGGTATCCCGAGCCGGGTCAGCACCGGCAGGCCGTCGGTGAGCACCGTGCGGTCGCCGTCGTCGAAGGTGACCAGCACGCTGCGCGGGGGCAGCGGGCGGCGCTCGGCGAGGGCGCGCTCGACCTGGCCGAGGGTGACCGGGTGGGCGGTGCTGGCCAGCCGCTCCATCTGGGCGGCGAAGGAGGCGGGGTCGTCCACGCCGTGGTATGCGAGGACGGCCAGCCGGCGGGCGGCGCGGACCCGGAACAGCGGCTGGAGCGGCGAGCGCCGCAGCAGTGCGTCCACCCCGCGCCGGCGGGCGGCGGCAGAGGTCGTGGTACCGCCCGAGGTGCGGTCGATCGGATTCGAAACGGCCATGTCTCCCCCTGTCGGACAGTCTCCGGGCCGACCGCACCGGCCCGGCGGAGGAGCCGCGTCGCGGCCCGTCCGTCCCGGCCCCCCAGTGCAATAAGAGTCCCATGAGAACGTAATGTTCGGACCATGTAGGTAAAGATTCCCGCCCCGTTTCCGGCGCGGGCGGACGGCGATCGGTAACCCCTCGCGCCGGATATTCACCTGATCGGGTGCGGCACTGGCGCTTCTGGCGGTTCGGCGGGGTCATGCCGATCTAGGGTTCGGTCGGGGCCGCCAGGTGTGCGCCCGTCTCATCACTCGTCTCATGACGTCCTTTTCCTCACCCAGCTGATCCGGCCCGCCGTCGGACCGCTGACGGCATGCCGTCCCGAATGAAGGAGAACCCTGCCGATGTCCGTGGACACAGCCCCGGAGACACAGCAGGCACAGCAGCAGTCCAGCCTTTCCACCGCCGCTGCCCGCAATCTCGCCACCACCACCAAGTCCGCGCCGCAGATGCAGGAGATCAGCTCCCGCTGGCTGCTGCGGATGCTCCCGTGGGTACAGACCGAGGGTGGCGCGTACCGGGTGAACCGACGGCTGACGTACACCGTCGGAGACGGCCGGATCGAGTTCATCAAGACCGGTTCCGAGGTCCGGGTCATCCCCCGGGAGCTCGGCGAACTCGCGCTGCTGCGCGGCTTCGACGACCTGGAGGTGCTGACCGCGCTGGCCGACCGCTGCGTCCAGCGCGACTTCCGTCCGGGCGAGGTGCTGGCCGAACTCGGCTCCCCGGCCGAGCACATCCACCTGATCGCCCACGGCAAGATCAACAAGATCGGCGCCGGCAAGTACGGCGAGTCCGCGGTGCTCGGGGTGCTGGGCGACGGCGACCGGTTCGGCGAGCACACCGTGCTGGACGGCCAGGGCGTCTGGGACTACACCGCCACCGCGCTCACCGGCGGCACCCTGCTCTCGCTCTCCCGCCGCGAGTTCCAGGCCGTGCGCGACTCCTCCCCCGCCCTGCAGGCCCACCTGGACGGCTTCCTCGCCCTCCCGCAGCAGCGGCAGAACGAGCTCGGCGAGGCCGAGATCGCCATGTCGGCCGGCCACCACGGCGAGTTCGCCCTGCCCGGCGCCTTCGTGGACTACGAGCTCAAGCCCCGCGAGTACGAGCTGAGCCTGGCGCAGACCGTGCTCAAGGTGCACAGCCGGGTCGCGGACCTCTACAACAAGCCGATGAACCAGATCGAGCAGCAGCTCAAGCTCACCGTGGAGGCGCTGCGCGAGCGCCAGGAGCACGAGCTGATCAACGACCGGGAGTTCGGCCTGCTCAACAACGCCGAGTTCTCGCAGCGGATCCAGACCCACTCCGGCCCGCCCACTCCGGACGACCTGGACGAGCTGCTCAGCATGCGGCGTGACTCCGAGTTCTTCCTGGCCCACCCCAAGACCATCGCGGCGATCGGCCGGGAGTTCAACTCCCGTGGACTGTATCCGGACCACGTGGACCTGCAGGGCCACAAGGTCCCGGCGTGGCGCGGTGTCCCGATCCTGCCGTGCAACAAGATCCCGATCTCCAAGGAGGGCACCAGCTCGGTCCTGGTGCTGCGCACCGGCGAGGACAACCAGGGCGTCATCGGCCTGCACCAGACCGGCCTCCCGGACGAGTACCAGCCGAGCCTGTCGGTCCGCTTCATGGGCATCGACGAGAAGGCGATCATCTCCTACCTGGTCACCGCCTACTACTCCGCCGCCGTCCTCGTGCCGGACGCCCTGGGCGTCCTGGAGAACGTCGAGATCGGCCGCCACTAGGGTCCCCACCCGTAACCAGGTACACCGTTGAATAGTTGACATGACGTCAGGCGGTTCCGTACGGGACCGCCTGACGTTCGGCGCGGGCAGACACCCCGGGAGGTACGGCGCCATGTCCCACCACCGAGCCGGTCCCCGCCACCGCCGCGGAGCCAGACGGCGCGCCCGGTTAGCGGCGGGAGCCGCCGCCGCGGCCGCGATCTGCGCCGTCCTGGCAGGCGGCGCCCAGGCCTCCGACCGCGCCCCGGGGCGCCCGGACGACAGGCCCGGGCTGCACGCGGAGGTCTGTCTGTCGTTCCACGCCGGGGCGGGCCCGGACGGGGTCGTGGTGGAGACCGGCCAGTGGACGGACCTCGGGGTCGGGCACCACCCGCGCCCCGGCCACACCCACAAGCCGCACCAGCCCTGCCCCTCGCCGTCACCGTCGCCGAAGCCCACGCCGAAACCTTCCCCCAAGCCGTCGCCCTCGCCGGCCCCGCTCCCCTCCCCCACCCCGGTGCCGGCCACCCCCGCGCCCGTGGTCCCGCCGGCCCCCGTCCCGTCCCCGGGCCCGAGCCGGCCGGCCGTACCCCGGCCCGCCGCGCCCGGACCGGCACCGGAGTCCAGTCCGCCGCCCTCCCCGCCGGCCGCCGAGCCACCCGCGGCGCCACCGCCGGCGAGACCGGTCCGGATCCCGCAGGCAGCGCCGGTGGCCGCACCCGAACGGCACCGCGGCAGCTCCCCGGTGACCACGATGATGCTGGTCACCGTCCCGGCGGTGCTGGCCGCCGCCGCACTGAAGCCCCGGGGGCGGTCCTCCCGAGGCGGGGGCTCCGGCGGGGGTTCCGCGCGGTCCTGAGCCGGGTGCCGGCGTACGCCCTCGTCCTGGGCGGCCCCCTCCGAGGGGCCCCGTTCCCCTGCCACGGATGTCCTGATCCGTGCGTTCCCGGCCGGGCGCCGGCGGCCCGTGCGGGTGCCGGCCCGCCCGCCGTCCCCGGGTGCCGGTGTCCGCCGACAGCCGGCCGAAACCTGAGAAGGAGTAGTCATGTCGGAGTGGGTGGCCCTCGCGATCGCGATGTCCGCCGCGTGCCTCATGGTGGTCGCGGTGGTGGTGCTGCGGACCCGCAGGGTGGCCGAGGACGACGATCCGTCCGAGACCCCCGACGTCATCGAGTACATGACGATGATGATCGGCGTGGTCTACGCGATCGTCCTCGGCCTCGCCATCGCCGGCGTCTGGGAGGCACGCAGCGCCGCCCAGGACGACACCCTGCGCGAGGCCCAGGCCCTGTACGAGGTCAGCGCCCGGGCGCAGGTCTTCCCGGCCGACTTCCGCGACCAGGTCCGCGCGGACGTCGACGCCTACGTCTCGTACGTGGTCGACACCGAGTGGTCCTACATGGAGGAGAACGGCTCGATCTCGCCGCGCGGCACCGAGCTGCTCGACAAGCTGCGCGCGGACGTCTCCCAGCGCACCCCGCAGAACGACCTGGAGGCGCAGGCGTACCAGCCGATGGTCGACCGGATCGCCACCGCCGACGAGGCCCGCAACGCCCGCGGGCAGAGCACCGGGCCGACCATGCCGGGCGTGGTGTGGTTCGGCCTGATCGTGGGCGCCGTGGTGACCGTGGGGATGGTGTTCGCGCTGCAGATCCGGCGCTCGGCGCGTGAGCTGGTGCTGGCCGGGGTGTTCAGCGCGCTGATCGCCTTCCTGCTGTTCCTGATCTGGGACTTCGACAACCCGTTCGGCCGGGGCATCTCGGTGACCACACAGCCGTTCCTGGACCTGTTCCCGGGGGCCACCGGCGGGAACTGAGCCGTGCGGTGCGGTGCGGTGCGGTGAGGTGCGCCACGGGCCGCTTATCCGGTTGCCCGTGGCGGCCTCCGGCTGTTGGGGTGGGGGGATGGACAGGGAAGCGGTGCTGCGGGCGTACGACGCCGAGATGCGGGAGAACGCCCGACCGGACGGGCCCGGCGCCCGGATCGAGCGGGTCGGGCGGGTGGTCCGGCAGATCGGCCCCGACTTCGGCTGGACGGGCGTCCTGTGGTCGGACCTCGACGAGGCCTGCGCGGACGCGGAGATCGCCGCACAGGTCCGCCACTTCGCCGGTCTCGGCCGGGAGTTCGAGTGGAAGGTGTACTCCCACGACCGGCCCGCCGACCTGCCCGAACGGCTGCGGGCGGCGGGCTTCACGGCCGGGCCGCCGGAGACCCTGATGATCGGCCGGATCGCCGACCTGCCCACCGGTACCGAGCCGCCCGCCGGCATCCTGCTGCGGCCGGTCACCGACGCCGCCGGGGTGGACCTGGCGATGGAGGCCAACCGTCGGGCCTTCGGCACCGACAACCCGGATCTGGGACGGCAGTTGCTCAGCTGGCTGGCCGAGACGCCCGAGACGGTGGTCGCCGTGGTCGCGGTCACCGCGGAGGACGGCCGCCCGGTCAGCTCCGCCCGCATGGAGCTCACCCCCGGCACCCGCTTCGCCGGGCTCTGGGGCGGCGGGACCGTCCCCGAGTGGCGCGGCCGCGGCATCTACCGCGCGCTGGTGGCGTACCGCGCCCGGATCGCCGCCGCCCGCGGGTACGAGTACCTCCAGGTGGACGCCTCGGCGGACAGCCGGCCGATCCTGGAGCGCCTGGGGTTCGCCGCCCGGGCCGTCACCACGCCGTACGTCCGGGGGCCGGAGGGCGCGCCGCCGGCGTGACCGCCCGTTCGTTCCGTGCCCCGGTGCGGCTGGATAGGGGCCGTCGCCGGACGGCGGCGGCCCCGATCACACACCGTGGCTCCACCGGGCACGGAGCCGCCCCGGAACCACCCCCCCTGGCAGCATCGGGGCGGCGCCGGGGCGGCCGTTCGCGGGTCAGACCTGCTCGGCCCGCTCCAGGGCGGTGCAGCAGGTGTCGACGATCAGACGGGTCACCTCGTAGGGGTCGACGTTGGCGTTGGGACGGCGGTCCTCGATGTAGCCCTTCTTGTCGACCTCGACCTGCCACGGGATGCGCACCGAGGCGCCGCGGTCGGAGACCCCGTAGCTGAACTCGTCCCACGGGGCGGTCTCGTGCAGGCCGGTGAGGCGGCTCTCGATGCCGGCGCCGTAGTAGCTCACGTGCTGAATCGGCTTGCCCTCGGCGCCGAGCGCCTCGCAGGCGGTGATGATCGGGTCGTAGCCCTCGCGCATGGCCCGGGTGGAGAAGTTGGTGTGCGCGCCGGCGCCGTTCCAGTCGCCCTTGACCGGCTTGGGGTCGAGGGTGACCCGGACACCGAACTCCTCGGCGGTGCGGTGCAGCAGCCAGCGGGCGACCCACAGCTGGTCGGCGACGTCCACCGGGGAGAGCGGGCCGACCTGGAACTCCCACTGGCCGGGCATGACCTCGGCGTTGATGCCGCAGATGCCGAGGCCCGCCGCGAGGCAGTACTCGAGGTGCTTCTCGACGATCTCCCGGCCGAAGATCTCGCCGGCGCCGACGCCGCAGTAGTAGCCGCCCTGGGGCGCCGGGTAGCCGCCCTCCGGGAAGCCCAGCGGCCGGGAGCCCTGGAAGAGGGTGTACTCCTGCTCGATGCCGAAGAGCGGCTCCTGCTGGGCGAACTGCACGGCGACCTGGCGCAGCTGGGCCCGGGTGTTGGACGCGTGCGGCTTCATGTCGGTGTCCAGGACCTCGCAGAGCACCAGGAGGTTCTGGCCGCCGCGGATCGGGTCCGGGCAGGTGAAAACGGGCTTCAGGACCCGGTCGGAGGAGTGGCCCTCGGCCTGGTTGGTGCTGGAGCCGTCGAAGCCCCACAGCGGCAGCTCGTCCCAGTCCGCGAGGATCCTGGTCTTGGAGCGCAGCTGGGCGGTGGGGGCGGTGCCGTCGATCCAGATGTATTCGGCGCGGTAGCTCATGGGGTTGTCTCCAGGTGTCGTGGGCCGAGGCACCGGTGTGCTGCTCGGCGTGGTGTGGTGTGGTGTGGTGCGAGGTGGTCGGTCCGACGACCGTCCCGGACGGGCGGGTCGGGCCGTCAGGCGGGGCGCTCGCCCGGCGACGGGGCCGGCGCGGCCGTGGCGGCCGCCCTGCGCAGGGCCTCGGCGACGAGGGCGTGACCGCCCTGCTCGGCGTCGGAGAGCGGGGTGCCGCCCCAGCGGTCGGCGGCGGTGACGTCGGCGCCCTGCTCCAACAGGTAGGCGGCGACGACGAGATGGCCCTCCGAGGCGGCCAGGTGCAGCGCCGTACGGCCGTCGTAGTCGCAGGACCCGGCGGCGACCCCGGAGGCCAGCGAGGCGCGCACGCCGTCGAGGTCCCCGGTGCTGGCGGACCAGAGCAGCCGGACGGTGCCGTCGATCGCGCTCTGGTTGCGCTTCTGCCGGGGGTCGCGCTTGCCGTCGCGGCCGCTGCCCACCAGCGAGTCGTAGATGTGGAAGTTGTACTTCTCGACCAGCTGCCGGCAGAACTCGATGCCGCGCACGGAGTTGCCCAGCGCGTCGAGTCGGGGCGACCAGATCGCGATCCCCATCACCTGCGGGATGACCAGCATCAGGGCGCCCGACACCCCGCTCTTGGCCGGCAGGCCGATGGTGAAGGCGAACTCGCCCGAGTAGTCGTACATCCCGCAGGAGCTCATCAGGGAAAGGCACTTCTGCACCGATTCGGTGGAGAAGACCTGGTCGCTGGTGAGCGGCATCATCCCGCCGTTGGCCAGGGTCGCGGCGACCGAGGCCAGTCCGCCCGCGTCGAGCTCGATCGAGCAGCACTGGAAGTAGAACTCCAGGGTCTCGATCAGGTCGGTGCCGGCGGGGAACGCGCCGTGCTCGCGCATGAAGTAGCCGAGCGCGAAGTTCCGGTCGGCGGTCTGGCGCTCCGACAGGTAGACGGCGTTGTTGAACCCGACCGGGCTGCCGCCGGACAGGGCGCGCCAGGTGTCGGCCACGTAGTCGAACCGGTCGGCGACGGCGAGGTCGGGCTTGATGAGCGAGCAGCTCATGATGGCGCCCGAGTTGATCATCGGGTTGTGCGGCAGGCCGTCCCCGTTCACCGACAGCTCGTTGAACCCCCGTCCGCTCGGCTCGCGGCCCACGTGCCGGTGGACCACCTCGGCGCCGTGCTCCTCCAGGGTGAGGGAGTAGTTGATCGGCTTGCAGACGGACTGCACGCAGAAGCCCACCCCCGCGTCGCCGATGCTGAACCGCTGGCCGTCGACGGTGCACACGGCGACCGCGAACTGGTCCGGCGGTACCCGCTTCAGCTGCGGGATGTAGTCGGCCACCGCCCCCCGGCGGTCGTCCAGCAGGTTCTGGTAGATCCCGGTGATGTCGGCCGTGAAGGACGGGAAGTCCGGGATGACCAGATCGCCGGTGACGGCCCGGGCGAGCAGCCCCCGGTTCTTCTGGCAGAGCGCCGTGAAGCCGGCGAGATCCAGCCGTGGGCCCTCGGGGTCGGCCGCCTCCGCGGGGCTCCAGAGCTCCCGGAGCCTGGGATCGTCGGATGTGATGCCCGCCTGCCGGAGGCGGGAGACCACCTCGGCCCGCGAGATCCGCCCCGGGGCGTCCTTGGTGAACGAGTCGAACAGCTTCCGGTACTCGCCGGGGTCGTCCGACCCGGCGGACCCCGTCCGGGCCGCCCGCTGGGCGGGTCCGGGCCGGCCCCCCGCCGGTGGTGTCCCGTTGTTCTTCTGTTGTGTTGCGGTGCTGCCCGCTTCCGTTCTCACGTTGCTGTTCGCCCCCTCCGGACGGCCACGTTGACGGGATCAACTACAGCAGGAAGGACAAGCGTCGAGGAACGAGAAACGACCTTCTCCCGCTAATCGTTCGGGGATTTCGGCGAATTCTCCGCGGCCAGGCCGGAACACCTTTCGGTGTTTGCTTCGGTGGGCGTGTTTCGGTGGGCGCGTTCCATTGGGCGCGCTTCGGCGTGCTCCGGCGCGCTCCGGTGGGCGATCCCCCAGCCCGGCACTCCCTGTCGGGGCGAACGGCTCCGGCCGGTGAATTGACTATAGGTCAGCGGACGATTACGTTCCAGTGCCCGCCGCCCTCGATCGCGATTCCGGGTGCCGTTCCCGGGGTCCGGGCCGGCCGACCCGATTCGGCGCGGGTACCGAAACGTTTCCGAAAGGGGCCGAAGTATTTCGCCGTCGGGGTTTTCCCCGCTTGCGTCCGCCGAACCTTTTCTGATGGCCTGTCACCCGGGCAGCGGCGTCGACGGCCGTGGAGCGCGCCCTTCTCGACGCCCGGTTCCGGTGGCGACAGGCGCTCGCCCGCCACCCGCGACGCTGCGGGTTCCGCCGGAGCGGACGGGCATCGACGGCCCTCGGCAGGCACGTGACCGCCGAGCCGGCCGCGCGTACCGACCCCGACCCCGACCCCGGAACCCGCACACCGACGCCCCGGACCCGGGGCGGTTTCCCCAGAAGGAGACTCCTGCTGTGAACGGCGCAGATACCGCCTTCGTCCTGATCAGCGCCGCGCTGGTCATGCTGATGACGCCAGGCCTGGCGTTCTTCTACGGCGGCATGGTGAGGGTGAAGAGCGCCCTCAGCATGCTCATGATGTCCTTTGTCTCGCTGGCCGTGGTCAGCGTGCTCTGGGTGCTCTACGGCTACTCGCTCACCTTCGGCGACGACCTCGGCGGCGGACTGCTGGGCAACCTCGACCACATCGGCCTGCGCGGCATCGACGCCGGGACGCTGACGGGCGGCGCCGACGGCGTGCCGGTCTTCGCCTTCGCCCTGTTCCAGCTGATGTTCGCGGTGATCACCCCCGCGCTGATGAGCGGCGCGCTGGCCGACCGCGCGAAGTTCAGCGCCTGGGCGCTGTTCATCGCGCTCTGGGTCACCTTCGTCTACTTCCCGGTCGCGCACTGGGTGTGGCAGGCCGACGGCTGGCTGTTCAAGCTGGAGGTGATCGACTTCGCCGGCGGGACGGCCGTGCACATCAACGCGGGCGTCGGCGCGCTGGCCGCGGTGCTGGTGGTCGGCAAGCGGATCGGCTTCACCAAGGAGCCGATGCGGCCGCACAGCCTGCCGCTGGTGATGCTGGGCGCGGGCCTGCTCTGGTTCGGCTGGTTCGGGTTCAACGCCGGCTCCGCCCTCGCGGCCAACGGCACGGCGGCCCTCATGGCGCTCAACACGCAGGTCGCCACCGGCGCCGCGATGATCGGCTGGCTGGCCTTCGAGCGGATCCGTCACGGTGCGTTCACCACCCTGGGCACCGCCTCGGGCGCGGTCGCCGGCCTGGTGGCCATCACCCCGTCCGGCGCGCACGTCGACGCCTTCGGCGCGATGATCATCGGCCTCGTCGCGGGCGTGCTCTGCTCCTGCGCGGTCAGCCTCAAGTTCAAGCTCGGCTACGACGACTCGCTGGACGTCGTCGCCGTCCACCTGGTCGGCGGCGTCGTCGGCACCCTGCTGGTCGGCGTGCTGGCCACGGGCGGCCGGGGCGGTCTCGGCCAGCTCGGCAAGCAGGCGCTCGGCGCCTTCGCGGTGACGGCCTTCTCGTTCGTCGTCTCCTGGCTGCTCGCCAAGGCGGTCGACCTCACCGTCGGCTTCCGCGCCAGCGAGGACGACGAGACCTCGGGCACCGATCAGGCCTTCCACGCCGAGACCGCGTACGACTTCAGCGAGCTCCAGGCCCTCCTCACGGGCCCTCACAGCGGGCCCGCCACCGGCCCGGACGGGACCACCGCCGTCCCGCCGTCGCGGCTGGTGGACGCCTGACACCGACGTCTGACGCCCGGCGCCCGGCACCTGACGCTCGACGTCTGACTCCCGGCGAGCGCGTCGCAGCCCCCGGACCCTGTGGGTCCGGGGGCTGTGCGCCGTTCCGGCCGGGGGCCGCCGGGTTCAGTCGGCGGCCAGGCGGCCGACGGTCTCCACGACGCGGGCCGCGCCGTCCTCGGCGGCGATCCGGGCGGCCACGGTCCGGGCGCGGTGCCGCAGGACCGGGTCGTCCACCGCGCGGCGCAGCGCGGTGGCCAGCCGGGCGGCGGTCAGGGTGCGGAGCGGCAGGGGTTCGGCGGCGACGCCGAGCGCGGTGAGCCGGGCCGCCCAGAAGGGGGCGCCCAGTTGGGCGGGCACCGGTACGGCGGGCACGCCCGCGCGCAGGCCGGCCGCCGTCGTCCCGGCGCCGCAGTGGTGCACCACCGCCGCAACCCGGGGGAAGAGCCACGCGTGCGGCACCTCGTCCACCGTGAACACCTCCGCGTCGCGCACGGTCAGCCCGGTCCAGCCGGGCTGGACCACCGCGCGCAGGCCGGACCGGCGCAGCGCCGTACCGAGCAGGTCGCCGAGCCGGTCCGCATCCCGGACCACCCGACTGCCGAAGCCGATGTACACCGGTGGCGGGCCGGCGTCCAGGAACTCGGCCAGCCCGGGCGGTGGCCGGTGGTCGGCCGAGGGGTGGGGCCACCAGTAGCCGGCGACCTGCTGGCCGACCGGCCAGTCCGCGGGGCGGGCCACCACGGTGGGCGAGAAGCCGAACAGCACCGGCCGGCCCTGGAGGTCGGACCGGCGACGGGCGGCGGCGACCCCGAGCGGCCGCAGCCCGAGGGTACGGCGCAGCCCGGCGACGGCCGGCCCGAACAGGCGGTCCGTCACCGCCTGCACGGCGTGGCCCGCGAGGTGGTTGCCGGACCGGCCCAGCCAGCGGGTGGTCGCCACGGCGGGCGGGAACGCCCGGGTGGGGGTGAGCGGCTGCAGGTAGAGGCCGGCCGCCTGCACACCCAGCGCCTCGGCGACCGCATCGCCCATCGGGGCGGTGGTGGTCGACAGCAGGAGCAGGTCGCAGCCCTGCCGGGCGGCGGCGAGCAGACCCTCGCCGAGCTCCGGCATGAACCTCCGGCCGAGGTGCAGCAGCCGCGCCAGCGCGAGGGGGCTGCCGCCGGCTTCGAGGAGCCGTTGACCGGGGTCGGAGGCGAGCTCCTCCCGGGGGTCGACCGGGAGCGGCCGGAAGTCGACGCCGGCGGCGCGGACCAGACCCTCGAAGCGGGTGTGGGTCGCGATGGCCACCTCGTGGCCCGCCTCGCGGAGGCGTACGGCCGGGCCGGTGTACGGCGCGATGTCGCCGCGGGAACCGGCGGTCGCGATGAGGATCCGCATGGCGCCCAGTATCGGTGCGGTCCCCTGCGGGGCACACGGTCCACGCCGACGGCGGACCGGCCAACCGGGTGGGTGGCGCTGCGCGGACCGGGGGACGACTGCGCGGGGGCCGCCCGGGAGTGCGTCAGGTTGCCGCTGATGAACCCGCGGGCGTCAGGTGGTGGCGAGGTCGGCGGCGCCGAAGCCGACGGAGAAGCGCTTGCACCAGATCACGGCGCTGTGGACGCCGGACAGGTCGGTGCCCGACGGGACGGTGTAGTTCTGGTTTCCGCGGTTGCCCTTGAGGGGGGCGAGTTCGACGGCGCCCGGGCCCAGGTCGTCGAGCTTGGAGCGTTCGGCGGGGAGGGTGGAGAGGTAGACCCGGACGTCCGGGCCCTCGGAGGTGGCGAGGTCCTCCAGGCGCAGCACCGTGCTGGCGTCGGGCAGCTTCAGGAGCCGGGCCGTCCCGGTGGTGGGGTGCTCGCCGGAGGCGAACCCGCCCCGGGCCAGTTCCAGGGGAGCGCTCGGCGCCGAGGACGGGGCGTTCGGGGCCGGAGAGGCGGGTGCGGCCGCGGCCGGGGCGGTGGGGAGGGCCTCGTCGACGGTGGTGCTGGTGAAGAGCTTCCACGGCTCGAAGAGGTACACGCCCGCGGCTGCGGCGACCAGCAGGACGGCGGCCACCGTCCCGATGAGCCTGCGGTGGCGACGACCGATCGACATGTGCTCCCCCACCCCGGATGAACGGTTGCGCCCGCCGGCGAGCTCCGGTGGCGTCCCGTCAGACTAGCGGTGCGGGCGGGTGCGGCGCGGCCGGGCAGGGGCCGGTCAGGCCGTGGCCCGGGCGGCCAGCCAGGGGCGCAGGACCGGCAGGACGTGGGCGGGCTGCATGGCCTGGGTGTGGTCGAGCCCGTCCAGCAGGCGGACCTCCCAGCCGGCGGCGAGCAGCTCCCGCCGGTGCCGAGGCCTCCCCCTGGGAGGCGCAGGCCGAGGAGGCGTTCGCCACCGGGCTGGCGGTGCTGCTGGACGGGGTGACGGCGGCGGCCGGCCGACCTGCGGGCCGGGTCAGGGCGGCGGGGCGGGCTGCTCGGACCAGATGGTCTTTCCCCGGCCGTCGTACCGGGTGCCCCAGCGGCGGCTGAGCCGCATCACCAGGAACAGGCCGCGACCGCCCTCGTCGGTGTCGTGGGCGAGCCGCATGTGCGGCGCGGTGCTGTTGCTGTCGGACACCTCGCAGATCAGGCCGCTGTCACGGATCAGCCGCAGCCGGATCGGTCCGATGCCGTAGCGGACCGCGTTGGTGACCAGCTCGCTGACGATCAGCTCGGTGGCGTCGGTCAGCTCGTGCAGGTCCCAGCGGGCCAGCTGCTCGCGGGCGTGGCGGCGGGCGACGGAGACCTGGGACGGGTCGTCGGGCAGCTCCCAGAGGGCGACCTGGTCCCCGCCCAGGACGTGGGTGCGGGCGAGCAGCAGGGTGGCGTCCGCGCCGGAGCGCCGGGCGAGCGCGTACGCGGCGGCGTCGCACAGGTCGCGCAACGGCCGGTCCGCCGGGGCGAGCGCCTTGTGCAGGGCGAGGTGGGCACGGTCCGGGGCCACGGGGGTCTCGCCGCCGGGTGGGCCCTCCTCGGCCAGGCCCTCGGTGTAGAGGGCGAGCAGGCTGCCGGCCGGGAGTTCCACGTCCACCTGCTCGAACACCCGGCCCTCCGGCAGCCCGGGGCCGACCGGCACCTCGAACGGGACGGGCTCGCCGTCCGGCCCGAGGACCAGCGGCGGCGGGTGGCCGGCGCTGACCGCCGTACAGCGCCGGGCCACCGGGTCGTACACCAGGTAGAGGCAGGTGGCCCGGGGCGGTCCCGACTCGCCGGTCGAACCGCTCGGGCGGGCGGCCCGGTCGGCGGCCTCGGCGAGCCGGGAGAGCACGTCGTCGGGCGCCAGGTCCTGGCCGGCCAGGGTCTGCACGGCCGTTCTGAGCTGGCCCATCGCGGCGGCGGACTCGATCCCCCGGCCGGCCACGGTGCCGACCACCAGGGCGACCCGGGCGCCGGAGAGCGGGACCACGTCGAACCAGTCGGAGCCGCGGTCCCCCGACAGGTGCAGGTGGGCGGCGTCCACGGCGGTCAGCGCGGGCGGCTTGCGGGGCAGCAGGTGCCGCTGGAGGGCGGTGGCGACGGTCCGCTCGCGCAGGTAGGCGTGCACCTTGTCGAGGCTGAGCGCGGTGCGGGCGGCGAGTTCCGAGGCCAGCTTGAGGTCGGCGTCCTCGAAGGGCTGCGGGTTGCGGTAGCGGAGCAGCGCGGCCAGGCCCAGGACGGTGTGCTGGACGGTCAGCGGGACCACGATCAGCGAGTGCACCCCGGCGTCCAGCAGCCGGCGGCCGCGCTCGGGGTCGGCGGCCAGCCAGGGGTCGTCCGCCCGCAGCCGGGAGATCAGCCGGGGCCGCAGGTCGGTCAGGCTCTGCGTGTACGGGGTCGGGAAGCCGACCTGCACCAGGCCGCCGACCTCCATCAGGCCGCCGCCGAGCATCCGGGCGGCGGCCCGGCGCAGCGGGGTGGCCGGGTCGACCGGTCCGGGGCGGAGCTGCTCGCCGCGGGTGACGGGGTCGAGCAGGTCCACCACGGCGGCGTCGGCGAGCGGGCCGACCACCACCTCGACCAGTTCCTCGGCGGTGGCGGTCTCGTCCAGGGTGGAGCCGATCAGCCGGTGGGCCTCGTCCAGGATGGCGAGCCGGCGCAGCGCCGCCTCGCGCTCGGTGACGTCCTCGGCGATCACGGCGAGGCCGAGCACCCGGCCGTCCGGGGCCTGCAGCCGGAAGGCCGAGAGCGAGACGGACAGCTCGCGTTCGGGGTCGGCGGGGGACGGACCGCGGATCACCCGGTTGCGGACGGTCTCGCCGGTCTCCAGCACCCCGCGGGCCAGCGCGTCCAGTTCCGGGCCGCCGATGCCGGGGGCGAACTCCTCGGCGGTCCGGCCGAGCACGGCGTCCTCCGGCAGGTCGCGCACCCCGCGGGCGGCCCGGTTGAAGCGCACCACCCGCAGGTCGGTGTCGAGCACGAACAACCCGGACGGCGACTGGGCGAACAGGGCCTCCAGCAGCGCCGCGTCGGTCGCCTCCCGCTCTGCCTCCGCCACCGGGGCCTCCTGTCGCGCTCGGCCACCCCCTCCCGTCCACGATCGCAGACGGCGGGGTGAAATGTCCGTTCGGGCGACGGGGGACCCGGACCGGGCGCGTTCGGGCGGCCCGGGACGGGGCTCGGGCGGGGCTCAGGCGGTCCGGCGGGCGGGGGCGGCCGGGACGACCAGCGGGGTGCCGGTCTCCGGGTCGGGGATGATCCGGCAGGGCAGCCGGTAGACCTCCTCGACCAGCTCGGCGGTGAGGATCCCGGACGGCTCGCCGGCGGCGACCACCCGGCCGTCCTTCATGACGATCAGGTGGGTGGCGTACCGGGCGGCCTGGTTGTGGTCGTGCAGGACGGCCGCCAGGGTGCGGCCGGCGTCGCGGTGCAGGGCGGCGCACAGGTCCAGCACCTCGACCCGACCGCCGGCGACCTCCCCGTGGACAGAATCGAGATCACCGGCAACGCCTGGGGCGTGGACTTCGCCCTCCACGGCGACACCGGCCCCGCCTCCCGCTGGGCCGCCCGGGCCCGCCCCGGCGACCCCGTCGTCCTGCTCGGACCCGCCGTCGCCGACAACCGCAGCGTCGGCTTCCGGCCGCCGGCCGGCACCGGCCGGGTGCTCCTCGCCGCGGACGAGACGGCGCTGCCCGCCGCAGCCGCGATCCTCGAATCGCTGCCGGCGGGGACGGTCGTCCGGGCGTTCATCCGGGTGCCGGACGCCGGGGACCTCCAGGAGCTGGCCGCACCGGAGGGGGCGGAGATCACCTGGCTGGTGGGGGGCGATCCGGCCGGCCTGGTCGAGGCCGTCCGGGGGGTGGAGCCGCCGGACGGTGGTGACGGGGGCGGGTACGCGTGGGTGGCCGGGGAGGCGGGGATGGTGCGGGGGGTTCGGCGGGTGCTGGTGCGGGAGAAGGGGGTCGACCGGAGCCGGGTCGCCTTCAGCGGGTACTGGCGGCGCGGGGCCTCCGAGGAGGACCTCCGCGCCGAGGCCCTCGCCGCGCTCACCACGCTGACCGAGCCCTGAGGGGCGCACCGCTGTCGAGCGCACCGCCAGGGGCGCGGGGAACTGCGCGGGGAGGGCGGCAGACGGCGCCACTCGCTCACCGAGCCCGGCTGGACCGATGGGCGGCTTCCGGATTCGCGCAGTTCTCCCCAGCCTTGGCGGCCGGGAGGTCCCCCACGCGCCCCTGGTGGTGGCCCGATGCTGACGGGCTGGGCCTAGACGGCGGTGTGCCAGATGGCGAGGCCGGGGGTGGACCAGGAGCCGGCTTGGTTGATGCCGGAGACGGTCCAGCCGGCGCGGGGGAGTTCGGGGTGGGCGGGGGTGTGGGCGGCGCGCAGGCGCGCCAGCAGGACGACGGTGAGTGCGGCGAGTTCCTCCGGCGCCAGGCTGCCGCGTTCGACCTGGAAGAGCGCCGTCCCGGCCCCGCTCACTGGGGCTGGTTCCCGTGCTTGCGGCTGGGCATCGCGGTGGCCTTGGTCCGCAGCATGGTGAGGGCGCCGATCAGCCGGATCCGGGTCTCCGCCGGGTCGATGACGTCGTCCACCAGGCCGCGTTCGGCGGCGTAGTAGGGGTGCATCAGCTCCTCCTTGTACTGGTCGATGAGCCGCCGCCGGGTGGCGTCCGGGTCCTCGGAGGCGGCGATCTCGCGGCGGAACACCACGTTGGCGGCGCCCTCGGCGCCCATCACGGCGATCTCGTTGGTCGGCCAGGCGAGCGACAGGTCGGTGCCGATGGAGCGGGAGTCCATGACGATGTACGCGCCGCCGTAGGCCTTGCGGACGATGAGGGAGATCCGCGGCACGGTGGCGTTGCAGTAGGCGTACAGCAGCTTGGCGCCGTGCCGGATGACGCCGCCGTGTTCCTGGTCGACGCCGGGCAGGAAGCCGGGGACGTCGACCAGGGTGACGAGCGGGATGTTGAAGGCGTCGCAGAGCTGGACGAAGCGGGCGGCCTTCTCGCTGGCGCTGATGTCGAGGACGCCGGCCAGCACGGAGGGCTGGTTGGCGACGATGCCGACGGCCTGGCCGCCGATCCGGGCGAGGGCGCAGATGACGTTGCCGGCCCAGCGCTCGTGGACCTCGAAGAAGTCGCCGTGGTCGGTGATCTCGCGGATCACGGACCGCATGTCGTACGCCCGGGAGGGGTCGGCGGGCACCAGGTCGACCAGGGCGTCGCAGCGGCGGTCCAGCGGGTCGCCGGGGCGTTCCACGGGCGGGAGTTCGCGGTTGTTGGAGGGGAGCAGCGAGAGCAGGAAGCGGACCTCCAGCAGGCAGCTCTCCTCGTCGTCGTACGCGGCGTGGGCGACGCCGGAGGTCTCGGCGTGGACGTCGGCGCCGCCGAGGCCGTTCTGGGTGATGGCCTCGCCGGTGACGGCCTGGACCACGTCGGGGCCGGTGATGAACATCTGCGAGATGTCGCGGACCATGAAGACGAAGTCGGTGAGCGCGGGCGAGTACGCGGCGCCGCCGGCGCAGGGGCCGAGGATCACCGAGATCTGCGGGATCACACCGGAGTTGCGGACGTTGCGCTGGAAGATGCCGCCGTAGCCGGCGAGGGCGGTGACGCCCTCCTGGATGCGGGCGCCGGCGCCGTCGCACAGCCCGACGATGGGGCAGCCGGTGGTCGCGGCCATGTCCATGATCTTCTGGATCTTCTGGGCGTGCGCCTCGCCGAGGGCGCCGCCGAAGATCCGGAAGTCGTGGGCGTAGACGAACACCTGGCGGCCGTCGACCAGGCCCCAGCCGGTGATCACGCCGTCGGTGTGGGGCCGCTTGGCCTCCAGGCCGAAGCCGGTGGCGCGGTGCCGGCGCAGGCCCTCGACCTCGGTGAAGGTGCCCGGGTCGAAGAGCAGGTCGATCCGCTCGCGGGCGGTGAGCTTGCCCTTGGCGTGCTGGGCCTCGGTGGCCTTGTCGCTGGGGCCGGCCAGGACCCGGCGGCGCAGGTCGAGCAGTTCGGCGGTGCGGTCGGCGGTGTCGGGCGGCTGCACCACCACGGGTGCCGCGACGGCGAGTTCGGCCTCGCACTCGACAGCCAGCTCGGTCGGGCTCTCGTCCATGATGGTCATCCGCGTCCTCCTGTCGTGTTCCGGGCGGTGTCGGCCTCGTCCGGGCCGTGCGCGGCCGGGTCCGGGGGCGCGGGTCCTCTGCCCCGTGGCCGCCGGCGGGCTGCCGCGGCCTCGGGTGCGCCTCCCCGGTGGGGTGGTCGTCCGGGGGGTCGCCCGGCGGCCGCGAGCATGCGGGCGGCCGCTAGAGGAGCGGTGGAACGGCCGCGCCGGGCCGCCGAGCCGGTCTCCAGTACGGCTGCAGGGCGGCGCGGCACGGTGGGGGGAGCCATGCCCCCCGGTCGCGCCGGGGCGGCGGACAGTCGTCGAAGGGAGTCGCCGTGTCTCAGGCGGTCAAGACAGCGAGCGGTCAGGTCACCGGGGATCTCTACGCGGAGGTGCGCACGTACTACGCGACGCAGATGCGCCGGGTGGACACGCTCGACATCGAGGGGTTCGCGGACACCTTCACCGAGGACGGCGTGGTGGTGCACTCCAACGGTGTGCGCGCCGAGGGCCGGGAGGAGATGGTCGCGGGGATGCACAAGGCGCTCCCCCGCTACCGCGACGTGGCCGTCCGCCACTGGTTCGACCACGTGCTGATCGAGCCGGTGGACGGGGTGGACGAGCTGAAGGTCTCGTACTACTCGATGGTCACGCTGCTGGACCGGGAGGGCCGGATCGAGTTCGAGCCGACCTTCCTGGTGGAGGACGTGCTGGTGCGCCGCGAGGGCCGGCTGCTCACCCGTGAGCGGGTCATCCACCGGGACCAGCCGGTCGAGCAGGGCTGAGCGGGAACCACGACGGATGCGGCAGCGGGCCGGTGCCCTGCTGCCGCATCCGTGGTCGCGCGGGGTCAGTCGATCCCCCGGCAGATGTGCGCCTCGCCCTCGTCCTCCTCGTCCCCGGGGAAGCGCAGCACCGGCCAGTCGAAGCCGGCGGCCTCCTGTCTCATGTACTCCAAAGGTGCCGAAATCATCGCCAACTCCCTTCTGCCGTACCAGGCCTAGGCGCAATACCGGTGATTTAGGTGTTTTTCCGGCGGCTCGGGGCAGTCCTGGTAGGTGGGACAAGTGCCGGGTGCGGGGGGTGTGGGCGGGGTGGGTTGTGGTGCTCGGCTCGCTTGAGTGCCCAGTTGGACATCTTCCGCTTGATCACGCGGGGGTTGCTGCGTAACCGCCGTGGGGGCAGGAGCCGTTCACGGATCTCATGCCGGGCCTGGGTGAGGCAGCGGGCGAGCCGGGAGGGGGGAAAGCGCCGCCTGCCCGGTGACGTGGCGGCGCACCACACGCAGGGTGCGGGTGAAGGAGATCCGGTCCGGATCGTGGCCGGCCTGGCGTGCGGCCTGGTGCATCAGGTCCCGCAGGGCGTGGTGCACCAGGAGGAACGCGAAGATCTCCTGCTCGACACCGTCCGGGTGCTGGGAGCGCAGGACCAGGCCGGGGCCGCCCTGATGGATCTTGATCTCGTCCAGGGCGTTCTCGATCTCCCAGCGCTGGGCGTAGAGCGTGGCCAGGTCCGCGGCCGGTGCCCGAGTCGGGTCGAGGATCGAGGTGATCAACCGGTAAACCGTGCCCCTGTCTGTGTCGAGGGTGTACTCGATGACCCGCACCGTCTCGGGGTCGGCGCGGCGGTTCTTGTCCCGGGCGGCGACGATCCGCGACAAGTAGGAGCCGTCCGCCAGCGGGGTCACCACCGGGAGGACCTGGCTGGAGGAGACGCGCCACAACAGGTCCGCGCCCTGGGCGCGGGCGGCCCGCCACAGGTCCAGGCCTTTGAAGCCCCGGTCGGCCAGCAGCAGCATTCCCGCCCCCAGCTGCCCGAACAGGCGGGCAGCCAGCGCGGTCTCGTGCACGGACAGCGGGGCGACGTCGGCCGCGAACACCGCGTGTGTCCCGCACTCCACCAGTGCCGCCACCCGCGCCTGCGGATAGGCGCTGCGGCCCTGGCCACGACTGGTGCCCGGGCGGCCGAAATGCTGGGCGTTGGCGGCCGTATCGGGCAGGTCGAACGTCGTGCCGTCCACGGCCACCAGCCGCCAACTGCGGTACCAGGAACCGGCCGTGGACGAAGAGGCGACGGGACGGGCCACCCGCTGGAACAACAACCGCAGCGGCTGAGACCCCAGCCGCAGGCGCGCGCGCCCGATCGCCGCGGTCGTCGGCACCCGCCACGCCGTCGCCCACCGGCCCTGGTCCCGCAGGCCCTGCGTGAGCAGGCGGGCCACCTCCTCGTAGCCCTGCCCGAAGAACAGGCACATCGCGAGCACGAAGTACACCACCACCCGCGCCGGCAACAGCCGATGCCGCTGCTCGACCCGCCCGCACTCGGCGACCACCTCGTCGACCAGATCCGCCGGAAACGTCCGCGTCAGCACCCCCAACGCGATCCGATCCGAGAACCGATCAACCCCCGACGACTTCTTCTGACCCGGCCTTGGCACACCCAGCCCAACGACCAGAACGCCCCAAAGTCACCGGTATTGGGCCTAGGCGTGGCAGACCGGCAGTCCTCCGTGGAACTCGACCATCTCGCGGAACGAGGCGGCCACGTCGATCCGGGCGCCGGGCGCCAGGCCCTGCAGCTCGGCGTAGGCGCGGTGCAGGTTGCCGACCAGGCGCTCGGCGTCCAGCAGGCCGGCGAAGGGGCCGGGGTCGGCCGCGCGGGCGGTCTCCAGGGCGGTCCGGCCGTCCCGCAGGCCGGCCGTGGCGAGGTCGCGGATCCAGCACAGGTACGCCTCGGTGGCGTCCAGCACCTCCGGGCCGCCGACCGCGCCGTGGCCGGCGACGACCACCTCCGGGTCCAGCGCCCGCAGCCGGGCGAGCGCCGCCAGCGAGCCCTCGACGGACCCCATCAGCACGTACGGGGTGACCCCGGACCAGGCGATGTCGCCGGTGAACAGCACCCGGCGCTCCGGCACCCAGGCCACCACGTCGTCCGCGGTGTGGGCCGGGCCGACCTGGTACAGCTCCACGGTCAGCGCGCCCGCCCGCAGGGTGAGCGCGTCGCGGAAGGTCAGGTCGGGCAGGGCGAGTTCGGTGTGTCCCCAGTCCACGGCCGGCCACAGGTGGCACAGGCCCAGGCCGGACTCGGCCATGTCGGAGCGGGTGCCCTCGCCGGCGATCACGGTGGCCCGGGGCGCGAAGTGCGCGTTGCCGAAGACGTGGTCGCCGTGGAAGTGGGTGTTGACCACCACGTCGGGGCCGCCGGGGGCGATCCGCTCGACCTCCGCGCGGAGCCGGAGGTTGCGGGACTCGGTGGCCACCGTGTCGATCAGGACCGCCCGGCCGCCGTCGGCGACCAGGCCGGCGTTGTTCAGGCACCAGCCGCCGGGGGACTGTTCGAACGCCCAGACCCCCTCGGCGACGGGCCGCAGCACCGGCGGCGCCGCGGTGACGGCGGTGCTCACGCCGCCTCCCGGGTGTACGGCAGGTGCGCGTAGCGGCCGCGGTGGAACAGCAGCGGGCGGGCGTCGGGCCGGTCGTGGTGGAGGGCCACCACCCGGCCGATCAGCAGCACGTGGTCTCCGGCCTCGAACTCCGAGTGCAGGGTGCACTCGAAGGAGGCCACCGCGCCCGGCAGCACCGCGTTGCCGGTGACCCCCGTGACGGCGCGCAGCCGGCGCATGGCGATGTCGCCCTCGGGGCGGTCCGGCCGGGCGAACTCGGTGGAGAGGTCCTGCTGGTCCTCGGCGAGGACGTTCACCGCGAAGCTGCCGGCGCGCTCCACGCGCGGCCGCATCCGGCCGTCCGCCTTGACGGAGACCAGGAGCAGCAGCGGGTCGAGCGAGACCGAGGTCAGGCTGTTGAGGGTCATCACGATCGTCTCGTCCCCGCTGCCCTGGGTGAGCAGGGTGACCCCGGTGGGGAACGCCCCCATCGCGGCCCGGAACTCGGTGGCGCTGGGCTCGGCCAGCAGGGCGTTGCCAGTGTTCGTCATGGTGCCGGCTCCGTCTCTTGGGACCTCTTAGTAGTTGCCGAGCCCGCCGCAGACGTTGAGCGCCTGGGCGGTGATCGAGGCCGCGGTGTCGGTCACCAGGTAGCCGACCAGTCCGGCGACCTCCTCCGGGGTGGAGTAGCGGCCGAGCGGGATCTTCGCCTCGAACTTCTCCTGGATCTGCTCCTCGGTCACCCCGTAGTGGCCGGCGTAGCCCTGGCGGACCCGCTGGGCCATCGGGGTCTCCACGTAGCCGGGGCAGACCGCGTTGACGGTGACCCCGGACTTGGCCAGCTCGATGCCGACGGCCTTGGTGAAGCCGACCACGCCGTGCTTGGAGGCGGAGTACGGCGCGGCCAGGGCGACGCCCTGCTTGCCGCCGGTGGAGGCGATGTTGACCACGCGGCCCCAGCCGCCCGCCAGCATGCCGCCGGTGCTGAGCACCTCCTTGGTGACCCGGAAGACGCTGTTGAGGTTGGTGTCGATGACGTCCAGCCAGATCTGCTCGTCCAGCTTGGCGGTCTCGCCGCCGCCGCCCCGGCCGGCGTTGTTGACCAGGATGTCGATCTTCCCGTACGCGGCGACCGCGGCCTCGACGGCGGCCTTCACCTGCTCGGTGGAGGAGACGTCGGCGGCGGTCCCGTCGACCTCCAGGCCCTCCTCCTCGCGCAGCCGCTTCACCAGGCCGCGGATGTTCTCCTCGTTGCGCGCCACGCCGAAGACCGCGATCCCCTGGCGGGCCAGCAGCTCGGTCACGGCGAGGCCGATCCCGCTGGTGGCTCCGGTGACGAAGGCGACCCGCCGTCCGGTGTCTGTCATCGTGCGCTCCCGTTGTCATCGGTGGAACGTTGTCGGATCGAAGTGGGGACGACCGTGAGGCCGGATCCTCGGGCCGTCCTCGACGCCCGCTGGACCCGCGGCCGGTCCAGGCGGGATCGACGGCGGCCCGAGGGCGGCCCAGCAGGGTGGCGGCGTCCAGCGCGCAAGGCGAGCCAGCGAGGAGGGCCCATGCCCGGGCAGCAGGAGATTCCGGACGTACGGAAGTCGGTGACCGTGCCGGCGTCGGTCGAGCACTGCTTCCAGGTGTTCACCGAGGACCCGAAGCAGTGGTGGCCGCCGAGCCACATCCTGGTCAAGAAGGAGCGGGCCGGACTCGCCTTCGAGCCGCGGGTCGGCGGCCGCTACTACGAGTGGGACGTCGAGGGCACCGAGATCGCCTGGGGCAAGGTGCTCACCTGGGAGCCGCCGCACCGGCTGTCGATGACCTGGCGGATCGACGGCAACTGGCAGTCGATCACGGACGACGAGCGGGCCAGCGAGATCGAGGTGGAGTTCACCGCCGTCGACGCGACCACCACCAAGGTGGAGCTGGCCCACGTCAAGCTGCACAAGCACGGCGAGGGCGCCGAGCGCATCCACAAGGCGCTGGACGGCCCGAGCCCGGGCGAGACCCTGGAGCTCTTCGCCAAGGCGATCGAGCGCAGCCTCCGGGCGGGCTGAGCCCCCGGGCGCCCAGCCGCCCCAGGTTCCGAGGGGCCCCGGTCAACGGCGACCGGGGCCCCTCGGCATGCCCCGGGACCGGCCGGTCCACCACTCGTGCACCCGTGTTCGAGCGGCCGGCGGGATGCTCCAGCGGCCGACACAGGGCCCGTCACCACAGGAGGTCACGAGGATGCCCGCCGCCACGCAACAGCACACCGGCACAGTGGACACCGGGTTGGCCACAGCCGCCGAGAAGGTGAGTCTCCTCGCGGCCCAGCACGCGGCCGAGGCCGACGCCACCCGCAAGCTCTCCCCCGAGGTCGTCACCGCGATCCGCGAGGCCGGCTTCGCCCGGCACTTCGTGGCCGCCCACCTCGGCGGCGCCGAGGGCTCGTTCGACGAGCTGACCCGGGCCGTCGTCACCGTCGGCGAGTCCTGCCCGGCGAGCGCCTGGTGCGCCTCGCTGAGCGCGTTCTCCGCCCGGTTCGCCTCCCACCTGCCCGCCGAGGGCCACCAGGCGATCTGGGGCCCCAGCCCGGACGCCGTGGTCGCCACCGCCCTGATGCCCGCCGGCCGGGCCCGCCAGGTGGACGGCGGCTGGCTGCTCAGCGGCCGCTGGAGCTACGTCAGCGGGATCGACTTCGCCGACTGGGCCCTGGTCTGCGCCGCCGTCGCCGGCCCGGACGGCCCGCCGCAGCTGCGCTTCTTCGCCCTGCCGCAGGGCACGTACACCGTGGTCGAGAGCTGGGACAGCATCGGCATGCGGGCCACCGGCAGCCACACCGTGGTGGTCGAGGAGCACCTGGTGCCGGCGCACCTCTCCTTCGACCGCGCCGACATGATCAGCGGCCGCAACGCCACCTCCGACCTGTCCGCCCACAACGTGCCGTTCCAGGCCGTCGGCGGGCTGACCTTCATCGCCCCGGTGGTCGGTGCCGCCGTCGGCGCGCTCGCCGCCACCGCCGCGGCGCTCACCGGCCGCAAGCGCAGCCAGGCCGCCGAGCTGGCCGTGGTCCGCGCCTCCGGCCGGATCGACGCGGCCCGCCACCTGGTCGGGCAGAACGCCGAGGTGCTCGACCGCCGGCTGTTCACCCCCGAGCACATGGCCCGCAACGAGCGCAACGCCACCTACGCCGCCGAGGCCGCCACCGAGGCCGTCGGCCTGCTGGTCAAGGCCGCCGGCACCGGCGGGCTCGGCGAGGCGCACGCCCTGCAGCGGTTCTGGCGGGACGTCACCTCCGCCACAAGCCACGTCGCCCTGCAGTACGACACCGCCGCCCGGAAGAACTACTCGGCGGTGCTGCTGGGGCCGGAGGCCTGAGCCCGGACGCCGTCGCGTCCGTTCCGTTCCCGATCGTTCCTCCCCCGGCCGCCCGGAGTGTCCCCACACGCTCCGGGCGGCCGCCTTTCCGCTCCAGCCACGACCGACCCGACCTCCGGCCGGCACACCTAGCGTGCTGTCGACCGATGACGAAGCCACTCGGAGGTGCCCTCGTGCCCGCACAGCATGATCAAGACGTGTTCCCCTTCGAAGGGTCCTCGTACCGCGGCCCCGCACCGCGCTACGAGGAGCTGCGGCAGTGCCCCCAGTCCGTGGTGAAGGTCCCCACCGCCGGCGGTGTGGACGCCTGGCTGGTGACCCGCTACGAGGACGTCCGCGAGGCCTTCGCCGACCCCCGGATCAGCCGCGCCGCCGCCTGCGGCCCGCACGCCCCCCGGGTCGGCGGCTCCATGCACACCACCCCCGAGATGATCATCTCGATGGACGGCGCCGAGCACGCCCGGCTGCGCAAGCTGGTCGCCGGCTCCTTCACCGTCCGCCGGGTCGAGCAGATGCGGCCCCGGGTCCAGCAGATCGTCGACGAGCTGCTCGACGAGATGGCCGAGAAGGGCCCGACCGTCGACCTGGTCCAGCAGCTCTGCCTGCCGCTGCCGCTCACCGTGATCGGCGAGCTGCTCGGCGTCCCCCGGCAGGACCTGCAGACCTTCGAGCGCTGGGCCCGCGCCTTCGCCACCGTCGACGACCGGGCCGGCGGCGAGGCCTCCCTGGAGGGCCTGGCCAAGCTCAGCGAGTACATCGTCGGCCTGATCGCCGAGAAGCGCGCCAACCCGACCGAGGACATGCTCTCCGAGCTGATCTCCGCCCGCGACGAGGGCGACCGGCTCAGCGAGCAGGAACTCGTCACCTTCGGCTTCACCCTCATCGGGGCCGGCTTCGACACCACCGCCAACCAGCTCGGCAACTCCGTGCTGGCGCTGATCTCCGACCACCGCGACCAGTGGGACCTGCTCGTCGAGCAGCCCGACCGGATCCCCGTCGCCGTCGAGGAACTCCTCCGCCACGTCAACCTGTTCGCCACCGACACCACCGGGTTCCCGCGGCTCGCCACCGAGGACCTGGAACTGGGCGGTGCCGAGATCAAGGCCGGCGACGCGGTGGTCATCGCTCTCGCCTCCGCCAACCGCGACGGCGCCGTCTTCCCCGACCCGGACCGGCTGGACGTCACCCGCGCCCACAACCCGCACATCTCCTTCGGGCACGGCATCCACTACTGCCTCGGCAAGACGCTGGGGCGGATCGAGATGCAGGTCGCCCTGGCGGGACTGGTCCGCCGCTTCCCGGACCTCCGGCTGGCCGCCGCCGCGGAGGACCTCCCCTGGCACACCGGCGAGATCAACCACACCCTGACCAGCCTCCCGGTCACCTGGGGCGCCTGACCCCACCCACCCCCTGGCGCGGTCCCCGGCCCCGGCCGGGGACCGCGCCACACCCATGCCCGCGCCCTGGCGGAGCGCGCCGAGGTGAGCGGACAGCCACGGGGGCACGTGGGGGCACCTCCCGGCCGAAGGCTGGGGGAGAACTGCGCGCGGGGGAACGGCAGCCGCTGCACTGGCCCTCGCTGCCCCGACCCAGCCCTGGGCCGCCTTCCGTACTCGCGCAGTTCCCCGCGCCCCTGGCGGGGCGCACCAACGTGAGCGGACAACCCCAGGAGCGCGGCGTTTGCGGGTCCGTTCGGGACGTGGAAAAGGCCCGCCCCCGGCCGGGGGGAGGGCCGGGGGCGGGCGGGCGGGGGGTCAGGAGGCGTCGGAGAGCTTGGCGCCCTCGCTGGTGACGGTGATGGGGCCGAGGAGGGGGGCGCCCTCCTCCTGGTGGACGAAGGCGTTGGCCTTGGTGGAGAACTTGTCGCCCTTCAGCTTGCCGAGGTGGATGGCCTGCACGGTGCCGAGGATGGCGCCGTCCGCCCGCCCGGGGTGGGTGATGTAGAAGGCGATGTCGCCGTCCTTCGCGTTGGTCCAGAAGCCGGTGGCGCGGTAGGCCGGCTGGCCGGTCTCGTCGATCGGGCCGGTGGCGTTCAGGGTGTGGTCGGCGTGGAAGACGAAGACCGGGTCGGTGACGGCGGGCCCGGTGGGGGCGTACACGGTCACGGTGAGCCGCCAGGTGCCTTGGAGGGTCCTGGGGGCCTTGTCGGCGCTGGCCGGGGTGGCGACGAAGCCGGTGACGGCGAAGGCGAGGGCGAGCAGCAGGCCGAGGATCCGCCACTGGGCGGTGCGGGGGCGTGCGGAGGTCGCGGTGTCGGTCACGGTGGTGTCCCGTCTTTCGGTCATGTCGCCTGTCGGGCGAGGTGCTTGAGGTCGAACCCGGGCCGGGCGACCTGCTCGGGGGTGAGGTCGGTGCCGGCGGCGAGCAGGCGCCGGGAGATGCCGTGGTCGGCGGCCCGGTTGAGTGACTCGACGCCGGTCAGCCGGCCTTCGCGGAAACAGAAGACGGAGAACCGGCCCTGCTCCACGTCGCCGGCCACCACCGCCTGGTCGTGGCCGGCGGTGAGTCCCGCGATCTGGAGGCGCAGCTCGTACTGCTCGGACCAGAACCACGGCACGGCGGTGTACGGTTCGCCGGCGCCGCAGACGGCGGCGGCGACGGTGCGGGCCTGGTCGGTGGCGTTCTGGACGGATTCCAGGCGTACCGGCCGGCCGGCGTGGGGGCTGGGGAAGCGGGCGCAGTCCCCGATGGCGTGGATGTCGGGGTCGCTGGTGCGCAGGTGCTCGTCGACCAGGATCCCGTCGCCGACGGCGAGCCCGGCGCCGACCGCGAGGTCGACGTTGGGGAGGACGCCGATGCCGACCACGACGAGGTCGGCGGGGACGAGTTCGCCGTCGTTCAGGCGCAGCGCCCGGACCTCGCCGGTGGCGCCGGCGAGCAGTTCGGTGACCTCGCGGCGGAGCAGCAGGCGGACGCCGCGGCGCTGGTGCTCGGTGCTGAGGTGGGCGGACATCTCGGGGCTGAGGGCGCGCTGGAGGGCGCGCGGGAGGGCCTCGACGACGGTGACCCGGTGGCCCAGTTTGCGGGCGGTGGCGGCGAGTTCGAGGCCGATGAAGCCGGCGCCGACCACGGCGAGGTCGAGCGTCCGGCCGCCGTCGGCGAGCCGGGCGCGCAGGGTGTCGGAGTCGTCGGCGCCGCGCAGGGTGAGCACCCCGGGGAGGTCGGCGCCGGGGACGGGCAGCCGCCGGGGGCGGGCGCCGGTGGCGAGGACCAGGGTGTCGTACCGCAGCTCGCGGCCGGAGCGCAGGGTGACCGACCGGATCTCCCGGTCGAGGCCCACCGCCTCGTCGCCGCACAGGAGTTCGATGTCCTGGGCGGGGTAGAAGGTCTCCGGCCGGAGCAGCAGGTCCTCGCGGAGGGTGGCGCCGGTCAGGTAGCCCTTGGAGAGCGGCGGCCGCTGGTACGGCGGGTGCCGCTCGTCGCCGACGAGGGTGATCGATCCGGTGAAGCCCTGGGCGCGGAGGGCGGCGGCGGTGTCCGAACCCGCCTGGCCCGCGCCGATGATGACGACGGAGCGGCCGGCCATCAGGACTGCCGCTCCGGCAGGTGCACCACCAGTCCGTCGAGCGCGTCGTCGGTGATCCGCAGCTGGCAGCTGAGCCGGCTGCTGTCGCGACGGGGGCTCGCGGTGCCGTAGAGCACCTCGTCCTCGTCCTCGTGCATCTCGGGCAGGGCGACGCCGCAGGTCTCGTCGACGTAGACGTGGCAGGTGCCGCACTGGGCGGAGCCGCCGCACTGGGCCTCGATGCCGACGATGTTGTTGATCTTCGCGCCGCGCATGACCGTGTTGGGCGCCGGTACGTCGACGACGGTCTCGGTCCCGTCGGGGTGCTTGTACGTGATCTTGGCCATGGCGCGCTCTCCTCATGGATGTCAGCCGGCCGAACGAGTCGGACTGTGGCAACGGCGCCTCGCGGTGCACTGGAGCGGATCTGGACGCCTCCCCGCGCCCCAGCCTCCCGCGAGGCGTGGTCCACCCGGCCGGAGCAGCGTCGCGGGCATGACCAGCCTCCAGATGCCCCGGACCTCCCCCGCCCCGGCCGAGCCCCGAGAACGGCGGCTCGGCCTGGTGCTGGCCGCCTGCTGCGTCGGCCAGTTCATGAACGTGCTGGACGCCTCGGTGGTGAACGTGGCGCTTCCGGTGATCGGCCGCGAGCTGCACTTCGGCCACAGCCTGCAGTGGGTGAACAGCGCCTACACCATCGCGGTGTGCGGCTTCCTGCTGCTCGGCGGGCGGCTGGCCGACCTCTACGGCCAGCGCCGGATCTTCCTGATCGGCGTCTCACTGTTCACCCTCGCCAGTGCGGTCGGCGGCCTCGCCGACGCCCCGCTCACCCTGGTCGCCGCCCGCGCCTTCCAGGGTCTGGGCGCGGCCGTGATGACCCCGGCCACGCTCACCGTGCTCGCCACCACCTTCACCCAACCCGGGGCCCGCGCCCGGGCGTTCGGCCTGTGGAGCGCGGTCTCCGGCGCGGCCGGCGCGATCGGCGTGCTGGCCGGCGGTGTGATCACCGAGTGGTTCTCCTGGCGGTGGATCCTGCTGGTGAACGTCCCCATCGGGCTGGCGCTGCTGGCCGCGATCTGCTGGGTCGTCCCGGAGTCCCGCGGCCGCTCCGCCGAGCGCTCGCTGGACGTGCCGGGCGCCGCCACCGTGACCCTCGGCCTGATGCTCACCGTGTACGGCATCGCCGAGTCGCACACCTACGGGTGGTCCTCGCCGCGGGTGGTGGCCGCGCTGGCCGGGGGGCTGCTGCTGCTCGCGCTGTTCCTGCTGATCCAGGCCCGGTTCGCCAGGCGCCCGCTGGTGCCGCTGGAGGTGTTCCGGCACCGCTCGATGAGCGCCGCCAACCTGGTCGCCTTCTTCGGCATCGCCGCCCTGTTCAGCACCTTCTACTTCTTCACCCTGATCCTCCAGCAGGTGCTCCACTACAGCCCGTTGCGCACCGGACTCAGCTACCTGCCGCTCTCGCTGGGCCTGGCCCTCGGCGGCTGGGGCATCTCCTCCGTGGTGCCGCGGACCGGCCCGCGGCCGGTGCTGTTCGGCGGCCTCACCCTGGGCTGCGCCGGGCTGCTCTGGCTGTCCCGGGTGAACGAGCACTCCGGCTACCTCGCCGACATCCTCGGCCCGATCCTGCTGCTCGGCTTCGGCATGGGCACGGTGCTCAACGCCACCACCAACGCGGCCACCGCCGACCTCCCGCCGCACCAGGCCGGGCTGGCCTCGGGACTGCTCAACACCACCCGCCAACTCGGCAGCGCCCTGGGCCTGGTGACCCTCACCACGCTGTGCGCCGCGCAGACCGACACCACCCGGGCCCACCTGACCGGCGAGGCCGCCCGGCACTCGCTGGCCTCCGGCTACGGCCTGGCGCTGACCGGCGCGGCCTGCTTCACCGCCGCCGGCCTGGTCGCCGCGCTGGCCGTCCCGGCCCGCACCCCGGCCGACGCCCCGGTCCGGACACCGTCCAGGCCCGCTCGAGCCGAGCAGTAGACCCTGGCCGCCGAACCGAGAACGGAGGAGATCACGGTGGTCGACAACTGGCCCGGCAGCACGACGCGGGACTCCCTGCGCGAGTTCTACGAGCAGCGCCCCGCGTGGGAGGCGCGCCCCGGCGAGGACGGGGTCGAGTACGCCACGATCGAGGTCCCGCGGGACTACGCCGACCCGGCCGGCGAGCGGCTCACCCTCGCACTGAGCCGGCGGACGGCCACCGACCCGGCCCGCCGCCGCGGCATCCTGCTGGCCGTCAACGGCGGCCCCGGCGGCGACTGGGGCCTGGGCATCGACCTGCCCGCCAAGTACGCCGGCACCCCGGTCCACGAGGTGTACGACCTGATCGGCTTCGACCCCCGCGGCACCGGCGCCTCCACCAACCTGTACGCCGAGGTGACCGTCCCCGTCGCGCCGTTCGACTCCCGGCCGCCGGACTCCGCCTTCGACCAGCTCGCCGAGGACATGCGGCTGCGCGAACTGGCCTGCGAGCGGGCCGGCGGCGAGCTGCGCCGGCACATCAGCACCCCCAACACCGCCCGGGACATGGACGTGGTCCGCGGCGTGCTCGGCGAGGAGCGGCTCTCCTTCGTCGGCTACGCCTACGGCGCGTACGTCGGCGCGGTGTACGGCAGCCTCTTCCCCGGGCAGCTGGACCGCAGCGTGCTGGACTCCTGCGTGCACCCCGGCTGGACCTGGCGCGAGCAGTTCCTCTGGCAGGGCGACGCCGTCCAGCGCAACGTCGACCAGTGGGCGGCGTGGACCGCAGCCCGGCACGGCACCTTCGGCCTCGGCACCGAGCCGGCCCGGGTGCTGGACGCGGTGGAGGAGGCCGTGACCAGGCTGGAGGCCCTGGACGGCGGCGTGCACCTGCGCACCCTGTTCGACGGCGCGGTCGGCAACCGGTCCGGCAACCGCGGCCAGTGGGCCGAGCTCGGCCGCCTGGTCGCCGCGCTGCGCACGGTGGCCGACGCCGACGCGGCCGGCGGGCTGCTCGCCCAGCAGGGCACCTGGCGGCCGGCCGACAGCGAGGGCTCGCTGCGGATCGGCGTGCTGGAGGCCATCACCATGGAGCACGCCTGGCCCGCCGACCTGGAGGTCTACCGCGCCGACATGCGGGAGTTCCGCAAGCGCTTCCCGTACGGCTACGGCGTGCTGCGGGCCCAGCCCTGGGTCGGCGCCTTCCGCACCTTCACCGCCCCGGAGCCGCCGGTGAAGCTCTGCCGGGACGGCTACCCGGTGGGCCTGATCGTGCAGGCCGACGGCGACCCGATGGACCACTACGCGGGCGGCGTGGCCATGGCCGAGCTGCTCGGGCACCGGCTGCTGACCGTCGCCGACTCCGGCGACCACGAGGTGTACGCACTCGGCGGCAACGCCCGCCTGGACGCCCTGGTCGACCGGTACCTGGTGAGCGGTGAACTGCCGCCGGAGGGCGCCTCGGTGCCGAGCACCACCGTCCGGCCGGACGTGCCGGCCGACCACTGAACCGCATCCACCACGAGAAGGGGCGTCCCGGTCGGGACGCCCCTTCTCGTCGCTGCCGGCGCGGCCGTCAGGCCACGTCCATCCCGCCGTCCAGGGTGATCACCTGACCCGTCACCAGGGCGGCGGCCGGGTCGGCGAGGCGGACGATCCACGGGGTGACGTCGTCCACGTCGGCGACCCGGCCGAGCGGGATGTCGTCCTTGGCGTGCTCGAACAGACCCTCCACCTGCTGCGGGGACAGCCCGTTGGCGACGTACGCCTCGGTCCGGACGAAGCCCGGCGCCACCGCGTTGACCCGAATACCCCGGGGGGCCAGCTCGGCCGCCCAGCTGCGGGTCAGGCTGTGCACCCCGGCCTTGCTGGCCGCGTACACCGAACCGCCGGGCGAGGCGTTGTGGCCGGCGCGGCTGGAGACCAGCACGATGCTGCCCGGGCCGCGCAGCAGCGGCAGCAGCCGGCCGGTGAGCAGCACCGGGCCGAGCAGGTTGATGTCCAGCACCTCGCGGACCACCGCGGCGTCCAGGTGCTCCAGCGGGCTGAAGCGGAACACGCCGGCGTTGTGCACCAGCACGTCCAGCGCGCCGCCGCGGGCCCGGACCGCCTCGGCCACCAGGTCGGCGCCCTCCTCGGTGGCGACGTCGGCGACCAGCGGGACGATCGCCGGGTGCAGCGCGGCGACCTCGGCCAGCCGGTCCGCCCGGCGCCCGGTGATCAGCACCTGCTCGGCGCCGGCCTCGGCGAACGCGAGGGCGGCGGCCCGGCCGATGCCGGTACCGCCTCCCGTGACGACGACGGTCTGGTTGGCGAACGGCTTGTCGGACACGGCGGCCACCTCTCTGGGTCGGGACTGGGCCCCGGCGCTGGGACCGGAGCCGCCAGTACAGGGGCCGCCAGTACACCGCGCCGCGCTGCAGCCTCCCTGGAGCCGGCCGGTCAGGCCTCCTCGAAGCGCAGCTCGTGCACCCCGGCGCCGTCCGAGGCGAAGGCCAGCAGCCGCTCCCCCTCCCGTTCCAGCGCGGTCCTGGCCCGCTTGGCCAGCCGGCCGAACGGCTCCACCACCAGGGTGTGGACGCCCTTCGCGCTGTCGATCCGCCACAGGCCGGCCACGAAGCCGTCCACCAGGATCGTCGACCGGATCAGCCCGTTGCGGGTGAACACCGCCCGGCGCTGCTCCTCGGTGAGGATCCGGGCCCGGTCGGCGTGCGAGAGCAGGAGGTTGTCGAACTCCGCCAGGTAGCGGACCGGGGCCGCGGTGCCCGGCTCCGGGCGGGGCGCCTCGGGCAGGTCGTACAGCTCCTGACCGTTCTCGTCCCGGAACACCACCAGGCGGTCGCGGAGCCGTTTGAAGCTCGCGGCCAGCCGGGTCATCCCGGACCACAGCTGGGCGTCCTTGACCCCGGCCGGACCGAAGGCGGCCAGGTAACGCAGCACCACCTCGTCCGGGGAGGTCGCGGCCTGCGGCGCCCCGCCGAGCCAGGACTCGGCGCTCGTGTGCACCGCCTGGCCGGCCTCGCCCCACACCGCCCGCGGCGGCGTCTGGACCAGCGGGGTGAGGTTGCGCACCGCGTTGGCCAGGGCGAACGGGTCGCGGTCCGGCCAGCGCTCGGCCAGCCGGTCGCCGAGGGCGCCCAGGGTGAGCGGCTCCCGTTCGACCAGCTCCCGCCCGTGGGCGGCGACCGCGGCCAGGTCCAGCCCGTCCAGCTTTCGGCCGAAGGTGCCCTGGAGGGAGCGGGCCAGCGACTCGGCGAGCACCGGCCGCAGCCGCCCGCAGTCCTCGGCGGTCACCAGGTGGATGGTGCCGCGCATCAGCACCAGGCGGACCACCCCGCCCTCGCGGAGCAGCGCGGCCAGCTCCTCGGCCCGGAAGCCGGCCAGCCGGCTCCACAGGCCGTAGTAGGGCGGGAAGGGCGCCTGGGCCTGCAGGCCGACCAGGTGCTCGACGGCCGCCGCGGCCGGCATCGTGGACCGCTCCAGCAGCAGCTGACGGGCCAGCAGGGCGCGGTTGAGGGACCGGCGGTCGAGGACGGGCTCACCCATGGGCATCACTCGATTCTGCACGACGACGGCGCCCCCCGGGGTCGGGAGGCGCCGCCGTGGACGGGAGGGCGGGTCAGGACAGCTTCACCAGGACGGTGCCGCTGTACCTGCGCTCCTGGAGCGCCAGGAAGGTCTCCGGGAGGACCGGCACACCGCCGTCGACGACGGTGTGCGGGAAGACGATCCGGCCCTCGCGCAGCCACTCGCCGAACCGGGCGTTCCAGCCGTCGATCTGGTCCGGGGTGTGCAGGGTGGCGAAGCCGCGGAAGGACAGGTCCTTGGTGATCGCGGTCATCAGCGGGAGGCGGGGGCTGCCGCCGTCGCCGCCGTGCTGACCCGCCAGGGCGCCGCAGAGGGCGAACCGGGCGCCGTGCGCGGCGTTCGCCACGGCGGCCTCGAACTGCTCGCCGCCGACGTTGTCGAAGACCACGTCGACGCCGTCGGGGGCCAGCTCGGCGAGCCGGTCGGCGACCGGGCCGTCGTGGTAGTCGAAGGCGGCGTCGAAGCCGAGCTCCTGGACCAGGAAGTCGATCTTCTCCTTGGAGCCGGTGCTGCCGATCACCTTCTTGGCGCCGCGCAGCTTCGCCAGCTGGCCGGCCAGGGCGCCGACGCCGTTGGTGGCGCCGGAGACGAACACCACGTCGCCCTCGGCGACGCGGGCCGTCTCGACCAGGCCGTGCCAGGCGGTGGGGCCCTGGGAGAGGAAGTACTCGGAGCCGGGCAGCTGGTCGCGGTCCCGCCGGAAGAAGCCGTGGGCGTCGCCGACCGCGTAGTCGCGCCAGCCGTTGAAGTGCTCGACCAGGTCGCCGACCGCCAGCAGCGGGCTGTTGGAGCGGACCACGGTGCCCACCGTACGGCCCCACATCGCCACGCCCGGCTGGAAGACCGGGATCGGCAGGGTGGTGTGCGGGTTCATCTGGTCGCGGGCCACGGAGCCCAGGGTCATCCAGTCGTTGCGGACCACGACCTCGCCCTCGCCGGGCTCGGCCAGCGGGGCCTCGGCGAGTTCGAAGTGGTCGAGGGTGACCGCGGCCTCGGGGTACGCGGCGAGACGGACCTCGCGGCTGGTGGCGGGCAGGGCTTCCAGGGTCATCGGGGTGCTCCTCGGGGGATGTGCGGCAGCGGAACCGGCAGCGGGGGCGGGGCGGGGTGTACGGGCCCGGGGGTCAGCCGAGCCGGACGGGCAGGGCGACCAGGTTGTGGTTGACGTCGCCGAGCCGCCAGGTGAGTTCGGGCTCCGGGACGGCGAGTTCGGCGTCCGGGTGGCGCCGGGTCAGCTCCTGGAGGGCGACCGCGATCTCGATCCGGGCGAGCGGGGCGCCCAGGCAGCGATGGATGCCGTGACCGAAGGCCAGGTGCGGGTTGTCGGCCCGGCCGAGGTCGACCCGGTCCGGGTCGGCGAACACCGCCCGGTCGTGGTTGGCCGAGGAGAAGGCGAGGAACACCGCGTCCCCGGCCGGGA
Organism: Kitasatospora sp. HUAS MG31; assembly: GCF_040571325.1. GTDB lineage: Bacteria > Actinomycetota > Actinomycetes > Streptomycetales > Streptomycetaceae > Kitasatospora > Kitasatospora camelliae. The sequence continues at coordinate 5,836,408 of NZ_CP159872.1, read as the reverse complement.
TGGTGACCCCGGCGACGGTGACGTCCTCGGTGGCCAGCCGGGGCAGCCCGGAGGTGTCGTTGGCCGAGAGGTTGACGGTGCGCAGCAGTTCCTCGACGGCGACCGGGATCCGCTCGGGCTCGGCGCCCAGGAGCCGCCACTGGCCGGGGTGGTGGGCGAGCAGGGTGAGCACCGAGTTGGCGATCTGGGCGGCGGTGGAGTCGAAGCCGGCGCCGAGCAGGGTGTAGCCGAGGCCGATCAGCTCCTCGGTGCCCAGCCGGTCGCCGTCCGGCCGGCGGGCGGCGATCAGGGCGGAGAGCACGTCCTCGGCGGGCTCCGCCTGCTTGGCGAGGACCAGGTGGGCCATGTACCCGGCCAGCGCCTCGCGGCCGGCGATCGCCTGCTCCTCGGGGCCCGAGACATCGGCGAACTGCCGCACCCAGGTGTGGAACCGGTCGCGGTCCTGCTCGGGGACGCCGAGCAGCTCGCAGATCACGGTCAGCGCCAGCGGGCTCGCGAACTCGGCCACCAGGTCGGTGACCTCGCCGGTCAGGCCGTCCAGCAGCCGGGTGACCAGCTCGCGGACCCGCTCGCGCATGCCCTCGATCCGCTCCGGCGAGAAGGCCTGGCCGGCCAGGTCGCGGAGCCGGGTGTGATCCGGCGGGTCCAGGGAGATGATCATGCCGGGCGGGGCCTGGAACAGACCGGCGAACTTGGGCGCCCCGGGCCCGTAGGTGGCGGCCCGGCTGAACCTCGGGTCGTCCAGGACGGCCTGGACGTCGGCGTACCGGGTCACCACCCAGGCGTGACCGCCGCCCTCCACCTCCAGCCGGGCCACCGGCCGCTCGGCGCGCAGCCGCGCGTACGCGGGGGCGGGGCCGCGGTAGCCGGAGCCGGGCAGCGGGAACAGCTCGCTCATCGCGTGTCCTCCCGCAGCGGGCGGAAGAAGGCGCGCAGTTCCTCGGCCAGCACCTCGGGCTGCTCCAGCGCGGGGAAGTGGCCGCCCTTCTCGTGGTCGGTCCAGCGGCGCAGGTCGGCGAACCGGGCCTCGCACCAGGGGCGCGGCATCCGGGCGTCCTTGGGGAAGGCGGAGCAGGCGACGGGGACGTCGGGGACGGGGGCGAGGGCCATCCTGTTGTGGCTCTCCCAGTACATCCGGGCCGAGGAGGCGCCGGTGCCGGCGAGCCAGCCGAGGGTGACGGCGTCCAGCAGGCGGTCGCGCCCGATGGCCTTCTCCACGTCCCCGTCGTGGTCGCTCCAGGCCGCGTACTTCTCGACCATCCAGGCGAGTTGGGCGACCGGGGAGTCGAGCAGGCCGTAGCCGAGGGTCTGCGGGCGGGTGGCCTGGATGATCGAGTAGCCGCCCTCGCTCGCCTGGAACTCCTTGAGCGCGGCGAGGCCGGCCAGGTCGCGCTCGTCCAGCTCCACCTGCTCCTGCGGCGGGAGGGCGAAGGGCATGGCCAGGTGGATGCCGGCCAGGTGCGCGGGGTCCAGGGCGCCGAGCGCGCCGGTGAGGAAGGAGCCCCAGTCGGCGCCGTGCGCGCCGTACCTCGGGTAGCCGAGGCGGGCCATCAGCTCGGCCCAGGCGGCGGCGCTGCGCTCGACCGTCCAGCCGGGGCCGGTGGGCTTGTCGCTGTAGCCGTACCCGGGGAGGGAGGGGGCGACCACGTGGAAGGCGTCGGCCGGGTCGGCGGGGTCGGTGAGCAGCTCGATGATCTCCAGGAACTCCACCACCGAGCCGGGCCAGCCGTGGCTGACCAGCAGCGGCATCGCTCCGGGGTGCGGGGAGCGGACGTGCAGGAAGTGGATGCCCAGCCCGTCGATCTCGGTCCGGAACTGGGGCAGCGCGTTGAGCCGCGCCTCGGTGGCCCGCCAGTCGTAGGAGTCCCGCCAGTACGCGGCCAGGTCGCGGAGGTAGTCGAGCGGGACGCCCTGGGCCCAGCCCTCGACGGTCGCCGGCTCGGGCCAGCGGGTGCGGGCGAGACGCTCCCGCAGGTCGTCGAGATCCGCCTGCGGGGTCTCCACCCTGAATGGCGTGACTGCCGTGCTCATCTGACGTCCTCCCGGACTGCCGTGGCCGAATACCGCCGCAGGCTACGGCGGCCGGCTAGAGACCGGGTCGAACTCCCTTGCCCGCCCCGGTCGTACGCGGATTCGAGCCCCGGTCTGGCCGGGTTCGAGATCCGGCTGACACGGTGGCGCGGCCTGACGAGGAGGCCAGCGATGACGACACACGCCGAAAGCACCGGCGAGGCGGAAGAGACCTTCCCCTACGAGCGCAAGTGCCCGTTCTCCCCGCCCGTCCAGTACGCCCAGTTCGCCGAGGACCCGGTGAAGCAGGTACCGCTGCCGACCGGGCTGCGGATCTGGGCGGTGACCGGCCACGAGAACATGCGCCAGCTGCTGACCGACCCGCGGACCAGCGCCTCGCGCGCCGAGCCGGGCTTCCCGTTCTACTTCGACGCCCCGCCGGAGTTCCGTACCGAGACCTCGTTCATCGGCTACGACGGCGAAGCGCACTCGAAGACCCGCCGCAAGGCGGCGGTGACCTTCACCAACCGCCGGGTGCAGAAGCTGCGTCCGCAGATCGAGAAGCTGGCCGACGACGCGATCGACGCGATGCTGGCGGCCGGCCCGGGTGTGGACATGCACCACGCGCTGTCGCTGCCGGTGCCGATGGCGGTGATCTGCCTGCTGCTCGGCATCCCGTACGAGGACCACGAGTTCTTCCAGATCAACGGCACCACGCTGCTCGGCGGCACGGCCACCATGGCCGAGCGGCAGGCCGCGCTGGTGGACGTCAACGAGTACCTGTACGGGCTGGTCGCCAAGAAGGAGAAGGACCCGGGCGACGACCTGCTCAGCCGGGCGATCCAGGAGTACCGGGACGCCGGCGAGGAGTACGAGGCCCGCGACCTGGTCAACCTCTGCCGGCTGCTGATGAACGGCGGTCACGAGACCACCGCGAGCATGCTGTCGCTGGGGACCGCCTGCCTGCTGGAGCACCCGGAGCAGCTGGCCTGGCTGAAGGCCAACCCGGACCAGATCGGCCCGGCCGTCGAGGAGCTGGTGCGCTACCTGACGATCGGCGACGCGGCCGTCCCGCGGGTGGCCGTGGACGACATCGAGCTGGCCGGCAAGGTGATCCCCAAGGGCGACGGCATCCTCTGCGTCGGGCTCACCGCCAACCGCGACCCCGCCGTGTTCGAGAACCCGGACGACCTGGTCCTGGCCCGCGGCAACCGCAAGCACTTCGGTTTCGGCCACGGCGTGCACCACTGCATCGGCGCCGACCTGGCCCGCCTGGAGATGCAGATCGTCTGGGGCAAGCTGTTCGAGCGGATCCCCACGCTGCGGCTGGCCAAGCCGTTCGAGGAGATCCCCTCGAAGGAGCGCGCGGTCATCTACGGCCTGTGGCACCTGCCGGTCGCCTGGGACGTGTGAGCCGGCCGTGGGTCCGCTGGACGGACTTCGGGTGGTCGAGCTGGCCGCGATCGGCCCGGCGCCGTTCGCCTGCATGGTGCTCGCCGACCTCGGCGCGGACGTGCTGCGGGTCGACCGCGCCGACGGCCGCCGTTCCTTCGCCGCCTGGCACACCGTGCTGGACCGGGGGCGGCGGTCCGTCGCCCTGGACCTGAAGGACCCGGCCGGCCGGGAGGAGCTGCTCGCCCTGACGGACGGCGCGGACGTGCTGGTCGAGGGGTTCCGGCCGGGCGTCGCCGAGCGGCTCGGCCTCGGCCCGGAGGTCTGCCTGGAGCGCAACCCGCGCCTGGTCTACGGCCGGATGACCGGCTGGGGCCAGGACGGGCCGCTCGCCCGCACCCCCGGACACGACATCAACTACCTGGCCCTGACCGGCGCCCTGGACGCCATCGGCGAGGCGGACGGGGCGCCGGTGCCGCCGGTGAACCTGCTCGGCGACTTCGCCGGCGGCGGGATGTTCCTGGTCGCCGGCGTGCTCGCCGCGGTGATCGAGCGGGAGCGCTCCGGGCGCGGCCAGGTGGTGGACGCGGCCATCGTGGACGGCGCCGGCGCCATGCTCGGCATGCTGGTCGCGATGCTGGCGGCCGGCGAGTGGCGGCCGGCCCGCGGCGTGAACCTGCTGGACGGCGGTGCGCCGTTCTACGGCTGCTACCCCTGCGCGGACGGCCGGTACGTGGCCGTCGGCGCGCTGGAGGAGCGGTTCTACGCCGCCCTCCTGGACGGGCTGGAGCTGGACCCGGCCGCGCTGCCGGACCGCGACTGCCCGGCCCACTGGCCGAAGCTGCGGGCGCTGTTCGCCGAGCGCTTCGCCCGCCGCGACCGGGACGCCTGGGCCGCCCGCTTCGAGGGCACCGAGGCCTGCGTCACCCCCGTGCTGACCGTCCACGAGGCCGCGCAGCACCCGCACCACCTCGCACGCAAGAGCGGGCCCGCCACTCCTGCCCCGCGCTTCAGCCGCACTCCACCACGGGTCGACCGAGAGCGACGACCCTGATACCGGTGGTCACGGTCATGCCCGGCCGGGCCGATCCCCCCGAACCGATCCTGAGAGGTACCTCATGGCAATTTCCTCCGAGCAGGCTCCGCCCATCGAGACGGAGGTGAAGCTGAAGTCGGCGGCCCCGGCCACCGGCACGGGGACGGAGGGCGCGGAAGCGGCCGACCCCAAGCGCTGGGCGGCGCTGCTGGTCCTGCTGGTCTCGGCCTTCCTGGACATGCTGGACGGCACCATCGCCAACGTCGCGGCGCCCTCGATGCAGCGCAGCCTGGGCGCGGGGTACTCGGCGATCCAGTGGGTGCTGGTCGGCTACCAGCTGGCCTTCGGCCTCCTGCTGATCCTCGGCGGCCGGCTGGGCGACATCTTCGGCCGCAAGCGGGTCTTCCTGACCGGCGTCGCGGGCTTCACCCTCTCCTCGCTGGCCGCGGGCATCGCCCAGGAGCCCTGGCAGCTGGTGGTCGCCCGCATCCTGCAGGGCGGCTTCGCGGGTGTGATGGTGCCCCAGGTGCTGTCGATCATCCAGGTCACCTTCACCAACAAGGAGAAGGCCACCGCCTTCGCCCTGCACGGCGCGGTCGGCGGTCTCGCCGCCACCATCGGTCTGGCGGCCGGCGGCCTGCTGGTCCAGTGGGACCTGTTCGGCCTGAGCTGGCGGACCATCTTCCTGATCAACGTGCCGGTCGGCATCGCCGGCCTGGTCTACGGCAACAAGGTGATCCGGGAGTCCAAGGCGCCGCAGTCGCTGAAGCTGGACACCGTCGGCCTCCTGCTGGCCACGGCCGGCCTGCTGATGATCCTCTTCCCGCTGCTCCAGGGCCGCGACCTGGGCTGGCCGACGGCCGGCTTCGTCTCGATGGTCGCGGGTGTGCCGGTGCTGGCCGCGTTCGTCGCCTGGCAGCGCCACAAGATCCGCAAGGACAACTCGCCGCTGGTGGCGCTGGACCTGTTCCGCACCCGCAGCTTCTCCTCCGGCCTGGCCGTGAACCTCGCGTTCTACATTGGCATGGGCATGTTCACCATCGGCTGGACCCTGTACATGCAGATCGGCCAGGGCTGGACCCCGATGCACGCCGGCCTGACCAGCCTCCCGTTCTGCATCGGCGCCTTCCTGACCGCCACCTCCTCGGTGATGATCATGGTGCCGAAGTGGGGCCGCAAGGTCCAGCAGATCGGCGCCGTGGTGCTGATCCTCGGCCTGCTGTCCTACATCTGGGTGGCCGACCGGTACGGCAGCGAGATCACCTCCTGGCAGCTGGCGCTGCCGCTGCTGGTGATCGGCGCGGGCTTCGGCACCGTCGCCACCCCGCTGCCGCTGATCGTCACCTCCGAGGTGCCCCACCAGGACGCCGGCTCCGCCTCCGGCCTGGTCAACACCAACACCCAGCTCGGCTTCGCCGTCGGCGGCGCGCTGATCTCGGTGGTGTTCTTCGGCGGCCTGGCCGGCAACACCGCCGCCAGCATCGACGAGCAGGTTCCGCGGCTCCGTCAGGAGCTCGTCGCCACCGCCTCGGTGGACCCGGGCCGCGCAGACGAGGTCGTCGCCGCCTACAAGACCTGCGCGGTCGACCGGGCCGGCGAGAAGGACCCGGCGATCACCCCGGCCAGCTGCACCGCGCCGGCCCTGCAGGACCCGAAGGTCGCCGGTGTCCTCACCGGCTTCACGAAGGACGCCACCGGCACCTCCTTCGCGGCCAGCTTCGAGACCACGCTGTGGACCTTCGGCGGCATCACCGCCTTCGTCTTCTTCCTGATGTTCGCCATCCCGCAGCGCATGCGGATGGACGAGTGGGCCCAGGAGGAAGCCGCTCCCGACGCAGCTCCGGCGTCCTGAGCGCGCACAGAAGCGGGGCCGGTCGGCATCAGCCGACCGGCCCCGCTCCCGTTCGTGGCGCTACAGGGCGCGGAAGAACGCCCGGATGTCCGCCACCAGCAGGTCCGGCGCGTCGTGGGCGGCGAAGTGACTGCCGCGGTCGTAGGTGTTCCAGGACACGATGTTCTTGTGGTCCCGCTCGGCCAGCGGCCGGATCGACTGGAAGTCGTAGGCGAAGTTGGCCAGCCCCAGCGGCACCGTGGTCGGCTCGGTGGGCTGCTCGGCGTGCGCGTCCTCGTAGTAGAACCGGGCCGAGGAGGCGGCCGTGTTGGTGAGCCAGTAGATCATCACGTTGGTCAGCGCGTAGTCCCGGCTCACCGCGTCGCCGAACAGCTGCATGCTCCAGGCGAGCTGGCCCACCGGCGAGTCCGCGAGCGCGTGCGCCAGGGTCTGCGGCTCGGTGGACTGCAGCTTGCTGAAGGCGCTCTTGTTCTCCAGGAACCAGCTCAGGAACTCCAGCTTGCCGCGGTCCTCCTCGCCGAGGCCGGCCAGCTCGGCGGGGTCGCCCGAGGGGAAGGAGAACACCTGGGTGACGTGCACGCCGATGACGTGCTCCGGGTCGACCCGGCCGACCTCCGGGGCCACGAAGGAGCCGGCGTCGTTGCCGTGGGTGCCGTAGCGGTCGTAGCCGAGCCGGCGCATGAGCTCGGCCCAGGCCGCGGCGGTCCGGTAGCGGTTCCAGCCGCGCTCGTGGGTCGGCCCGGAGAAGCCGAAGCCGGGCAGGTGCGGGATCACCAGGTGGAAGGCGTCCGCCGGGTCCTCGGGCTCGGTGAGCGGCTTGATGACGTCCAGGTACTCCACCACCGTGGTCGGCCAGCCGTGGGTCAGCAGCAGCGGCGTGGCGCCCTCGTGCGGCGAGCGGACGTGCAGGAAGTGGATGTTCTGGCCGTCGACGGTGGTGGTGAACTGCGGGTACGCGTTGAGCTCGGCCTCCCGGGCGCGCCAGTCGTAGCCGCTGAGCCAGTACCCGACCAGCTCGCGGACCTGCGCCAGCGGCACACCGTAGTCCCCGCCCACGCCGGGCAGTTCACCGGTCCAGCGGGTCCGGGCCAGGCGCTCCCGCAGGTCCTCCAGCTCGGTGTCGGGGACGTTGATGCGGAACGGGCGGATCTCTTCGTGGGCCTGCGTCATGAGGTCTCCAGGTTCGAGAAACTCGGACATTTGGACAATAACAGCACATTCACTGCTTGATTCTCGGTCGAGAACACGCCCCTCCGGCCGGACTCGAGGACTCCTCCACCCGACCGCCCGACCGTGTCCGCACCCGCCGCGGTGGTCGGCCGACGGCACAGACGAGGGAGGGGCGATGGTCGAGCGGCGCTTCCAGCTCTACGACACGACCCTGCGCGACGGAACGCAGCAGGAGGGCATGGTGCTGACGGTGGAGGAGAAGCTCGCCGTCGCCCGCCAACTGGACGCCTACGGCGTGGGATTCATCGAGGGCGGCTGGCCCGGCGCCGTCCCGCGGGACACCGAGTTCTTCCGCCGGGCCCGAACCGAACTCAACCTCCGCTCCGCCCAGTTGGCGGCCTTCGGCGCCACCCGCCGGGTCGGCTCACTGGTCTCGGTCGACCCCCAGGTCCGCGCCCTGCTGGACGCCGAGACCCCGGTGGTCACCCTGGTCGCCAAGAGCCACCCCCGGCACGTGGACCTGGCCCTGCGCACCACCCTGGCCGAGAACCTCGCGATGATCGGCAGCACCGTCCGGCACCTGGTGCAGGCCGGCCGCCGGGTCTTCCTGGACGCCGAGCACTACTTCGACGGCTACCGGATCAACCGCGAGTACGCCCTGGAGGTCGTCCGGATCGCGGCCGACGCCGGCGCCGAGACCGTGGTGCTCTGCGACACCAACGGCGGCTCGCTGCCCGACGAGATCGAGGCCGTGGTCGCCGACACCCTGGCCGCCACCGGCGTCCCGCTGGGCATCCACTGCCACGACGACACCGGCTGCGCGGTGGCCAACTCGCTGGCCGCGGTGGCCGCCGGCGCCGACCATGTGCAGGGCACCGCGCACGGCTACGGCGAGCGCTGCGGCAACGCCAACCTCTTCACCGTGGCGGCCAACCTGGTCCTCAAGCGCGGCATCGAGGTGGTGCCGGTGGAGAAGCTGCGGCAGGCCGGCGCGATCGGCCGCGCCGTCGCCGACCTGACCGGCGTGCCGGCCCACCCGGCGGCGCCGTACGTCGGTTCCTCCGCCTTCGCCCACAAGGCCGGCCTGCACGCCTCGGCGCTGCGCATCGACCCGGACCTGTACCAGCACACCGACCCGGCCCTGGTCGGCAACGAGATGCGCACCCTGGTCTCCGACCTCGGCGGCCGCTCCTCGATCGAACTCAAGGCCCGCGCCCTGGGCTACCCGGTCGCCGCCGGCTCGGACGCGGTGGCCCGCACCGCGGCCCGGGTCAAGGAGCTGGAGCACCGCGGCTACGCCTTCGAGTCCGCGGACGCCTCCTTCGAGCTGCTGCTGCGCGAGGAGCTCGGCGGCAAGCCCGAACTGCCCTTCGAGGTCGGCTCCTGGCGGGTCTCGGTGGACCAGCTGCCGGAGGGCCAGGTGCGCACCGAGGCCGGCGTGCGGCTGTACGTGGGCGGGGTCCCGCTGATCGCCTCCGGCGAGGGCAACGGCCCGGTGAACGCCCTGGACGGGGCCCTGCACCGGGCGCTGGAGCCGTTCTTCCCCCAGCTGGCCGGCCTGGAGCTGGTCGACTACCGGGTGCGGGTGCTCACCGGCGAGACCGGCAGCGCCGCCGCCACCCGGGTGCTGATCTCGTACCGCTACGGCGACCGCCGCTGGGGCGCGGTCGGCGTGGACGAGAACACCGTGACCGCCTCCTGGCGGGCCCTGCTGGACGCCTTCTACTACGTCCTGCTCACCGAGCCCACCGGGGAGCGGCAGGCGGCCGAGCCGGCGGTCGCCGCGGCGAGCTGACCCGGCATCCGACCGAATCTGGGAGTGGCTGTGCGAGTGGACGACATCTTCATCCGGGGGACGGCGATACGGCTGCCCTCCTCCCTCCTGGTCGCCGACGCGGTCGCGTCCGGCGCCTTCCCGGCCCGGATGGCCGCCGCGACCGACACGGTCGCGGTGGCCTTCTCCCCCGACGAGTCCGCCGCCGAGATGGCCGCGGCCGCGGCGCGCGCGGCCATGGAGCGGGCGGGCTCGACCCCACAGGACGTCGACCTGATCCTGCACGCCGACACCTACCACCAGGGCCAGGACCTGTGGCCGGTGGCCTCCTACGTCCAGCGCGAGATCGGCGGCGGCACCTGCTCCGCGCTGGAGATCCGGCAGATGTCCAACGGCGGCCTGGCCGCCCTGGACCTGGCCACCGCGTACCTGACCGCCGACCGCAACCGCTGCGACGCGCTGCTCACCACCGCCGACCGGTTCTGCGAGCCCGGCATCGACCGCTGGCGCACCGACCCCGGCACCCCGTACGCCGACGGGGCCACCGCGCTGGTGCTCTCCCGGCGTGGCGGGTACGCCCGGCTGCGGTCGCTGGCGATGCTCTCCGACTCCGGCCTGGAGCCGATGCACCGCGGCGACGAGCCGTTCTCCGCCGCGCCGTTCACCCACCGGATCCCGGTGGACTTCGAGGAGGCCAAGAAGGCGTTCATCGGCCAGGTGGGGATGTCCTTCGCGATCACCCGGGCCAACGCCGGCCAGCAGACCGTGCTGAAGCAGGCGCTCTCGGACGCCGAGCTGGAACTGGCGGAGGCCGACTGGGTGCTGCTCCCCCACTTCGGCCGGCGCCGCCTGGAGGCCATCTACTACCGGCCGTTCGGGATCGACCCGGAGCGCACCACCTGGGACTGGAGCCGCACCGTCGGCCACCTCGGCGCCGGCGACCAGTTCGCCGGCCTGGACCGGCTGGTGGTCTCCGGCCGGGCCAGGCCCGGCGACCGCGTGGTCATGGTCGGCGTCGGGGCCGGCTACAGCTGGGGCGCCGCCGTGGTGGAGATCCTCGAAAGGCCCGACTGGGCCTGAGTGCACCACCGCTCGACCACTACTCGAGCGGGTACTGACAATCTGAAGCAGCCGCCCCGCGTGCGGCGCGATCCGAAGGGAAGGCCCGCCGTGGCGCCGACCGCTACGACCGACCAGTCCGTGCCCCAGACCCACGTCACGGAGCACACCATCACCGTCTCGGCACCGCCCGCCGCCGTCTTCGCCCTGGTGGCCGACGTGGCCGACTGGCCCCAGCTGTTCGGGCCCACCATCCACGCCGAGGTGCTGGAGGAGAAGCCGCTCGGGGACGGCCGCAGCGAGCAGCTGCTGCGGATCTGGGCCACCGCCAACGGCGCGCCCCGGACCTGGACCTCGCGCCGCACCCTGGACGCGGCCGCCGGCCGGATCGTCTTCCGCCAGGTCGTCTCCGCTCCCCCGGTGGAGTCCATGGGCGGCGAGTGGGTCATCGAGGCCGACGGCGAGGGGAGCCGGGTCACCCTGCTGCACGACTACCGGGCGATCGGCGACGACCCGGGCGCGGTGGAGCTGATCGAGCGGGCCGTGGACCGCAACAGCCACGCCGAGCTGGCCGCCCTCAAGACCGGTGCGGAGCTCGGCGAGGCGCGCGCCGAGGTGCACTTCACCTTCAGCGACTCGGAGCGGATCGCCGGCTCCGCCGCGGACGTGTTCGCCTTCCTCGACCGGGCCGACCTGTGGCCCGAGCGGCTGCCGCACGTGGCCCGCCTGGAACTCACCGAGGACGAGCAGGGCATCCAGTCCATGGACATGGACACCCGCAGCCCGGACGGCTCCACCCACAACACCACCTCGATCCGGGTCACCTTCCCGGACCGCCACGTGATCGTCTACAAGCAGCTGCGGGTGCCGGCCGCGATGACCGGGCACACCGGCCGCTGGACGATCGAGCCCACCGAGGACGGCGCGGGCGTGGTCGCCACCTCCTGGCACACCGTCACCCTGGACCCGGAGGGCGTCCGGGCGCTGCTCGGCCCCGAGGCCACCCTCGCGGACGCCCGGGCCAAGGTCCGGCACGCGCTCGGCACCAACAGTTCGACCACCCTGCGCCACGCCAAGCAGTTCGCGGAGGAAGCCCGTGCCCGTTCGTGACCTGACGGAGCCCGTCACCGTCGTCAACCGGTTCACCGTCAAGGGGGACGTCGCCGCCTTCGAGCGCGAGTTCCGGGCGCACTCCCGCTTCCTGCGCGAGCAGGACGGGTTCGCCTTCCTGGTCACGGTGCAACTGGTCGACCGTCCCAGGGAGTTCGTCCACCTGGGGCACTGGCGGAGTCTGGCGGGCTTCCAGCGGGTCGTGCGGGACGAGACGTTCCGCAGGCACGTGACGCGCCTCGGCTCCCGGGTGGAGACCGAGGTCGACCAGGCGGTCAGCGTCGGCCGGGTGCTGCGCCGGGAGGCGCGGCAGGGCTCGGCCAACGTGGTGCTCACCCGGGCCGATGCGGTGGGCGACCACCGCCGGTTCGAGCAGCGGTTCGCGGCGATGGCCTCGTACTTCGACGGGTTCGGCGGGTTCGGCGGCAGCGACCTGCTGCGCTCCACCCTGCGGCCCTCCGGCTACCTGGGCGTCTCCTGGTGGCAGGACGCCGAGGACTGCGAGCGGGCGCTGCGCAGCCAGGGCCTCAACCGGCACCGGATAGCGCTGGCCGACGCGGCGGACGTGATCACCGAGCGGACCCGTCACATCGCGTACGAGAGCGTGACCGCCGTCTGAGACCGTCCGGCCATGGGAGAGCGAACCGCCTCCAGCGGGACGTGAGCCGAGGACCCCCGGTCCTCGGCTCGGTCGCGTTCCGGGCCCGAGGGCGATTCGAGCAGGTGGGCGCAGTCTGGGGCCGATCGCAGAACTCGGCGAATGACGCACACCTGACACGCAAGGGGGAGGCATTGAACGGCTACCGGAACTTCTCCGAGCTCATCCAGGCCAGGGCGGCTGAGGCGCCCGGCCGGGAGGCGCTCGTCCTGCTGCCCGAGAACGACGGACGGGTGCAGCCGGAGGCGGTTTCGTACCGGGCCCTCGACGCGGAGGCGAAGCGCCTGGCCGGCTGGCTGCAGGACCGCGGGGCCGCCGGCGAACGGGTGCTGATCGTGCACGCCGACCGCCGGCTGTTCGCGGTCAGCCTGCTCGCCTGCCTGTACGCGGGAGCGATAGCGGTACCCACCGCGCCGCCGGGCGGGCGCGGCCACCACGCTGCGCGGATCGCCGGCATCGTCAAGGACGCGGCGCCCTGCGTGGCGCTCACCGACGCCCGCGAGGCGCCGGACCTCTCGCAGCTGCTGGCCGGCTTCGGCTACGGCCACCTGCCGTGCCTGGCGGCCGACGTGGTGCCGCGCTCGGCGGCCTGGCAGGAGCCGGAGCTGACCGGGGACTCGGTCGCGCTGCTCCAGTACACCTCCGGCTCCACCCGGGAGCCGCGCGGGGTGGTGGTGACCCACGCCAACCTGCTGGCCAACCAGCGGGCGATCCAGCAGGCGCTGGGCACCGGACCGGACACCCGGCTCGGCGGCTGGCTGCCGTTCCACCACGACATGGGCCTGATCGGCCAGTTGCTGCACCCGCTGTGGCTGGGCGCCACCTCGGTGCTGCTCTCTCCGGAGGCGTTCGTCCGGCGTCCGGCGCGCTGGCTGGAGGCGGTCTCCCGGTACCGGCTGGACGTCAGCGGCGCCCCGGACTTCGCCTACGAGCTGTGCGCCCGGCGGGTCACCGAGGAGCAGCTGGCCGGGCTGGACCTGTCCGGCTGGCGGACCGCGGTCAGCGGCGGGGAGCCGGTCCGGCCGGAGACCTGGCGGCTGTTCGCCGACCGGTTCGCCGCCGCGGGCTTCCGGCCGCAGGCGCTGACCGCCGGCTACGGGCTGGCGGAGGCCACCCTGCTGGTCTCGGGCGGGCCCTCGGGCTCCTCCTGGCGGCCGAGAGAGGCGGACGCGGACTCCCTGGAACAGCACCGGCTGCGCGGGCCGCGGGCGGGCCGGCCCACCCGGTCGCTGCTGCCGGTCGGCCGGCCGGTGGGCAGCGAGCTGCTGGTGGTCGACCCGAAGACCCTGGAGACCCGTCCGGACGGAGAGATCGGCGAGGTCTGGGTGCGCGGCGAGGGCGTCGCGCGCGGGTACTGGCGCCGTCCGGGCGAGACCAACCAGGCCTTCGGCGCCCGGACCGCGGAGGGCCGCGGCGGCTTCCTGCGCACCGGCGACCTGGGCACGGTGGAGGACGGCGAGCTGTACATCACCGGCCGGCTCAAGGACATGATCGTGGTGGCCGGGCGGAACCTCTACCCGCAGGACCTGGAGCAGACCGTGCAGCAGGTCAGCCAGCTGTTCGGCTCGGCGACCGCGTTCTCGGTCCCGGCCGAGCGCGAACAGGTGGTGCTGATCCAGGAGTTGCGCGCCCGCAGCCACTACAACGTCAGTCTGCCGAGCCTGGCCACCGCGGTGGAGAGCTGCCTGTCCAAGGAGTTCGAGCTGCAGGTCGGCGCGGTGCTGCTGGTGCGGCCCGGCACGGTCCGGCGGACCACCAGCGGCAAGGTGGAGCGGGCCGCCATGCGCCGGCTGTTCCTGCAGGGCGAACTCAAGCCGCTGCACCAGGAGATCAAGCCCGAAGTCCAGCAACTCCTCTCCGGGGGGCGTCGATGAGCCCTAGCGAACGCATCGGTCGGCTGGAGCGCGCCTTCGGGCCGCTGTTCTCGGCCGACAACCCGCTCGGCCAGCACGCCCTGCTGGCCGCCGACGCGCGCGGCGAGGTGCTCGCCGGGGCCGAGCGGGTGCTGGACGAGTTCGGCCTGAACGCCGAGTTCGTCCCCGCCGAGTACGGTGGCCGGCTGACCCGGCTGGACGTGCTCGGCCGGGTGCTGCGCCCGGTGTTCCGCCGGGACGCCTCGCTCGGCTTCGGGTACGGGCTGAACGGCTTCTTCGCCGCCGTCCCGGTGTGGACCGGCGGGTCCGCCGAGCAGTGCGCGCTGGCCGCCCGGCTGCTGCTGGAGGGCCGCCGGGTCGCGGTGGTGCGGCACGAGGTGGCGCACGGGAACGCCTTCGTCCGGGACGAGTTCGAGGCCGTGCCGACCGCGGACGGCTTCCTGCTGAACGGCACCAAGACGGTGATCGCCAACGCCGCGCGGGCGGGCGGCCTGGTGGTGTTCGCCCGGACCGGAGGGGAGAACCGGGCGCGGACCACCTCGGTGCTGCTGCTGGACCGCGCCGAGCTGCCGGCCGACCGGATCGAGGACCTGGAGCGGCACGAGACCAGCGGGATGCGCAGCGCCGAGTTCGGGGGCCTGAGGGTCACCGACTGTCCGGTGCCGGCGAACGCCCTGGTCGGGGAGCTCGGGGACGGCTACGAGCTGTCGCTGCGCTCCTCGCTGGTGATCCGCGGGCTGATCCCGTCCATCGTGCTGGCGGGCGGGGACACCGCGCTGCGGACGGTGGTCCGGTTCGCGACCCGGCGACGGGACGACGGCCGGTCCTCGCTGGACGTGCAGCACGTCCGGGACGTGCTCGCCGGGGCCTTCCTGGACCTGCTGGTCAGCGACAGCCTGGCGCTGGTGGCGACCCGGGCGCTGCACCTGCTGCCGAAGCAGATGAGCGCCTACGCGGCGACCGCGGCCTACCTGGCGCCGCGGCTGATCGCCGAGTCGATGGACGAGATGTCCACGGTGCTGGGCAAGCAGACCTTCGCCGAGGACGGCGCGTACGGGATGTTCCAGAAGCAGCTGCGGGACCTGCCGGTCACCTCGCTCGGGCACGCCGGGAGCGCGGGCCGGCAGGTGAGCATCCTGCCGCAGCTGCCCTTCTTCGCCCGGCACGCCTGGTTCGCCGATCCGGAGGCGGGCGGGGAGCTGTTCCGGCTGCACGAGGGGCTGCCGCCGCTGCGGCTGCCGGAGGCGGCGCTGCTGGGCGACGGCGACCCGCTGGCGGCGACCCTGGTGGCCTGCACCGACCTGCTGGAGGCGGCCGACCAGGAGGCCGAGGACCGGCAGGGCGCCTCCGCGCTGCGGTTCCTGGCCCGGGCCTTCACGGTCGAACTCGACGACCTGCGGAAGGTGTTCGTGGACATCGCCCCGGACGACCGGAAGGCCCTGGTCAGCCCGCACGCGTTCGGCCTGGCCGACCGCTACACCCTGGTCCTGGCCGCGGCCGCCTGCCTGGGCGTGTGGCGGGAGGCGCGCGGCGAGGGCGACCCGTTCCTGGCCGACCCGTCCTGGGTGACGGCCGCGCTCTACCGCCTCGGCCGCCGGCTCGGCCTGCCGCTGCCGGACCGGCCCACCGGCAGCGAGCAGCGGGTGCTGGCCGAGGTGCTGGCCCGGCTGCACGGGGCCCGCAGCTACGACCTGTACGGATCCCCGCTGGCCTGACGGCCGCCCACCCCCGGCCCGTTCGGGCCCTCGGAACGCCCTCTGGAGGAGCACAACCATGAACAGCACCCCCAACGACCCCGACTACCACGGCTGGCTGACCGCCAGGCTGTCGCACTACCTCGGCCGCGAGGTGGAGGAGGATGTCCCGTTCACCGAGTACGGGCTGGACTCGGTGGCGGCGCTCAGCCTCTACGGCGACATCGAGGAGGAGTACGGCCCGGTCATCGACCCGACCGACGTGTGGCTCTACCCCACCGTGCAGGAGCTGGCGGCCTACCTGGAGCTGCGGGACTTCCGGCTCGGCAGCGGGCAGCAGGTGCGGGCCGCGTTCGTGTTCACCGGGCAGGGCTCGCAGCACCCGGGGATGACCTCGGGGCTGTACCTCAACTCCACCGGCTACCGGCGGTTCCTGGACGAGGCGGCGGAGGCGCTGCTGCCGTACACCGGGCTGTCGGTGGTGGACCTGATCCTCAGCCGGGACCAGCGGATCCACCAGACCGCCTTCACCCAGCCGGCGCTGTTCGCGGTGGAGTACGCGCTGGCGCGCACCCTGGAGGAGGCCGGGGTGCAGCCGGTGGCCGTGCTGGGGCACGGGATCGGCGAGTTCGCGGCGGCCGTGGTGGCCGGGTCGCTGGGCCTGGCGGAGGCGGCCAAGCTGGTGTCGGTGCGCGGCGCCTTCATGCAGTACCTGCCCTCCGGCGGCGGGATGATGGCGACCTGTGTGGCGCCGTACGAGGCGGCCGAGCTGACCGCGGACGAGCCGGGGGTGAGCATCGGCGCGATCAACGCGGCGAAGGCCACCGTGCTCTCCGGTGAGCGGGCCGGCCTGGAGCGGATCCAGCAGCGGCTGGAGGACCGCGGGATCGCCTGCAAGACGCTGGACGTCACGCACGCCTTCCACTCGCCGCTGATGGAGCCGATGCTGGCGAAGTTCGAGGCGGTGACCCGGCGGCTGCCGGGCGGATCGCCGCGGATCCCGTACTACTCCACGGTGTACGGCCGGATGACCAACGAGCCGCTGTACGCGCCCTACTGGAGCGCGCACGTGACCTCGCCGGTGCGGTTCGCCGACGCCGCCCGGCAGATGCTCGACCAGCAGGCGCTGACCCATGTGGTGGAGATCGGGCCGAAGGTGGTGCTGACCCCCTTCATCCGCCGGATGGGCGGCACCCAGGGCCCGGCGTGCATCGGCATGTGCCGCGGCCCGGAGACCAACGCCGTCTACCTGGCCGGGGTGCTCTCCGCGCTGGACGCCGGCCCGCTGTCCCACCCGCTCGTGAGGGCCTGATGGCCGGGCCGGCCGGACCGCTCCCCGCGCCGCGCCACGCGCCGGGCCCCGACGGGCCCTGGGAGCAGGTCCGGGAGGAACTCGCCGCCACGGGATCCTGCGTGCTCTACGGCACCCTCGCCACCTGGTCGGCGCACCTGCAGGAGCCGGAGCGGCTGCGGCCGGTGCTCGGCCGGGACTGGTCCCGGTACGAGAGCCTGACCCCGGCCCGCGGGAAGGAGCGGTTCCTGGCCTCCCGGGTGCTGCTGAGGCAGACCGCGGCGGCGGCCATCGGGACCGTCCCGGAGCTGGTGGACCTGGCGTACCACCCGGGCGGCCGCCCGTACGTGCGCGGCTGCGACCAGATCGACATCAGCCTCAGCCACACCGAGGAGGTGCTGGTGGTCGGGGTGACCAGCCGCGGCCGGATCGGGGTGGACGTCGAGCTGGCGGACCGCCGGATGGCCGGGACGGCGTCCGAGACGCAGGGCTACACCACCTTCGAGCTGGCCCGGCTGGACGAGGAGCCGGCGAGCCGGCGCAACGACCTGCTGGTGCGGCTGTGGACGCTGAAGGAGGCGTACAGCAAGGCGCTGGGGGTCGGACTGCGGTTCCGTTTCACCGAGTTCGGGTTCGCGCTGGACGGCCGCCGGGGTGCGCGGCTGGTGCAGCCGGACGGCGAGCCGGTGGCCGGGGGCTCGGCCTGGAGCTTCGCCACCTTCGGGGTGCGGTCGCGCTACGTGGTGAGCCTGGCGGTGTTCGACGCGGGCTTCGGCGGCTCCAGCGACCTGTCGGTGGACACGGCGCTGGACGAGGGCCTGCTGGACACGCTGCTGCGGGCCACGGAGCGGTCCTGACCCGCCGGGCGGCCGGCGGTCAGGGGATCCAGCCCGCCTCCTCGGCGATCCGGATGGCGTCGACGCGGTTCCGGGCGTTCAGCTTGGCGACGATCGCGGTGAGGTAGTTCTGCACCGTCCCCTTGGACAGGTACAGGCAGCCGGCGATCTCGGCCGCGTCGGCGCCCTGGGCGGCCAGCCGCAGCACTTCCAGTTCGCGCGGGGAGAGCGGGTTTCGCGGGGCGTCCCAGGCGGACATCGCGAGCTGCGGGTCTATCACCCGCTGGCCTTGGGCCACCGCCCGGACGGCGTGGGCGAGCTGGTCGGGAGGGGCGTCCTTGAGCAGGAAGCCGCAGACGTGCGCGGCCATCGCCCGGCGGAGCGTCCCGGGTCTTCCGAGGCTGGTGAGGATCAGGGTGCGGCAGGCGGGGAGCTTCTCGCGCAGTTCGGCGGCGGCGGTGAGGCCGTCGATCCCGGGCAGGTCGACGTCGATCACCGCGACGTCGGGTCTGACCTGGAGCGCGGACTTGACGATGAGATCGCCGCGGTCCACCGAGGCCACCACCTCGAAGTCGGGTTCCAGTTCGAGTAACGCCACCAGGGCCCCCCGGATCATGTGGACGTCCTCGGCGAGCAGGATCTTCACCGACAGCATGGTCCCCCTAGGTCGAGCGGGATCGGTCAGAAGGCAATCCTCGCTCAGGCCACCGCGGCTTCGGCCTCCGGCCTCGGCGTCGCGGTCTCGCTGAGCTGGGGTCTGATCGGCGCCTCGACCAGGAGCTGGAAGCGGCCGTCCGGCTGGATCCCGGCCTCCACCCGCCCGCCCACCGTGGCGAGCCTGGTCCGGAGGTTGCCGATGCCGCTGCCGCTGTGCGGCGCGGGTGTCCGGCGCTGCGCGACCACACCGTCGTTCACCAGCCGGAGCAGGACCGTTTCCCCACTGGTGGTCGCCGTGATCGTGCAGCGCTGGACCTTGCTGTGCCTGAGGATGTTGGTGATGCCCTCGCGCAGGGCGGTGGCCAGCACGGTGTCGACCAGCGGGTGCAGCCGGCCGCAGTCCACGGCCACCTCGGCCTCGATCTCGGCGGCCTTGAGGGTGGAGGCCGCCGAGTCGGCCTCGGCGGCGAGGGACATGTCCCGGTACCCGCTGGCGACCAGCCGGACGTCGGCCAGCGCCTGCCGGGAGATGTCCAGCACCCCGGCGATCTCCTCCCGTGCCCGGTCGGGCCGCACCCCGACCAGACGGTGGATCAGCTCGGTCTTCAGCGTGATCGCCGAGATGCTGTAGCCGAGCAGGTCGTGCAGGTCCCGGGCGAACCGCAGCCGCTCCTGGGCCACCGCCACCCGGGCCAGCTCGGCCCGCGAGGCGTGCACCTCCTCGACCAGGTCGGCCAGCCGGGTGAGACCGTAGATCACCAGACCGGTCAGCACCGAGGACTGCCCCACGTAGATGACGCGGAGCAGCGGGAGCCCGGTCAGCACCGCCTGGGTGACGGCGCCGCAGGCCGAGAGGACGAACAGCAGCCAGGCGGCCGGCCCCCGCACCAGCAGCAGGGCCGAGCCGGCGAGGCAGCCCAGCATGCCGCCCCAGGAGGCGCCGAAGAACAGCGCCGGGCCGACGGTCAGCACCGCCTGCGCGGCGAGCATCCACATCCGCCGCCGGACGTTCCAGCGGCGGGCCCGGGAGGAGGAGTTGACCAGCTGGATCCCGAACACCGCGGCGGTGCTCAGCAGCAGCACCGCGAGCTCGCCGGACCGTGCGCCGTCGCCGATCACGTTGTTGAAGGCGATCAACGAGAAGCAGAACAGCGCGAAGACCGTGATGCTCCGGGCCAGTCGGGGCGCCGGAACGTCCCGGACCCGCGGCGGCCGGTCCTCGGCCCGTTCCCCGGAAGAGGCCGCCTCACCACGCAGGTATCTCACCGCACCGCCCCTGACATCCGCTTCCCCCCACAAACCGAGCGCTCGGGCCAGGCTCGGATGGTACATCGCAACTCTAGGTACATCCACAGCAACTGACGGAACATCCCCTGATTCAGACGAACAGGGGGACCGGGTTCAGCTCCCCGTAATCCGTGGGCCGGGTGAGCCTCCCCAGCCGGACCGGAACGTCGAACAGCCGGCCCGGCGCGTACCGGGCCCAGAACGGGCGCATCCCCGGCACGATCACCTTCACCACCGGGATCGCCACGTCCGGCCGGGTCTGGTCGAGGACCAGCAGTTCCATCCCGCGGGCCCGGACCATCTCCTCGGCGGCCAGGACGTCGTCCCTGAGGTCGGCGCGCGGCCGGTAGCCCCAGTCCCGCGGGGTGCGCCCCCGCTCCCCCGGATCCGGCACCAGGTAGGGCTGGTTGGCCACGGTCGCCCCGGTCCACCAGGAGATCAGGTCCCGGTCGGCGAGGCCGTACCCGGTGCCGCCCGGGCCCGGGGACGGGGGCAACAGCTGCCCCATCTCGGTCACCGCCCGGCGCAGCGCCAGCCGGGGGTCGAAGTGCGCCCCGAAGCCGAAGGCGAGCTCCTCGGCGGGCTGGTCGGTGCGCCGGGAGACCGCGGCCATCACCGGGACGCCGAAGTCCGAGGTGAGGTCGAGGACCCAGAAGGTGCGCCCCATCGTGGCGTACGCCTCGCGCAGCCGGGCGAGGCAGGGCTCGTCGAAGGCGTCGAGGTCCACGGCGGGCTGGCGGGTGCGGTTGTACCACCAGAGGGCCACCGCGTCCCGCTCGACCAGCTCCAGGAAGCCCTGGACGATGGCGTCCTCCAGGCTGCTGCCCGCCGCGTTGCCGTTGGAGTCGGCCCAGAGGCCGTCCGCGAGGTGCCCGGCGTTCGCACCGAAGTACAGCATGGCGGTGGGCAGCAGGCGGTGCCGGCCGGAGGTGAGGGACCACACCGGGGTCCAGGAGACCGGGCGGTCCGCCTCCAGCGGGCGGGGCACGTGGGAGAACGGCGAACTGGCGGTGTTCCACCGCTCGCGCTCGGCGAACTGCCGGGCGGAGAACAGCTGGCAGTCGTTGGGGTGGACGGCCCGGTCGCCCAGGGCGCGGTAGGTGTCCTGGACGGTGGGCTCGTCGCCCTGGCGGGTGGCGCTGTAGCGCTCGACGGCCTCGCACAGGGCGCCGACCCGGGCGTCCAGCTCGGTGGTGCCCTTGCCCCCGCTGAGGCTGCGCAGGCCGTGCCGGAGGCCCGGGAGCGAGTCGCCCCGGATGGCCAGGTTCCGGCCCGAGTGGTAGCAGTTGACGGCCTCCGGGAGGCGGGTGTTACGGCGGATCTCCTCGACCACCCCGGAGACCGGGCTGACCAGGTGCTCGTGGCGGCGGAGCATCTCGGCCGGGTCGAGGGCCCGGTGGCCGCCGCCGGCGGACCCGGCCTTGGCCCGCTGGCGCGGGATCACCGGCGCGGTCACCCGGGCGGCCACCAGGGCGGGGTCGCCGCAGTCGGGGCACTGCGGCCGCCGGACCACCTGGTGGTGGCGGGACTCCATCCGGACGGTGTCCAGGGTGAGCACCGCGTCGTCGCCCGGACTCCTCATCCCGGCCAGCCACTTGACGGCCGCGAGCACCGCGGTGTGGAGGCCGACGGCCCGGCCGGCCGGCAGTGAGGCCACCGGCCGCGCCAGCGGTCCGGCGAGGCCCCGGGCCCGCTGGAGCGGGAGTTCGGAGCGCCGCTGGCCGCGGAGGCGGTGGGCCAGGCAGGACCAGCAGGCGCCCTCGGCGGGCCGGAACACCGGTCCGACCCAGGGCTGCGCGGTGCCCGGGCTGGCCAGCAGCCAGGGGCGGCCGGCGGCGAGCCGTTCGGCGTTGATCCGCTCCAGCTCGGGGTTGAGGTAGTCGTCGCAGAGCACCAGCGAGAAGTCCGCGTCGCCGCTCCCGGCCGGATCGTCCGGGTCCGGCACGGCCAGCCCCGACTCGCGGCAGGCCGCCCGGGCCGCGGCGGCGTCGACCCGGCCGGCCGTCACCACCTCGACCCGGGTGGCCGCGAGCGCGGTCTCCGCACCGTCCTGCCCGACCATGTCCCAGTAGGCGTGGGCGGCCTCGTCGGCCGAGGGCCTGCGGTATCCCACCAGGTTGGCCCGGGCGAGGCGACCGAGCACCCGCCCGGCGTCGAGCGCGCTCATCGCGTCGCCGGCCTCGTCGAGGATCCGGTCGAGGGAGCGCGTCCCGTCGAGCAGCGGGGCGAGCACCTCCACCAGCCGGCCCTCCATCGCGGTGACGCCCTGGGGGGAGAGCAGGTAGGTCGCCTCCCCGGGCACCACCTCGGCGCGCAGGTGCCGCTTGAAGCCGAGCGGCAGTCTCGCGTCGGGCGAGGACGCCGTCATGCGCCGGCCGCCGGAGCCGGTGCGGTCCAGGAGATGGTGCTGTCGGGGACCAGCCCGGCGGCGGGCCGGTCGAGGTCCTCGATCAGGATCAGCTCGGCGTCCGTGAGGATCTCATCGAGGTACAGTGGCTCGGCCGCCGAGAGG
This sequence comes from Kitasatospora sp. HUAS MG31, assembly GCF_040571325.1. Taxonomy (GTDB): domain Bacteria; phylum Actinomycetota; class Actinomycetes; order Streptomycetales; family Streptomycetaceae; genus Kitasatospora; species Kitasatospora camelliae. Next base: position 5,814,196 of record NZ_CP159872.1, on the reverse strand, counting down.
CCGAACTCGGCCAGGACGGCCACCGGGTCGGAGGCGTAGCGCTGGGCCAGTTCGGGCTCCAGGCCGGTCCGGGCCGCCAGCTCGGCGAACCGGCGGTCGTCCAGAGTGGTGCAGGCGATAACCGGCATGTCCGTGGTGCTCTTCACGAGAAAGCCTCCTGTAGCGGAATGGTGTGCCTGCGGTCAATGTGACTCGTTCGGTTGCTGCCAGGAGTCTGCGGACCGTGACGGCCCGGAGCACAGTGTTCCCCTCACGATCGCGGCATGACATTTTCATGGTCGTCCTCATGACCCCCTCACTGGGCTGCGGAGCTCTCTGGTGCGAGGCTCGATCGACGCTTCAACGAGAGCCGCCGGGCGGACGACCGACGGGTGAGGCTGAGAGGAGAGAGCACCATGGAGATCAAGGTTCTGGGCCCGCTGAAGGCCCACGAGCACGGGGTTTCGATCGTCCCCAGCGCGGCCAAGCCCCGTCAGATACTCGCGCTGCTCGCGCTGCAGGCTGACCGGGTGGTGACGGTGCCGACGCTGATGGAGGAGATCTGGGGCACCGACGTCCCGCGGAGCGCGGCCACGACGCTGCAGACGTACATCCTCCAGCTCCGCCGCAAGATCGCCACCGCGCTGGCCGGGGACCCCGACGTCCAGGCCAAGGACGTCCTGGTCACCCAGCACGGCGGCTACCTGCTGCGGGTGCAGCCCGGCCAGACCGACATCCTGGAGTTCGAGCAGCTGGCCGCCTCCGGCCGGGCCGCGTACGACGCCGGCGACTTCGCCGCCGCCTCCGAACTGCTCGGCGGCGCACTGGCGCTGTGGCAGGGTCCGGCCCTGGTGGACGTCCGGGTCGGGCCGGTGCTGGAGCTGGAGGTGCTCCGGATGGACGAGGACCGGATGGCCACCCTGGAGCGCCGGATCGACGCCGACCTGCGGCTCGGCCGGCACAACGAGGTGATCCCGGAGCTGCGGGTGCTGGCCGCCCGGCACCCGATGCACGAGACCTTCTGTGCACAGCTCATGTTGGCCACCCACCGGTCGGGCGGCGCCTGGCGCGCCCTGGAGGCGTACCAGCGGCTGCGCGGCACCCTGGTCGACGAGCTCGGCCTGGAGCCCTCGCCCCGGCTGCAGCGGCTGCACCGCGCCGTGCTCTGCGGCGACCCCGCGCTCGACCTGACCACCACCTCCGCGGTGGTCTGACCCGGGCCGAGCCCGCGTCCCCGCCTGTCTCCCCCACCCGCACCGCACCGACCGGATCCGCCGCCCCCGCGTGCGCCGATCCGGTTCGGCGACCCGATCGTTCGTGTACGGATTCCCACGCTTCCGGCGCAGCCGCTCCCCGCGTCCGACCGACTCCCCGCCCGCTCCGGGCACTCCACGGGGACCCGAGCGGGTGTCGAGAGCCGACCCGAACCATGACGGCACCGGTTAGCGACGGCACGTCACGAGCGGTAGCCCCGACCGGCCCGGTCGGCCGGGGCGCGGAGGAGACCCCGAACCCGCCCCGGCCACCGCGACCGATGAAGCAGCGGCCCAACCGAAGGGAACCACAGTGGCCCGCACAGTTCCGACCGGCAGGAGCCCGCAGCGGCGACCGGCCCCGATGAAGGCGAGGTAGCGGCGATGCGCAGAGTCGTCATCACCGGTCTGGGCGTCGTGGCGCCCGGCGGTGTGGGCGTGAAGAACTACTGGGAGCTGCTCACCTCGGGCCGCACGGCGACCCGGACGATCTCCTTCTTCGACGCCTCCCCGTTCCGCTCCCGGGTCGCCGCCGAGTGCGACTTCGACCCCACCGCGGCCGGCCTCAGCCCGCAGGAGATCCGCCGGCTCGACCGGGCCGCCCAGTTCGCGGTCGCCTCCACCCGCGAGGCGCTCACCGACAGCGGCCTCGACCTCTCCACCCTCGACCCGGGCCGCATCGGCACCTCGCTGGGCAGCGCCGTCGGCTGCACCACCAGCCTGGAGCGCGAGTACGTCGTGGTCAGCGACGGCGGCAAGAAGTGGAACGTCGACCACCAGTACGCCGTCCCGGAGCTGTACCGGCACTTCGTGCCCAGCTCGATGGCGGCCGAGGTCGGTTTCGCCGCCGGCGCCGAGGGCCCGGCCGTGGTCGTCTCCACCGGCTGCACCTCCGGCCTGGACTCGCTCGGCCACGCGGTCGAGCTGATCCGCGAGGGCACCACCGACGTCATGATCGCCGGCGCCACCGAGGCCCCGATCTCCCCGATCACCTCGGCCTGCTTCGACGCCATCCACGCCACCACCCCGCGCAACGACGACCCCGAGCACGCCTGCCGGCCGTTCGACAAGACCCGCAGCGGCCTGGTCCTCGGCGAGGGCGCGGCCATCCTCGTCCTGGAGGAGCTGGAGGCGGCCCGCAAGCGCGGTGCGCACATCTACGCCGAGATCGCGGGCTTCGCCTCCCGCTGCAACGCGTACCACATGACCGGCCTCAAGGAGGACGGCCGTGAGATGTCCCAGGCCATCGACGCCGTCCTGGCGGAGTCGGGGATCGGCCCGGACGGCATCGACTACATCAACGCCCACGGTTCGGGCACCAAGATGAACGACCGTCACGAGACCGGCGCCTTCAAGCGCAGCCTCGGGGAGCACGCGTACAGCACCCCGATCAGCTCGATCAAGTCGATGATCGGCCACTCGCTCGGCGCGATCGGCTCGCTGGAGATCGCCGCCTGCGCGCTGGCGATGGAGCACGGCATCCTGCCGCCCACCGCCAACCTCCACGAGCCCGACCCCGAGCTCGACCTCGACTACATCCCGCTGGTCGCCCGTGAGCAGCAGACCGACACCGTGCTCAGCGTCGGCAGCGGCTTCGGCGGCTTCCAGAGCGCGATGCTGCTGGCCCGGCCGGAGAGGAAGCTGTCATGACCGCCACCACGGTGGTGACCGGCCTGGGGATCGCCGCACCCAACGGCCTCGGCACCGAGGACTACTGGAAGGCCACCCTGGCCGGCAAGAGCGGGCTCGGCCGGATCACCCGGTTCGACCCCGAGCAGTACCCGTCCCGGATCGCCGGGGAGGTGCCCGGCTTCGTCGCCGAGGACCACATCCCCAGCCGGCTGATGCCGCAGACGGACCACATGACCCGGCTCGCCCTGACCGCCGCCGACTGGGCCATCAAGGACTCCGGGATCGTCCCCGACCAGCTGCCCGAGTACGCCATGGGCGTGGTCACCGCGGCCTCCGGCGGCGCCGTCGAGTTCGGCCAGCGCGAGCTGCAGAACCTGTGGAGCCAGGGCAAGGAGTACGTCAGCGCGTACCAGTCCTTCGCCTGGTTCTACGCGGTGAACACCGGTCAGATCTCCATCCGGCACAAGATGCGCGGCCCGAGCGGCGTGCTGCTCAGCGAGCAGGCCGGCGGCATCGACTCGATCGGGCACGCCCGCCGGCACGTCCGCAAGGGCATCCCGGTGGTCGTCTCCGGCGGCGTGGACGCGGCCGTCTGCCCCTGGGGCTGGGTGCCGCAGATCGCCTCCGGCCTGCTGAGCACCGAGGACGACCCGACCCGGGCCTTCCTGCCCTTCTCCGCCGAGGCCGGCGGCTACGTCCCCGGTGAGGGCGGCGCGATCCTGATCGCCGAGGACGCGGAGTACGCCCGCTCCCGCGGCGCCCGGATCTACGGCGAGGTCGCCGGCTACGCGGCCACCCTCGACCCGGCGCCCGGCAGCGGCCGCCCGCCCGGCCTGCGCCGGGCCGCCGAGAACGCCCTCGCCGACGCCGGTCTCACCGCCGCCGACATCGACGTGGTGTTCGCCGACGCCTCGGGCGTGCCCGAGCTGGACCGCGAGGAGGTGGACGCCCTGGTCGGCCTGTTCGGCGAGCGCGGCGTCCCGGTGGCGGCCCCGAAGACCATGACCGGACGGCTGCTGGCCGGCGGCTCCGCGCTGGACGTCGCCACCGCGCTGCTCGCGCTGCGCGACGGGGTCATCCCGCCGGCCGTCCACGTCACCGCCTCCCCCGAGTACCCGATCGACCTGGTCACCGAGGTCCGCGAGGCCCGGCTGGACACCGCCCTGGTGCTCACCCGCGGCCACGGCGGCTTCAACGCCGCCCTCGTCGTCCGTCGCAGCTCCTGACAGCCGTCCGCGAGCTCGCTCCCCGCCCACACACCGTCAAGAGAGGACCGAACATGTCCATCACCACCGCAGTCACCCTCGCCGACCTGACCCGGATGCTGCGCGAGTGCGCGGGCGAGGAGGAGGGCGTCGACCTGGACGGCGACGTCATCGACACCCCCTTCATCGAGCTCGGCTACGACTCCCTCGCCCTGCTCCAGGTCATCGGCCAGATCCAGCGCGAGTACGGCGTCGTCATCCCCGACGACGCGGTCGTCGACGCGGAGACCCCGCGGGCGCTGCTCGCCCTGATCAACGCCGCCGACTGACGCACCTCCCCCGCGACTGCCGTCCCGCCGGCCACCCCGGCGGGACGGCAGTCGCACATCCGAGGACTCCCGCCATCCGAGGACCTCCGACCGGGGGCGGCCCAGGGTCACCCCTGCCCACCCGCCAGCGCACAAGGAGACCACCGATGTCCCTCACCGCACACACCGCGGTGACCCGCCGGCTGACCGTCGAGACGGGATCAGGCCCGTCCCGCCGGACCGCCGCCGAGGTCCCCGGACCGCTCCTCGACGCCCTGGGCCACCACCGCCCGGAGCGGCTGCCCGCCCGCACCGTCCTGTACGTCGGCGGCTTCCCCGCCCCGACCCGCCCGTCCGCCGACCACCGCGGCCTGCCGGTCCGCACCGAGCCCACCCCGGGCCGGGCCCTGCGCCTCGCCCACCGCGAACTGCAGGCCAAGACCGCCGACCTCGCCCTGGTCGCCACCCTCGACGAGCCGGAGACCGGCGCCGTCACCGTCCAGGTGCTGCGCCGCGCCGCCGAGGCGGTCGCCGAGGGCGGGCCGGTGATCGGCGTGCTGGACCTGGCGGACGTCTCCGGCGAGTCCGGGCTGTCCGGGCTCTCCCGGCTCTCCGGCGAATCCGGCCTGTCCGGTGACGAGGAGCAGGCCCCGGTGGTGCGGCCGCTGCGCAACGGCGTCCGGGCCGCCGACACCGAGGGCCACCGGCTGCTGATCTGGTCGGGCGCCGACGAGCCGGACGAGACCCGGGTCCGCCGCGACCTGCTCTCGCTGCTCGACGACCTCGCCCCCGAGGCGTTCGCCGGCCTGCCCACCGCCGTCCCGTACGGCCGCGCCTTCGGCCCGGTCCGCGCCTCCGCGGTCACCACCGCCCACCGCGCCCCCGCCGACGTGGCCGCCGCCAAGGCGGTCACCACCCGCCACCAGCGCCCGGTCGCCCTGCTCTTCCCCGGCCAGGGCTCGCAGCACACCGCGATGGCCGCCGGCCTGTACCGCCGCGACCCGGTGTTCACCGCCGCCGTGGACGCGGTGCTCGACCTGATGGGCGAGGACGGCCCGGCGATCCGCGCCGACTGGCTCTCCGACCGCCCGGTGATCGACATCGACGACGTCCGGCGCGCCCAGCCGCTGCTGTTCGCGGTCGACTACGCCCTCGGCCGGACGGTGCTCAGCTGGGGCGTCCGCCCGGTCGCCCTGCTCGGCCACAGCGCCGGCGAACTGGTCGCCGCCACCCTGGCCGGCGTGGTCTCCCTCCCGGACGCCGTCACCATGATGCGGGAGCGGGTCACCGAGGCCGTGAAGATCCCCGCCGGCGGCATGCTCGCGGTCGCCGCCGCCGAGCGCACCCTGCGGCCGTACCTCGCCGGCGACGTGGCCATCGCCGCCGTCAACGCGGGCCAGCAGACCATGCTCGCCGGCTCCACCGGCCCGCTCGGCGAGGTCGCCTCCCGGCTCCGCGCCGACGGGCACACCGTGGTCGCCGTCCCCGCCACCAGCCCCTTCCACTCCCCCGCCATGGCCCCCGCCTCGGACGCCCTGGAACTCTCCTACCGCGGCCTCGACCTCCGCGAACCCGAACTCCCCTTCTACTCCGGCTACACCGGCGAGCTGATGGGCCGCGAGGAGGCGCTCAGCCCGCGCTACTGGGCACGCCAGGTCACCGACACGGTGAACTTCGCCCCCGCCCTGGACCAGCTCCTCGCCGCCGACGACGTCCTGCTCGTCGAGGCCGGACCGCGGCAGACGCTCACCGCCTTCGCCCGCCGCCACCGCGCGGTCCGGGTCGGGGCCAGCGCCGCCGTCCCGCTGCTGCCGGCCAAGCCCGGGACGCCGGAGGACGACCGCCGGGCCGTCCTGACCGCGGCGGCGCGGATCTGGTCCGAGGGGCACGACCTCGACCAGGAGGCACTCTCCCGACTCTGGACCTGGCGGCAGGAACCGGCGGGGACGGACGTCGCCCGGCCGGTGGTGGCCGGGGCGACGGCGGCCGGATGAGAGGCGACCACGGGGAAGGGCCGGGACGGAGAACGGCGGCCGGGATCCTGCGGGCCGTGGGGCGGGCGGTCATCGAGGCCGGCCTGATCTGGGTCTGGGTCCCGCCCCCACCCGACCCCGAACCCACCCACGGCCCGCCACCCCTCCACCCCGAACGCCTACGCCCCGACCTCCCCCTCACCCCCACCGAACGCCACCTCGCCCACCAACTCCGCGACCTCGCCGGCTACCTCTGACGGGGCAGCGGCACGCGTACGCACCCGGTCACCCCAAGGGGCGCGGGTAGGCGCCTGACAATCGGGCACCCACGCGCCCCTGTCTGTGCCTGACCGGTTACCCCAGGCCTGTGCAGAGCCGGTTTCACGGGGTGTGGCGGTAGGTGGGGCATTCGTCGGCGGTCGGGGAGCAGAGGGCGACGGTGGTGGGGTCGAGGACGTGGAGGACGACCTGCTGGACCTGGTAGAAGCAGGCGTCCTTCACCCGGTCCGCCGAGACGGCGAGTCCCTCGTAGTGGCCGCCGGAGCCGTTCACGGTGGCGGCGGCGGGGTCGGTGGGCGGGCCGAGGTCCTGGGTACAGCCGACGGGGTCGAGTGCCGGGGTGCCCGCGCGGGTGAGGGTGACCCGGTAGGCGTCGGGCCCGGCGGGGTCGAGCCGGAGTTGGACGGCGGCGGCCACGCCGGTGCCGAGGTAGGTCCCGGCGGTCGGCACCGGCCCGCCCCCGGCGGAGGGCGAGGCGGAGGGCTGCGGGATGGCGGAGGTGGCGGCGCCGGAGGGCGCGGTCCCGGCGCGGTCCCCGACAGGGCTCGCCACGCCGGCCGTACCCGCCGTGCCGGGGGTCTCCGCGGGGGCCAGCCGCTGGCCGATGTAGGTACCGACAGCCAGGGTGACCGCCGAGAGTCCGACGGCGAGGACGGCCGTCCCGGCGCGGGAGAGCGAGCCGACCGGGGTGTCGGCCACGGCGGGTGCTGCCGTGGCCTGCCGGTCGCTCCAGCGCGGGGGTGGGGTGTCGCCGGCGGGTGCCGGGCGGGTCCGCAGCGGGATCCGGGCGGCGAGGAACAGGCAGCCGGTGAGGGTGAGGGCGATCAGGTCGGCCTGCCAGATCCACGGGGCGACGGCCGGGCCGTGGCGTTGCCGGGCGGCCGCGGCGGAGGCCTTGAGGTCCTGGCGGTGGTCGCGCAGCCGCCGGGCGGGCGTCCCCGGGGACGCTCCGTCGGCGCCGGCCGTCAGCCGGACCTCGCTGCCGAACACCAGGTCGTGCACGCAGCGGTGCCGCCGGTCGCCGAGCGCGGCCAGCGCGCCCAGTCCGAAGACGTCCACCAGCAGGTAGCCGACCGAGGGGCGGCCGACGGCCCAGAGCAGTCCGCGGGCGGTCGGGGGCGGTGCGGAGCCGTCGGTACGCACCACCCGCAGGCCGAACATGGCCTTGCCCGCGGTCCGGCCGGTGAGCCAGACCTGGGTGGCGTGGGCGCCGACCAGGCCGAGCAGGTATACCAGCAGGAAGGCCAGCACGGCCGGGACGGCCCCGCCCGCCCGGCCGGCCGCCAGCGCGACCGCGGCCCCGGGGAGCAGCGTCAGGGCGAGCACCAGCAGCAGGTCGGCGGCGATGGCCGCGATCCGCAGGGCGTGCGGGGTGACGCGGGCCGCGCCGGGGTCGGGGCGGTGCGTGACGGACATCTCGATCGCCTCCCGTACCTCCACCATAGGAGGAGGCGCCGCGGGAGGTCCCGCCGCGCGGGGGCACCAGCGTGGGTGCGCGGCGGGGAGGCCCCGGCGGGTGGCGGGTCAGGCGAGTTCCAGCACCAGCTTGCCGACGTTCTCGCCGCGGAAGAGCATCTGCAGGGTGTCCGGGAAGTCGTCCACGGTGCCGCGGACCACGTGCTCCTTGACCTTGATCCGCCCGGCGGCGATCCAGCCGGCGAGCTCCTTGGCGGCCTCGCGGAACCGCGGGGCGTAGTCGAAGACGACGAACCCCTCCATCCGGGCCCGCCGCACCAGCAGGCTGAGGTAGTTGGACGGCCCCTGCACGGCGGTCTCGTTGTTGTACTGGCTGATCGCGCCGCAGACCACGACCCGGGCGTGCATGGCCAGCCGGGCGAGGGCGGCGTCCAGGATGTCGCCGCCGACGTTGTCGAAGTAGACGTCGATGCCGTCCGGGGCGTGGGTGCGCAGCGCGGCCCGGACGTCCTCGGTCCGGTAGTCGACGGCGGCGTCGAAGCCGAGCTCCTCGGTGAGCATGGCGCACTTCTCGGGGCCGCCAGCGATGCCGATGACCCGGCAGCCCTTGACCTTGGCGATCTGGCCGACCAGGGTGCCGACGGCGCCGGCCGCGCCGGAGACCACCACGGTCTCGCCCTCCCGGAGGGCGCCGACGTCCAGCAGGCCGAAGTAGGCGGTCATGCCGGGCATGCCGAGGGCGCCGAGGTAGGTGGGGAGCGGGGCGAGTGAGGGGTCGACCTTGACGGCGCCGCGGCCGTCGGAGACCACGTACTCCTGGACGCCGAAGGTGCCGACCACGTGGTCGCCGGGCTTGAAGTCGGGGTGGTTGGACTCGGTCACCTCGATCACCGAGCCGGCCCGCATGACCTCGCCGAGGCCGACCGGGGGCAGGTAGGAGGGCCGGTCGTCGAGCCAGCCGCGCATGGCGGGGTCGAGCGAGATGAAGCGGGTGCGGCCCGCGAACCGGCCCTCGCCGGGGGCGTCGGCCGGTGCGGTGACGTGCTCCCAGTCCTCGGGCCTGACGTCACCGACCGGACGGCCGGCGAGGCGGATCTGGCGGTTCGCTCCGGACATGGCGACTCCTTCGCTGCGGGGCCCGGCCGGGGGCGCGGGCGGGCACGGCGGGCCCGCGGTGGGCCACGGGCAGAGTCTAAGCAAGCGCTTAGTCATCTGGCCAGGGGCCCGTGGGCCTCCCCCGCGCGGACCCGCCGGCGCGACCTCACCGTCCGGGGGCGGCGACTGCCGCGGTCAGCTCGGCGAGCAGCTCCTCGCCGTCCCAGCGGCGGGCCCCGCCGGCTCCGGCCCGTTCGGCCTCGCGGACCAGCTCGGCCAGCCGGGCGTTGGCGGGGGCCGCCAGGCCGTGCCGGGCGGCGAGGGCCACCACCTCGCCCTGGAGGGCGTCGATCTCGGTGGGCCGGCCGCGCTCCAGGTCCTCCCACATGGAGGAGCGGGCGCGGGCGTCGATCCGCAGGCTGGCGGCGGCCAGCCGCCGGAACAGCGGGTCGGGCAGGCGCATCAGCCGGGGGGTGAGGGAGGTCGGCAGCGGGCCGAGCCGGGCCGGCCGGACTCCTTCGGCGCGGAACGCCGCCAGCGCCTCCGCCTGGCACATCGCGGTGCACAACCGGTAGGCGCGCTGCCCGAGTTGGTCGCGCAGCGGGAGGCCGGACAGGGCGTTGACCGCGTTGTTGAGGTTGAGCAGCAGCTTGCCGTGCTGGATGGCGGGCATGTCGCGGCGGACCTCGGCGGGCAGCCCGGCCCGGGTGAGCGCGGCGAGCAGGCCGGCGACCCCCGGCGCGTCCTCGACCATCAGGCTGCCCGCGGTGCCCTGGTGGAAGGTGCCGGGGACGGTCTGCAGCACGTTGTACGGGACCATCCCGGCGAGCACGGTGCGGCCGGGCAGTTCGGCGCGCAGCACGGCGGGGTTGCGCAGCCCGTTCTGGAGGCTGACCACGACGGGGTCCGGGCCCAGGTGGGGGGCGAGTTCGCGGCCCGCGGCGGCGGTGCCGGAGGACTTCACGGTGACCAGTACGTAGTCGGCCCCGGCGGCGGCCTCCGGCCCGAAGGCCAGGGTGAAGGCGTCCCGGTCGACCCGCCGGTCGGGCCGGCCGGCGGCGGTCAGGGTGAGACCGTCCTCCAGGGCCTCGGCGAGGGCCGGGCGGCCGATCAGCGTGACCTCGGCGTACGGCGCGAGGTGGCCGCCGAGGTGGCAGCCGATGCTGCCGGCGCCGAAGACGGCGATCCTCGGGCGCTGCTGCGGTGCGGTCGGGGACATCGGGGCGGCCTCCGGGCGAATCGGACGTGACGGGTCAGGGCTGACGGGCGGGACGGGCGGGCCACAGCATGCGCCGCCCCGGCCGCCGGGGGCAACGCCCGCACCCGTCACGCCTCGACGACGGCTCGACCACTCCTCGCCCCCGGCCCGTGATGCCCTCGGATAAGGATTGACAGATTGGCATGCCCGCTGCGATCTTGGCGTGACCACGTCGGCATGATCGCCGGCGGCCTGCCCGGCCGCCCGACCTGCCGGTGGGACGCCGGCCGGGGGGCTCGTGGCGTTGCTCGTTCATGTGCGAAACGTGAAAGGTCGTGGGGGCGTTGGGCCGCAGTACGCGGGCGCGGGGGGATGCGTCGTGATCCTGGTGGTCATCGGTGCGAACGAGAACGTGGCCCGGGCGGCCGCGTCGCTCGGCACGGAACTGGTCCATGTGCAGCTGCCCGGGGCACCCGAGATCGATCCGGGTGGCGGGCGGATCCTCCGGGTGGACTTCCGCGATCCCGCGGTCTTCCTGCCCTTCGTCGACGAGGTGCTCGCCCCGCTGGCCCCGACCGCCGTGGTCTCGCTCACCGAGCCCGGCCTGGAGCCGGCCGCGGCGGCCAACGCCCGGCTGGGCACCCCCGGGCCGAGCCCGGCCGTGGTGCGCGCCACCCGCGACAAGCTGACGATGCGCCGGATCCTGGAGGAGCGGGCCCCGCACCTCAACCCGGCGTTCGCCCCGGGCGACGACGAGGCCGCCGTGGAAAGGCTGTTCGCCACGCACGCCCAGGTGGTGGCCAAGCCGGTGGACGGGGTCGGCAGCAGCGCGGTCGACCTGGTGTACGCGCTCGGCGACCTGCCCAAGGACCGCCGCACCTCCGCCACCCTGCTCGAACAGTTCGTCGGCGGGCGGGAGTTCAGCATCGAGTGCCTGTCCTCGGGCGGGCGTCACACCATCATGGGCATCGCCGAGAAGGGCGTCACCGCCACCGGGTTCATCGAGCTCAGCCACCTGATGCCGCCGCTCTCCCTGGACGAGCGGCGCCGCGCCCTGGTGGAGGAGGCCGTCCGGGAGCTGCTGGACGCACTGGGCCTGACCGACGGGCCGAGCCACACCGAGGTCAAGGTGGACGGCGACAAGGTGACCGTGATCGAGACCCACAACCGCCTCGGCGGGGACGGGATCGCCGACCTGGTCCGGCTCACCACCGGCGTGGACTGGCGCCGGGCCGCCGTCGGCTGGGCCGTCGGCGCCGGGGCGGAGCCCGAGGCCCCCGCCGCGGCCTGCGCCGCCACCGTCTTCTTCACCGCCCAGCCCGGCCGGGTCACCGCCGTCGCGCCGCAGCCCGAACTCGCCCACGGCACGGTCGTGGACTGGTCGATGACCGTGGACGTCGGCGACCTGGTCAACCCGCTGCGCAGCTCGGTGGACCGCCTCGGCGTGGCCACGCTGACCGCGGCCGACCCACGGCGGTGCGCCGCCGCGATCACCGAACTGACCGCCAACCGGATCGTGACCACCGAGCCCGTCCCGACCCTCCGCTGACCCTCCGCCGCCCCGGCACCGGGGCGGCACCCTCCCCGCTCCTCCCCGCGCCGCGGCCCGGCCCGGCCCTGCCCGCGCGCGCCCGCTCCATCCGAGTTCCCTCCCCACCACGGAGTCCGGTCCGCCGGCTCCCCGGTCGGCGTGCTCCCGCATGCCCGCACACCGGTCGACTCATCCGCTCATCCGCTCATCCGCAGGAGAGACATGTTCATCGAGAACAGCCCCATCGCCTACGACTTCCACGGGGACGCGCCGTTCAGCACCCCGTTCAAGGACATCGCGCCGCAGGACATCCACATCTACCTGGACCTGGACACCAAGGTGGGCAAGAACACCTGCGGCCAGAAATGTACCCACTGTTGGTTCGTCAACTACGAAAAGGTGTACGACCGTTCGTTCGAGATGGCGGAGGGTCCGCTGATCAAGGAGGGCCTGGAAAGCCAGGGCTTCCACGTCTACCCCCGCTACGTGGACAGCTTCGCCTACGACGGCGAGTTCATGCGGATCTACGGCCCGGCCAACAACCGGGAGTTCCGCCAGGACGCCGACCACACCCCCACCGAGACGATGGCCAAGGGCGACGCCTGGACCAGCGGCCGGCCGCTGCTGGCAGACAACTGGGTGGAGCTGCTCGACCTGGCCCGGGACAGCGGCTACGGCACCATCTCCATCACCTACCACGGCGTGATCGACGAGAACCTGGCCGTGGTCGACGACGGCAGCTACCCGATCAAGGGCGTGTTCAGCGGCGCCGACACCGAGCGGGTCATCGCCCGGATCGCGCAGTACAACGAGCTGCAGCGCGCGGCCGCCCCGGAGGGCCGGGAGATCGGCGACACCTTCCGGGTGAACATCGGCGTCACCGTCGGCCGGCACAACCACGGCCGGGAGTCCCTGGAACGTTACGTCCGGTACTTCAACAAGCTCGACGTGGACACCGTCCGGTTCAACAACTACGCGGCGCACGGCGGCAAGCACGCCGAGCTGCAGATGAGCAAGGAGGAGATCGCCCAGGTCTACCTGGACCTCAAGGAGCTCCACGGCAGCGTGGAGATGACCTTCCAGCTCGCCGTCAGCGAGGACTTCGGCACCTCCGGCATCAAGGCGATGGGCTTCCCCGGCCACGTCGGCTGGTGCCGCGCCGGCCGCCAGCTGTTCGCGGCCATCCCCGCCGACCTCCAGGTGCTGGAGGAGGCCGGGGGGCGCCGCCGGGAGAAGATCGGCGACGTGGTCGGCTGCGTCAACACCTTCGAGCCGCACCTGGGCATCCTGGTCCGCACGGTGGAGGGCGGGGAGACCGGCTACGCCGTGGAGTTCGACGAGGAGGCGATCGAGGCCTTCACCGCCAAGCGCCTGTCCGGCGCCTACACGGACGGCTGCTTCGCCCGCGAGCTCTCCGAGGAGCTGGGGCTGGAGTCCCGGGTGCCGCAGCGCCGCCGGCTGCCCATCGTCGAGACCCGCGGCTGAGGGGGACGGACCGTGCGCCGCATCCTCGTCTTCGCCAAGACCCCGCACCACAAGACCCCGTACGACCGCTGGCTGGAGGGCACCGGCGTCGAGCCGGTGATCCTCGCCCCGGCGGAGTACGCCGACGGCTACCGCCACCTGGAGCACGTCCACGCCTTCGAGGAATACGACGGCAACCAGCTGGTCGAGAAGACCGCCCTGCGGCTCGCCCGCGAGCTGGGCGTCGAGGCGGTGTTCGCCCGGGCCGAGGCGGACGTGCTGCGCGCCGCGCAGCTGCGCGAGCTGCTGGACCTGCCCGGGCAGCGCCCCGCCAGCGCCCTGGCGTTCCGCGACAAGGTGGCGATGAAGGACCACCTGGCCGGCGGCCCGGTGGAGCTCCCCGCCTTCCGCGAGGTCCAGTCCGCCTACACCCTGCTGGAGTTCGTCGAGGAGCACGGCTACCCGGTGGTGGTGAAGCCGGTCTCCGAGTCGGGTTCGCTGGGTGCCGCGATCCTCCACGACGAGGCCGGCCTGGACGCCTACCTGCGCCGGCCCTGGCGCGGACGCAGCCTGGTCGAGACCTTCGTCGAGGGCCAGATGTACCACGTGGACGGGCTGGTGATCGGCGGCGAGGTGGCCTTCGTGCACCCGTTCCGCTACGTGAACGACTGCCTGTCCTTCCGCTCCGACGAGTGGGTGGCCAACCTCCCGCTGTCCCCCGCCGATCCGGCGTACGACCGGCTGGTGGCCGCCACCCGTCAGGTCCTGGCGGGGCTGCCGACCCCGGTCAACACGGCCTTCCACGCCGAGCTGTGGATCACCCCGGACGACCGGGTGGTGTTCTGCGAGATCGCCAGCCGGACCGGCGGCGGCATGATCAGCACCACCGTGCCGCACGTGTTCGGGCTCGACCTCGACAAGGAGTGGCTGTACGCCGAACTCGGCCTGGAGCGGACCTTCGACCGGCCCGGTTACCGGCCCGCCGGCGGGCTCAACATCCCGCCGCGGTCCGGCCTGCTGGAGCACCTGCCGCTCGGCGGGGAACCGGAGTGCGTCCGCGAGACCGTGCTGCACGGTCAGGCCGGCCAGGTGTTCCACGGCGGCGTCAAGTCCGGTCTGTTCCTGGCCGGTTACGTGGTCGCCGGGGACACCGAGGAGGATGTGGTGGCCAACATGGAACACGTGGCGGCCTGGTTCGCCAAGGAGACCAGGTGGCGGCCCGTCGAAGCCGAAGAAGGTGTGCGATGACCCAGCTCTCCCTGCCCGGTGCCCTGGTCTCCGTCCAGTGGCTCGCCGAACGGCTCGACCACCCCGACCTGGTGGTGCTCGACGCCGGCGTCGGCGCCCACCGGAACGCCGGCCTCGCCATCCCCGGCGCGCGGCACTTCGACATCGACGGGGCGATGTCCGACCACGACGACCCGCGGCCGCACACGATGCCCGGGGTCGAGCAGTTCACCCGGGAGATCCGCGCCCTGGGCGTCGGCGACCGCAGCACCGTCGTGGTCTACGACGGCGCCGGGATCTACTCCAGCGCCCGCGCCTGGTGGATGCTCAAGGCGATGGGCTTCGACCGGGTCGCCGTCCTGGACGGCGGCCTGCCCGCCTGGACCGCCGCCGGCCACGGCCTGCGCCCGGTCGAACCCACCCCCGCCGAGGGCGACTTCACCGCCTCCCCGCGCGAGGGGATGCTGGTGGACAGCGCCGCCGTGACCGCGGCCCTGGCCGACGGTGCGGCCGCGGTGCTGGACGCCCGGACCCGGGAGCGGTTCGCCGGCCTAGTCGAGGAGCCGCGGCCCGGACTGCGCCGCGGCCACATGCCGGGAGCGGGCAACCTGCCCTTCGGCGACCTCCAGAAGGACGGGCTGATGCTGCCGGCCGCCGAACTCCGCGAGCGGTTCGCCGAGGTCGCCGGGGACCGCCGGCGGCTGCTGTTCAGCTGCGGTTCCGGGGTCACCGCCTGCGTGCTCGCCCTCGGCGCCGAACTGGCCGGCTACCGCGACCTGGCCGTGTACGACGGCTCCTGGAGCGAGTGGGGGATGCCCTCCGAGCTGCCGGTGGTCGCCGGTCCGGCGGACGGCCCGGCCGGTGCCGCCACCGGTACCGGTACCGATGCGGACGCCGTAGCGGCGGACCCGGCAGGAAGGGGGTAGGCCGTGCCGGCGTCCGTATCCGCCCGGTGGCGGACCTACCGCGGGCTGTCGCCGAGCCTGAAGGCCCTGGTGGTGCTCTCCTTCGTGGTCGCCCTGGGCAGCTACATGATCACCCCGTTCATCGGGGTGCTCCTGGTGAAGGGGGTCGGCCTGGCGGTCGGCCCCGCCGGCGCCCTGGTGGCGGTGGCGACCTTCATCCAGTTCGGCGGCAGCATCGCCGGCGGCCCGGTGGTCGACCGGCTCGGCCTGAAGCGGACCATGGTCGCAGCGCTGGCCCTGCGGACGTCGGGACTCGTCCTGCTCGCCCTCGCGGTCCGGGTGCCCGCCCTGGTACTGCCGGCCGTGGTCCTGGTGGCCGCCGGCCCGGCGCTGTACCTGCCGGCCAACAAGGCGTACATCGTCAGCTGCGTCCGCGAGGACCTGCGGCCGCTGTTCCTGGCGATCAGCAGTGCCGCGCTGAACGCGGGCATGGGCCTCGGCCCGTTCCTCGCGGCGCTGCTGATCGACCGCGACCCGGTCCTGCTGCTGCTCGGCCTGGCCGCCCTGTTCGCCCTGATCACGGTGGCCCACCAGGTCGCCACCCGGCCGGTCGAACGGCGCCCGGCGCCGGCCCCCGGCACCCCGACCGGCCCGACCGGGCTGCGCTCCCTGCGCGGGGTGCTGCGCCCGGTGCTCTTCAACGGCCTCGCGTTCTACCTCTACTTCTTCTTCCAGAGCTTCATCGGCCTGTACGCCGCCGGGCTCTCCGACCTGCGGGTCCTCGGCTGGGTGATGCTGCTCAACTGCGCGATGGTGGTGGTCCTCCAGCCGCCGCTCGCGGGCTGGATCGCCCGGACCGGGTACCGCGGGCTGCTCACCGGGTCGTTCCTGCTGATGGCGGCCGGCACCGCCGTGATGGCCCGCGGCGGGACGCCCGCGCTGCTGCTGGGCACCGTGCTGTTCACCCTCGGCGAGGTGCTGGTCTTCCTCCGCGGGGACCTGGAGGTGGTCGGCCGGATGTCCGACCGGCCCGCCTCCGCCTTCGGGGTCCAGCGGCTGACCACCGGGGTGGGCGGCTTCCTCGCCGGGCTGGTCGGCGGCGTCGTCTTCGCACACTACGAGAAGGCCGGCCACCCCGGCATGTTCTGGAACGCGGTCGCCGCCCAGGCCGTGCTGGCGGCAGGACTCGCCCTGGCCTTCGGCGGCTCCACCCGCCGCCGGACCGCCGGGCCGCCGGTCGGGGACGGTCCACCGGCCACGGCCCCGGTGCCCGCTGTCCCGACGCCCGCTGCCCCGACGCACACGGACCGGCCGGTCGAGTCGGAGGCGGTGTCGTGACCGAACGGATCCCCGCCCCCGGCACCCGGTTCGTCCACGCCGGCAGCGACCCCCGGGAGCAGCGCGGCTACGTGAACCCCCCGGTGCACCGGGCGTCCACCGTGCTCTACGAGGACGTCCGCGCGATGGAGGAGTCGCAGTCCGACCCCCTCAAGCGCAACCACCCGGTGTACGGCCGGTTCGGCACCCCCACCGGGCGGGCCTTCGAGACGGCGCTGGCCGAGCTGGAGGGCGGCCACGCCGCGATCGCCACCTGCTCGGGCCTGGCCGCGGCGACCACCGCGGTGCTGTCCTTCGTCCGGGCCGGCGACCACATCCTGGTCAGCGACTCGGTGTACGTCCCCACCCGCCGGTTCTGCGACTCCCTGGCCGCACTCGGGGTGGTGACCGAGTACTACGACCCCGAGATCGGCGCGGGCATCGAGGAACTGCTGCGCCCGGAGACCCGCCTGGCGTACCTGGAGTCACCCGGCTCCACCACCTTCGAGGTCCAGGACGTCCCCGCGATCACGGCCGTGTGCCGGTCCCGGGACGTGGTCACCGTCATCGACAACACCTGGGCCACGCCCGCGTTCTGCCGCCCGCTCGCGCTCGGCGCGGACGTGGTGGTCCACTCCGCCACCAAGTACCTGACCGGCCACGCGGACAGCATCCTCGGCGCGATCGTCTGCACCGAGGACACCTACGCCACGGTGCGGGGCGCGGCGATCCGGCTCGGGCAGTGCGCCGGCGCCGACGACGTCTACCTCGGGCTGCGCGGCATCCGCACCCTCGGGGTCCGGCTGCAGCAGCACCAGCGGCAGGCGGTGGAGCTGGCCACCTGGCTGCGGGACCGCCCGGAGGTGGTGGAGGTGGTCTATCCGGCGCTCCCGGGCGACCGCGGCCACCGGCTCTGGCAGCGGGACTTCACCGGCGCCGCCGGGCTGTTCGGGGTCGTCCTGGACGGGCGCTTCGGCAAGCCCGCGGTGGACGCCATGCTCGACCGGCTCCACCTGTTCGGCCTGGGGCACAGCTGGGGCGGGTTCGAGAGCCTCATGGTGCCCGCCGACTCCCTCGCCCACCGCCTCCCGGGCACCCGGCGACCGGCCGGCACCCTGCTCCGCGTCCACGCCGGCTTCGAGGACCCGGCCGACCTCCTGGCCGACCTCGACCACGCCTTCACCGAACTGACCACCCGCCACGGCTGAGGGCACCCGGGCACCCCCAGGGGCGCGTGGAACTGCGCGCAGGGGAACGGCACAAACTGCAACTGGCCCACCGTGCCCCGAACTCACCCCGGGCCGCCTCCCGCAATCGCGCAGTTCTCCCCAGCCCTGGCGGCTGGGAGGTGCCCCCACGTGCCCCTGGGTGGCCGATTGCCCGGCAGGGTGCCCGCGCCGTCAGGTGGTCGGCCGAGGCGGGCCGGTTAGCGTGGGGGGATGGCGGTTCAGGGGTTCGGTGTGACGGAGTTCCAGCTCGTGCTGCTGCGGCGGATGGCCGACTTCCAGCCCGAGCTGGTGGAGCGGGCCGTCCGTCGGCTCGGTGCGTCGCGGGCGGAGCTGCGGGAGGCGAACCGGCGGTGGCAGGCGACGGTCCGGTCGCCGCGGTTCCCCGCGGGTGCGCGCCGCTTCGCCGCCGTCCTCGGCCCGCCCGAGGCGGAACTCCCGCGGCGGATCGGCGACCTCGTCTGCACCGCGCAGCTCTGGTCCCTCCCGCTCTGGCCGGACCTCCGCTTCGAGGTCCTGCTCGGCCCCGCCCCCGGCGCGCCCGCGTGGAACGAGTGGCTGGTCCGCGCCGCCGGCAGTCCGCCGCCCGTCCTGCGGACCGTCGCCGACCTGGCGCCGTGGAGCTGCGTGGTCGCGGACGTCGCGGCGGCGTTCCCGCCCGCCGTCCCGCGCGAGGGCAGCGCCCCGACCCGCTGGCAGCTCGACGTGACCGTGCCGGACGCCTCCGGCGCGCCGTTCCCCTGCACCGCCGACTTCACCTGGGGCCTGCTCCAGGAGGTGCGCCCGCGCTGAGACGGGTGGCCCTCTGCGCCCCTGACAGGCCGACACATCCCCTGTACCGTCCGGTAGTCCGCGAATCGGCCACTACCGTGCAACCGGTCTGCAACGTCCCGGGTGGCGGCCTTGCGCCGCGCCGCCCGGCGGCGACAACCTGGAGTCACCTCCCCGCTCACGACCGACTCCCCCACTCCCCCCGTCTTCCCCGAGCGACCTCGCAATCTCCTTCCGAACCACGTTCGTTCGCGCGACGGCCGGAAGCGGCCGGATTCCAGGAGCGGAGTGATCATGCCAGCTGCGATCATCGGACGAGAGGGGCCGCTGACCGGGCGGCGGTTCCCGGTCGGCACCGCGCCGGTCACCTTCGGCCGGAGTGCCGACAACTCAGTGGTGATCTCCAGCTGGAGCGCCTCCCGGCTGCACGCGGAGCTGATCCGCGAGGGCGACCGCTACGTGCTCCACGACCGGGGCAGCCGCAACGGGACGCTGGTCAACGGCAGTCCGATCACCTCCCGGGTGCTGGCCTCCGGTGACGTGATCGGCATCGGCGGCGAGGTGTTCGCCTTCGAGATCACCGAGGTCCTGTCCCAGGAGACCATCACCGACACGGTGTTCCCGCTCGCCGCGGCCGAGGCGGAGCCCGTCCTGCGGGTCACCGTCTCCGGCGGCGGCCCGGTCGGCCTGAGTCTGGCCCTGCTGCTGGAGAGCATGATGGGCCGCCGGGTCCAGGTGACGGTGTACGACGGCCGGTGGACCCAGGACGGCCCGCGGGTGGTCTGGAAGACCGAGGCGCAGGGCAACGTCCGCCGCCAGCAGGTGGTGACGGTGCAGAGCCGCCAGTACCTCAACCTGCCCGAGGAGGTGCAGGCCCGGCTGTTCACCGGCGACGCGTACACCGAGATGTGGCCCGCCGGGCCGGACTCGATCCGCAACCGCAACCCGCGCAACCTGCGGATCGCCTACATCGAGGACGTCCTGCTGGAGCTGGCGAACGAGAAGACCGGCCGGATTCGCCTGGTGCCGGAGGTGTTCGACCCGGCCGAGCGGCGCGAGGAGGTGGTGCAGGGGCAGGTGCTGGCCATCTGCGAGGGCGGCCGCTCCCGGACCCGGGAGACGTTCACCGACAAGTTCGGCACCCCGGACACCTCCATCTACTCGCTCGACGGCGAGCACCTCTACGACGTGGTCCTCGGCCTGCGGGTGAAGTCCGAGCTGCCCGACCCGATGGCGGTGCTGCTCACCGTCGCCCAGAACCGCTTCCTGCTCAACTCCCTGCGCGGTGAGGGATTCCTCAACATGCGGCTGACCGACGAGGAGGCCCGGGAGGTGATCGGCGTCGACCCGGTCCGGCAGGTGTTCGAGCAGTGCGTGGCCTCGCGGCCCTGCCTGATGGCCAAGGAGGACGGCGGGGACTTCCGCTGCGCCACCCACGGCACGCTGTTCCTGCCCGCGCTGGTGCGGAGTTCCGCGCTGTGGAAGCGGGTGATGGAGGGCCTGAAGCTGTTCGGCGTCCCCGAGGAGAACCTGACCGCGGTCACCGGCTTCCGCCTGGACATGGTCCAGCGTCCCCGGTTCACCGCCCAGGTGTACCAGGCCACCGCCACCACCCCCGGCACCTACGGCTTCCTCCTCGGGGACGCCGCCAACGCCATCCACTTCTGGCCCGGACGCGGCCTCAACAGCGGCCTGGCGTCGGCCATTTCGCTGGCCCGTTCGCTCACCCTCGCCTGGCGCGGGAAGCCGTTCCGGGACGCGGACTTCGTCCGGCACGAGGCGGCCATGTCGATGCTCCAGTACCGGCACAAGAGCCGCGCCTGGAAGGCCATGGTCAGCGCGGACGAGCACGGGGTGAGCCTGGCGGTCAAGGAGAAGATCGCCCGCAGCATCGAGCAGCACGGGTCCGCCGACCCCGACGGGGCCACGTCGGCCGGGCCGGCGTTGGAGGAGGACGTCGAGGCGCTGATGGTCCGGCTGCGGCAGATCCGCAACCGGTTGTCCGCCCGGCTCCCGGGGCTGCCCGACGACCGGACGCTCGAGGAGCACCTGCGGACGCTGCGCGGCGAGACCCTGCGGACGCTGGTCGCCAGCGGCCCCTGGGACACCCTGGTCGTCGGCGGCGAGGAGGTCGACATCGACCTGTTCTACCGCGAGGCCCCGCCCCGGAGCGTCGCGCTCCCCCGCCGGGCCATCTGATCGCGCCGGGGCGACCCCGTGGGGGCGCCCCTCAGCCGAGGGTCCAGAGGGTGAGGCGGGCGTCTGGGCCGACGGTGGTCCAGGTGCCGTCGCCGTGGGGGCGCGGGTCGCCGGTGAGGCGGCCCCGGACGGCGCCGGTGGGGAGGTCGACCACGTACGGGACGGTAATCTCCTCCTCCCGGTCGGTGACCAGGATCACCGCGTTCGCGGCGTCGAGGTAGCCGCCGTCCCAGTCGACGAGCGGCTCCGCCTCCCCTTCGCCGTCCTCGTCCGCGCCCTCGGGGGTGAAGCGGTCGGTGCCGTACCGGTAGAGCTCCGTCCCGTCCGGGAACGCGTGGAACACCGCCTCGCCCCGGTCGTGTCCCACGGTCATGAAGGCGTCCCCGTCCGGGGAGACGTCGATCAGGCAGCGGTCGTCCCACGGGTAGCCAACGGCACCGACACGGGACGCCCGGTCGCCCCGGTGCGGTCCGTGGGCCGGTGGGTCAGGTGCGCTTGCGGGGCTTGGCACGGGAGCGGCCGGTGGCGGGCTGCTTGCGGCCGGCGCCCTTGGGGGCGGGCTTCTTCGCACCGGCGGCGGGCTTCTTTGCGGTGGCGGCGGGCTTCTTGGCGGCGGGCTTCTTGGCGGGCGGGGTGGCCGGGGTGGCGGCGCGACCGCGGGAGCTGTTGACGGTACGGCCGCGGACGATCCCGATGAACTCCTCGACCAGGTCGGTGGTCTGCTCCTCCGGCCAGGAGAGGGCGATCTGGGACTGGGGAGCGTCGGTGAGCGGCCGGAAGGTGAGGTCGCGGCGGTGGTGCAGGCGGGCGAGGGACTGCGGGACGATCAGGACGCCGATGCCGGCCGCCACCAGTTCCACCGCGTCGGCGGTGGTGGCGGGGCGTTCGAAGGCGGGGCGTCCGGGCCGGGGTTCCCAGGTGATGGTGTCGTCCAGCGGGTGGAGCACGATCTCCTCGGCGAGGTCCGCGGGCCGGACCTCCTCGCCGGCGGCGAGGAAGTGGTCCTTGGGGATCACCACCACGGTGGTCTCGGTGTAGAGCGGGATGGCGCTGAGGCCGGTCCGGTCGACCGGCAGCCGGACCAGGCCGGCGTCGGCGTCGCCGTCCCGCAGGGTCCGCTCCCCGTCCGCGGCGGGGACGGCCACCAGGGTGAGCGGGACGTCCGGCAGCCGTTCCTGCCAGACCCGCACCCACTTGGCGGGGGTCACACCCGGGACGTACGCCAGCCGGAACGAGGGGGTCACCTGCATGTCTGTCACGCCGCCCAGGCTACCCACCGTGACCGGGGTGGGCGCGCACTCGCTTACCCTTGTCCCCATGACATCGCGCAAGCCCAAGACGACCCAGACCATGAAGCCTGCCACCGCGGCGAAGAAGCTGGGTGTCTACCTCGACGCCACCCCGGCCGAGTTCCAGAAGGGTGTCGTCTCCCGCGAGGAGCTCGACGCCCTGCAGGCGGAGCCGCCGCAGTGGCTGGTGGAGCTGCGCAAGGAGGGCCCGCACCCGCGTCCGGTGGTGGCGGCGAAGCTCGGTGTGTCGGTCTCCGGCCTGGCCCGCGGCGGGGTCACCGAGGCGCTCACCTCGGCGCAGATCGAGGCGCTGAAGGAGGAGAACCCGGACTGGCTGCGGCGCGAGCGCGCCACCCAGGCGGAGGTCCGCAAGGAGACGGTGCGGATCAAGGAGAAGCAGGCGCAGCAGGCCGCGGCCCGCGCCGGCCGGAACGGCTGAGCGGCTCCCGCCGGGAACGAGGAACACGGACGGGCCGGTCGGGGCGGATGCCCCGGCCGGCCCGTCGCGGTTCCGCTCGGATCCGCCGGCTGGTGCTCGGTACTGCTCCCGGTCGGAGAACCAGCAGCTGATGAACGGGCAGATCCACTCGTCGGTCGGCCGGGCGGACGGCTCGTCCGTCGCCAGGCCCTGCAGCGCGGTGACGTCGGTGGTCATCGGGGTCACCTCCTACCCTGGTCGGCGGGGTGCTCCCCGGTGGGGAGCCAGAGCCGGGTCCCGCCGTACCGCAGCCGTGTGAGCAGGCCGAGCAGGCCGGACAGTCCGGTGTTGTAGGCGGCGTGCACCCGGGTCTGGGTCTCGTCCGGGACGAGGTGCAGGCCGTCGTGGACCACGTACCGGGCGTGGGCGCAGGCGACGAGGTCGGCGGCCCGGCGGCGGTGCTCGCCGTCGCCGGTGGCGTCCGCCAGGTCGAGCAGGAACTCGGCGTTGCCGGCCAGGCCGTGGCAGGCGGCCGGGGAGAGCCGGTGGCGCCACCGGTGGACGGAGACGGCGGCCTGTTCGGCGGCCTCGCGGTGGCGCGGGTCGCCGGTGGCCTGCCAGAGCCGGATCAGGAAGGTGCCGATCCCGGCGGCGCCGCTGCACCACTGCGGGGCGTGCGGGGGTGCTCCGGCGCGGCGGTCGTCGACGGGCCAGTCGGCGGCGCCGTCGCGGCGGACGGCGGAGCGCAGCAGGGTGTCGCCGGCGTGGCGGGCGGCGGCCAGCAGGTCCTCGCGTCCGGTGGCGAGGCCGGCGAGCAGCAGGAAGGTGCCGACGCCGGCGACGCCGTGGCCGAAGCCGAGGTGGGTGGCGCCGGCGAGGGCGGAGTCGGCGGTGGGCGGGACGGGCCAGAGCACGCCGGAGCGGCCCCGGGCGGCGCGGGCGAGCAGGCGGTCCGCGGCGGTCAGGACGCGCTGCCGGTACCCGGGGTCGCCGGTGCTGTGCCAGGCGTGCAGCTGGGCCAGGCCGGCGCCGGCCGTGCCGTGGCAGACCTCGGGGATCGGCCCGTCCAGGGGGATCTCCCGGGCGAGCCGCAGGGCCCGGTCGGCGAGGGCGTCGTCGTCCAGCAGCCGGGCGGCGTCCAGCAGGGCCCAGGCGGTGCCGGAGCGGCCGAAGTACAGCCCGGGGAGCGGTTGTCCGCTGCCCTCGGCGCGGTCGCCGATCCACCGGGCGGCGGTGGCGACGGCCTCCCGCAGACGGGGGTCGGGGCGGTGCCGGGCGGCGGCGGTCAGCACGCCGAGGACGCCGGCGGCGCCGTGCTGGAGGTTCAGCGGGTCGGTGCGGCGGCCGGACTCGCCGGGTGCCCAGAGGCGGTCGGGGTGGTCGGGGGTCATGGTGGCGAGCAGCCAGGTCAGGCCGTCGGCGAGGAGCCGTTCGGCGACGGTGTCCACCGGCTCCCCCGGTACCCGGCCTTCGGCGACCGGGGCGGCGGCCGTGGCCGGGGTGCCGCGGAGCCGGGCGAGCCGGGCGCGGAGGCGGTCGGCGGTCCAGCGGCGGCGCGGGTCCTCGGCCATCAGCCCCAGCACCACGGCCTGGTACGGGCGCAGGGCAGGCCGGTCGGCGAGGGCGCCGGCGAGCAGGGCGGCGTGCCGTTCCTCACTGCCGCGCAGGGCGGGGCGGTCGGGGGCGAGGGCCGGTTCGGCGCCGGTGAGCAGGTGGAACAGGACGGCGCCGAGCCCGTAGAGGTCGGCCTCGGGGCCGGGGGCGGGGGCGAGCGGCCCGGCGCCGGCGGTCTCGGGGGCGGTGTAGCCCTCGGTGCGGACGGTCCGGACCGGGTCGCCGGGGCGGGCGGCGGCCTCCAGGTCGATCAGCCGGAGGTCCCCGTCTGGGGTGGCGATGACGTTGCCGGGGTGGAGGTCGCGCAGCACCAGCCCGAGGTCGTGTACCCGCAGGACGAGGTCGGCGAGCCGCTCGATCAGGGCGGGCAGGGCCGGGTCGCCGACCGGCTCGGTGCGCCGGCGCAGGTCGGTGCCGGGGACGTGGTCGCGGACCAGGTAGAGGTTGCCGCCCTGCTCGAAGAGGTCGAGGGTGCGCGGGGCGAGCCCGGCCTCGGCGAGCCGGTCGTGGGCGGCGGCCTCGTGGCGGAGCAGGTCGGTGGCGTCGGTGCCGTCCAGGGCGGCGCCGACGTGCGGACGGGCCTCCTTGACCAGCACCTCCCGGCCGGTCCTGCGGTCGGTGCCGCGGTAGACGCCGCCGCGGTAGGAGTGGCGCAGCGCGGTGCGGACCTCGTACCGGTCGTGGAGCAGGACGGCGGTGGCCCGGGCGGGCTGCGGTCCCGGGTCCGCGTCGGCGCCGAGGTCAAGGTCGGGGAAGGGGGTCACGGCCCAGGGCGGCGGGGTGAAGGCGGGCCGGTCCGCCGGGTGCGTCCGGGGCATCCTCGCTCCTTCGCCGGGGTGTCGGGGGACGGCCGCCGCAGGGCCTCGGGCCCGGCCGCGGGTCGATCATCCGGGCCGCGATGGAGCCCCGGCGTGGGGGATCGGTACGTAACTTCCGTCCCGCGAGGCCGCTCTGACGGGTGTTCGGCGCGTAGGGATTCCGAAGGGGTCTTGTGGTGATGGGGTGCAGGCTGACACGCTTCGACCCTGTGATCGGTATGCGAGCGACCCCCTTCGAGCGGGCCGCGGCGGACGCCTGGTGGGGACCGGGGGTCGCCGCGGCGGAGCCGCCGTGCGCCGCGCCGCCGGACTGGGCGGCGTTCTGCGAGGGGGTGCTGGCGGGTCTGCCGGAGGTCCCGGAGCCGGTGGCCGCGGGGCCGCTGCCGGGGACGAGCGGGTTCCGGTCGGTGCTGCGGCCGTTCGCCGAGCGGGCCGGGGCGCTGCTGCCCACGGACCTGCCGGGTGCGCGGGCCGAACTCGCGGCGCTGCGGGCCGCGTTCGTGGACCGGCTGACCGCGGAGCTGGCCCGGCGGGCGGCGCGGACGCTGGTGCTGGAGCTCCATGCGGCCGGGGCGGCGGGGCGGTTGTCCGGCGGGGATCCGGCGGCCCGGTTCCGCTCCTTCCTCCGGCTGGTCGGCGGGCGGGCCGGCTCGGCCGCGCTGCTCGCCGAGTACCCGGTGCTGGCCCGGCTGTTGGCCCGGACCTGTCTGGACGCGGCGGCGGCCCTCGGCGAGTTGCTGGAGCGGTTCGCGGCCGACCGGGAGGGCATCGTGGCGGGGCTGCTGGGCGGCGCCGATCCGGGCCGGCTGGTGGCGGTGGAGCGGACCTCCGGCGACGGGCACCGCGGCGGGCGGAGCGTGGCGGTGCTGCGGTTCGCCGGCGGGGCCCGGGTGGTGTACAAGCCGCGGCCGATGGAGGCGCACGCCCACCTCGGCGCGCTGGTGGCCTGGTTCGGCGCCCGGCCGGGGGCGCCACGGCTGCGGACCCCGGCGGTGCTGGCCCGGTCCGGGTACGGCTGGGTGGAGTTCGTCGCCGCCGGGCCCTGCGCCGACGAGGCGGCGGTGGACCGGTTCTACCGCCGGCAGGGGGCGCTGCTCGCCCTGCTGTACGTGCTGGACGCCACCGACCTGCACCTGGAGAACCTGATCGCGGCGGGCGACCAGCCGGTGCCGGTGGACGTGGAGACGCTGTTCCATCCGCCGGCGCTGTCCCGGCGGCCGAGCGGGCCGGTGGATCCGGCGGCGCTGGCGCTGGCGGGCTCGGTCCACCGGACGGGCCTGCTGCCGACCCTGCTGCTCGGTGAGGACAGTGCCAGGGACGTGTCGGGCCTCGGCGGGGACGCGGGCGGCGCCACCCCGGTGGAGGTGGTGGACTGGGCGGAGGCCGGCACCGACCGGATGCACCTGGTCCGTCGGGCCCACGCCGCCGCCGGCGCGGCCAACCGCCCGGTGCTGCACGGCCGCCTCCCGGATCCGGCGGCGTACCAGGAGGCGCTGCTGGCGGGCTTCCGGGCGGGCTGGCGGGTGCTGCTGGCGGGCCGGGAGGAGCTGCTCGGCGAGGACGGGCTGCTGGCCCGGCTGTTCCGGGCGGACGAGGTGCGGGTGGTGGCCCGCGCCACGCAGGTGTACTGGACGCTGCTGGAGGAGTCCACCCACCCGGACGCGCTGCGCGGCGCCGAGGAGCGGGAGGGTCTGCTGGAGCTGCTCGGCGCGCCGGGGTTCGGCGACCCGGGGCTGGGCTGGCTGCTGGCCGAGGAGGCGGCGGAGCTGCGGGACGGCGACATCCCGCTGTTCACCGCCCGCCCCGGCTCGGCCGACCTGTGGAGCGGGCGCGGCCGGCGCTTCCCCGGGGCGCTCGGCCGGACGGGCCTGGACCGGGTCGCCGAGCGGCTGGCCGCCCTCGGGCCCCGGGACCTGGAGCGGCAGGAGTGGATCGTCCGCGCCGCGCTGGCCGGCCGCTCCGCCGCCCCGGCCCACACCGTCTCCGGCCCGGCACCGGCGGGCGGCGACCTTGGGCCGGTGGATCCCGAGCGGCTGCTGGCCGCCGCCCGGACGCTCGGCGACCGCCTGGTCGGCGAGGCCCACCGCGGCCCGGACCGCGTCAACTGGCTGGGCCTGGACCTGCTCGGCGAGCGGTACTGGCGGCTCGCCCCGGCCGGCGCCGACCTGGCCTGCGGCTACCCGGGCCCGGCCCTGTTCCTGGCCCAGCTGGCCTCGCTCACCGGCGAGGCCCGGTACGCGGAGACCGCCCGCCTCGCCCTGCGGCCGGTCCCGGAGCTGCTGGAGCGGCTGGCCGGTCTGCGGCCCGCCGACGGGGTGGGTGCGGTGGGCTCCGGGGCGTTCTGCGGCCTGGGCGGGGTGGCGTACGCGCTGGCCTCGGTGGCCGTGCTGCTGGACGACGCCGGTCTGCGCGCCCTGCTGGAGCCCGCGGTGGAGCTGACCGTGGCCGCGGCCGGGGCGGAGGAGTCCACGGCGCTGCGGGACGGGACGGCCGGCGCCCTGGCGGCGCTGCTGGCGGTGCACCGGGCCACCGGCTCGGCCGGGGCGCTGCGCGGCGCCCGGACCTGCGCGGCGCTGCTGCTGGAGCGGCCGCTGCCGGCCCAGGGCTCCTTCGCGGGCGGCGCGGCCGGGGTCGGCTGGGCGCTGCTCGCCTTCGCCGCGACACCGGCGCCGGGCGGCGCGCCGTACCGGGAGGCCGGGCTGGCCGCGCTGCGCCGGGCGGTGGCCGCCGGGCCGGCCGGGGACTCCTGGTGCGAGGGCCGGACGGGGGTGGCGCTGGCGGTGGCGGACAGCCCGGCCGCGATGGCCGACCCCGGGCTGGCCAGGTTCGCCCGCGAGGCCGCCCGGGCGGCGGCCGCCGGCGCCCCGCTGGCCGATCTGAGCCCGTGCCACGGCGAGGCGGGCGTCCGCGAGCTGCTGGGCTCGGCGGCCGCCCCCGCGGGCCGGGCGGACGGTCCGCGCCCGCGCGGGCCGCTGGCGGCGGCCCTGCCCGGCCCGGACGGCGGCGCCGGCCGCTGCGGCACGCCCGGCGGGCTGGCCGTCCCCGGGCTGCTGACCGGACGGGCCGGGATCGGCCTCGGACTGCTGCGGCTGGGCTTCCCCGGCCGAACGGATTCGGTGCTGCTGATGCGGTCACCGGGTGGAGCACGGACGTCGACAGGGACTCCGTGACCGGAGGGAGAGGAAGAACGATGGACACCGTGGAGCTGGTCCACCAGCGGAAGCGTTCCGAGGACCGGACGGCGGACGCCCCGGCGCACCCGGCGGGCGAGATCCGGCTGCTGACCGCCGGCGGCCTGGGCCGCCGTGCCGGCCTGCTGTCCGCGAGCCCGTGGGAGAGCGACTGTCCGTGGACGACGGTCTCGATCACCCTGATGGCGACCGAGGAGGCCGCCTGAGCCCGGCAGGGCGCCCCTCACGCGCCCTTCCGGCCGTCAGAGTGATCGAATAGCCTGCGGGCATGCGTACGACTTCGCCGTTCACCGTGGGGCGTGACTCCGAAATCGCGCTGCTCGAACGCGCGATGACGGAGCTTCGGCGGAGGTGCGGGCAGGCGCTGTTCCTACTCGGCGAGGCCGGGATCGGCAAGTCCCGTCTGGTCGGCGACACCCTGGAGCGGGCGGCCGATCTCGGCCTGCCGGTGCTGCGCGGCCGGGGCAGCGCCACCGGCGCCGGCACCCCGTTCCGCCCGCTGGTGGAGGCGGTGAGTTCCCGGTTCCGCACCACGGGCCCGCCCGAGGACGCCGAACTGGAGCCGTACCGACCCGCGTTGGCCAGGATCGTGCCGGAGTGGCGGCGGCCCGGCGTTCAGGGCCACCCGGAGAACGTGGTGGAGCTGGCCGAGGCGCTGCTGCGGCTGCTCGCCGTGCTCGGCCGGGAGGGCGGCTGCGTGCTGGCCCTGGAGGACCTGCACGACGCGGACTCCGAGACCGTCGCCGTGGTCGAGTACCTGGTCGACAACCTGGCCGGGCTGCCGGTGCTGCTGGTGGCGACCCTGCGGCCGGAGCCCGGTGAGGCGCTCGACCTGGTGCACGCCGCCGAGCGGCGCCGGGTGGCCACGGCGCTGCGGCTCGGCCCGCTGGGCGCCGCGGAGGTCCGGGCGATCGCCGCGGGCTGCCTGGGCGTCGGCGCCGGGGACGTCCCGGAGCCGGTGGTGGAGCGGCTGGCCGGCGGCGGGGGCGGCAACCCGTACCTGGTGGAGGAGTTGCTCGCCGAGATGGTCGGCTCGGGCTCGCTCCGGCCGGAGGGCCGGGGGTGGGCGCTGGTCGGCGACCCGGCGGCCACCGTCCCGGCCGCCGTGGTCCGCCACCATGTCCACCGGGTCGACCAGCTGGGCCGGGAGGCCGGCGAGTTCCTGCTGCTGGCGGCCACCCTCGGCGACCGGTTCTCGGCCTCCGACGTGCAGCTGGTCTCCGGGCACGCGGACCGGCGGCTGTTCGCCCTGCTGCGGGCCGCCGTGGACGCCGGGTTCGTCGTCCCCGACCAGGAGGAACCCGGCCGGTACGCCTTCCGGCACGCCCTCACCGTCGAGGCGCTGCTGGCCACCGTCACCCCCGCCGAACGGTCCGCCCTGGCCCGGCAGACCGCCGCCGCCCTGCACCGGGCCGATCCCGGCCTGTCCGACGAGCGCTGCCAGCTCGGCGCCCGGCTGCTGGAGGCCGCCGGCGACCGGGCCGGCGCGGCCCGGCTGTACGCCGAGGCCGGCCGGCAGGCCCTCGCCGCGGGTGCCTCCGGCTCCGCCGTCCAGATGCTGGAGCGCGGCCACGAACTCGCCGCCGAGGCGGACCGGACCGGCATCGCCGAGTCCCTGCTGTTCGCCCTGGTCGAGGCCGGGCAGCTGGACCGGGCGCTGGCCCTGGGCGACGCCCTGCCCGCCGCCGGCAAGGCCGCCCTCGGCGCCGACCGCCGGGTCGCCCTGCACACCCGGCTCGCCTGGGCCAGCGTCATCGCCGAACGCGGCCCGGAGACCGTCGCCCAGGTCGCCGCCGCCCGGGCTCTGCTCCCCCCGGACGCCGAACCGGCCCAACTCGCCGCCCTCACCGTGGTGGAGGGCTACCTGGCCCTGCTGCCCGGCCAGGGCGGCCCGCCGGTCGACGCCGAACGGTCCGCCCGGCACGCCGCCGAGGTCGCCGAACGCTCCGACCTGCCCGTGCTCGCCTGCCAGGCCTGGCAGTTGCTCGCCCTGCTCGCCCGGGAACGCGGCTTCGACGACGCCGACGGCTGCCTGGAGCGGATGCTCGCCGTGGCCGAGGCGCACGCGCTGCCCGTCTGGCGGGTGGAGGCCCTGGTCCGCCTCGGCGCCAACGCCTTCCTGCGGACCGGCGACGCCCGCGGGCTGGAACAGGCCCGGGACGCCGCCCGCGGCGTCGGCGCCATCCTGCTCGCCCAGCAGACCGAGGGGTTCCTCGCCCTGCACGCCGTCCTCGGCGGCCGTCCCGCCGCCGCCCGCGAGATCATCGACCGCTGCCGGGACGCCACCGCCCGGATGCGCAACCTCGCCACCCACCGCTACCTGCTGCTCACCTCCGCCACCCTGGCCGCCCACCGCGGCGCCCGCCGGGAGATGGAACGCGAGCTGCTGGCCTTCCGCCGCGCCGGCGGCGAGGAGTCCATCCTCACCCCGGTGATGTTCGGCCTCTGCCGGGCGGTCTGCGCCCTCCTGGAGGAGGACCGCGGCCGCGCCGAGGCCGAACTCGCCGCCGCCGGCGCCTGGGAGGAGCAGCACCCCAGCGTCTTCTACCTGGCCGGCCGGTACGGGCTGCGCCCGCTGCTCGACGTCCTCGCCGGACGGGCCGGCCGGCCCGCCTACGAGGCCGCCGCCCAGGCGCCCGCCGCCGCCCTGGCCTGGAACCGGCAGTTCCTGCGGCTCACCGACGCCGTCCTGCTCGGCCGGGAGGGCCGGGCCGAGGAGGCCGCCGACCTGGTCGACGCCGTCCGGGCCGCCGCCGCGCTCTTCCCCACCGGCGCCCACCTCGGACTGCGGCTGGTCGCCGAGGCCGCGCTGGCCGACGGCTGGGGCGAACCGCTGGTGTGGCTGCGCGCCGCGGAGGACCACTTCCACGGCATCGGGGCACCGTCGGTGGCGGGAGCCTGCCGGGCGCTGCTGCGGCAGGAGGGGGCGAGCGTCGGGCAGCGGCGCAGCGGCCGGGACCGGATCCCGGCGGGCCTGCGGGCGCTCGGGGTCACCCTCCGCGAGTACGAGGTGTTCGCCCTGCTCGTCGAACGCCCCGGCAACCAGGACATCGGCCGCCGTCTCTCGATCTCCCCCCGCACCGTGGAGAAACACATCGCCAGTCTGCTCCGCAAGACCGGCCTCCCCGACCGTGTCGCCCTCGGCCGCCTCGCCGCGGAGTACGCGCACTGACCTGGGCGTTCCGCGGTGGCGCATCGCACGAGGACGCCACGCCCGCCTCACACCCCGGTCGGCTATGGTCGGGTGGGAGTTCTATCGGGTACTGAGGGCGGGGGTTTTCGATGGGCGTCGTGCTGCCCGACGAGCTGGCATGGATCCTGGACCTCATCGGGGTCGACTGGCCCAATGTCGATGAGGACGACTACCGCGAAATGGCCGACGCGGTACGGCAGTTCGCCGAAGAGATCGACCAGCACCGGAACGACCTGCACCAGGCCGTCGAGCAGATGGCCGGGGAGAACGCGGGCGCCGCGCTGGACGCCTTCCAGGCGCACTGGGGGAAGGTCAACGGCACCCACATCCACCAACTCGCCGAGGGCTGCCGCCTGGTGGGCACGGTGCTGGACGGCGTCGCGGTGGTGATCACCGGGGCCAAGGTGGCGGCCATCGTCCAGCTGGGCATCCTGGCCGCCGAGGTGATCGCCGCACAGGCGGCCGCGCCGTTCACCTTCGGCCTGTCCGAGGCGGGCGCGATCGGCGCCACCCAGGCCACCCGGGTGATCGTCAGAAGGCTGCTCAAGGAGGCCGAGGAGCAGATCGTCGACCAGCTGATCTCGATGGCCACCGGGCCGATCATCAGCGCGCTCGGCAGCATGGCCGGCGAACTGGTCCTGCAGCTCGGCGAGCAGGCCCTGGGCATGGGCGACGGCGTCGACCTCGGCCGGATCGGCAAGGCCGGCGAGCAGGGCCTGAAGGACGGCGCGGACGACTCGCTGGGACAGATCGGCATCAACCGCGGTACGGGGGCGACGGCATGAGCGACGGGTTCAAGCACAGTCACGAGGAGACCGAGAAGCTCGCCGAGCACTTCAAGCTCGGATCCGGCAAACTCACCGGCTCCGGCGACACCCATCTCGGCCGGGCCCGCCACCACTTCGGCCGCACCAAGGGCAAGGGCGGGCTGGCGCAGGCCGCCGAGGCCGGTGTCGAGCAGCTGATGGAGAGCCTCACCAAGGGCCAGAAGGCGCTCGGCAAGCACCTGGACGACGTCGGCACCGGCCTGAAGAAGACCAGCGCCAACCACCGGGAACACGAGCAGGAGCTGACCCGCACGCTGAGCCAGATCACCGGCGGCAAGAGCACGCCCGGCGGCCCCGGCGGCGGCAAGCCCAGCTACGCCTCCATCCTGGGCGGCGGCTCGGGCGGCGCGCCCAAGCCCACCCCGCCCAAGCCGGGTCCACCGCCCAAGCCCAGGCCGCCGGCCATGCGGCCCAACAGCACCAACCCCAAGGTGCAGGGCAAGCCGCTGACGGCCCGCCCGGTCAAGAGCGACCCGGTGGACATCGCCACCGGCGACGTGATCTTCTCCCAGACCGACGTGGGCCTCGACGCCGCGCTGCCGCTGGTCCTCGCCCGTACCCACCTGTCCAGCTACCGGATCGGCGGCTGGTACGGCCCGAGTTGGGCGTCCACGCTGGACCAGCGAATCGAACTCGACGGCGAGGGCGTGCTGTTCGCCGCCGAGGACGGCATGATGCTCAGCTATCCGGTGCCCGAGCCGGGCGCCGCCGTCCAGCCGGTCGAGGGACCGCGCTGGCCGCTGTTCTGGGACGGTACCCCGGGCGGCGGCATGCGGATCACCGACCCTCACACCGGCCTCACCCGGCACTTCGCCGTGCCCGCCGAGGGTGCGGGTCCGCACGCCCGGGCGGCCGGCACCCTGCAGCTGCCGCTGCGCGCCGTCACCGACCGCAACGGGCACACCGTGGAGGTGCTGTACGGCCGTGGCGGTGTCCCGGTCGAGGTGCGGCACAGCGGCGGCTACCGGATCGGGATCAGCACCGAGGGCCACCGGATCACCGCGCTCGCCCTGCTGCCCCGCGAAGGGGCCGAGGGCGGTGAGGGCGGCGAGCCGGTCGAGCTGGTCCGGTTCGGCCATGACGGCAACGGCCACCTCGCCACCGTCACCGACTCCTCCCGGCTCGCCATGAGCCTCACCTACGACGGCGAGGGCCGGCTGACCGGCTGGACCGACCGGGTCGGCTACCGCTACCGCTACGTCTACGACCGGGCCGGGCGCTGCGTCCAGACCCGGGGCGACGGCGGCTACCTGGACGCGGTGTTCGCCTACGACACCGAGCAGCGCGTCACCACGATGACCGACGCGGTCGGCCACCGGACCGTCTACCAGTTCGACGAGGCGGGCCGGCTGGAGCGCGAGACCTCCCCGCAGGGCGCCGTCGCCACCTTCCAGTGGGACCGCTACGGCAGCCTGCTGTCGCGCACCGACCCGCTCGGCCGCACCAGCAGCTTCACCTACGACGAGGACGGCAACCTGGCCGTCTCCACCCTGCCCGACGGCACCACCAGCAGCGCGAGCTACAACGACCGGCACCAGGTCACCGAGCTGACCGCGATGGACGGCGCCCGGTGGCACTACGAGTACGACGAGCAGGGCAACACCGTCGCCACCGTCGACCCGATGGGCGCCCGCACCGCGTACGCCTTCGACGAGCGCGGCCGGCCCGTCGAGGTGACCGACGCGCTCGGCAACGTCAGCCGGGTGACCTACGACGCGGCCGGCCTGACCACCTCGCTGACCGAATCCAACGGGGCCGCGAGCCACACCACGCGCGACGCATTCGGGCGGCTCAGCACGGTCACCGACACGCTCGGCAACACCACCTCCTTCGGCTGGACCCTGGAGGGCCGCCCGGCCTGGCGGCAGGGCCCGGACGGCGCCAGGCACGAATGGACCCACGACGCCGAGGGCCGGGTGATCACGTACCGGGACCCGGCAGGCGGCGTCACCCGCGCCGAGTACGGCCCGTTCGGCAAGGTCCACGCCCGCACCGGCCCCGCGGGAGACCGCTACACCTTCGAGTACGACGGCCAGCTGCGGCTGGTCGCCGTCACCAACCCGGCCGGCGCCCGCTGGACCTACCGGCACGACCCGACCGGCGAGGTGATCGAGGAGACCGACTTCGCCGGCCGCACCGTCACCTACGAACGCGACCTGACCGGCGCTCTCACCGCCCGCACCAACGCCGCCGGGCAGCGGGTCGAGTACATCCGCGACGCCCAGGGCCGCACCGTCGAACTGCGCGCCGACGGCCGGACCATCACCTTCACCTACGACGGCGCGGGCCGCGTGCTGACCGCCGGCGACGGGCGGACCGGGGTGCGCCGCAGCTACGACCCGGTCGGCCGGATGATCGCCGAGGAGTGCGAGGGCCGGGTCACCACCTTCTCGTACGACCTGCTCGGCCGCCGGACCGGCCGGCGCACCCCTGGCGGCGCCGAGTCGCGGTGGACGTACACCGCGATCGGCCGCCCCGAGACGTTGACCGGGCCCGGCGGGGAGCTGCGCTTCCACTACGACCGGGCCGGACGCGAGGTGCGCCGCGAGTGCGGGCAGGTGGTGTTCGACCGCCGGTACGACGGCCTGGACCGCCTCACCGGCCAGCAGGTCCGCGCGGACGGCCGGGTGCTGAGCAGTCAGGACTACGCCTTCGGCCCGGACGGCGCGCTCGCCGGGACCACCGACCACCTGCTCGGCACCCGCACCACCCGGCTCGACGGCCGCGGCCGGATCACCGCCCTGACCGGCGCGAACTGGCAGGAGGGCTACCTCTACGACCGGGCCGGCGACCTGGTCGGCGTCCAACTGCCGCACACCGGCGACGACCAGGGCGAGTTCGCGGTGGACGGCGGACAGCTGAGGCGGGCCGGGGGGACCTCGTACGAGTACGACGCCCAGGGCCGGCTGGTGCGCCGCGTCCGACGGCTGCTCTCCGGCGGCGAACTCACCTGGCACTACACCTGGGACTCGCACGACCAGCTCACGTCGGTCGCACTGCCGGACGGAACCCTGGCCCGCTACCGCTACGATCCGTTCGGCCGACGGCGCGGCAAGCAGTTGCTGGCCGCCGACCGGGCCACCGTGCTCGACGAGACGGTCTTCACCTGGGCGCACGAGTTGCTGGTCGAGCAGGTCCGGACCCGCGCCGACCGGCCCGGACAGCAGGTCACCGTCTGGGAGTGGACGCCCGGCGGCCAGCGCCCGCTCACCCAGACCGACTGGCTGATGCCCGCCGCCGACGCCCCGCAGCACGAGATCGACCGGCGCTTCCACGCCATCGTCACCGACCTGGTCGGCACCCCGACCGAGCTGGTCGACGAGCACGGCACCGTGCGCTGGCAGCAGCGCACCACGCTGTGGGGCAGCCCGCTGCCCGGCGCGGTCGAGGAGGTCGACTGCCCACTGCGCTTCCCCGGGCAGTACCACGACACCGAGACCGGACTGAACTACAACGTCTTCCGGTACTACGACCCCGCCACCGCCCGCTATCTCAGCCCCGACCCGCTCGGGCTGGGCGGCGGCCCCAACCCGTACGGGTACGTGCTCGACCCGCGCCGGATCTCGGACCCGCTGGGTCTCGACCCGGACATGATCGACCTGTACCACGGCACCAACGGGAACGGCGCCACCAGCATCGAGAACCTGGGCATCAACCCCCGGTTCGACCCCCGCGCGATGGACTTCGGCCACGGCGGCTTCTACGTCACCGACGACCGCGACCAGGCCCACCGCTGGGCCCGCCGCCAGGGGCGGGAACCGGGCTCCGGCGGGCCGGCGGTACTGCACTTCCAGGTCTCCCGCTCGGAGCTGGAGGCATTGAACGGGCGGCGGTTCAACGACGACGACGAGATCGTCGACTTCATCACACGCCACCGCAACGACCGCAACGGCAGCCGGATGCACAACCACGACCACGTCGAGGGCCCGATGCTGCTCAACCTGAAGGAGTGGCGACGCGGTGACCCGATGGAACTCGGCGGCCACCAGATAGCCTTCCACCAGCAGCCGGGCGTCGATCTGCTCAGCAACGGATACGTGGGAAGGAACCGACGACGGTGAGCGAATTCCGTCTCGAAGCGGACCGGCGGATGCAGGAGTACTTCTCCGACATCGCCGACGAGCTCCAGAAGTTCGGCATCTCCCGGGCCGAGGCCGTGGCCCGGGTCAACGCCGCCTGGGAAGGTGTGGAGTTCGAGCCCTACCCGGACCTGGTCTGCCACGAGGACCCCGAGTACTGGGCGCACCGCTTCTACTACGACAACGGCAGGAACGACAACAGGCCGGTGCCCTACTGGGACGAGGACGCCGATCGCAGCAGCTGGCTGATCAAGCCGCCACCGCCGGCCGACTCCCCGGCCTGGACACTGCCCCGGGAGTCGTGACCCGCGTTCCGGCGTGGGCTCCGGGACTGGTTGGCACGTCAACCACTCCCGGAGCCCACCATGCCCGTGCCGCCACCGTCCCCGGCGGGCTGCTTGCCCACCACCGCAACGAGCAGCCGGGCATCGACCTGCTGTCCAACGGCTACGCAGGAAGGCACCACCGACGGTGAGCGAGTTCCTCATGGAAGCGGACGAGGGGATGCTGGGGTTCTTCTCCGCGATCGCCGACGTGCTCCAGAGCTTCGGTATCTCCCGGGCCGAGGCGGTGGCCCGGGTGAACCACGCCTGGGGAGACCAGAAGTTCGATCCGTACCCCGACCTGATGTGCCACGAGGATGCCGAGTACTGGGCGCACGGTCTCTATTACACCGACGGCAGCAACGACGGCACGGTGGTGGCGTACTGGGAGGAGTACCCCGACCGCAGCACCTGGCGGATCACCCCGCCGCCACCCGCCGACTCCCCGGCCTGGACGCTGCCCCGGGAGTCCTGACCCGCGTTCCGGCGCGGGCGCGGGTGCGGCAGGCGCCGGGTGCGCGGCGTCGGCGTGTCCATGGGTGCGTACATGGGTGGGGACACCCAAGATCACGGGGGTGGGTGGGCGGGAACCTGCGGGGTGCGTCCCGATGCCCGGACGGGGTGGGTGCCGGAAGCATCTGGGGTGCCGGTGGAGCGCTCGGGCTCCACCGGCCGAACAGGCACCGGAGGCGAGACGCGATGGCTGGGGAAGAACACGGATCCGCACCGGAGCGCCCCGCGCTCCGCTTCACCGTGCTGGGCCCGCTGGGCGCCGAGGCCGACGGGCGGCCGCTGCCGCTGGGCCCGTTGAAGCAGCGGCTGGTCCTCGCCCTGCTGCTGTGCCACGCCAACACCCCCGTCCCGGTGGACCTCCTCACCGACGCGGTGTGGAACGACGAGCCGCCCCGGACGGCCCGCAAAAACCTCCAGGTGTACGCCTCCGCGCTGCGCCGGCTGCTGGGCGGCGAGCAGGACCCGGGCCGGCTGGTGCACCAGCCGGGCGGCTACCTGCTGCGGATGGCCCCGGAAGAGCTGGACCTGCTGCGGTTCCGGGAGCTGGCCCGGTCCGGGCGGGCGGCGGCCGTGGCCGGGGAGCGGGACCGGGCGGCGGGGCTGCTCGGCCGGGCGCTGGACCTGTGGCACGGGGCGCCGCTGGCCGACCTGCACGGCTCGCCGCAGCTGCGGGCCGAGGCGGAGCGGCTGGAGTCGCGCTGCGTCGCGGTCCACGAGGACTGGGCGGAGACGGAGTTGGCGCTGGGCCGGGCGCCCGTGGTGGCGGACCGGCTGCGCGAGGTGGCGGAGCGGCATCCGCTGCGCGAGCGGCTGCAGGCGGTCCGGATGACGGCGCTGCACCGCTCGGGGCGGCGGACCGAGGCGCTGGCCGCGTACGAGGAGCTGCGGCAGCTGCTGGCCCGGGAGCTGGGCCTGACGCCCAGCCCGCAGCTGACGGCGCTGTACCGGTCGGTGCTGGAGGAGGGCCCGGCGGCCCCGGCGGGGTCCTCGGGGTCGGGGGGCCGGCTGGGTTCCCTGCTGCCGCCGGACACGGCGGACTTCACCGGCCGGACCGAGCAGCTGGACCGGCTGACGGCGGTGCTCCGCCGGGGCGGCGGGCGGGCGGTGGTGCTGACCGGTCCGGCCGGGGTGGGCAAGACTTCGCTGGCGGTCCAGACGGCGTACCGGCTGCGCGAGGAGTTCCCGGACGGCCGGCTGATGGTGGCGCTGCGGGCGGAGGACGGCACCCCGCGCCGCTGGAGCGAGGTGGTGGACGAGCTGGTGGTGACCTGCGGGCTGGCGGGACGGGTGCCGAACGACCCCCGGCAGGCCGCGGCGGCGCTGCGGGCGCTGCTGGCCGAGCGGCGGCTGCTGCTGGTGCTGGACGACGCGGCGGACGAGACCGTGGTCCGGGCCCTGCTGCCGGGGACGGGCCGCAGCGCCGCGGTGGTCACCTCGCGGACGGCGCTGGCGGGCCTGGACCCGGTGCTGCGGATGGAGGTGCCGCCGTTCACCGAGGAGGAGGCACTGGACCTGCTGGGCCGGACCGTCGGCGCGGCCCGGGTGGTGGCGGACCCGGCGGCGGCGCAGCGGATCGTCGAGGCGGTGGGGATGCTGCCGCTGGCGGTGCGGGTGAGCGGGATGCGGCTGGCCGTGCTGCGGCACCTGCCGCTGGCGGAGTACGCCGACCGGCTGGCCGAACCCGGCATGCTGCTGGACGAGTTGGCGGTCGGCGACGTGGCGGTGCGGCCCCGTCTCGCGTCGTGCTGGCACGACCTGGCCGAGCCGCGCCGCGCGGTGCTGCTGCGGCTGGGGCGGCGGCTGCCGCTGGCGGAGCCGTTCTCGCTGGACGAGGCGGCCGCGGCGCTGGGCTGCGACCGGGGTCCGGCGCTGCGGGAGCTGGAGCGGCTGATCGAGTCGGGCGCGGTCAGCTCCCCCGAGCAGGAGGTGACCGCCCACGCGGTGCGGTACTCGATGCCGCGGCTGGTCCAGCTGTACGCCCGGGAGCGGGCGGCGGAGGCCGCCGCCTGACCCGCGGACCGGTCCCCGCCTGCGGACATACCGCTCGCATACCGGTCGCGAACCCGATCCCAACCCCGCCCGGGGAGGCTGGCGGGGACGGCCGCCGACCGGCGGCCGCGAGAGGCCGAGGGGGGTGGAGTCGCGTGGAGCTGGCCGAACTCGTCGGACTGCGCCCCGTCCCCGGCGCGGGCCTGCTGCTCACCCTCACCCGCCGCTGCCCGCTCAGCTGCGCCCACTGCTCCACCTCCTCCACGATGGCCGGCGAGGAGCCGGACGGCTCCCACCTGCTGCGCTTCCTCGGCACGTTCACCGCCGAGGACCGTCCTGAGCTGGTGATGCTCACCGGCGGCGAACCGCTGCTGCGGCCCGAGCTGGCCGCCGAGTGCGCCGCCACGGCCCGGGCCGCCGGCACCCGGACCGCCCTGCTGAGCGGCATGTTCTTCGCCCGCGAGGGCCGGATCCCGGCCCGGATCCTGCGGGCGGTCACCGCCGCCGACCACTTCTCCGCCAGCCTGGACGCCTTCCACGAGCGGGAGGTCTCCCGGGCCGAGGTGTTCCGGGCCGTCCACCGCGTCCTGGACGCCGGTGTCCCGGCCAGCTTCCACCTCACCGGCACCGGCGCCGGGGACCCGTACCTGGCCGAGGTCACCGCCGCGATCCGGCGGGAGTTCGACGACCGGGTGCCGATGCTGGTCAACGAGGTCCGTGCGGTCGGCCGCGCCGCCGGCTGGGCCGCCGCCGGGCGGACCGCCGCGGCCGCCGACCCGGACCGGGCGCTGCCCTGCGCGATGGCCGCCTGGCCGGTGGTCGCCTTCGACGGCACCGTCCTCGCCTGCTGCAACCAGCAGGCCGTGGACCGCCGCCCGGCCCCCGCCCACCTGCGGCTCGGCCACATCGCCGAGGACGACTGGGCGACCGTCCGGTCCCGCACGCTCGCCTCGCCGGTGCTGCGCCTGATCCGCGCCGTCGGCCCGGCCCACCTCTACGCCCGCTACGGTCCCGGGGCCGCCCCGGCCGGCTACTGTGCCGGCTGCCGCGACCTCCCCGGACATCCCGCCGTCACGGCCGGGGCGGTCCGCGACGGCGCCGGCCCGGTCGGCGAGCTGCTCGACCGGGAGGCCGCCCGCATCCAGTACCAGGCCGGGCCGGTGGAGCTGGTCGGCCGGCACGGCTGCGCCGCGTACGCCCCGCTGGTGGACCTGCCGCGGACCCGGCCCGCCGCCGTGGGGGGAGGGCCTCGATGAGCGCCGCCGCCTCCGCCGCCGCCTCCGCCTCCACCGCCTCCACCGCTTCCGTCGCGCTGCGCGCCAAGCTCGCCCTGGCCCGGCCCGCGGTCACCGCCGCGACCGACGCCCTGTGGCGGCCCGCCGGGCTCGGCCCCCGGTACCTGCGCTACCTGGCCGCGATGCACCAGCTGATCCGGGCCTCCGTCCCGCTGATGGAACGGGCCGCCGTACGGTGCGCCGAACTCGGCCCCGCCGACCCGGTGGCCGGGCCGCTCGGCCGCTACCTCCGGGAGCACGCCGAGGAGGAGCGCGGCCACGACGACTGGCTGCTCGCCGACCTCGCCGCGGCCGGCGCCGACCCGGCGGAGCTGCTCGCCGCCGTCCCGCCGCCGGCCGTCGCCGAGCTGGCCGGCGCCCAGTACTACTGGATCGAGCACCACCACCCGGTCGCCCTGCTCGGGTACGTCGCGGCCCTGGAGGGCAACGCCCCCGCGCCCTGGCTGGCCGACCGGCTGGCCGCCGGGACCGGGCTGCCGCCGGCCGCCTTCCGGACCGTCCGCGAGCACGCCGAACTCGACGGCGGCCACCTCGCCGCGCTCGACGCGCTGCTCGACGCCCTGCCGCTGACCGCCGCCGCCGAGGCCGCGATCGGCCTCAGCGCCCTGCACACCGCCCACGGCATCACCCGCCTGTTCCTCGGACTCGCCGCCGACCCGGCACCCGGGGACCCCACCGAAGGAGGCACGAGATGACGGACCGTGAGAACACCCTCCGCAGCCTGGAAGCGGCCGGCTTCGCGGTGCACGCGTTCACCGAGGAGCAGCAGGAGGTGCTGCAGGCGCTCACCCCGCACGAACTCGCCGTGCTGGTCGACATCAAGGGCCGGCTGGACGAGGTCGGCCCCGAGGTGCAGGCGCACGGGGAGATCGCCGGCGGCGCGCTGTTCTGACCCGCCGCCGTACCGGACCCGTACGCCCGCCGCCGTACCGGATCCCGCCCGCCGTCGTCGCCGACCCCGAGGACCCGTTCCCATGAACTGCTCCAGCTGCCGGAGCGCGCTGCCCCCCGACGCCCGGTTCTGCCCGTCCTGCGGCGCGCCCTGCGCCCCGGCCGGGCCGGCCGCCGCGGTGGAGGGGCGCAAGGTCGTCACCGTGCTCTTCTGCGACCTGGTGGGCTCCACCGCCCTGTCCGGCCGCCTGGACCCGGAGACCCTCCGGTCGGTGACCCTGCGCTACTTCGAGCTGATGCGGCAGCAGATCGAGGCGCACGGCGGCACGCTGGAGAAGTTCATCGGGGACGCGGTGATGGCGGTGTTCGGCGTGCCGGCCGTCCGGGAGGACGACGCCCGGCGGGCGGTGGCCGCGGCCCTGGGCATGGTCGGGGCGCTGGAGCGGCTCAACACCGAGCTGGACGCCGCGCTCGGGGTCCGGCTCACCGTCCGGATCGGGGTCAACACCGGCCGGGTGGTGACCGGTTCGGACTCCTCCGCGCGGCAGGCGCTGGTCTCCGGCGAGGTGGTCAACGTCGCCGCCCGGCTGGAGCAGAACGCCGGCCCGGGCGAGATCCTGATCGGCCCGGACACCCGGCTGGCCGGCGGACCCGCCGTCCGGGTCGAGGAGGTCGGGCCGCTCCACCTCAAGGGCAAGGCCGAGCCGGTCACCGCGTACCGGCTGCTGGGGCTCGGCGACGACGCCCCGGAGCTGCTGCGCCGGTTCGACGTCCGGTTCGTCGGCCGGGACGCCGAACTCGCCGAGCTGGACGCCGCGTTGGAGCGGGCCGTGACCGGCGGGACGCAGCGGCTGCTGGTCCACGGCGAGGCCGGGCAGGGCAAGACCCGGCTGGTCAGGGAGTGGCTTGACCGAGCCGCCGCCCGGACCGCCGTGCACGGCGCCGGCCGCTGCCGCCCGTACGGCGACCAGGGCAGCCTGCGGCCGCTGGCCGACGCCGTCGCCCCGCTGCTCGGGCACCGGCAGGCCGGGGGCGGCCCCGCCGACCCGGAGGTGCTCTGCGACCTGCTCGGGGTGATCGACCCGGACGAGCGGGCCGCGCTGGCGGAGGCGCTGGCCGTGCTCGCCGCCGGCCTGCTGCTCGACGGCACCCCCGACCCCTCGCTGGAGGACACCTGCGCGGCCCTGGTCCGGGTGCTCACCGCGGTGGCCCGGCGGCGGCCGGTGGTCCTGGTGGTGGACGACTGCCACTGGGCCGGACCGGTGCTGCTGGAGGTGCTCGACCGGCTGGCCCGCGACCTGGGCCCGGCCCCCGTGCTGATGCTCGGCCTGGCCCGCCCCGAGATCCTGGACGGCACCCCGCCGGGCGGGCGGCAGCTGCTGCTCTCCGGCCTGTCCGACCGTGAATCCGCGGTGCTGGCCGCCGAGTTGGTCGAGGTGGGCACGCACGGCGAGCTTCCCGAGAGCCTGCTGGAGCGGTCCGGCGGCAACCCGCTGCACCTGGAGCAGCTGCTGGCCACGGTCTCCGAGACCGGGTCCCGGGACGAGCTGCCGCCCACCGTCCAGGCCCTGCTCGGCGCCCGGATCGACGCCCTGGGGGCGGCCGAGCGGCTGGCCCTGGACCTGGGCGCGGTGGTCGGCCGCGAGTTCGACGCCGACGAGCTGGCCGTACTCGCCGCCGACCGCGGCGGATCCGTCCCGGCGGCGCTGCTCGGGCTGAGCCGCCGCCGGCTGGTGGAGCCCGGGCCTGGTGGCGGCGGCCTGCCGTTCCGGTTCACCAGCGGCCTGGTCCAGGAGATCACCTACCAGAGCATGTCCAAGCGGTCGCGGGCCGAGCGGCACGAGCGGGCCGCCCAGCTGCCCTCGGTCCGGGCCGCCGGCGCGGGCGCGGTCGGCGGGCACCTGGAGCGGGCCCACCGGCTGCGCAGCGAACTGGGCCTGCTGGACGAGGGCACCGAACGCCTGCGCACCGCCGCCGCCGAAGCGCTGACCCGGGCCGGCGGCCAGGCCCTCGCCCGCGCCGACCTCTCCTGGGCCGAGGACCTGCTCACCCGCGCCCTCGCCCTGCACCCGCCGGCCGCGCACACCCCCACCGGCCTCGGCGCCGCCCGCCGGCTCGGCGAGGTGAAGCTCGCCCTGGGCCGGACCGCCGAGGGCAGGGCCCTGCTGGCCGAGGTGGCGGCCGGCGCCGCCGACCCGGTCGAGGCCGCCCACGCCCGGCTCGCCCTGGCCGGCCCGGGCCGGGCGGGCGAGGCCGAGCCCCCGGCGGCCGCGGCCCGCGCGCTGCTCCCGGTCTTCGAGGCCGCCGCCGACGACCTCGGCCAGGCCCGGGCCTGCCTGCGGCTGGCCCAGGACCACCAGGTGCAGGGCCGGCACGGCGAGGCCGACCGGTTCCTGGTCCGGGCGCTCTCCCACGCGGTCCGCGCCGACGGCGAGGCGGAACGCGCCGCCGCCCTCGGCGCGATGGGCGTCTCGCTCTGGCGCGGCCCGGAGCCCGTCCCGCAGGCGGTGGCCCGCTGCCGGACGCTGCTCGCCGAGCACGGCCGCCGCCGGCGGACCGTCCGGGTCACCCTGAACTGCCCGCTGGCCATCCTGCTCGCCCTGCACGGGCAGCCGGACGCCGCCCGCGACCGCCTGGCGGAGGCCGGCCGCCTCGCCCGGGAGCTCGGGTACGCCGAGGCGCGGGTGTTCCTGCCGGTGTTCGCCGCGACCGTGGAGACCCTGGCGGGCCACCGGCCGCGCGCCATCGAGGAGTTGGACGCGGCGGCCGCCGCCGCCCGGGAGCTCGGCGCCGGCGCGCTGCTGGGCACCGTGGCGCTGGAGTCCGCCCGGCTGCTGCTGGACGCCGAGGAGTGGTCCGCCGCCCGGCACGCCCTGGCGCCGGCCGAGGCGGGCGGCGCCCGGCCGCACGCCGAGACGGTGGACCTGGACGGCCTGCGGGCCCGGCTGGCCGCCGCCGACGGGGACGCCGGACGCGCCCTGCGGCTGGCCGACCAGGCCGTCGCCGCCGCCGAACGGACCGACTCCCCGGTGCTCCAGGGGAACGCCGCCCTCGACCGGGCCCACGTCCTGCGGCTGCTGGGCCGGCCCGCGGAGGCGGCCACCGCGGCCGCCGTCGCGCGGGCCCGGTTCACGGCCAAGGGCCACCTGCCGGGCGTTGGCTGGACCGACCGGTTCCTGCCGGC
The DNA here is from genome assembly GCF_040571325.1 of Kitasatospora sp. HUAS MG31. Classification (GTDB taxonomy): domain Bacteria; phylum Actinomycetota; class Actinomycetes; order Streptomycetales; family Streptomycetaceae; genus Kitasatospora; species Kitasatospora camelliae. The sequence goes on along the minus strand of NZ_CP159872.1, from coordinate 5,769,594 downwards.
CGCGGGACAGGACCGGGCCCCGTACCCGCACAGAGAGGAACAGCCGTCATGACGACCGCGGCAACCCCGGCCCCCGGGACCGCCCCGAGCGCCGCACCGGGCGGTCTCACCTGGAGCCTGCGGGGCAGACGCCCCGAGGACATTCCGGTGCCCGCCGACACCGGCTGGGCGCCGCCGGCCGGGGCCGCCGCACCGGGCACCGGACGCGGGATCCGGGTCTGCGTGGTGGACTCCGGGGTGGAGCGGGACCACCCGATGATCGGCCCGCTGGACGGCTCCTGGGTGGTGGTCAAGGACGCGGACGGCGCCATCGAGGTCCGGGAGACCGACACCGGCGACACCTGCGGCCACGGCACCGCCTGCGCAGGGATCATCCGCCGCACCGCGCCCGACTGCGAGCTGCACAGCGTCCGGGTGCTCGGCGAACGCTTCTCCGGCACCGGGGACATCCTGCTCGCCGGCCTGCGCTGGGCCGTCCGCCAGGGCTTCGACGTGATCAACCTCAGCCTGTCCACCACCCGGGTCCGGTTCGCCGAGGAGCTGCACGCCCTCGCCGACGAGGCGTACTTCAACCGGGCGGTGATCGTCGCCTCGGCGCACAACACCCCGGTGGAGAGCTTCCCCTGGCGGTTCGCCTCGGTCATCTCGGTGGGCAGCCACCAGGAGGACGACCCGGAGCTGTACCTCTACAACCCCGACCCGCCGGTGGAGTTCTTCGCCGCGGGCCAGAACGTCGAGGTGCCCTGGCTGGGCGGCGGCACCATCCGCACCACCGGCAACAGCTTCGCCACCCCGTACGTCGCCGGCCTGTGCGCCCGGATCCTCTCGGCGCACCCCCGGATGACCACCTTCCAGCTGAAGAACGCGCTCTACCTTTCCGCGGCCAACGTCCAGGTCGGTCCGACCGCCAGCAGAGGTGCCTGATGACCCAGCGAACCGAATCCCCCGCCACGCCCGTCCCGGACGCGGACCCGGCGGCGCGCGAACTGCTCCAGTCGGTGGTCGACGTGGCCCGCGCGATCTTCGGCGCCCAGGCCAGCTCGGTGTTCCTGCTCGACGAGTCCGCCCACGAACTGGTCTTCCAGGCCGTCTCCGGCCGGGGCGAGGAGTTCCTGGTCGGCCGCCGGTTCCCGGCCGACCGGGGCATCGCCGGCTGGGTGGCCAGCTCCGGCGAGCCCATGGTGGTCGACAACCTCTCCGACAGCGCCGCCTTCGACCGCTCGCTCGCCCGGTCCACCGAGTACGTGCCGGACGCCATGATGGCGGCGCCGCTGATCCACGGCGACCGGGTGATCGGGGTGCTCCAGGTCCTCGACCCGGCGCCGCAGGCCCGCGCCAGCCTGCCCGAACTGGACCTGCTCTTCCTGTTCGCGCGGCAGGCCGCCGCCGCCCTGCGGATCGTCGCCGACCGGATGGGCGGCCCCGGCGACCGTACGGGCCTCGGCCCGGACCGCCGCGCCACCGCCGTCCGCCTGGTCGCCGAACTCGAGCAGCTCCTCACCGGCGCCCCGGACTGACCCGCCCCCCAGACCCCGGTCCCCGTCCGACGACTCCCGCACACCCGGACGGGGACCGGTTCACGTAACAGCGCCCCTGAAAACCAAAGACGAAACGCCCGCGTCACCCACCGTTCGGCCGCGCCCGCACATGCATCCGCTCCCCCTGCGCCCCGAACAGGCTCAGCACCTCCACCGCCGCCTCCCCCGTGCTCCCGAACCAGTGCGGCACCCGGGTGTCGAACTCCGCCGCCTCGCCCGCCTTGAGCACCACGTCGTGCTCGGCCAGCACCAGCCGCAGCCGCCCGACGAGCACGTACAGCCACTCGTACCCCTCGTGCGTCCGCAGGTCGGGCTCGCTGCGCGAGGGCGGGATCAGCATCTTGAACGCCTGCAGCCCGCCCGGGTTCTGACTCAGCGGAAGGATCACCGCCCCGTGCCTCCGGATCGGCTTCAACCGCACCCGCGGATCCCCCACCGGCGGTGCCCCGACCAGCTCGTCCAGCGGTACCTGGTGGGCCCGGGCGAGCGGCAGCAGCAGTTCCAACGTCGGCCTGCGCTCGCCGGATTCGAGCCGGGAGAGGGTGCTGACCGAGATCCCGGTGATCTCGGCGAGCCGGGCCAGCGTGGTGCCCCGCCGGGTCCGCAGCGCCCGCAGCCGCGGGCCGACCGAGGCCAGCACCGAGGCGTCGTCCTCCGCCGCGCCGTCTCCCCCTGCGTCTTCTTTTGCCATATCGGCAACATTACTTTGCCGACCCGGCATGCCGGGCGCACCGTGGTCGCCATCGGCGGGCAGCACCGCCGACCGGCGAACGGAGACCCGCGATGGACCGCACCCCCCGTGAGATCCCCCAGGACAGCCCCGACGAGACCCCCGGCCGGACCATGTACGACGTGGTCGTGGTCGGCGGCGGCGCCGCCGGGCTGAGCGGCGCGCTGGCGCTGGCCAGGGCCCGCCGGTCGGTGCTGGTGGTCGACGCCGGGCAGCCGCGCAACGCGCCCGCCGGCCACGTGCACAATTACCTCGGCCGGGACGGCGTCTCTCCCGCCGGTCTGGTGGCCGAGGGCCGCGCGGAGGTGGCCCGGTACGGCGGCCGGACCGTCACCGGCCGGGTGACCGGGGCCGTCGTGGACGGGGCCGCCGCGGACGACGGGGGCTTCCTGGTCGACCTGGACGGCGGGCGGACGGTCCGGGCCCGCCGGCTGCTGCTGGCCACCGGCCTGGTCGACGGGCTGCCCGAACTCCCGGGCGTGGCCGAGCGCTTCGGCCGGGACGTGCTGCACTGCCCGTACTGCCACGGCTGGGAGGTCCGCGACCGGAGGATCGGCGTGCTGGCCACCGGGCCGCTGGCGTGGCACCAGGCGGAGCTGTGGCGGCAGTGGAGCGCGGACGTGGTGGTCCTGCGGCACGGCGCCGACGCCCCGGACCCGGAGCAGGCCGAGCGGCTGGCCGCCCTCGGCATCCCGGTGCTGGACGGCCCGGTCGCCGGCCTCACCACCTCCGGGGATCCGGACGACGCGCTCACCGGCGTCCGGCTGGCCTCCGGCCGGGCGGTCGGACTGGACGCCCTGGCGGTCGCCACCCGGCTGTCCGCCCGCGGCGAGGTGGCCGAGGCGCTGGGCCTGGTGCCGGTGGACGTGGAGTTCGCCGGCCAGGTGGTCGGCAGCCGGATCCCGGCCGACGAGAACGGCGCCACCGCCGTCCCCGGCGTCTGGGTCGCGGGCAACGCGGCCGACGTCCAGGCCCAGGTGGTGACGGCCGCCGCGGCGGGGCTGCGGGCGGCCGCCGCGATCAACGCCGACCTGCTGGCCGAGGACACCCGCCGCGCCGTCGCCGCCCACCGCAAGCTGCTGGCCACCGTGTTCGAGCGCCCGGCGTGGGAGGAGCGGTACCGGTCCCGTCCGGCGCTGTGGAGCGGCAACCCCAACCCGCAGCTGGTCGCCGAGGCCGCCGCGCTCACCCCCGGCCGGGCCCTGGACGTGGGCAGCGGCGAAGGCGCCGACGCCCTGTGGCTGGCCGGCCGCGGCTGGCGGGTCACCGCCGTCGACATCGCCGACACCGCGCTGGAGCGGGCCGCCGCCCACGCCGCGGCCGCCGGCCCCGACCTCGCCGACCGGATCACCTGGACCCGCGCCGACCTGCGCGAGGAACCCCCCGCCGAGGGCGGCTACGACCTGGTGACGGCGCAGTACATGCACCTGCCCGCCGAGGCGCGCCGCGAGCTGTACGCACGGCTGGCCGCCGCGGTGGCGCCCGGGGGGACGCTGCTGATCGTCGGCCACCACCCGCTGGACCTGACGACCACCGTCGGCCGGCCGCGGTTCCTGGCGGAGGCGATGTTCACCGCCGAGGAGCTCGCCACCGCGCTCGACCCGGCCTGGCGGGTGCTGGCCGCCGAGACCCGGCCGCGCGACGCGGTGGACCCGGAGGGCCGCGCCGTCACCGTCCACGACGCCGTCCTGGTCGCCCGCCGCCCGCTGGACCTCCCCGCCCCGGCCGGTGCCCGATGAGCCCGACCGCCGCCACGGCACCGACCGACCCGACCGCGCCCACGCCGGGAGCCGTCCGGCGGGCCCTCGCCACCCTGGCGCTGGCCGTCCTGCTGCCCTCGCTGGGGACCGGCATCGCCAACGTCGCCCTGCCCGCCCTGGCGCACTCCTTCGGCGCCTCCTTCCAGGCCGTCCAGTGGGTGGTGATCGCCTATCTGCTGGCCGTCACCGCGCTGATCGTCACGGCGGGCCGGCTGGGTGACCTGGTCGGCCGGCGACGGCTGCTGCTCGGCGGGATCGCCCTGTTCACCGCCGCCTCCCTGCTCTGCGGGCTGGCCTCCCAGCTGTGGATGCTGATCGCCGCGCGGGCCGCCCAGGGCCTCGGCGCCGCCGCCATGATGGCCCTCACCATGGCCTTCGTCGGGGACACCGTCCCCAAGGAGCGGACCGGCCGCGCCATGGGGCTGCTCGGCACCATGTCCGCCGTCGGCACCGCGCTAGGCCCCTCGCTCGGCGGCCTGCTGGTCTCCGGTCCCGGCTGGCGGGCGGTGTTCCTGGTCACCGTCCCTCTCGGCGTGCTGACCCTGCTGCTCGCCCGCCGCCACCTGCCGCCCGACCGCCCCCGGGCCCGGACGGAGGTCCGCTTCGATCACCCCGGCACGGTGCTCCTGGCGCTGACCCTGGGGGCGTACGCCCTGGCGATGACCCTCGGCCACGGCCGACCGGGCGTGCTCAACCTGGCGCTGCTGCTGGCCGCCGCCCTCGGGGCCGGGCTGTTCCTGCGGACCGAGAACCGGACGCCCGCACCGCTGGTCCGCCCGGCGATGTTCCGGGACCGGGCGCTGAGCGCGAGCCTGGTGGCGGGCGCCCTGGTGTCCACGGTGATGATGTCCACCCTGGTGGTCGGGCCGTTCCACCTCTCCCGGGCGCTGGGGCTGTCCGCGGCCGCCACCGGCCTGGTGATGTCCGCCGGCCCGCTGGTCGCCGCCCTCACCGGGGTACCGGCCGGACGGGCCGTGGACCGGCTCGGCCCGCGCCGCACCACCCTGGCCGGACTCGCCGCCGTCACCACCGGTTGCCTGCTGCTGGCCGTCCTCCCCGCCCGGTACGGCGTCCCCGGCTACCTCGCCCCGCTGCTCCTCACCACCTGCGGCTACGCCCTGTTCCAGACGGCCAACAACACCGCCGTCATGGCGGACCTCCCCGCGGACCGCCGCGGCGTGGTCTCCGGCCTGCTCAACCTCTCCCGCAACCTCGGCCTGGTCACCGGCGCCTCCCTCATGGGCACCGTCTTCGCCCTGGGCACCCGCACCGCCGACCTCACCACCGCCACCCCGGCGGCGCTCGCCCACGGCACCCGCACCACCTTCGCGGTCGCCGCCGCGCTGGTCGTCGCGGCGGGACTGGTGCAGCTGGGGGCACGGGCCGGAAGGCTCGGAGGTGCAGCCGGGGCGGCGCGGCCGGCCGCACCGCCCCTGGACTCCACACCTGCTCAGAAGTGCTCCAACAGCTCCCCGAACCCCCGCAGTTGAAGCGTCGCCCCGTCCGCCCCGTCCGCCCCGTCCGCCCCGAACTCCTCGTGCTCCAGCACCCAGGTGTGCTCGTGCGGGATGAACACCGTCCGCAGCCCGGCCCGGCCCGCGGGCAGGATGTCGGACTTCGGCGAGTTCCCGATCATCCAGGTCCGGTCCACCGCCAGGCCCAGGTCGGCCGTCAGCCGCCGGTAGGTGTCCACGTCCTTCTCCGGCACGATGTGGACGCTCCCGAAGTGGTGGGCGATCCGCGAGGCGTCCACCTTCCGCTGCTGCTCGACCGGGTCCCCCTTGGTGAGCATCAGCAGCCGGTGCCGTCCGGCGAGCACCGCGAGGGTCTCGGCCACGCCCTCGATCAGCTCGACGCCGCGGTCGGTGAGCGGGAGCAGCAGGTCCTCGATCCGCTCCAGCTCGGCCGCCGCCGGGGTGCGGCCGTGCAGCCGCCCGAGGCAGTCGCCGAGGCTGCGCCGGAACACCTCGGCGCCGTACCCGAGGAGGGCCGCGTTCTCGGCCTCGATGCCGTCCAGCAGGGCCCGGACCCGGATCCGGTCCTCGGGGGTGGAGACCCAGTCGAGGAAGCCGTCGATGACGCGTTCGAAGAGGACGTTGTTCTCCCAGAGGGTGTCGTCCGCGTCGAAGACCAGCACCTGGTCCCGGTACCCGCTCATCGCCCGGTCCCTTCCAGCAGCCGGCCCGCGCGGTCGAGGGTCTCGCGGAGGTTCTCCTCGGTGGTGCGCTCCCGGGCCTCGGCCACCGTGAGCCACTCCAGCGGCGAGGCCGGGTTCTCCGGCCGGGCCAGCTCGGGGCTGTCGGTGGCGAGCAGGAAGCGCAGGTCCGCGTGCTCGTGGGCGGGCTCGACCGGGGACGCCGGGACGGACACGACGGTGAGGTGGACGAGGGCGGCGTCCGGCCAGGGGGCGAGGTCGGTCAGCCCGGACTCCTCCCGGCCCTCGCGCAGCGCGATCTCCAGGGGCAGCGTCTCGCCGGGGTCGCCGTGCCCGCCGACCTGGAGCCAGGCCTGCAGGCGGACGTGCCAGCGGAGCAGCACCCGCCGCGACGCGGGGTGCACGATCAGGGCGGAGGCGGTGAAGTGCAGGGGTGTCCCCCGGTCCCACGGGTCCGGTGTGCCGACCACCCGGCGGACCCGCTCCAGGTCCGCGGTCTCCACCGCGCCCCGCGGCTCGTACCCGGTCAGCAGCTCGGTCAGGCCGCCTGCCCCCGACAGGCCAGCGCTCGCCATGGTCACCACTCCTCGTCGCTCGGGTCCTCGAACCCGATCACCCTAGCCAGCGCCCGACGGACCCGCCCCGGAATAAAAGCCCGGAACAGAAGACGGCGGTGGGGCGGCCGCCGGACCCCTCTCGGGATCGGCTGCCGCCCCACCGCCGTACCTCACCCGCGCATCCGCGGGACCGTCCGCCGTGGTCAGGCCATCGGGATCGGGTAGGTCGGGTACTCCACGCCGGAGACGTGCTGGACGACCCGGATCACCTGGCACGAGTAGCCGAACTCGTTGTCGTACCACAGGTAGAGGATCGCGTTGTCGCCGTCGACCTTGGTGGCGCCGGCGTCGACGATCGACGCGTGGCGCGAGCCCACGAAGTCCATCGACACGGCGTCGGGGGCGGTGGTGAAGTCGATCTGGCGCTTCAGCGGCGAGTGCAGCGAGACGTCGCGGAGGTACTCGAGGACCTCCTCGCGGGTGGTCTCGCGGCCCAGGCGGAGGCTGAGGATCGCGATCGAGACGTCCGGCACCGGAACGCGGATCGAGCTGCCGGTGATCGGCGCCTTCAGCTCGGGCAGCGCCTTGGCGACGGCCGAGGCGGCACCGGTCTCGGTGATGACCATGTTGAGCGGCGCGGACCGGCCGCGACGGTCGGCCTTGTGGTAGTTGTCCAGCAGGTTCTGGTCGTTGGTGAACGAGTGGACGGTCTCCACGTGGCCGCGCAGCACGCCGTACTCGTCGTCCATGGCCTTCAGCGGCGGGACGATCGCGTTGGTGGTGCAGGAGGCGCAGGACAGGATGCGCTCGTCCGGCTTGATCATGTCCTGGTTGACACCGTGGACGATGTTCGGGACGTCGCCCTTGCCCGGGGCGGTCAGGACGACCTTGTCGATACCGGGGCGCAGGTGGTTGGAGAGGCCCTCGCGGTCGCGCCACTTGCCGGTGTTGTCGATCAGGATCGCGTCCTTGATCCCGTACTCGGTGTAGTCCACCTCGGCCGGGCTGTTCGCGTAGATCACCTTGATCTCGTTGCCGTTGGCGACGATGGTGCTGTTCGCCTCGTCAACGGTGATGGTGCCCTGGAACTGACCGTGGATGGAGTCGCGGCGCAGCAGCGAGGCGCGCTTGACGAGGTCCTGGTCGCCGCCCTGGCGGACCACGATGGCCCGCAGGCGCAAGCCGTTGCCGTTGCCGGCCTTCTCGATGAGCAGGCGGGCGACGAGGCGGCCGATCCGGCCGAAGCCGTAGAGGACCACGTCGCGCGGGCCGCTGCGCTCGATCTTGTTCGCGCCGATGGCACCGGCGACCGCCTCGGCGGTGAACTCCTCGACCGACAGGCCGCGGTCGTCGGCCTGGTAGGTGGCCGCGAGCATGCCGATGTCGATCTGCGAGGGACCGAGGTCGAGGGTGGTGAGGGCCTGCAGGAAGGGCATCGTCTCGGTGACCGAGAGCTCCTCGCCGGCGATCTGGCGGGCGAACCGGTGGGTCTTGAGGATGCTGACCACCGACTTGTTCACCAGGGAACGGCTGTGCAGCAGGACGGTGACGTCCCGCTCCCGGTGCAGCCTCCCGATGATCGGGATCATCGACTCCGCGATTTCCTCGCGGTTCATCCAGTCCGTGAACACGTCGTCGTTGACAGTCACTAGTCCATCTTTCGAGCTAGAGGGTATTGCCCATGCTAGCCGTCGCCCGTTCCGGCGAATCCGGCGGTCCCCGGTGGACGCCTCCGGGCCCACCGCCCCGCCGCTCCCACCGGCGGCCCCGGCCCGGTACCGGCAGCGCGCCACACCCGCCTGGCGCACCGGTTCCCCCGCCTCCCCATCCGCCCAGGTCAACGGCCCTGCCGCGGCGATCGGACGGCACCGCCCACCCACCGGCCTCCCCGCTCCATCGACCCCCGCCCGACCGGCCGCCCGTCCCGCCGCCGAGCCGCCCGCCGGCCGGGGCCGAGTGACCAAGCTCATCCACCCCGCCCGCCCACCGGCACCCGGGACCCTTCCCCGTGCCACCGCCGCACCGGGACGGCCCGGCCGCGCCGCCGGAGCGGGCGTTGCGACGGATCCCCGTGGCAGCAGCGGCAGTTCGCTACAGTCGAGGCATGAGCGACCAGGTGCACCCTCCCTTCGGGAACTTCCCCGCCGTCCGCGTGGCGCTGGACGCCTGCGACGACCTCGCCGCGCCCGTGGCGGACGCCCTCAAGAACTGGGACGCCACCGAGGCGGCCCGGTCGGTGCTGTACGTGGACACCGACCCCGAGAAGGCGGACACCGCGGTGTTCTGCGAGGCGTACGAGGCGCCGCTGGAGCTCTCGGCGAACTGCGTGGTGGTCGCCGCCAAGCGCGGCGGCGAGGTCACCCTGGCGGCCTGCCTGGTACTGGCCACCACCCGCCTGGACGTGAACAACGCCGTCCGCAAGCACCTGGGCGCCCGCAAGGCCTCCTTCGCCCCGATGGACACCGCCGTCGAGGAGACCGGCATGGAGTACGGCGGCATCACGGCGATCGGCCTCCCGGCGGGCTGGCCGCTGCTGATCGACGAAGCGGTGGCCGCCGCCCCGCACGTGCTGATCGGCAGCGGGCGGCGCCGCGGCAAGCTGATCCTCCCGGGGTGGGCGCTGGCGCAGCTCCCCGGCGCCGAGGTGCTCCCGGGTCTGGCGGGCTGACCGACGCCCGCCCCTCCGTGACCGACACGGTCAGGGGCGGTCGTCGCCCGCGGGCGGTGCGGAGAGCCACCCGCGGGCCTGGGCGGCCATGCCGGCGCTGAACCGGCTGGTCGCGTCGAGCTGTTCGAAGAGCTCCGCGACGATCCGCCGCATGGTGCGCGAGGAGACCCCGATCTCCCGGGCGATGGCCTCGTCCTTGTATCCGAGCCGCATCAGCCGCAGCACCTCGTACTGGCGGGTGGTCGGCCGGCCGGGGAGAGTGGGCTGGGCGGTCTCGCCGGGCCGGGCGCCCTGCCAGCAGAACTCGAAGGTCTGCTCGAAGAGGCCGACCAGGTCGGGGTTGCGCACCACCACCACGGCCGGCTCGCTGCCGCCCTCCGGGCTCCCCTCGCCCTCCCCCCCGCCGAGCGCGGGGACGAAGGCCAGCCGGGAGTCGAGCACGATCAGCCGGTAGGGCAGGGTGGGCGCGGTCCGGATCTCGGCGCCGGCCTCGCGCAGCGCCTTGAGGTGGGCCCGGCCGCGCGGCACCCGGAGCATGGACTCGCTGTGGATGGTCCGCATGGCCACGCCCCGGCCCAGCACCTCCTTGTCCCGCTGCCGGCCGGCCGCCAGCAGCGGGGCGGCCAGCGGGGTGCCGGGGTGCATGCTGAGGATCTCGCCGGTGACCATCGCGACGGCGTCCTCCATCAGCACCCGGACGTCCTCCGCGCCGCGGAAGACCTCCACGCCCCGGCCGTCCAGCCGGTCGAGGTGAGCGGGCATCACCTCGCTGTGGAACGCGGCCAGTTCGTGGTCGAGGTCGCCCACGGTGGCGGCGAGCTCGCCGATCGCGCGGCGTGCCGAGTCGAGGATCCTGCTCATCCTGGCCTCGGGGATCGCAGGCTCGCGCCGTTCCCGCCGTGCCCCCATGAGACCCCGCCCCCAAGCCGTTCCGCACCCCTTGCCGCCACCCGCGCCGACGGTGCGCCGGTCCGGCGCACACGGTCAGCGCCCCCTCGGGCACGGACTGCTACCCCCATCGTCCTGCACGGATGCCTCCCGGGGTAGTCCGGTCTCAGCCATCGGACGTGATCACGACATGACCTGCGTCACGTCCGGGGCGGTGGGTGATTCGTGCCCCACCGGCCGGGCTGTGCCATGGCCGGACTGAGCCATCGGCGATTGCTGGACAGGCCCCGCGGCGGGCTGATTGTTTTGCGACAGGGCCACTGATTGATCAACGCCGTCTCGGCATGAGAGACGGCTGGTGGCGTGTGTTCACCGATGGGTTGGGGGGTTTCTTCATGGCTGTGCTTCGACGCATCGCGCTGCGATCCGGCGCGTCCGTCCTGCTCGCGGCCGGGGTCGTCGTCGTCGCGGTCGGCGCCGCCGCTCCGGCGCCCGCGACGGTGCCGTCCGCCGGCGCGTCCTCACAGACCGGCGATCTGATCTGGGGCTGATCCCCCGTGCGCACGGTGCTTCGCCACCGCTCCGAAACGCGAGAGGACCTATGGGTGTCGAAGAGTTGACCAATCCGCTGCTGGCCGGTTTCTGGAACGAGACGCGACTGCGGTCGGACCTGGTACCGGTCCCCCGGTCGGCCGAGCCGCCGGACCCGGGCATGAACCCGATCTGGATGCGGATCGCCGAGGTCCTCGGACTCGGGTACGGCGAGCGCTCCGGTTCCGTGATCACCAAGGGCAAGACCCTGATGCGGGCGCGGACCACCCCGTCCGCCGGCGCGCTCTACCCCTTCGAGGTGCTGGTGGCCTTCCGGGGCCAGGGCGACTACCTCCTCTACCACTACGACGCCGCCGGCTGCAGCCTCCGCCGGCTGGCCGCCCTCGACCCCGCCGAGGTCGCCGGCCTGCTGTCCCCCGGCCCGGGCGCCGGCCCCGACCCGCTGTCCCCCGGCACCGACGGCGCCGAGGGTCTGCCCGACGCACTGGTGGCCGTGGTGGCCCGCCCCTGGCTCGCCATGCGCAAGTACGGGCGGCGCGGCTACCTCTACACGCACCTGGACGGCGCGCACGCCGCCACCAACATCGCGCTGGCCGGCGCCGACGCGGGCTTGACCCCGGTCGTCCGGCTGCGCTTCGACCGCCGGGCGCTGTCCCGGGTGTTCGGGCTGGACGACCTCTGCCGCGAACCCCAGGCCCTGGTCACCCTCACCGCCCCCGCCCCGGGCACCCCGGCGACGGGCGGCGCCCCGGCCGGGTCCGCCGGGCGGCCGGTCAATCCGTTCGCGGTGCCGATCTGGCGGCACGAGGACGGACCGGGTCTGGAAGCGCCGGACGCCCCGGAGCGGGAGGCCTGGGGCCTGGTCAGCCCGGTCAGCACGTACCACCAGCCCCGGCCGCTGCCGCTGCGGTTCGGCACCACGGCCTCGGTCCGCCCGGGCGGCACCGGCCGCAGCGGGGCGCCGGTCGCCCTGGCCGGCCGCGACGCGGGCCCCGGGACCTCGGGCCCCGCGGGCGGCCCCACCGAGAACTTCGGCGCGGTGGTGCTCGGCCGGCAGTCCGCCAAGGGCTTCCTCGCCAAGCCGCTGGACGCCGGGGCACTCGGCCGGACCCTGGCGGCCGCCCGCGGCCGGGTGGCCGTGGACTGCGCGGACGGACCGCCGGCCGGCCTGCGGCTGCTGGTCCGCCACGTCGACGGGGTGCCCCCGGGCGCGTACGAGTACGACCCCGAGGGCCACCGGCTGCTGCCGGTCGGCGGCGACGGCGGGACGGAGGAGGCGGTGGTGGCGGCCTGTATGAACCAGGGCGTCGCGGCGGACTGCGCCCTGCTGCTGGCGCTGCACGCCCCGGTGCGCCAACTCCTCGGCGAGCGCGGCCAGCAGGGCCTGGCCGAGCTCCACTTCCACGCGGCGAGCACCGCCCAGCGGCTCTGCCTCGGCGCGGCCGCCGAGGACATCGGCATCACCTGCCTCGGCGGCTTCGACGCCGGGCGGATCGCCGAACTGGCCCTGCTGGAGCCCGAGGAGGAGGTCATCTACGTCCTCGCCTCCGGCGTCGCCGACGAGAACGCCGTGAAGTGGGACCGGGCGCCGATCGCCTACAGCCACGGATACGGCCCCGGCCAGCCGGGCACCTGACCGCGAACCGAGCTCGATCACAGAGAGCAGTGTGTGGTTTTCCATGTTGACCAACAGCGTCCTGTCCGCGGAGATGACGGACGGTCACCACGACCTGCGTGCCCGGGCGGCGGAGTACTTCACCCCCGAGTGGCTCGACAAGTGGCGCACCGCGCCCGACGGCCGGCTGCGCCGGGAGACCTGGCGGGAGCTGGCGGCGAGCGGGTTCATGGGCGTGTCGCTGCCCCGCGAGCTCGGTGGCCAGGGGCTGGGCCTGCTCGGCGCCCTGGTGCTCGGGGAGGCGCTGGCCGGCGTCCGGGACGGCGGGATCGCCCTCGCCATGCACGTCCAGAACGAGATCGCCGCCGACTGGCTGGTCTCGGCCAGGGACCCGGCCCTGCGGGACCGCTACCTGCCGGGTCTGCTGGCCGGTGACCTGGTGGCCTGCCAGTGCGACACCGACCCGTCCGCCGAGGAGCCCGCCACCGCGACCACCGAGGGCGAGGAGATCGTCCTCACCGGCCGCAAGAAGTTCGTGATCAACGGCGCCACCGCCGACCTGTGCTTCGTCAGCGCGGTGCTCGACGGCGCGCCCGCGATCCTCGCGGTGGAGAAGTCCACCCCGGGGGTGCGGGTGACCGAGGTGTACGACAAGTTCGGCACCCGGAGCGTCGATTCGGCCCAGGTCGAGTTCGACCGGGTCCGGCTCCCGGCCGACCGGGTGGTGTCGCGCAGCGGGGTGAGCCAGCTGATGCGCTGGAACCGGGTGATGTCCCGGATGCGCCTGCTGATCGCCGCCGACGCCTTCCTCACCCACCGGGCGCTGCTGGAGCACATCACCGGGTACGTGCGCGGCCGGAACCTCGGCGGCCGGCCGCTGGGCGCCTGGCCGGTCAACTCCCACGCGCTGGCCCGGGCCCGCGCCCACCAGGAGCTGATGGAGGCGGGCATCGCCGACGCCTACCGGCGGGTGACCGCCGGCGGCAGCACCGTGCCCGAGATCGCCGAGCTCAAGTGGTTCTGCGTGGAGAAGGCCAACGAGCTGGCCGTGCTCTGCACCGACCTGGAGGGCGGCGCCGGCTACATGTGGGACAGCGTCTCGCTGCGGGCCCACGCCCAGCTGCGCGGGTTCCGGATGTCGGGCGGCAGCCAGACCACCATGCTGACCATCGCCAACCACAGCATGGCCTGCCGGGCGGAGCTGGAGCTCACCCCGGCGGACGCCGGTCGGGGGCGGGGCCGTGGCTGACGGGCGCCGCCTCGGGGAGGCGTTCCTGGCGGCCTGCGCCGAGCACGGCGACCGGCGGGCCGTGGCCGGCGGGGGTGAGGAGCTGTCGTACGCCGGCTTCGCCGCCCGGGTCCGGGAGCGGGCCGGCGTGCTGGACGCCCTGCTCGGCCCCGGCACCGTCAATGTGGGCCTGTTCGCCGCCAACAGCGTCGACTACCTGGTGTCGTACTACGCGCTGCTGCTGGCCGGCCGGCTGCCGTTCCTGATCGACGCCAAGTTCGGTGCCGAGGAGCTGGCGGGCATCCGCGACGGCTGCGGGGTGGACGCCTTCCTGATCGAGGGGTCCGGTCCGTTCCCGCTCGGCGGTGAGCTGCGGGCCGTCCCCGGCGGGGTGCTGGCGCTGGCCGTACCGCCCGCGGCCGGGGAGCCGTCCACCGCGCCCGCCCCGCGGCCGTCCACCGCCACCTGCCGGTTCACCTCCGGGACCACGGGCCGGCCCAAGTGCCTGGAGTTCTCGGCCACGGCGGTGCTCGCCGCCGCCCGGACCTGGGTGGAGGGCACCGGGCTCGGCCCCGAGGACCGGGTGCTGTGCCTGGCCGGGTTCACCAACGGGCTGGCGTTCAACACCTCGCTGCTGCCGGTCTTCCTGGCCGGCGCCGAACTCCACCTGTACCAGGGCCTGCCCACCTCGGGCGGGATCTCCCGGGCGGTGGCCCGGGCGGCGGCGACCCGGCTGGTGGCCTTCCCGCTGGCGTACCGGCTGCTCGCCACCGCGGCCCGGCCGGACGTGGCGGCGTTCGCCACGGTGACCCGGGCCGTGTCGGCGGCGGCGGTGCTGGACCCGGAGGTGCGGCGGGAGTTCGAGACCCGGTACGGGGTGCGGATCGCCGACTACTACGGCATCGCCGAGACCGGCCCGTGCACCTACGAGCGCGATCCGGGACGGACCGATGGCCTGGGCTCCGCGCTGCCCGGGGTCGCCGTGGACGTGGTGGAACTGCCCACCGGGGAGCGGGAGGTGCGGGTGCGGACGGCGTCGATGGCCGACGACTACCTCAACGCACCGGGCGCCCTCGCCGAACGGCTGGACGCCGAGGGCTACTACCGGACCGGCGACCTCGGCCGGCTGGAGGACGGGCGGCTGTTCGTCACCGGCCGGCTCGGCGGGCCGATCAACCTGGCCGGCCGGAAGATCGACCCGGCCGAGGTGGAGCGGACACTGCTGGCGCTCGACGGGGTCAGCGACGCCGCGGTGTTCGCCGACACCGACGCCAACGGCGAGACGGTCCTGCACGCCGCGCTGGCCGGCGCCGGGCGGATCGGGCGGACCGAGGTGCTGGACGCCTGCCGGGCCGGCCTCGCGCCCTTCAAGGTGCCCGGCCGGGTGACCTTCCTGCCCGCCATCCCGCGGTCCTCCGTCGGCAAGGTCCGGACCACCGAGCTGCGGCGCCTGGTCGAGGACGCCCGGGCCGCCGCCGCACCGGGCGGTGGCGCATCCGGCGCATCCCGTGAGGCCCAGGGCCTTCCCCACGAACTGGAGAGCAACGCATGAGCACAGCCAACGAGGCGGTCCGCGCCGACGCCGACGCCGCCGCGGTCCTGCGCGAGCAGATCGAGCTGATCGTGGAGACCGCCACCGGACGGGTCGTCACCGTCGCCGACCTGCGCGCCGCGGACGGCGAGCTGGACCGGGCCGGGGTGAACTCCATCGGCTACATCAACCTGATGGAGGTGCTGGAGCAGCGGTACGGCGCCGTGATCGACCCCGAGGCCGACCCGGAGCACCTCACCTCGGTGGACTCCATCGCCCGGTTCGTCGCCGCCGCCCGGCAGACCGCAGGGGGGCCGGCATGACCGCCGCCGACCCGGCCCTGACCGCCGCCGAGCCCGGCCTGACGGCCCTGCACGGCCTGCTCGCCCGGCGCGGCGTGGACCTCCCGTCCGCCGCCGGCGCCGAGGAGGCCCTGGACGAGGTCTGGGAGCGCCACCCGTTCGCCCTGGCGGCCGCGGTGACCGAGCAGCTCCACGGCGTGCTGCCCCTGCTGGACGCCTTCCCGGCCGCCGCTGAGGTGGTGGACGGCGTCCGGACCGGCCGGCTGACCGCGACCCTGGGCCTGTTCACCCCGAACGCCCTGTTCAGCCTGGCCGCGCCGGCCGTCCTCGGCACCGAGCAGGACGGCCGGGTCCTGCTGCACGGCCGTTACCGGTACGCGACCGAGGGCGCCGACCTGGCGGTGGTGGGCGTCCTGCTGGACGGGGAGACCCGGCTGGCGCTGGTGAGGCACGACGCCGCGGGCGTCCGGCTGCGCGGGGCGGGACGGTCCGCCGGCTGGGGCTGGGCGGAGCTCGACGGGGCCGTCCTCGACCCGGCGGAGCTCTCCCGGCCGGTCGACCGGTCGGACGGGGGCCCGCTGACGGCCGCACTGGACCGCTTCGCCTGGGCGTTCTCCCGCCGCGCCGTCGCCTGGCCGGCCCGGGTGGTCGCCGACCTGCGCCGGGTGCTCGCCACCACCGGCGAGGGGGTGGCGGCGCTGTCCACCTCCCAGTACCTGGCCCACGAGCTGAGCCGGCTGGAGATCGAGGTCTCGCTGGCCGCGGCCGCCGCCCGCCTGGGACCGGGCTTCAAGGCCGAGGCGGCGGGCGGCCGTTCGGCCCTCGCCGTCCTGCTGAGCTGCGTGGACCTGCTGCACCGGGCCGCCCGGGTGGCCGAGGACCTGGCCACCGAGCTGGGTCTGGAGCACTCCCCGGCCGACGCCGCCGACTGGCCGGCCGACGCCCTGCAGGCGTACTTCGGCGGCCGGCGGGTGGTCGAGAACGAGCTGGCCCGCCGGATGGGCCTGGTCCCGGAGGCGGTCGGCGGATGACCCGTCCCGTGGTCGTCGCCGGCCTCACCGGGCGGATGGCGGGCGTCATCGGCCGGGCCGTCCTGGACGCCCCCGACCTCACCCTCGCGGCCCGGCTGTCGCTGCGGCCCGGCCGGGGCGGCGACGGGCCGGACGGGGAGTTCCCCGGCGTTCCGGTGGTGCACCGGCTGGCCGACCTGCCGGTGGCGGACCCGGTGGTGGTGGACTTCACCGCCGAGGAGGCCACCGCCGGCCTCCTGGAGCAGGCCCGCGCGGTGCCCTGCGCGCTGGTGGTCGGCACCAGCGGCCTCGGCGACCGGCACCGCCGGCTGCTGGCCGAGGTCGGGGAGCGGCGGCCGGTCGTGGTGGCGGCCAACTTCAGCCTCACCCTGCTGGCGGTGACCCGCTTCCTCCGGGAGCTCGCCGCCCAGGCGGACGACAGCTGGGACGCGGGCGTCACCGACCTGCACTTCGCGGGCAAGCGCGACCGTCCCAGCGCCACCGCCGGCCACCTGGCCGCGGCCTGGCAGGGCTCCCGTCCCGGCGCGCCCGCCCCGGAGATCGCCTCCTTCCGGCTCGGGGACGCGCTCAGCGAGCACCGGGTGGTGGCGGCCGGCTCCGGCGAGCACCTGGAGGTGCTGCACCGGATGGCCGACCGGCGGGCGTTCCTGCCCGGCGTGCTGCGGGCGATCCGGTACGCGGCCGAAGCCGGGCCGGGGGTGCGCTCGCTGGAGGACGTGGTGGGCGCGCCCGCGCCCGGACCGCGGTGAGGGACGTCCGGCTGCTGTGGGACGAGGTCCGGCCCGGCGCCGCGGCCCGGGCCCGGCGCCGCGGCCGGCTCACCGCGGAGGAGGACGGGCTCGGCGGCTTCACCGGCGCGGCCCGGCAGGACCAGTGGTACGCGGCCCGGCGGGCCGTACGGGCCGGGCTGGTCCGGCTCGGCGCCGTCCCGGACCTGCCGGGGGCACCGGGGCGGATCGGCCTGGCCGGGCCCGGCGCGGTCCGGCTGGTCAGCTGGGACGGGACGGTGCTGCGGCCCGCGGTGCAGTTCTCGGTGGCGCACACCGCCGAGCGGGTGCTGGTGGCGCTGCGGCGGGGCGTACCGGCCGGGGGTGCGCACCCCGGGCTGGGCGTGGACGCGGAGACCGAGTGGGCCACCGCCGAACGCAACCTCCACCGGTTCGGCACCGAGGCCGAACTGGAGGCGCTCGCCCGGGTGTCGGGGCCCGTCCGGCCGCTGCACCTGTGGTGTGTGAAGGAGGCCCTGGCCAAGGCCTCCGGGCTGGGCTTCCGGGTCCCGCCGCGGCGGTACCGGCTGCGGCCCGACCCCGCCGCCCCGCACCGGCTGGCCGTGGAGATCGCCGCCGCCGGGGATCCGGACCCGGGCCCGCGCCCGGCCCGGATCCGGCTCGGCACCGAGGCCGCCGCCGGACGGCCCCCGACGGCCTGGGCCGTGGCGGTCCTGCCGCCGCGCCGAACACCGACCAGCTGACGAGCAGACCAGCAGACCAAGGAAGTGGACGAGAGGATGACCGTGACCGAGGACGCACCGATCGCCGGCATCGGCCGGCTGATCGCCGACCGGGCGGCGGCCCGGCCGGAGGCCGTCGCCCTGCTGGCACCCGACCGCAGCCCGCTCACCTACCGGGCGCTGGACCGCCGGATCGAGGAGATCGGCCGGGCCCTCGCCTCCTTCGGCCTCGGACGGCGGCACCGGGTGGCCCTGGTCCTCCGCAACGGCCCCGACCTGGCGACGGCCTTCCTGGGCACCGCCGCGTACGCGCAGAGCGCCCCGCTCAACCCCGCCTACCGGCGGCAGGAGTTCGCCTTCTACCTGGGCGACATGGGCGCCGACGCCCTGCTGGTCGAGGCCGGCGACGACTCCCCCGCCGTGGCGGTGGCCCGCGAGCGCGGCATCCGGATCATCGAGCTGACCGCCGAACCCGGCAGCCCCGCCGGGCAGTTCGAGCTGCGCTGCGCCGAGGCGACCGAGCCGCTGACCGAGGGCGGCGGCCCGTCCGGGCCCGAGGACACCGCGCTGATCCTGCACACCTCGGGCACCACCGACCGTCCCAAGCTGGTCCCGCTCACCCACGCCAACCTGTGCGTCGCCGCCCGCAACACCGGCGCCGCCTTCGACCTCGGCGAGGGCGACCTCTGCCTCAACGTGATGCCGCTGTTCCACGCCCACGGCCTGACCAGCACCCTGCTGGCCACCCTGGTCCGCGGCGCCGGCATCGTCTGCACCCCGGGCTTCAGCGACACCGGCTTCCTCACCTGGCTGGAGGCGTTCCGCCCCACCTGGTACACGGCGGTGCCGGCCATGCACCAGGCCCTGCTGGCGGTGGCCGGCGAGCACCGGGAGGCGTTCGCCGGGGCCGGGCTGCGGTTCGTCCGCTCGGCCTCCGCCCCGCTGCCCGGCCCGGTGCTCACCGCGCTGGAGGAGGCGTTCCGGGCCCCGGTGATCGAGGCGTACGGGATGACCGAGGCCGGTTCGCTGGTCACCAGCAACCCGCTGCCGCCGGGCCGCCGCAAGCCCCGCTCGGTCGGCCTGCCGGTGGGCGGCCCGGTGGCGATCCTGGACAAGGAGGGCCGCGAGCTGCCGGCCGGCGAGTCCGGGGAGATCGCCATCCGCGGCGCCAACGTGATGACCGGGTACGAGGCCAACCCCGAGGCCAACGCCCGCGCCTTCAGCGGTGGTTGGCTGCGGACCGGCGACGAGGGCCGGCTGGACGAGGACGGCTACCTGTACGTGGTCGGGCGCAGCAAGGAGATCATCAACCGGGGCGGTTCCAAGGTCGCCCCGGTCGAGGTGGACGAGGTCCTCGGCGGGCACCCGGCGGTCGAGCTGGCGGTGGCCTTCGGGGTGCCGCACCCCACCCTGGGCGAGGACGTGGCGGTGGCCGTGGTCCCGCGGCCCGGCGCGGCGATCGTGGAGCGGGAGATCCGCGCCTGGGCGGCCGAGCGGCTCGCCGACTTCAAGGTGCCCAGCCGGGTGTTCACGGTGGACGACGTCCCGCGCAGCCCCACCGGCAAGGTGCAGCGGCTGCGGCTCGCCGAGCGGCTGGCCGCCGCCCCGGCCGCGGCCCGCGCTCCCGAGGCCCCCGGGGACCCGCTCGGGCGGCGGATCGCCGCGCTCTGGTCCGAGGTGCTCGGCACCGAGGAGTTCGGGGTGGACGACAACTTCTTCGACCTGGGCGGGAACTCGCTGCTCCTCAAGCGGGTCGCGGCCCGGCTGGGCGAGCAGCTGGGCCGCGAGGTCCCGGTGCTGGTGCTGACGATGTGCCCCACCATCAGGTCCCTCGCCGAGCACCTGGCCCAGGAGCAGGCCCCGGCGGAGCCGGCCCCGGGCGACCGGGACCGGCTGGCGGACGGCAGGAACCGGCTGAAGCGACAGCTCGACCGACGGCGGGCGAACACCCGGAAGGAGAACGGCTGATGACCGAGCACCCCGTGGCGGAGGACGGCCTCAGCGGCCTGGAGATCGCCGTCATCGGACTCGCCTGCCGCTTCCCCGGCGCGTCGGGCCCCGAGCAGTTCTGGGAGAACCTGCGCAGCGGCACCGAGTCCATCACCTTCTTCTCCCCCGAGGAGCTGGCCGCCGCCGGCGTGCCCGAGGCGCTGCGCGGCGACCCGGACTACGTGGCGGCCCAGGGCGTGCTGGCCGGCGCCGACCTCTTCGACGCGGACTTCTTCGGGGTCAGCCCGAAGGAGGCCGACCTGATGGACCCCCAGCAGCGGGTGCTGCTGCGCTGCGCCTGGGAGGCGCTGGAGGACTCCGGCCACGACCCGCGGTCGGTGCCGGGCCAGGTCGGCGTGTACGCGGGCTCGTACTACAACAGCTACGTCGACCACGTGGACGGGCGGATCGACGGCGAGGACCCGGGCGAGGTGTTCGCCCGGAACATCGCCAACGAGAAGGACTTCCTGGCCACCCGGATCGCGTACAAGCTGGACCTCACCGGCCCGGCGGTGACCGTGCAGTCCGCCTGCTCCACCTCGCTGGTGGCGGTGCACCTGGCCTGCCAGGCGCTGCTCAGTGGGGCCTGCGACACGGCGCTGGCGGGCGGCGCGACCGTCCGGGCGCACCAGCTGCAGGGCTACCTGTTCCAGCCGGGCGGGATCTTCTCCGCGGACGGGCACTGCCGGCCGTTCGACGCCACCGCGCAGGGCACCGTCGCCGCCAACGGCGCGGGCATGGTGGTGCTCAAGCGGCTGGAGGACGCGCTGGCCGACGGGGACCCGGTCCGGGCCGTGATCAAGGGGTCGGCGGTCGGCAACGACGGCGCGCAGCGGATCGGCTTCACCGCGCCCGGGGTGGCCGGCCAGGCGCGGGTGATCCGCGCGGCGCTGGAGGCGGCCGAGGTCGACCCGGCCACCGTCGGCTACGTGGAGGCGCACGGCAGCGGCACCCCGCTGGGCGACCCGATCGAGATCGAGGCGCTGACCCGGGTGTTCCGCGGCGTCGCCCCGGGCAGCTGCGCGATCGGGGCGGTCAAGGGCAACATCGGGCACACCCACGCGGCGGCCGGCATCGCCGGGCTGATCAAGACCGTGCTGGCCCTGCAGCACCGCCAGCTCCCGCCCAGCCTGCACTTCGAGGTGCCCAACCCGGCCATCGACTTCGGCGCGGTGCCGTTCCGGGTCAACACCCGGCTGACCGACTGGGCCGCCGGGGACGGGCCGCGCCGGGCCGGGGTCAGCTCCTTCGGCATGGGCGGCACCAACGCCCACGTCGTGCTGGAGGAGGCGCCCGCCCCGCGGCCGCGGCCGACCGGACGGACCGCCCGGCTGCTGCCGGTCTCGGCCCGGACCGCCACCGCCCTGGAGACGGCCACCGACCGGCTGGCCGACCGGCTCGACGGCGAGGGCGCCCCGGACGCGGCCGGCACCGCCCGCACCCTGCAGACCGGCCGGCGGCACTTCGCGCACCGCCGCTTCGTCATCGCCGAGGACACCGCCGGGGCCGCCCGTGCCCTGCGCGAGCGCGACCCGCGCACCGTCCGTACCGGCCACACCGACGGCGCCCCGCGCCCGGTCGCCCTGGTCTTCCCGGGCCTCGGCGAGCAGCGGGTCGGGATGGGCCGCGACCTGTACGCGGCGGAGCCGGTGTTCCGCCGGGAGCTGGACCGCTGCGCCGAGGGCTTCCGGCCGCACCTGGGCGGCGTGGACCTCCGCGAGCTGCTGTACCCCGCGGACGGGTCCGACACCCGCGGCACCGGCCCCGACCTGCGGCGGATGCTGCGCGGCGGCGGCGAGGAGTCCCGCGGCGAGCTGGACCGCACGCTGTACGCGCAGCCGGCCACCTTCGCCGTGGAGTACGCGCTGGCCCGGCTCTGGGAGTCCTGGGGCGTGGCGCCGGCGGCGCTGGTCGGCTACAGCATCGGGGAGTACGTGGCCGCCCACCTGGCCGGGGTGCTCTCGCTGGAGGACGCGCTGCTGCTGGTCGCCCACCGTGCCCGGCTGATCGAGGGGTTGCCGGCGGGCGCCATGCTGGCGGTGCCGCTGTCCGAGGAGCGGGTGCGGGCCCTGCTGGACGGGACCCTCTCGCTGGCCGCCGTCAACGGGCCCGCCCTGTGCGTGGTCGCCGGCACCGACGAGGCGGTCGGGGCGCTGGAGGCGCGGCTGCGCGCGGAGGGGGTGGCGGCCCGGCGGCTGCGCACCACGCACGGCTTCCACTCGCACCTGATGGACCCGGTCGTCGAGGAGTTCGGCGCGCTGGCCGCGCGGGTGACGCTCCACCGGCCGCGGGTGCCGTACATCTCCAACGTCACCGGGGACTGGGCCGACGCCGAGCTGGTCACCGATCCGGCGTACTGGGTGCGGCACCTGCGGCAGCCGGTGCGGTTCGCCGACGGGGTGGCCCGGCTCTGGGAGGAGCCCGGGCGGGTACTGCTGGAGGCCGGTCCGGGTCAGTCGCTGACCAGTCTGGCCCTGCAGCTGAGGCCCGGCTCGGCCGCTTCGGGCGTGGCGGTGGCCTCGCTGCCGGGCGGGTTCGACCGGCAGTCGGAGGAGCGGTTCCTGCTGGGCGCCGCGGGCCGGCTGTGGGTGGCCGGGGTGGAGCTGGACTGGCCGGCCGTCAGCGGCGGCAACGAGGCGGTGAAGGCGGTGCTGCCGCCCTACCCGTTCGAGGAGAGCCGGCACTGGATCGACCCGGCGCCGCGCACCCCGCGGCGGCCCGTGCCCTCGCTGGCGCGCAAGGCCGACCTGGCGGACTGGTTCCACGCCCCGGTCTGGGAGCAGCTGCCGCCACGGCCGGCGCAGCCCGCCTCCCCGGCCCTGAGCTGGCTGCTGTTCCTCGACGAGGAGGGCGTGGGCCGGGCGCTCGCCGACCGGCTCGCCGCCGACGGCCACCGCGTCAGCACCGTCCGGGCGGGCGAGGGCTGGCGTGAACTCCCGGACGGATCCCGGGAGATCGCCCCCGGCGAGCCGGCCGACCACCGCCGTCTGGTGGAGCGTCTCAGCGCCGACGGCGGCCTGCCCGACCGGGTGGTGCACCTGTGGTCGGTGGGCCCGCGCCGCCCGCTGGACGAGAGCCTGGACCGCGGCTTCCACAGCCTGCTGTGGCTCAACCGGGCCGCCGCCGAGGTCGCCCCCGGCGCTCCGCTGGACCTCACCGTGGTCTCCAGCGACGCCTTCGCGGTGCTCGGCACCGAACCGGTCGCCCCGGAGAAGGCCACCGTCACCGGCCCGTGCCTGGTCCTGCCGCTGGAGCAGCCCGGCACCGTCTGCCGGGCCGTGGACCTCTCGCTGCCGCCCGGCGCCGGCTGGTCGCCCGCCGACACCGAGCTGCTGCTCGCCGAACTGCTGGACCCGGCGCCGCGGCCGCTGACCGCGCTGCGCGGCCGGCGCCGCTGGGAGCGCGGCCACCGGCCGGTCCGGGTCGAGGCCCCCGAGGGCGGCCGCACCCCGCTCCGTGAGCGGGGCGTCTACCTGCTCACCGGCGGCTTCGGCGGCGTCGCCCTGGCCCTGGCCCGGCACTTCGCCGAGACCGTCCGGGCCCGCCTGGTGCTGGTCGGCCGCAGCCCGCTGCCGCCCAAGGACGACTGGGAGGACCTGCTGGCGGCGGCCCCCGCGGCCGGGGACGCGACGGCCGAGCGGATCCGGGCCGTCCTGGAGCTGGAGCGGGCCGGTGCCGAGGTGATGTGGGCGGCCGCGGACGTGGCCGACGCCGCGGCCATGGACCGGGTCGCCGACGAGGCGCTGGCCCGGTTCGGCGCGGTGCACGGGATCGTGCACGCCGCGGGCGTGCCGGCCGCCGGCCTGGCGCAGCTCAGGACCGCCGAGGCCGTGGCCCGGGTGCTGGACCCCAAGGTGCGCGGCGGGCTGGTGGTCGACGGGCTGGCCCGCCGGCTGCGGCCGGACTTCACCGTGCACTGCTCGTCCAGCCTGGCGCTGACCGGCGGCGTCGGCCAGGTCGACTACGTGGCGGCCAACGCCTTCCTGGACGCCCTGGCCCAGCAGGCCGAGTCCACCGGCGGCCCGCGCACCGTCGCGGTGGACTGGGACGGCTGGCAGGAGGTCGGGATGGCCTTCCGTACCGTCGGGGCCGGCGGCCGGGGCGTGCCCGTGGGCCGGACCGGTCCGGTGGACCACCCGCTGCTGGACGCCTGTCTGCGCGACGACGAGAGCGGCGCGGTGTACTCGGTGCCGCTGAGCGTGGCCGGCTCCTGGCTGATCGACGAGCACCGGATGGCGGGCAACGCCGTGGTGCCGGGCACCGGCCACCTGGAGCTCGCCCGGGCCGTGCACGAGCACCAGACCGGCGACCCCCGGGTGGTGCTGAGCGGCGTCACCTTCCTGTCGCCGGTGGTCGTCGGCGAGGACCAGCGGCGCGAGCTGCGGGTCGTCCTGGAGAAGCGGCACCGCCCGGCCCGGTTCGCGGTGGTGAGCCGGGAGGCCGGCGCCGCGGAGGGCCTGGCCGAGGAGGAGGGCTGGCAGGTCCATGTGACCGGCGAGGTCGGCCCGGTGGAGGAGGGCACCGCCGGGGCGCGGCGCCACGACGTCGCCGCGCTGATCGCCGCGGCCGGGATGCGCGACCTCGGCGCCGTCGCCCACACCGGGCCGATGGGCTTCGGCCCGCGCTCGCGCTGCCTGCGCCGGGTGCACCTGGGCGAGAAGGAGGCGCTGGCGGAGCTGGAGCTGCCCGAGGAGTTCGCCGGCGACCTGGAGCGGATCGCCCTCCACCCGTCGCTGCTGGACCTGGGCGCCGGCTTCCACGGGATGAACCTCGCCGAGGAGTTCCGCATCCCGCTCACCTACGGCCGGCTCACCCTGCTCGCCCCGCTGCCGCGCCGGATCCTCAGCCACCACCGCTTCCACGAGGCGGACCGGCCCGGCAAGGAGACCTTCACCGCGGACTTCACGCTGCTCGACGAGGACGGCCTGGAGGTCGCCCGGATCGAGGACTTCGTCCTCAAGCGGGTCGCCGATCTGGAGACCCGGCTGGAGGCGCTGCGCGACGGCACCTCCCGCGAGGTCGCCGCGTACCGCTTCCCGCCGGCCACGGCGCCCGACGGCCGGCCCGGCCCGGCGGGCTCGCTGCGGGAGCACCTGGAGCAGGGCATCCGGCCCGAGGAGGGTGTCGAGGCGCTGCTGCGGCTGCTCGCCGCCGGCCTCGGGCCGCAGGTCGCGGTGGTGGCCAAGGACCTGGAAGCGGTGTTCGCCGACATCGCCGCCCACCGGGTGGGCGGCGAGCGGGACGCCGCGGCACCGGACGGCGACCCGGCCCCGGCCGCCGCCCACCCCCGCCCGGGCATCCTCACCGCGTACGCCGAGCCCCGGGACGAGACCGAGCTGGCACTGGGCGGCCTCTGGTCGGACCTGCTCGGCCTGGACCGGGTCGGCGTGCACGACGACTTCTTCGAACTCGGCGGGCACTCCCTGCTCGGGCTGCAGCTCGCCGCCCGGATCCGGCGGCGGTTCGGCGTCGACCTGCCGCTGAACACCCTCTTCGAGTCGCTGACCGTGGCCGGGATGGCCGCCGCGCTCCGGCGCCGGCTCGACGGCCCCGACGGCCCCGACGCCGCAGAGACCGCAGAGGGCACCACCGATGGCACACAGAAGCGGAGTACGGCACATGTCTGAGATCCACACGGTCGGCGTGGTCGGCGCCGGCGTCATGGGCACCG
The DNA here is from genome assembly GCF_040571325.1 of Kitasatospora sp. HUAS MG31. GTDB lineage: Bacteria > Actinomycetota > Actinomycetes > Streptomycetales > Streptomycetaceae > Kitasatospora > Kitasatospora camelliae. The sequence goes on along the minus strand of NZ_CP159872.1, from coordinate 5,743,929 downwards.
GTCTGGCGCAGGCGCTCGCCCAGAGCGGCCACCGGGTCCTGCTGGTCGACCGGACGGAGGAGATCCTCGAGGGCGCCGAGCGGAAGATCCGCGAGGGTCTGCGGTTCGGCCGGCTGCTCGGGGCGAAGGGCCCGCGCGAGGACCGCGACACCGTCCTCAAGCGGATCACCTTCACCACCGCGTACGAGGGCTTCGAGGAGGCCGACTTCGTCATCGAGAACATCACCGAGGACTGGGGGCTGAAGCAGGGCGTCTACCGGCGCCTGGACGCGGTATGCCCGCCCCGCACGGTGTTCGCCGCCAACACCTCGGTCATCCCGATCACCCGGATCGGCGCGGCGACCTCCCGCCCGGACCGGGTCCTCGGCATGCACTTCATGAACCCGGTGCCGATGAAGCCCACCGTGGAGATGATCCGGGGCCACCACACCTCCGCCGGGACCGTGGACACCGCCCGCACCCTGCTCGCCCAGCTGGGCAAGGAGGGGATCCTGGTGGAGGACTCCCCCGGCTTCGTCACCAACCGGGTCCTGATGCTCACCGTGAACGAGGCCGTGTACCTGGTCCACGAGGGCGTGGCCGGCGCCGAGGAGGTCGACCGGATCTTCAAGACCTGCTTCGGCCACACCATGGGCCCGCTGGAGACGGCCGACCTGATCGGCCTGGACACCATCCTCCAGTCCGTCGAGGGCCTCTACGCGGCGTTCAGCGACAGCAAGTACCGGCCCTGCCCGCTGCTGGTCCGGATGGTCGACGCCGGCCTGCTCGGCCGCAAGAGCGGCCAGGGCTTCTACAGCTACGCCACCACCCTGGCCTGACCGCCGAACTCCCCCGCCCCAGACCGCTCTTCGAGACGAAGGAACCGCCGCCATGACCACGGCCGACCACAAGCCGCAGATCCTCGCCTTCCTCGCCCAGTTCTTCGGCGAGCACCGGCTCGCCGAGGACGAGGACATCTTCGCCACCGGATTCGTCAACTCCCTCTTCGTCATGCAGCTGGTGCTGTTCGTCGAGGGCGAGTTCGGCATCACCGTCGAGGACGAGGACCTGGAGATCGGCAACTTCAACACCGTGCTCGCCCTGGACGCCCTGGTCACCCGCAAGCGCGCCGTGGGCGCCGCCGACCGGAGTGCCTGACCCCGGGGCACGGGGAATCCACAGGGAAACAGAGGGAGAACAGCGGCCGATGGCCATCAGAGTGCAGCTGAGCCCGCGCCAGGCCGAGGCGCGGGCGGAGTACGAGTCCTTCACCCGGGAGGCGGTCGTCCCGTACGCGGACGCCTGGGACCGGGAGGAGCGGATCCCCGAGGCGTTCTTCAAGGACTTCGCCGCGCGCGGCTACCTGGGCGCGGCCGTCCCGCCCGAGTACGGCGGCGGCGGACTGGACGCGGTCACCTTCGGACTCCTCAACGAGGAGCTGGGGCGCGGCTGTTCCTCCGTCCGCAGCCTGGTCACCGTGCACGGCATGGCCTCGTACGCCGTCGCCCGGTGGGGCACCCGCGGCCAGCGGGAGAGCTGGCTGCCGCGGCTCGCCACCGGGGAGGCGATCGGTGCCTTCGCGCTCACCGAACCGGGCGCCGGCAGCGATGTGAAGGCCCTGGCGGCCACGGCGCGGCGCACCGGCGACGGCTACCGGCTCGACGGCGAGAAGCGGTGGACCACCTTCGGCCAACGGGCCGACGTGTACCTGCTGTTCGCCCGGCTCGACGGCCGGGAGACGGCGTTCCTGGTGCCGCGGGACGCCCCCGGACTCACCGTCCGGCCGGTCACCGGCATCCTCGGCACCCGGGCCTCGATGCTCGCCGAACTCAGCCTGGACGACTGCCGGGTGGCCGAGGACGCGCTGCTCGGCCGGCCCGGATTCGGACTCGCCGCGGTCGCCGCCACCGCGCTGGAACTCGGCCGCTACAGCGTGGCCTGGGGCTGCGTCGGGCTCGCCCAGGCCTGCCTGGACGCCTCCCTGGCCTACGCCGAGCGGCGCGAGACCTTCGGCGTCCGCCTCCGCGACCACCAGCTGGTCCAGCGGATGATCGCCGACATGGCCACCGGCACCGCCGCCGCCCGGCTGCTCTGCCAGCAGGCCGGCTGGCTGCGGCAGGCCCGCTCCACCGAGAGCCTGCACGCCACCTGGCTGGCCAAGTACCACGCCTCCACCACCGCGTTCCGGTCCGCCTCGGACGCCGTCCAGGTGCACGGCGCGCACGGCTGCGGCGGCGAGTACCCGGTCCAGCGGTACCTGCGGGACGCCAAGGTCATGGAGATCATCGAGGGCAGCACCGAGCTCCAGCAGGCCACCATCGCCGAATCCGCCTACCACGCCCGCCCGCAGACCACCGTCCCCACAGGAGGGCCGACGGCATGACCACCCAGGAGACCGCCACCGCACACCAGGACGGCCGGGTGCCGCAGGAGGGCACCTCCGGTGAGCTGGAGGACCGGCCCGCGAAGACCGTCAAGTGCGTGGTCTGGGACCTCGACCACACGGTCTGGGACGGCATCCTCCTGGAGGACGGCGAGGCCCCGCTGCGCCCCGGACTGCGGGAGGTGATCGTGGAGTTGGACCGCCGCGGCATCCTGCACTCGATCGCCAGCCGCAACGACCACGAGGCCGCCACGGCCGCGCTCCGCCGGCACGGCCTGCTCGACTACTTCCTGTACCCGCAGATCGGCTGGAACGCCAAGTCCTCCTCGGTGCGCGCCATCGCGAAGTCGCTCAACCTCGGGCTGGACGCCTTCGCCTTCGTCGACGACGACGCCTTCGAGCGCGGCGAGGTCGCCTTCGAGATCCCCGAACTGCTCTGCATCGACGCGGCGGAGGCCGCCGGCCTCGCCGACCGGCCCGAGTTCACCCCGCGGTTCGTCACCGAGGACTCGGCCCGGCGCCGCGAGATGTACCTGGCCGACCAGGAGCGCAACCGGGTCGAGGAGGAGTTCACCGGCCCGCAGGAGGCCTTCCTCGCCACCCTGGGCATGCGGCTCACCATCGTCCCGGCCCAGGAGGAGGACCTCCGCCGGGCCGAGGAGCTGACCGTCCGCACCCACCAGCTCAACACCACCGGGTACACCTACTCCTACGAGGAGCTGGACGCCTTCCGGCGCTCCGACACCCACGACCTGCTGGTCGCCCGGCTGGAGGACCGGCACGGCCCGTACGGGACCATCGGCCTCGTCCTGCTCGCCAAGGACGCCGGCGGGGGTGCGGCCGGGGGTGCGGCCGAGGGCTCCGGGGTGTGGACCATCAAGCTGCTGCTGATGTCCTGCCGGGTGATGTCCCGGGGCGTCGGCGGCGTGATCATCAACCACCTCCGGCGGCGGGCCCGCGACGAGGGGGCCCGGCTGCAGGCCGAGTACCTGCCCAACGGGCGCAACCGGATGATGCTGATCACCTACAAGTTCAGCGGGTTCCGGCAACTCGCGGGCGAGGACGGCCTGGTGGTCTTCGAGGCCGACCTCACCCAGGTGCCCGAGGATCCGGCGTACCTGACGGTGGAGGTCCTGTCCGGAGAGGACCCGGCCCGATGAGCGGCTCGGCAGGGGCCGGCCCGGGTGGCGGTACCACCCGGGGCGGCAGCGCCTGGGTGGTCCGGACCGAGCCCAACCCCGGCGCGCGGCTGCGGCTGATCTGCTTCGCCTACGCCGGCGGCGGCAGTTCGGCCTTCGCGGACTGGCAGCGCGCGCTGCCCGGGGACGTGGAGGTGTGCGCGGTCCGGCTGCCCGGCCGGGAGTCGCGGATCTTCCAGCCCGGGTACACCGACGTCGAGGACCTGCTGCCCGACCTCACCGAGGTGCTCGCCGACCACTGCGAGGGCCCGTTCGCCCTGTTCGGGCACAGCATGGGCGCGCTGATCGCCTTCGCCTTCGCCCGCCGGCTGCGGGCCGAGGGCCGGCCGGGGCCGGAACACCTCGTCGTCTCCGGCCGCCGGGCACCCCAGCTGGTCCACAACCGGCCGCTCATCCACCACCTCCCGGACCGGGAGTTCGTCGAACGGCTGCGCGAACTCGGCGGCACCCCCGAGGAGTTGCTCGCGGACGCCCGGGTGATGCGGCTGGTCATGCCCGGCCTGCGGGCCGACTTCCAGCTCAACGACGGCTATGTGCACCGGCCGGAGCAGCCGCTGTCCGTCCCGATCACCGCCTTCGGCGGACGCGCCGACCCGCACGTGGACCCGGAGGGCGTCGCCGCCTGGGCCCGGCAGAGCACCGGCCCGTTCACCATGCGGATGTTCGACGGCGGGCACTTCTTCCTGCACTCCGCGCAGCAGGAGGTGCTCCGCGAGCTGTCCCGCCTGCTGCGGCAGCGGACCGACCCGGTCGCGGGGGCCGTCGCCCCGTGATCCCGCCCGACCCCGCCACCCGGACCACCCCACCCGCGTCACCTGCTGAGCCCGCGTGGCCGCCCGGCCCGGCCGCGCCCCGGCTCGCCGCGCGGGAGGTGCACGTCTGGCGCGCCCCGCTCGACCTGCCCGAGGAGACCGCCCTGCGGTACGCGCAGACCCTCGGACCCGAGGAGCGGGCGCGCGCCGCGGGCTGCCGCCTCCCGGTGCAGCGCGCCCGCTTCGTCGCGGCCCACGGCGCGCTGCGGGCCGTCCTCGCCCGCTACACCGGGCAGTCCCCGGCCGAGCTGTGCCTCGGCCGGTCCGAGCGGGGCCGACCGCACCTCGCCGAGGATCCCGCAGCCCGTCCGGCCGTTCCCGTCCTCGACTTCAACCTCTCCCACGCCGGCGGCCTGGCCCTGATCGCGGTGACCCGCACCGGCCGGGTCGGGGTGGACCTGGAGGAGGTCCGCGCCGACCTCGACCACCGGGCGATGGCCGACCGCTTCCTCGGCCCGGCCGACGCCGCCCTGGTCCACGGCCTCCCGCCGGAGGCCGCCCGGCACGCCTTCTTCACCCGGTGGACCTGGCGCGAGGCGTACGCCAAGGCCGCCGACGTCCCCGTTCCGCGCCTGCTCCCGCCCCCGGCCGGACCCGCCACGGGGACGGCGCCGACGCCGTTCGCCGGTGGCTGGAAACTGATCAACCTCCCCCTGGGCAACGGATACTGTGCGACCGTCGCGGCCGCCGGGTCCTGCGCGCCACCACGCCGCTGGACGCTGACACAGGAAGGCGACCGCCGGACTCCGCCCACCCGGTCCGTCCGAAGCGGACGCGGACGAAAGGAACCGCACGCCCATGCCTGACCTGTCCAGCCTCTGGTGGTTCTTCACGGCCTCCCTGGTCCTGCTGCTCATCCCCGGCCCCTCCGTGCTCTACGTGACCGGCCGCACCCTCGACCAGGGGCGGCGCGCCGGGCTGCTGTCCACCCTGGGCCTGGCCTGCGGCGACCTGGTCCAGGTGGTCGCGGCCGTGGTCGGGCTGTCCGCCCTGGTGGCCTCCTCCGAGACCGCCTTCTCGGTGGTCAAGTACGCGGGCGCCGCCTACCTGGCCTGGCTCGGCGTCAAGCGCCTGCGCGCCCCCGACCCCGTCCCGGCCGAGGACGTCCCCGCCACCCCGGACGCCACCGCCCCGCACGCCGCCGCGCCCGCCCGTACCCCCCGCCTGTTCTCCGACGGCCTGGTCGTCAACGCCCTGAACCCGAAGAGCACCCTGTTCTTTCTCGCCTTCCTCCCCGCCTTCATCGACAGCGGCAGGGGGGCGGTCTGGTCGCAGACCCTGGTCTTCGGACTGGTCTTCGTGGTCGTCGGCATGGCCACCAACGCCGGGTGGGCGCTGCTGAGTTCACTGCTGCGCACCCGCGCCCGGCAGAGCCGTGGCTTCCTGCGCGCGGAGCGGTACGTCCTGGCCGGCGTCTTCTTCCTCCTCGCCGCCGCCACCCTGGCGACCGGCCTCACCGGCGACTGACACCACCCTAGGAGCCTCCTATGAGCACCGCCCCGGTCACCACCTACCGGCTGTCGGCGAACGAGAACCCGTACCCGCCGCTGCCGGGCGTGCTGGAGCGGGCCGGCGCCGCCCTGCGGACCCTCAACCGCTACCCCGACTGGGACTCCACGCACCTGGTGACGGCCCTCGCCGACCACCTGGACGTCCCCGCCGAGCACGTGGTGGTCGGCCCGGGCTCGGTGGGCGTGCTCTTCCAGCTGGTCCGCGCCGTCGCCGGTCCGGGTGACGAGGTCCTCTTCGCCTGGCGCTCCTTCGAGGCCTACCCCGAGGCCGCCGAGGCTGCCGGAGCCACCCCGGTCGCCGTCCCGCTGACCTCCGGCGAGGACCACGACCTGGACGCCATGCTCGCCGCGATCACCCCGCGCACCAAGGTGGTCTTCGTCTGCAACCCCAACAACCCCACCGGCACGGCGGTGCGCCGCACCGACCTGCTCCGCTTCCTGGACGCCGTACCGGCCGCCACCCTGGTCGTCCTGGACGAGGCGTACCGGGAGTTCGTCACCGACGAGGCCGTCCCGGACGGCATCGACCTGTACCGCACCCGCCCCAACCTCGTCGTCCTGCGCACCTTCTCCAAGGCGTACGGCCTGGCCGGCCTGCGCGTCGGCTTCGCCGTGGCGCACGGCCCGGTCGCGGCCCCGGCCCGGGCCGCCGCGCTGCCCTTCGGCGTCAGCCGGATCGCCCAGGACGCCGCCGTCGAGTCCCTCGCCTCGGGCGCCGAACTCCGCCGCCGGGTCACCGCCCTCGTCGCCGAACGCACCCGCGTCCAGCAGCAGCTCCGCGGCCAGGGCTGGGACCTGCCCGACTCCCAGGCCAACTTCGTCTGGCTCCGGCTCGGCGACCGCACCGCCGCCTTCGCCGCGGCCTGCGAGCGCGCCGGGATCACCGTCAAGGTCTTCCCGGGCGAGGGCGTCCGGATCACCGTCGCGGAACCGCACGCCAACGACGCCGCCCTCGCCACCACGGCCGCCTGGCTCACCGCTCACACCCACGCCACCCGTGCCGGCGACGCCGCGACGGCGTAGCCGACGCCGCGCAGGAAGGGCCGGAGGCAATGCCTCCGGCCCTTCGCCTTGCCCACCCGGCCTTCGATCGAGGAGCCGCCATGGCGGACGGAGAGCCCGCTGTTCGTCGATCACGGCCGCGACGTCCGCCAGGCCGTCGAAGCGGCCCTCTCGGGGACGGCGCCGGGTACGTACCTCCGCCGAGGGCCGCTGTGGATGCTCATCCCCGGCATCGTCCTGTCCGCGATGGCACTCCTCCTCGGCGGCGCAAGGCTCGGCCGCAGGTCCGCCGATAAGGTCGGACCGCCCGCCGCCCCGGCCCGAGGGACCCGAGACGTGGGAGGCGAAGCCGGGCGGTCCCTCGGCCTGCCGAGCCCGTCACCTGTCGGAGTAGCTGAGGTCCCCGACCGTCCAGGCGCTGATGTCCTCGATGGCGATGCGGTACATGCCGCCGGTGTGAGGCAGTGCGAAGTCTCCCTGAAGGATCTTCGCCCGGTGGAGGTGGAGGTGGGAGGGCCGTGCGGGCGGGTGGTCGGCGGGTGGGGCGAAGAGCGCGGCGAACGGCTTCAGGTGATCCGAGGCCTGGAGGACCTCCGCCACCCGCTCCCACCACAGGGCCACCGGCGCGAGCCTGCCCGTGATCACCGCGCCTGGAACCACCACGGTCAAGGACATCTGGTTGTTGTGCTCGGACTCGACCATCGCGGCGATGTCGACGAGCAACCCGTCAGGGTTCGGCATGCTTCCCAGACTAGGACACGGCCCGTAGCCCTCCGCCCTTCCCGGGACCGCGACCGTGGCAGCCGCGAGCATGTCGCCGGCCACGCGGCCGGCGCCGGGATCAGAGCTTGAACATCGCGGTGTACGGCTGGGTGATGCGTTCCTGTCGCGATCCGAAGTCGACGAGTACCGCGATGTCGCCTTCGACGCCGATGGCCCGGCCGAGGCCGTACGTGTCGTGGGTGACGCGGTCGCCGACGGCGAAGTGCTTGGGTGGTGCTTCAATCCGGGCCTTGAAGGGGCTGGTGGGCAGGTGGCGGCGGACTGCTGCAGATTTTTTCATCCCCTGCAGTATGCGCCACAGCGCGCGAGGGTGGGCCTTTCTGAAGCATTCGGGTTCACCGGGGCCGGAACGCCGCGCGTGCCGAACAGCCCCCCGCGGGGATGTGGCGGCGGCCCGGGGCGCCGACTGCGCAGGGCCGCCCCCGGCGAGGGCGGACGCGCCGCGCCCGCAGGAGCCTCGCTTCCGGGGAACGCCGACACGGAAGGTGCACGGCATGCCAACCGGCTTGCCCTCAAGGCCCGTTGATGATCGTGGCGGCTCGGGGCCGGCAGCCCCGTGGGAGGCTTCCTTGAGACTGGGGGTGGAATATCCACCCGTGACGGGCCTGGGCCTGCTAGAGTCGTTTTAGTTGCAGTAGTGATTCCCATGAACTTTGTGTGCGCCTGCTGATGTATTCGCAGGCGCATTTTTGTTTCCCGGCTCTTCCCCGGGTGGGTGCTCATCGCGGCGACTCGAAGCCCGCATTGTGCGTGCTTCGGACAGCCCCTTGAAGGAGATTTCTTTATGGCTAATGGCACTGTGAAGTGGTTCAACGCGGAGAAGGGCTTCGGCTTCATCGAGCAGGAGGGTGGCGGCCCGGACGTCTTCGCCCACTACTCGAACATCAACGCCAACGGCTTCCGTGAGCTGCTCGAGGGCCAGAAGGTCGAGTTCGACGTCACGCAGGGCCAGAAGGGCCCGCAGGCCGAGAACATTCGCCCGCTGTAGTTCTTCTGCCACGGCACCCGCCCGGCAGCGAGGGGCCCGCACCGCGCACATGCCCGGTGCGGGCCCCTCGGCGTTGCACCATGACGCATCCCCGGCCGTCGAGGCCCCCTCGCTCCGCCACCGGCGGCCACACCCCGCAGCCACCGCCACGGTCGGCGACCTCGTGAAACACCCGGAGCTGCAGATCGGCGACGATGTCGTGGTCGACACCGCGATAGACATCCCGCGGAGCTCCGGCACCTGCCACCCGCTCGTCCGCGACGACGACGGCCGTTGCGCCGGACCGCCGACCCGCCTGCGCCTCGCGCCGTTCCAGGCCAGGTCCTGGCACACCGAGCGCACCCCGGTGCGCGACATCGCCCTCGACCGCGCCCCGTTCGCCAGCGCCGACATGCCCGCCACCGCGGCGGCCGCCGCCATGCGCTCCCGCGGCCTGGACGTGTGGCCGGTGGTGGACCACGACGGCCACGTCATCGGCCTGCTCGGATTCCAGGACAGGACCGCCAGCACCCGGCCGAGGCAGGATTCCGGCCCGCCGGCCCGCTGAGCGCAATCCGGCCGCGAGACGGCCGTGCCCCGCCCGGGGCGGCGGCGCCTGACCGCAGGGCGGCGGCGCACGCGCTCGCACCCACCCGGGCCCGTCGGCCCCCGGCCGGCTGCAGGACGCCGTGCCGATGACGCTCGGCCAGGAGTTCTCCGCCTTCGCCGTCATGCTCGACGAGGACCGCAGCCGGCTCGCGGAGGCCGTCGAGCTGATCCACGAGATCAACCTCGGCGCGACCGCGATCGGCACCGGCCTCAACGCCCCCGCCGGATACGCGGAGGCTGCCCGCCGCCACCTCGCGGACATCACCGGGATGCCCCTGGTCACAGCGGCCAACCTGGTCAAGGCCACCCAGGACTGCGGCGCGTTCGTCCAGATGTCCGGTGTGCTCAAGCGCATCGCCGTCAAGCTGTCCAAGACCTGCAACGACCTGCGCCTGCTGTCCTCCGGGCCGCGAGCGGGCCTCGGTGAGATCAACCTCCCGCCGGTCCAGGCGGGTTCGAGCATCATGCCCGGCAAGGTCAACCCGGTGATTCCGGAGGTCGTCAACCAGGTCGCCTTCGAGGTGATCGGCAACGACGTCGCCATCACCATGGCCGCCGAGGCCGGACAGCTCCAGCTCAACGCCTTCGAGCCGATCATCCTGCACTCGCTGTCGGAGTCCATCACCCACCTGCGCGCCGCCTGCCTCACCCTCGCCGAGCGCTGCGTCGTCGGCATCACCGCCAACACCGAGGCCCTGCGCGCGACCGTCGAGAACTCCATCGGCCTGGTGACCGCCCTGAACCCGCACATCGGGTACACGGCCGCCACCGGCATCGCCAAGGAAGCCCTCGCCAGCGGCCGGGGCGTGGCCGAACTCGTCCTGGAGAAGGGGCTGCTCCCGACCGAGACGCTCACCGCCCTGCTGCGGCCCGAAGTCATCGCCGGCAGGGTGCGCCCGTGGCCTGACGACACGACCTGCGGTGTGGGGAAGCCGGTGTGCGCGGAGCCGGCGCCACCCGACTCCGGCCCCCGGGACCGGTGACCCCGCCCGATCGCACCCACGGCTCATCCGATCCCGCCGCCGCGTCTGTCGCAGCGACCCGCAGGAGCTGCCGCCCAGCTCGCAACCTCGGCCGGCGGCTCCGCGACGGCGTGGTCACCCGCCGCACCGCACCACGTTCTCGGCCGCTCCCGTACCACCCGCCGACACCCTTACTCCCGGCCACCGAAAAGACATCGACCGCGAGCCGACACATTCACGGCCGTCCGGTTTCGCTCTCTTGCCCGGCGCAATCACCGACTGATGGTCTGGTGCCGCACCCGGACCTGCGCGGAATCCCGCCCGTCCTGTCCGGGATCCCCGAGAGAACAGGACCACGGCCGTTGCGCGCCCTTCACGAGCGGAACCCCGACGACGCCCGCGCGATCTCCGGGACCCGGACGACCGGGCCGCGCCCGGCAAGGCGGACGGCGTGACCGCGGCCGTACCGGCGCCCGACCCGGAGCATCCGGCTGGCCCGGAACGGCCGACCGCCGGGGATCCGGTGACCGCCGAGAATCGGCCGACCGTCGAGGACCTGGTCGCCGAGTACGACCAGGAGCGGCCGATGCGCCGGCTCTCCCCGCGGATCCTCGCCGTGGTGTCGGCCGCCTGCGCGGCCCTGTCGGCGTTCGTCCTGCTGACGGTCTTCCAGCCTCCGGCCCGGGGCACCCAGTTCTTCCTCACGGTCTTCCTCGCGGCGGCGCTCCCGCTCTGCTTCCTCACCCACCGCGGCACCCTGCGCCCCGCCCGCCGCACCACCGGGGGCCGCACCGGGGGCGACGGGAGGGGCGACGACCCGGGCCCGCTCGACTGGCTGCTCGCCGTCGTCGCCCTGGCCGTCTGCCTCTACCCGCTGCTCGACTTCGACGGCTTCCTCGAACGGCGCCAACTCCCCACCGTCCCGGACACGGTGGCCGGACTCCTGCTGCTGCTCCTGGTCCTGGAGGCCTGCCGGCGGACCACCGGCTGGGTGCTGCCCGCCTTCTGCGTCGGCTTCCTCCTGTACGCCTACTACGGCGGGCTGCTGCCCTACCAGTGGTCGCTGGCGCACGCCGGGTTCGACCTGGACGCCATCGTGGCCAACCTCTTCATGGGCACCGAGGGCTTCTACGGGGTACCGCTGGGCGTCGCGGCCACGTACATCGTGCTGTTCACGATCTACGGCGCGGTGCTCGATCTGTCGGGTGCCGGCGCGTTCTTCATCGAGCTGTCCTTCGCCGCCTTCCGCGGCTCCCGCAGCGCGCCCGGCCGTACCGTGACCGCGGCGGGCTTCCTGCTCGGGACGGTGTCCGGGTCGGGTGCCGCGACCGCGGTGAGCCTGGGCGCGGTCGGCTGGCCGCTGCTGCGCCGCGCCGGCTACAGCCGGGAGCAGGGCGGCGGGATCCTCGCCGCCGCCGGGATCGGCGCGATCCTCTCGCCGCCCACCCTGGGCGCCGCGGCCTTCGTCATCGCCGAGTACCTGCGGACCAGCTACCTCACCGTGCTGGTCTACGCCACGGTCCCCACGGTGTTGTACTACCTGGGCATCCTGCTCGCCGTCGAGATCGACTCCCGCCGGTCGCCGACCCGGGTGGTCGAGGGCGGGCGGAAGTCGGCGCTGCGCCTGCTGGCCCGGTTCGGCTACCACTTCCTCTCGCTGTTCCTGATCATCGGCTTCATGGCAGCCGGCCTGCCGCCGTTCAAGGCGGTGGTGGGCGCGACGGTGCTGCAGTTCGCGCTCTCGTTCCTCGACCCGGAGCACCGGCTCACCCCGCGCCGGCTCTACGCGGCGCTCGCGGAGGGCAGCCGGTCGGTGCTGCCGGTGGTGGCCACCTGCGCGGCGGCCGGGATCGTGGTCGCGGTGGTCACCCAGACCGGCCTCGGGCTCAACCTGGCCACAGTCATCGTGGAGGCCGCCGGGGCGTTCGGCGACGACCCGACGGTGAAGCTCTGCCTGACCTCCCTGCTCGCCGCGGTGTCGGTCTCCGTGCTCGGGCTGGCGGTGCCGGTGACGGCGTCGTTCATCATCTCCGCGGTGATCATCGCCCCGGCCATGATCGCCCTCGGCGTCTCCACGCCCGAGACCTACATGTTCGTCTTCTACTACGCCGTGCTGTCCGAGGTGACCCCGCCGACCGCCCTGGCCGCGGCGGCCGCGGCCGCCATCACCGGGGGCAGCCCTCTGCGCACCATGACGGCGACCTGGAAGTACGCGCTGCCCGCCTTCCTCGTGCCGTTCGCCTTCGTCCTCACCGACAACGGCGCCCACCTGCTGGGCGAGGGCCCGTTCACCGCGGTCGCCTGGACCACCGCGGTCTCCGCGGTGGCGGTGGCCGCCCTGGCCGCGACCACCGGCGGCTGGCTGCTGGGCCCGGCCTCGCCGCCCGAGCGGGCGCTCTGCGGCGGCGCTGCGCTGCTCCTGCTCTACCTCGAACCCGTCTCCATCGCGGCGGGCGCGGCCCTGCTCGCGGCCGCCCTCGCCGCCCACCTGCTGCGCCGCCGAGCGGCCCACCGGCGGTCCCGGGCAGCCGACCCCGGCACCGCCGCCACCGACAACCTCCCTACCACGAAGGGCAGTTCACCCTCATGAAGCACCTCCCGCGCGCCGTCCGCGTGGCCGCCGCCCTCACCCTGGTCCTCGCCGCCACCGCCTGCGGCGGGCGGCAGGCCGGCGGCGCCGCCGAGGGCGGCCACCCGGCCAACGGCGGACGGCTGACCATCGCGACCGGCAACACCACCGGCGTCTACTACCAGCTGGGCGGCAGCCTGGCCCAGCAGATCTCGGACCACGTCGAGGGCTACCGGGCGACCGCCACCGCCACCGGCGCCTCGGTGCAGAACGTGCAGGGCATCGTCGCCGGCACCTACGACCTCGGGTTCGCCCTGCTGGACACCGCCAACGACGCGGTCGCCGGTACGGAGTCGTTCTCCTCGCCGCAGCCGGTGGAGGCCCTGGCCCGGCTCTACCCGAACTACACCCAGGTGCTGGTCCGGGCCGACTCGGGGATCACCTCGGTGGCGGAGATGAAGGGCAAGCGGATCTCCACCGGCTCCCCGGGGTCGGGCACCGAGGTCATCGCCCGGCGGCTGCTGAAGGCGGCCGGCCTGGACGCCGACAAGGACGTGAAGGCCCAGCGGCTCGGCCTGCCGGAGACGGTCGACGCCATGAAGGACGGCACCGTGGACGCGCTGTTCTGGTCGGGCGGCCTGCCCACGGCGGGGATCACCGACCTGACCACCAGCCTCAAGGGCAAGGTGCGGCTGCTCGACGTCACCCCGCTGCTGGGGTCCCTGCAGAAGACGTACGGCGAGGTGTACCAGCCGGGGACGCTCCCGGCGGCGGTGTACCAGCAGCCGGCGGACGTCCCGGCCGTGATCGTGCCCAACGTGCTGCTGGTGAAGAAGGGTTTCGACCCCGAACTGGCCCGTAAGGTCACCGGCCTGCTCTTCGACCGCCAGGCCGAGCTCGCCCAGGCCAACGCCTCCGCCAAGGAGATCTCCCCCGCCACCGCCGGCCAGACCGGGCCCGTCCCGCTCAACCCGGGTGCCCGCACCGCCCTCACCGAGCACGGCGCCACCGTCCGGTAGCAGCGGACACGACGGCACCCCGGCGCGCCTGAGCGCCGGGGTGCCGACTCCGTTTCACGCCGACAACTCCCTGAGGAACCGGTTCAGTTCCGACCGCCAGGCCCAGCGGACGTTCAACCGCGTCGGCTCCGTCTCCAGCGGCAGCACGATGTCGAACGAGGTCAGCAACAGCCTCCGCCGCACCCCGCTCAGCCGCTTGCGCGCATCCGCCCGCGGCATGCTGTACGCCAACTTCCCCGGCCGGTACCGGAAGAACTCCACCTCGTGGAACACCACCGACCGCTCGGTGAGCGACACGAACCATGCGTCCGCGTCGAACCCGGTCCCCGCCAGCGTCGACAGCCAGGGATGCCGCCCCGGGAACACCCCGAACGACACCACCGGCTCGTCCAGCGGATCCGCGGCCAGGACCGCCTGCGCGATCTGTTCCACCGTCGTCGACCTCCGCAGCGCCATCCCGCCGTCTCCTCACCCATGGATGACCAATCCCTCCGTCCAGCGAACCTAGGCAGGCCACGGCGGAAAGGGATGACGGTCGGCACCGAAGGATTGCCACCGCACCGGGGTGGGCGGCCCCACTCGCCCGGTCGCACCGCGACCCCCACGACAATTTCACGGACCCGCCCGAATGACTCCCGGGCATTTCGCACGCTGGGCGCACGCCGGCGCATTTCACAGGTGCACTGCCAACACCTGCAAATCGATGTCCGAATCGCGTCCGAAATGAGCCGAAGCCTGCCAGAAAACCTACGCTGACCTGCGAGTTCACCAACCTGACGAAAGCTCGACGGGTCAGGGTGGAGAAGCCCCACGGGCCTCATGCGCCCCTCGTTTACCACATCACTTCCTTTGTGAGAAATCTGGCCGAAATCCACTTCCCGTGGGTCTACGATCTCCCCACGTCAGACCGGATCAGGGCCGTCGGTGATCACCAGGGGGGTGGCATGGGCCTGCTCGGCGGCGACCTGCCGTTCGCCCGAAAACTCACGGCCCACGATCGCGAAGTCCTCACCGCGAAGCACGTCCCGCCGGCTCCGGCCCCTGGCCCGGGCGTGGTCGGGGCCCCGGTGATCCCCGGGGACGGGTTCCGCCCGGGCGCCGGGTGTCTGCCGCCCGGCGCCGTCCGCACCACCGCCGGGGTACCGCTCGCCTGAGCGCGCCCGGCCCGCCCCCACCATCCGCCGCCTCCCGGCCGGCCACGCCGGTCGGCCGGGACCCCGCACCCTGATCCGGAGGAGATGACGGTGCTCCACCTGCCCCTCGCGCCCACCCGCGGCCGCGCCGCGACGGCCGCGACCCGGCGGCCGCGGCGCGGCCTCGGGCGAGCCGCGGCCGTCCTCGCGGCGGCCGCCCTGCTGACCACGGGCCTGCCCGCCGGTCCGGCCGTCGCCGACGACCCGCCGCCCACGTCCGGAAGACCGGCGTCCGAGATCGGCCCGGTCAACTACGCCGTGGCCGTCGACGAGTCCGGCAGCCTGCAACCCGCCGACCTCGAACGGGAGCGCGCCGCCGCCGTCCGGATCGCCCTCGGCGAGGTCCACCACGCCTCGACGGTCGGCATCCTCGGCTTCGCCAGCGCGGACCAGCCGGGGCAGCACCCGGTGGACGAGGTCTGCCCGCCGACCGTCCTGGACGCGGTCGGCCGCGAGCGGATCGGCGCCTGCGCCGCCCAGCTGCACAGCCGGACCCCCGCCGAGGGCCAGGGCACCGACTTCCCCGCCGCCATCCTCCAGGCCGTCAGCCGCCTCACCGCCACCGACCCCGCCGTCCCACGGGTGCTGTTCGTCCTCACCGACGGCAAACTGGACGTCAAGGACAGCCCCTCGTACGGCGATCCGGGCCACCGGGTGGCCGCCGGGGAGGAGGCGCTGGCCGGGGCGCTGGCCGCCGCCAAGTCCGCCGGCATCCAGGTCTGGCCGCTCGGCTTCGGCACGGAACCCGACCGGGCCGCCCTGGACCGGATGGCCGCCGGCGGGTTCCAGGAGGGCTGCGTCAGCCTCCCCGGCGCCCGGCCCCGGGCCTCGGTGGTGAAGGACTCGGGCGAGGTCGGCACCGCCCTGGAGGCAGCCTTCGCCGCCGCCCACTGCCTGCGGACCGGGGATGTGCAGACCGGTCGCCCGCCGGTCGACCTCCAGGTGCGGATCTCCCCGCTGGCCACCGTCGGCAGCATCGTGGTCGACAAGGGCGACCCGCTCGTGACCGCGACCTACTTCGACCCCAGCGGGCGGCAGATCACCGGTCCCGGGTCCGACCCGGACTCGTCCTTCGAGTTCTCCGGGCGGGACAAGGCCGTCGAGTCGCTGCGCATCACCGACCCGATGCCGGGCCCGTGGCGGATCCACCTGGACGCCCCCGAGGGCCACCGGTCGCAGGTGGCCAGCGTCAGCGTGCTCTGGCGGGGTGCCCTGAACAGCTCGATCACGCTGAACCCGCCCTCGCCGCGGGCCGGCGAGAAGGCCGCGGTGACGGTCAGGCTGCAGACCCGCAAGGGCTTGGAGATCACCGACCGCGAGGACCTCAAGGACCTCGCCGTCACCTCCGTCCTGGAGGGCGAGGGCTTCCCGGCGATCCCGATCACGCTGGCCGACGACGGCGCGGCCCCGGACGCCAGGGCCGGAGACGCCGCGTTCACCGGTACCGTCACCGTCCCCGCCGGCGTCACCGGCCGGATCACGGCCTCCAGCACGCTGACGGCCTCGGGCCTCGCCGCCGACCAGAACCGCCCGTTCAACTCGGTGGTCTCCCCCGCGGTGCCCCTGGTCACCGCGGCCTTCTCGCTGGACGGCGACCGGCGCGTCCACCCCGGGGAGGCGCTCAGGGGCACCCTGACCCTGCGCAACGACGACACGGCGCCGCACAGCCTGCGCGCGACCGTCACCGACGTCGCCCCCGGCCTGCTGACGCTGGCGCCGGACTCGATCACGCTGGCGCCCAAGGAGTCCCGCACCGTCGAGGTCACGCTGACCGCCGGCGACAGCAGGGCGTTCGGCCGGCTGCTCGGCCGCGACGGCGTCACCGTGGGCGGCAAGGTCTCCGTCTCCGACACCTCCGACACCTCCGGCGCCGACCGGATCGTCGTCGAGCAGGAGCTGTCCGTCGCCGTCACCCCTCCGCCGACCTTCCTGGAGCGGTGGTGGTGGGCGCTGCTGCTGCTCGGCGCCCTCGTGGCGGTCGCCGTGCTGGCGCTGCTGGTCCGGTTCCGGATCAAAAACCTGAGGCGCTCCCCGGCCGGACTGCAGTTGATCCTGCTGGACGACCGTGGTCGCGAGCTCGGGAAGCACACCGCCTCCGCCGGGTCCGGCGGCTGGTACGAGTTCGAGGTCGACGGCGTCGGCGGCCCGCACCCGCGGCTGGTCCGCCGGCTCGGCGGGACGTACCGGGTGCAGCGGAGCCAGGACGGCGGCGCCCTGCTGGAGCTCCGCCGCCGACCGCTGACCCGGCTGGTCGCGGGCTCTCCGGTGCCGCTCTCCGACGGCTTGAACCTGATGCTCGGCGCGGGCCGCCGCCCGACCACGCCGCCGCCGCGGGCCGGCGGCCGTCCCCTCCCGCAGGAGCGGATCACCCCGCCGAACGACCTGCTGTGACCCGGGCCGCCGCCCACCCCGGCGGCCAGCCTCCCCCTCGTCCCACCCGAACCCCGACATCCGACACCCGACACCCGAGCCGGCCGCGCCGCGCGGCCCGATGGAGGCGGAACCCATGAAGATCTTCCAGCCGATGCTGTTCGTCGGTCTGGGCGGCACCGGCGGCCTGGTCGGCGCGGAACTCGACCGGCGGCTGCGCGCCGAGCTCTGCGGACCGGACGGCACGGCCCTGACCGGCCTCGGCGCCATGGCCCCCTACCAGCTGCCGGACTGCCTGCAGTTCGTCTACGCCGACTTCAGCGAGACCGACCTGGCGAGACTGCCGCACGCCACCGCCGCCCCGGCGCTGCGCCCCGCGTTCAGCCGCACCTCGCGCTCCACCCACGACCTGCTGCCGAACTTCGACAGCTCGCCGGACGTCACCAAGATGCTCCGGGCCAGCCTGCCCGAGGAGACCGCCCCGTGGCTGCCGCCACGGCAGAACGAGCCCCGGGTCACGCCGCTGAAGAACGGCGCCGGCCAGCTGCCGACCGTCGGCCGGGCGGGCCTGTTCGGCACCCTCCGCGGCGGCCTGGACCCGGTGCTGGAACCGCTGATGCAGGCCATCGACGCACTGGCCCGCTCCGGCGGGATGCTCAGCCAGCTCGGCGGCGGCCCGGTCTCCGGTTGCGACGTCTTCGTGGCGTTCTCCGTCGCCGGCGGCACCGGCGCCGGCATCTTCCTGGACTACCTCTACCTGATCAACCACGCCTTCCGGGAGAAGGGCTTCGACGGCGTCAAGATCTACCCGCTGGTCGTGATGCCCTCCGCGTTCCCGGCGGCGAGCGGCGGCGGCCGGGAGGCGGAGCTCAACTCGGCCCGCGCCCTGGTCGACCTCTTCCGCCTGGTGGACGAGCAGAACGCGCCGGTCGAGGGGGCCGAACTCGGCGACCTCGACGAGGACCTGACGCTGCGCATCCGCTACCCGCACACCGCCCCGATCCGCCTGCGGACCGGGATCCTGCCGACCGCCTTCCTGTTCAACCGCACCGCCGGCATCCGCCCGGACGACCTGCGCCGCTCCATGGTGTCGCTGGTGATGTCGCTCATCGGCACCGAGCTGGGCGACGGCCGCGCCGCCCGCACCCGGGCCGACGACGACTACCAGACCTTCGCCGCGAGCTTCATCAACCGCGGCGTGCAGCGGGCCGCCGTCGCCCCCTCCGGCATCGGCCGGCGCGGGGTCTCCACCAGCCTGGTCGCCTCGATGACCGCGCCGGTGGACGAGTTGGCCTCGCTGGTCTCCGGACGCATCCTGCGCGCCTCCGTCGACCGGCTCGACGACCGCGCCAACCGCCCGGTCCGCAACGCCGACGACCTGGTGAAGCAGATGTTCGTCGACTCCGGGCTGGAGGAGCTGCTGCTGCGGCCCGTCCTGGAGATCCAGCCGCCGGCCCCCGAGCCGCGCGGCAGCTCGGCCATCGAGGCGGGGCTGGCCGCCCGGCTCGTCGACATGCAGTCCGAACTCGCCAACCTGGCCCGGCAGGTGGCGGCCAGAACGGCCGAGATGGCCAAGGACTTCGCGCCGCGCCGGGCCGTCGACCGGCTGCTGGCGGTCGTCGACCCGTTCACCGTGCAGCGGATCGTGCGGGGCGAGCCGCAGAACGCCAACGACCTCGCCCGCCTGGGCTTCCTCGGCATGCTCGACCAGCGCACCCACACGCCCCCGCTGCCGCCCGGCACCCACGAGCAGCCGCCGTCCGTCCCCCGGATCCGGCGCCGGATGGGCGGCCTCGCCCAGCCGCGCTGGGGCGACGAGGACGTCCAGGCCGTGCTGCGCGCCCAGGACGCCTGGTACCGCTGGCGCAGCCGGCAGCTGTGGCACGAGGGCTGGAAGAGCCAGCAGCAGCGCTGGGAGCCGACCGCCCGGGCGCTGGACACCGAGGTCGCCCGGCTCGCCGCGGCCTTCCGCAACCACGCCAAGGACGAGCCGCGGGCGTTCGCCGAGCAGTCCCAGACGCTCTACGAGGACCGCACCGGCGTCTCGTACCTGCTGCCGCCGCAGCGCGACCTGGGGCACTTCTACGACGACCTGGTCGCCCGGCTCACCGCACGCGAGGGCCTGCCCGAGACCGAGGACGAGGCGGCCCTGCTGATGCGGCTGGTCGACGGCGACGAGTGGCGCTCCGCCAACACGCTCAGCCGGCGCAACCCCGGCAGCGCGGTCGGCGAGGTCAAGGCGGCCGTGGAGGCGGGCGTCAAGCGGCTGTTCGCGGAGAGCGGGGAGCAGCTGGAGGAGCGTCCGCTGCTGCCCGCGATGGGCGTGCTGCTGGCCGCGGCGGCCGGCAGCGCGGAGGACTCCGAGCAGGTCAGCAAGGAGGCGCTGGAGCAGTTCGGCCGCAAGCTGGCCGGGCTGCTGCCGGCCGGGTTCGTCCCGGAGGGCACCGGGCCGCTGAAGGCCCTGGTGACGTACCCGCGGGTGAAGTCCGTGGACGAGGTGGAGGACTTCCTGCGGAAGGCGCTGCGGCTGCCGAAGGACGCCCGGGCGGAGTTCCGTGGGGTCGAGACGCAGTCGATCACGGTGGTGCTGTTCCGCAGCGAGATGAGCCTCACCCAGGTGCCCGAGGCCCGCAAGATGCTGCGCCAGTGGGCGAAGGCGAAGGAGCACGAGCAGAGCGAGGACGTGCTGCGCTGGCGCCAGCGCCTCGGCCACCGCGACGACTGGCTGGTCTCCACCGAGGCGGACCGCCGGCTCATCCTGCACCGGCTGCTCAGTCTGCTGTGGAACGGGCAGGTGGACGTGCTGGACGGGCCCGAGGACTCCCCGTACCTGATCCGGCTGCGGCTGTTCAGGGACCGCGGGGTGGACGTGCCGGGCGTGCGGCTGCGGCTGGGCGAGCAGCAGAACGGCGTCTCCAGCTGGGCCGAGCTGCTGCGCGCCTACGAGCGGTGGACGGTGCTGGACGACGAGCGGACGGTGGAGGACTACTGCAGCCGGCTGATGGCGGCCCGCCCGGCCGGACTGACCCGCTCCGCGAGCCGGCCGGACCCGCTGTACGTCCGGCTGGTCGAGCAGATCGCGCCGCAGCAGCGGCGGATGCTCAAGTCCCGCCGGGAGATCGGCGGGGAGCGGGTCGACGGGTGGTTCCGCCCGCTGTGGCAGTTCTGGGCGGAGACCCTGCCGGCCACGCTGAAGCTGGAGTTCAACGACCAGCGGGCCGTCCAGCCGAACCTGGAGACGCTGCTGGACGTCATCCAGCGCGGCGAGCTGTCCCCGCGCGCCGCCGAGGAGGTCGAGGACGACGCGTTCAGCGGGTTCGGCGGGTACGGCGCCCAGGTCCCCGCGGTGCGGGAGGAGGACGACTTCGGCACCGCCCGCCCGGCCGACCGGCCGGACGGGCGGGGGTCCGGCGGCTGGGCCTCGACGGTGTCGGAGCAGCGCAACGGCCGCGCCGCCGGCAGCGGCATCGGCGCGGGGCGGTACGACGACGGCTACGGCGGGTACGGCGCCACGGCGGCCGGCCGCACCGAGGACCGGGGCGGCCACCGCGACGGCCTCGACGGCCTCGGCGACCGGTCCGGGGCGCCGCGCGAGGAGGACTGGACGACCGGCTCCGGCCGGTCCACGCTCCGCTCCACCGACCGGACCTCGGAGTGGGACTGGGACCGCCCCGGCCGGCCGGCCGCCGAGCCGGACCTGCCGGGCTCGGAGCGCCGGGACGGTGAGCCCGCGTGAGCACCGCCCTCCCGCTGTCCGCGCCGGTCGTCCACCTCGACCTGCGCACCGACGAACTCGCCGGCGACGACCCGGCCGTGCTGCGGAGTGCCGTCACCGCCCGGCTCGCGGCCCAGGGCCTGGCCCAGCCGCACGACCAGCGTTTCCTGGTGGTCGACACCCCTGCCGGGCTCGACGGGCACCGCACCCGGTTCGAGCAGATCATGGGCTACCGCACGCCCGGCCGGGTGCGGGTGCTCTGCCTCCTGGTGGGCGGGCTGCCCGCGTACCCCGCCGAGGGCTACCCGGCGGAGCGCCGGCTGGTGCGGCCGGCCACCCTGCGCGCGCCCGAGGCCGGTCTGATCTGGGCCGGCGACCTCCAGGCCGGGCACGGCGCCGACGACCCGGCCGGGCCCACCGACCCGCGGGCCCTGGCGGTGCTGGTCGACGTCCTCTCCGTTCCCGAACTGTTCGACGAGACCCTGGAGTCGCTCGGCTCGCTGCCCGACGGGGTGGCGGCCCCGGCGCTGCGTGTGCTGGAGCACGGCCTCTCCCCGGAGGTCCGCGGCCAGGCCTGGAGCGAGGCACTGCTGCGCTTCGCCGGCTCGCACACCCCGGCCACGGTCGGCCCGACCGCCCTCACCGGCGGCGACCTGCCCACCACCCTCGCCGGACTGGTCGCCGGCTCCACCACCGGCACCCCCGGGCGGCGGGTCGACGGCGGCGAGGCGTCCCGGGCGTACCACGAGGTGGTCGGCGCGCTGGCCGACGCCGAGCGGGAGCTGGTCACCCTCGGCGGTCCGGCCGGGCTGCTCACCGGCGCCGGCCGGCGCGACCTGGAGTCCGCGCTGGTCCGGGGCCGGGAGGCGCTCGACCGGTACGGCGGCCTGGTCGCCGAGGTGCTGCGCAGCGACGGCGGCACCGCCGGGACGCAGTCGGCGGCCGAGTCCGGGACGCGGCTGGCCCGGCTGGGCATCGCCGTGGACCCGCCCAGCACCACCGGCGAGCGGATCGGCGAGAGCCTGCGCGGCCTCGCCATCGGGCTGCTCCAGGAGGGGCTGGCGCTGCGCTCGGTGGCCCAGCGGTTCGCGCTGCTCGCCGAACAGGTGCAGCCGCTGTCCAACGCCCCGCTGCTCGCCGAGCTGGACGGGCTGCGGGCGGCCGACCCGCACGACCGTCCGCTGCCGCCCGACCCGCCCGGCCCCGGGGTGCTGGCCGCGACCGGGCTCGCCGGCGCGCTCGGCGGGCTGTGGACCTGGCCGGCGCTGCCGGCCGCGCTCGCCGTCCCTCTGCTGCTCACCCTGGGCGTCCTGGTCGCCGTGGTCCGGCTGCCCGGCGGCCCGGGCCGGGTGTCCGACGCCGGCCGGTTCGGCCTGGCCGCCCTCGTCGGGGCGACGGCGGTGGCCGCCACGGCCGCCGCGACCGGGCTGCCGGTCTGGGCCGGCGCGGTCGGCCTGCCGGTCGGGCTCGGCCTCGGCGGGTGGCTGCTGCTGCGCACCTGGCACGACCACGCGCAGCGGTGGGGCCTGGAGCGCGGCATCACGCCGCTGCAGGACGAGCTGAACGGCCTCGACGAGCTGCTCTCCCGCGCCCTGCGCGAGTTCTGGGCGATCGAGGAGCGCCGGTACTGCGCCGACGCGGCGCTGTCCGTGGTCGGCGTGCTGCGGGCCACCGCGGCCGCCGCCGAGGAGGAGGCCACCCGCGACCTCACCGCCGAGCAGCCCGAGACCGCCGCGGAGAGCGCGGACGACTGGCTCGGCCGCACCGCCCACGAGGAGGCCGGGGACCCGTCCTGGGGGTACGACCGGCACGGCCGGGATGACCGGGACGGCCGGGACGACCTGGACGACCTGGACGACCTGGACGGGTACGACGAGCCGGAGGACTACGGCTGGACGGACGTCCCGTCCGACGCCGGTGACGGCTGGACGCACGACGCCCCGACCCCGGCCCCGACCGGACCCGCGACCGCGAGGCCGACCGCGACGGCGACGGCGACGGGCGGCACCGCCGGCCCGCGCTGGCTGGAGCGCGGGGAGGCGAAGGGCGGCCCGGATCTGGTGCGGACCCTGACCGGCGACCTGACGGACGCCGCGCTGACCGCCCTGGAGCCGTACTGGGGGGCGGTCGAACGCGGCCAGGCCGGCGACGCCGCCCAGGAGCGGATCGCCGAGCGGGTGCGCGAGCTGCTCGGGGTGGCCCGCGACCACCTGCGGCGCAACGACGTCCTGCCCGCCCCGCCGTTCGCGGCCCCGCACCGGGTGCGCAGCGGCCCGTCCGGGCTGCTCGGCCTGGACATCCGCCGGGTCGCCGACCCGATCGGCCCCGACCAGGACGGCCCGGGCCCGCTGCAACTGAACTCGGCCGAGCAGCTGGACCTGCTCAGCCGCAACCCCGACACGGTCGCCCTGATCCGCTTCGCCCCCGAGGCCTCCCGGGAGGGCACCGCCGGCGGCGCGGCGGTGGGCCGTCCGGTCGAGGAGGGCCGGGAGGTGCGGACGGCGGCCGGTCGCTACGCCGGACGGCTGCGGCTGACCGCGCTGCGCACCGGGGTGGTCGAGACGGTCCGGCAGCGGCACGTCTCGCCGTACGACGAGGAGGAGGAGGAGCAGTGGTGAGCACCACCGGGTCCGGCCCGCACCCGCGGAGCGCCGAGGACCCCGGCCGGCGCAAGGGCGTCGACCTGCCGTACCTGACCCCCGCCGGGCGGCGCCGGCTCGCCACCGCGCGGTTCGGCCCCGACCCGTCCGGCCCGGCCCGGGGCGCCCCGCGGATGCGCAACGCGCTGCTCGACGGCACCGCCAGGTGCGTCCAGGTCCGGGCCGCCGCCTCCGACGAGGCCGGGGCCACCGAGGCCGCCCGCGACGCCCTCGACACCGAGGCGGCGGCCGCCCTGCGGCTCCACCGCACCTTCCAGGGCACCGAGGTCGCCCGGCTCTTCCCCGTGGTGATCGGCTACGACCTGGACGTGGCCGAGCCGTTCGTCCTCTACCGGCCGCCGCGCGGCAACCCGGCCGAACGGCTGCACGGCCTCGCCAGCACCCAGCTGCGCACCATCGAGCGGGACCTCGTCGACGCCGCCGCCCACCTCGCCGAACTCGGCCTCGTCCACCAGGGGATCACCCCGTCGACCGTCCGCTGGGACGGCCGGTCCGTCCAGCTGTGGGGCCTGGACGCGGTGGCCCACACCGGCCGGCCGCGCACCCCGCGCGGCCCCGCGCCGTACGCCTCGCCCGAGGTGCGCGAGGGCACCGGGCGCAGCGACCCGCGCGACGCCCTGTGGAGTACCGCCCAGGTGATGTACCGCCTGGTCACCGGGCGGGCCGGCGACCCCGACCGGGAACCGGCCGACCTGGCCGACCACCGCTCGCTCGCCCACACCATGCGGTCCTCGTTCGCCGCCCGCGCCGCCGGCCGGCCCACCCCGGCCGCCCTCCTCGGCCTGCTGTCGCCCGACCACCGGCCGGCCGCCGGCGGCACCGTCGGCGGCGACGGCCTCACCCCGCACCGCGCCGCGTTCGACCACACCGTCTCGCTCAAGCGCGCCGCCGGCGGCGACCCGCCCGGCGGGCCCGGCGCGGACGGCACACCGCACGGGTACGGCGTCGCGGGCGCCGTCGCGGGCGCGGCGGTCGGCCCGGGCGGGGCAGCGCACGCCACCGACGACCCGGCAGGCGTGCTCTGCCCCTACTGCCTGGAGTACATCCGCTTCGACCCGACCGCGCTCCACGTCCCCGACGCCGTCCAGGAGCTCCAGCCGTACACCTTCTCCGACCGCCAGAGCCCCCGGCTGCTCGCCGACGAGCTGCGCGGCGCCTTCCAGCGCTGCGAGGGCAACCAGGCGACGCCCCCGCACCACATCCCGGTGCCGTACCTGACCAACGGGCGTCCGCTGACCGTCGCCATGATCGGCCAGTCGAACACCGGCAAGAGCCACCTGCTGACCCAGATGATCGCCGAGATCGCCGACGACCGGCTGAAGCCGTACGGCGTCAGCTGGCAGTCCGTCAACCCGGAGCAGCACGCCAGCTTCCTCAACGACCGTGTCGTACCGCTGCGCGACGGCAACGTGATCGCCCACACCGCCGGCCTCGGCGACAGCGAGTCCGCCCGCTTCGTCGAGTCCCTGCTGATCACCGACGCCCGCGGCCGGGTCCGCCCGCTGGCCTTCTTCGACCTCGCCGGCGAGGACCTGCTGCGCACCGACGCCCTGCTGCGCTTCCTGCTCGGCATCGACGCCCTGGTCTTCGTCGTCGACCCCACCCTCGCCATGCCCCTGCCCCAGCTCGACGAGATCCGCACCGCGCTCGGCCTGCACGTCAACCGGGACGGCGACCCCGCGTTCGCCACCGCCCTGGACCGCATCCCCCGGACCGGCCCGTACCTGACCGTCCCGTCGGCGGTGGTGGTCGCCAAGGCCGACCTGCTGCGCTCCGAGCCGCCCGTGGACCGCTGGCTGACCGAGCCCGGCACCGTCCCCCTGAGCCGCCGACGGCTCTACGAGGAGAGCCGCGACGTGTACGCGCTGCTGCACCGCCACGCCGGGAAGGCCTGGCTTCGCCCCTTCGACACCGCCCTGCACTGCACCCTGCACATCGCCTCCGCCACCGGCGGCCGGCAGGAGGACAGCCGCTACCCGCGCGGCGTCCGGGCGCAGCGGGTGCTGGAGCCGCTGATCTCGCTGCTCGCGATGCACGGCATCATCGACCTGGCCGACGGCCACACCGGCGCGGAGGCGGCCCGATGAGCGCCACCGGACCGGACGACTCCGTCGACCAGATCGTGTTCCGCTGGCAGGGCAACCAGGGCCGCCGCGGATCCGGCATGGCCGCCGCCGCCTGGTCCTGCCCCCAGGAGCGGGCCGACGACCTCGCCCGCGAACTCGCCCCGCTGCTCAGGGTGGACGGCGCGGTGCGGCCCAGCCTGGTCCGCACCCTCACCAAGCGCGGCGAGGCCGCCGTCCTGAGGCGCTGGCCGACCAAGGACGCCGGCGGGCGGCCCAACACCGCCTGCCACCTGCTGCTCGGCCACCCCGACCTGCTCGGCCCCCGGTTCGCCCTGGCCCTGTACGCCTGGCCGTTCAGCACCCAGCAGTTCGCCGAGAAGGCCACCGACCGGTGCGGCCGGGTCCCGTACGACCTGCTGCGGGAGGCCGCCACCCAGGCGTGGGCCGACACGCCGCGCCGGATCGCCGAGGTCACCGACGCGCTCACGGTCGCGACCGCGGCCCTGCTGCGCCGCCCGGAGGCCCGGCTGTCCCTGCGCGCCGACGCCCTGCCGGGCTGGCCCGACCTGAACCGGTCCGCCGCGGTGATCCGGGGCCTGCACGAGATCTTCGGCCACAGCTGGCTCCCCCAGCCGTGGACCTTCGCGACCTACGACGTGACGGACCGCCACGACCTGACGGTCACCTGGGTCACCGACTGGACGACCGACTCCGGCCAGCAACCGCGATCCCGGGTCGACCCGCGGCGGCCCGAGCCCGACCTCGCCCAGGAACTGGCGGCCCGGATGGTCGAACGCTGCCTGGAACGCCCTCCGAAGCAGGCCGCGGGCCTGCCCGAACTGAACGGGAAGATGCTCCACGACGCCGCGGCCCTGCCGACCGACGAGCGCCTGCGCCGGCTCGCCCGCGTCCTCGACGTCGGCGCCGGCTCGGGCAGCCGCCCGCGGCCGGGACGGGCGGAGCCGCCGAGGCCGGGCGGCGGCGCGCGGACCGACCGGGACACCGACCGCGGCAGCGTCGCAGACCCCGGCCCGAAGCACCCACCCCGCGAGCCGGCGAACCGGCCCGAGCCGCCGTCGATTCCGGCCTCCGGCATCGACCCTGACCTCGACCTCGACAGCCAGGGCGTCTACGCCGAGCCACCGTCGCCCTCCCTCCACGCGGTGCGCCAGGCACTCGGGCACGCCGGTTCGAACGAGGAGGTCCTGCCCCTCCTGCGCGACCTGAGCGGCGGCATCGGTGACGGACCGCTGCTGGAGATGCTGCGCGAGGAGGACCTGTCCGACACCGCCACCCGGCGTCTGCTCCTCCTGCTCCACCACCGCCAGACCCTGCGCGATCCGGAGGAGAGTCACCTGCTCTGCGCCGAGGTGCTGCGACAGCGGCTCTACGTCTACCGGTCCGGCCAGGCCCGCCCGGGCCAACGGGGTGACGCCGACGACCACCTCGTCCAGCGCGCCGGCTGGCTGTTCACCTGGGCGGTCGCCCCGTACGCGCGCGATCCCCGGCACGAACGGGCGCTCTCCGCCCTGGTCGATGTGCTCCTGTTCCAGGGCGCCGAGGTCGAACGGAAGCTGCTGCGCCGGCTCGTCCCCCCACCCGAGTCGAAGGACCCGGTGCCCGACCTGCCGCCCGAGCTCTGGCGGCGACTGCTCTACGCGCCCCCGGCCGGCATGCCCACGGCGCAGCCGACCCCCCGGCGGCAGCGGGAGGACGACCCGCCGCCCGACCCCACCCCACGGGCACCCCGACAGCAGCCCACCCCTCCCCCGGTCCGCGATCCGGGCCCCACCGTGCCCAGATCACCCGCCAGCCGGCCCGAGCCCCCGCCCGACCACCGAAACGCCGCTTCCTCGCGGATGGGCAGTCCCCCTGCCTCGGAGGACCAGCAAGCGCGGAACATCCTCGTCGTCTTCGGCATCGGGGCCGCCCTGATCGCGCTCCTCATCCTCCTGGTCGCCGTGGCGACCTGACCCCACCGGGGCCGTCCGGCACCGGCCCTCTACCCTCAGCCCCGCCTCGGCAGTTCGCCGATCGGACCGACCCGCTCGCGCGAGGAACGGCACCGCCACCAGGCCCCCGCCTCGTCCGCCACCGGCTCCATCAGGTGCGGGTGGCGGGGCACTCGGGCCACTGCACGAACTCGTACCCGGTGAGATGGTCCTGCACGAGCTCCGCCACGAGGCAGGTGAGCCGCGCGGACGGAAGCGTCACATCCACACCGCGCCAGAACCGCGGCTCCTCAGCGGTCCACCACAGCACCAGTGCCCGCACCTCGCCCCGGGACTCCTCGCCCAGTATCCACCGGACCTGACGGGGAACCCGGTCCGGGACGGTCCGCAACAGATCCCGACCGACACGCGCACACGCATCACCGAGCCCGGCCGGCACACCCTCATTCGGCGCACCGGCCAGGCTCCAGGTGCCGAGAATCAGCATTTCGCCAAGCTATCAAGCAGAGCGAAATCCGACGCCGGATCCGGGTCATTCAAAACGCCACATCAGAAGGTCGCCCTGGTTGTGGAAATTCCGAAAAGGGAGTGAACTCCCCGGAAGTTGAGGATCCGCTTCCCACGCCGCCAACAGGGGCGGGAACCGATGGGGCAGTGGTGCCCGTTTTGAGAATTTCCGACCGCAATCCGAGGCGAAATCGCTGGTCAGCCGCATCCGGTTGACGACCGTCTGGGGTGGGGATAAATATCTGGTGCCCCATACGAACCATCTGATAGGTTGCTCAACATCCCCAGGACGCGACCCCAGTCCGCGATGCCTGCGACCACCCCGGCAAAAAACCGACCCCGTCAGCCCACTGTCGACGCATTCCTGCGACCCGCCGCACCATTCAGGAATTCAACGGATTTCACCGAACACGGTCGGCATTCGCCCGTGACCCCGCCGCACGAGGATCAGCGCCATGCCCGCCCTTGATTGTTCGTTCACGCACTTATGGGTCCCCGGGTTCCGAGGGGCCGATGGCCTTGGCTTGGCACGGAGGAATCGATGTCGTACCGAGAAACTCGAACACTGACTCCTGACAGCTGTCGCATGTGCGAGAAGGTCGGGATGAGAGTGTGCGGCGGCGATTGCCCGTGCGGCGCCTCCGGCGGCGGCCCCGGCCACGACGGCTCCGACGACCGTCCCGCCCGCCGTGCCGAAGCCGGGTACGTCCCGCCGGCGGTGGTGGCCCTCGACCGGCGGTTACCCCAGCCCCGCCGATCGCCCCGTCCCGACACCCGCCAGCGGTGTCCCGGAAGCGCCTTGGAGGAGGAGCGGAGACGAATCCGGGACGACATCCACGACGGCCTCAGCGGCACGCTGGCCGGCATCCGGCTGCGACTCGACACGGCGGTCTCCCGGCTCGGCCACGACCCGGGTCTGCGCCGCCTGGTCCTGGACGCGGCCGCCGAGACCGCGCGTGCCGTCGAGGAGATGCGGTCGGCCCTGCACGGGCTCGTCCCGCCGGACCTGGCGACCGACGAGGGGCTGACCGTCGCCCTGCACCGGCTGGTCTCGCGGACGGCCGACGCGAGCGAGGAGGTGCTGCTGGTCGCGGACCTTCCGCACGAACCCCTCAGGCTGGCCCCCGTGGTGGAGGCGGCCGCCTACCGGATCGCGGCCGAGGGACTCGGCAACGCGCTGCGCCACTCCTGCGCCGCCACGGTGACCGTCCGCCTGCGGGCCGGGCGGACCTGCCTGGTGCTCGACGTCCTGGACGACGGTGTGGGCATCGGGCGGACCGTCGACCGGGGCACCGGCCTGCGGTCGATGCGCCGACGGGCGGAGGAGGCGGGGGGCTTCTGCGTGGTGATGCGGGTGCCCGGTGGAACGCTGGTACGGGCCATGTTGCCACGGGGGGAACGATGACCGTCCGGGTCTTCCTGGTCGAGGACCACCCGATGTTCCGCGAAGGCGTCCGCCACGCGCTGGAGGGTGCCGAGGGCATCCAGCTGCTCGGCGAGGCCGCCTCGGCCGCGGACGCGCTGGGCCAGCTGCGCGCGCTGGACCCGGGGCCGGACGTGGTGTTGATGGACCTGCGGCTGGGCGGCGAGTCGGGCATCGACGTGACCCGGTCGATCACCGGCGGCGCCGGCCGGTCCGACGACACCGGCCGGTCCGACCGTGCCGCGGGGCCGGCCGACGCCGGTGAGACGGCTCCACAGGCCGCGACCCCCCGGGTCCTGGTGATGTCGGCCTCCGAGGAGGACGACTGCGTGGTGGCCGCGATCCGCGCCGGTGCCCGCGGCTACCTGGTGAAGGGCGCCTCGCGCGAGGAGCTGTGCCGGGCCATCACCACCGTGGCGACCGGGGCCGCGGTGTTCTCGCCCTCGGTGGCGCTGCGGCTCGGCGGCTACTTCGAGGCGATGCGGCAGGGCGGCTCGGGGCGCGTCGCGTTCCCGGACCTGACCGAGCGCGAGCGCGAGGTGCTGGACCTGGTGGCCCGCGGCTGGAGCAACCACCGGATCGCCCGAGAACTCACCCTGGCGGAGAAGACGGTGCGCAACCACGTCTCGCGGGTGCTGCGGAAGCTGGAGGTGGAGCGGCGCGCCGAGGCGATGGTCCGGGCGCGCTCCGCCGGACTGGGCGAGTGAGCCCGGACGCGGAGCCCACGGTCAGACCCGGTGGCGCGGGGTGAGCAGGCCGCTCTCGTAGCCGAGGATCACCAGCTGGACCCGGTCCCGGGCGTCGAGCTTCTCCAGCAGGTGGCCCAGGTGCGTCTTCACCGTCGCCGCGGAGACGTGCAGTTCCTGGGCGATCTCCGCGTTGGACCGTCCGGCGCCCACCAGCTGGAGCACCTGCCGCTCCCGGCCGGTGAGTCCGTCCAGCACGGGCGGCGGCCCGGCCGGTTCGGTGGCCGGGTGGCGGCAGAACTCCGAGATCAGCCGCCGGGTGACGCTCGGCGAGAGCAGGCTCTCCCCCGCCGCCACCACCCGGATCGCGTGCAGCAGTTCGGCGGGCGGGATGTCCTTGAGCAGGAACCCGGCGGCTCCGGCCCGCAGCGCCGCGAAGACGTGCGCGTCCACGTCGAACATGGTGAGCATCAGGACCCGGACCCCCGGGTTCCGCTCGCAGATCGCCCGGGTGGCCTCGACGCCGTCCGTTCCGGGCATCCGCACGTCCATCAGCACCACGTCGGGCCGGTGATCGGCGACCAGTTCGATCGCGGCGGCGCCGTCGGCCGCCTCGCCGACCACGGTCAGGCCGGGTTCGGCGTCGATCAGCATCCGGAAGCTGCCGCGCAGCAGGGCCTGGTCGTCCACCACCAGGACACGGACGGGCTCGGTCACACGGTCCTCCACACGTTCGTCCATCCGCCCGGGGGCGGGGCGCCCACGGGTCCGGGCCGGCCCGGCGGTCCCGGGCGGTCCGCCGGTCCCAGTCGGCCCGTCCTGCCGGTCCTGCCGGTCCTGATCAGGGCTCCTCCCCCACGGACGCCGCGGCCCGGTACGGCAGTTCGGCCCGGACGGCGAAGCCGCCGCCGGACAGCGGCCCGGCGTCGAACCGTCCGCCGAACAGCTCCACCCGCTCCCGCATGCCGATCAGGCCGTGCCCGTGACCGCTCCCCCGCCCGGCCGCCCCGGCTGTCCCGGCGGACCCGTGCCGCGCCGGGTACCCGTACCCGCCGCCGTGGCCCGTGCGACGCGCGGCCCGGCCCACGGCGGCACCCTCGTCGGTCACCGCGATCCGCAACTCCCGCCCGTCGGCGACCAGTTCGACCCGGCAGCGGGTCGGCCCGGCGTGCTTGAGCACGTTGGTCAGCGCCTCCTGCACCACCCGGTACGCCGAACTCTGCACCCCCTGCGGCAGATCGGCGGTGCCCTCGGTACGCAGCTCGGCGGTGAGCCCGGCAGCGGTGGCCCCGGCCACCAGCTCGGGCAGCGCCGCGAGCCCGGGCGCCGGTCGCAGCCCGTCCACGCCGTCGTCCTCCGGCCCGGACCCGCCGGCCCGCAGCACGCTGAGCATCTGCCGCATCTCCGTCAACGCCGAGCGGCTGGCCGTCTCGATCACCCGCAGGGCCTCGCCGGCCCCCTCCGGGCGGGTGGCCAGCAGGTGGTTGGCCACGCCGGCCTTCACCGCGATCACCCCGACGTGGTGCGCCACGATGTCGTGCAACTCCCGGGCGATCCGCAGCCGTTCCTCGGCCACGGCCTCGGCGGCGACCCGCCGGGCCGAGCGGGCGGCGTGCGCCCGCCGTTCGCGGACCGCCCGGCCGAGCACCCAGGACATCCCGGCCACGGCCAGGCCGGCCAGGTGGACCACCGCGTCCTGCCCGCCGCCGCCCGGGGAGCCCGAGACCAGGAGCAGCACCAGGACGCCGCCGCTCACCGCCCCGATCACCGGGGTGGGCACCCGCCGGGCCGGGGTAGTGGCGGCCACCTGGTAGAGCGCGAGGGCCACCGCGAGGAACGGCTCCCGGACGGCGCCGGCCACCGAGGCCACCACCGAGGCGGCCGTGACCACCGCGCAGGTCGCCGCCGGGCGGGCCCGGCGCAGGGCCAGCGGCAGGCCCATCGCGGCCGCGAGAGCGAGCCGGACCGACCACCCGCCGCTGGAACTCCACGCCGGGCCCGGCAGGGCCAGGAACAGCGCGGTCAACAGCACCGCCACCACGCCGTCGACGGCCACCGCCTCGCTTCGGCGCAGCGGCCGGACCACGCCGTCGCGGTACAGCGTCTGCCAGGTCGGCGGGAGTTGGGCCACGAACTCACCGTAGCCGCTCGGGCATCACCGGCGCCTCAGCCGCGGGGATGACCGACCACGGGTGGAGACGCCGCCGGTGGAGCCCGCCGTCTCCACCGCCGGGTGGAGGCCTCGGTTCGGAGCGCCGGCCGATGTGCCGCGGTCCCGCCTCCCGGCAGCCTTGACGGCGTGATCGAACTACGGCAACTGACCAAGCGCTATCGCGAGACCGTCGCGATCGACGGGCTCTCCTTCACGGTCCGGCCCGGCCGGGTGACGGGCTTCCTGGGTCCGAACGGGGCCGGCAAGTCCACCACCCTGCGGATGATGCTCGGCCTGGACCGCCCCGACCAGGGCGACGTCCGGTACGACGGCAGGGCCTACCACGAGCTGCGCGAGCCGCTGCGGCACGTCGGCGCGCTGCTGGAGGCCAAGGCCGTGCAGAG
Source organism: Kitasatospora sp. HUAS MG31 (assembly GCF_040571325.1). Taxonomy (GTDB): domain Bacteria; phylum Actinomycetota; class Actinomycetes; order Streptomycetales; family Streptomycetaceae; genus Kitasatospora; species Kitasatospora camelliae. The sequence continues at coordinate 5,711,006 of NZ_CP159872.1, read as the reverse complement.
CAGTCGTACCGCGTACCACCATCTGCTGTGGCTCGCCCAGACCAACCGGATCGGGCGCGCCCGGGTGCGCGAGGTGCTCGGCATGGTGGGCCTGGAGTCCGTCTCCTCCCGTCGGGCCGGCGGCTTCTCCCTCGGCATGGGCCAGCGGCTCGGGATCGCGGCCGCGCTGCTCGGCGACCCGGAGGTGCTGCTGCTGGACGAGCCGGTCAACGGCCTGGACCCGGAGGGCGTGCGCTGGATCCGCACGCTGCTGCAGGGCCTGGCCGCCGAGGGCCGGACGGTCCTGGTGTCCAGCCACCTGATGAGCGAGATGGCGATCACCGCCGAGCACCTGGTGGTGATCGGGCGCGGCCGGCTCCTCGCCGACACCAGCATGGACGCGTTCATCGGCGACAACTGCCGTCCCCAGGTGCTGGTGCGCACCTCGGAGCCGGACCGGCTGCTGGTCGCCCTCGCCGGCGCCGGGCTGACGGCGCACCAGGAGGAGCGCGGCGCCGTGGTCGTCGACGGCGCCGGAACGGAGGAGGTGGGCCGGATCGCGGCCGGGGCCGGGCTGGTCCTCGGCGAGCTGGCCACCCGCACCGCCTCCCTGGAGGACGCCTTCCTCCGTCTCACCGGCGACGCAGCCCAGTACCGGGCCGAGGCCTTCACGGGGAGGGACCAGCATGTCCACTAACGCGCCCACGGCCGTGGTCCGGGCCGAACTGACCAAGATCCGGACGGTCAGGTCGACGCTCGTCCCGCTCGTCATCGCGCTGGTCGTCAGCGTCGGGATCGGCGTGATGAACGGCGCCTCGGCCCGCTCGGCGATCGACGCGAAGAGCAACCTCCTGCGCTCCGACTTCAATCCGGTGGACGCCGGCTTCGTGGGCGTCCAGTTCGGCCAGCTGGCCCTGATCGCCTTCGCGGTCCTGCTGGTCTGCACCGAGTACGGCAGCGGCATGATCCGCACCTCGCTCGCCGCGGTGCCCGGGCGCGGCCTGTTCTACCTCGCCAAGATCACCGCCGCCACCACGGTGGCCCTGCTGGTGGCCGTCCCCACCGCGTTCCTCGCCTTCCTCGCCTCCCAGGCGGCCCTGGGCCCGCACGGCGTCGCGCTCGGCCATCCCGGAGCGCTGCGCGCCGTCCTCGGGGCCTGCCTCTACCTGACGCTGATGTGCCTGTTCTCGGTGGGCGTCGCGACGATGCTGCGCAGCACGGCGCTCGCGCTGTCGCTGCTGTTCGCCTTCGTCTTCGTGCTCTCGCCGGTGGCCAACGCCGTCCCGGCACTGCGCACCGCCGCCCGCTACCTGCCCGACCACGCGGGTGCCGAGGTCATGAAGGCGGATCCCGGCCTCAGCCCGGTGACCGGTCTGCTGGTCCTCGCGGCCTGGGCGGCGGCCGCCCTGCTGGCCGGCTACCTCACCCTGCGCGGCCGGGACAGCTGACCGGACCGCACCCCTCCTTCGCCGTGCCCGATCCGACGGTGCGCCCGATCCGACGGTGCGCCCGGGCGAGCCGGGATCCCCGACGGGACCAGAACAGGACGGATGCCCCACGCCATGGGGACGCCCTCCCGCATACGTTCTTCAGTGTCCGAACGGACAGGCGGGGCCGGCCGGTCGGCCGACCCGGCAACCTCAATCCCTGGGAGGGACACCATGGAGAACACCGCTGTGTACGAGACCCCGGCCCTGGTCGAGATCGGTGACTTCACCGAGCTGACCCTGTGCACCCCGTGGGGCAGCTGCCGTGACTTCCTCGGTTGCGGCAGCGCGCCGATCTGCGTCGGCTGACGCTCCGTCGTAGCACCAGCCGGTAGTCAGTAGCACACGATCCGGCCGAAGCAGGAGGCCGACGGTCGCGGACCATCCGCTGCCGTCGGCCTCCCGCACGCCGGGACGACGACGAGGGACGACGAGGGACGGGGACAGTGCAATTCATGATCTTCCCGGACTGTCCGGGAGCCGGCGAGCTGCTCGTCGGACACCGCGCCGGAGCCGGGGCGACGAGGGTGGACCACCACTCGGGCCGTCCCTGGCTGGTCGGCCACTGGGACGCGTCCGACCTCACCCTGATCACCGCAGGCCCGCGCCGGCTCGCCGTGTTCGGGCGGACCAGGTTCGATGCCGGACAGGCCGAACGCCTCCTCGACCGCGCCCGTTCCCCTTACGACCTGGACCGGCTGGCCGCCCGGATCCCCGGTGGCGTCCACCTGATCGCCTCGTTCGACGGCCGGGTCCGCGCCCAGGGGTCCGTCTCCGGTGCCCGCCAGGTGTTCCACACCACGGTCGGCCGGCTGACCGTCGCCTCCGACAGTCCCGCTCCGCTCGCCGCGCTGGCGGGTGCCGAGGTCGACGAGGTCTCGCTGGCGCTGCGGCTGCTGTCCCCGCTCGCGCCCTGGCCGCTCTCCCAGCGCTGCACGTGGACCGGTGTCGAGCCGCTCTCCGCCGGCCACTGGCTCGATCTGGGCACCGACGGCCGGTCCCGCCAGGTGCGCTGGTGGCACCCCCCGGCGGCCGAGCGGACGGCCGAGGAGGCGGCGCTCGCGGTGCGCGAGGCCCTCACCGAGGCCGTCGAGGTCCGCTCGACCGGTCACGGCACCATCAGCGCCGACCTCTCCGGCGGGCTCGACTCCACCGCGCTGTGCTTCCTCGCCCACCAGGTCGGTGCCGAGCTGAACACGTACCACGTCACGCCGTGGGATCCGGCCAACGAGGACTCCCGCTGGGCCCGGCGTGCCGCCGAGGAGATGCCGGGGGCCACCCACCGGATCCTGCCCGCCGAGCGCCCCGCCAACTGGTTCGACGCCGCCCCGGCCGGCGACGGGCCCGGTACCGGCGGCTCGGGCCGGCCCGACACCGGCGAGGGCCCGCCGCTGTGGGGCGCCGGCTCCGCCCATCTGGTCGACCTGACCGCGGTGGTGGCCGCCGAGGGATCGCGGATGCACCTGATGGGCGTCGGCGGTGACGAGCTGTTCGGCGCGATGCCGGCCTACCTCTGGTCGCTGATGCGCAGCCGGCCCCTGCAGGGCGTCCCGGTGGTCCGGCGCTACCGCCTGCTCAACCGCTGGCGCCTGGCGGACACCGTACGCGGCCTCGCCGACCGGACGTCCTTCGCCCGCCACCTCACCGTCGCCGCGCGCGAGTTGACCTCCCCGCCGGCGCGCCAGCCGGCGCTGGAGCTCGGCTGGACGGGCGGCGCCCGGATGCCCCCGTGGGCCACCGACCACGCGGTCCGGCTGGTCCGCGGCGCCCTCCTGGACGCCGCCGCGACCGCCGTCGCCCCGCTCGACCCGGACCGGGTCCGCCACCAGGTGATCGAGTTCTGCCTGTACGAGGGCGCGCTGATCCGGCAGACCCGGCACGCCTGCGCCGCCTCCGGCGTCGAGTGGGACGCGCCGATGCTGGACGACCGGGTCCTGGAGGCGTCCCTCTCCGTCCGGGTCGCGGACCGCGTCCGCCCCGGCCGGTACAAGCCGCTGCTGGTCGACGCGATGCGCGGCAGCGTCCCGGACGACGTCCTCGACCGCTCCGACAAGGGCGAGTTCAGCGCCGAACTGTTCGAGGGGCTGCGCCGCAACCGGGACGCGTTCCTGGCGATGTGCGAGCGGCTGCGCCTGGCGGAGCTCGGCCTGGTGGAGCCGGCCACCCTCCGGACGGCCCTGCTCAGCCCGTCCCCGGAGAGCCGGCACCTGACGCCCTTCCAGTCCACCGTGGCCTGCGAGAACTGGCTGCGGACCACCCCCGTGCCCGCCGCGGCCGCCCACCACTCCCGAGGGGAACGCTGATGACCGTCGCCCTGCCCCGCCACGTCCTGGCCACCGAGACCGAGTCCGGCCTGGTCCTGCTCGACGAACGAGGCGGCCGCTACTGGCAGTTGAACGGCTCCGGTGCCACCGCCCTGAGACTCCTGCTGGCCGGCACGTCGGCACGGGACGCCGCCGAGGAGCTCACCCGCGGCACCACGGTCGGCCCCGAGCAGGCCGCCGCCGACATCGCCGCCCTGCTGAACGCCCTGGGTCAGGCCGGACTGGTGGTGGTCTCGTGAGCATCCCCGTCGTCTCCGAGCACCGCGTCGTCCTCGGCCTGCGGATGGGCGCGCTGGCCCGGGTCTCGGTCGGCATCGCCCGGGTGCTCGTCCTGCTGCCGCCCGGCCGGCTGCGCCGGGTGCTCGCCGTGCTGAGCCGCGGCAGCCGCCCCGCCACCGAGCGGCAGGCCGCCTTCGCCCGCCAGGCCGCGGTGACCGTCAGCGTCCGGTGTGCCGGCCTCGGCTGCCTCCAGCGATCGGTCGCCGCCGCCGTGATGTGCCGGATCCAGGGCGCCTGGCCGGACTGGTGCACCGGATTCCGTACCGAGCCGTTCGGCGCACACGCCTGGGTCGAGGTGGACGGCCGCCCGGTCGGCGAGCCCGCCGACATGTCGCGGTTCCAGACCGTGATCGCCGTCCGCCACCCCCGCTCCGGCCGGCAGCCGGCCGCGGCCCCGTACCCCCGAGGGAGGCAGGCATGAGCGCACCGGCCGTGCACTGCGAGGACCTGGTGAAGCTCTACGGCGGGACCCCGGCCGTCGCCGGCCTCGATCTCACCGTCGAAGCCGGCACCGTCTTCGGCTTCCTCGGCCCGAACGGCGCCGGGAAGTCCACCACCATCGGCATGCTCTGCACCATGCTCCGGCCCAGCGCCGGCCGGGCCACCGTGGCCGGCTACGACGTGGCCGCCCAGCCGGAGGAGGTGCGCAACCGGATCGGCCTGGTCTTCCAGGAGTCCACGCTGGACCTCGACCTCTCGGCCGAGGAGAACCTCCGCTTCCACGCCGAACTCTTCGGTGCCCCGCCGCGCCGGAGCAGGCCCGTGATCGCCGCACTGCTCCAGCTGGTCGACCTCACCGACCGCAGGGACACCGCCGTCCGCGACTTCTCCGGCGGCATGCGCCGTCGGCTGGAGATCGCCCGGGGCCTGCTCAACACCCCCCAGGTGCTGTTCCTGGACGAGCCCACCACCGGCCTCGACCCGCAGACCCGGGTCGCCATCTGGGAGCACCTCGGCCGGATCCGCCAGGAGTGGAACACCACGGTCTTCCTGACCACCCACCACCTGGAGGAAGCCGAGTACTGCGACCGGATCGCGATCATCGACCACGGCAGGATCGTCGCCCAGGGCACCCCGGCCGAGCTCAAGGCCGTGGTCAGCGACGACACCGTCCTGGTGCGCACCGGTGACGACGCGGCGACCGTCACCGCCGTCCGCGAGCGGTTCGGCCTCACCGCCGAGGCCGGCCCGGACGGCGTCCTGGTCAGGGTCGCCGACGGCGCCTCCTTCGTGCCCCGGTTCTGCACCGAGATCGACGTCCCCGTGCACTCCGTCAGCGTCACACCGCCCTCGCTCGACGACGTGTTCCTGCACTACACCGGCCGCAGCATCCGCGACACCGACGGCGGCCGGGCCACCCTGGGCGACCTCGGCAGGAGGGACGTATGAACGAGATCTCGGCACGTGTCGCCCCAGGCCCGCGCACTTCTCCTGGCGTCGGCACCGGCTCCGGCGGCGGCACCGGCTCCGGCTCCGGCTCCGGCACTGACGCGAAGGCGGTGCCCGCGCCGACCCCGTCCGTGGGGATGGCCGACCCGCTCCGCCGCAACGCCCGGGCGATCAGGATGCTCTGGCACCGCGAGGTCGTCCGGTTCGGCCGCAACCGGGTGCAGATCGGCATGGCCCTGGTCACCCCGCTGATGTTCCTGCTGGTCCTGGGAACCGGCCTGCAGGCCACCCAGAGCGGCTCGGACGCCGGATTCGACTCCTACCGCGCCTACCTGTTCCCGGGCACCCTGGTGATGGCCACCCAGGCACCGGCCATCGCGGTCGGCATCTCCGTGGTCTGGGACCGCCAGGCCGGCTTCCTGCGCCAGGCACTGGTCGCCCCGGTCCGGCGGGAGAGCCTGCTGCTCGGCCTCGGCCTGGGCGGCGCCACCTCCGGCGCGCTCTACGGCGGCATGGTGCTGCTGATCGCCGGCCTGGTCGGGATCCCGTACCACCCGCTGCTGCTCGTCGCGCTGCTCGAAGTCGCCCTGGTGGCCCTGGCGTTCACCTCGATCGGGATGCTGGCCGCGGTCTGCATCCGCCGGATCGAGGTGTTCCAGGTGGTGGTGAGCCTCTGCCTGATGCCGCTGATGTTCTTCTCCGGCGCGATGTTCCCGGTCGGCGGCCTGCCCGGCTGGCTCGGCGTCGCCGTCCTGCTCAACCCGCTGACGTACGCGATCGACGCCATCCGCCGTACCCTGCCCGGCGACGTGCACATGGGCGGCTACGCGGACGGGCCCGCGATCTTCGGCTGGACCCCGCCGGTGATCGTCGAGCTCGGCTTCGTCGCCCTGCTGGCGGTCACCGCGCTGGCCGTCGCGGCCCGCCGCTTCTCGCGGGGGGAGTGAGCCGTCGTGCGGACACCCAGGGGGGACACGCGGGTGGCCGGGGTGGCTGGCTCCAGCCGGCCGGGTGGCCGGGTCGCCCGGTACGCCGACCTGGTCGGCACCCTGGTACGGCTCGGCCTGGCCGCGGTCTGGTTCGTCGCCGGCCTCTCCAAGCTGACCGACCCCGGGGCGAGCTACCTCGCCGTGCGCGCCTACGAGTTGCTGCCGAACGCGCTGATCCGGCCGGTCTCGATCGGCCTGCCGCTGCTGGAACTGCTGCTCGGCCTGTTCCTGCTGCTCGGAGTCGGCACCCGGCCGGCGGCGATCTGTTCCAGCCTGCTGCTGCTCGCGCTGATCGCCGCCATCGCCCAGTCCTGGGCCCGCGGGCTCAGCATCGACTGCGGCTGCTTCGGCGGCGGCGGTGAGATCGACGCCGGACGGACCCGCTACCCCCAGGAGATCGCGCGGGACACCGGCTTCCTCGCCCTCGCGCTCTGGCTCACGATCAGGCCGCGCACCCTGCTGGCGCCGGCCACCACCGACACCCGACGGACGGAGGCCCCCACATGACCAGGACCACCCAGGACCCGCGGGCCGAGCTCAGCTCCCAGGCCCGCGCCACCATCGAACAGCAGCAACGCGAGCGGCGACGCCGGCGGGGCGTCCGGACCCTGGTGGCCGTCGTCGTGACGGCCGCCCTGGCCGGCGGCATCACCCTGGCCACCCGGGCCGACGACCGCTCGGCGGCCGCGCACGTCATCCCCGCCCAGGACACCGGCCACGTCCGCGCCGCCTACTACGGCACCCGGGACGGCATGACCGTCGTCTCCGGCGGCGCCGCACCCCACACCCTCGACCTGTACGCGGACTTCCTCTGCCCGCAGTGCGGCCGGCTGCACAGGACCCTCGGCACCGCCATCGAACAGGCCACCGAGTCCGGCAAACTCCAGGTCCGCTACCACATGGTCCCGCTCCTGGTGGACTTCTCCAACCCGGCCGGCTACTCCCTTGACGCCGCCAACGCGGCCCTGTGCGCCGCCGACGCGGGCCGATTCCTCCCCTTCCACGCCAGCCTCCTCACCGACCAGCCCAGGGAAGGCCGCCGGGGCCACGACCGCTCCCAGCTGACCGACCTCGGCCACCGGCTCGGCATCACCGACCAGACCTTCGACACCTGCGTCAGCACCGGCACCTACGACACCCGGCTCCGCCAGGAACTCACCCGCGTCTCCGCCGACCCCACCCTGCACCAGCCCAACACCCGCAACCCCCGCTTCGGCACCCCCACCGCCCTTGCCGACGGCACCCACCTGGTCGACCTGACCACCACCGACTGGCTGGACCAGCTACTCACTTCCTGACCGGCCGACAACCCCACCCCACGCGAGGAGCAGCAACCCCGCCGCTCCTCGCGCACTCGACGAAGCGATCGTCGAACTGCACGACGACCCGGTCCCGTTGAACGCCTGAACCGACATCGACTGACTTACCGTGACCTCTACCTCGGGCGCCTTCCCAGCGCCACTCCGGACGACGTACGGAGCGCCATCGGCGTCGTACACAACACCTCGCTGCTGGACCGGCGCGTCGAACCGCGGGTCGGTGGCCGGGCCGGCCGGCGGGTGCACCAGCCGGCCCTCCGCGTCCCGCTCGGTCTCGGCCCGGAACGCACTGTCCCCGGGCGGCATCCCTGGCTGTCGACCGGTCGCCCGCTCGGATGCCGGCGGCCGTCAGGACTCGGCGAAATCAATCTCCGTGGAGTAGGCGCCCAGGGAGGTGGCCGAGGTACCCGGGGGCCCGAGCGACCGCTCGGCAGCCCCGCTCCCGGCATGCTCCACTCCATCCTGACGTTTCCTGGTCCCGGACGAAGAGTAGATTCACCCACTGACACGACCTGGCGCGTCCGGCAGTCACCTTGCTACTGACCCACTTGACTCACCAGACACCCCACTGGTCGCATAATCCATGAAGGACCAGCGCCTCCGCTGATGAATCAAAGGTGAAATGGCGGCACGAACTTGAATATGACGAGACTGGCGGGATGTCATCGACCCCTGAACGCCGCTGCTGGTCCCCAGAACTTGACCCGGACAGCAGAAAGGGCCGGTAGTGGTTTCCCAACTACCGCCCCTGATCTGCGACTTATTGATCAGAAACTCAATTGGTTCTCGTCAAGGGTGTAGCGCACGTGCGGACCGTGGAAGTAGCCGCGGACGATGTGAGGCTGGTGCTGGCGGCGGCGGAAGAAGCGTCGCGCTTCGGCCGCGAGCTCGGCCTGGTTGCGGGCCCGGTGGCTCGTGGGCAGGCTGCGCTTGAGGTCGGCGTTGACCAGTTCGTCGGGGTTCAGCTCGGGCGAGTAGGACGGCAGGAAGTGCAGCTCGATCTGGTCGGCGTGGTCGGCCAGCCAGGCGCGGACCTTCTTGCTGCGGTGGGCCGAGTGCCGGTCCACGACGAGGTGGACCTTGCGGTCGAAGTGGCAGGCGAGCCGGCTGAGGAAGCGGCACATGACCTGCGCGTCGAAGGTGCCAGTGAAGACCATGAAGTGCATGCGGCCCTTGGTGCTGATCGCGGACATGGCGTTGACCGAGAACCGGTTCCCGGTCCGGCGCACGATCGGGGTCCGGCCCTTCTCGCCCCAGGTCCGGCCGCTGACCTGGTCAGAACGGATGCCGACCTGGTCGGCGAACAGCACCTCGGCGCCCTCGGCCTTCGCCTTCGCGCGGATCGCCGGCCACGTTTCCTGCAGCCAGGCACGCACCGCCTCGGGATCCTGCTCGACAGCCCGCTTGTCCGGACGCTGGAACGACAGCCCCCAGCGGCGCAGGTACTTGCCCACCCCCGGCTCGGTCAGCCGGACCCGATACAGCTTCGCGATCAGCGCACCCACCTGGGAACGCGTCCACAGCTGACCGACAAGCCCCAGCTCACAGGGCTGGTGGTCGAGCACGGCCTGCCGCACCGCCGCCTGCTCTGCCTCGGACAACACCTGATGCTCCCCGACCCGTCGCCCGCGGGGCCGCCCGATCAGCGCCTCACGACCGCCGGCCAGCCACCTCGCCCACCAGCCGTCCACCGCCTTCAACGAGACCTTGAACACCGCCGCGACGTCCTCGCGATCCCGGCCCTCCACCAACGCGGCCACCGCCCGCAGCCGCAACGCCTCCTGCGCCGACGGCGACAAGTGCCGCGCATCCCCCACCAGTTCACTCACGCGATGTTCAACGATCCAGAACCCCTACCGTTTCGGATCAATAACGTCGGGACGACAGGATTTGAACCTGCGACCCCTTGACCCCCAGCATCGACAATGGATTCCATCGCCATCTACCACACCCCGCCCTGACCCACTCTGACAGGTAGTGCCCGAGTTTGACGGCCAGCTACCTCTATCCCATTCCACGGTCATCACAGCATCGCGTCCCCGCAGAGTCCCCGGGACCGGTGCCCCAGTCTCCAAGCCGTCCCTGATCGGCTCCGAGGCCTGCAGCCCTGTTGAGCGAGGCGCCCTAAAGATGGCCCCTTCCCTCGGGAAGTCCAGAAGTCGAGGATGCGCCCTCTTGAAAACGATCAAATCCTGTCCGAGGGGCTTCCCTTCAAGAAGCTCGCCGACCAGACCTCCTCACCCCTATCCACGGCGCCGTGGAGGAGGTCTTCGAACTGGCCTTCCCTTCGTTGACCAGGAGCGCCAAATGGCCATGCGAACCCGTGCTCGCCATCAGGCACGCCGCCCTTGCACTGCGATCGATGTCGAGAACGCCATAGCGGTGATCAGCTGGGTTGCTCGTCGGCTTTTTTCTGGTTTCGGTGTGCCTGCGCAGCTGGTTGGCGCCTTCCTTGTGCCCGAACTGGGATGCGAGGGTGGCGAGTTGATTGATGAGATGCGCTTTTGTATCGGCGGGCATGTCCTTGATGAGGTCCTGAAGGACTCTTGCGGTGGCGACCCAGGAGTTCGCCGGGTCGTAGGCTGATACCTCGGCGACAAGCATGCCGAGCTGGCTGATGGATTCGGTGGAGAGGTCCTGTGGGTGGCGTAGGACGAGGTGGGCCAGCGCGAGGCTCGGGTCCTCGCGCAAGGCGTCTCGCAGTGAGCGACTGAGGTCGAGTTCGCGGCGGTGTTGTTCCTCCTTCAGGTTGTGTTCGTGGATGGATCTGAGAGAGTGCAGGGCCGAGGCCATGTCGTCCGGCGTCGCCCATAGGCGTGCGGAGGCCCAGCTGACAGTCACCGAGGCGTCAGATATCGCCGCTGGAAGACCGAGGCGGGCATTGACTCGCTTCTCGACAGTCACTACGTCGGGCAGCGAATGGTCGCGCGCTATGTCGCGGATAATGTTCAGGACGTGGTCGGTTGCCGCGGCCTCGGGGTCGTGATGACGGGTCGCCCCGGGTGAGTCGGACCAGCGGCCGGTGACCTCGAAGTGGAAGCGGAAGCACTCGGCAGCACTGGGCACGGTTCCTTCGACATGGAGGCGCCCCTCGCGTTGTTCTGGAACGGGACTACGTCTGCGGAACACCGGTGTGGCTTCCCGAGTTGGCGGGGTCCGCTTGCCTGACACAGGTGATCAGCTCGTCGCGCAGGCGGGCGCGCTCAGTCAGTTGCTTTGTCGGCTCGGACGGCTCCCAGTGAGTGGCGAGCCGGTTGAGGCTCAGGAAGCGAACAGCACGGTTCTCGTCGGGTCCGTCGTGGACCGCCCGGGCGAAGACGTCGAACACGGCACCGCGAGTATCTGGTGCGGTATTGGCGCCATCCATCCACACGCTGAACGCCACGACCGCGGGATCGGGGAGGGGGTCGTGTTCGAGCACGGTGCGCCAGCTCTGCACGATCCACGGGAAGTCGTTCCCCTTGTCCTCGCCCACCAGCAGGAATGGTGTGCCGTCTTCGTCGCTGCGGCCTGCGAGGTGGAGGAAGGCGTGGCTACCGGAGCTGCGGACCGTCGCCTTGGAGTTCGCGGCCCAGCTGCGAAGGACGTTCCTGACCTTCTTCCTCTGGTCGGGGTTGTCCCACATCTCGTTGATCGCCTTACCCACCGCGTCGGTGATCTTCTGATTGCCGCTTTCAGCCAGCGCGTCGAGCCGCAAGAGCGCCTCCCGTGGATAGACCTGGCTCACCTGCCGGCACACCGCAGCCAGGGTCGCGCGCAGGGCGACGGGTTCATCCTCTTTCCGTGCCCATTCGAGGATCTTGTTCCTGACCATGCGGCCGGTACCGGCGTCCACGGCGGCGACCGACAGGAGGTCTCGGGCGTGCTCCCTGAGTACCTTCTTGGCCGACCACTGGGTTGCCACCGACTTGAGTAGTGCCACGGAGCGGGTCTTCTGGGTGTGGCGAAGGACCCACTCCGCCACGCGGTCGGCCAGTTCAAGCCCGAGATCTCCCTCGAGTTCGACGGCTTGGGTGGCGGTCCACTGCGTGAAGCGGTCGGCAAGGTGAGCGCGGTCCACCAGGAAATACTCGACGACGGCCTCCGCGTATCCCTCGGAGGGCAGGGTCACGGTACCGTCGGCCGAGAGCTCGGCGCCGGTCATGTGGGTCAGCTCGATGATGCCCGGCCCCTGCTGACCGGGCCTCGGCACGGGCGTCTCCCCCAGCGCCTCCGCGAGGCTTTCCGCGGCGGGGTAGATCTTCTCGACCGGGGCGCCGTCCATAGTCGCAGCCGCGAGAAGGTAGTTGCGGTGGTCGCTGTCCGGGTGTCCGATGTGCCAATCGCGCAGCTGGTTGCGCCAGTCGGCGCGGGCCTCGATGACTCGGTCGATCCGCTTGTTGAAGGCAGCCTCTACATCGTCCGCTGTCGCAGACGGGAGCAACGCAGTTGCCGTCCTGCGCTCCTCTTCCCTGATGGCGTCAGCCCAGCGCTTCACCTCGCCCGGGAGTCGGCCGCTGATCGCCTGGGCGATTCGCAGGTTGTCGCTCCACAGCCCGGGATCCTCGCATTCCGGAGCGGCTGCCAGATAGGCCCGAAGAACGCTCTTCACCTCTGCTGCCTCGAGCGTGACCGCGGCGTGGTCGCCGCCCTGCCGGACGGTCTCCCACAGTTGAGGACTGGCCAGTACGACGAGATAGGACCCGGCGTCCTTGAGGGTGGAGGTCTTTTGCAGCGAATAGCCGAGCCTGCTCACTGTGTCGGCCCTCGGCACGCAGGTCGAGGATCCAGCCCACTCCGCGCTGCCCAGCCAGGTCGTCCACAGCGAAGGAGTCGTCCGGCTCCCGCAGGAAGCGCTTGAGCGTCAGTCCTTTCCCGCTCAGGCCCCGTAGCAGGTGCAGGGCAGTGGTCTGGCGGCCAGTGCCGGTGTCTCCGATCAGGACGAGGACGTTCTCCCTGAGCAGGACAGTGGCGGCTTTGTCCTCGTTCTCGGGCGGCACGTAGACGGCGAGCTGCTCCTCCACCCAGGTCCTGCGCAGGTCGGTGTTGCGCATCCTGTTGATGATGTTCTGGAGCTGGATCCCGATCACGGTGCCGTTGTTCGTACCAGTGATGCTTTGCGTGACAGACGGTGCGGGGCTGGGTGGACGGTCGGCTGACTGCGAAGAGCCGGCGTTTCCCTCGACGCTGTGACCTCCCTCGCCGAGGTCGGGTGTCCCGGCGGGGTCAACGGGCTGGCGCAAGGTCTGGGATCCGACGTTCGCGAGAAGCCGCTGGAGGGTGTCGGCGTCCGGCGGGGTGACCGTGTCCTGTGCAGGATTGCCATATCGGGCCGCCGCCCCGTACGAATCTGTTGGCTCCTCATGTACGGGCTATGCGGGTGCCGTCGTCTGCCCCGGGTCCTGGACGGGGCCCTGCTCGAACCGGTCGCCGGATCGCGGTTGCCAGCCCGCAGGGCCGATGGTCTCGGGAAGGCTGCCGGTCTCCTGGCCGCTGGCCTGCATGCCCGTCGTCTCGATCGGCGACAAGTCGGCTCCGGAGCGAGGGTCGCGGGCGACGTCTATCCCGGGTTCGACATAATTCGGCGGCCTGGAGGGGCGAATCTTGGGCCTGACCTGGGCGGACATGGCTGTGGCCGCCTGGAGGGCGTTTCTCTAGGCGGCCGCGTTTCAGCTGGTCAGCGGGTTGTGGGCTGGAGCGCGACGACCTGCCTCGGGGCGGGGATCTGCAGCTTGGCGAGCAGGTCCCGCTGGGGCTTCGTCAGTGCGGTGACCTGCTGGAACGTTCCGGTGGGGCCGGTGAAGGTGCCCAGGTGGAGGCGGTCGAGCTCGCGTCGGATGTACGGCCAGGTGTCGCCGGTGGTGGTCTCGATGATCCTGATCAGCAGGAGGGCGAGCCAGCACAGGATGACGTGGGCTCGGATGCGTTCTTCGAGCCGGTGGTAGACAGGCCGCAGGTCGATGACCTGCTCATGTCCCGCCAGCCACGCTCGACTTCGAGCAGTTGCTTGTAGCCTAGCGCGATGTCCTCGGCGCTCAGGTGGGGGTCCGAGCAGCGCAGGAGGTACTTCCCGTCGAGGTTCTCCTCGGCCTTGATCTTCGCCTGGTCGATGCGGAGCTTGCCGGCCGGGGTGGCGCGAAGGTAGCGGTTCAGGCCGGGCTTGTCGCCGATCCGCCCGCGCAGTTCGCCCCGCTTGAAGTCGCTGAGCTTGTCGGTGTCGGCGATCAAGTCGGGTAGCTGGGCTACGAGTTGCTCGCGCATGTGTCGGTCGCGCTCGGCCGCTTCGGGGTTGTGGCAGATGACGAACCGGTCGGTGTCGGATATCCGCACCTCCTTGACGCGCATGTTCTCGCCGACGTCCTGGTAGCGGCCCTGCCGGGACAGAGCGGCCTGCACCTCGGGACTCCCGGAGCGGAGCTTCTCGCCGATGATGAAGGCGTGGTCGCCCTTGCGCAGGTAGCGGCGGTTCTCGGCGGAGGAGAAACCGCGGTCGGCCACCCACACGATCTTGGAGAGGGTCCAGTCCCGCATCTCGTCCTTGACCTGCCGGATCAGCGTCTGGTCGGAGGCGTTGCCCGGCCAGCACCAGCAGCGGACCGGGATCCCGTCGCGGGTGACGGCCATCCCGATCACGATCTGCGGCAGGTCGTCGCGGGAGTCCTTCGACTTGCCGTAGGTCCGGAACCCGATCTGCTTCGCTTGGCCGTCCACGTCGTCGGTGTCCAGGCGGCGGCCCGCCTCGTCGCGGGCGACGGGCTCATCGGGCTCCTCCAGCTCGAAATAGGTGCTGGTGGTGTCGAAGAACAGCAGGTCCACCTCCAGGTTCAGCAGGTTCGCGACCTCGTCGAACACCTGCTTCTCCAGGTCGTCCTTCACCTCGTGCAGCCAGTCCATCGCCCGGTAGCAGGGCTGTTCGCCGGCCTCGGCCAGACCGTCGATGTGCACGTCGTGCGTGATCCAGTCCGCCGCCGCCAGCTTCGAGGAGGGGGCCAGGGCCCGGTTGGCGACCAGGGCGAACAGCACCCGCTCGGTCGCGGTCATGTCCCGGCGCCTGCCGCGCTTGGGCTGCCCGACCCGGCCCACAATCTGGTCGATCCGTAGCCGGTGCCACAGCTGGTCGAGAACGTAGGCGCCGCCGAACGGCACCGAGGAAACGAACTCCAGGTCGGACGCGGCGGTCGCGGCCAGCGCGTCGCTCGGCTCCAGCAGCCTCGATAGAGACGCGACCAGGCGCCTGACCGCGTCGCGGTCCAGGTCATCCTCACGGCCGAAGGTGAACAGCACCTTCGGCACCGCCCGCCCCTTCACCGAATCCCACTCGTTGTGGGCCAGGTGCAGGTACCGCACCGTCCCGGACTTGTTCTCCCGCTTGGTCGTCTTCACGTACACGGCTCCAGACGATAGGCCGAATCCGCAGGCCAGTGCAGGCGAATCAAGAAAGTCGCGTCTCTAGGCAATCTCGCGCATCCGCACCCACAACAGCACGATGACCTGCACCTTCAACCCCGAAGAATCTCTAGAACCCGCGAATTACGTCGAACCCGGGACAGGATCGCCGCAGCATATGGGGGGCCAGGACCGAATAGGCCCTCCACGAGGGCCAGTGCCACTTACAGCAATGGCACGGTCTGTTTAGTCGCTTCGGACAGACCTACCGATGGCCCAAATCGGCGTTCCCCAAAGACCAAAACTGATGTTCCGTCAACTTAACCTGGAATGAGAATACTTGGAACGTCATAATCTCTGCATGACCGACGACGGCGTGCTTACCTGCAGCGACTACAACAACTGTCCTCACGGCGACGACGTGGACTGCGAAACCTCGTTCGAGGTGACGCAGCCCGGCGACCGCCGACGCTGGTACGTTCAAGAGCACAACTTGCTCGTCGATGACGGCGGCGGCTTCGAGATGGACGTCGAGTTCCTCCGTCGGGACCCGTCGTGGCTGGCAGATCGACGGATCGTGGACCGGATGCCCAGGAAGATCCTGGAAGAGATCGCCGTGGGCGTCGGACAGAAAGCAGAGCGGGATCGTCGTCGCCAGCAATCGTGATCGACAGCCGCCAGGGCGGCGAGCTGGCGACCGAGCCGACCACAACGGACCTCCATCAGGAACCTGTGCCGCCGCTGACTATGGGACGCCAGACCGGAATCGGCTACCGCCGGTCACGCGTACGGGTCCCGCAGCGGTCGGGGTTCGCGGACTCCGCGGGTGATCGCTTCGGGAAGGTCCGGGCCGGCGGTGTAGTAGCGGCCCTGGGCCTCGCCCTTGGCAATGAGCCAGCCGGCGCGGACGAGTTCGCGGATGTCGCGTTGGGCCTGCTGCTCGCTGAGTTCGGCGTCGGTCTGGTAGGTGGCGCGGCGCAGTCGGTTGCCCATGGCCGTGGGGTAGAGGGCGTATAGCATGCGGTCGGGCCAGCCGCGCTGCTCGACGGCTTCGTCGAGGGCGGTCCAGACCTCGCGGGTGGTGTTCACCTGGCGCTCGACGCTCTGAGCCTGCTGGTGGTGGGCGCGCAGGCAGAACCGCACCCAGGGCAGAGTGTCGCGGTCCGGAGTCCAGACAGGGCCGCCGACCTCGGCGAGGACGTCGTAGTAGCGGTAGGTGTTGCGGGCCCGGCCGAGCCATTCCTCGATGCTCGAGAACTCTGGCGCCATGATCCCTTCGCGGGCCAGGACCAGGGTGTGCAGGGCACGCGACATCCGCCCGTTGCCGTCCGACCACGGGTGGATCGCCACCAAATTCAGGTGCGCCATCGATGCTCGGACCAACCCCGGTGCGTCAGGGTTTCCCTCGTTCAGCCACTCGACCAACTCACCGGTCAAGCCGGCCAACTGCTGGGCATCAGGGGCGGTGTAGGCAGCGATGGTCGGATCCTCGGCGGAGGTGACGTACACCGGCCCGGTACGCCACCAGCCGGGCCGCTTGAGCAGGTGGTGGCCCTGCATCATGAAGTGCAGCGAGTTGAGCAGGCCCTTACTGTAGGCGAAGTCGTCGCCCGCTTCGGCAAGGCGCTGGATGTATGTCATCGCCTGCCGATAGCCCTCGATCTCGGCCGTGACGGTGTCGTTCGCATCGATCGGCGCCTCGCCGACCATGATGTCCTCGACATCCGACACGCTCGCGGCGTAGCCCTCGATCGTGTTTGAACCAGCGATCGCCCGCGCCGTGAGGTTACGCCGCAGCTGCCCTTCCCAGCGACGTGAGGTGCCCAGATGGAGACGCAGCCGGTCGCGCATCTCGTCAATCTCCGCGAGGACGGACTGGTCAATGTCCTGCAGCGACGGCACACCATAGAGCATGAAGCAATGACACCATGACGGTATTAGTCAGTCAAGTGGCCTGGCGCAACCATGGCGCATGAGTACTTCGATGCACCCCTGGGAATCAGCCGCCCCGGATCCGTTCAGCGAGATCACCGCCGCCAACCTTCCGGCTCCGCCAAGCGCCCCACGCTCGCAATACCGCGCTTCACCGCTCACCGACCGCCGCGCACCGACCGCCCAGGTCACCCCAGCCCAGACGCATGCCTGGGCCAGCTTCCTGGCGGGGGCCGTCCACAATGGGCTCGACCCGACACTGGTCACCCAATGGTTGACCATCCTGGCTGACGCCGCCGGCAGCCCCGCCCTCCCGTCCCTGGCCTCCATGCCGCTGGACGACTACGTCAACCTCCGCCTCTCGGCCATCCTGGCCGGCCTGGAAACCACCACGCACGTCCCCTACCTCGCCGGTTGGCACCTGCGGATCGAGCCCGAGCTCGGGCACCTCCCCCTACGCCTGATCACCACCAGTCTCATCACCGCTGCAGTCCGCGGCTGGATCGCCGACGGCTGCAGCCGCTCCACCATCAAGAACACCCTCGCCATGCTCTCCCGCACTTTCGAGCAGGCCATCGTGGATGGCATCCTCGACCGCAATCCCGCCCACATCACCGGCTGGCAGCACCAGTTCCAGCGGGCCGAGGACGAACTGCGAGACCCCCGTACCCTCGCACTGCGCGGCTGGGACGCCCTTATCGAACTCGCCGACGCCCTGGTCGAAGCCTCGTACAACCGCTACTGAACTTGATTGAGTGATGTCGGAGCGGTTCGCCTGACAGTGATCGGTGTGCTCCGGTAGCCCTGGACCGTGAGATACGCACAGGGCGGCGGCTTGACCGACGCTGGGAGGGCCGCGCGGGAGCGGATCCGGCTGCAGGCCGTGGAACGCTTCGAAGACGGGCAGAAGAACCGAGAGATCGCTGCCGCGTTGCGGGTCAGCGAGCGGTCCGTGGAGCGGTGGCGGCGCCAGTGGCGCGAGCGCGGCGAGGCCGGGGTGCGGTCGAAGGGATCGCCGGGGCGTCCGAGGCTCAGTGAAGCGCAAATCGCCAGGCTGGCACGGGAGTTGGAGCGCGGACCGCTGGTCCATGGCTGGGCCGACCAGCGGTGGACACTGGCACGTATCAAGACGCTGATCGGTCGCTTGTTCCACGTGAGCTACACGGTGGAGGGCACCTGGCGGCTGCTGAGGCGGCACGGCTGGTCCTGGCAGCAGCCGGCCCGGCGGGCGATCGAGCGCGACGACCAGGCGGTCGAGGTCTGGAAGAAGGAGACCTGGCCGCTGGTAAAAGCACCGCGGCGGAGCGCGACGCCTGGGTGGTCTTCGAGGACGAAGCCGGGCAGTCGATGACGCCGCCGCGCGCGAGAAGCTGGGGCCGCAAGGGCATTACGCCGGTGGTCCGGGTACGTGGCCGAGGCTCGGGCCGGGTGTCCATCGCCGGTCTGACCTGCTACAAAACCGGGAAGCGTTCCCGGATGTTCTACTCGATTCGCGAGTACCGGGGCCGCAAGGGTGAGCCGAAGGGGATCGGCTGGCGCGACCTGCGTGACCTGCTGGTCAGGGCACACATCCAGCTTGGCGGCCCGATCGTGCTGGTCTGGGACAACCTCCGCATGCACCTGGTCGAGCCACTGCGTGAGTTCTTCTCCGCCCACGCCGACTGGATCACCGTCTTCCAACTTCCGAACTACTCACCTGACTTGAACCCGCAGGAGGGCATCTGGTCGCTGGTCAAGCGCGACATCGGCAACCTCGCCGCGGCCAACCTCGGCCAGATCACCCGCGCCGTAAAGCGCAGGCTCAAGCAGATCCAGTACCGCCCGGACTTGGTCGATGGCTGCCTGGACGGCACCGGCTTGATCATGGACGGCTGACCGACATCACGAATTCAAGTTCAGTACCGCGGCTGGGGCGACGTCGTCGTCCACAGCGCTTGCACCGCCACCCGCATCGGAGAAGTCTCTGGAGCTCGGGCCCGCGACGTCGACACCGACAAATGGCTCCTGACCTGCCGCCGACAGACCACTCCCGCACCCGGCGGTCTGGTCGACAAACACACCAAGGCCGGATCGCCCGCTTCATCCCGATCATCGAGCCGCTGCGCCCGCTCATATCCCGCCGACTACAGGCCACCCGCGGCGACCCCGACGCCCGCCTCTACACCGGCCCGCGCGGCGGCCGCATCAGCACCGCCGTCCTGCGCGACGCCACGCACTGGGACGAGGTCACCAGCGACCTCGGCTACGAGCACCTACGACGCCACGATCTGCGCCACACCGGGCTCACTTGGATGGCCGACGCCGGATTCCTTCCGCACATCCTCATGGAAATCGCGGGACACCGTCTCATCACCACCACCCAGCGCTACTTCCACCCTGACGTGCTCCGGATTCTGGAAGCCGGCCAAGCCCTTACTCATCACCTCGAGAAGCTCCGATGCGACGGCCAGATCACCCGCCGCTGGCAACACACCGTGATCACCATCGCCTTGAAATGGCCACTACCAAGCCGCTTCGAGGCGGCCTGAGTCACTTCACAACAAGCAGCAGGCATCAGAAAGGCCGTAGAAATGCCCCGATATGAACCAGTTTGACCCACTTGACCGGCACCCGGCGCACTTGACCCAAGGTCAAGTGCGCCACCACGCCTCGCTCCAGCAAAACGGTAAGGAGGTCTCGCACTTCACCTTGAGATCGAAGAACAATCCGCTTACCAGCCGCTGGAGCAACGGGTGGCGACGCACCCATGGCCAAACCTGGGGACCATTTTGGGACCACCCGGGACCAAAAATGGGCCCCGAAAACCAGCAAGAGCGGGTGCCTGGCTTCCCAAGCACCCGCTCTCACAACCGACTTCACAGTCGGGACGACAGGATTTGAACCTGCGACCCCTTGACCCCCAGCGCCCGGCCATAGCCATCGCTGCACGTCAGACGGTAGACAGCCCGCGCTGTTCGTTCCGCGAAAGGCGACTCAGAGGCAATGGTGAGCAACGCGTGGTCCCCGGCAAGTCCCCACCGGTCCCCCCTTCCGCTGTACCCCTCAGCCACACTCCGTGGGCAACCGCATACAAGGAAGTGGCTCGGGATACTCATCAGGTCGTACTCGCCGATCTCGCTGTAGTGGTGCCGCGCCGAGATGGGAGCGGAACGGCAGCCGAGGAATAGAACATCAGCCGCGTCACGGCGCAGCTGCGATGGTGCCGCACCCGGATGGTGCGGAGTGACGTGGACCGCCGGTTCCTGGGCACGGGAGAGCGGTGGCTGCTGCGATGGTGCCGCACCGGGAGGGTGCGGAGAGACGAGGGGGCGACACCCTCGGCGTGCTGCTGGCCGTGATGGTCACCTCTGCGGACATCGGCGACCGCGCGGCAGCCCAGGTCCTGCTCGCCCAGGCCGCCACCGCACACCACCGGCTAGCCCTTGTCTGGGCCGACGGCGGAGAAGGCAGGTCGCTCCAGTTCTGGAGAGCGCCTTGGAGGAAGTTCTCGAACTGTGCGAGAAGGCCCACCCCCACGAGATCACCATCACGGCCAAGGCCGAACGCGAGGCCATCACCGCCTGACCCCGGGCCGCGACCGGGACCCCCTTCCTCCGCACACCGGGCCTTGGTGCGCCGCCCCGGGGCGCCCCTCAGTGACACCGATGAACGCCACCTCGGCGCGGCGAGCCGCGCGTGGGGTGGCCGGCGTGGTCCACCGCCGACCACCCCGCGCCCCGGTGCGGTCGCGTTCGCGGCCGGGCGCGCGCACGGTTGACCCATGGCATCGTGGTTCTGCTGGAACTGGTCGAGCCGCTGGACACGCTCGTCCTGGGGATCGGGACGACCAGGTCGATGCCATGTCGGTGCGGCGGGTACACGCCGCACCATCGGAGCCGAAGGCCACCGGCGGCCCGGGGGCGCCGACCGCGTGCGGAATGGACACCTCGTCCATGGTGGTCGACCGGTGGAGCCCGCAGCGGCCCGGACAGGGCTGGTATCCGCCGCGCTGGGCCGGGTACGTCTGCCTGACCTGCGACGCCGCCGCCCGCGCCTTCTGATCCGGGAGCGCGGCGGGCCGGCTCGGCCTAACGGGTTCCCGGCGGGCGGTCGCCGTGCTGCCCGGTGGTGTCGATGGCGTCGCGCAGGGCGGGCAGGTCGGTGAGGGCGGCCTGCTCGGCAAAGCGGGCCAGAAGCCGGCGCAGGACCCGCTCGTCGCGGTCGCGGACAGCTTCGGCGATGGCCGCCGCCAGCGACACCTGGGTATCGGGGTCGGGGGTGCGCACCTGCCGCGCGGCCTGCTGCCCTTCCACCGCTCGCCTCCCGTTCGTTCGTCGTCGTGGCCGCCGGACGCGGCGTCCTCCGTCCTGGCGCGGCTGCGGCGACCGGCCGCCCCGCCCTGCGCGGGGCGAAGACTACCTCCCCGACCGACACCGCAAAATCTATGCCCGTCGGAGTAGACATTGCCGCACACCGTGGTTAGTGTTTCTCTCGTAGACGAGGTCAAGCGGTACCCGCCAGACACGAACTGGCGGGCAGCAGGAAAGAAGTTCGCAGGTCGGCACGGTTGCAGGGCCCTGAAGCCAGGGATGGTGCAGTAAGGCGACAGGACCGGTGGCCGGGCCGGGCGGCCCGCAGGTATCAGGGGCCGCCGCCCAGCAGTACCGCAGTTCAAAAGACGCGCCGGGCAGGTGGGCGTGAAGAAGGTGACGCAAAAGACGGCGCGGTAGCGGAGTTCCGGAGCCACAGCAGGTGCAGGACGGCGACGGGACTGGCGACCGGGCCGGGCGGCCCGCAGGTATCAGGGGCCACCACCGAGCGGTACCGCAGTTCGGTAAGTGCATTACCAGCAGGTGAAGTTGAGTTGCGCAGTACCGGCAGTCGCAGTACGCGGTATCCCAGTGAAGGCGCCCAAGACTGCGGGCGCGCGTGCTGGGAGTCCGGCAGTGGGGTTCCAAGCCGAGAGGTTGAGCAGGACGGGCGACGGGGCTGGCTGCCGGAACCGGCGGACCACCAGGACCGCCACAGCAGCACCGGGTAGTTGGCACTATCACGCAGTTCGCAGTACCAGCAGCACCGCAGTTCCGAGCAGGTCGCAGTACCCGGTAGTGGAAGTACCCGCAGTTCGCAGTAATCGGTCAGTACAGAGGATGAACGGAGGGGACAGAGCGCCATCAGGATCGCCCGGCCCGTGAGGCATCACCCGGGCGGATTCCGAAGACCCCAAGGCAAGGACGGTGGTTTCCGGTCACGCATACGCGATCCCCGCACGCCCCCTCCCCCGGGGCGAGGCGGACATGAGGAAGTCGGCCACAGGCCGACAGATGGTGTAAAACCCTTCGGGGCCCCGGGAGCCGCAACGGCCCCGGGGCCCCTCAGCGCGTCCCCGGACACAACAACAAGAAGAGGTGCAGTGACCACGGCAACCATCCGACCCCACACCCCCGACGCCGTCAGCTCGTTCGACGATGACGACTACCCCGCCTACACCATGGGCCGCGCCGCCGAGATGACCGGCACCACCCCCGGCTTCCTGCGCTCGCTCGGCGAGCAGGGCCTCATCACCCCCCTGCGCTCCGACGGCGGTCACCGCCGCTACTCCCGTTACCAGCTTCGGATCGCGATGCGCGCCCGCGACCTCGTCGACCAGGGCACCGCCATCGACGCCGCCTGCCGCATCATCATCCTCGAAGACCAACTCGAGGAAGCCCTGCGCATCAACGAGCAGCTCCGCCGCTCCCAACACGGCCAGGAACCCTCCGCCGACACCTGACCCAGCCATCCAGGCCGACGAAACCGGCCCGCGGTGAGCAGCAGGTGCTCACCGCAGGCCGCCCGGGACACGAGCCCCTCGGTTCCGGTTCGCCGGCCGACCCTTCTCCACCGGCCCGGCTGCCCGACACCCTGCCTCACGGTGCGGACCACGCAGACCGCTTCCGCGCAGGGGGATTCCAGGTTCGCGTGAGGCCGCACCGGACCGGCGCATCCGCTGGTAGGGGCGAGGCGCGCTGCGGGCGGATACCGCGATGGCCGGCGCGTCGGCGCCGACGCGCCGGGCCTAGAAGCTGAGTAGGCCGATGGCGTGGCCGTCGTGGTCCACCACCGGCCACACGGCCAGGCCGCGGGAACGCATGGCGGCGGCCGCAGTGGCGGCGGGCATGTCGGCGGTGGCGAACGGGGCCCGGTCGAGGACGATGTCGCGCACCGGGGTGCGCTCGGTGGACCGGGAGCGGGTCTGGAACGGCGCCAGGTGCAGGCGGGTCAGCAGTCCCGCGCAGCGGCCGTCGTCGTCGCGGACCAGGAGGTGGTCGGCGCCGGAGCTCTGCAGGATGTCCATCGCCATGTCGACCATGACGTCGTCGCTGATCTGCAGCTCCGGACATTTCATGAGGTCGCCGACCGTGGCGGTGGTCGCGGGGCGTTCGAGGGTGATGGTCATGGGCAGACTCCTTCGCGTATCCACCGCCGGGGCCGGCGGTAGTCAGGGCACTGGCGGTGAGACGGCCGGCGGGTGTGCCGGAGCGGGCCGAGACTGCTCTGCGCTTGGTGGGTGGTGGGGGCCCGGACTGCGGCGGCAGTCCGGGCCCCCCGTACGCGCTAGGCGGCGAGGGCGACGCGGCGGGGTGCCCGGCGGCGGCGGCCGGAGGAGCCCTGGTTGTCGCGGCCCGTGGCGGTTGCGCGGGCGTCGGCTCCCGCGTAGGCGGGGCGGCTGCGGCGGCCGCGGCTCGTGGACGCGCTGCGGCGGGGGCGTTCGACGACGGGGGCCGCGATCACGGTGGGGATGCCGGTGGGCACGCGGGCGCCGGTGATGCGGGCCAGTTCCTCGTCGCCGGCGCTGACCCGGGTGGTGACGGGGGTGATGGCGGCCGTGGTCATCATGCGGGCCATCTCGCGGCGCTGGTTGGGCAGCACCAGCGTGACGACGGTGCCGGACTCCCCCGCGCGGGCGGTGCGCCCGCCGCGGTGCAGGTAGTCCTTGTGGTCGCTGGGCGGGTCCAGGTTGACGACCAGGTCGAGCCCGTCGACGTGGATGCCGCGTGCGGCGACGTTGGTCGCGATCAGCGCGGTGACCTGGCCGGTGCGGAACTGCTCCAGGGTGCGGGTGCGCTGGGGCTGGGACTTGCCGCCGTGCAGGGCCGCGGCCTTCACCCCGTTCGCGAGGAGGTCCTCCACCAGGCGGTCCGCGCCGTGCTTGGTGTCGATGAACATGATCACCCCGCCGTCACGGGAGGCGATGTGGGCGATCGTGGCGTTCTTGTCGAAGTTCTGCACGTGCAGCACGTGGTGCTCCATGGTGCTGACCGCTCCCGCCGACGGGTCAACCGAGTGCGTGACCGGATCCTTCAGGAAGCGCCGCACCAGGCGGTCGACGTTGCGGTCCAGGGTCGCGGAGAACAGCATCGTCTGGCAGCCCTCGGCGACCTGGGCGAGGAGTTCGGTGACCTGCGGCAGGAAGCCCATGTCGGCCATCTGGTCGGCCTCGTCGAGCACCGTGATGCCGACCCCGTCCAGCTGGCAGTCGCCCCGCTGGATCAGGTCCTTGAGCCGGCCCGGGGTGGCCACCACGACCTCCGCCCCCCGGTTCAGCGCCTGCGCCTGGCGTCCGATCGACATTCCGCCCACCACCGTCGCCATCCGCAGCCGAACCGCGTGGGCGAACGGGGTGAGGGCATCGGTGACCTGCTGCGCGAGCTCACGGGTGGGAACCAGCACCAGGGCCAGCGGCCGGCGCGGCTCGGCCTTCTGCCCGGCGGTGCGGGCCAGCACGGCGAGACCGAACGCGATGGTCTTGCCGGAGCCCGTACGGCCACGCCCCAGGACGTCACGGCCGGCGAGCGAGTTCGGCAGCGTGGCGGCCTGGATCGGGAACGGCGTGGTGACGCCCTGGCGGGTCAGCACCGACAGCAGCGCCTTCGGCATGTCCATCTCGCCGAACGCCTCGACGGCCGGCAGCGCCGGGGTGGTGCTCACCGGCATCGCGAACTCGCCCTGAGCGGACGAGCCCTGACGGAAGCTCCGGCCGCCGGCGGGCCGGTCGCCGTAGAAGGAGCTGCCGCCGGAGCGGGATCCGTAGGAGCGGGCGGAGGCCGAGGAGCGGGAGTTGGTGTTCTGGTACGGGGAGCGACTGGAACGGTTCATGCGAAACCTTCCTGGGACGGCACGTCGCGAGGCGACTCCGCAGCGCGGGGCGCCGGCAGGAGATCGCCAGGGAACGGGCCGAAAAGTATGGGGAGCGGGGCGTGGACGGTGAAACCGTGCGGCACGTCACCTCAGGTCGACGCTCACCGCGGAGGGCGGGAGCGAAGATCCTCGAACCGTGGGATGTCACGGCAGGGCGCCGATCCGGACGCGGCGCTGGGCGTCTCGCGTGGGGATGGCCGCCGGTGGCGGAGCCAGGGGGCCTGAACGGCCGGGGAATGCGTGGTGGAGCAATGTCGAGGGGCCCGCACCGGGCATCATGTACGCGGTGCGGGCCCCTCGCTACCAGGCGGGTGCCGTGGCAGAAACTACAGCGGACGAATGTTCTCGGCCTGCGGGCCCTTCTGACCCTGCGTGACGTCGAACTCGACCTTCTGGCCCTCGAGCAGCTCACGGAAGCCGTTGGCGTTGATGTTCGAGTAGTGGGCGAACACGTCAGGACCGCCACCCTCCTGCTCGATGAAGCCGAAGCCCTTTTCCGCGTTGAACCACTTCACAGTGCCATTAGCCATAAAGAAATCTCCTTCAAGGGGCTGTCCGAAACCCGCACAGCGCGCGTTTCGAGTCGCCGCGATGAGCACCCACCCGGGGAAGAGCCGGGAAACAAAAAGGCGCCTACGATACATCAGCAGGCGCACACAAAGTTCATGGGAACCACTACTGCAACTAAAACGACTCTAGCAGGCCCCAGCCCGCCACGGGCGGATATTTCACCCCCGGTTCCGCGAGGCCCCTTCCCCGGGGCCGCCGATCGCGAGGCACCGGGACCATCAACACACATGGAGAGCAGCCTCGTTGAGCATGCCTCCCGCCCTGTCGGCGCCGCCGACTCCAGGGATGGAGAGGGCGGCCGACTCGGGCGCGGAGCGCCTGCCCTGGCCGCGAACAGCGAAGCGCCACGCCCGCCGGCGTCATCCAGGGGACCGCTGGACAGCGCACGCGGCATTCCTGTCGAACTCCGAAATTGAATGCGCCGGAAGGACCTGCCCTCGCGATTTCCGGCACATACTGCAGGGAATGACGAAATCTGCAGCAGTCCGCCGCGTCCTGCCCACCAGCCCCTTCAAGGCCCGGATCGAAGCACCGCGCAAGCACTTCGCCGTCGGCGACCGCGTCACTCACGACCAGTACGGCCTCGGACGGGCCATCGGCGTGGAAGGCGACAGCGACATCGCGGTACTCGTCGACTTCGGATCGCGGCGGGAACGCATCACCCAGCCCTACGCCGCCATGTTCAAACTCTGACCCAGGACTCACGCGTTCTCGGCCGAGCGCGCCGCACCGCGCATGGCGCGGAGACACCGCCGCGCGCCCCTGGAGCCCGGCTCGAAGGCTGGGCCACCACCCGCCTGGATCGGCGGATTTCCGGGCCACCCGGATGACGTCGACACCGTCGTCAAGGCGGCGGGCGAGCGCTACGCAGCGCTGCTCCCGTCGTTCGATGACCTGCGGCCGCGCCAGGCCCTGCTGCCGACGCCGGCGGCCCCGGCGCGCCGATGGCGTGTGGCTGCGGTCCAGTCGAGTGGGCCTGTCGTACGGTCGAGGTCGCAGACCGGTGTCCACGCTGATCCGGTCCCGGTCCCAGCCCAACTGCCCTCCCCCCAGGTGGCTGGGCTTCACTGTGACCGCCGCGGAACCGGGCCTGCCCGGCACTGCCCGCCGGGTGGGACGGGGCGGCCGCACTGCCTCTCGACGGCTTCGGCTCGCGCGGGTCGCGGCGGGGGGCGTACACCGGAGACATGGCCCGCGCCGACGGCACCGCGAGAATCGATTCCGGCGACGACGCGCCGGAGCTGTGCGACGAGTGCGGGCTGCTGGCCCCAGCGCGGGAACTGGTGGTGCTGCGGGTGCCGGACTCCTCCGCGGTGGACACCGATCCGCGCTTCGACGGCGAGCGGCTGCTGCACGCGTGCTGTGAGCCGCA
This sequence comes from Kitasatospora sp. HUAS MG31, assembly GCF_040571325.1. GTDB lineage: Bacteria > Actinomycetota > Actinomycetes > Streptomycetales > Streptomycetaceae > Kitasatospora > Kitasatospora camelliae. The sequence goes on along the minus strand of NZ_CP159872.1, from coordinate 5,683,841 downwards.
CCTGGTGCGCCTCGCCGCCGGCTACCGGCGCCGTCCGTTCGTGGTCGAGGAGCTGTGAGCGGGGCAGATCACCCGGGCGGTGCGTCTGCTCGGCCCGCTGGACGAGAAAGAGATGTACGACCGTGTGGTCGTGATGACCGGCCTCGACGAGGAACAGATGATGCGGGCGGTCGCCTGGCAGGACGGCCACGGCCATTCGTCCGGCGCCGGCCCGGGGTGAGCGGCCCCAGGGCGTGAGCGGTTGCGCGGTCGTGGTGGTCGACCGGTGGCAGTCGGGCCGGGGCTGGTGGGAGGCGCGCCATCGAGCGGGCCGGGGCGGCGCTGAGCGCCCACCTGAGCGGCCCGCGCCGGGCCCCTGGTCCCGAAGTGGTCCCGCCGGACTCCCCCGGCCGTCGCCTGCGGCTCGTGCGCTGAACCGGCCGTAGAAACGGCAAACGCCCCGCTGGCCTGGACTTGCGTCCAGTCAGCGGGGCTCCGGCATTCCTACCGGGACGCCAGACCACGCTGATCCCTGTCGGAGTGCTGGCTGCCACCCAAACGCGCTGCACAACTCCTCTTGCACGGACCGAGGTGAGGTGCAAACCGCATCGACGACAGGAGCGTGCAACTCCACTTCTACCTACGGTCGCTGACTTCCTTGCGAACGAAGCCAACGATGTCGGCAAAGTCGCTCGGCTGGTGAGCATCGGCATATGCCCTACAGGCGAAGCCGATCACCACGGTCTTGTCCATCAAGAGACGCGCTGCCACAGTCCTGGCATAGTCGTGGTGATCAGCAACGCCCGCCAGGACCTCGTCCAGATCGACGCGGAATGGCGCATCCGCAAAGTACTTCTAGACCGCGGGGTGCGCGAAGACCTCCTTCTCCGGGGGTTCGATGCCGGGCAGGGTCATGACCCCATCCGTCCCATCGTGAGGCATGTCCCCATCACTGAGACCAACAGCGCGAACCCTTGCCTCCCGCAGCAGCTTTACTGCAGCAGGGATCTCCTGACCGCCACCAATAGTAAGAAACGAGCAGCCGACGAGGAGGTCTGGGTCGACGGTCCGGAAGATCTCACTGAGCCTCTTTCATCCTGGGTTTTGCCAGGTCAGGAGGGTGTGGACGGCTGCAACGGTCCGGCTGATCCGGTTGGTCGAGCAGCGGGCCCGTCGTAGGAGTCGCCAGGATTTGAGTCGGGCGAAGGCGCGTTCGCCGGGTGCCCTGAGGCGGGCGTGGTCCCGGTTGTACTGCTTGTAGTGCTCGGGCAGTTCGTCGTGTCGGTAGTACGGGGTGCGGACGGTGGCGCCGGCACCCTGGTAGGCCCTGTCCGCCAGGACCAGGATCTCCCTGGTCAGGCAGGACTGGACGATGCCGTGGGCGCGGGCGGCGGTCAGGTCGCGGGTGCGACCGGGCAGGGCGCGGGAGAACCAGAGCGGTGTGCCGTCGGGCGTGGCGACGACCTGGACGTTCATCCCGTGCTTGCGGTGCTTCTGCGAGTAGTACGGCTCGTCCGCCTTGATCCGGTCGGTCGGGATCAGGGTCCCGTCGACGATCACGAAGTCGCCCTCGCCCAGACCCACCAGCGCCTCGCGCAGGCCCGGTGCCCACGCCGCCAAGACCTCCAGGGTCTCGTCCACGTACCGCCAGGCGGTCGCCTCCGACACCCCGAACCCGGCTCCGACCTGGGCGAGCGTCTCGTTCTTCCGTAGATGCGCCAGGACCAGCAATGCCTGCTTGAAGCAGCCCAACTTCCGCCACCGCGATCCGAGTTCACACCTTCGGGTATGGATCAGCCACGAGACGTGCTCGACCAGCTCGTGCGGGACGTCGAGCATGGCAGGATACGAGACCAACAGGGCCCCTCGGCGGCGACGTGATGAGTGAGATCACCACGGCAACGACGAGGGGCCTTGTTGCGTCACTACAACTCGCTGACCAGGCATTTCACCCTGTCGGGACAGGATGAAAGAGGCTCACTGGCAAGACACCGTGCGAACTCATCTTCCACGCAAACGGTGATGCCACCCGGAGTTCGGCCTTCTCTCTGAAGGTGCGAGTCGCTCTGAGTGGACGTTAAGTCCGTTTCTGGTATCGGCCTCGTCCGGGTTGGGTGAGGAAGCCTTGGCGAGTGAGGCGTCCGAGGCGGCTGCGGGTGATGTTGACGGACGCCTCGTCGGTGGGCATGCCGAGGAGTTCGTGCAGCTCGCGCGCCCGGAACTCCTGGTCGGGGTGCTGGTTGAAGGCGTTCACGATGGCCTGGTAGGTGGTGTTCGTCTCGGGTGGTTCGGGTTCGGTCCCTGCCGGCGTGATCTCCGCGATGATCTTTCGGGCGGTGGCCAGGTCCGTGAGCCGCGCTTCGGTTTCGGTCAGGTCGGCGGCGAGCTCTTCGATCCGGGCGCGCAGTTCAGCGGCCCGGGTGGCGGCCTCGTCCTGCCGGACCTGGAGGTCTGCCAGGAGTTCGGCGATGTTCACGCGGCCAGTCCGAGGGTGTCGCGCCAGCTGAGGGCGGGTGTGGTGAGGCGGCGGGCCATGTTGGCGGTGGAGGCCCAGTAGACGCGTGAGGCGGAGGTGTCGGGCCGGTGGTCGTACTCGCGGGCGAGGCGCCGGTGCAGCATCAGGGTGCCGTTCGTCTGCTCCACCACCCACCGCTTCGGCTGCGGGACGAAGCCCTTGCCCTGGTCGGCGGGGTTGCGGCGGACGACCTCGACGTCGATGTCCAGCAAGGCGCCGTGGATGACGACCTCGTCCTTGAAGCCCTGGTCCACCAGGGCCTTCTCCAGTCGCATCCCGCACCGCTCGGCGGCCTGGTCGAGCAGGGCGGTGCCGGCGGCGTTGTCGTGAGCGGAGGCGGCCAGGACGACGACCCCGATGATCAGCCCCATGACGTCCACGGCCAGCCCCCGCTTGCGCCCCGACACCTTCTTGTTGGCGTCCAGTCCCGTCGTGGTCCTCGGGACACCGGCGGCCGCGCGGACGGACTGGGTGTCGATGATCACGAGGGACGGGTCCTCTAATCGGCGGGCCCTCTCCCGCACCTGGCAGCGCAGGAGTTCCTGGATCCGCTGGTCGAGACCGTCCTGGCGCCACAGCGTGAAGTAGTAGAACACCGCCGACCAGGACGGCAGGTCATGGGGCAGGTAGCGCCACTGACAGCCCGTCCGGTTTTGGTAGAAGACCGCGTTCACGACCTCCCGCAGATCACAGACCCCCGGATCCCCGGTCGCCGACCGCGCCACCCGGTCCTGCTTCCAGGCCGTGATCATCGGCTCGATCAACACCCACTGCTCGTCCGACAAGTCGCTCGGATACGCCCGTCTGTCCATGGGCCGCAGAACATCACCCGAGTCCAGACCGGCACGCCAGTTCGGCTGGCGTTCACACGAACGAGCGATCACGAACCCAGAGAAAGGGGACTTAACGTCCACTGATAGGTACTGAGTCCGTGAGTAGCGGTCACGTCACCCATCGGTGTCCGCCGCAGGTAGACGACCGAGTCGCGGCTAAGCTGGCCAAGAATCGCAGTGCTGTGCGTGGTCAGGATGATCTGGTGCCCTCTACGTAGAGCCACCTCGACCAGATACTGCGCGAGGCGGACCTGGGCATCGCCGTGCAGAGAAGTCTCCGGCTCCTCAAGGATGATGAGGCTCTTTGGCGGCGCCGTCTCCAGGGTGTTCACCATGTAGAGCACACGCCCTTCTCCGGTCCCCATGTGGTTCTCGGAGTAGCGCCGCCCGCCACGGCCAGCCATAGCAAGCGTTGCAGTCTTCTTGCTGGCCAGAACCTCGGTAAAGCCCAGGTGCTCATAGGGTGCGGCCAGGATTCGGCCGACATGCTCAGCGGCTGTTGGATCAAGCGTGCTTGTGTCCCCCAACTCAAGGCTGGCGCCGCCGTAGATGGACAGGTCTCGCCTCTCGACCTTCGGGATGAACTGAGTGAAGCCGCGATAGTAGGTCGCCCGCTGCGGCTGCCGCTTGTAGCCGGACCACTCCTTCGCGGCCCGTGTCACGGTGACAGTCTGCAAGCCCAGGTCGTTGCCAGCGGCGTAAAGGTACTGGACCTGAGCGCCGGCGGTGAACGGCTCCGGGTCGGCTACTGAAACCGGGAAGTAGTAGGCCACGTAGTAGCGGGACCAGGGATGTCCGGGAGGCTGGCGAAATGCGCAGCTGCGAGCTGCGCCACCGTGCTCTTTCCGGTCCCGTTCAAGCCCGATATGGCCGTTATGGGCGACTTGAACTCCATCAACAGGTCAGGTACTCCCCGGAACCCCTGAACCCGCATCGCCAACAGTATGGGACCGAACGTCGGGTAACGTGCCTTCGCGAACTTGGTTCCCAGCTTTCGGACCCTGTCATCGTGGCTCATCTCTCCATCATGGCAGGCAAGGACCACTGCATGAGCCCCTGATCCGTCACCGCTGGCCGCTGGCCAGGCCGCCAAGTTCATGCAGTCACGCCGCCTCGCCGCGAGGGCACTGGCCGCTGCTTGCGCAGCGCCTTCTCTCCAGTCGCATCCTGGCGCCCCCGCCTGGCATCCAGGCTGCTGACCTCATCCGCGATTGCCCTGCCGGATCGAACCAGCGATCGATTGAGCAGGCCGCCAAGGCGTCGAGCACACCCCTGAGCGGCCCGCGCCGGGCCCCTGGTCCCGAAGTGGTCCCGCCGGACTCCCCCGGAGAACGCCATCTGAGGCTCGTTCGCTGAACCCGCCGTAGAAACGGCAAAAGCCCCGCTGGCCTGGACTTCCGTCCAGTCAGCGGGGCTCCGACATTCCTGTCGGGACGACAGGATTTGAACCTGCGACCCCTTGACCCCCAGGCGCATCTACACTCCCGCTGCCGAATCAACCTGCCTGCTCGGGCCAAGCACCCCTGGCCGATCTGCTGCGACGGATCCAAGCAGGTCCGCTGTAGTCATACGCCGTTGATGTCGGCGATCGATGTCAAGGCAGAGGGTGTGCCTGGCTGGCGAGAGGCTGGCCAGGTCCGACAGCCTCCATTGATCTATCCACGTGATCGCACGAGGAGGACCTTCACGCGCCGTGTGTCCTGTCTCCGACCTACCTCAGCCGCGGCTCGGTTCAGGGTGCCACCCACTGGACTCACGTGGCTGGCGTAGGGCATGTTCGGCGGATGGCACCGACACCGACTCATCCGGACTCCGGCGACTCAACGCACCATCAGACCGACTCCGGACGAGTTCAGCCAGCCGACGGGATGTTCACATCCCTGTTCTCAGACCCAACCGGTGTTCGCCCACCTAAGCACTCCTGGACACCCCGGCGAAGCCAGCCTGGTGACGCGCCCGAGACACCCTGGACTGCTCAAAGCCTTGCCATAGCCAGCCAGGTGCATCGCAAGGAGTCACCCGCTGGCATATTGCCCCACACGTCCACTGGCCGCGCCACAGAGGAGAAGTTCGCGGTGCGCCAAGCGCATCCGACGCCGCCGGTGCACGGCGCGGTCTTCCTTCCAGCCCAGTATCCGTCTGCACCTCAGACCGAAGTTTCCGTCAAGGTGCCGGCACTCTCCTTGGGCGCCGATCTGGAGCAAGTCCAGAATCCGAACCTCGACGACGACGGAGTCGACCGCCCAGCGGAGCCGGAGCATGACGACTCACCGATCCGATTCGCCCCGTCTCCGCCCACAGCGTCCTCACTGGAAGCACCCAGCCGGGCGCTGTCGCCAGACGGCAGGATCTGCCCAGTGTGCGACAAGGGCGGTCTGCTTCCCGGGCAGTACAGACATGTTCGGTGCGAGGGCAGAGCACGTCCAGCGGTCAGTGAGGCCAGTTCGCCACCATCGGTAGCCGCGCGACGCGCCCCAGAAGACGTGCGCGAATACCTCCGACTCGTCTCCGTGGTCGAAGAGCGGGAGGTCAAGACTCGTGGTCAGCGCAGAGCAGGCCAATCGGCCCGACCTGTACGGATTCCTCAGGCTCGTGAAGCCGTTCTTCTCCGTTGTGGCGGCCTCTGCGAGAACCCTTCCTGCGCCGGCCAACCCGATGACGTTACCGATGACGGTCGGCCTCTGCTGGAGGTCGACCACATAGAAGAGATCGCTGCTGGAGGCCGTGACCACCCTGAGCAAATGGCGGCCCTGTGCCCCAACTGCCACGCCGCAAAGACCCGTGGCCGCCGGCGGAGCCAACTGAGGGCGGACCTAGCTACTGCCGTCGGCGAAGCCCACCTGGAGTGGCTGACGCCACCTGTCGCTGAGCGGCCGCGCAAATGATCAATGGGTGTAGGCCGACGTTCGCTGGCAACCACGTGCGCGGCCAGAGGCGTTCAAGCCCGCCCTTGACCCCCAGATCGCGACGCATGACGTTTCCCCAGGTAGCAGCCGTACAGGTGCACACCCCGTCGAGCTGTCGACCGGGCACTGTTCGGCTCCGCGCGCAGCGTGTGGTCCCGGGGTGGTCCCGCGGGATGCCCTTCGCAGACTCACTCGAGGAGGATTGGCTCGGGCCGCCAGTTGAGCACCTTGAGCCATCGGCTGCTCAACAGGACTCGGCACAGGCCAGCAGATTGCCGCCGTGATCCCGGTGAACGGCACTCAGTCTCACAGGTGCTTCGCCTCCTCGCGCGCTTCCCAGCCGAAGCAGCAACCCACGGACGGTGAGCCCAGGGCACGCAGGAGACGCCGAGGCGGCCCGCGTGCCCTGAGCGGTGCGGCCGCCGGTCAGCGGCGGAAGCCGCGGTGGGGGTCTCGGGCCTCAACGTTGAGGAATGGCTCGAACCAGGCGGCCGGGCGCAGGTCGCCGATGCCCAGGTCGCGGTTGACGTCACCATCCGGGTCTTCGATGCCGTCGAAGCGGGGGCTGTAGAGCATCAGCACGTCGGAGTCCTGGAAGAGCAGGTCGCTGCAGGCGGCGAAGTCGTAGTCGTCGCTGTGGACAGGGAGCTTGCGATGCGGGTGGTCGTCGTTGTCATCGACCTCGTCGGTGTAGCTGGGGGCCTCGCGGATCGCCAGGTGGAGGGCGAGTTCTTCGGCGGTGCAGGTCGGTTCGGGCCAGTTGCCCAGCTCGAGGTCGCGAGCCAGGTCGTCCAGAGCTCGAGCCATGCGGCGGCGCCACTGAAAGTCGCAGCCGTGGGTGAGCTTGGGCAGGCTGGCGAAGAACTCCCAGTCGCCGCGGTCGTCGGCGGTCAGGGGCCGGTCTTCAAGCTCTTCGGCGTCGTCGTAGGCCTGGTCGGCGAGGACCACCAGCGCGGTGTGCAGGAGGTCGGCGGTGCGGGGGGTGAGCTGCCAGCCGCAGTCCTCGCAGTCCTCGTCCTCGCAGTGGTGCTCAGTCACCGGGAACAGGGCGGCGAAGTCGGGAAGCTCCTCCCCCGCGTCCGGCCGTCCCGCCCGATCATCGTCGTGCACGGCCTGGTGCAGGCGCCATCCGGATCGGAAGGTCGCGACAACGGGCTCGCTGCTCCACTCCGCGACCTCGTGCCCGTTCTCGACACGGAGGCAGGAGGCCGAGCTCTGGTCGGTGAGTGTGTCTGCTCCATTGATGTCGCCGCCTTGGTCGGCCAGCCACATCACGGCTCCGACCAGGTCCCGCGGGTCATCGTCGGAGAGTTCCTCGACGGACAGCGGAGTCCAGCCCTCTCGGTGGGCGGCCTGCAACAGCAAGTCGGGCTCGTGGACATGGAACTGCCGCAGCGTGATCACCTGAACGACCTGGCCCGGTAGGTCGCGTAGCCGGGCGTCGTGCGGAGTCCGGCTCGCCCGCTCCTCGTGCTCGGAGTCCTCGCCCCCGTCGAGGTCGTCCGGTGCGGTGTCCTCAGGCTGCTCAAGCCAGTCGGTGAGGCAGCCGGCGCCGACGGGCCAGCTACCGGCAAGCGCGTACGAGACGGCGTGCCGCAGGGAGGAGGCCGGTGCGTCGGGGAGCCTGGCGCACAGCTCCTCCGCTGGCGCGGGCTGCCATGACTTCGTGGTGGAGCTCAGCGCCTTCCGCAGCAACAGTGCTGCGCGGTAGGCGAGTTCATGGTCACGGCAGGTCAGGACGGCTTGGAGTGAGGCCGGGCCGTTCGGGTGGCCGACGAGGGCCATGACCCGACTCTTGCTGGGTGTGTGCTCGCAGAAGAAGTCCTGCGGGACAGGGGTGAGGTGATGGTCGGACATGCGGAAAGCTCCGGCGGCAAAGGGGCATGCGGCAGGGCGTGCCCGGTGAAGGTGGAGTCCCGCTGGTGGGCACGTTGCGAACGCGCCCCCGGACGGCAAGGAAGTCGTTGCCCAGGGCTGGTTCCGCCGGTACTGCCAGCAGCCCGGATCCGAGGCCGACCCCCACCATAACTGAAGCTGCCGCACCTCAGCCGGACAATGCGAGCGCTGGCGACCGGCAACTCCTCCGCGCCCTTCGCCGCCACAACCTCCCCCACACCAGGCTGTCGTGGACGGCGGACGTTGGGATGCCGCTGCGCGTACCGCGGACCATCACCCGGCACGGATCACTGGCGACGGCAGAGCGCTACCTGCACCAGACCGGCGCGCCATCGAGCAGGCCGACGCACAGGATCCTGCGCACTCAGCCCAACCCTCCCCAGTCGCACTCACACCCGGAGACGTCGACATAGCATCCGACTGATCACTTTCCGTGCATAATTGAACACTCGAAGTTGGTTCTCACGTAGCGTGGCTTCCTACGTAGAAAATGTCCAATCTCATTGCACGCGATACAACGTAGGAGTAGCCTCTACGTAGAACGGCTAACGAACCTCGGGAGCTATCGTGAGCGAAGCAAGGCCTCAGCAGATCTTCGGTTTCGTCCCTTACCCGGCGATCGGGTATCGCATGGGCGGCCGGCAGATGGTTGCGACGGCAATGACGCCTATCGACTACACCAGCGTCGTGGGGCCGCGGGAGGTTTGGGATCCGCTGTCCGGCGGCGGGACCAACCGGAAGGAGGACAAGGCTCACCGACAACGCATCGCCAAGTACATCGAGGAGACGGAGGACTACGTTCTCAACTCGATCCTGGTGTATATCGGCGAGGGTGACGCAAAGTTCGTCCCCTATGAAGGAACCCCCGAGGAGCAGGCCGTCAAGACCGGAGTGCTGTACGTACGCCCTGGCGCCAAATTCAAGGTCGGCGATGGCGGTCACCGTACTGGCGCATACACCGACGTGGTCGAAGCGCACCGCGAGTTCAACGACGACGTGCACCAGCGCATGGCCGCCAGCGGACAACCGATCATCGTAGTGCTCGACGACGACCAAGTCCGCCGGGCCCAGGACTTCACCGATCTCCAGAAGAACGCCAAGCCTCTGAACGCGAGCATCGGCCAGTCCATGGACCGGCGGAGCGCGTTGAATCGCATCCTGATCGAGAAGATCATCAAGCGGGACGACATTCCCGTCTTCGCCGAGGGCCGACGCGTCGAGTTCCTCACCGACACGCCGGGGAAGCTAAGTGCCAAGACCATGTCTTACAAGACGTTGCGCTACGCCAGCGGCACGCTCCTGGTCGGCACCGGCCTCCGTGACACGCGGGGCTGGGAGGATGCGGTGGAGCTCAAGATCGCTTCCGACGAGAGGGGCTCCATCGCCAGGATCGTGGACTTCTGGCAGAGCCTGGGAGAGCTGCCCGCGGTCCGGCCGGCCCTGGAGCGGGACAAGGGCGTGGCCCTGCTCCGACATGACACATGGCTCCTCAGCGCAAACCTCCTCTACGCCATCACGGCGGCGGTGCACCAGGTGACATCCGACGACAAACGACTCAACGTCACCGCTTCCATGACGAAGCTTCACACCTTCGACTTCTCACGCGGCAGCGCCAGTCCGTTCGTGGGGACGTTGGTGGACCCGGTGACCCTCAAGGCCGTCGCAGGCCGAGGCGCCTGGGAGGGCGCGGCCGACGTCATCGTGAGGCACATCAATTCCGACTCCGAGAAGAACTGATCCACACATTCGTTCCCTCGTCCAACCTCATTGCAGTCATCGGTCCAGGTCAACCAGGAGATCGCCGTGTCGGCACTCACCCAGAAGATCGTTCATGCCGCCCTGAACGCAGTCACTCTCGCCGACGCCGAGGTGGTCCAGGCTTTGATAGCGCAGTCCTTCGGCGCCGAGAATCGCCGTCCGGTAGGGGACAAGTGGAACAACTTCGGCCTCATGGGATCGTCCGGCAGCTACGACCTTAAGCTCATCGAGCTGGTGACCAACATGCAGGACAGCGTCATCGAACGGTTCGCCCTGCAGCGCCACGGCTCGAGGGCGCAGGTGCCGTTCAGGACGCCGTTCGAGGCCACCAATGAACTGCTCAGGTCTCTCGACTCCGCCGGGCAGTCGCGCCTGGCCGTCACCACCTTCGAGGAGTCCGACCCGCCCGCGAGCAAGACCAAGCGTCTGACGGCCGTGTTCCGGGACAAGGGCTGCGGCATGACGGCCGCCAGCGTGCCGAACACGATCTTCGCGCTGGGAGGGAGCAACAAGGAGGACGCCCTCTACCTGCAGGGAGCGTTCGGCCTCGGGGGCGCCATGACCTACCGCAACGCCAAGGCGGTCGTGGTCGTCAGCCGGCGCGATCCAGCCCTGCTGCGGGACGAGGAGGAGGACCGGATCACGGTTTCCGTGGTCCGGTGGCAGGACAACACCAAGGGACAGACGGCCTACTACCTCGTGGACCGTGTGTGGAATGCCGCGGGGGACGTTGCAGAGCCCTGGTCGTGCCCCCACGAGGACTACGACGACTTCGAGCCCGGCACGCACTTGGCCCTCATCTCCTACCGAGTGGACGGTGCCCATCGGCGGCGTGAGGGTGATGCAAAGTCCTTCGACGTGGTGACCAACACCCGGCTCATCCACCCGGTGTTCCCGACCCGATTCGTCAACAACACGACCCGGGGGCGCGGCACCACTCTGGAAGGTCTGGCACACCGGCTGGAGAGGTCGGAATACAGCTTCGACCGCGGTGAGGAGACTCTGCCCTTCCACCACCAGGGTCGCACCTATCAACTGCCCGTGCGGTACTGGCTGTTCGCCGGGGCGCCCAAGGAACCCGGTGGCCGCGACAAGTTCCTGGCCAGTGACCATGCAGTTTTGTTCACCTCCAACGGGCAAGTGCACCATCACTGGAGCCCCCGCGACGTGCGCGACCAGACGGGTCTCAACAGGCTCTACGACCGTCTGCTCGTCGTCGTGGAAACTGATGAGCTCCCGATCCACCTCCGCACCAGCCTCTTCACCGCGGATCGGAGCGAGCTCGTCAGGGGTGATGTCGCCCTTCGTCTGGAGGAGGCTGTTCGGGCGTTGATCCAGGACTCCGCCGTCCTCCGTGAGGCCAACAACGCGCTCATCCGTGCCTCCTACCAGGACAAGACCGACCAGCCGACGGCCGAGATCGCCCGCCGCATCAGCCGTGCGCTCACCGTCAAGGGCTTCTCACTCGGCTCGGGCAATGGCACCGGCGGCCAGGGTGACGGTCAGGGATCCGGACGAGCGGGTGGTGGTGGAGGAAGCCTCAAGCCTGTCACCCTGCACCCGGACCCGACGGTCATCAAGGGACCGGCGACCGTCCGGGCCGTCGTCGGCACCACGCGTTCCATCACCTACACCATTGACGTCGAGGATTCGTTCTACGAAGGACGTGGGCGTCTCCAGGCCTTCTGCGACCACCCAGACATCGTGGGGGACCGCGAGATCACCACCGGGAAGGGACACAACGGCCGGGTGCGCGTCATGGTGGCAGTGCCCGAAACCGCCGGATACGGCACCTACGAGCTGCGCGTGGTTCTCGAGGACTGGATCCGTGCAGCGGGCGGTCTGGGCCAGAGGCTGGAATGCATCACAAAGCTGGAGCTGGTGGACGACATCGCCGGAAGCGGCGCAGGCACCGGAAAGCCGACCAAGGGAGCCCAGGGGAATGGGGGACCAGGCCCGGGCACCAATGTTGCACTCCGCTGGACAAGCCACGACGCGGAGGACAACTGGGACCGCATCACTGTCGGCTCGGTCGAGGACGTCCCTGCGTCCATCCTCGCCGAGCAGCAGTCGGACTACGCAGAGCTTCGCGCTCTCGGCGAGCAGCCTATTCCGACAATTCTGCTGAACCAGGAGTACCCGCCCTTCAAGAAGTACCTTGCGGCGCGAAACAAGGAGCTGACCAGCGACAAGCGCGCCCGCGAGCAGTACGCCGTGGGAGTTGGCGTGTCTCTTCTCCTTCTCCAGCAGAAGCTCGACAAGATCAAGAAGAGCGGTGAATCCATGCCGGACGACGACTTCATCGACGAGGCGCGACGCGCGGCGGCCAGCGCGGTGCTGGCGGTAATGCCCGCCTTCGACGATCTTGCCAAGGAGGTGGGCCTTCCCGGCTGAGGAAGTTTCCCTCCAGCCCGGTAGATGCTCCGACCAATCGACCTCATCGAACGCCTAGCTCACGAGCGTGAGATGTCTCCGGGGCGTCACCTGATCATGGTGGCGCCCCTCGTACACGCCGCAAGGATCAACTCATCAGCCGAGCAGGATCTCTTCCGGACGGCGGTTGAGCACTTCGAGCGACTGAGTGCTCAGGAGGTGGTCGACGCAGGCCGACAGATTACCGCCGTGGTCTTCGCTAGCGATTCCGCGGAGTTCCTTCACCAGGTCCTGGCCGTTGATCAGGACGACGGGGTACTGGTCTTCGACCATCTCTAGCTGGGCCGGTTCCGAGTAGGCACCCGTGGTGACATACACGCCGATCCATCCGCGGCGGAGCCTGGCCACGACCCGGGCGATCTGCTCGGCCGAGACGAGGCTGTCCGGCTTGATGCACTTGGCCTGGCCCAGGACGACGAGTTCGGTGCCGGCCAGGCCCCTGCCGAGGTCGAGACGTCCCACGAAATCCGCGCCTCCGTCGCCCGACCTACGGGTAAGCCAGCCCTCGATGTAGCTGTGGCCCGACGCTCGCATCACCCGGGCCGCCACCGCGGACGCCAGTGCCTCGAAGGCGTGCTTGTCTCCGTCGAATCGCCGATAGATCGTCTGGAGATCGGCTTCCACCGTGCTGCCCGGGGCGGGACGCTGGTCTCGTACCCTGGTGACCCTGCTGCGGGCGACTCGGCGGCGGACCCGTGGCAGCACGGAGTGTCCGTGCCTCACCCACTCCTGCCATGCGGCGGGGGCCAACTCGAGTACATCGGCGTGCGAGCGACCGGGTTCACGGCGGGCCGTGATCCAGTCCCAGTTCAGCTTGTCATCCTCGGCGGAGAGATCGATCACCGCAAGGTCGAACACGTAGTTGGTGAAGGTCGTACGGGCCCGGCCGGCCCACTGGACGACGCGTTCCGCGCGTTCGATCAGTCCGACGCCGCAGAACTCGACGTGGCCTTTGACCTTGCCATTCTGCGACACCGAGCGAAAGAGCAGCAGTGGCGCGGCGGCCGCCCGCCCGGCGACCGTGGGGGCCTGGTGGCCGTCAAACGCCTCGAGCAGGGCGGCGTTTCCCGTGGTACTGCCGACCGGTTTGGTGGTCTCGGCCTTGTGGTCGCCGAAGTAGCGCACGTGGCCGTTGTCGATGTCGAACACATCGTGCCACGGCGTCTGTTCCGACCCGGCCTTCCACGGACTCGAGCGAATCATCACGGCTGGCCGCCGTGTCCCATCGGCCGTCCTGACCTTCGCCATCGCGTTGATCCCCGCTTCAAGCAGGGCCCGCTTTTGACCGGGGCTGTCCGTGACGAAGTAGAAGTTGTCGAACCCATCGATGGTCGCCGGCGCCGTGTCCTTCGACGCCGTGTACCGCAGCACGTCGCCCACACGCAACAAACGACCCACAACTCCCCCTCCAAGAAGCATGACTGACCTGCGTGATCGTCGCATTCGGATATGACACGGCGGGCTCTGCCATCGCCTCGACACGGAGCTCTGGCGGGCCATAGTCGGGGCCCTCACGGCCTCGAAGCTGGGCTGTGGTCAACACATCAGGTGTCGTCCTGCCTCCTGGAAAACTGGCGAGAGCGGTCCATGGCAGACGCTGCACAGCAGTCGAGCGTCCGTCCGATAGCTCTCCGCCTGGCGGCTGCCAGGGGTTGCTCGCCGATCCTGGCGCTCGAGCGTCGGCCGCTCCCCAGAGATCTGGCGATGGCTGGCGCGGGCGGCCTCTTCACGAACTTCCCGGGCGGCATGCTGCAGAACCGCTTGAAGATCAGCGGGTAGAACGAGCCCCCCCCCGGGATCGAGCTGTGTGTCCCCGAGAGGGAAATAGCGTGCTTCAAGGCGGTCCCCGAGGCATGGCGGGTGATGAACTGCGAAGGCGGACAGCTCGGCTTCGTCCCACCAACGCGGTGGACGGGGATGGTGCGGCCCGGCGAAGAGCGTCGCAACGGTCTTGCTGGAAACATCGAGGGACCAGATCGGCACACGCTTTTCAAGGAGGGCACGGGGTGCCGAGATTCCTGGCTTCCAGAACCAGACGTCCCGGGCACCGACTGTCCGGTGGCTCCGATGCCGGTCACGCCAGGCAAGGTCGGTCAGCGCTATGTGCGGCGCCTCGATGGCCACTGCTGTGCCGTCGGTCAGGCGTACGGAGACATCCGGCCTCCGGTGATCACGGCGCGATTGAGGGGCCCAGGGCTCGACGCGAACGGTGTGGACGTTCCGCCGGCTCAACGCCCACCGGCCTAGGACATGCTTGGCCGTCATGTGCCATACCGTCTCCGGGTGATGTCCGCCCGGTGGCGCCGTGCCCTCCGGGTGTGCGAAGTAGCGGTGCGCCACACCTTGGAGGGGGCTGCAGACCCGAACCGGCACCCTCGTACCAGTAGGCGCCTCGAAACCGTGGAAGCAGAAGAAGCACACGAGCACTTCCGCGCGGGTGTGGCCCATCGTCCGCCATTCCTCCAGCGGTCGATCGTCCACATGGACCTCCCGCCGCGTTTCGAGATCAAAGGCAACGATCATCGGAGCGTCCTGCAACTGAGTCTCCCTTGGTGGCGTACCGGGTTCACAATGCTCCGCAGGCCGGCAGGGCAAACGGCAGGCGCCGGGGATGGGCACGTGAGGCCGGCCAAGGTGTCGTGCCCGCCCTGCGACTGTGTCAGCGTCAGTGAATTTCAGTTGGGTGGTGACCCCTACGCTGGCGGACCCGGCTTGAAGGTGTGGGTGCGGTGCCACTGGAAGTGAGGCTCACGGTCCCCGCTCCACCAGGAGACGGTCCGGCCGACAAGGTACTGCTGGATGTGCTCATGGATGCCAGGCATCGCCTCGGCGAGGGGACTGATCTGAATTCGACCGTCGTCGGCGACAGTGACATATCCGCGTTCGTACAGGCTGTCGCAGCCGAGGCTGCAGGCGAGCATGGCGATGTTTGTGAAATCGCGCTTCTCGTCGTCCGTGCAGACGGCACGCTTCTTTATGTGCGCGGCAATCAGGAACGTGGCCGGCAGGACACGACCGCACAGAGCGCACGCGCCGGTGGGGCCCGGCAAAAGGTGGCGCTTGAGGGCGGCCTGCTCGCCGCGATAGGCGCGCATCGCGGTGCGTTCGAGTTCGCCGTCGAAGCCGACGGCGGCTGTGGCGTCTTCCTGCGGGTCTGGGAGCGGCGTGCTGCCCGTGTAGGCGATGGAAGGCTCGAGGGTGAGGTAGGCCTGGAGAGTGTCGCTGCTGTCCTGGTCGAGGACGTAGATTCCCTGGATGTTGCGCTTCGGCTTCCACGAGAGGAGCTGACGGACCTCTTCAACGGTGATCTCGAGGCCCTGAGTGCCGGAGAGCGCGTACATGTGCTCCCAGGTCTGGTCGTTGTGGTTGCGGCCCCAGAGTCGTTCGGCGAGGGCTTCGTTGCGCCACATCAGGGCGATCGTTCCGCCGAAGTAGATCTTCTTGTCGCCGCTGAACAGCGCGAAGTCCCCCGGGTTCATCTTCGTGACCCAGGGGATGTTCACGTTCTTCTTGCCCGGCACGATGCCCCACATCTGGGCGGCGCCGTTTGGGAACAGCTCCTTGAGGCGGGCGTGGACGTCGGGGGTGAGGAGGTCGGCGTGGTCGGCCAAGGACACCGGTGTGGCGATGGTGTCCTTGTAGTGCTGGTTGACGTCCTTGTCGGACCTGGCGGCCGGTTGCAGCACGATGCGCATGTGGTGGTCATCCCCCCAGCTCGGTGTACTTGTTGGCCCGGCCGTAGGCCAGGTGCACCGGGTACTTCGCCCGGTTGGCGGCGATCTTGTCAGTGAGGGCCTGCTCGACGTCGACGTCCAGGACGTCCGCCAGCCGCAGCAGGTAGGCGAGCACGTCCGCGATCTCCTCCCGGACTTGCTGCCCACGCCCCGGATCGGCCATCACGGCCGACGACTGCTCAGGCGTCAGCCACTGGAACAGCTCCAGGAGCTCTCCCGCCTCTCCGCTGAGAGCCATGGCGAGGTTCTTCGGAGTGTGGAACTGCTCCCAGTCCCGCTCGGCCGCGAACGCGGCCAACTCCCGCTGGAGCGCGCTGATCGTCACAGCACCGATCTATAGCAGCACCGACCGACGGCATGCCAACAACCCTGCCCACGGCCCCTGCCCGCCGCACCGTTCCCACCGTCGGCGAGGGCTGCTATAGATCGTCCATGTACCTGTTCGAGGGCACCGTAGACGAAGCAGCCACCCAAGCCCGCCACCCCGAGTTCTTCCGCAGGTGCGAGAACCGCTTCACCACCCTGTACGGCACCCGCCCCGGCGAACAGGAGACCCGCAGCTGGCAGCGGAGCTGGCCCGCGCTGCTGGGCACGCTCACCGCAGCCGGCCTGGGCGGACTGCGGCTGGTGCTCGAGTACTCGCTGCCCGCGACCGGCGAGCGCGTGGACGCGCTGCTGATCGGCCAGTTGTCCGATGGTGTCCTGGGTGTGGTGGCGGTGGAGCTCAAGCAGTGGACCCGGGCCGACCTCGATCCCCGCCGCCCCGGTCTCGTGCGGGCCGGAGGCCGGGTGGTGCAGCACCCGGCCCGCCAGGTCGGCGGCTACGTCCACTACCTCGAGGACTGGGTCGCCCGTGCCGAGCTCCCCCTGCACGCTCACGGCGTGGCCGTCCTCCACGACGCGCCCGCCCCGCTCGTGGAAGCACTGCGCGCCCTGTCGGCCGGCGGCCCGTCCGGGCGGTTCCCGCTCCTGGGCCGCGACGACCTCGACCCGCAGAAGGCCCCGGCGGAACTCGCCCGCGCCCTGGGCTGCGACCGCCTCGCCGCGCCGTCCCCCGACAAGGTCCAGACGCTGCTCGAGGCCGAGCACCGCCCTTCCTCCGGGCTCCTCGCCCGTGTCGGCAAGGTCATCGAAGGTCATGACGCGTTCCAGCTGATTGGCAATCAGGACGTCGCCCGTCAGCAGGTCCTGCACCTGACCCGGCAGACTCTGAACCCTGCGCCGGGGCAGGAACGGCGCCGCGCCGTGGTCGTCGTCACCGGCGGTCCTGGAACCGGAAAGACCGTCATCGCCTGCCGCCTGCTGGCCGACCTCTGCAACCTGCGGATCGACTCGCGGCTGCTGTTCCCGTCCGCGGCCCTCACCCACCAGATCCGCCGCACCGTCGGCGACACCGCCCGCGGCCTCGTCTCCACCTTCACCGGCACCCTCCCCGCCAGGATCGGGGACACCAGCGTCGTACTCGTCGACGAAGCCCACCGGGCCCGCACCGGACCACCCGAACAACGCCGCGGATTCCCGATCATCCTTGGCAAGCTGCTGAAGACTGCCGCAGTCACCGTCCTGTTCCTCGACGAGCAGCAGGTCATCAGCCCCACCGAAGGCATCACCCTGGACGAGGTCGCCCGCTTCGCCCACGCCAACGACATGGACTTCGAGCACGTCCCCCTCACCACGCAGTTCCGGTGCAACGGCTCCACCGCCTACCACCACTGGGTCGACCAGCTTCTGGACCCGGAAAGCCCCGCCCTGCCTTGGATCGGCAGCGACTACGACCTGGCGCTCGCCGCCGACCCCGACGAGTTCACCGACTGGGTCGAGGCGAACAACGGCGAGGGCCGCACGGCACGCATCTGCGCCGGCTTCTGCTGGCCCTGGAAACCCCGAACAGAACTGCCGCTCCTGGAAGAGGTCGAGATCACCTGGACGGCTCCGGACGGACCCCGGACCTGGCGCAGGCCGTGGAACTACCGCGAGGACGAGTCCCCCTTCGACGACCCGGACATCCCGGGCCGCCCGTACTGGGCGACCGACGAGGGCGGCCACAAGCAGATCGGCTGCATTTACACCGCTCAGGGCATGGAGTACAGCCACAACACCGTCATCATCGGCGACGACCTCGTCCACCGAAACGGCCGCTGGACAGCCCGACCGGACAAGAGCCACGACACCCGGGTCAACTGGCTGCCCCCCGACCGGTACCTCTACTACGCCCTCAACATCTACCGGGTCCTCCTCACCCGCGGCACCCACGCCACCCGCGTCTATTCCACCGATCACGAGACCCAGATGCACTTGAAAGCACTCTTGCCGGGTCTGTCCAATGAACGGTGTAACTCGGATGGGTTGAGTTAGCGACGGCCGGCGGAGAGTCGGCCGTCGAAGGCGATCTTGAACGCGTCGAGTACGGCCTTCCAGCGGGTCATCCAGCGTTTGCGGCCGGCCCGGTCGGGTCGTGCTTCTCGTACCCGAGGTGGTCCGTCATCTCGCCTTCGAGGGCGAACTCCAGGATCTTCTTCGTGAGCTGCTGGAGCAGACCGCCGGCGCCGGTGAGCTGCAGCCCGCTCGCGCGGGCCCGGTCGACCAGCTGCCCGATCAACTGGTCGTCCAGCGCGTCCGGCTGCAACTCCACCGGCCGCACGGCCTCTACGGCCTCCGCCGAGACGGTCACGTCAGTCATCAGGTGCTACTTCCTTGATCGGGAGTTACACCGTTCTTTTACAGCCCCACGTCCTGGCCGCCCAACGCCGCGAACGTGCCCGCATCCGGAGCGAGAAAGGTGTCCGCTGGGGGCGGAAGACCTCCCCTCGCCGCCTGATCAAACACCCAGGCGATCCGACGCGTTCACGGCGTTAGCATCTCCCGCCATGAGCGATTCGGAGCATGTCCTCAGCTGGCTGCAGACCTGGTACGCCGATCAATGCAACGAGAACTGGGAACACGAGTGGGGCGTGAAGATCGATACGCTCGACAACCCCGGTTGGTCTGTCACCATCGACCTGGAGGAGACGGACCTGCAGGAACGCGAGTACCCCCGACACGACGTTAACCGCAGCCCGCACGACTGGACGTCTGCTTCGTAAGCCTTCCCACGTCGCACGCGAGGTGACCTGCACCTCTGACTTAGCCGCCAGTAGCACACTCACCCGCGACTGCCTGCTGGCCTCCGACTGACTGGTATCGACGCCCCAGGACACCTGCTGGCGCCAGGCCATCCACGAGCCGTTTCAGGGCTGTCCTGCATCGGCATGTCAGCACTGCTGCGCATGCCGATGGTTCATGCCAAGATCTAAGAACTGTTACTCGCGAGGGTCTGTGGGGGCGCGTTGTCCGAAGAGGTGGAGCTCACGGCGGCAGAGTTGGTTGTCGCGGTGCCGCAAACCGATGACTCGGGGGCGAACACGCTTGATCGCTATGACTGGCAGGCCTCGATGGCCGCAGCGGACGGCCTGGAGCTCTATCTAGGGGCGCTGGGAGCTGGCAAGCGCCTGCAAGGCAACGAGGACAGGCGAATACTCTGCGAGTACCACGAGGACTGGGTCGCACTGATGGGCGATGATGCTGAACTCGTCTCTGCAAAGCATCGGGACCCGTCTGCAGACGCCTATCGAACCATCAACCAGCTCGCCAGTGATGGCGGCCTCGCGCATTTGTTTCTCCGCTGGCGGGTACTCCGAGAGAAGCCGACGTGCAGACTTGCAACGACCGGCGGCCTTGCTAGTGGAGACCCGCAAGACTTTGCGGCAACCATGCAGGCCCTACGCGAGCTTCGCCTCAACGGAAAACCGGTAGTCGTCAACGGCGAATGCCCGCCAGTCATCGCCAAGTTTCATTCTGCTATTCACACATACAGTGGAAATCATCTGCCGGCCGACTGGGTGGCAGGCAGCGCTGGCGAGGTACCGCTGGACGAGCAGCAGGAGCAGACCGCTCGTTTCGTTTCGATGCTCGACATTCAGCATGGGCTTACAAGGCGAGCGGATATCGGATTTGCCGCTCCTATGAAATATGCAAAACCTGTGATCGACCACCTCGGATACGACGTCCCATATGAAGCCGTCTGGAATGCCGTTTATGGACTATTCTTTACTCGCATGAAGGCCGCTGGCCCTAGGACCCACGCAACAATCTCCCCCGTTTTGGCATTCGCTAGCGGATCTAGGGCTCAAACGTCGGCGAGCAAAGAGCGCGAGCTAGAAGCCCGCATTGTGACGATGCAGGACATCGACATTGCCATCATCACTGCGGTTGCCAATCCATCGGCATACGAGTCACTAGCTTCTCCCGTGCGAATGAGTCGGGCAGCGGTCAAGATGCGCAAAGGGCACTGCTCGGATAACAGTATCGAGCGCAGTGAGCATCTCAGAAAGGACTACCAGCGCTATTGGAGGGACCGCCTGACGGGCGACCCCACTGCTTTCGCAGAGCGCGACAAGCTCCGCCGGCTCCTCCTTCGCGTCAGTGATCGAGCTGATACTCCTGTCGTGCGCTCTACAGCCAACTGGGGTCCCGACTTTTGGCTCGCGCTTCAAGACGCAATCGACGCCATTCCAGTGGAACAGCTGCCAGCGGGGATGGACTCGGAGCTGCTCTTGGGAGGCATCAGCGACCTGGCCAACGCGTGCAAGATCTGGTTTAGCGACAACTTTGACGTCGCTGGAGAGATCAGTAGGCTTCGCCAGGAAAATGGGGGGAGTGCGGCATGAGTATTGATTTCGATACTCTGGAGCTAGCACTGCTCCGAGACGACTTGGCCTATCATCAGGCGCGTGTGCTCCTGCTTGTAAACGCCGTATCTAAGGCATCCGGACACACTAAAAAGCTCGACGGACTAACCAAACTGGCGAAGCTAGATTTCTTGCTAAGGTATCCGGCGCTCGCGCCAATAGTGTTGGAGCACCTTTCCGATTCCGACCCTCGACTCAGCCTATCGCCGGAAGAGGTCTCAACGCCCACCGAAGTTGAAGCGCCGATGGTTCGATATAAGTATGGCCCTTGGGATGACCGCTATTACGCAATCATTGGCGCCTTGGTTGGCCGCGGACTTCTGCGCTATGCCAAGGGTAGAAAAGGAAGCGTTGCACTTGTTGCTACCGCGGAGGGCCGGCGCCTTGCCGAGGATATGAGTGCGGCCCCTAAATGGAGGGCTTTGAGTGAGCGCAGTGAGGCAATTGCAGACGCCTCATCCGGCATGACCGGAAACGCTCTTAAAGACCTCATTTATCAGAAGCTGGAATCCTTGATGGATCGTCCGCATCGCCAGGTGATCAAGTGAGCATTGAGTTCCGCCTAAATTCAGTCAGGCTGTACACCACTGAGGGGATCGCGAGCTACGAATTCGAGTCCGACCTGACGGTGCTTGAGGGCCCGACGGGCGTCGGCAAGACCACCCTGCTCGAGTTGATCAAGTACGGGTTCGGGGCGGGTGATGCCCGACTTGCATCCGTTGCTACGGAGGCCGTCCACGACGTTGCACTGGACGCCAGCATCGGCGATGGCCAATTCCTCATTTCGCGCAGCCTGGATTCAGCAAAGAGCAAAAACGTCCGCATAACCGACCTCCAAACCGGGGAACGACTCCCCGATCGTCCCGTCGATGGCGAATCCAGCCTCAACACCTTCCTGCTGGATAAACTTGGACTTCCCGATAATATTTTGGCTGCGGCCCAGAAGAGCAAGAGCAGCAAGCCAGGAAGCCGTGTCACTTTTGGTGACATTTTCAAGTACATGTACATTCCGCAGTATGCCATCAATCGAGACATCGCAGATAGCAGGGAAGGATACTACGACCCCAAGAGAAAAGCCGTATTCGAGCTTCTGTTCAAGTTGACGGATCCCGGAATCCTTGCCCTGCAATCGGAAGTAAATGTTCTCAATGGGAAAATTGATACCGCCGATGAGCATCTCAATACGATTCTAGGGTTCCTCAGCGATAGCAACACCAGCAGTCGCGAAGAGGTAGAGCAGAGCCTGCAGGAGGCTGCTGCTGAGCAAGATCGAGCCCAAGAGGAACTAGACCTTCTGCGAGAGGAGCTCGATCCTGTAGTCGACCGGCAGACTCAGGCGTATCGAGATCTCCTCACAGATGCGGAAAGGTCTTTGGCTGAGGCCCGTGGCGCCGTACTAGCCCTCGCGCGTGAGCGCGATGAGATTGGCCTGGAGCGTCGGCGGGTGGCGGCTGATCACGCTCGGCTTGAGCGTATGCGGGACGCAGGCGCCCGACTGGCCAATATCGAGTTCTCCGTTTGTCCACGATGCATGCAGTCTGTCAAGAATCGGCCGGTCGAGGAAGATGCGTGCCGGCTATGCCTGCAGCCAGATCCAGTTTCTCCCGGTCAAGCAGCCGACACTTACGAGCTGCAGCAGCTTGAGCTCCAGTTGTCCGAAATGGACGCACAGCAGGAGGTGACAGAGCAGCAGGCAGCTAAGGCCGAGCGGGCAGTTGCAGACCGCGAGTCGTTGGTCAAGAACCTAACCGAGACCCTGGAAGCACGCACGTCCCAGCGCATTACTCCGAGATTGCAGGCCTTTAGCGATGCTTCGGACCGGCTGGCGACTTCCCGCACGCGCCAAGAATATTTCGAGATGGCCTTGCAGCAGTGGGATCGTGTGGCCGACATCGCAGCCGAGGTCGAGAGTCTTCGGACGAAACAGGATCACCTTAAGGCCTCAATAGCAGCACGGAAAGCAGCGCTTAGGGCCCACAAGGACTCTGTACTGAATGGGATTGAGGAGGAATTCCGCCGAACTGTCAGCAGTCTGGAAATTGCTACGGTCGAGACAGCAGGGTTCGACCGCGAAAACTACCTTCCTCTAATCAATGGAAAGGTCTTCACTAAGACGTTGATGAGTGGCGGGGGCTCCATGACTGCAACTCAGATTGCCTATTGGACGACGCTAATGAGTGTGGCCCGGGACCACGACACGCGCTACCCGTCTTTGCTTATCATTGATGGCCCTCGCCTTGCCCTAAATACGGCGACCGAGACGTGTGCCGCCATCTACGGGCGACTCGTCGATGGTGTGAGCGAGACCCCTGGAGCCGTACAGTTCGTCGTGTCCGATAACGAATTGCCCGAGGACTATCCAGGTGATTTTGCCAGAATTGAGTTTAACTACCAGAATCCCACTATTTCCACTATTCGACACCCCGGGCGGGGGCGAGTTGACGTAATCGCCTCAGTTGACGAGTAGTCAGACCGCGTTTGAGATCTGCCGTGTCTCATTGCTGAGGCTGTCATTGAGCTCTCCGTGAGCGGCGTTGGGGGTGGGTATCCGTCGGACCTGACGGATGAGCAGTGGGCGTTGGTGGAGCCGTTGCTGCCGTCAGCGCGGGTGGGTCCGAAGGGCGGGCGGCGGGAGAAGCATCCGCGGCGGCGGATCGTGGACGCGATCTTCTACGTGGTGCGGACCGGGTGTGCCTGGCGGCAGTTGCCGAAGGACTTCGCTCCATGGCCGACGGTGTACTGGTACTTCACGTGGTGGCACGACGACGGCACCGTCGAGCGCATTCACGACGCCCTGCGTGGCAAGGTCCGCGAAGCCGACGGCCGCGACACCGAGCCGAGCGCGGGCCTGATCGACTCGCAGTCCGTCCGCACCGCCGACACCGTCCGCGCAGCCACCAGGGGCTTCGATGCCGGCAAGAAGCGCTCAAGCCCCTCATCAGCGGTCTGCCAACGCCTCCGAGCCCGGTGACACCACCTTTTCGATCATGATCGACTGGGGGATCAAGTCATGCCGGGCCGGGGAGGCCGGGAACCCCGTTGCGGGGCCACGAAGAAGTTAACGGGGAGCTGACAGGTCCGAATCCTGTCGATCGGGGCAAGTACGGGTCGAAGATCCACCTGCTCACCGAACGTACCGGTTTACCCCTGTCGCTCGCGATCTCCGGGGCCAACGTCCACGACAGCCAGGCCCTGATCCCGCTCCCCGACGCCATCCCGCCGATCCGCTCACGACGTGGCCCCAGGCGGCGACGGCCCGGCAAGCTCCACGGTGACAAAGCCTACGATCACCGCTTCATCCGCTCCTACCTGCGGCGGCGTCAGATCTCGGCTCGCATCGCCCGCCGAGGAATCGACTCTTCCCAGCGCCTCGGCCGGCACCGATGGGTTATCGAGCGCATCGTCGCCTGGCTCGGCGGCTTCCGCCGACTTCACCGCCGCTACGAACGCAAGGCCGACCACTTCGCCGCCTTCGCCAGCATTGCCGCAGCCCTCATTTGCATCCGAAGACTCCCAAAATGAGATGGCTTCTAAGTCCGGAGCTGGTTGCACGACTTGACACCGAGCTTGCGAACAAGAGGCCCTGGAAGAACCGTAATTCGGATTCCACGTCTTGGGAGAGCAGGAGCCGCTCAGAGCCGATGCCTCGGGAAAGGGCACCAGCTCTGAGCGGTGTTGGCGCTCCGCGCTGGCGGCAGAGACTGGAATAGCGTTGCCAAGTTATGAGTCTATCAGGCCCAGTTTAACCAGTACCTGCTCCACAAACTCCTCGATGACGTCTCCCGGGGTCAGTTCAGGTTGGCCCTCCCACCGAGTCCGTTCTAGCTGGAAGTTAACTCCCTCGGGGGTCTCGCTTTCTACCGCGACATCTGGGTCGCGGTACACGACAAGCCCGTCCTTGGTGGGCAGGACCTCGCGCAGGGAGATGTACGGGTCAGAGTATTGATCGAATGAGAATTGTTCTTCTCGATCGCCCACTGAAGTGATAAACAAGCCAACGTCGTCGCGAAACTTGTCGTCCGGATCAACAGTCCAGTCGAGTCTGTGGCGGCGAGAATAGAATAGGAATCTGCAAAGCATTCTGCCTCTGACCATGACGTCAATCGACAGATGCCATGTGCCCCGCGCTAGCCCCCTGGCGCGGATATCCTTCCATTTTTCGAAGGACTTCGTTTCGTATGTTCGATACCTGAACCTGAAGTCGTCGGATTCCTCGTTTAGCTCATCGAGCCATTTCGTGACTTCACTGATGAATCCTTCAACTCTTCGGCGCCAGATCTCGTAGAGGTTGTATTCGTTTTGTCGAGTGGTCTTGGTTGCAGCCTTAACGAGCCGCTTAATCCTTTCCCGACGCTGCTGCGGCGCCTGCGCGATCCTCCGCGCCTTATCCAGGGCGGCCAGTTCGGCGCTTGCCATGATGGATACCAGGGGTCCGAATTCTCCGTCGTCGGCGACCTCCAGGGCATCGTAGTACTCGCCCCGGCGGCTGATGGGAATGCCGATCGGAAGGAGGCCGTGTCGCAGAAGGACGAAGTCTTGGATCATTCGAGCTGTTCTGCCGTTGCCATCGGAGAACGGATGAATCTTGGCGATCGTGGCGTGCGTCCAGGCGGCGACGGAGAGTGGCGAGTGCTCCTGATCTGCATACTGATTGCATACTTCACGCACTAGGTCTGACACATCACCCCATGCAGGAGGGCGATGCTTGGCGCCGGTAATTTCGACGTTCTTTGCACGGAATGCTCCGGCGTCAGGAGCGAGGTCCTTGGCGATTCTCCTGTGGATCTCCTGAACCAATGAAACCGAGAGGAGCGACCCGGATTTTGACTCGCTCTCGATGAGCTCGTTGGCCTCGTTTACGTTGAGGATCTCTCGTTCCGAATATCGATCAGAGTCGGAAACGGCGAGACCGTCGAGGACGGCGCGCGTGAGGCGAGGGTTGACGCGGACGCCCTCGATGTTAAGGGTGTCGCTAATGCGATCTGGCAGGAAGCTTCGAGTCAGCTCTGCTTGGACTTCTGGGGAGAATTCCCCCAGTCCTCGAAGCGCCTCAACCTCGCCTTTCACGTCATCTTCGAGTTGGCGTGACGAGGAATCGATAGAAATCTGGCTAAGTTCAAAAATCTGCAATGCGAATCCCTCCGCCGGAGATGCCTTGCATGGCTTGGGCAACCTAAGGCGGATGGTATCGCCGACCGGGGGCGGGTGTGACCAGTTCAACCCAGCTGGTTCGCGCCGTCATTGCGTGCCGGTGGCAGGAGGAGATCTCGCTCGGGGTGGTTGTCGCCGGTTACGTTGCCCTGGACGCCGAGGTCTTGGCGGGCGGCGTCGTGGAATGCGTTGATCGCGGCGAACACGGCTCGGTTGCGGGCTCGCCACTCGTCCAGGGTGCCGTGGACCTTGCCGCCGGCGTGCCAGTCGACTTCGAGCGCAGTGGCGTTGAGTACGTGGGCCGCTTCTACGACGTCGTCGCCGCCGAGCAGCATGATGCGCTCGAAGGATCGTCCTCGCTCCCATCCGGCATCTGCCAACCCTGCGATCAGGTCCTCCTCGCTCTTGTTGCTGGGGTGGATGCCTTCCCTGTGCTCGTAAAGCTGCACGGCGGCGAAGACGCTCGACCTGATCCGGTCGATGTAGCCCTCGTAGGCGTGGAGCTTCTTCTCGTCCCAGCGCGTCAGGCGCTCGTGTTGCTTGCGGAGCCGCTCCGTTGAGCGTGT
Source organism: Kitasatospora sp. HUAS MG31 (assembly GCF_040571325.1). GTDB lineage: Bacteria > Actinomycetota > Actinomycetes > Streptomycetales > Streptomycetaceae > Kitasatospora > Kitasatospora camelliae. The sequence goes on along the minus strand of NZ_CP159872.1, from coordinate 5,657,343 downwards.
GGTGAGGTGCGACGTGAGTGCACCCAGCAGTACCGCTCCGATTGTCACGAGCTGTTCGGTTGCCGCCACCAGTCCCCCAGACAGCAAGTTGTCTTGACGTCTTGAGGATCTTAGAAGCGCGGAAGGCCGCCTGTCCTCGCCTTCAGGGAGGTCCCTCTGTGGCCGGCCCCGGTCACTGGTTCAGGACGCTGATGGCCCATCGCGGTTGCTGAAACACGAGGGGCAGGTGGGGTCTTGCGTTCGGCCAGCCGTGGCGGCAGGAAGTGACACTGTGACAGCTGTGACGCCTCCCCCACATGTTTCAGCGGCTGTCTGCTGCGGGCGCCATGGCACGCGACAGTAACGGGGCGACCGGAGCGTGCTCGCCGGATTCCGGCTCAGGGATTGATCGGCACCTCGTAGACCAGCTCGCACAGGGCCACGGGAATGACGACGTCCGCGGTCTCCACCGCGCGGCCGTCGTCACTGAAGTAGGTACGGCGGATGTGTGTGACCAGGGCGCCGCGCTGGACGCCCAAGAGCGCCGCCTCCTCATCGGTAGCGTGCCGCGGTGCTGGCTCCTCGACCGCGTGGCTGACCGTGATGCCGATCTGCGCCATCCGGTGAACCACGCCGGTGCTGGCGTGCGGTCCGCCCTCGGGAAGGACCACGATCGTGCCGGCCGTGATGCTGCGCGGTTCCCAACTGGTCGACAGTTGAACGGGCTTCTTGTCCGCCAGGAACTCGTAGACCGTGCGGACGCACGGGTCACCTTCGGCGATGCCGAGGCGCGCGGCGATCTCCGCCGGGGCAGACACCTTGGCGTCCGATCGGCTCTCCCAGGTGCCCCGCTTGCCGATGCCAGCCATGTCGGCCTGGAAGGGTGACCCGCCGCGCTCCTCCCGCGCTCGGGAGCGGACCAGCCGTACGCGCTCGCGCGGCTCGGCGACGTACGTTCCCGAGCCCGCGCGCCCCTCAAGAAATCCCTGAGAGATCAACAGTTCCTGTGCACGGCGCACGACATTGTCGCCGACGCCGTACTGCTGCCCCAGCTCGGAGCGGGAGGGCAGGCGGTCGCCTGGTGACCATTCCTGGCTCGCGATGCGCTGACGGAGGGCGTCGGCGACGCGGAGGTGGGGAGGTTGCTCGCGCATATGGAAAATCTAGTCCACTAGCTCTAACCTAGTTAACTAGCTTCGCTTTGAGTGGCTCAGCGATGACAGGGGGTGGCCTGTGCTCTCGCCCGAAGCGCCGCCCGACCGCATCCTCGCTGGCCTCTCGGACCTGGGGCTCAGTCCGCGGTTGAACGACCACGGTGACCATGTCTGCATCGAGACGGAGGTGTCTGGCTCGGCGTCAGTCGAGTCCTGGGGAGCTCTCGTGGCGCTGCTGGAGACAGCAGACACGTACGGGCTCATCACCACTGCCGAACGCGGCCAGATCGCTTGGGCCGCCGTCATCAAAGATGCCCCCTCGGCGAGCGATGCAAGCGCCACCGGGGGGCACTGCCATCAGCTGTATGGGAGCTGATCAGCATGTTCGACCCTATCCACCGCGCCATTGCGTTGACCAGGCCGCGAAGCGCCCCATCTCCGTCCAACAGCAGCACGGGGGCGGCGCGTCCGCCCCTCACCGAGAGCGACGGAGGGTGGTGTGCGCGCCGATGACCGTTCGCTATCTGCATGTTGCCGACGACCTTCGCCGCCGGATCATGACTGGGGTGATCCCGGCCGACAGCATGCTGCCGCCGGAGCAGGAGCTCGCCATCGAGTACCAGGTGGGCAAGCCCACGCTGCGGCGCGCCCTTGAGGTGCTTCAGGGCGAGGGATTCGTCGAGAAGTTCCACGGCCGCGGGAACTTCGCCCGGCAACCGTTCCAGCGCACCACGTACCTCGCCGGCTGGCGCCCGGCCGATCGAGGCGACGGTGGTGGCGCTACAGGCATCGAAATCGCTGTCCAGGAGGTGCAGGCGCGGCGCTACGTGTCGTCTCTGCTAAAGGTCCCCGAGGGCACCCCGTTGGTCGAGTACGCCATCCTCGCCGAGCAGGACGGCATGCCGCGCAGCTGGGCGCGTGTCTACCTTCCGGCTGAACTGAGCGTCACCCGTCTTGTTGAGGCCCGCTCGCCCTGGGGCGATGACATCACGGAGCTGCTGACCAGCGCCGGAATTCAGTTCGTCGTCACCACGGAGCGCATCACCGCGCGCGCTCCGGACGCCGAGGAGATGCGGGCCCTCCGGATCGCCGCCTGGACGTCGGTACTGGCGATCGAGCGGTCCCTCATCGACATCAGCGGTCGCGTGGTGGAGACCATACTGCTCACCCTTCCCGGCGACCGCGCGGAAGTCCGGCTCGCCGCGCCTGCGGCCTTCGGGACGGAGGCCGGCCGGTGACCACGGTCCTTCCTCGCCTCCCCGAAGTGACTGCCGAGTCGGCGATCTGGCTGCCCCGCCGCGAGCGGTCGGCAAACAAGGCTCGTGTGCAGCTGCGGCGCTTCCTCGCTGACGTCGAAGGCGGCGAACTCTACCGAGACGTCGGCGAGCTGTTGCTGACCGAGCTGGTCACCAACGCGGTTCGGCATGCCTGCGTGCCGCCAGGCCGGCTGATCTTCGCTCGGTTCGCACTGACCTCGGGGCTGCTGCGAATCGAGGTACACGACGCCAGCAGCGAACTGCCGGTGATCAAGACGGCCGACGGGGACGACGAGGCCGGCCGCGGGCTGTGCCTGGTTGAGCAGCTGTCCACCGCGTGGGGCTGCCACCTGCGCGAGGGCGGAATCGGCAAGGCGGTTTGGTGTCTCGTCTCCCCGGCCACCCCGAGCGATCTGACGACCGGCGTCGACCACGAAACCATGGAGGCGGCGCAGTGATCAGCAGGATCAAGGTGGGTGTGCTCGGCGGGGACGGACAGGTGGTGGTCGAGATTGAGGGCGTGACCGCTCCTGCCATGTTTGCTCGGCTGCCGGACGCCGTGGCGGCGGTCTGGGGCGCGATGCGAGCCCTGCCGCTGGGGAACACGCAGTACGAGGCCTACAAGTACTTCTTCACCCGCCCAGACGCGGTCGAACGCGTCACCGAGTTCATCCAGCGGGACGGGGAGCTGAACCTCTCGTTCAGCATGGACGGCCGCTCCCACCGGGTGCGGGTCTGTCCGGCCAAGCCGGAGGTGTCGGTGTGATGCCGCGCTGCTGGGGCTGGCTGAGGCACGTCCCCGCGGACTGGTGGTTCCTGCACTTCTCTCGTAGGCCAGCTGCCAGGATGCTGCGCGACGCTCGGCGGCGGATCAGCTCGGGCGTGCCGACGTGGCTGCCTAAGGCGCCGGAAGAGCATGTCCGCACGATGGAGGACTACCTGAACCGGCGCGCGACCGAGCGGTAGGCGAACAGACTCTCGCTCGGGCCGCCGGTCGCTACCTGGCCAACTGCAGCCGAGCGACAACCGGCCAATGCGAGGAAGTGCAGTCTCTCCGGACCGCCGTGTCCGGGTACGGCCAGGCCACCTCGCGGCACACCACGCCAACAGACACGCGAGGCCTGGAATCCCCTCAGGGGACTCCAGGCCTCGTTCGTGTTGAAGCCCCTGGTGCCGCCAGCGCGCGGCGGCTCAGGCCTCCGTTGGGTACGCCCACCCGAGCTGCGCGAGGGACTGCGCTCGGGACTCGATGACAGCCATACGAGCGTCGCGTTCCTCGGCATCGCTGTGGGCTGCCTGGCCGGTCGCCTGCCCGGGCCACTTCCGGTAGAGGAGGCCGACCTCGGGGGTGAACCATCCGCGGCTCACGGCGCTCAGGGCCATAAGAAGGCCGGTGTCCTCGGATGCGGGCAGGGCCATCCAGCCGCCGAGTGCGAGGAGCAGGTCACGGCGGACGAAGAGGGTCGCCGGGTGGACCTGGGCGCGGTAGTCGTGGGCCTTCCAGTGGTCGAGAACGGCCCCGCGCTCGATCGGGCCCTCCTCCGGGTCCTGGTCGAATCCGACGGTCGAGCCGTCGGGCAGCAGGTCCAGCACCCGGGACGTGGTCCACCCGATGGTGGGGTCAGCGGTGAGGACGGCAAGGTCGCGGGCCAGGGCGCCGGGGGGCAGCATGTCGTCGGCGTCCAAGACCTTGACGAACTCCCCGTCGGCCCGCGCAAGGGCGATCGTGCGCGCCATGCCGGCGCGTCCTGGCCGGCCCTGGCGGAAGCTGACCCGGGCGTCGTCGGGCACGTAGGGCGCGACGTCGTTGCTGGTGCCGTCCTCCTGGATGAGCCACTGCCAGTCCCATCCCTCGGGGAGAACCTGCTCGCAGAGGGACTTGTACGCGTCCGGCAGGTACGGGGCGGCCGGCGGGTGGACAGCAGTGACGATGATGATGCGCCGCTGCACGGCCCTCACCACCTTTCCAGTCGAGTGGTGAAGGTCATCTCCGTGCGGTCGCCGGGCAGCGTGACGTCGGCGACGTCCACGACACGGTCATTCGTGTCGTACGAGATCTTCTGCAGGACCAGGACGGCCGTCCCGGGCGGCAGGTCCAGCTCCTCCATCTCCTCCGCCGTCGGCGGACGGGCGGTGACCCGTTCGACCACGCGGTCCACCTCGATGCCCACGGTGTGGAGCTGGTTCTGCGTGCCGCCCGGCCACGGCTCCTTCGTCTCGTCCAGGAGATCAGAGTTGCCCGCGATCATCTCCAGTACGAGGTAGGAGCGCGTCAGGTTGAAGGGCGCGGACTCGGCGCGGTAGCGGGTCCGGAAAGTCCGCTCCAGGAGTGCGGTCCCTTCCGGGAGACCGATGGCCTTCGCAAGGCGCTCGTCCGCCTTGATCTCCTTGTACTTCGCGGTGAAGACCAGGTCGTCCAGTTGCAGGCCGGTGTCGTGCTCGGTCGCGCCGGTCTGCGACCGCGTCTGCAGCGACTCGCGTGCGCGGTCCTTCTCCCACTGGTGCCGCTCGTTGGTGCGCTCGACGAGCTTCCGGGGGCGGCGGACGAAGTTGCCGCGGCCGTGCTGCTTCTCGATCAGTCCTTCGGCCTGGAGAACGGCCAGGGCCTGCCGGACGGTGGGGAGGCTCTTCTTGTACTGGTCGGCGAGGCTCGTTTCCGCTGGTAGGCGGTCGCCGGGCCGCAGTTCACCTGCGCGGATGAGCTGACGGAGATCGTCCGCAATCCGCTCGTACACCTTCGCCATTGGTGACCACCGTCCTGTTCGTCTGGCGACACCAGCATAGAAGTCCTCAAGAGGACTTGACGAGTCGGGTGACGGCCGTCATAGTTCTAGCAACTCCTTAAGAGGACCTGAGGACAGGATCTCTTAAGGAGTTGCTTCGCCCTGAGGCCCGAAGACGGCCGCAGGAAGCGCACGTCCCTTGAGAACTGAAGAGAGCGCCTTGAAGAACAAGTGCTTTTGGCCTCCGACACAGCCCCTACCTGCGGCGGCCGTGCCGGAGGTGACGACCGCTCGCCTCCTGACGAGCGGTCCCCGGAAGTTCCGGAGGCGGGCCCCACAGCCCACTCCCGGCCACTGTCACCAATCCAGAGGGGGACCCAATGCAGATTTCCATCGGCGACGTTGTCCGCGACCGGGCTGACCAGGCTCTCGGGACAGTGGCCGGCGTCGCCAGCCGTTCCGACGGCAACGTCCTGGTCGTTCAGCTCTCCGGCGGAGGGCTGCGCAACGTGGCGCCGTACGACCTTGAGGTCGTGGCACGCCGGGCCGCACCGATGACGGCCTGCCGGAGCATCGCGATCTCCGCCGCTGTCCTGATCGCCATCATGGCCGCGTTCCTCGGTGCGCAGGCCGAACGAACCCTGGGCGCGGGCTGGCTGCTCACGCTCATGGTCAGCCTCGGCTCGTCCACGACCGTGATCGCGGCGTTCCAGATGCTCTTGCGGATGACCGGCCCGCGCCGCATCCGGCTCTGACGCACTGCCGGCCAGTGGCGGCGGTCGACGGGTCAAGGAAGCACGCCGCCTCTGGCTCTCCCATCCCATCCAGGAGCTTGGAGAGTTCATTGCGTACGTACGTCGGCGACCAGGAGGTCGCCACCGCCTCCGAATTCGCGGAACTGGCCTGCGCCTTCGAGGTCGAGTCGTTCCACGAGTTCATCGAGGAGCTGCTGTTCGGCCGGCCCGGCGAGTCCAGCCCGGCTCGCGCGGCGCGCCTGCAGGCCGCTCGCGACATCCTTGCGGACCTGGAGGAGGAGTCGCCCGAGCTGGCCGCCTACGCCGTCAGGCTGCTGGGCCCCGCGCCGTTGGTTCGCCGCCGCATGCTCCGCCGCCAGGCGTGGCTGGAGGCGGCTGCGTGAGCCAGCCGACCATCTACAGCGCGCGTGCCGCGCGGCAACTCGACGCAGTCACAGTCGAGATCGCACGGTCCCAGGCGGCCCGGGAACGCTCCGAGGCCGAGAGCGCCGCGCAGGCGGCCAGGCTCCAGGCCGAACTGAACCGCCAGGAGGCGCTGGCCGAACTGCGCTCCATCGCCGACGGGGAGAACGCACGGCGCCGGGAACGGCGGCGCGCCGAACGTGCGGCACGGTGGACCGCCCGCCAGCATGCGCTGAGCAAGCGCGCGGAGCTGGCGGCCACGGTGGCCGTGATCGTGCTCTTCGTCGTGGTCGCGATGCCGGCACAGATCAGCTTTCTTGCTCAGCGGTGGCCCTTGCCAATGGCCCTCGCGGGCGGAATCGCGCTGGAGACGCTGACCTGGGTCTTCGCGCTGCAGGGCCGGGCACGCGACGCCCGTGGCCTCTCGGCCGCCGCGCACCATGCCGGGATCTGGCTCGCCGCAACAGTGGCGGCCGGCATCAACCTCGTCCACGGCGCGCAGATGTGGGGACCAGGGTTCGCGGTCGTTGCGGCGTGCGGCTCACTGGCCGCGCCGATCACCTGGCACATGTACCTGCTCTCCCAGCGGAACGACCACGGCGGGCCCGAGGACGCGCGGCACGAGCGACGCCGGCGACGCCATCACCGCAAGGTGGCCCGTGTGGCTGACCGGCTGGCCACCGCACTGCCACCGGATGTGACATCGGAACAGCTCTGGACCCTGGCCTGGCGATCAGTGCACGGTGCGGACCCCGGAGTCACTGCGGAGCTTCTGGAGGGACACTCGAAGGCTGCGACCAAGGTGGCAGAGCACCTCCGCCCCGGGGACCGGCCCAGCCTCGCTGTCCTTGAGCGCCTCTTCATCCCGCCCGCGAGTCGGCTCACTGACGCCCGCGCGGTGGTGGAGGCCGGCTTCGCCGTTGCCCGGCCGGTTGCCGAGATGATGCCGCTGACGCGCCGTACAGCCGCGTACAACCAGCTCACAGGGCATACGCCCGCACGTACGGCCGCGGCGGTCCCTGCCCGTACGGCACCGGTCCTGCCCACCGTGGATGACGCTGCGATGGAGGCCAAGCGCCGGACGGCGCGGTCCGCCATCCGTCGGACTCTCGCGAAGGGCGGCACGCCCTCGCCGACCGAGATCGGTCGGACGCACGGCATGTCCCCCGAGTGGGGTGCCAAGCAGATCCGTGCAGTCCGCAGTGAACGACTCGCAGCCCCGAGCACGGGTGCGGCGAGCTGATCGACGCCCGGGGCGCGCACGGCTTGCCGGCTCCGCGCGCCCCGGTCACCTTCACCCACCTGACGTGAGGAAGGACCGACAGTGAACCACGGTGAGGACGACGAGGCCCGCGAGCTCTTCGCCCGCCTGGAAGTCGAGTTGAACGAGGACCGAGGTGACAACGTGGTCGACCTCGGCAAGGTCCGGTCGGAGCGCGGCGGAGCCACCTCGGGCACCGCCGCTGCTGACTCGGCCGCGCTGCAGGAGGCCTCGGTGTACGAAGGCGGACCCCTGCCGATGGTCGACGGCCCGCAGCCGGCGGGACCGGGCCTGCTCGACCGGGTCCGCTCCGAGAAGCGCCGGCCCGTGTTTCCGGCCTGGCTGCGAAGCCGGGCGGAGTTCAGGGCGGCAGCGGGGTGGACCGTCGGCCACTACGCCCACACGGCCGCCTTCCACGCTGTGCGCCTGCCGTCGTACACGGGCAGGCTGCTGATCCGATCGCCCTCCGGGGCCGCCCGCGGCATGCGTGAACTCCGGCGCTGGACGCGTGACCTGGAAGGCGAACCGGTCCGCGCGCACGCGGTGGCCCGGGAGGACGCCGAGCTCTACCTCAAACTCTCCCGCCAGCGCGACAGGCGGGTCTCCGCCCGCGGCTGGATCGCCACACTCGTCAGTCTGCTGGCGGCGGGGCTCGTCCCGCTCGTGGTGCTGACCGCGCCAAAGTGGGCGCTGGCCGCACTGCTCCTGGCCGGTTCGCTCATCCTTGGGTGGGCGGGGATGCCGACCGACCAGCCGTTGATCTCCCGCGCGGTGGTGGCGGCGAAGGTGCAGCGGCTGACCTCGGAGATGGTCGAGCGGGCCCTGTCCGTGCTCGCCGTCAGCGGGGTCACCCAGTACCTCTCGAAGGGCGGCCGGATCGACTTCACCGCCCCGATCACCCGCGACGGCCCCGGCTGGCGTGCCGACGTCCAGCTGCCGCCCGGAGTGACCGTCGGCGAGGTGATGGACAAGCGAGACAAGCTCGCCTCGGGCCTCCGCCGCCCGTTGGGCTGCGTCTGGCCCGAGCCCATGCCCGGTGAGCACCCCGGGATGATGGCGCTCTGGGTCGGCGACCAGGACATGAATAAGACCCAGCAGCCCGCCTGGCCGCTGCTCCAGACCGGCCGAGTCGACCTGTTCAAGCCCGCGGCCTTCGCCACCGACCAGCGCGGACGCTGGGTCGAAGTGACCCTGATGTACGTCGCTGCCGTCATCGGCGCCATCCCGCGCATGGGCAAGACGTTCCTTCTCCGCCTGCTCCTGCTCATCGCCGCCCTGGACCCGCGCGCCGAGCTCCATACGTACGACCTGAAGGGCACCGGCGACCTCGATCCGGTCGGCGAGAAGGTCTCGTACCGCCACCGCGCGGGCGAGGATGACGAGGACATTCGGTACGCCCTGGAGGACATGCGGGAGGTTCGGGAGGAGCTGCGGCGCCGGGCGAAGGTGATCCGGTCGTTGCCGCGCGACGTCTGCCCGGAGTCGAAGGTCACCAGCACGCTCGCCGACATGAAATCGCTCGGGCTGCACCCGATCTTCATCGGTGTCGACGAGTGCCAGAAGTGGTTCGAGCACCCGACGTACGGCCGCGAGCTCGAAGAGATCTGCACCGACCTGGTGAAGCGGGGGCCGGCCACGGGCATCGTGATCCTGTTGGCTACCCAGCGCCCGGACGCCAAGTCGCTTCCGACCGGCATCAGCGCGAACGCTTCGGTGCGGCTCTGCCTGAAGGTGATGGGCCAGTTGGAGAACGACATGGTTCTCGGCACCAGCTCCTACCGCAACGGCATCCGTGCCACCACCTTCGCCTGGGCGGACAAGGGCATCGCCTACTTCGTCGGCGAGGGCGCCGACGCCAGGATCGTGCGGGCGGTGAATATCGACGCGCCCACCGCCGAGGCGATCGCGGCCCGAGCCCGCGCCGTCCGCAAGCGGGCCGGCCTGCTCGCCGGATACGCGGCGGGCAACGATGCGGGCTCGGAGCGGGCATCGTCCTACGACCTGCTGGCGGACGTCGTGGCCGTCGTCCCCGCGACCGAGGCCAAGGTGTGGTCCGAGACCGTGGTCGCCCGCCTGGCCGAGCTCCGCCCGGAGGTCTACGGCGGGTGGGCGCCGGACCAGCTGACCGCCGCACTGAAGCCGTACGGCATCCGCACCGGACAGGTCTGGGGCACAGCCGAGGACGGCAAGGGTGCCAACCGGCGCGGAATCACCCGCGCCGACATCGCCAACGCCATCGCGGAACGTGACCGGAAGCGCGACGCGAGCTGATTCCGTCGCGCGCTAGGTCTAGCACCAGCCCCCGCTAGACCTAGCACCCCTGCTAGCACGCCATTTCATCTCTGACCAGGCCGCTAACACCTAGCGTCCTTCCCCGAGCACGCCTCGAAACGGCCCAGGAGGCCCCGAATGAGTCCGCTCACCCTCGCTAGCCTGCTCGCCCTCTTTATCACCTTCGGTTACGCGCTGCTGTGCGCGACCAGCCCCTTCGGCAACTGCCGCAAGTGCCGTGGTCTGGGCTTCGCGCTCAAGTACGACCGTCGCGGCCGGCCCGGTCGCGGCAAGCCGTGCCGCCGCTGCGACGGCATCGGACAGCGCATCCGCGTCGGTCGACACCTCTACAACCTCGCCAACCGCCAGCGCGCGAACGCCCACTGAACTCACGCCTCGGAAAGGACGACACGCATGTTGCTCAGCGTCTCCCTGGCACTCATCTTCGCCGCCATCACCGGGGTCCTGATCTGGGCCGGGCGCGTCAGCGTCTCCTCCGCCGTCGCGGTGTGGCTGTCCGGCTTCACTGCCGCCGCCACCGTTGTCGCCGGCCCGGTCCACGCCCTGCTCTCGGCCGCCGTCTCGGCCTTCCACTGACTCACCGAGCCCGAGGAGAACTGATGATCAACGACACGGACAAGGCCGTCACCCTGGAGTTCCCGGACGCGGAAACGGCCTACGCGGGAGCCCCAAGCGTCATCGGGGAGATCGGCTGGGTGGCCGAGCAGGCCGCGCTCCGCCCGATCGGCGTCCAGCTCGGACGCGAGTTCTGGCTCCGCAAAGCGGCGGTCCTGGACCGGATCGCGCTCAACGAAGTGGCCGAGTACAGCGCGGAGGTCGCCGAGGACGCGGTCCAGGCCGCCGCCAGCGCCGCCCTGCGGCTGATCGAGTTCGACGAGCAGAACCACAACGACTCCGGCCGTTCGGGGCCCGGTTCCCTGCGCTTTTGGGACCCGATCGTGGGGGCGGGCCGCCGCGCCTACGTCCGGCAGCAGTACCTGAGTTGGAGCCTCTCGCAGGGCTCCTGAATGTGTCCGGGGCGGCGGTCATCGGGTCAAGGAAGCCCGCCGCCCCGGCCTCCCATCCCATCCAGGAATCAGGAGGTGCGACAAGGATGCACCACAACGTCCCCCGCCCGCTGCTGCAGGCCGCCCGAGAGGCTGCCGACCGCGGCTGGCACGTCTTCCCGCTCATCGCCGACACCAAGCGCCCGGCCATCTCCTCGTGGGGGTCCTTCGCCACCACGTACGGCAGTCGCATTGATCGCTGGTGGGCGGCTGGGAAGGGGAACATCGGCGTTGCGACCGGCCCGTCCCGGCTGGTCGTGATCGACCTGGACGTCCCCAAGCATGACCAGGACCGCCCGCCCGCGGACTCGGACCTGGCGGATGGTCAGGACGCGTTCGCCAGGCTGGCTGAGCAGCACGGCCAGCCGTACCCGGGCGACACGTACACCGTCCGGACCAGGAGCGGCGGCCGCCAGCTCTACTTCGCCGCCCCGCTGGAGTCGAAGCTGCGCAACACCGCCGGCTCTCTGGGATGGAAGATCGACACCCGCGCGCACGGCGGCTACGTCGTGGGCGCGGGCAGCATCGTGGACGGCAGGCTCTACACGGTGGCTCATGACGTACCGCCCGCGCCGCTGCCGGAGTGGATCGCCGAGCTTCTCGCGCCGGCACCCCTGCCGCCGCAGGCTCTCGTCAGCGCGAAGCTGGCCGCCTTCGACCTGCACAGCGCCTACCTGCGCGCCGCGGTCGACGGCGAGCTGAAGCGCGTCACCCGCGCCAAGCCCGGGGCCCGGAACAACGCCCTGTACATCGCGGCCGTCGCGCTCGGGCAACTCGTCGCCGGGCATGAGCTGAACGCGAGCGACGTGACCGACTGGCTCACCGCCGTGGCCGTGTCGGGCGGACAGACCCGGTGGGAGGCCGAGGCCACGATCGCCTCCGGCTTGCGCGCTGGGGCCAAGCGGCCTCGAACCCTCGGGTGGGGTGCCGCGTGACAGAGGCACCGTACGGCGGGCCCGAGCCACAGGCTCTGCAGCCCGCGCAGCAGCGTATCCGCACCGCGTGGACCGCCGATGAGCTGATGGCGGCCCAGTTCCCCGAGCCCCGGTGGGCGGTGCCCGGCCTCATCGCGGAGGGCGTCAACCTGCTCGCCGGGCCGCCGAAGGTCGGGAAGTCGTGGTTGTCTCTCGGGCTGGCCCTCTCCGTTGCGGCCGGCGGCCGCGCGATGGACCGCGTCCAGGTCGAGGGCGGCCCGGTGCTCTACCTCGCCCTGGAGGACACCCCGCGCCGCCTCCAGGCCCGCATGGGAAAGATCCTCGGAACGAACCCGGCACCGGCAACGCTGACGCTGGCCACCTCGTGCCCGACCCTGCCGCAAGGCGGCAACGAGGCGATCGCGCAGTGGGTCGAGCGGAACCCGGACGCGCGAATGGTCATCATCGACGTCTTCGCCAAGATGCGCGGACCGGCCGCCCCCGGCCTGTCCGCTTACGACGCAGACTACGCGGCCGTCGGCTACGCCAAGCGGATCGCCGACTACTACGGCATCGCCATGGTCCTGGTCCACCACGTCCGCAAGGCCAGCTCCGACGACTTCCTCGCCGAGGTCTCCGGCACCAACGGCCTGGCTGGCGCCGCCGACGCCACGCTCGTCCTGAAGCGATCCCGCGGCCAGGCCGACGGGGTCCTCCACGTGACCGGACGCGACGTCGACGAGACCGAGTACGCCCTCCGCTTCCACCCGGAGGCCGGGGCCTGGCAGCTCCTGGAGGGCCGCGCGGAGGACCACACGATCGGCGACACCCGAGCCACGATCCTCCGCTACGTCCGCGCCAACCCCGGCGCCAAGCCCAAGCAGATCGCCGACGGGACCGGCCTGGAGGCCGCTCTCGTCCGGCAGACGTGCTCCCGCATGGCCAACGACGCTCAGCTTCGCCGACAGGCCGGGGGCTACGTCATCCCCGGCGAGAACGGGGGACAGGGATGACCAGTCACAGCCGTCACAGTGTCACAGCCGTCACACCTGCGGCCCTGCCTCGTGAAGGGAGAGCTTCCATGTCGGAGGCGATGTTGACGATCGACCAGGTGGCTCAGCTGATCGAGTCGGTCAGTCAGGCTACTTCGGGGCGTCCCGCGCGCGGCGGGTTGCTGCACAGCGGTTGGTACTCCACCGAGGAGGTCGCCGAACTGATCGACGTCGATCCGTCGACTCTCCGGCGCTGGCGAACCTCGCGCCCAGTTCAAGGACCGCCGTTCGTCCGACTCACCTCGCGGGTGACCATGTACAGCATCCCCGATGTCCAGGCCTGGTTGGAGTCCCGCCGCATCGTCCCGGGAGAGGCCGCCTGATGCCCCAGCAGAGCCCGCCGGTCGGCGTGAAGCTCTCGACTGACATCGAGTACCGACCGCAGTATCCGAGCCCCTACCGGGCCCGCGTCCGATGGACAGTTCCGGCGACCAAGGCGCGCCCCTCCCGCTCCGAGATGTTCACGACCGAGGATGCAGCCCAGGAGTGGATCGACCGCATGCTGCGACTGGCGAGCCGCGGCGTGACGCCAGCAACCGCGACCCTGCCGTTGTCCGAGTACGGAGACTCCGTGATGGACCTCGCCCTTCGAGGTCTGGAGGCCAAGACGTTGGACCCGTATCGGGCCGGCTGGCGGCTCCGAATCGTCCCCACCTTGGGCCACCTTCCGGTCCACGCCGTCACCAACGGCGTTGTCGACCGCGCGGTCTACGGGTGGATCTCCGATGAGGTCGGCCGCTCGACCGTGAAGAACACCCTCGCCATGCTGGTGCGCGTCATGGAGCAAGCAGTTCGGGACGGGGTGATCGACACCAACCCTGCCAAGGTCAGCGGCTGGCAGCGCGAGTACCAGCAGGCCGAGGACGAGTTGGACGACCCGCGCGCGCTGGCCCTGCCTGACTGGGACGCTCTCGACACTCTGGCGGACGCACTCGTCCTCCGGTCCCACGGCCAGTTCGGCGGGTGGGGCGACGTGGTGCGCTTCGCGGCCTGCACGGCCGCGCGCATCGGCGAGGTGTCGGGCGTGCGGCGCAAGGACATCGACCAGAGCACCTGGAGCTGGGACCTGTGCCGGCAGACGACTACCGCCCCGGGGGGCCTGGTCGACAAGGGGACCAAGGGCAAGCGCCGCCGCACCGTCCCGATCATCCCGGAGATCCGCGATCTGGTGGCCCGGCGGCTCGCAGTGATCAGCAGCGACCCGATGGCGCGGCTGTTCACGGGTCCCCGTGACGGCCGGATCACGACCGCGGTCCTGCGGGACGCCACCCACTGGGACGAGGTGGTGATGGAGCTGGGATTCGAGCACCTGCGGCGTCACGACCTCCGCCACACCGGGCTCACGTGGATGGCGGATGCGGGCGTGCCGCTGCACGTCCTGCGGAAGATCGCCGGGCACGGATCGCTGACGACCACCCAACGCTATTTGCACCCGGACCGACGCTCGATCGAGCTGGCAGGCGAGGCGTTGAGCGCGCACCTGAGCGGCCCGCGCAAGGCTGCTGGTCCCGCAGTGGTCCCGCAGGACTCCCCCAGCCGGCACCTTCGGCTCGTTCGCTGACCCTGTCGCAGAAACGGCAAAAGCCCCGCTGGCCTGGACTTTTGTCCAGTCAGCGGGGCTCCGACATCACTGTCGGGACGACAGGATTTGAACCTGCGACCCCTTGACCCCCAGTCAAGTGCGCTACCAAGCTGCGCCACGTCCCGTGGTCTCGGTGCTTCGATCACCGGCCTTGCGGCCTGCGGTCTTGGCTTCTCGACCTTGCCCCCGGTCTCCCGGCGACGTGGAAAACAATACAGCACGTCGGGGGGTGCTCGCTGCCAGGTTTCGGTGGCGCGGCGGCAGTGGCGGGTGGGGCCGGTCAGGGGGTCGGGTGGCGGGAGTCGTAGTGGAGGAACGCCGGGCGGCGGGCCGCGAGGAGGAGGACCGCGGCAACGGAGGCGAGGCCGCCAGTGACCACGGAGACGGCGGGTGAGGTGAGGGCGGCGGCGGTGCCGGATTCGAAGTCGCCGAGGCGGGGGCCGCCGGCGACGACCACGATGAAGATGCCCTGGAGGCGTCCCCGCATCTCGTCGGGCGCCGCGACCTGCATCATCGTGTTGCGGAAGATCATGCTGACGGTGTCGGCGCAGCCCGCCGCCGCGAGGAACAGCAGGCCGAGCCAGAGTTCGCGGATCAGGCCGAAGGCGGCGATGGACAGGCCCCAGGCGGCCACCGCCGCCAGGATGACCGCGCCGTGCCGGTACACCCGGCCGACCCAGCCGGAGAACAGCGCGCCGATGAGTGCGCCGACGGCCGGGGCGGCGACCAGGAGGCCGACGGTGCCCGGTCCGCCGCCGTAGAAGCCGACGGCGAGGGCGGGGAACAGGGCGCGCGGGAGGCCGAAGATCATGGCGGCGAGGTCGGCGAGGAAGCTGGTGCGCAGGTTGGGCTGGTCGCGCAGGAAGCGTAGCCCGTCGAGGACGGAGGCCCGGCGGCCGTTGTCGGTGAGCGGGCGCATCGCGGGCAGCCGCCACATCGCGTACAGGGTGGCGCCGAACGCGACCGTGTCGATCAGGTACGCCGCCTGGGCTCCGTACACGCCGATCAGGAGGCCGCCGAGCATGGGGCCGACGGTCATGCCGAGGTTCATGCCGACGGTGTTGAGGGCGTTCGCCGCGGGGAGCTGCTCGCGGGGGACGAGGCGGGGGATCATCGAGGAGCGGGCGGGCGAGCTGAGGGCGAAGAAGCCGGCCTGGGCCGCGACCGCCGCGTACAGCAGGGCCACGACGCCCGAACCGAGCAGGGCCTGGACGGCGAGCAGGGCGGAGACGGCGGCCAGGCCGGCCGAGCCGATCATGCCGAGCTTGCGGCGGTCCACGGTGTCGGCGACGGCGCCGCCCCAGAGGCCGAGGGCCACCAGCGGGACGAGCGAGAACAACCCCACCAGACCGGTGGCGAAGGCGGACCCGGTCATCGCGTACACCTGGACGGCGACGGCCACCGCGGTCATCTGCTGGCCGATCGCGGAGACCGTCTGCCCGAACCAGAGGCGCCGATAGTCGGGGAGGTCGCGCAGCGGACCGATGTCGGCGAGCGCACCGCGGGCCGCGCGGCTCAGCCGTCCGCCGACGGGCTTCCCGCCCTCCGCCTCGTCGACCGGGGCGGCGGGCACGGGCGCACCGGAGCCGGGAGGTTCGGGCGAGCGCGGGAGATCGGCGGCGGAGGATGGATTTGTCGACACGGCACCATGGTCGTCCACGCACCCCGACGGACCGGCGCCGGGGTCACCACCCCCGCAACCCGTCACCCCACCCCCGGCCACCTGACAGCATGCCGCGGCCTCACCCCGACAGCACCTGCCTCTCCCCCGCCTCCACGGCCACCGACAGCCGGTTGCCCGGTGGCGGGAACGGGCAGACGAAGTGGTCGGCGAAGGCGCACGGCGGCAGGTACGCGCGGTTGAGGTCCAGGACCGTCCGCCCGCTCGCGTCCGGCGCCGGCAGGGTGATGAACCGGAACCGGTACGTCTCGTGCCCGCTGGTCAGGTCGGCGATCACGCCGGTCAGCCGGTCGCCGGAGCGGCTGACGGTGAGCGTGTGCGGCTCGCCCAACAGGTGGAAGGCGATCTGCCCGGTCACCTCCAACGGACGCTCGCGGCCGTCCGCGTTCGGGACGACCACCGCCCGCTCGCCCTCCTCGTACGGCGTGAACACCGCCGACACGGCCCACTCCGGCGAGTAGGGGTAGACCGAGATGCCGGCGAAGGCCGTCCGGGTGGGCGCTTCCGGGTCGAAGACCCGCAGGGCGATCTCGCCCTCCCGCTCGATCGGGACGAGCCGCTTGTCGCCCACCAGGGCCAGGTCGGCGACCGGCGCGGTGTCGGGCCGGAGCGTCACCTCTCCGTCGAGCGGTTCCCCGGCCTCCCCGGCGGCCTCCAGCCAAATCCCGTCGTCGGCCTTCACACTCAGCCGTACCGTGCCGTCCTCGGCCCACCAGCGGCCCGGCAGGCCCGGCAGTTCCACCGGCTCCGGCTCCAGCCAGTGCGTCCCGGTGAGAGCCAGCGGCCCGTGCGGCGCGCTGACCGCGGCTGTCCGGGACTCGGTCCAGTGCTTCCATTCCTCGGCGTCGGTCATCGGCCGGCCCTCCCAGACGATCGATCGGTGGCGTGTGGTGGAACCCGTACGGACGGGCGGTGCCTCGGCGGTGCGGCTTCGGCAGTGCAGCTCTGGCAGCTTCGGCAATACGGCTTCGGCGATCAGGCTTTCAGCAGGCGGGCCTCAGCGGTAGGGCCTCAGCGGTCGGCGAGGGGACGGAACAGTCCCTCCTGCATCACCGAGACGACCAGCCGGCCGCTGCGGTCGTAGATCTGACCGCGCGCGAGGCCACGCGCGGCATGGGCAATGGGCGACTCCTGCTGGTACAGCAGCCACTCGTCGGCGCGGAACGGCCGGTGGAACCACATCGCGTGGTCCAGCGAGGCCATGTCAAAGTTCCGCTCGCCCCACAGGGGTTCGACGGGTGCGCGGACCGCGTCCAGCAGGGTCATGTCGCTGGCGTAGGTGAGCGCGCAGACGTGGATCAGCGGGTCGTCGGGCAGGGCGCCGTTGGTGCGCAGCCAGACGCCGCTGCGCGGCTCGACGTCGACCAGCTCGTCCTTGTTCCACCGCAGGCGCTCGACGTACCGGATGTCGAAGGGCTGGCGGCGGCTGATGAACGGGGGCAGCTCGCCGAGCTTGGAACCGACCTCGTCCAGAGCACTGGGCAGGTCCTCGGGGGCGGGGACGTCCGGCATCGCGATCTGGTGCTCGATGCCGCCCTGCTCGGGCTTGTGGAAGTCGGCGGTCAGGGCGAAGATCGACCGCCCGCCCTGGATGGCCAGCACCCGGCGGGTGGTGAACGAGCGGCCGTCACGGATCCGGTCGACCTGGTAGACGATCGGCACGCCGGGCACCCCCGGGCGGAGGAAGTAGGCGTGCAGCGAATGGACCGGGCGGTCGCCGTCGACCGTACGGCCCGCCGCGACCAGCGCCTGACCCGCGACCTGGCCGCCGAACGTCCGCTGCAGGGCCTCCTCGGGGCTCCGCCCGCGGAAGATGTTGAGCTCGATCTGCTCCAGGTCGAGAAGATCGACGAGCTGGTCGACGGGTGTTCCCATGTGCATGCTCCCTCTCCCGGCCAGCCCCGGAGGCAGGTTCTGCCCCGGCGACCGCCTTCGTCTACCCAAAAGTCTCCCGTCGGCCGCCAAATTCCCGCCGCCCGGGGCGACCCATCGGGCGTAGCGCCGGGCGGGCGCGGACACCCGTCGCGCGGACACCCGCCGCATTGACCCGCGTCCCGCCGACCCGCCTCCTACCGACGCGCGTCCTACCGACCCGCGTCACGCCAGCCCGGACTGCCGGACGGTGATGTTCAGCCGTCCGACCAGCCCCAGGGCGGGATCGGCGGTGTCCGGGTGGGTGCGAACGACACCGTGGTACGCGAACCGCGAGCGACCGCCGAAGACCAGCAGGTCGCCGCTGCGCAACTCCAGGTCGGTCCACGGGCGAGTACGGGTCTCGGTGTTGCCGAGGCGGAAGACGCAGCTGTCGCCGAGCGAGAGGGAGACCACGGGCGCGTCGACGCGCTCCTCGCGGTCACGGTGCAGGCCCATCTTGGCGCCGTGCGGGTAGTGGTTCACCACGGCGATGTCGGGCCGGTAGTCGGGCGCCCCGGCGATCCGCTCCAGGCCCGTGGAGCCGTACGCGGCAGTGAGGGCGCGGTGGGCGAGTTCGCCCAGCTCGGGCGGGAAGGCCTTGACCGGGGCGCCGTCCCCGTCGACCACGGTCCTGGCGTAGCCGTACGGGTACCAGTGCCAGCCGAGGCAGACGGTGCGGACGGACATCACGCCGCCGGTGGGCAGGGTGACCGTCCGCATTCCGGCCGGGGGGCGGGCCCAGTCGCGGCAGGCGGCGACCAGGTCCAGCTGCTCGCGTGCGCCCAGCCAGTCCGGCACCAGGACGGCGCCGGGAGCGGGTTCGGAGCGCTCTCGGGGGAAGAGTTCACCGGTCACGCCCCCCATCCTCGCACCGGCGGAACGGGCGGCCCGGTAGGTCGTTCGGCGCAGCGGACGGCCGGGGCACGGGTGCGTGGACGGGCGGCGGGCGATCCGCTGGCCGAAACTATTCGCAGGAAGGGGCCAGCCGACCGCAGTGCGGCGGCCCGTAAAGCCGTGAGCAACGAGGCCGCGAGGTTAGGAGGCAACGGGGCCGTACACATGGCAACGGGGCCACAAAGCCATCAGGCTGAGAGGCCACGGTTCATACAAGCTGCACACACCCGCCGGTCGGGTGAGATGCCCGGAGGACGCCTGTCATATCAACGCCGACACCAACCAAGAAGCCACGCGGATGCCCCGGCAGCACCGTCACCCCAACCCCGCGGCTGACGACGCCGGCGGTGGACGACGTCGACCGCCGACCCGCAGACGACGCCGGCGGCGGCATCCCCGCAGGTACGAAAGCAGGAGCCTCGGCCGGAGCCGGAAGCCCGCCACTCGGGCCGCGGCGGCACGCAAGGGAGTCGGATTGACTTCCTCCCCCTCCTTTGGGAGGGGGATTCCCCTCAGCCTTGCGGCTGAGACGCTGCGTGTGAGCGCGGCGGTGGGACTACTTCCTGCTTCACCGACGACCGCCCGCCCGGAGTGCTCCGTTGAGGTCTTACACCGTCTCCACAGGCTGCAACCGCCAGTCCGGCGGCCAGAATGTTTCTCGCCGCGTTCACGTCCCGGTCGTGGGTCGTCCCGCAGTCGCACGTCCACTCCCGGACGTTGAGCGGCATCTTTCCCCGCAGGGTGCCGCAGGCGGAGCACAGCTTGGAGGAGGGAAACCAGCGGTCGATCACGACCAGATCCCGCCCGTACCAAGCTGCCTTGTAGTCCAGCATGCTCCGAAGCTCGGACCACGACGCATCAGCGATGGCCCGTGCGAGGGTGCGGTTCTTGAGCATGTTCCGAACCGCCAGGTCTTCGATCACGATCGTTTGGTTCTCACGAACGAGAGCGGTAGTGACCTTGTGCAGGAAGTCCGTTCGCCGGTCGGCGATCCGGGCATGCGCCCTACCAACCTTGAGCCGGGCCTTCGCCCGGTTCCTCCCTTCACCCTTGGCCTTGCGCGAAAGGTTCCGCTGTGCCTTGGCGAGGCGGGCGCGGTCCTTCTGCTCATGCTTCGGGTTGCTGATCTTCCCCTGCTCGTCGGTCAAGCCAGGGATCGGCCGGGACAAGGCGAGCAGGGACGTTATGCCCACGTCGATGCCGACAGCGGCATCCGTGGCGGGCATCGGTGCGGGCCGGTCATCGCACAGCAGGGAGACGAACCAGCGTCCCGCACTGTCCTGCGACACGGTGACCGTGGTCGGGGTGCTTCCCTCGGGCAGTGGCCGGGACCATACGATCTCCAGCGGCTCGCTCATCTTCGCCAGCGTGAGCCGGCCGTCCCGGAATCGGAACGCCGAGGACGTGTACTCCGCGGACCTACGGGACTTCTTCCGGGACTTGAACGTCGGATAGCCGGCACGCTTTGCCCAGAAGTTAGTGAACGCCCCTTGCAGATGTCTCAGCGTCTGCTGCAACGGAACCGACGACACCTCGGACAGGTAGGCCAGTTCCTCACTCTTCTTCCACCCGGTCAGCATCGCCGACGTGGCGTTGTAGTTCACCCGCTCCTGACGGTGCTGCCACGCCTCCGTGCGAGCCTGCAACGCCAGGTTGTAGACCTTCCTCACGCACCCGAACGTGCGCGACAGCTCCGCTGCCTGCACATCAGTCGGATAGAAGCGGCACTTGAATGCCCGCTTCACGTGAGTGCTCACAGATCACATGATAGTCAGTCAGTTCGTGACCGACTGCGGGTTATCACTGACCAAGACGCCATTTCGCCCAGGCGGCCTGGCCGTCCCTGACCCGCTAGGCGGGAGTTTCGTTTCCTCCCCCAGCCGAAATCGGGGGCACCCACGGAAGGACCCGGATGAACCCTCTCGACTTCACAATCGTCGACTTCGACGACGCCTCGCTGCACAAGACGGCGGTGCTGGTCGCCGGAACGCGCGAGCTGGTGCTGGTCGACGCGGGTTTCAGGCGCTCCGACGGGCAGCGCCTGGCGCGGGAGGTCGCGGCCACCGGGAAGCGGCTGACCACGGTGTTCATCAGCCACGGCGACCCGGACTTCTACTTCGGAGCGGAGGTGCTCCAGGAGGCCTACCCCGAGGCCCGGATCCTCGCCCCCGCCCAGGTCGTGGAGCACATCACCGCCACGTACCGGGCGAAGCTGGCGGCGTGGGCGAGCCTCGGCGAGGAACTCCCCAGCCGGCTGGTGCTGCCCGAGCCGCTGCCCGGCGACGCTCTGGAGATCGAGGGCCACCGGCTGGAGCTGCGCGGGGCCGACCTGCGTCTCCCGGACCGGTACTTCCTCTGGGAGCACCGCAGCCGGTCGTTGCTCGGCGGGGTGCTGTTGTTCCAGGGCCTGCACGTGTGGACGGCGGACACTCCGGCCTTCGGGCAGCGGGAGGCGTGGATCGACGTGCTGGACGGGATGGAGGCCCTGGATCCCGCGTTCGTGGCTGCCGGGCACCGGATGGCGGGCGCGCCGACCGACCTGGACGCGATCCGCTACACCCGGGAGTACCTGCAGACCTTCGAGATGGAGCTCGGCAAGCATCCGGACGCGGCGGCGGCCGAGGCCGAACTCAAGCAGCGCTACCCGGATGCGGGCCTGCCGCTCGCGGTGGAGCTCGGCACCAAGGTCGCCAAGGGCGAGCTCACCTGGACCTGAGGGCCGCCACGGCCGGAGGCCCCCAAGGCCCCGGAATACTCCAGCAGCGTGCGGCCCGAGGGGCAGGGAGTACGCAAGCCGCCGGCCGCCCTCCCGGGGGAGGACGGCCGGCGGCCGGATACCGCGGCGTGAGGTGTCAGGGCCTCACGCCGGACGGGGGTGTCGCACGCGGCCGGGGACGCGGCGACAGTGCACCTCGACCGTGCGCGTCGACCGTGGGCGTCCACGGCGCAGGGATCGGCGGTGCGCGTCAGTTGCTGACCGTCAGTTGCTGACCGTCGGAGCCGTGGCTCAGAAGGACAGGACCTGGCCCGGGAAGATCAGGTCGGGGTTGCCGCCCACGACACCGGTGTTCTTCTGGTACAG
Source organism: Kitasatospora sp. HUAS MG31 (assembly GCF_040571325.1). Lineage (GTDB taxonomy): Bacteria > Actinomycetota > Actinomycetes > Streptomycetales > Streptomycetaceae > Kitasatospora > Kitasatospora camelliae. Next base: position 5,635,356 of record NZ_CP159872.1, on the reverse strand, counting down.
GTCGTGCCAGTCCAGGCCCTTGGCGGCGGCGATCTGGCTCAGGGTGTCACCGGACTTGACCGTGTAGGTGCCCTTGGCGTCGTTGACCGGGGCCTTGGTCTTGGCGGCGGCCTTCGGGGCCTCGGCCTTCTTGGCGACCGGCTTGGGCGCCTCGGCCTTCTTCACCTCGGCCTTGGGAGCCGCGGGCTTGGCCTCGACCTTCGGGGCCTCGATCTTCGGGGCGGCCGGCTGGGCAGCGGCCTGCGGGGCCTGCGGGCGGGCCTCGGAGCGGGAGGCCGCGGCGGGGGCGGAGGTGTCGACCGCGGCCGGGGCACCGCCCTTGGTCAGGCCGGCCTTGACCGAGCACACCGGCCAGGCGCCCGGGCCCTGGTCGGCCAGGACCTTCTCGGCGACGGAGATCTGCTGCGCCTTGGTGGCCAGGTTGGCCTGCGGGGCGTACTGGGTGCCGCCGTACGCGGCCCAGGTGCTGGAGGTGAACTGGAGGCCACCGTAGAAGCCGTTGCCGGTGTTGATGCTCCAGTTGCCGGTGGACTCGCACTGCGCGACGCGGTCCCAGGTGGCGACGTCGGCGGCGGAGGCCGTGGTGGCCGTGACGAGGCCGGCCACCGGCAGCGCGACCAGCGCGCCGCCCATGACGGCCACCCGGACGCGGTTGCGCTTGGTGGCGGAGGTGGTGGCAACGGCGGTCTCGTTACGGAAGATCATGAGGTTCCTCTCGACAGCCCCGGGCGGGCATGCGGAACCAGGCCCTCGGGGCCTGATCTCGCTCTCACCGCGTCCGCAAGGCGGCCGTGCACGTGTCCGACGTGCCGCGCCGCCCCGGCCACCCTCCACGGACGGGCGGGGGCTCGAGAGCCGTCCTGCCGTCCTGCACCCGCGCCGCCGACGGGCGGCGGGCCGTGCGCCGGGGGTGAGCCCGGGTAGTGCTCGTTGCACTGGCTAAGAAGCTACGAGCGGGCCGGGCAGGGACCAAACACTTTCGGGACTTCCCAGGTCAAACCGGTGTTACCGGCAGTATCGATCTAGCAAAACGAGGAGGAATGTCCGATTTGGCCGTAAATGCCAAGATCAACCCGCCCCCTGACGTGCCCCGGCTCACAGCGGGACCCCTGTGACCTCGGGCACAGCACCGACACATTGCGACCACACGGCCACCCAACGCAGTCAGATCTGCGGCAAATCCCGTCGGAGCCGAGCTCGCCCGTGACCCCTGCCACAACGGCCCGTTGGTAATGGCGGTCGGGCGCTCCGCGCCATCCCCCAGACGAACGAGGAGACTTCGTGCCGCGCATGCTCGAAGTGAGCGACGACGTACGCGCCGAGATCGGCGACGACGAGGCCGACGGCCTCCTCGCCGGGGCCCACGCGCCCGACACCTACGACTGCACCTCCTGCCGACAACCGGGTGACTCCCTCCGGGAGGCGACCACCACGGTGCTCTTCGTCGGCGACGAGACGGCGGTCCTGGCTTTCGCCCACGCGCGCTGCATCCCGTCCCAGGTGGTCCCGGTCTCCGAGGAGCAGTTGCTCGGCGCGGTCCGGAGCATCAGCGAGGCGCAGGAGGCCTCGGCCGCGTCGGCCGCCTCGGCGACGGCCACCATGGACGCGCTCGCCGCCGCCGTCCCCGGTGCAGCAGCCCCCGCCACCGCCGCGCCCGCCGGCCCGCCGGCGCCGCAGCCTCTGACCCAGCAGCCCCTGGCCCCGCAGCCGCAGCCGCAACCCCAGGGGCTCCGGCCGGAGGCGGAGCCGCGCCCGGCCGCTACGCCGGCCGGCCACCAGCCGGCCGTCCTCGGGGTGACCTGCGGCATCGTGCTGTGCGGGGACGCCGGGCACGCCGCGCTGGTGGTCGAGCCGACCGGGCCGGTCGCGCGTCCGGGCAGCGACAGCCCCGAGGACGTGTTCCTCTCCCTGCTGGCCGAACACGGGTTCCAGCCCGTGCGGGACGTGAACCAGGCGCCCACCCGTCCGCGCGCCGGCTGGTCGGTGCTGATGGCGATGGGGCAGCTGCACGCGATCCTGCAGCCCTCGGCCACCGGTGGCAGCGCGGCCTGGTGGCAGGCCCACCAGGCGCTGCAGGTCGCGGACGGCTGGCGGACCGCGGCGGGCCGCCGCTCCGAGGTGGTCATGTACGCGGTGCCCGCCGGGACGATCGGCCGCCAGCCCCGCGAGGACCTGCTCCGCCAGGCGCTGGACCGCGCCGCCGCACAGGGGGTCCTGGTCGCCGGCATGCTCCCGCTCGCCGGCACCTGAGCCGACCAGGGCAGGCGATCGCATCGGTCCACCGGCCGATGCCCGGCGGGGATCAGGGCCGGGCAACCGCATGACGGCTCCCTGCGAGCCCGGGCCTGCGAGGGCCCGGGCTCAGGGCCGTCCCGGTCCGGGGTTCCGACGATCAGGCCATCGAATGATCAGACGGACGGCCGGAGCCACCACATCCGATCGTCCGTCAATCCCGTGAAGCGGCAGAGGGGATGGCCCGCCACCATCGGCCGACCCGGACCCGCCCCGGACCCGCCCGGGACCCGCCCCGGACCACGACTGGACCCGCCCCGGACCCAACCCCGTGCGACCTGAACCGACCCGGACCGGCCCGAGCACCCGGAACAGCGGGAACGCCACCGTCGGTACTGGCACAGGGAAGGGGCCGCAGCCCCGCATCCCCGACCGTCCTCGCTCGTTGGCCCTATGTGTACAGCTACGACGTCGCCGCCAGCCGCCCCTCCGCCAGCCGATCGATCCCGAGCATGCGCCCGTCGTACGACGCGGAGCACCCGAACTCGGCCACGCCGATCTACGACTCGCTGTACTCCGAGTACCGCAGACTCTTCCGCGCCCTCCCCGGTGACCGGTCGGGCGAGGAGAACATGAAGTTCACCGGCTTCGCGGTACGCGATCCCCACACGCTGCGACCGGAGGCGCTGCCGTACCCGCAGCACCAGACCTTCCACACCTTCCCGGGCCACACCCAGGGGACCCCGCAGTTCATGCCCGCACAGCAGTCGCACGTCCCGGGCCTGCCCGCCGGGGGCGGCAACGACGGCAGCGGGGCCGCGGCGGGTGGCGGCTCCGGGTCGGCCGGGGGGACGGGCCAGGGGGCGGGCTCCGGTTCGGGGCAATTCGGTGCGACCTCGGCCGGGCAGTCCGCCTCCGGTGGCGCGGCACCGTTCGGGGCCGGAGGCACCGGCCAGTTCGGGGGCGGCGATTCGGGGCCGTACGGCGGCGGCCCGGACCAGTTCGCCGGTACGGGCGGTCAGTTCACGGGCCCCGGCTCGTACACCGGCGCGGGCCAGACCGGTAGCACGGAGCATCTCCCCGCCGCCGGCCAGTTCGGCGGCACCGGGCAGGGCTGGGTGGCCGCGGGCTACCTGGGTTCTCCCCCGTCGTCGAGCAGGGGGGGTCCGACCACCAGCGGGCGGCACCGTTTTCTGGTGGCGCTGCCCCCCGGCCGCGTCCCCGGCCAGGGCTGACCCGACCCTCCGGCCGCATCCTCGGCCGGGACTGACCCCCCGCTGAACCCCGACCCGCCGCACACCCACGCCTCCTGGCCCGGAGTCCGTGTCAGGCGGGCGGCCCGACGCTGCCGAGGAGCCGCCCCCGGAAACGGCCGCAGGGCCCGGACGGCGGTCGGCCGTCCGGGCCCTGCGGGCGGGACCACACGAGTACGCGTACGAGGTCACAACTCCCGTACGGAACCGGTCACTTCTTGCGGCGCTTCTCGCGCACCCGGACAGAGATCGAGATCGGCGTGCCCACGAACCCGAACTCCTCGCGCAGCCGGCGCTCGATGAAGCGGCGGTAGCCGGCCTCCAGGAAGCCGGAGGCGAAGAGCACGAACCGCGGCGGACGGGTGCCCGCCTGGGTGCCGAACAGGATGCGGGGCTGCTTGCCGCCGCGGATCGGGTGCGGGTGGGAGGCGACCAGTTCGCCGAGGAAGGCGTTCAGGCGGGCGGTGGGGATGCGGGTCTCCCAGCCCTCCAGCGCGGTCTCGATCGCCGGGACGAGCTTCTCCATGTGCCGGCCGGTCATCGCCGAGACGTTGACCCGGGGGGCCCACTGCACCTGGACCAGGTCGCGCTCGATCTCGCGCTCCAGGTAGAAGCGGCGCTCCTCGTCCAGCCGGTCCCACTTGTTGTAGGCGATGACGACGGCGCGCCCGGCCTCGACGGCCATCGAGATGATCCGGGTGTCCTGCTCGGCGAGGGTCTCGCTGGCGTCGATCAGGACGACCGCGACCTCGGCCTTCTCCAGCGCGGAGGCGGTGCGCAGCGAGGCGTAGAAGTCGGCGCCGGCGGTCTGGTGGACCCGGCGGCGGATACCGGCGGTGTCGACGAACTTCCAGGTCTTGCCGCCGAGTTCGATCATCTCGTCGACCGGGTCGCGGGTGGTGCCGGCGAGCTCGTTGACGACCACGCGATCCTCGCCCGCGACCTTGTTGAGCAGGCTCGACTTGCCGACGTTGGGCCGGCCGATCAGGGCGACGCGACGTGGGCCGCCGATGCCGCCGGGACCGAAGGTCTGCGGCGGGGCCTCGGGCAGCACGTCGAGCACCGCGTCGAGGAGGTCGCCGGAGCCGCGGCCGTGCACGGCGGAGACCGGGTAGGGCTCACCGAGGCCGAGGGACCACAGGTAGGCGGCCTCGGCCTCGGTGGACTGGCCGTCGACCTTGTTGGCGCAGAGCACCACCGGCTTCTTGGAGCGGCGGATCAGCTTGACCAGGGCCTCGTCGGTGTCGGTGGCGCCGACGGTGGCGTCCACGACGAAGAGGACGGCGTCGGCGGCCTCGATGCCGTACTCGGCCTGGGCGGCGACGGCCGCGTCGATGCCGAGGACGTCGACCTCCCAGCCACCGGTGTCGACGATCTTGAACCGTCGGCCGTTCCAGGTGGCCTCGTAGGTGACCCGGTCGCGGGTGACGCCGGGGCGGTCCTCGACGACCGCCTCGCGGCGGCCGATGATGCGGTTGACCAGGGTCGACTTGCCGACGTTCGGGCGGCCGACGACGGCGAGGACGGGCAGCGGGCCGTGCGCGGCGCCGTCCAGGTCGGCGTCGATCTCCTCGGCGTCGAAGCCCTCCTCGGCGGCCAGCGCCATGAACTCGGCGTACTCGGCGTCGCCCAGCTCACCGTGGTGGTGGGTGGTCTCGTTGCTCATGTTCCGTTTTTCCGTTTCCCGGTACGGCCCTTCCCAGGGGCGCACCGTGCGTTCCTGCCCGGCGGGCAGCGCGAAACTACTTGGTGTAGTCGGACAGTTGGGGTGGTGCTCGGTACGGACCGCGGTGCGGACCGCAGTCCGATCCGGTCGTCGCGGGGCGATCCCCGCTCTGGTCGGCCTCAGACGGCCGACAGGCCGGCCCGTTCCTCGACCAGGGAGCCGATCCGGTCGATGACCTGCTCCAGGGTGAGGGCGCTGGTGTCGACCAGGACGGCGTCCTCGGCCTGGGTCAGCGGGGCCGTCTCCCGGGAGGAGTCGGCGGCGTCCCGGCGGGCGAGGTCGGCGGCCATCGCGGTGATGGTGGCCTCGTCGACGCCCTTGGCGCGCAGCTCGGCGGCCCGGCGCTCGGCGCGGGCGGCCTCCGACGCGGTGAGGAAGACCTTGACGGTGGCGGCCGGGAAGACGACCGTGCCCATGTCCCGGCCCTCGGCGACGATGCCTCGCTCGGCGACCTCGGCGCAGGACCGCTGCAGCTCGACCAGCTGCGTGCGGACGGCCGGGACGGCCGAGACGGCGGAGACCTTGGCGGTCACCTCGGGGCCGCGGATCGGCCCGGAGACGTCCTTGCCGTCGACCGTTATGGTCGGGCCGGCCGCGTCCGTCCCGGAGACGATCACCGGCTTGGTGCAGGCGATGGCGACGGCCTCGGGGTCGTCGACGTCCACGTCGTTGGCCAGCATCCACCAGGTCATCGCCCGGTACATCGCACCGGTGTCCAGGAAGCTCAACCCCAGCCGGGCGGCGACCGCGCGGGAGACGGTCGACTTGCCGGAGCCGGAGGGTCCGTCGATGGCGACGACGACCGGGGCGTGCGCTCGGTCGGCAGTGTCCACGGGGCGAACCTCTTCCTCAGGCCGGGGATGTCTCCCTCAAGGTTAGTCGACCGGCGACACCTCCCCGGACGGCCCACCTCCGCCCCACTTCCGGCCCTCCCCGCCGACGGCCCGCCGCGGCGCACCGCCAAGCGGACCGGCAGCACACCGACAGCGGCCCCGGCGGCGCACCGACAGCGCCTCGGGCCGGGTCAGTCGCGGACGCTCCAGCCGTGCTCGCGCAGCCCGCGGCTGAGGCGCTGGACGGCGGTGGGCGCGACGGAGAGCTGGACGTGGCCGACCTGCTGGCCGGTGGAGTGCTCGATGGTGACGTCCTCGATGTTCACGCCGAGGGCGCCGACCTCGCCGAAGAGGCGGCCGAGCTCGCCGGGCTGGTCGCCGAGGACGACGGTGACGGTCTCGTAGCGGGTGGGCGGGGCGCCGTGCTTGCCGGGGATGCGGGCCTGGCCGGAGTTGCCCCGGCGCATGACGGCCTCGATCCCGGCCGCGCCGGACCGCCGCTCGCCCTCGTCCGCGGCCTGGAGGGCGCGCAGCGCGGTGACCGTCTCGTCCAGGTCGGCGGCGACCTCCTCGAGGATGTCGGCGACCACCCCGGCGTTGGCGGAGAGGATGTCCACCCACATGGCCGGGTTGGAGGCGGCGATCCTGGTGACGTCGCGGACGCCCTGGCCGGAGAGCCGGACGGCGGTCTCGTCGGCGTGCTCCAGGCGGGCGGCGACCAGCGAGGAGAGCAGCTGGGGGGCGTGCGAGACCAGGGCGACGGCGCGGTCGTGGGCGGCGGCGTCCATGACGATCGGCATGGCGCCGCAGAGGGCGACCAGTTCGAGGGCGGCGTTGAGGGTCTCGGTGTCGGTGTCCGGGGTGGGGGTGAGCACCCAGGGGCGGCCCTCGAAGAGGTCGGCGCGGGCGGCGAGCGGACCTGAGCGCTCGCGGCCGGCCATCGGGTGGCTGCCGATGTAGTGGGTGGTGTCGCAGCCGAGGGCGGCGACCTCGGCGCGCGGGCCGGTCTTCACGCTGGCCACGTCGGTGTACCAGCGGGCGAGTCCGCGGCGCTGGCAGTCGGCGAGGACCTTGCCGACCAGGGCGGGCGGGACCGCGATGATCGCCAGGTCGACCGGGCCGTCGGGGAGTTCCGTGGTGCCGGCGCCGAGCGAGGCGGCCGTGCGGGCGGCGTCCGGGTCGGCGTCCTCCAGATAGACGGTCAGCCCGCGGCCGGTGAGGGCGAGCGCGGCGGAGGTGCCGATCAGTCCGGTGCCGACGACGGCGACAGTGCGCATGGCTGGGTACGTCTCCTGGGGCGGGCGGGCGGAATCCTGCGCCCATCCTCTCGCACCCCGCGCACGGGCGGACAACCAGCGCTTCGCGACACCGCCGCCACGGCGGTCGACCGGCCCGTGGACGCAACCGGGCGGGGCCCTCGGCCGTCCACTCCACCGACGCGCGGGACAATGCGCGGTCGGCGGGCCGCAACGGGTGCAGACTGGCGCCCTGGGCGGGGAGACGGCGAAGGGGCACGGCGCGTGGCAGAGGAAAGCTCACAGGCCTGGGAGTCGAGGCTCGATTCGGTGGTGGTGTACGCGCAGGGCGCGGTCTGCCGGCGGCGGGCCCGGGGGGTGCTGCCGGCGGACGGCCGGGTACGGCTGGCGGGGTTGCCCCGGTCGCTGACGAACGGTTCGCTGCGGGCGCGGGTCCTGGACGCCGGGCCGGCCGAGGGCGCACCGGAGTGGATGGGTACCGCCCTGCGGGTGACCGGGGCGCGGGTCGAGTTCGCGGCCGAGCTGCGGGACCGGGCGAGCCTGCCGGAGCTGCGGCGCCGAGTGGACGCCGCCCGGGACGAGCGGGACGCGGTCGCGGAGCGACACGCCCGGGCGCAGGCCCGGATCGGCGAGGTGGCGGCGCTCCGCCCGGTGCCGCCGGAGCGGACCCCGGAGGAGCCGCACCGGCGGACGCCCGCCGACGCCTGGCTGGAGCTCGCCGATTTCGTCGAGCGCCGGCTGGCCGACCTGCACGCCCGGGCCGCCGAGCTGGAGGACGAACTCCGGCTGGCCGAGCACGCATTGGAGGTGACCGAGGCCGAGCTGGCGCGGGTCTCCTCGGCGGTCCCCGCCGGTCCGGTGGAGACCAGCGCGGTCGCCGTGGTGACGGTGACCGCGGCTCCCGAGCGGAAGGCCTCGCTGGAGGCCGCAGTGGCGGCCGGGCGGGAAGTCGAGCTGGAGGTGGAGTACTGCGTGCCGGGCGCGCGCTGGGTGCCGACGTACCAGCTGAGCCACCGCCAGGGTGAGGCGACCGGACGCCTGGTGCTCCGCGCCTCGATCGCCCAGCGCAGTGGTGAGGACTGGGAGGGGGTGCGGCTCGCGCTGTCCACCGCCGACCTGCAGCGCCGCACGGACCTGCCGGTGCTGCGGTCGGTCCGGATCGGGCGCAGCCAGCCCGCTCCGGCGCCCTCGGGCTGGCGCGAGCCGCCGTCGGGGCTGGGGGACCTGTTCACCGGGTACGACGCGGTGGGCCCGCGGCCGCTTCCGGCCACGACGAGCGCGCCGCCGACGCCGCCCGGGTCGGCCGGGGCCGCGGGGGCGGGCGGTCCGTGGGGTGGGGAGGCCGCGGAGCTGGCGGCGTTCGGCGGGTACGGCGGGTACGGGGCGCCCGAGTCGCCGTACCCGGCGCCGCCGCCGATGGCGCGTCCGGTGCCGCCGCCGGCGCCGATGCCCGTGGCGGCCCCGATGCCGGCCGCTCCGGCCGGTCCCGTCCCGCAGGCGTACGGCGGGGGCGGTCAGCTGAGCGTGGACGAGGACGTGCCGCGCGGGAAGACCCGTGCCCGGGCGGCGGCTCCGGCGATGCCGGCGGCCCCCGGGGGCGTGCGTCCCGGGTTCGCCGGGGCCCCGCCCGGGGCCGCGCCCGCCGCCCAGCCGGTGCCGGTGCCGCCGGCCCCGCCGCAGCCGAGCGCGGGGCAGCTGGACTACGGCGCGCTCGCGCTGTCCGGGCCCGAGGACCCGGCCGGCCGCCGGGGCCTGCTGCACCCGGGGGCGGTGGACGATCCGGTGACCCTGGAGCAGCGCCGCCGGGCGGCCGCTCCGGCCGAGCTGGCGCTGCCCGCGCACGCGGTGCCGCCGCGGCGTTCGGCGGGCTCCTTCGACTACCGCTACGACGCCGCCGCTCCGGCCGACATCCCGTCGGACGGCGGCTGGCACACGGTGGCGGTCGCCGAGCTCCCGGTCGGCCTGCGCACCGAGTACGTGTGCGTGCCGTCGGTGGAGGAGGCGGTGTACGCGACCCTGGTGCTGTCCAACGCCACCGAGCGGGCGCTGCTGGCGGGGCCGGTGGAGGTGACCGTGGACGGTGACTTCCTGCTCACCGCCGCGCTGCCGACGCTGGCGCCGGGCGGGGCCCGCCGGGTCGGGCTCGGGCAGGCGGAGGGGATCCGGGTGGCCCGCCGCACCGAGCTGCGGGAATCCACGGCGGGGCTGCGCGGCAGCACCGCCGTCCTGGACCACCGGGTCCGGGTGGAGCTGGCCAACCGGCTGCCGCACCCGGTGACGGTGGAGGTCCGGGAGCGGGTGCCGGTCACCTCCGAGCAGGACGTCCGGATCGAGGAACGCGCCGACTGGACCCCGCCCGACACACCGTCGCAGAACTACCCGCCGTCCGCCCGCCGCTGGCGGGTGGAGCTGGCGCCCGGCGCCACCGCCGAGCTCGACGGCGGCTACGAGATCCGCATTCCGGCCGGCAAGGCCCTGGTCGGCGGCAACCGGAGGAGCTGAAACCATGAACGACTCGCCGATCCCGCTGCCGGTCACGGCCGTCACCTGTCTGGAGGACCGGGCCCACGTCGAGCGGGAGACCGTGGTGGACCTGGCGGCCGGGGTGCAGCGGCTGCGCCTGGGCCCGGTCACCGCGCTGGCGGTGGACCGGACCCTGCACGCCGAGATCACCGCAGGACCCGACGCCCGGGTGCTGGACGCCCGGGTGGTGCGGGCCTGGGTGCCGCGCGCCCCGCTGCCGCCCACCGCGGACGACTCGGAGCTGCGCCACCGGGTCCACGAGCTGCGCCGCGAGCGGCTCGCCGAGAACCAGCACCACGACCGACTGAAGGCGCGCCTGGCGCTGCTGGCGCAGCTCGCCGCGGACCTGCTCCGGGAGATCGGCGAGGGCGCCGGCCGGGGCGAACTGGAGCAGACCCGGTGGAGCCGGGAGCTGGACCGGGTGGACGCCGAGCGCGAGGAGTGCGGGGAGCGGCTGCGCACCGTCCGGGCGCGGCTGACCGAGCTGGGTGCCGAGCTGGAGGCGGCGGAGCGGGCGCTCGACCTGTCCGAGGAGGACCCCGCCGAGCTGGTCGCACACCTGGAGCTGACCGTGGAGGCGTCCGCCGCCGGGCCGGCCGGGCTGCGGGTGGGCCACCTGACGCCGTGCGCGCTGTGGCGTCCGGCGTACCGGGCGACGCTGGGCGAGGGCGGGCTGCGGCTGGAGACCGAGGCGGTGGTTTGGCAGCGGACCGGGGAGGACTGGTCCGGGGCGCGGCTGACCTTCTCCACCGCGCGTTCGGCGCTGGCCACCGAGCCGCCGCGACTGGTGGAGGACCGTCTGACGCTGCGTGAGCGGTCGGCGGAGGAGCGCCGGACGGTGACGGTGGAGCTCCGGGAGGAGGACATCAGCACCACCGGGCCGACGGCGGAGGGTCTGCCGGGTGTGGACGACGGCGGCGAGGTGCGGGTGCTGCGGGCGCCGGAGCCGGCCTCGGTACCGAGCGACGGACGGGCCCACCGCATCCCGCTGACCTCCTTCGAGGCGGAGGCGACCAGCGAGTACGCGGCGGCGCCCGAGCTGTCCCCGCTGGTCACCCAGGTGGTGCGGTTCCGCAACGGCGCGGGGCACGCGCTGCTGGCCGGACCGGTGGACCTGGTCCGGGGCAGCGGTTTCACCGGCCGGGGCGAGCTGGGCTTCACGGCGCCGGGCGCACCGGCGGAGCTGGCGTTCGGCAGCTCGGACGGCTACCGGGTGGTCCGGGAGACCGAGGAGGACCGGGCCACCACCGGCATCACCCAGCGCACGGTGGTCACCCGCACGGTCCGGCTGCACCTGTCCCGTTTCTCCGGTCCGCAGGAGCACGGCGAGCAGCTGGTGACGGTACGGGAGCGGATCCCGGTGTCGGAGGTGTCGGCGGTGGAGGTCCGGCTGCGGAAGGAGTCCTGCGACCCCGCGCCGGACGAGCTGGACGCGGAGGGCGTGGTTCGGTGGGACGTCCCGCTGCCGCCCGGCGGGCGCCGCACGGTGACCCTGGTGTACGAGGTGGCGGCGAGCTCGAAGGTGGCGGGGTTGTGAACGGTGGCGGGGTTGTGAACCGCAGCACGGGGACCCGCGGCCCGGTCCGCGGCAGTCAGGGCGTCAACTCCGGTACAAAAGAGACATGATCTACCATCTCGCTCCCCTGGACGACTGGCTGCGCGACCCGGGCCGGCCGTACTCCGCGGCTTCGCTGCTGACCGACGGGTTCATCCACTGTTCGGCGGACGAGCAGACCGCCCTGGCGGTGGCCAACGCCTTCTTCCGGGACACGCCCGACCCGCTGATGGCGCTGCTGATCGAGGAGAACCTGGTCGAGCCGATGGTGAAGTGGGAGGCCGCCTCCGGTGGCCCCCCGCCCGGCTCGACCCCGGGCGCCCTGTTCCCGCACATCTACGGCCGGCTCAACCGCACGGCCGTGGTCGGCCTGGAGAAGCTGGAGCGCGGGACGGACGGCCGCTGGACCTCCCTCACCCCCTGGAGCTGACCAGGAGGTGAGGGCGCCCGGGCCGCCCCCTGGATCCGGCCCCCAGGATCAGGGCCCAAGATCAGGGCCTCAAGCTCCGGTAGATCCGGCCCCTAGATCCAGCCGCGCTCGCGGGCGGCCATGCCGGCCTGGAAACGGGTGGTCGCGCCGAGTTCCCGCATCAGTGCCTGGAGCCGCCGCTGCGTGGTCCGGGCGCTCCAGCCGAGCGACCGCGCGATCGACTCGTCGGTCAGCCCGGCCGCCAGCAGGCCCAGCAGCTTGAGGTGGTCGGCGTCCGGTCCGGGCCCGCCGTCCCCGCCGCCGATCACCGTCTGCAGCGGCACGGCCCGCTCCCACTCGGCCTCGAACAGCGCGTCCAGCGCCTGCAGCAGCGCCGACGGGTGGATCACGTACGCGGCGTCGAGGACGCTGTCGCCGACGCTGATCGGGATGATCGCCATCCGGTCGTCGGACATCATCATCTTCATCGGGAGCACCGGACGGACCCGGGCCTCCTCGCCGTCCTGGACGCCGACCAGGATCTCCGACTCCAGCCGCCCGGGCCAGGCGATGGCCTCCTTGTCGAAGACCGTGCGGATCCGCACGCCCGCCTTGAGCTTGGCCAGCTGCCGCGGCTGCTGCGCGACCGGGTCCATGACGTACGGCGGGCAGTCGAAGCCGCGCACCTGGTACTGGCTGGTGTCCACCAGGTGCTCCAGCCGCTGGGCGATGGCCTCGCCGCCGGTGAGCACCTCGACCGTGTGCGCGGGGTCCGTGTAGCGGGATGCCTCGCGGAAGGCGTCCATCAGGCGGTGCATCTCCGCCCGGGCACTGCGCAGCTGGGCCTCGCGGTGACCGATCAGGGTGCCGATCGCGACGTCGGGCGCGACCGCGAGGTACCGCTCGCGGTCGACCGGTGCGCGGGTCGCCATGCCCTGTTCGCTCAGCCTGTCGAGGGCGTCCTGGCTCTGTTGCAGCGTCAGGCCGCAGGTCAGGGCCAGCTCGACGGCAGTGGACTGCGGAGCCGTCACCAGCGCCGCGTACACCTGACCGTCCGGCCGTCCCAGACCGAGTACTCCGAATGAGTCGGGCACGTCGCTCCTTCCCCCGCCCCCGGGTCCAGGCTCGTGGCGCTTTCTCGCCATCTGCCGAGACGATTTCTGTTGGCTATTTTCTGCCAGAGATCCACAGCCTGACAAGGCCAGTGGTGCGGCTGCGGTCAGACTCACACCGCCGCACCCCCGAAACTGCCCGATCGCCCCTCCGGACGCGCCCTCGGGCACACCCGCGCCGGCCGGCCCCGAAGGGCTCCCTCCCCCACACGCTCGCCCGAACACGAAGGTCCCCCCGCCGCGGACGGACGGGAGGACCCCCCTGTTCACCTCAGGACTGCGCGGGACGCCTCGCTCGGAGGCCGACCTCGCGCATCAGCCGACCGACCTCAGAGGCCGACCTCGCGCATCAGCCGACCGACCTCAGAGGCCGACCTCGCGCATCAGCTGACCGACCTCGGGGTTGGTCAGGCGGCGCAGCCAGCCGGACTTCTGGTCGCCCAGCGCGATCGGGCCGAAGTGGGTGCGGACCAGCTTCTCCACCGGGAAGCCGACCTCGGCCAGCAGGCGGCGCACGATGTGCTTGCGGCCCTCGTGCAGGGTGACCTCGACCAGGTAGTTCTTGCCGATGTTGGAGACCACCTTGAAGCCGTCGACCCGGGCGAAGCCGTCCTCCAGCTCCACGCCCTGGGCGAGCTGCTTGCCGAGGTCGCGCGGGATCGGGCCCTGGATGGCGGCCAGGTAGGTCTTGGTCACGCCGTACTTGGGGTGGGTGAGGCGGTGGGCCAGCTCGCCGTGGTTGGTGAGCAGGATGATGCCCTCGGTCTCGGTGTCCAGGCGGCCGACGTGGAAGAGCCGGGTCTCCCGGTTGGTGACGTAGTCGCCGAGGCACTGACGGCCGTCCGGGTCCTCCATGGTGGAGACGACGCCGACCGGCTTGTTGAGCGCGAAGAACAGGTAGGACTGGGTGGCGACGGTCAGACCGTCGACCTTGATCTCGTCGTTGACGGGGTCGACCCGCTTGCCCTGCTCGGTGACCAGCTTGCCGTTGACCTCGACACGGCCCTGCTCGATCAGCTCCTCGCAGGCGCGACGGCTGCCCATGCCGGCCCGGGCCAGGACCTTCTGCAGACGCTCGCCCTCGGGCTCGCCGAAGGTCTTGGGGGTCTTCACGGCCGGCTTGTCGTGCCGGGCCAGCACCGCGTCCTCGATCCGGGCCTGCAGCTCGCGCGAACGCTGGGGCTGACGGCGCGGGTCACCCGGCGCGCCCTGGCCCGCCTGGCGCGGCTTGGCGGCCGGACCGGGCTTGCGGGAGCCGTAGGCGCCGCGGCCCGGGGTGGCGTTCGGACCGCCGCCGTACTCGGGGCGGTCGTACCGGCGCTCCTCCGGACGCAGCGGACGGTCCGGGTACTGGCGGGCGCCGTCCCGGCGGTCGCGGGACGACCCGCCCTGACCCCCGCGGCCCTGACCGCCCTGGCCGCCCTGACCCTGACCGCCCCGACCCTGGCCTTGGCCCTGGCCGCCGCGACCGCCACCGCCGTACGAACCACCGCCGTACGAGCCTCCGCCGTACGAGCCACCGCGCGAGTTGCCGCCCCGGCCCCCGCCCTGTCCCCCGCGGCCCTGACCGCCGCCGCCGCTGTTCCTGCCGTTGCCACTGCTACGCATCAAAAATGTCCGTACGTCGTTTCCGTCTGGTTAGGGCCCTCCTGTGCGGCGGCGACCGCCTCCGCGATCATCGTGCCCTCCAGGGACTCCGCTTCCACGTCGTCGACCTCGGGCAGGAAGGGCGCAAGCTCCGGCAGCTCGTCCAGGCCGCGCAGCCCCATCCGTTCCAGGAAGTAGTTCGTCGTCCGATACAGGATCGCTCCGGTTTCGGGCTCGGATCCGGCCTCTTCCACCAGTCCTCGCTGTACCAGGGTACGCATCACGCCGTCACAGTTCACACCGCGTACCGCGGAGACCCGGCCGCGGGACACCGGCTGACGGTAGGCGACCACCGCCAGCGTCTCCAGGGCGGCCTGGGTCAACCGGGCCTGCTGACCGTCCAGGACGAACCGGTCGACGGCGGGCGCGCAGTCGGCGCGGGTGTAGAAACGCCAGCCTCCGGCGACCAGGCGCAGGTCGAAGCCCCGGCCCTGGGCGGTGTACTCGGCCGACAGGGCCCGCAGGACCGCGGCCACCTCGGCCCTCGGCCGGCCCAGGACGGAGGCGAGGTGGGCCTCGGTGGCGGGCTCGTCGACGACCATCAGGATCGCTTCGAGCGCGGCGGGCAGCGGGACGGCCGCGACCTCGTCCCGGAGCTCCTCGGTCTCCGGCTCCGGCGCGGGCTCGGGTTCCGGCTCCGGTACCGGCGCGGGGTCCGGTACCGGCTCGGGCTCCCGGGTATCCGCCACGGCGGGGGTCGCGCGCCACCCGGCGGAGCCGTTCACGGGGGCGGCACCATCCACGTCGGCGGCACCATCCTCGCCGCGGACACCGTTCACGAGGGCGACACCGTTCACGGGGTGGTCGGCGTTCACGCGGTCGGCACCGTTGACGCCGTCGGCGCCATGTACGCGCTCGGCGACATCCACGCCGTCGCCGACGTTCACGCGGTCGTGAACGTCCACGCTCTCGTGAACGTCCGTGCCCTCATGTACGTCCACGCGGTCGCGAACATCCACGCCTCCGTGAACATCCACGCCTCCGTGAACATCCTCGCCGCCGTGGACATCAACGCGCTCCGCGACATCCACCCCGCCGCCAACATCCACGCCTTCGACGGCATCCGCAGCCACCGCCTCACCCGCCGGGTCCCCTTCCTCGGGGCCGTAAGCCGGCTCCAGCCACTCCTCCGGTCGGACTTGGCCCGGGAGCCCCAGGGCCCGCCGGGACCGCCTCGGCTGCTCGGTCGTCATTCCCGCTCACCGTCCTCGCTGTCGCCCCACTCGCCGTCCCCTCACCTCTCACCCTCCCCGATCGCTCGCCCCTCGCCACCGCTCACGGCCAGCGCGCCCGTGCCCCCACCAGCACCAGAACCAGCACCAGCACCGTCCGACGCCTCCCCGCCCTCCCCGCCCTCCCCCGGCGGCCGGTCGAACTCGTCCGTCACCTCGACGACCCGGTCCGTCTCGGCGGTCCACCGCACCACCAGCTCGCCCAGCGCGTCCGGCTGCTCGAAGTCGAGGACCCGCTCCCGGTACAGCTCCAGCAGCGCCAGGAAACGGGCCACCACCACCAGGGTGTTCTCCGCGTCGGCGACCAGCCGCGCGAAGCTGGCCTCGCCCAGCGCGGTGAGCCGGTCCACCACCACCGCGGCCTGCTCGCGGACGCTCACCGGCGGGGTGTGGATGTGGTCGACGTACACCACGGGTTTGGGTTTCGGCGCCATCGCCCGGGCGGCGAGCTGGGCGAACCGCTCGGGTCCGACGGTGAGCACCACGTCCGGGAGCAACTGGGCGTGGTGCGGTTCCAGGCCGACGGTACGGGGGCGGCTGAGCTGCTCGGCGGCCCAGCGGTCGGCGAGGACGGCGGCGACCTGCTTGTACGCCCGGTACTGCAGCAGCCGGGCGAACAGCAGGTCGCGGGCCTCCAGGACGGCCAGGTCCTCCTCGTCCTCGACCTCGGCGGCCGGCAGCAGCCTGGCCGCCTTGAGGTCGAGGAGGGTGGCCGCGACCACCAGGAACTCGGTGGCGGCGTCCAGGTCCCAGTCGGGGCCCATGGCGCGGATGTGGGCGACGAACTCGTCGGTGACCTTGGACAGGGCCACCTCGGTCACGTCGAGCCGGCGCTTGGCGATCAGGCCGAGCAGCAGGTCGAACGGGCCCTCGAAGTTGTCCAGCCGGACCCGGAACCCGCCCCGCTCCTCGCCCTCGGCAGGGCCCCCGGCGCCACTCCCCCCGGCACGGACGGCCACGGCACGCACCGGCCTGGCATCCACGGCCCCGGCACCCGCCGCCCCGGCACCCGCCGGCCCGGCCGCCCCCGCACCCTCCACTCCGGAGGTCACCTGCTCAGGGACGGTCGCCCCGGACGTCTGCCCGGGCGGGGTGATCGGCTCGATGGTGCTGCCCATGACGCCCCAGTTTCGCACCGCGGACCGCGAGCCCCCTCAGGGACGCACCACAGCGATCACCGCGATCACAGCGATCAGAGCAGCCGCCGGCAGCCGCGGCCGCCACAGCGACCATCAAGCGACGCAGCCACCCTCAGGCAGCCATCACCAGGGGGAACCACACCCACCCAGGCCCGCCGAAGGCGCCGGAACCGCTCAGCGCCCGCGGAGCCGGCGGACCAGGATCGAGGCCTCGCCCCGTTGCTCCAGATCGGCGAGCACGACCGCGATGGCCTCCCGAACCACCCGGCCGCGGTCGACCGCGAGCCCGTGTTCCCCGCGCAGCACCAGCCTGGCGTGCTCCAGGTCCATCAGTTCCTCGGCGGAGACGTACACGGTGATCTTCTCGTCGTGCCGCTCGCGGCCGGTGGGACGGCGCGGAACGCGTCCGCGCGGGCGGGGCCGGCGGGCGGCGTCGGCGCCCTGCTCCTCGGCCGAGCCGTGCTGGCGGGGCGTCATCGCCTCGGCGGGCGCGGTGCCGTGCTGCTCCTGGCGGGGCTGGGGCGCCTCCGTGGCGGCCCGGCGGACGGCCGGGGCTCCCGTACCACCCCCGGCGGCTCCGGGCGCGTCGACGGGGCCCTGGGCGGCCTGCTCGGCCGTCCTGGCCGATTCCGCCGCGCGGGCGGTCTCCGTCCGGCCCGCCTCGCCCGACCGGGCGAGGGAGGGTGACAGGGCCATCCCCCCGGTGGCCCGGAACAGCTCGTCGGCCCCGGGGAGACTCACTCGGCGGGGCGGCACCGGTCGAGCACCTCCCTGGCGAGCTGGCGGTAGGCGGCGGCGCCCACCGAGTTGGTCGCGTACGTCGTGATCGGCTCGCCGGCCACGGTGGTCTCGGGGAACCTGACGGTCCGCCCGATGACGGTGTGGAACACGTGCTCGCCGAACGCCTCGACCACGCGGGCCAGCACCTCGCGGCTGTGCACGGTGCGCGAGTCGTACATGGTGGCGAGGATGCCGTCCAGGCGCAGCTCGGGGTTGAGCCGCTCGCAGACCTTCTCGATGGTCTCGGTGAGCAGCGCGACGCCGCGCAGCGCGAAGAACTCGCACTCCAGCGGGACGATGACGCTGTGAGCCGCCGTCAGGGCGTTGACCGTCAGCAGGCCGAGCGAGGGCTGACAGTCGATGATGACGTAGTCGTAGTCGGGCAGCAGCGGCTTCAGGGCGCGGGCCAGTGCCGACTCCCGGGCCACCTCGCTGACCAGCTGCACCTCGGCGGCCGACAGGTCGATGTTGGAGGGCAGCAGGTCCATGCCGGGCACGGCGGTCTTCAGCAGGACCTCATCGGCCGTCAGGCCCCGCTCCATGAGCAGGTTGTAGACGGTGACGTCGAGCTCCATCGGGTTGACGCCGAGGCCGACCGAGAGGGCGCCCTGCGGGTCGAAGTCCACCAGCAGGACGCGGCGGCCGTACTCGGCCAGCGCGGCGCCCAGGTTGATGGTCGACGTGGTCTTGCCGACGCCGCCCTTCTGGTTGCACATGGCGATGATCTGCGCGGGGCCGTGCTCGGCCACCGGCGCGGGGATCGGGAAGTAGGGCAGCGGACGGCCGGTGGGGCCGACGCGCTCGCGGCGCTGCCGGGCGGCGTCGGGAGCCAGGGTGGCGGCGTACTCGGGGTCGGGCTCGTACTCGGCGTCCGGGTCGTCGTAGGGACCGTAGCCGAGGTCGGTGTAGGCCAGGCCGTAGGCGGCGAAGTCGGCATCCAGGTCGGCGCCGGCGGACGCGGCGCTCTGGCGCGCCTCGAAGGTGCGGACCGCGACCGAGCCGACCTCCACCTCGCCAACGGTGGCCTGCCGGGCCTCTTCGTTCGGCTGCCCGACGGTGAGCTCCGCCAGTCCTGGCTGACCACCCCCGGGAGCAAATGTCGACTCATTCACAAGTCGTCTTACCTCCTTGGGCATCCAGGACTCTATGTCGATTCGTCAGCGTGGCAGCTTGCCGACGGTTTGCGACTCTAGGCCGTTGCGGGCATTCGCAGCAACACAATCCACGGTAGTGGGCATGATGTGTCGGGTGCCGACCAGCTCCATGTCAAGGGATTAGCGGCCCCGAGACCGCCTTGATCCACAGAGCGGGTGACCTGATGCACATAAATTGACATCACCACGCCACCCGCACGACACCCACACCCCTCCCCACCTCGCGACATGCCGAAGCGCGGGCGAGCGGGCACCCCGATCCAGGCACCGCTCAACTCACCGCTCCACGCACCGCTCAACGCACCCGAGCGCACAGCGATGCACACGCCCGGCCGCACGCCGACACACGGGCCGACAACACACCCGGAGACACCCTGAAGACACTCCGGAGACACGTCCCTGAGACACATCCGACAACCCGCCGGAAAACGCACCGGGCGGTCCGCCCGAGGGCATGCCGAAGCCCCCGGCCCGAGGGGAGGGGGTCGGGGGCGTTCGGTCCGAGCAGGACGAGCGGGACGAGCGGGACGGGCGTCAGGCGAGGACGCTGTCCAGGGAGACGGCCTCCAGGTCGAAGGCCTCGGCGACGGCCTGGTAGGTGATCTGGCCCTCGTGGACGTTCAGGCCCTTGGCCAGCGCGGCGTCGCGGCGCAGCGCCTCCTTCCACCCGCGGTTGGCCAGCTCGACGACGTACGGCAGCGTCGCGTTGGTCAGCGCGTAGGTGGAGGTGTTCGGGACGGCGCCCGGCATGTTGGCCACGCAGTAGAAGACCGAGTTGTGGACCTGGAAGGTCGGCTCGGCGTGCGTGGTGGCGCGGGAGTCCTCGAAGCAGCCGCCCTGGTCGATGGCGATGTCGACGAGCACGGAGCCCGGCTTCATCCGGGAGACCAGCTCGTTGGTGACCAGCTTCGGGGCCTTGGCGCCCGGGATCAGCACGGCGCCGATGACCAGGTCGGCCTCCAGGACGGCCTTCTCCAGCTCGAAGGAGTTGGACATGATGGCCTTGATCTTCGTGCCGAAGATGCGGTCGGCCTCGCGCAGCTTGTTGATGTCGCGGTCGAGCAGGGTCACGTCGTAGCCCATGCCGATGGCGATGGTGGCCGCGTGCCAGCCGGAGACGCCGCCGCCGATGACCACGCACTTGGCGGGGTGGGTGCCGGGGACGCCGCCGGGCAGCACGCCGCGGCCGCCGGCCGGACGCATCAGGTGGTAGGAGCCGACCTGCGGAGCCAGGCGGCCGGCCACCTCGGACATCGGGGCGAGCAGCGGCAGGGCACCGTTGGCGAGCTGCACGGTCTCGTACGCGATGGCGGTGGTACCGGAGGCAACGAGGGCCTCGGTGCCGGCGCGGTCGGCGGCCAGGTGCAGGTAGGTGAAGAGGGTCTGGCCCTTGCGGAGGCGGTGGTACTCCTCCGCGATGGGCTCCTTGACCTTCAGCAGGAGGTCGGCGGCGGCCCACACCTCGTCGGCGGTGGGGAGGATGGTGGCACCGGCGGCCACGTACTCCTCGTTGGGGATCGAGGAGCCGAGACCGGCGTTGTCCTCGATGACGACCTCGTGTCCGTTGCGGACCAGCTCATGCACGCCGGCGGGCGTGATGGCCACGCGGTACTCGTGGTTCTTGACCTCGCGGGGGATGCCGACCTTCACGGCTAAACACGTCCTCTTGCCATGGGGGTCCCTACCGGAGAAGACCGGCGGGCGGCGCGCACGGGGGAGGCCTCCGGACAGGCCGGGGCACGGTTCGCTGCGCGACTGCTGTCGAGTGTAATGAAGCCCAGCGCATCCGTCAGCCTTCCAAACTGACTAAATCTGCTGGACTCATTGGCAGGTTCGTAGGCTTGCATGGCGATCTCGGTGACAAAGTTAGGCAAATCACCCATCTCTGACACTACTCCGGAACCGGACTTCTCCACTCGCCGTCGAGCCGTTCGCGCAGGCGGTCCAGGGTGCCCGCGACGGCCGCCGCGGCGGACTCGTCGCCGAGCCGGCGCAGCACCGCGTGGGCGGCCCGGTACTCGCGGAGGGCCTCGTCGAAGCGGCGCTGGGCGGCGTGCGCCTCGGCCAGCCGGACCAGCAGCCGGGCCTCGGCGGGGGCGTCCGCGAGCCCCTGTCGGAGTGCGAGCGCGCGTCCGTACCAATCGGCGGCGCGCACCGGATCGGCGAGCGCCCGGTAGCAACCGCCCGCGCCCTCCAGGGCCCGGGCCTGGGTGGGCTCGTCGCCCGCCTCGCGGGCCCGGTCGAGGGCGGCGTGGTAGCGCTCGGCGGCGGCGGTCCAGCGCCCTGCGGCGGCCTGGAGATCACCCAGGTTGAGCAGCGCGGCGGCGGCCCGACGGGGCGCGCGCTGGCGCTCCGCGACCTTCAGGACCAAGGCGTGCAGCTGGTGCAGGTCGGCGGGCGCGGCGGTACCGGTGAGCGGCAGGGCTCGCAGCAGTGCGGTGACCAGCCGGCCGGCCGAGCCGTCCAGGTCGCCCTGGCCGATGGCCTCCTCCACGGCGCCGAGCAGCTGGTCGCGCTCCTCCAGCAGCCACTGCTTCGCCTGGGCGGCGGTGCGCAGCCGCAGCGGCCCGGGCAGCGGGTCGGGGTTGGGGCCGGCGGTCGGGTCGAGCAGCATCCGGGCGGAGTCGACCAGGCGGACCAGCCGCTCCAGCAGCCGGGCTCGGGCCAGTTCCACCTCGGACGGGCGGTCCCGCTCGGCCCGCAGCTCGGCCAGCCGGGGGTACAGCCGCCCGGGGACCCGGTAGCGGGCGGTGCCGTCGGCGGCGGCCGGCTCGCGCTCCAGCAGTTCCTGCCCGGCCAGCTGCTCCAGGGCCTGGGCCGCCTCCGGCGCCGGGCAGCCCATCAGCGCGGAGGCCGAACGCAGGTCGGCCAGCTGCCCGGGGGCCAGGGTCAGCGCCCGCAGCAGCCGGGCCCGGGGCGCGGGCAGGGTCCGGTGGAGCAGCTCGAAGGCAGCCAACAGCGGGTCGCTGTCGGCCACCGGTACGGGATCCGCGGGCAGCAGCCCGCGACCCCCGCGCTGCGGACCGCTCGGCCGCCCACCGGCACCGCCGGGACCGTCACCCCGAAAACCGTCGCCCCCGGAACCGGCACCCGGGGCCCGGCCTCGGCCCCGGCCCCCCTTGTCCCCCTTCGCCGGGAAACCGGTGCCCCGGCTCCCCTGGCCCCCCTCACCGTTCTCCCGCGCCCCCTCACCGTTCTCCCCCGCGCCCTTGCCGCCCTTCGCTCCCCCCTTGACCAGGTCCACGACGTCCGGCCCCAGCAGCCCCAGCGCCTCCATCAGGTCCGGCTCGGCGCGACCGGGGTCGGCGGTCCGGGCCGCGCCGGCCGGGGTCTTGCCCGGCCGCCGGCCGGACGGCTTCTCCGCGCCACGCGCCTTGGGCCCGACCGCCGGCTCCGGCTCGGGGGAGAGTTCCCGGACCACGTCGGTGACGGCGGCCCGCGGGTTGGCCTTGAGCCACCCGGCGGCCAGCCGCAGCGCGGCGGGACGGGCGGCGCAGGCCTCGGCGAGGTCCGCGGCCCCGACCGGGTCGCAGCCGACCCGGGTCCCGCCCACCAGCTCGACGAGCAGGTCGACGGCGGCCCGCTGGTCCAGGCCGCCGAGGATCACCGGGTCGATGTCCTCGATCCCGGTGAGCGGGCCCGCCGTGGTGGCGAGCAGCAGGCAGCCGGGCTCCTCGGTGAGCAGCGGCCAGAGCTGGGCGGCCTCCCGGACGTCGTCGAGCAGCAGCAGGACGCGCCGTCCGGTGAGGGCCTCGCGCAGCGCCTCGCAGGCGGGGTCCTCCTCCGTCCCGGGCAGCAGCGCGTCGGGGACCTCGCCGAGCTGCTCCAGCAGGATCCGGGCGGCCCGGCCGGGTTCCAGGAGGGAGCCGTCGGGGGCGGAGAAGCGGACGTGGAGCAGGCCGTCGGGGTAGTCGGCGGCGACCGAGCGGGCGAAGTGGACGGCCAGCGCGGTCCGGCCGGAGCCGGGTCGCCCGGCCAGGACCAGCAGCCGGCTGCGGCCGGGGACCGACCGGGCGGCGCCCGCGGCGAGGGCGGCCAGCTCCTGCCGCCGTCCGGCGAAGGGCGAGGCGCCGGGCGGCAGCCTGTCGAGCAGGCCGGGCCCCGAGGGCCGGGTCTCCACCGTCGCCGTCTTCCTCGCCACCCGCGTCACTCCCGACCAGCCGCCTCCGGTCCGGCGCGGTCGCCGGCCCTGTCGCGAAGCGTAGTTCGATCGCGGGGTGCCGCCGAGATGCCATCCGGTCCCACCAACCGGCGAATCCCCCGCCCGGACCAGCCGGCCCACCACCGGGCCGGCCCACCCACCCCTGGCGGCGGTCAGCCCGGCGGGGCGGTCAGCGGTGCGGTCAGCCCTGCACGAAGGGCCGGGCCGGCCAGGGCGAGTCCGCCGGCCGCAGCGCCTCGACGCCCGCGCCGGTGAGCGCGGCCTGCAGCGCGAGGACGCCGGTGATCAGCGCCGGGTTGTGCAGCTCGCCGGCCAGCAGCAGCCGGACCAGGTCCTCCAGCGGCACCCGCGCGGTCTCCAGCTGAAGCTCCTCGCCGTGGGCCTCGTACCGGTCGCCCTCGGCCTCGGAGAGGTCGGTGGCGAGGAAGATCCGCAGCGCCTCGTCGGTGCCGCCGGGCGAGGTGTAGAAGTCGACCAGGACCTTCCACTCCGCCGCCTTGCAGTGCGCCTCCTCGAAGAGTTCGCGCTGGGCGGCGTGCAGCGGGTTCTCCCCGGGGACGTCCAGCAGCCCGGCCGGGATCTCCCAGAGCCGCTGGCGCACCGGGTGCCGGTACTGCCGCAGGATCAGCACCCGCTGCCGGTCGTCCACGGCGAGGACGGCCACCGATCCGGGGTGAGTCTGGTAGTCCCGGCGGGCCCAGGAGTCGTCCGGCATCCGCACCTCGTCGGTCCGCACGCCGGTGACCCGCCCCTGGAACGGGGTCTCGGTGGCCCGGACCTCCCACTCCTCCGCCACGTCCCGGATCTGCTGAACGTCCATCGCACTCCCCTTTTCGTCAGTACGACACAATCTAGCCCGTCAGGACCGGGACCGGCGAAGGAAAGAGGACCGGCGGCCCCGGACCGGCGAAAAAGGGGACCGCGGGCCGGAGGGAATCCCTCCGGCCCGCGGTCCCCGGGCCGACCCGGTCAGGCGGCCGACCCGATCAAGCGGTCAGCCCGGTCAAGCTGTCAGCCCGGTCAGGCCTGCTCGGTCTTGATCTTGATGGCCGCCGCGACCAGGCCCGCGAACAGCGGGTGCGGGCGGGTCGGGCGGGACTTCAGCTCCGGGTGCGCCTGGGTGGCGACCAGGTAGGGGTGCACCTCGCGCGGGTACTCGACGTACTCGACCAGGTCGCCCTTCGGGGAGAGGCCGGAGAACTGCAGGCCGGTCTTCTCCAGGTCCGCGCGGTAGGCGTTGTTGACCTCGTAGCGGTGGCGGTGGCGCTCGTCGACGTACTGCTCGCCGCCGTACACCTCGCGCACGATCGAGCCCTCGGCGAGCTTCGCCGGGTAGAGGCCCAGGCGCATGGTGCCGCCCAGGTCGCCCTTGCCGTCGACGATCGCCAGCTGCTCGGCCATGGTCGAGATGACCGGGTACTTGGCGGCCGGGTCGAACTCGGTGGAGTTGGCCTCCGGCAGGCCGGCCAGGTTGCGGGCGGCCTCGATGACCACGCACTGCAGGCCCAGGCACAGGCCGAGCAGCGGGATCCGGTTCTCGCGGCCGTAGGTGATCGCGGCGACCTTGCCGTCCACGCCGCGGTCGCCGAAGCCGCCGGGGATGCAGATCGCGTCCACGTCGCCCAGCTGCTCCTGCGCGCCCTCGGGGGTCAGGCACTCGTCCGAGGCCACCCACTTGACGGTGACCCGCGCGTTGTTGGCGAAACCGCCGGCGCGCAGCGCCTCGGTCACCGACAGGTACGCGTCCGGCAGGTCGATGTACTTGCCGACCAGGGCGACCTTGACCTCGTGCTGGGGCTCGTGGACGCGGCGCAGCAGGTCGTCCCAGACCGTCCAGTCCACATCGCGGAACGGCAGGTCGAGGCGGCGCACCACGTACGCGTCCAGGCCCTCGCCGTGCAGCACCTTGGGGATGTCGTAGATCGACTTGGCGTCGATGGCCGCGACCACGGCCTCCTCGTCCACGTCGCACATGAGCGAGATCTTGCGCTTGATGGCCTGCGGGACCTCGCGGTCGGCGCGCAGCACGATCGCGTCGGGCTGGATGCCGATGTTGCGCAGGGCGGCGACCGAGTGCTGGGTGGGCTTGGTCTTCAGCTCGCCCGAGGGGCCGATGTACGGCAGCAGGGAGACGTGCACGAAGAACACGTTGTCCCGGCCGACCTCGTGGCGGACCTGGCGGACGGCCTCCAGGAACGGCAGCGACTCGATGTCGCCGACGGTGCCGCCGACCTCGGTGATCACCACGTCGACGTCCTCGGTCGCCATCCGGCGGATCCGGGACTTGATCTCGTTGGTGATGTGCGGGATGACCTGGACGGTGTCGCCCAGGTACTCGCCGCGGCGCTCCTTGGCGATGACCGTCGAGTACACCTGGCCGGTGGTGACGTTCGCCGAGCCGTGCAGGTTGGTGTCGAGGAAGCGCTCGTAGTGGCCGATGTCCAGGTCCGTCTCGGCGCCGTCGTCGGTCACGAAGACCTCGCCGTGCTGGAACGGGTTCATGGTGCCCGGGTCCACGTTCAGGTACGGGTCGAGCTTCTGCATCGTCACGCGCAGGCCGCGCGCCTTGAGCAGGGCGCCCAGGCTGGAGGCGGTGAGCCCCTTGCCGAGCGAAGAGGCGACACCCCCGGTGACGAAGAGGTGCTTGGTCGTCACGGCGCGGCCGCTGGCCGACTTGCCGGAATGGGGCTGTGCCAAGAGGGGGCTCCCGTGGGTCGCGTGTCGAGGGTGACTCCTGCGGAGGTGCTCCGCCCGTCTCGTCCGCGCCGGCGACACGCTGCTCCGAAGGGCTTCGGAGGGGTCGTCGAGGTCGGCGGATCCGGGTCGGTTTTCCACCAGTCCACGGGGTACCAGGGTATCAGTGCGGGGACCCGGGTGCGCTCGGACGTGCCGCGGCCGGGCCGGACGGGCTCCGGACGGGCCTGGGCCGGGCGCGGGACACCGGATGGCGACATGGCCCGGAAGGATCAGCTCCGGATGGTTCGGTCGGGTGGGCCCTCCTCCTCCGGACGGGCCACTTTTGTTCGCTCTTCGCGGTAAGCGGACCGGGCGCGCCCGTCTGCGCGTGCTCCCGCCCGGTGCGCCGACGTATTCTGCACGGACGCATCGCCGACAGCAGAGCACGCGGAGGACGATGGGGCGGCTGACGGCTCCACGCGGTCCCCGATGCGCGACCGGAACCTCCTCGTACCAGTTCACCCGCTCACTCCAGGGGTACACCAGAGCCCCGCGAGGGCGCGCCACGAGCCTTCCAGCCACCCACCGGACTCGCGAGTGCCCCGCCCGAGCATCCGGACGCGCCGAAACCGCGCGCTCCGCCGTCGGACGTAGCCGAGCACATATTGCGAACTGGAGACCCACGTGGCCGGCCGTATCGAGGACTACGCACTCATCGGGGACATGCAGACCGCCGCCCTGGTCAGCAGGGACGGCGCCGTCGACTGGCTGTGCCTGCCCCGGTTCGACTCGCCGGCCGTGTTCGCCGGTCTGCTGGGGACCGACGAGCACGGGTTCTGGCGGATCGGCCCGGCCGAACCGGTGCCCACCGAGCCGGCGCCGGTCACGCAGGACGCCGACACCGGCGAGTTCCGCGTCCCCCCGGTGACCGCCGCCGCCCCCGCGCTGCCCGCCGACCGGCGCCGCTACCGGGGCGACTCGCTGATCCTGGAGCAGGAGTGGGACACCCAGGGCGGCAGCGTCCGGGTGATCGACTTCATGCCGCCCCGCCACCTGATGGGCACCCCGGACGTGCCGCAGATGATCCGGATCGTGGAGGGCCTGGACGGCCGGGTCCGGATGCGCTCGGCGGTCCGGATGCGGTTCAGCTACGGCCGGGTGGTGCCCTGGGTGCACCGGGTCGAGCAGGCCGAGGGCGGGCACCGCACGGTCGCCGTCGCCGGCCCCGACTCGGTCTGGCTGGACGGCGAGGCCGAGACGTACGGCCGCGACCTGACCACCTACGCCGACTTCACCATCGCCAAGGGCGAGCGGATCGCCTTCGCGCTCACCTGGCAGGCCTCCCACCTGCCCGCACCGGAGGTCGCCGACGCCGAGGAGGCGCTGGACTCCACCGAGGAGTTCTGGCGCGACTGGGTCGGCCACTGCACCTACCAGGGCCCGTACCGGGAGGCGGTGATCCGCTCGCTGATCACCCTCAAGGCGCTCACCTACGCCCCCACCGGCGGCATCGTCGCCGCCCCCACCACCTCCCTCCCCGAGGACCTGGGCGGCGAGCGCAACTGGGACTACCGCTACACCTGGCTCCGCGACGCCGCGATCACCCTCTCCTCGCTGCTGCGCACCGGCTACCGCGAGGAGGCCCGCGCCTGGCGCGAGTGGCTGCTGCGCGCGGTGGCCGGCGACCCGGAGAACCTGCAGATCATGTACGGCATCGCCGGCGAGCGGGAGCTCACCGAGTCCGAGCTCGACTGGCTGCCCGGGTACGAGAACTCCACCCCGGTCCGGGTCGGCAACGGCGCGGCCGGCCAGCTCCAGCTGGACGTGTACGGCGAGGTGGTCGAGGCCCTGCACCTGGCCCACATGACCGGCCTGGTCCGCAACGACCACGCCCACCAGCTGCAGCTGAAGCTGATCACCTACCTGGAGAAGCACTGGCGGGAGCCGGACGAGGGCATCTGGGAGGTGCGCGGGCCGCGGCGGCACTTCGTGCACTCCAAGGTGATGGCCTGGGTGGCCGTGGACCGGACCATCAAGCTGATCGAGCAGACCCCCGCCGAGGGCCCGCTGGAGCGCTGGAAGGAGCTCCGCGACGAGATCCACCGGGACGTCTGCGAGCGGGGCTACGACAAGGACCGCAACACCTTCACCCAGTACTACGGCGGCCGGGAGCTGGACGCCTCGCTGCTGCTGATCCCGCAGGTCGGCTTCCTCCCGCCGGACGACAAGCGGGTGATCGGCACGATCGAGGCGATCCAGCGCGAGCTGTCCACCGAGGACGGCTTCGTGCTGCGGTACCCGACCCACGACGAGCAGGGCAACAACGTGGACGGGCTGTCCGGGCACGAGGGGGCTTTCCTGGCCTGCTCGTTCTGGCTCGCGGACGACCTGGCGATGATCGGGCGGGTCGGCGAGGCGCGGGAGCTGTTCGACAAGCTGCTGTCGCTGCGCAACGACGTGGGGCTGCTGGCCGAGGAGTGGGACCCGCGCGCCAAGCGGCAGGTCGGCAACTTCCCGCAGGCGTTCAGCCACGTGCCGCTGATCGACACCGCCCTGCGCCTCACCGCCTGCGGCGGCGCCTACCTCTCCACCCAGCCGGAAGCGCCGACCATGTGACGTACCGAGGGGCGCGCGGTCCTCCCCGGCCCCGGCGGCCGGGAGGTGCCCACGCGCCCCTCGGTGGAAGCCTCAGGCCCGCTGGACGAGCTCGTCGTAGGTGCTGAGCACCTGCGCCACGGTCGCCGCCTCGTCGGGCCAGGTGAGCGCCTGCTGCCGTCCCGCCTCGGCGAGTTCGGCCCGGCGCGCCGGGTTCCGCAGGAGGTCCCGGACGGCCGTGCCGAGCGCGGCGGCGTCGCCCGGGGGTACCAGCACCGCGGCGTCGCCGACCAGTTCCGGCACGCCGCCGACGGAGGTGGACACCACCGGCACCCCGGCCCGCATGGCCTCCTGCACCACCAGCGACCGCGCCTCCCACCGGCTGCTGAGCACCACCACGTCGGCGGCGGCGAGCAGGTCGGGGATGTCGGTGCGGTAGCCGAGCATGTCGACCGGGAGCTTCTCGGCGGCGATCCGGGTCTTGAGCGCCTGCCGTTCGGGTCCGTCGCCGGCCAGCAGGACGAGCGGGTCGTCGCCGCCGGGGGCGAACCGCGGGACGGCGTCCAGCAGCAGGTCGAAGCTCTTCTGCGGGACGAGCCGCCCGATCGCCAGCACCACCGGCCGGTCCTCGGCCGACGGCTCGCCGGTCGCAGGCCCGGAGCCGAGCAGCGCTTCGCGGGCGGCGGCTCGCTGAAGGGTGGCGGCGGGCAGCGGCGGGGCGGCGACCGGGCCGAGCCGGGCGTCGGTGGCGCCCAGTTCGCGGGCCCGGGCGACCAGGTCGGAGGAGGCGCCGAGGACCAGGTCGGCGGCGCGGACCACGCGGCGCTCCATCAGCCGCTGGAGGCGGCGTTCCATGCCGGTGGCCAGCATGGCGTGGTGGGAGGTGACCACCAGCGGGGTCTGCGGGCGCAGTCCGGGGAACCGGCCCGCGGTGCGCAGCGCGAGGTCGGAGAGGAGTCCGGCGCGCATGCCGTGGGCGTGCACCACGTCGGCGCCGGTGAAGGCGCGGCGGAGTTCGCCGATCGCGGCGGCGTCGCTGCGGGCGCCCGCGGTCGGGGTGATCTCGACGGGGTGGAAGCGGGCGCCGGTGCGGGAGAAGCCGTGCAGGGTGTCGGTGCCGTCGGGTCCGCAGACGGTCACCTGGACCCCGTGGGCGACCAGGCCCTCGGCGAGGGAGCGCACGTGCGCCCCGATGCCGCCGGTGCTGCCCGCCAGGACGAGCACCGCGTGCAGCTGGCCCGGTTCTCTCAGGGCCGCGGCGGGTGTGCCCGCGCTGGCCCGGGCGGCGGAATGGTCCACGTCGTCTCGCTCCGGCTCGATCATTCGACTCGCGCCGCCCCGGGGATCGTCCCGGGATCCGGCGCTCGGGACTGGAAAGCCAATGTCCAGCCGCCACCATGCCAGGTCGGACGGGCTCTTGGACAGTCGGCAGCACCTGCGGGCGCGTCGCAGGGACGGCCCGCAGGTGTCGGCGCGTCAGCGGGTGCGCGGTGCGCGGGCCGCGGCGAGCAGCTCCTCGGCGTGGGCGCGGCCCAGTTCGGAGTCCTCCAGGCCGGCCAGCATCCGGGAGAGCTCCCGGACCCGCTCCTCGTCGCTGAGCACCTTGACGCCGCTGCGGGTCACCACACCGTCGTTGGTCTTCTCCACCACCAGGTGCCGGTCGGCGAAGGCGGCGACCTGCGGGAGGTGGGTGACCACCACGACCTGGGCGCTCTCGGCGAGTTTGGCCAGGCGGCGGCCGATCTCGACCGCGGCCTTGCCGCCGACGCCGGCGTCCACCTCGTCGAAGAGGTAGGTGGGCACCGGGTCGGCGCCGGCGAAGACCACCTCGACGGCGAGCATGACCCGGGAGAGCTCACCGCCCGAGGCGCCCTTGGCGATCGGCCGGGGCTGGGCACCGGGGTGCGGGGCGAGCAGGACCTCGACCTCGTCCACGCCGTGCGGGCCGTACGCGACGGTACGGCCGCCGACCTCGATGCCGGAGAGGTCGTCGACCTGGGAGATCGAGAAGCTCACCCGGGCGTGCGGCATGGCGAGTTCGGCGAGTTCCGCGGAGACGGCGGCGGCGAAGCGGTCGGCGGCGGCGTGCCGGGCGGCCGAGACCTCGGCGGCGAGTTCGGCCAACTCGGCGCGCAGCGCGGTCTCCTGGGCGCCGAGTTCGTCGATCCGCTCGTCGTCGCCGTCGAGTTCGGCGAGCCGCAGGGCGC
Organism: Kitasatospora sp. HUAS MG31; assembly: GCF_040571325.1. Classification (GTDB taxonomy): domain Bacteria; phylum Actinomycetota; class Actinomycetes; order Streptomycetales; family Streptomycetaceae; genus Kitasatospora; species Kitasatospora camelliae. Next base: position 5,604,865 of record NZ_CP159872.1, on the reverse strand, counting down.
CGGCCTCGGCCCAGGCGATGACCTCGGCGAGGGTGCCCTCCGGGCCCGCGTACTTGCGCAGCAGGTGGGAGAGGACGGCACGGCGGTCCTCGACGGCGGCGAGCCGCACCGGGTCGGCGTCCAGGTCGTCGGCGTACCCGGCGAGGTCGCCCGCCACGTCGGCGAGGAGGTAGCCGACCTCGTTGAGGCGGTCGGCGAGGGAGGCGAGCCGCTCGTCGTGGTGGCGGACGGCGTCGACGGCGCGGCGGGCCTGGGCGAGCAGGGTGCCCGCGTCCACCGCCTCGGGGTCGGCGGGGTCGCCGGCGAGGGCGGCGTGGGCCAGGGTGGCGGCGGAGGAGAGGGCGTCGGCGTGGCCGAGGCGCTCGGCCTCGGCGGCCAGGTCGACGTCCTCGCCTGCGACCGGTTCGGCGGCGGCGACCTCGTCCAGGCCGAAGCGGAGCAGGTCCGCCTCCTGGGCGCGCTCGCGTGCCCTGGTGGTGAGCTCCTCCAGGGTGGCGGAGACCTTGCGCAGCTCCTGGTAGACCTCGCGGTAGCGGGCCAGCGGCTCGGCCACGGTGGCGCCGGCGTAGCGGTCGAGGGCGCCGCGCTGGCGGGCGGGGCGCAGCAGGCGCTGCTGGTCGGTCTGGCCGTGCACCGCGATGAGGTCCTCGCCGAGCTCGGCGAGCAGGCCGACCGGGACCGCCCGGCCGCCGACGTGGGCGCGGGAGCGCCCCTCGGCGGAGACCGTCCGGCTGACCAGCAGTTCGCCCTCGTCGAGTTCGGCCCCGGCCTCCTGGGCGCGGGCCACCACCGGGGAGTCCGGGTCGAGGGTGAGCCGGCCCTCGACCACGGCCCGGTCCGAGCCGTTGCGCACCAGCGCCGGGTCGGCCCGGCCGCCGAGCAGCAGGCCGAGGCTGGTCACCACCATGGTCTTGCCCGCACCGGTCTCGCCGGTGACGGCGGTGAAGCCGGGGGCCAGCTCGACCACGGCGTCGTCGATGACACCAAGATCCCGTATCCGCATCTCGTCCAACACGGAGACGACCTTACGAGGTTCCACCGTCGACGCGCGACGAGCCACTGCCCATTTCATCCGCACGGGGCTCCGGGCGGGGACGGTGCGCACACGAGTCCCGGGGTCGGGTCACGGGGTGGCGGCCGCCGGTTCGACGGCGGCCGGGGTGCGGGCGGCCGCCGGGTCCGGGGTACGGTCGGCGGCGGGGGTGCCGGCCGGGGTGCCGGCCTGGGGGACGGTGCCGGCCGGGGTGCCGGCCTGGGGGACGGTGCCGGCCGGGGTGCCGGCCTGGGGGACGGTGCACCAGCGCAGGAAGAACTGGGCGAGCGGGCCGATGGCCAGCGCGTAGGCGATCGTGCCGACGCCGAAGGTGCCGCCGAGCAGGATCCCGGTGGCCAGCACGGTCAGTTCGATGCCGGTGCGGATCAGGCGCAGCGAGCGGCCGGTGCGGCGGTGCAGGCCGGTCATCAGGCCGTCGCGCGGGCCGGGGCCGAGCCGGGCGCCGATGTACAGGCCGGTGGCCAGCCCGTTGAGGACGATACCGGCGGCGAGCAGCGGGATCCGGGCGGCCCAGGCGTGCGGCGGATCGACCAGGGAGAGGGTCAGGTCCATCGCGGCGCCCAGGACGAGGACGTTGCCGACCGTGCCGACGCCGGGCCGCTGCCGCAGCGGGATCCACAGCAGCAGGACGGCCGCGCCGACCAGGGTGACCCAGGTGCCCACGCTGAGCCCGAGGTGCCGGGCAAGGCCCTGGTGCAGCACGTCCCAGGGGTTGCCGCCGAGGGAGGCGCGGAGCATCAGCGCCATGCTGGTGCCGTAGAGGACGAGGCCGGCCGCGAGCTGGACCAGGCGCCGGCCGAGGGCGTCGGCCCGGGCCGCGCGGAGCGCCCGGACGGCCCGGGCGGCCCGGGCGGCGCGGTGCGTGGGGGCGGTGGGGTCGGCGGCGGCCATCGGATCTCCCTTGCTGGGGTGGTGGTACCGGACCATCATGGGGAGTCCAATCGGACCTCATCCAGGTCCAATCCGACACGAGTGGACTGGTTCCCCGATGGCTGCCTGGCACCCCTGGCACAGCACCGTCACCCCGCCCGCGCTGGCCCGGCTGCTGCGCGGCACCCGCCTGCCGGAGGCACCCGGCCACCGTCCCGCGTACCGGACCCTGGCCGCCCAGGTCCGCACCCTGGTCGCCGAGGGCCGACTGCCGGTCGGCTCCCGGCTGCCCGCCGAGCGCGAGCTGGCCGCCGAACTCGCCCTCAGCCGCACCACCGTGGCCACCGCCTACGAGGCGCTGCGCGCCGACGGGTACCTGCTCAGCCGGCGCGGCTCCGGCAGCTGGACCACCCTCCCGGACGGCGCCCGCCCGCCCTCCGACGCCCTCAACCCCGTCCCGCCGGACCAGCGCGACAGCGTGATCGACCTCGGCGTCGCCGCCCTGCCCGCCCCCCAGCCGTACCTCGGCGCGGCCGCCGCCCGCGCCCTGGAACAGCTGCCCGCGTACGCCGCCGGGCACGGCAACTACCCGACCGGCCTGCCGGCGCTCCGCGAGGCCCTCGCCCGCCGCTACAGCGAGCGCGGGCTGCCCACCACCCCCGACCAGATCCTGGTCACCACCGGCGCGATGAGCGCCCTTCGGCTCGCCCGGCCCGCCCTGGCCGGCCGCGGCGACCGGGTGGCCGTGGAGGCGCCCAGCTACGCCCACACCCTGCTCGCGCTGCGCCGGGCGGGCGCCCGGCTGATCCCCGTCCCGCTGGCCCGCCCCGAGGGCCCCGGCGGCCCGGCCCGCTGGGACCTCGCCGACTGGCAGCGGGTCCTGCGCACCGCCGCGCCCCGGCTCGCCTACGTCATCCCGGACTTCCACAACCCGACCGGCGCACTGATCGAGGAGGACCAGCGCCGGGCCCTGCTCGCCGACGCCCGCTGCGCCGACACCGTCCTGCTGGCCGACGAGACCCCCGCCGAACTCGGCTGGGGCACACCGGAGTCCGAGCTGCCGAGGCCGCTGGCGGCACTGGACCGGGCGGCCCGGGTGGTCACCGTCGGCTCCGCCTCGAAGATCTTCTGGGGCGGGCTGCGGATCGGCTGGCTGCGCGCCGCGCCCGCCCTCGTCCGGCAGCTGGCCGCCGACCGGGCGATCAGCGACATCGGCACCCCGGTCCTGGACCAGCTGATCGCCACCGAGCTGCTCACCGGGCACTTCAGCGAGGTCCGCGCCCACCAGCACGAACGGCTGCGCTCCAGCGCCGAGGCACTCGCCGCCGAACTCCACCGGCAGCTCCCCGCCTGGGAGTTCACCCTGCCGCCCGGCGGGCTGGCGCTCTGGACCACCACCGGCGGCCTCTCCGGCACCGCGCTCGCACGGGCCGGCGAGCGCACCGGCATCCACCTCGCCGCCGGCGCCCGGTTCGGCGTCGACGGCGCGTTCGAGAACTACCTGCGCATCCCGCTGACCGTGCCGGCCGGGCAGGCGGCCGAGGCCGTCGCCCGGCTCGCGGCCGCCGCCCACCTCGCCTCCCGCGGCGGGTACGGCAGCACCGACGACGGCTCCGGACCGCCGATCTGACGGACCGGCGATCTGACGGGCCGCCGGACCTGACGCTCCGCCAGGTCAGGCCGCCGCGGTCAGTGAGTGTCCGCCCGGCCGCGCCAACCCGTCACCGGCAGCGCGAACTTGGCCACCAGCCGGTTGGTGAACGGCGCCCGGTGCAGCCGCGCCAGCCGGACCGGCGTCCGGCCCCGGCGCACCTCCACCCGCGCCCCGGCCGGGAGTTCGACGGAACGTCGCCCGTCGCACCACAGCACCCCGTGCGGCGTCTTCGGCTGCACCTCCACCGCCAGCACCGACTTCGGCGAGGTCACCAGCGGCCGGGCGAACAGCGCGTGCGCACTGATCGGCACCATCAGCAGCGCCTCCACCTCCGGCCACACCACCGGACCACCGCCCGAGAACGCGTACGCCGTCGACCCGGTCGGCGTGGACAGCACCACGCCGTCACAGCCGAAGTTGGACACCGGGCGGCCGTCCACCTCGGTGACCACCTCCAGCATCCGCTCCCGCGCCGCCTTCTCGATCGACGCCTCGTTCAGCGCCCAGTCCTCGTGGACCACATCGCCGTTGGTCCGCACCACGACGTCGATGGTCATCCGCTCCTCGACCTCGTAGTCGGCCTCGACCACCCGCTCGACCACCACCGCCAGGTCGTCCCGCTCGGCCTCCGCCAGGAAGCCGACCCGGCCCAGGTTGATGCCCAGCATCGGCAGCCCCGACTCACGGGCCAGCTCCGCCCCGCGCAGCAGCGTGCCGTCACCGCCGGCGACCAGGATCAGCTCGCAGCCGTCCGCCGCACCGTGCCCGCCGGACACCCGCTCCACACCCTCGGGAAGGTCCAGCCCCACCGCCTCGGCGGCGAGCAGCCGGATTCTGATCCCGGCCTTCAACAGGCCGTGCACCAGGCCCTCGACGCTGCGGAGCGCCGCCTCCCGGCCGGTGTGCGCGATCAGGAAGACCGTACGAACTCGACTCATTGCCCGCTGCCCTCTCCCTACGCCCCGCCGGGTCGTCCCGACCCGGTCTCGGCCACCGCGCGGCGCGGCGGCCGGACGTCTGCCAAGCACCCTATCTGGGCCCCTCCGCCACAGCCCGGTCCGCCTCCGCCGGGTCCAGTGGCGGCGCGTCACGGCGCAGCCACAGGAAGTACTCGACGTTCCCGGACGGACCCGGCAACGGGCTCGCCGTCACCGCCCGCACCCCCAGGCCCAGCGCCCACGCCTGCCCCGCGACCTGCCGGATCGTCTCCGCCCGCAGCTCCGGGCTGCGCACCACGCCGCCGCTGCCCAGCCGCTCCTTGCCGATCTCGAACTGCGGCTTGACCATCATCGCCAGGTCCGCGTCCGGCGCGCAGCAGCCCGCCAGGGCCGGCAGCACCAGCCCGAGCGAGATGAACGACAGGTCGCCCACCACCAGGTCGACCGGCGTGCCGCCGATCTGCTCCAGGGTGAGCTCGCGGACGTTGGTGCGGTCCATCACGGTCACCCGCTCGTCGCTCTGCAACGACCACGCCAGCTGGCCGTAGCCGACGTCCACCGCCAGCACGTGCGCCGCACCCGAGCGCAGCAGCACATCGGTGAACCCACCGGTGGACGCCCCGGCGTCCAGCGCCCGCCGCCCCTCCACGACCAGGCCCTGCGGCATGAAGGCGGCCAGCGCCCCCGCCAGCTTGTGGCCGCCGCGCGAGACGTACTCGGGGTCGCTGTCGTCCTTCGCCACCACCACCGCTGCCGAGGTCTCCACCTGGGTCGCCGGCTTGGTCGCGGTGGTGCCGCCGACGGTGACCCGCCCCGCCGCGATCAGCTCGCTCGCGTGCTCACGCGACCGGGCCAGCTTGCGGCGGACCAGTTCCGCGTCGAGTCGGCGTCGTGCCACTGCCACTGGTGTTCCATCTCCTACAGGTCGCTCACGGGTCGAGCGTCGAGCGTGTCACTCGCGGTCGAGGGCGGCCAGGATGTCCGCCAGCCGCCGGTGAACATCTTCGTACACCGCGACCTGCTCCCCCGTCTCCACCCCGGCCGTCTCCTCCAGCCGGGCCAGCGCGTCGTCCACCCCCGGGTGCCCGGTCGGCGCGGCCTCAGCCATCGGAGTCCTTCCCCGGCGTCTCGGGCGAACCCTTCTCCACCACGCTCTTGCGGACCACCGTCTTCCGGCCCGCCGCCTTCTTCGCCGCCGACGCCCGGGCGGCCCCGCCGCCGCTCACGGCCTTCCGGGCCACCGTCTTCTTGGCGACGGTCTTCTTGGCCGCCGCCTTCTTCGCGGTGGCGGCCTTCTTCGCGGTCGCCTTCTTGGCGGGCGCGGCCTTCTCCGCCGCGGGCTGCTCCGCCGCCCCGGCGGGGGTCTCGCGCGCCGGGCCCGCATCGGCCTTCCCGGGCACCAGCGGGACCTCGGGTACCACCGGCACCTCGGGCGCCTTCGCCCCGACCGCCTCCTCCTCCGCGTCGCCGACCGGCGTCCCGCCGAGGTCGAAGGCGAACGGGTCCGCCGCGGGCGGCTCGGGCCACTCCGCCCGGTCCCCGTCGTCCCAGCCCGCGTCGAACAGGCCCTCGGCCCGCCCCTCCGGACGGGAGGCCGCCGCCGGCTCCTCGTCCACCTCGCGCAGCTTGGACTCCAGGTAGCTGAGCACCACGCCCACCTTCACCACCTGGTCCCCCACCTTCTCGAAGACCCGTTCCACCTCGCCGCGCGCCACCCCGGCCACCAGGTCGATCCCGGCCCGGCCCGCGGTCACCACCTCCCCGGCCAGCACGCCCAGCGACTCCGCCGTCGGCGGGAACTGCTCGGCCAGCCGCCGCTCCACCGCCGAGACGTCCACCCCACCGCGCTCCAGCAGCCCCTCCGCGGCGCCGAGCACCCGCTTCCCGGCCTCCTCCGCGATCTCCGCGGCGACCACCACCACGCCCCGCACCGCATCCCGCAGCATCCGCCTGCCTCCTCACGCGCCCCACACGGCGTCCCGGGCCCGTCACGGGCCCGGTCCCGACGCTACCCCGTACCCCGGCGGCCCCGCTGCACCTCCCGGCACTGCGCTACGTTGGAATGCGAACCACCACCGGACGGGAGCACCACACACCCATGGCCACGATCGACGAGTGCCGCGAGGCGTTGGAGCAGCTCAGCCGGAACCTCTCCGGCTCCACCGGGGACGTCCGCAAGGCCGCCGCCCTCGACCGCTCCCTCACCTGCCACCTCACCGACCTCGACCTGACCTTCGCCGGCCGCCTCCGCGACGGCCGCATCACCGATGTCGTCGAGACCCCCGGAGTGCCCGCCGAGAAGGCCGAGATCCGCCTCACCATGACCGGCGACGACCTGGTCGCCATGGTCGGCGGCCACCTCCACTTCGCCTCCGCATGGGCCGCCGGCCGCGTCCGCCTCGAAGCCGGCTTCCGCGACCTCCTCCGCCTCCGCACCCTGCTCTAGCGAAGCCCTCCGGGAACACGACCGGACGCGGCCGGACGCGACCAGCCGGCCGGCCGGCCCCGGGGACACCGCGCTCAGAACCCCAGCCCCGCCAGCGCCTTCCGCCCGTCCGGCACCACTCCGTCCCGGTCCGCCGCCGTCCAGGCGGCCCCGCACAGCGCCCGCACCCCGTCGTACCGGTCGGCCCCCGCGCCGTCCACCCGCAGCACGCCGTCCTCCACCCGCGCCGTGAACCCCCCGCAGGCGTACGCCCCGTCCGCCAGGGCCTCCACCGCCGGGTGCGCCGTCAGCAGCCCCCTCAGGTCCGCCGCGAGGTACGTCGGCCGGTGCTGCACCGGCGCCGCCAGCAGCTGCGCCGGCGTGGTGACCCCGGTGAACACCAGCAGGCTGTCCACATCCCCGTTGAACGCCCCCTCGATGTCGGTGTCCAGCCGGTCCCCGACCACCAGCGGCCGCTCGGCACCCGTCCGGATCACGGTCTCCCGGTGCATCGGCGGCAGCGGCTTGCCCGCCACCTCCGGCTCCACCCCGGTGGCCGCCTTCACGGCCGCCACCAGCGTCCCGTTCCCGGGCGCGATCCCCCGGGCCGTGGGAATCGACATGTCGGTGTTGGAGGCCACCCAGGGCAGCCCCCGGCCGACCGCGTAGGAGGCCTCCGCCAGGTCCTTCCAGCCCACCGACGGGTCGTACCCCTGCACCACCGCCGCCGGGTCCTCGTCCAGCGACCGCACGGCCACCAGCCCGCGCTCGGCCAGCGCCTCCTCCAGGCCGGCCCCGCCGACCACCAGCACCCGCGACCCGGCCGGCACCTTCTCGGCCACCAGCCGCGCCGCCGCCTGCGCCGAGTTGATCACGTCCGCCGGGTCGGCCGGAACCCCGAGCTCGGTCAGGTGCTCGGCGACCGCCCGCGGCGGACGGGAGGCGTTGTTGGTGACGTACGCCAGCCGCATCCCGGCCGCCCGGGCCACGTCCAGGGCCTGCGGCGCGTGCTCGATCGCGTCGGGCCCGGCGTACACCACGCCGTCGAGGTCGAGCAGGGCCGTGTCGTACGCCTCGGTCAGCGGGCGGTCGCTCCCGCCCGGTGCGGTACGTCCCCGGCCTGCTGCGGTGTGGTCCGTCATCCCTGCCCTGCCTCGGTGCTCGTCCGTCCTCGGCGACCCGGCGTCAGCCGCCCGCCCCTCGGCACCACGCTCTCACGCCGCCACCCGCCGGCCGTCACCCGCCGTCGCCCTCCGCCCGCGGCTCCCCCTCCCGACCGGACCCGTCCGCCCGATCCGACGGCCCCGACGGCCCCTCCTCCGGCGGTGCCAGGTACCCCGGCGCGCCCGGCTGCAGCGGCCCGAACGCCCCCGCCCGCGCCGCCAGCGTCGCCCGGGTCTGCCGCAGCGCCGCCCGGTAATGCGCGTTGTCGGGCTTCATCGCCACCGCCAGCGCCAGGTGCTTCGCCGAGGACTCGAAGTCCCCCAGCCGGGCCGCCGCCACACCCCACCCGAACTGGGCGTAGTCGTCCGACGGATCCGCGACCGCCACCGCCCGGAAGTTCTCCAGCGCGGCCGCGTACGCCCCCGTGTCGAACTGCGCCCTGGCCAGCGCCTCCCGGATCGATCTGGACTGCGGCTCGGCCAGCGCCGCCCGCTCCAGCAGTTGCACCGCCGCCGCCGGATGCCGCTCGTCCAGCAGCCGCACCCCGCGCCGGAACCAGTCGTAGACCCCGCCCTCCGGCACCCCCGGGCCGGGAATTCCCGCCGACCCGCCCGCGCTGTTGCCGTTCAGGGGCTCGTGGCCACCACTCATGCCGTCCCTCGCTCCCGGTCCCACGGCCCGATGCCCCACGGCATCGAGCACAGTGATCTCTCAACAAGGCGTACCCGACTAACATGCCCAGGATGAGTGCACCCAGTGCCGATCACGGCGCCGAGCCCTCGGCCGGCGGCCCCGGAGACCCCGGGCACGTCGCCGCCGCAGGCCTGTCCCTCGCCCCGTTCCGCGGCCTGCGCTACGACCCCGACCGGGTCGGCACGCTGGCCGCCGTCACCTCGCCGCCGTACGACGTGGTGGACCCGGGCCGACGGCACGACCTGGAGACGGCCGACCCGCACAACATCGTCCGGCTGATCCTGCCGCGCCCCGAGCCGGAGGACGCCGGCGACCGCCCGGACCGCGACACCCGCTACCGCCACGCCGCCCGGCTGCTCGCCGAGTGGCAGCGCGAGGGCGTCCTCGCGGCCGACCCGGTCCCGGCGCTCTACGTCTACGAGCAGCGCACCCACGAGCCCGGCCCCGAGGGCGGCCCGGAGGGCGGCGTGCTCCAGCGCGGACTGATCGGCGCCCTGGCCGTCAGCGGGCGCGAGACCGGCGTGGTCCTGCCGCACGAGGACGTCATGCCCCGCCCGGTCGCCGACCGCGTCGGCCTGATGCGCACCACCCGCGCCAACCTCGAACCGCTGCTGCTCACCTACCGCGGCAGCGGCGGCGCGTCCGCCGTCATCGAGCGCGCCGTCGAACGGGACCCGCTGCTCGCCACCACCACCAGCGACGGCACCGACCACCGCCTGTGGGCCGTCACCGACCCGGCCGACCTCGCCGCCGTCACCCGGGACCTGGCCACCTGCCGCGCCCTGATCGCCGACGGCCACCACCGCTGGGAGATGTACCTCCGCCTCCAGCGCGAGCACCGCCACCTGCCCCGCAGCCCCTGGGACCGCGGGCTGGTCCTGCTGGTCGACACCGCCCGCTACCCGCTGCGGGTCCGCGCCATCCACCGCGTCCTGTACCGGCTGCCGCTGGACCGGGCGCTCGCCGCTCTCGGCGACCAGTGGCAGGTCAAGGAGGTGCCCGGCCCGCTGAACACCGCGCTCCAGGCCCTCGCCGAGGCCAAGCGGCACGGCGCCAACGCCATGCTGCTCACCGCCGGGGACGGTGCCTTCCGCCTGCTCACCGAGCCGGACGAGGCGCTGCTCGCCGCCACCGTCCGCACCGACCGCCCGGAGGAGTGGCGCCACCTCGACGCCACCGTCCTGCACGCCACCCTGCTCGACCACACCTGGCGAATCCCCGACAGCCCGGACGAGATCGGCTACCTGCACGCCGCCGAGGCCGCCGAACGGGAGGCCGCCCGGACCGGCGGCACCGCCGTCCTGCTGCACCCGGTGGAGGAGCGCGTGGTCAGACGCCTCGCCGAGCAGGGCGTCACCATGCCCCGCAAGTCCACCTCCTTCGGCCCCAAGCCGGCCACCGGCCTGGTCCTCCGCTCCCTCACCCTGGGCTGAACCCGCGGGGCCGAACCCCCGCCTCCGGAAACGCCGGAGGGCCCCACCGCACAGGCGGTGGGGCCCTCCGACATCACTCGGTATCACACTCCGCCCCCGGAGGGCGGGCGCGGACTCAGCGCTTGTCGGAGCCCTTCGGCTCCTCCTGGTCGTCCTCGTCGATCTCGAGGTCGTCCTCGTCGTAGTACTCCTCGACGTCTTCCTCGTCCTCGTAGATCACGCGGTCGTCGCCGATCTCGTCCGGGGCGATGTGCCGACGCTTCGGCTCGGCCTCGGCGGCGGCCTCCTCGGCCTCCGCCTCCTCCCCGTCGAGGGCGTCCACGAACTCCAGGCCGTCGATCTCGTTCAGCCGCTCGGAGGCGTTGGTCGAACCGTCGGTGTCGGCCTCCGCCGCCTTCGCGAACCAGTCCCGGGCCTCGTCGCCGCGCCCGGCGGCGATCAGCGCCTCGGCGTACGCGTAGCGCAGGCGGGCCGTCCACGGGTGGATCGCGCTGGACGCCAGCTCCGGGCTCTGCAGGGTGACCACGGCCGCGTCGTACTGCTCCATGTCGCTGCGGGCACCGGCCGCGACCAGGCGCATCTCCACCTGGCCGGCCTTGTCCAGCTGCTTCACCTCGGGCTCGCCGGCCATCGCCAGCGCGCGCTCGGGACGGCCCAGGCCGCGCTCGCAGTCCGCCATCACCGGCCACAGGTCCACCCGACCGGTCATCCGGCGCGCGGCACGGAACTCGGTCAGCGCCTCCGAGTACCGCTGCGTCATGTACGAGGCGAAGCCGGCCGCCTCGCGGACGCTCGCCACGCGCGAGGCCAGCCGCAGCGCCACACGGGAGTACTTGTAGGCCTCCTCCGGCTCGCTGTCGAGCAGGCGGGCGACCATCACCAGGTTGCGCGCCACGTCGTCGGCCAGGGTCTTCGGCAGGCTCTTCAGGTCCTGGCGCACATCGGCGTCGATCTCGAAGCCGGTGACGTCCTCCGGGATCGGCAGCCGCTGGACCGGCTCGTACGTCCGGCGGTCGTCCTGCTCACGGCGGAAGCCACCGCGCTCGCCCCGGTCGCCACGGTCGTCCCGACGGCCCTCGAACCGGCCGCCCCGGCCCTCGTACGGACGCCCACCACGGTCCCCACGGTCGTCCCGGCGGAAGCCACCCGAGGGGCGGTCGTCCCGACGGAACCCACCCGACGGGCGGTCGTCGCGACGGTAGCCGCCACGGTCGTCACGCGGACGCTCGTCCCGACGCGGACGGTCATCACGGGTGAACCCGCCCGACGGACGGTCGTCACGACGGTAGCCACCGCGGTCGTCACGCGGACGCTCGTCCCGACGCGGACGGTCATCACGGCTGTAGCCGCCGCCGGACGGACGGTCGTCACGACGGAAGTCACCACGGGGGCGGTCGTCGCGGTTGTAGCCACCACCCGACGGACGGTCATCGCGACGGAACCCACCCGACGGGCGGTCGTCACGACGGAACTCGCCACGGGGGCGGTCGTCGCGGTTGTAGCCACCACCCGACGGACGGTCGTCACGACGGAACCCACCCGACGGACGGTCGTCACGACGGTAGCCGCCACGGTCGTCACGCGGACGGTCATCCCGACGCGGACGGTCATCACGGCTGTAGCCACCGCCGGACGGACGGTCGTCCCGACGGAAACCGCCACGGTCCTCACGCGGACGGTCATCACGGCTGTAGCCACCGCCGGACGGACGGTCGTCCCGACGGAAACCGCCACGGTCCTCACGCGGACGGTCGTCGCGGCTGTAACCGCCCGAGGGGCGGTCGTCACGACGGAACTCGCCACGGGGGCGGTCGTCACGGTTGTAGCCACCACCCGACGGACGGTCGTCACGACGGAACCCACCCGACGGACGGTCGTCACGACGGTAGCCGCCACGGTCGTCACGCGGACGGTCATCCCGACGCGGACGGTCATCACGGCTGTAGCCACCACCGGACGGACGGTCGTCCCGACGGAAACCACCCGAGGGGCGGTCGTCACGACGGAAGCCGCCACGATCGTCACGCGGACGGTCGTCACGGCGGTAACCGCCGCCACCCTGGCCACGGTCATCACGGTTGTAACCGCCGGACGGGCGGTCGTCGCGGCGGTAGCCGCCACGGTCCTCACGCGGACGGTCATCGCGGTTGTAACCGCCCGACGGGCGGTCGTCACGGCGGAACCCGCCGCGGTCACGGTCGTCACGACGGTAGCCGCCACCACCCTGACCACGGTCGTCCCGTCGCGGACCGCGGTCGTTCGACCAACCGCCGCGCGACCGGGGCTCGTAACCGCGGCCCTCGTCCGATCGGCGCTCGGGACGGTCCTGGGGCGGGTTCGACATCCTGGTGACTCCTGTCTGCTACTTCAGCTCTACCGCACGCCCGGGCGCCATCGACGCCCTCTGCGGTCCGGTGCCGGCCACTACCTGGCCACGGCACCCCATCCATTGTCCGGCATCCGGCCGGACCCTGCGTCAGGTCACGGCCCGGCACGGCCGGTGTACTGCACGTCGCGAAAACCAAAAGAAAAACAAAAAGGCCGTGGCCCCAGCGAATCGCTGGGGCCACGGCCTATGAAGAATTGTTCGGCGGCGTCCTACTCTCCCACAGGGTCCCCCCTGCAGTACCATCGGCGCTGTGAGGCTTAGCTTCCGGGTTCGGAATGTAACCGGGCGTTTCCCTCACGCTATGACCACCGAAACCCTATCGGGTATTCAGCGAACTCACTTTTCAGTTGATAAGTGATGTATCTCTGTTCGCCGGCGATAGCTGTTCGCTACCCGGGAACCACACAGTGAACGCGAGCGTCTGAGGACAAGCCCTCGGCCTATTAGTACCGGTCAACTCCACCCCTCACAGGGCTTCCATATCCGGCCTATCAACCCAGTCGTCTACTGGGAGCCTTACCCTCTCAAGGAGGTGGGAGTGCTCATCTCGAAGCAGGCTTCCCGCTTAGATGCTTTCAGCGGTTATCCCTCCCGAACGTAGCCAACCAGCCATGCCCTTGGCAGGACAACTGGCACACCAGAGGTTCGTCCGTCCCGGTCCTCTCGTACTAGGGACAGCCCTTCTCAACACTCCTACGCGCACAGCGGATAGGGACCGAACTGTCTCACGACGTTCTAAACCCAGCTCGCGTACCGCTTTAATGGGCGAACAGCCCAACCCTTGGGACCTACTCCAGCCCCAGGATGCGACGAGCCGACATCGAGGTGCCAAACCATCCCGTCGATATGGACTCTTGGGGAAGATCAGCCTGTTATCCCCGGGGTACCTTTTATCCGTTGAGCGACGGCGCTTCCACAAGCCACCGCCGGATCACTAGTCCCTACTTTCGTACCTGCTCGACCCGTCAGTCTCACAGTCAAGCTCCCTTGTGCACTTACACTCAACACCTGATTGCCAACCAGGCTGAGGGAACCTTTGGGCGCCTCCGTTACCCTTTGGGAGGCAACCGCCCCAGTTAAACTACCCACCAGACACTGTCCCTGATCCGGATCACGGACCCAGGTTAGACATCCAGCACGACCAGAGTGGTATTTCAACGTCGACTCCACAACAACTGGCGTTGCCGCTTCAAAGTCTCCCACCTATCCTACACAAGCCGAACCGAACACCAATATCAAGCTATAGTAAAGGTCCCGGGGTCTTTCCGTCCTGCTGCGCGAAACGAGCATCTTTACTCGTAATGCAATTTCACCGGGCCTGTGGTTGAGACAGTCGAGAAGTCGTTACGCCATTCGTGCAGGTCGGAACTTACCCGACAAGGAATTTCGCTACCTTAGGATGGTTATAGTTACCACCGCCGTTTACTGGCGCTTAAGTTCTCAGCTTCGCCTAGCCGAAACTAGACTAACCGGTCCCCTTAACGTTCCAGCACCGGGCAGGCGTCAGTCCGTATACATCGCCTTACGGCTTCGCACGGACCTGTGTTTTTAGTAAACAGTCGCTTCTCGCTGGTCTCTGCGGCCACCCCCAGCTCGGAGTGCAAGACTCGTCACCAGGAATGGCCCCCCTTCTCCCGAAGTTACGGGGGCATTTTGCCGAGTTCCTTAACCACAGTTCACCCGAACGCCTCGGTATTCTCTACCTGACCACCTGAGTCGGTTTAGGGTACGGGCCGCCATGAAACTCGCTAGAGGCTTTTCTCGACAGCATAGGATCATCCACTTCACCACAATCGGCTCGGCATCAGGTCTCAGCCTCAATGAGTGACGGATTTGCCTATCACTCGGCCTACACCCTTACCCCGGGACTACCACCGCCCGGGCTGGACTACCTTCCTGCGTCACCCCATCGCTCACCTACTACCACCTTGGTTCAGCGGCTCCACCACTCCCCTTTGCCCGAAGGCTCCGGGGCGGCTTCACGGCCTTAGCATCAGAGGGTTCAACGTTGGCGCTTCAAAGCGGGTACGGGAATATCAACCCGTTGTCCATCGACTACGCCTGTCGGCCTCGCCTTAGGTCCCGACTTACCCTGGGCAGATCAGCTTGACCCAGGAACCCTTGGTCAATCGGCGCAAGAGTTTCCCACTCTTGTATCGCTACTCATGCCTGCATTCTCACTCGTGAACCGTCCACAACTCGATTCCTCGGCTGCTTCACCCGGCACACGACGCTCCCCTACCCATCCACACAGCCGTTGGGCCTACACGTGTGAATGACACGACTTCGGTGGTGTACTTGAGCCCCGCTACATTGTCGGCGCGGAATCACTTGACCAGTGAGCTATTACGCACTCTTTCAAGGGTGGCTGCTTCTAAGCCAACCTCCTGGTTGTCTCTGCGACTCCACATCCTTTCCCACTTAGCACACGCTTAGGGACCTTAGTCGGTGTTCTGGGCTGTTTCCCTCTCGACCATGGAGCTTATCCCCCACAGTCTCACTGCCGTGCTCTCACTTACCGGCATTCGGAGTTTGGCTAAGGTCAGTAACCCGGTGAGGCCCATCGCCTATCCAGTGCTCTACCTCCGGCAAGAAACACACGACGCTGCACCTAAATGCATTTCGGGGAGAACCAGCTATCACGGAGTTTGATTGGCCTTTCACCCCTAACCACAGGTCATCCCCCAGGTTTTCAACCCTGGTGGGTTCGGTCCTCCACACGGTCTTACCCGCGCTTCAACCTGCCCATGGCTAGATCACTCCGCTTCGGGTCTTGGGCGTGCAACTCAATCGCCCTATTCGGACTCGCTTTCGCTACGGCTACCCCACACGGGTTAACCTCGCTACACACCGCAAACTCGCAGGCTCATTCTTCAAAAGGCACGCAGTCACAGTCCGAAGACTGCCCCCACGGCTTGTAGGCACACGGTTTCAGGTACTATTTCACTCCGCTCCCGCGGTACTTTTCACCATTCCCTCACGGTACTATCCGCTATCGGTCACCAGGGAATATTTAGGCTTAGCGGGTGGTCCCGCCAGATTCACACGGGATTTCTCGGGCCCCGTGCTACTTGGGAGATGAGCAAGCAAGCCGCTAATGTTTCGTCTACGGGGGTCTTACCCTCTACGCCGGACCTTTCGCATGTCCTTCGACTACACCAACGGTTTCTGACTCGCCGACCGGCCGGCAGACCGATCAAGCTCATTCCCACGACCCCCAAGCGGCAACCCCTGCCGGGTCTCACACCACTTGGGTTTAGCCTCATCCGGTTTCGCTCGCCACTACTCCCGGAATCACGGTTGTTTTCTCTTCCTGCGGGTACTGAGATGTTTCACTTCCCCGCGTTCCCTCCACACTGCCTATGTGTTCAGCAGCGGGTGACAGCCCATGACGACTGCCGGGTTTCCCCATTCGGACACCCCCGGATCAAAGCTCGGTTGACAGCTCCCCGGGGCCTATCGCGGCCTCCCACGTCCTTCATCGGTTCCTGGTGCCAAGGCATCCACCGTGCGCCCTTAAAAACTTGGCCACAGATGCTCGCGTCCACTGTGCAGTTCTCAAACAACGACCAGACACCCACCCTCAGACGCGACAAGCACGCCCTCAAGTGGAGCCGGCAACTCTGAAGCAACAACCTTGATGGCCGTTCCTTCAGGACCCAACAGCGTGCCCGACCCGATCCCTCGCAAACAATCACGTTCCACGCCGAAGCAGTACTAGTGGCTTGCGCCAAACCGGTGCCGAATAGTCAACGTTCCACCCATGAGCTAGCACTCCGGAACACTCGTCCGAAGCTGCTGTGTGCTCCTTAGAAAGGAGGTGATCCAGCCGCACCTTCCGGTACGGCTACCTTGTTACGACTTCGTCCCAATCGCTGGTCCCACCTTCGACGGCTCCCTCCCAAGGGTTAGGCCACCGGCTTCGGGTGTTACCGACTTTCGTGACGTGACGGGCGGTGTGTACAAGGCCCGGGAACGTATTCACCGCAGCATGCTGATCTGCGATTACTAGCAACTCCAACTTCATGGGGTCGAGTTGCAGACCCCAATCCGAACTGAGGCCGGCTTTTTGGGATTCGCTCCGCCTCGCGGCATCGCAGCCCTTTGTACCGACCATTGTAGCACGTGTGCAGCCCAAGACATAAGGGGCATGATGATTTGACGTCGTCCCCACCTTCCTCCGAGTTGACCCCGGCAGTCTCCTGTGAGTCCCCATCACCCCGAAAGGCATGCTGGCAACACAGAACAAGGGTTGCGCTCGTTGCGGGACTTAACCCAACATCTCACGACACGAGCTGACGACAACCATGCACCACCTGTACACCGACCACAAGGGGGCGCCCATCTCTGGACGTTTCCGGCGTATGTCAAGCCTTGGTAAGGTTCTTCGCGTTGCGTCGAATTAAGCCACATGCTCCGCTGCTTGTGCGGGCCCCCGTCAATTCCTTTGAGTTTTAGCCTTGCGGCCGTACTCCCCAGGCGGGGAACTTAATGCGTTAGCTGCGGCACCGACGACGTGGAATGTCGCCAACACCTAGTTCCCAACGTTTACGGCGTGGACTACCAGGGTATCTAATCCTGTTCGCTCCCCACGCTTTCGCTCCTCAGCGTCAGTAATGGCCCAGAGATCCGCCTTCGCCACCGGTGTTCCTCCTGATATCTGCGCATTTCACCGCTACACCAGGAATTCCGATCTCCCCTACCACACTCTAGCCTGCCCGTATCGAATGCAGACCCGGGGTTAAGCCCCGGGCTTTCACATCCGACGCGACAGGCCGCCTACGAGCTCTTTACGCCCAATAATTCCGGACAACGCTCGCACCCTACGTATTACCGCGGCTGCTGGCACGTAGTTAGCCGGTGCTTCTTCTGCAGGTACCGTCACTTGCGCTTCTTCCCTGCTGAAAGAGGTTTACAACCCGAAGGCCGTCATCCCTCACGCGGCGTCGCTGCATCAGGCTTTCGCCCATTGTGCAATATTCCCCACTGCTGCCTCCCGTAGGAGTCTGGGCCGTGTCTCAGTCCCAGTGTGGCCGGTCGCCCTCTCAGGCCGGCTACCCGTCGTCGCCTTGGTGGGCCGTTACCCCACCAACAAGCTGATAGGCCGCGGGATCATCCTGCACCGCCGGAGCTTTCCACCCACCCCCATGCAGGAGCAGGTCATATCCGGTATTAGACCTCGTTTCCAAGGCTTGTCCCAGAGTGCAGGGCAGATTTCCCACGTGTTACTCACCCGTTCGCCACTGATCCACCCCGAAGGGCTTCACCGTTCGACTTGCATGTGTTAAGCACGCCGCCAGCGTTCGTCCTGAGCCAGGATCAAACTCTCCGTGAATGTCAACCCGTGATCGGGTTCCCACTCGCGGAAGAGCGGCACGGCAACCACCGGAATAAGGTGATCCCGCGCACTGCGTCCTCGCTAGTGTTATTTCAAAAGGAATCTCCAACAAGACCATGACGGCCTCGCCGGGGATGTCAACATATCTGGCGTTGACTTTTGGCACGCCGTTGAGTTCTCAAGGAACGGACGCTTCCTTCGGACCGCCTTCCAGCGGGCCCTCCGGGCGCTTCGTTCTTTCGTGTTTCCAGCTTATCAGATCCGAGCTCGTGCTCTTTCCCGACTCGCTGTCCGTCTTTCGGCTCCGCTTTCCGGCTTTGCCTTTCGACGACCCCGACTCTAGCAGAGTTATTCGGTCCGCATTTCCCGCTCGGAGTTTCGAATAATTCGAATCGAATGGGTGCGCGACGAGTCGCTCATCAGGGTTGGGGGGTGTCCGCCTCCGGTCTCGGGCTCTGCCTCGGCCGGTTCAGGCGACTCGGTCTACGTTACGGCACCCCGGGAGGAGCGTCAAACACGAGGGGCCGGATCTGGCTGGATCCGGCCCCTCGTGCAGGGAGTCTCAGGTCAACTCCGGTGTGCTTTCAGCCACCTGACGTCAGTTCGAGGCGAGCTCGACCGCGGCCAGGTTGCGCTTGCCGCGTCGCAGCACCAGCCAGCGGCCGTGCAGCAGGTCCTCGGCGGTGGGAGTGGCCTCCTCGTCGGTGACCTTCGCGTTGTTCAGGTAGGCGCCGCCCTCCTTGATGGTGCGGCGCGCACCGGAGCGGCTCGGCGCGAGGCCGACCTCGACCAGGAGGTCGACCACCGGGAGCAGCTCGGTAACCGTGGCCTTGGGGACCTCGGCGAGGGCGGCGGCCAGGGTGGCCGGCTCCAGGTCGGCGAGGTCGCCCTGGCCGAACAGCGCCTTGGAGGCCGCGACCGCGCGCTCGTACTGCTCGGCGCCGTGGACGAGGGTGGTGAGCTCCTCGGCCAGGGCGCGCTGGGCGAGCCGGGCGGCGGGGCGCTCGACGGTCTCCCGCTCCAGCTCCTCGATCTCCTCCCGCGAGCGGAAGGAGAAGATGCGCAGGAAGTTGGAGACGTCCCGGTCGTCCGCGTTCAGCCAGAACTGGTAGAAGGCGTACGGGGTGGTGAGCTCCGGGTCGAGCCAGACGGTGCCGGTCTCGGTCTTGCCGAACTTGGTGCCGTCGGCCTTGACGATCAGCGGGGTCGCGAGCAGGTGGACGGACTTGCCCTCGGCCTTGCGGATCAGGTCGCTGCCGGCGGTGAGGTTGCCCCACTGGTCGCTGCCGCCGGTCTGCAGGGTGCAGTTGTACCGGCGGTTGAGCTCCAGGTAGTCCATGCCCTGGAGGATCTGGTAGCTGAACTCGGTGTAGCTGATGCCGGCGTCGGAGTTCAGCCGCCGGGCGACGGCCTCCTTGGCGATCATGTTGTTGACGCGGAAGTACTTGCCCACGTCGCGCAGCAGGCTGATCGCGGACATCCCGGAGGTCCAGTCCAGGTTGTTGACCATGCGCGCGGCGAACTCGCCCTCGAAGTCGAGGAACTTGGAGACCTGGCCGCGCAGGCGGTCCACCCAGCCGGCCACCGTCTCGGGGTCGTTGAGCACCCGCTCGGCGGTGGGCTTGGGGTCGCCGATCAGGCCGGTGGCGCCGCCGACCAGGCCGAGCGGCAGGTTCCCGGCCATCTGGAGGCGGCGCATGGTGAGGATCTGGACCAGGTTGCCGAGGTGCAGGCTCGGGGCTGTCGGGTCGAAGCCGCAATAGAACGTGACCGGGCCGTCCGCGAACGCCTTGCGCAGCGCGTCCTCGTCGGTGGACAGGGCGATCAGCCCTCGCCACCGCAGCTCGTCGACGATGTCCGTCACGGTCACGTTTCCCTTCGGTCGGGTGTCCGGCGCGGCTCCGGCCCGGTCCATCGGGCCACGCGTCCGGACGACTCCAGCGTTGTAGAGAGTACGCGCTCCGCGCCAGCCGATATTCGCGCAGGTCCCGTGGGCGGGCCGAATAATCCGTTGTTCAGCCGGCGCGCGCGCGTTCAGAGTGTTCCCACCGCCGGGGAGCCGGCAACGAGCCGGGAGGTGGGCACGACATGCGCAACACGCTGGTACTGAACGCGAGCTACGAGCCACTGACGACGGTGTCGCTCAAGCGTGCCGTGGTGCTCGTCCTGCAGGACAAGGCCGTGGTCGAGCACGCGCATCCGCTCGCCGTGGTCCGCGGTACCGGTGTGGCGCTCCCCGTGCCCCGGGTGATCAGGCTGAACCGGTACGTGCGGGTGCCCTTCCGACAACGCGCTCCGTGGTCGAGGCGCGGCGTGCTGGTACGCGACCAGCACCGGTGCGCGTACTGCGGGCGGCGGGCGACCACCGTCGACCACCTGCAGCCCAAGTCGCGCGGTGGTCCGGACAGCTGGATGAACACCGTGGCGGCCTGCTCGGAGGACAACCAGCGGAAGGCGGACCGGACTCCGGAGCAGGCGGGAATGCGGTTGCTCAGCCGGCCGTTCGAACCGACGCCGGAGGCGACGCTGATGCTGGCGCTCGGCCTGAAGGAGGCCGACCTCGGCGAGCTGGCGGCCTGGCTCCCCGCCACCGCGTAGCCGGGCGGCGAGCCGCCGCCACCCCATGAGCAGGGGGGTCCGACCCGGTCGGGGGACAGGTCGGGCCCACCCGAGGACCACGACGGCGAGGGGCCGTCCACGGAGCGTGAACTCCGTGGACGGCCCCTTGCCGTTGCCTGCGTCCGGTTCCGCTGCCCGCGTCCGGCCGCCGCGGCTCAGCCCTTGGACGCGAACGCCGAGGCGGTGCCGAAGTTGGTGGAGTGCTCGGGGAGGGCGATCACCTTGCCGGCCCCGCTGATCAGCCGGCCGGAGGTGAGCAGCGAGCCGGTGCCCTGCGGGAACGATCCGCCTTGGGTCTCCTGGCCGCCGTTGAGGGCGAACCGGCTGATGTGGGCGGGCTGGTCGAGGCGCTCGTCGGCGGCGAGCAGCAGGCCGCCGCCGTCCAGTCCGACCGGGCGGGTCTTGCCCTTCTCGGCGACCGGGGTCGTCCAGACCGGCTTGCCGGTGGTGAGGTCGTACGCGATGACGGCGCTCTGCCCGCCCTCGGCCGGGATGGTGACCGCGATCATGGTCTTGTCGTGGAAGAAGACGCCGGGGACGGCGTCGAAGGTGCCGCGGGAGACGTCGAGGCGCCCGCCCTCCACGGTGGCGGGGATCTCGGCGGCCGGGTCGCCCTCGGGGCCCCAGGCGAAGACCCGGTCGTCGGCCGGCTGGGCGCCGGTGGTGAGCACCACGGCGGGTTCGGCGGAGAGGACGGTGACGGTCTTCGGCTGGTTGTTCAGACCGCGCCACCACTTGAGCTTGCCGTCGTCGGCCTTGAGCGCCACGGCCTGGTCGACAGGGGTGCTGTCGGCGCAGCTGCTGTGCACGACGACGGTGTTGCCGGACATGCCGCCGGCGAGGCTGCAGAACTTGCCCTGGCCGGTGTACTGCCAGAGGTCCTTGCCGTCGGCGGAGGCCCAGGCGGCGGCCTTGTCGTCGCCGACGGCGATCACCTTGTCGTCGGTGACGGCGACGTGGGCGGCGTACGGGTCCTTGGACTCGGAGATGGTCTTGGTCCAGGCGGACTTGCCGGTCTTGGTGTCGATGACGGCGAGCAGGGTGCAGGGGGACTTGGTGTCGGCGGAGGCGCGGAAGACCGCAGCGCCGAGGCCGGAGGCGTTGACGGTGGGCGAGAGGCCGCAGGCGACGGCGCCCTCGGCGGGCGGGGCGAAGGTCCAGGTCTCCTTGCCGTCGGCGAGGGCGTAGGCGTGCACGCCGGAGGCGTCCGCGCGGACCACGGCGTCGGGGAGCAGCCAGCTGCCGTTGAGGGTGTCGTCGGCGCCGGGCGCCGGGGCGGCGGCGGGCTGGGCGGTCCAGGCCTTGCTGTGGGCGACCGAGATGTTCTGGGTGACGGCCTGGTCGTCGCCGCCGCCGGAGGTCTCGTCCTCGCCGCCCATCACCAGGACGCCGGCGGTGACCAGGACGGCGAGGGCGGCGACGCCGGCGCCCACCCGGATGGCCAGGGAGCGGCGGCTGGGGGCGTGGTCGGCGGAGAGCACGGAGCCGGCGGCGGCCCTGGCGCGGCCGACGAGGGAGCCGCCGGTGCGGGCGGGACGGGCGTCGTCGCCGTCGTCGTCCCCGTCCTGCCCGGCGTCGTCCCAGCCGTCGGCGGGGGCGGTGCCCCGGTCGGTCGCACGGCCGCCGGCGCGGCCGCCCAGGCGGGAGCGGCGGAAGACGTTGCGGCGGGCGTCGTCCTCCTCCTCGGCGATGTCCTCGGCGACCTCCGCGTCGGCGTCCGGGCCGAGGTCGGTGCGGATGGCGGCCGGGGTGGCGGGGAAGACGGCGGTGGAGTTGGTGCCGTCGTACCCGCCCGCGGCGGAGTAGGCCGAGGTGGCGGAGTAGCCGGTGGTGTCGGTGTAGCCGGTGGTGTCGGCGGCCTGCTGGTAGCCGTCGGTACCGGTGCCGGTGCTGGTGCCGAACGGGTCGGTCTGGGCGGGCTGCTGGTAGCCGGGCGGGGTGGCGGGCTGGGCCGGGACGCCGGTGTCGGTCGGGTAGCCGGGGTAGCCGTAGCCGTTCTCGGTGCCGGCCGGGGCGTACAGCTGCTGGTCGTAGCCCTGGGTCTGGTAGCCCTGCGGGTAGCCGGTCTGGCCGGCGTAGCCGGTGGCGGCGTTCGGGTCGGCGTACCCGGTCTGGGAGGCACCGGTGGTGGGGTCGACGTACTGCCCGGTCTGGTAGCCGTACGGGTCGGTGGTGGCGTAGTAGCCCTCGGTGCCGGGCTGCTGGACGCCGGTGTTCCACTGCTGCTGCCCGTCGGCGGCGACGCCGTGCCAGCCGGTCTGCCCGGTCTGGTCATGGGTGCCGTACGGCTGGGCGTAGCCGGTGGTACCCCACTGGTCCCCGGTGGCCTCCGGCTGCTGCGGGTACCAGCCCTGCTGGTAGTCGTAGCCCTGGGGCTGCTGACCGTTGTGGTCCTGGGGGTACCCCTGGCCGGAGGTGTCCTGAGCCATGCGTTCCGTCCGTCCCGACTGCCTGCTGCAAGCTGCCAGCATCTCATGGCGGACGGACCGGCCCCGCGCGGCTCCGGTGGCGGAGGCTGCGCGGGGACGGGGCCGGGGTCGAGCCGGGATCGGGCGGGCGCTGAGCGGGGGTCAGCCGTGGGTGTCGAGGGCGCGGTCGACGGCGGCGGCGAGGGTGAGGTCGAGGGCGGTGAGGCCGCCCGCGCTGTGGGTGGAGAGGACGAAGCGCAGGGTCCGCCAGCGGATGTCGATGTCGGGGTGGTGGTCGAGCCGCTCGGCCTCCTCGGCGACGGCGTCCACCACCCGGATCGCGGCCGGGAAGCCGGAGGCCTCGGCGGTGCGGACGATCGAGTCGCCCTCGCGCCGCCAGTCGGGCAGTGCGGCCAGGCCGGCGGTGATCTCGTCCTCGCTCAGTCGGTCCCTGCTCATCCTCGCCGTTCTCCTCTCGGCCGGGGTGGCCCGGCGCTCGTCCCGGCCGGTCCGCCGGTCCGGCGCCGCCCGGCGGTCAGCCGGTGGTGCGGCGCGGCCGGGGCACCAGCTCGCCCCCGCAGTTCGGGCAGACGGCCCGCATCTCCTCGGTGCACCGCGGGCAGAAGGTGCACTCGAAGGAGCATAGGGAGGCGGCGCCGTCGGGGGTGAGCGACACCTCGCAGCGCTCGCAGATCTCACGCATTTCCAGGGCCACGGCGGTCCTCCACGGGCGGTCGGGGGCGGGTACGGGACGGTCGGCGGGTCAGCCGACGAGGAGCCGGGTGACGGCGGTGAGGCCGACCACGACGATGACGCCGCGCAGGACGGGCGGCGGCAGCCGGCGGCCGACCCTGGCACCGAGCTGTCCGCCGAGCACCGAGCCGGCGGCGATGAGCAGCACGGCCGTCCAGTCGATGGTGGAGGCGAACAGGAAGAAGACGGCGGCGACGCCGTTGACGATCAGGGCGAGGACGTTCTTGGCGCCGTTGATCCGCTGCATGTCGTCGGCCAGCAGCATGCCCATCAGGGCGAGCAGCAGGACGCCCTGGGCGGCGCCGAAGTAGCCGCCGTACACGCCGGCCAGGAAGACGCCGGCGAGCAGCAGCGGGCCGACCTCGGTGCCGGGGGGCGTGCCCGGGCGCTCCTTGCGGCGGGCGGCCATCGCGAGGGAGACCCGGGGCTGGATCACCACCAGGACCAGGGCGATGAGGATCAGGGCGGGGACGATGGCGTCGAAGGCGCGGCCGGGGAGGGTGGTGAGCAGGACGGCGCCGAGCAGGCCGCCGGTCAGCGAGGCGGTGCCGAGACGGAGCAACCGGCCGCCCTGGCCTACGAGTTCGCGGCGGTAGCCGATGACGCCGCTGACCGATCCGGGGACCAGGCCGAGGGTGTTGGAGACGTTGGCGGTGACCGGCGGGAGGCCGAGGGCGAGCAGGACGGGGAAGGTGATCAGCGTGCCGGAGCCGACGATGGTGTTGATGGTGCCCGCGCCGACGCCGGCGAGGAGGACCGCCAGCGACTCCCAGCCCGTCATTCGTCATCCCCTCCGTCGCTCCTGTTGCCTGTTGGTGTGGATCATGCCAAAGCCGTCCGGGCCGGGCCAGGGGCGGTCCGGGATGCGGACCGGTCCCGGACGACACCGATCGCCGGGGAGCACCGAGGGCACCGGGGAACGCCGAAGGGCCCACCCCCCGGACGGGGAGCGGGCCCTGGCGGTGGAGGGGTCAGGCCTCCGGGTCCAGCTTGGGGTACTCGCGGGTGGGCTCGACCCGCGGGCGGGCGGCCGGCTTGTCGGTGTCCACCGGGCGCGGGCCGGCAGCCGGGTCGACCGGGACCCGGGCGGCCGGCGGAGCGGCGCCGTTGCCGCCGGTCAGGCCGGTGAACGCGCCGCCGAGGCCCTTGAGGGCGTCGCCGACCTCGCTGGGGATGATCCACAGCTTGTTGGAGTCGCCCTTGGCGAGCTCGGGCAGGGTCTGCAGGTACTGGTAGGCGAGCAGCTTCTGGTCGGCGTCGCCCTCGTGGATGGCCTCGAAGACGGTCCGGATCGCGGCGGCCTCACCGTCGGCGCGGAGCACCGCGGCCTGGGCCTCACCCTCGGCCTGGAGGACGGCGGCCTGCTTCTCACCCTCGGCGCGCAGGATCTGGGCCTGCCGGGCGCCCTCGGCGGTGAGGATCGCGGCGCGCTTGTCGCGGTCGGCGCGCATCTGCTTCTCCATCGAGTCCTGGATGGAGGTCGGCGGCTCGATCGCCTTGAGCTCGACCCGGTTGACCCGGATGCCCCAGCGGCCGGTGGCCTCGTCGAGGACGCCGCGCAGACCGGCGTTGATGACCTCACGGGAGGTCAGGGTGGACTCCAGGTCCATCGAGCCGATGATGTTGCGCAGGGTGGTGACGGTGAGCTGCTCGATCGCCTGGATGTAGCTGGCGACCTCGTAGGTGGCGGCGCGCGGGTCGGTCACCTGGTAGTAGATGACGGTGTCGATGTTGACGACCAGGTTGTCCGAGGTGATGACCGGCTGCGGCGGGAACGGGACGACCTGCTCGCGGAGGTCGATCCGGTTGCGGATGGTGTCGATGAACGGCACCACGATGTTGAGTCCCGCGCTCAGCGTGCGGGTGTAGCGGCCGAAGCGCTCCACGATCGCGGCGCTCGCCTGCGGGATCACCTGGATCGTCTTGATCAGGGCGATGAAGGCCACCACGACCAGGACGACCAGCACGATGAGGACGGGTTCCAACGAATCTCCCCTAGACGACCAGGGCGGTCGCGCCCTGGATTTCGACGACGTCGACCTGCTGGCCCGGCTCGTACACACTGCCGGGGTTCAGCGCCCGAGCCGACCAGATCTCGCCGTTGAGCTTGATCCGGCCGCCCTCCCCGTCGACGGTTTCCTGTACGACTGCACTGGCGCCCTGGAGCGCCTCGATTCCCGTCCTGATCCCCGGGGCCTTCTTCAACTGCCGGTACGCGATGGGCCGGACGAACACCAGCAGCGCGACCGACACGGCAACGAAGATCAGGAACTGCGGGACCACGCCGACCCCGAGCGCCGCGGCCAGGGCGGCGGCGCCGGCGCCGAGCGCGAACATCGCGAACTCCGGCATCGCCGTGAGCACCAGCGGCAGGCCCAGCCCGACGGCGGCCAGCAGCCACCAGATCCAATCTTCCACGCGTCCATCCTAGGGAGCCGGGATCTCTCTGGGCGTTGCTTCCCGCAGGTGAACAGGCGGAAACCGGCCGCGTGTACGACCGGTCCCCGGTTTCAGGCGAGTTCAGGACTTCAGGACGGCCCTCAGCCCATCGGCAGGCCCTGCGCGGACCAGCGGTCGCCGCGGCGCTCCAGGGTGAGCGGCAGGCCGAAGCAGAGCGAGAGGTTGCGCGCGGTCAGCTCGGTGTCGATCGGGCCGGCGGTCAGCACCTTGCCCCGGCGGATCATCAGCACGTGGGTGAAGCCGGGGGCGATCTCCTCGACGTGGTGGGTGACCATGACCATGGACGGCGCGTACGCGTCCTGGGCCAGCGCGCCGAGGCGGCGGACCAGGTCCTCGCGGCCGCCGAGGTCCAGGCCGGCGGCCGGCTCGTCGAGCAGCAGCAGCTCGGGGTCGGTCATCAGCGAGCGGGCGATCAGGGTGCGCTTGCGCTCGCCCTCGGAGAGGGTGCCGAACTTCCGGGTGGTGTACCCGGACATGCCGAGCCGGTCGAGCAGGGCGAGGGCGCGGGCCTCGTCGGTGGTCTCGTACTGCTCGCGCCAGCTGGCGGTCATGCCGTACGCGGCGGTGAGCACCGTCTGCAGGACGGTCTGCTCGGCCGGGAGCTTGTCCAGCATGGCGGCGCTGGCCAGGCCGATCCGGGCGCGCAGCTCGAAGACGTCCACCGAACCGAGCTTCTCGCCGAGGATCGCGGCGGTGCCGGAGGTCGGGAAGAGGTAGCTGGAGGCGACCTGGAGGAGGGTGGTCTTGCCGGCACCGTTCGGGCCGAGGATCACCCAGCGCTCGCCGTCCGCGATCGACCAGGAGATCTGGTCGATGAGCGCGCGGCCCTCCCGGACCACGGAAACGTCCACCAGCTCCAGCACGTCGCTCATGCCTAGCCTTCCCCAATGCAGATCTCGGCCGTCCGCGGGACCTGCGCGAAGGTCCTCGGGGTGCGGTCCACTCGTGTCGACAGTCGGTGCGGGCGGGCAGCCTACTCCCGGGGCCGGGTAGGGCTGGGGAGTGGGTGCGCCGCACGCAGCACAGGCCAAACCTACGCCACCCGGATGGCGCCGCTGTCCGTAGGCTGGCCTGATGCTCTCCACTCCTGCTGACAATCCGTACGATGAGCCCCGGTCCGGCCGGCTGGCGGCCTGGGGCAACGCCCTGCTGAGCGGCCTGGCGTCCCCGGACGACGCCGCGGCGGCGGTGCTCGGGGCCGACGAGTCGCACCGGGTGACCGGACTGCCCGGGGACGCCGAGGGCGAGCTGCACGGGCTGACCTGGGCGCTGGGACGGCTGCGGGTGCTGGGCGTGAAGGGCCTGCGGCTGGCGCTGCCCACCGCCGGGCACCCGCTCGGGCTGACGGGCCCGGCCGAGTTCAACGGCGCCGCGATGGCCTCCGGCGAGGCGGTGCTGGCCGTGGGCGTACCGCTCGGGCTGGTGCCGGAGGTGGAGGTGTTCGGCCCGGCCGGGGACCGCTCGGCGACCGTGCTGTGGCGCTGCCGGACGGTGAACGACGCCCCGCCCGCCGACGTGCCCTCGCTGCACGAGGCCGAGCGGGAGCTGGCGGACGGGCTGCGCGAGGCCACCGTCCTGCTGAGCCGTCTCGACGTGGCCGGCGCCGGCCCGCAGGCGCTGAGGGCGCTCGACGCGTACCGCCGGCGCGGGCACGCCGAACTGCTCGCCCCCGGGTACCCGCCGCGGGCGGTGCGGGTGCTGGAGTCCGCCCGGCACGTGGCGGCGCTGCTGGCGATCGCCTCCGGCGGGCCGGGTGGGGCGGGCGGCGGCGTCGAGCACGGTGCGGCGGTCAGCGCCTCCGAGATGGCCGCCCGGCGGGAGGTTCTGGCCCCGCTGGGGCGGACCGCGCGGCGCGCCCAGGTGGCGGCGTACAACGCGCTCGTGGACGAGCGCGACGCCCGCTGAGGCTCAAGGGGCTCTGCGAGCTGACGGCCTATCATCTGGGGCATGGCCTCCACCGAGCTGATCCGGATCGTCTCCCGTTCCTCCCCCATGGCGCTCGCCCAGGTGGAGCGCGTCCGCGCCGAAATCGCCGCCCTGCACCCGGGGATCGCCACCGAGGTGGTGCCGGTCACCACCTCCGGTGACCGCTGGATGGGCGACCTCGCCGCGCTCGGCGGGAAGGGCGCGTTCACCAAGGAGGTGGACGCCGCCCTGCTCGCCGGCGAGGCCGACCTCGCGGTCCACTGCCTCAAGGACATCCCCGCCGACCGGCCGCTGCCCGCCGGCACCGTCTTCGCCGCCCACCTCCGCCGCGACGACATCCGCGACGCCCTGGTCCACCCCGGCGGGCTGACCCTGGACGAGCTGCCGCCGGGCAGCCGGATCGGTACGTCCTCGGTCCGGCGGATCGCCCAGATCGCCGCCTCGCACCCGCACCTGGTCTGCGTGCCGATGCGGGGCAACGCCAACAGCCGGCTGGCGAAGCTGGCGGCGGGCGAGGCGGACGCGCTGCTGCTGGCCGTCTCCGGGCTGGAGCGGATCGGGCAGGCCGACCGGATCACCCAGGTGCTCGGGACGGACGCGATGTGCCCGCCGATCGGGGCCGGGATCCTGGTGCTGCAGTGCCGCGAGGACGACACCGCCACCATCGACGCCGTCTCCGGGCTCGGACACCGCGACACATGGCGGGAGGCGGCGGCCGAGCGGATGTTCCTGCACGTGCTGCAGGGGCACTGCAACTCCCCGATCGCCGGGTACGCCC
The DNA here is from genome assembly GCF_040571325.1 of Kitasatospora sp. HUAS MG31. Taxonomy (GTDB): domain Bacteria; phylum Actinomycetota; class Actinomycetes; order Streptomycetales; family Streptomycetaceae; genus Kitasatospora; species Kitasatospora camelliae. Next base: position 5,575,963 of record NZ_CP159872.1, on the reverse strand, counting down.
GGGCCGAGGCGGACGGGCGGCTCTCGCTGCGGGGCCGGGTCTTCTCGCCGGACGGGAAGCGGATCCTGGACGCCCACGAGTGGGCCGGCGCCCTCTCCCCCGAGGACCTGGGCACCTCCACCGCCCTCGCCCTCAAGCGCCAGGGCGCCCAGGAACTGATCGACGCGATCCCGCACTGACGCCCGCCCCTCCGGTCACCCCGGGACCCAGGTCAGCCGGCCGCGTTGCGGACCGCCCAGAGGGCGGCCTGGGTGCGGTCGGCGAGGTCGAGCTTCATCAGGATGTTGGAGACGTGGGTCTTCACCGTCTTCTCGGACAGGTGCAGCGCCCGCGCGATCTCCCGGTTGGAGCGCCCGTCCGCGATGTGCCCGAGCACCTCGCGCTCGCGGTCGGTGAGCGCGCCGCCGCGCCCCTGCGGCGCCCGCCCGCCGCCGTCCGCGAGCAGGGCCTCGGCGAGCTCCGGCTGGAGCAGCACGTGCCCGGCGTGCACCGACCGGATCGCGCCGGCCAGCGCCTCCGGGTCGACGTCCTTGTACACGTACCCGGCGGCCCCGGCCTTGAGGGCGGGCACCATGGTCCGGTGCTCGGTGAAGCTGGTGACGATCAGCACCCGGGCCCGGATGCCCTGGTCCTTGAGCGTGCGGAGCGCCTCGATCCCGTCCACACCGGGCATCTTGAGGTCCATCAGGACGACGTCCGGGGCGAGTTCCCGGGTCTTGGCGACGGCCTCGGCGCCGTCCGCGGCCTCGCCGACCACCGCTATGTCGTCCTGGACCTCCAGGAAGGTGCGCAGCCCGCGCCGGACCACCTGGTGGTCGTCGACCAGCAGGACGCGGATCGGTGACTCGTGCTCAGGCACCGGGGACCTCCATCTCGACGACCGTCCCCTGGCCGGGGCGGGATTCCAGGCTGAGGGTGCCGCCGACGGCGGCGGCGCGGTCCCGCATGGAGACCAGGCCGAGGTGGCGGCCGGCCCGGCGGACGGATTCCGGGTCGAAGCCGCGGCCGTCGTCGGCGATCCGCAGCAGCGCGCCGCGGTGCGGGGTGCCGGTGAGGGTGACGCCGACCCCGGCGGCACCGGAGTGGCGCAGGGCGTTGTGCAGGGCCTCCTGGGCGACCCGCAGGAGTGCCGCCTCCTGGGCGGGCGGCAGGGCGCGGACGCCGTCGGTGGCGAAGGTGACGGCGGCGCTGTGGGCCCGGTCGAGGACCTGGACCTGGGAGGCGAGGGTGGCCACCAGGCCGTCCTCCTCCAGCGCGGCGGGGCGCAACTCGACGACGACGGCGCGGAGTTCGTCGGCGGCCTCGGCGGCGAGCCGGGCCACCTCGGCGAGTTCGGCGCGGGCCCGGGCCGGGTCGCGGTCGACCAGGGTGGCGGCGGCCTTGGCGGTCAGCCGGAGCGAGAAGAGCTTCTGCGAGACGGCGTCGTGCAGGTCGTGGGCGATCCTGGCGCGCTCGCCGGCCAGGGTGAGCTCGCGGCTGCGCTCGTAGAGGCGGGCGTTGCCGAGGGCGAGGGCGGCGTGGGCGGCGAGGATGCGCAGGAGTTCCTCGTCCTGGGCGGTGAAGCCGCCGTCCTTGTTGGCGAGGAAGAGGGCGCCGATGATCTCGCCGTCGTCGACGACCGGCATGCCGAGGAAGTCGGTGAGTTCGGGGTGGGCGGAGGGCCAGCCCTCGAAGGCGGGGGCCCGGCGGACGTCGGTGAGGCGAGTGGGCCTCAGGTCGTGCAGCATCGTGGCGAGCACGCCGTGCTGGCGGGGCAGCGGGCCGATGGCCTTCCACTGCTCGTCGGTGACGCCGTCCACCACGAACTGGGCGAAGCCGCCGTGGTCGTCGGGGACGCCGAGGGCGGCGTACTCGGCGCCGAGCAGGCTGCGGGCGGAGGCGGTGATCCGCCGGAGGACCTCGCGGACCTCCAGGTGGCGGCTCATCGCGAGGACCGCCGAGCTGACCGCCTCGATCCCGCCGAGGTTGGGATCGCAGACCGGGGAGGGGACGTCCGACGACATGCCCCCACGCTACCGCCGGGTCACCGGGTGCCGCGTCGGGCCGGGGACCTAGGTCGTCGGGCCCTGAACGACGGCCCGAGGCGACGGACCGGAAGAGCGGGCCGGAACGACGGAAGGGGCGCGCGGCGCACGTCCCGGCCGGTGGCCGGGAGGTGCCCCGCGCGCCCCTGACGGGCTCCGGGCGTCAGCCCTCCTGCATCACCTCGGGCTCGTGGCGGCGCAGCAGCCGCTCGACCAGGAAGGCGAGGCCGGTGGAGATGACGATCAGGACCAGCCAGTTGAGGATCAGGATCCCGATGCTGTGGTCCCAGAGCGCATCGATCAGCGGCTGGCGGTTGTCGTCGAACGCGACCGGGGAGACGTGCGCCAGGTCGAGGGTGTTGCCGGCGGCGGCGACGCCCCAGCGGGCGGGCATCAGCCAGGCGAACTGCTCCAGGCCGGGCTTGTCGAACAGCTGGAAGATCGCACCGGTGAACACCATCTGGACGATGGCGAACATCACCAGCAGCGGCATGGTCTTCTCGGCGGTCTTCACCAGGGCCGAGATGGCCAGGCCGACCATCATCGAGACGAAGCTCAGCAGGATGACGCCGATGGTCATCTCCACCGCGGGGGCGGAGGTGAAGATCAGGCCCTCGGCGGGCAGGGTACGGGCGGCGAAGGCGACGGCGGAGATGACCGCGCCCTGGACGAAGCTGACCGCGCCGAGCACGATGATCTTCGACATCAGGTAGGCGGAGCGGGACAGGCCGGTGGCCCGTTCCCGTTCGTAGATCGCCCGTTCCTTGATCAGTTCTCGGACGGAGTTGGCCGAGCCGGAGAGGCAGGCGCTGAAGGCGACCACCATGAGGATCAGCCGGGCGTAGTCGTTGCGGCCGCTCTGCCCGCAGGCGACCAGGCCGCAGCCCTTGTCGGGGATGACCATGGAGACCGCGCCGAGGATGAGCGGCAGCAGCAGGGACAGCAGCATGAAGCCCTTGTCGGAGGCGATCACCGCGAGGTAGCGGCTGATCAGCGTCCACAGCTGGGAGCCCCAGCTCTGCGGCTTCGGCGGGCGGACCTGGTCGCGCGGCACGCTCGCGGCGGCCTGCTGGACCGGGGCGTCCACGTCGGCGGAGTACTGCCGGTAGTGCACCGAGCCGCGGTAGCGGCCGGCCCAGTCGTGGTCGGGGTAGTTCTCGAAGGCCTGGAAGACGTCGGCCCAGGTCTCGTAGCCGAAGAAGTGCAGGGCCTCCGACGGCGGGCCGAAGTACGCCACCGAGCCGCCCGGGGCCATCACCAGCAGCCGGTCGCAGAGCGCGAGTTCGGCGACCGAGTGGGTGACCACGAGGACCGTGCGGCCGTCGTCGGCGAGGCCGCGCAGGGTCTGCATGACCTCGCGGTCCATGCCCGGGTCGAGGCCGGAGGTGGGCTCGTCCAGGAAGATCAGCGAGGGCTTGGTGAGCAGCTCCAGGGCGACCGAGACGCGCTTCTGCTGGCCGCCGGAGAGGGCGGTGATCCGGTTGTCGGCCCGTTTGTCCAGGCGCAGCTCGTACAGCACCTCGTCGATCCGGCGCTCGCGCTCGGCGGCCTCGGTGTCGCCGGGGAAGCGCAGCCGGGCCGCGTACTTGAGGCCGGTGCGGACGGTGAGTTCCTTGTGCAGGATCTCGGACTGCGGGACCAGGCCGATCCGGGAGCGGAGCTCGGCGAACTGCTTGTAGAGGTTGCGGCCGTCGTACAGCACCTCGCCGCGGTCGGCGGGGCGGTAGCCGGTGAGGGCGCGCAGCAGGGTGGACTTGCCGGAGCCGGACGGGCCGATCACGGCGACCAGGGACTTCTCCGGGACGGCGAAGCTGACGTCGTTGAGCAGGACCTTCTTGCCGCCCTTGAAGTCGACCTCGACGGTCAGGTGGTGGGCGGAGAAGGTGACCTCGCCGGTGTCGACGAACTCCTGCAGCTGGTCGCCGACCAGCACGAAGGAGGAGTGGCCGACGGTGAGGCGGTCCTGCGGGCCCATCAGCTGGCGCTGGACCGGCTGGCCGTTGAGGAAGATCCCGTTGTGGCTGCCGAGGTCGACGATCTCCCAGCGGCCGTCCGCCAGTTGGCGCAGCTCGGCGTGGTGGCGGGAGACCTGGAGGTCGGAGACCACGATGTCGTTGTCGAGGGCGCGGCCGATCCGGATGGTGCGCATGCCCGCCGTGAGGCTGCGGACCATGGTCGGGTTGCCCATGCCGGGCACCGGGGTCGCGTTGACCGGCTGGTGGCCCTGGTGGACCGGCTGCGGCGCCGGGGTGTCCCACTGCTGGAACACGGGCGGCTGGGCGGCCGGGCCGGGCTCCTGGCGGAACGCGCCGGCGGGCGCCCGGCTGGTGGTGGCCTCGTGGATGCCCACCTGCTGCTCGGGCACCGCCGCCGCCGGGGCGGCGGGCGCGGCGGCCGGGGCGGAGAAGGCGAGCCGCGGTCCGTTCTGCGCGTTGCCGAGGTGGACGACGGCGCCCGGGTACAGCTGGGTACTCTGGGTACGGACTCCGCCGGCGAAGCTGCCGTTGGTGGAACCGTGGTCGTCCAGCTGCCAGTTGGCGCCGTTGAACGAGATCGTGGCGTGCCGCCACGAGACCCGGGCGTCGTCGAACGGGAAGTCCGCGTTCGGGTCGCGTCCGATGGTGTAGGCCCGGCCCGGATCGAGGACCCGCTGCTGCCCGCTGACGTCTACTACGAGTTGCGGCACTCCGCCCGCCCCGCTCTCCGGTCCCCCGATGATCCTGATATGACGGGGGGAATCATTCCAGCCTCGCGGCCGTACTCGAAAGTCGGGCCCGCGGACTGTGACCAGGCGGCAACACATCGCTGAATCGCTGGTGACGGCGGTGTCCCAGCGGGCGGACGGGTGGCGTCGACCCGGCCCGGGGCCGGTAGCGTGGGGGACACCATGAATGGATATGTTCCGGCCGCCGAGCCCCTCCCCGCCCCGCAGCCACGGACCTCCGGCGACGAGCGCACCCTGCTGGTCAAGGTGTTCGGCAAGGACCGGCCCGGCATCACCGCCGGCCTGTTCGCCACGCTCGGCGCGTTCGGCGTCGACGTGATCGACATCGAGCAAGTGGTCACCCGTGGCCGGATAACGCTGTGCGCCCTGGTCACTCCCCCGGCCGTACCGGGAGCGGAGGGCGCGCTGCGGTCCACCGTGCACCGCTGGGCGGAGGACCTCAAGCTCCAGGCGGAGATCATCTCCGGCATCGGCGACAACCGCCCCCGCCGGGAGGGCCGCTCGCACGTCACCGTGCTCGGTCACCCGCTGACCGCCACCGCCGTGGCCGCGCTGACCGGCCGGGTCTCCGAGGCGGGCGGCAACATCGACCGTGTCTTCCGGCTCGCCAAGTACCCGGTGACCGCGGTGGAGCTGGCGGTGTCGGGTGTGGCCACCGAGGAGCTGCGCGCCGTGCTGGCCCCCGAGGCCGCGGCCCAGCTGGTGGACATCGCGGTCGTCCCGGCCGGCCTGCACCGCCGGGCCAAGCGCCTGGTGGTGATGGACGTGGACTCCACGCTGATCCAGGACGAGGTGATCGAGCTCTTCGCCGCCCACGCCGGCTGCGAGGAGAAGGTCGCCGAGGTCACCGCCGCCGCGATGCGGGGCGAGCTGGACTTCGCCGAGTCGCTGCGGGCCCGGGTGGCGCTGCTGGCGGGCCTGGACGCCACGGTCACAGAGAAGGTCCGCACCGAGGTCCGGCTGACCCCGGGGGCCCGGACGCTTTTTTTTTTTTTTTTTTTTTTTTTTTTTTTTTTTTTTTTTTTTTTTTTTTTTTTTTTTTTTTTTTTTTTTTTTTTTTTTTTTTTTTTTTTTTTTTTTTTTTTTTTTTTTTTTTTTTTTTTTTTTTTTTTTTTTTTTTTTTTTTTTTTTTTTTTTTTTTTTTTTTTTTTTTTTTTTTTTTTTTTTTTTTTTTTTTTTTTTTTTTTTTTTTTTTTTTTTTTTTTTTTTTTTTTTTTTTTTTTTTTTTTTTTTTTTTTTTTTTTTTTTTTTTTTTTTTTTTTTTTTTTTTTTTTTTTTTTTTTTTTTTTTTTTTTTTTTTTTTTTTTTTTTTTTTTTTTTTTTTTTTTTTTTTTTTTTTTTTTTTTTTTTTTTTTTTTTTTTTTTTTTTTTTATCCGCACCCTGAAGCGGCTGGGCTACCAGGTCGGCATCGTCTCCGGCGGGTTCACCCAGGTCACCGACCACCTGGTGGAGCTGCTCGGGCTGGACTTCGCCGCCGCCAACACCCTGGAGGTGGTGGACGGCAGGTTCACCGGACGGGTGACCGGCGAGATCGTGGACCGCGCGGGCAAGGCGCGCTGGCTGGCCCGGTTCGCCGAGCAGGCGCAGGTGCCGGTGGCGCAGACGGTGGCGATCGGCGACGGCGCCAACGACCTGGACATGCTGAACGCGGCCGGGATCGGCGTGGCGTTCAACGCCAAGCCGGTGGTCCGCGAGGCCGCAGACACGGCGGTCAACGTGCCGTTCCTGGACACCGTGCTGTACCTGCTGGGGATCACCCGCGAGGAGGTCGAGGCGGCCGACGAGCTGGACGGTACCCCGACCGACTGACAGCGGGCACCAGGGGCGTGGGGAGCCCGCGCCCCTGGTGGTCCTCCGGGTTACTCGGGGAGGCTGTGGAAGGTGTCCAGCCGCGCGACGCCCGGTTCGACGCCCTTCCACGGTCCGCCGAAGCTGAGCACCGCGATGGCCGCCGTCGGGAACCCGCCGAGCCGCAGCTGGTTGAGCGCCTCCCGGTCGCCCTCGTCCCCGGCGAGCACCTGGGTCAGCCCGAGCACCCCGGGGTTGTGGCCGACCAGCAGGACGTCGCTGTGATCCTCCGGGGTCTCCTGGAGGACCTCGATGATCTGGCCGGGGCTGGCCTCGTAGACCCGCTCCTCGTAGGCCGTCTTCCGCGGGCGCTTGGGCAGCTCGTGGGCGACCAGCTTCCACGTCTCCCGGGTGCGCAGGGAGGTGGAACAGAGCACGTAGTCGGGGTTGATGCCGGAGTCCGCCAGCCAGCGGCCGGCGTCGGCGGCCTGGAGCCGGCCGCGGTCGGCGAGCGGCCGCTCGTGGTCGGCCACCTGGTTGGGCCAGTCGGCCCTCGCGTGACGGAGAACGATGATCCTTCGGGGCATGTCGGCGCTCATACCCCCAGAGCTTTGCAGAAAATCACCCTCCGGGCGCGGCCTCGGGATCACCGCCACCCGCAGGGGTGCGGCCGGTCGCCGCACGCCCCCGGTGTGCGGGGTCAGCCCAGGTTCTGGGCGACGGAGGCGACGATGCCCACCAGCACCACGATGCCGGCGATCACGCCGAGCAGCTGGAGCAGCTTCTTGCGGCCGTCCTGGGGGTTCGGTTCGAGAACTGGCATGGCATGAACCCTAACGGACGGCCTCGTCCTCGATGTGCCGGGCCAGGCCCGCGCGCAGGCCGACCAGGATCTGCGGCACCAGCAGCAGGGCCAGGAAGGCCAGCGGCACCGTCCAGCCGCCGGTGGACTGGTACAGGCCGCCGATGACGATCGGGCCCGGGACGGAGATCAGGTAGCCGAGGCTCTGGGCGAAGGCGGAGAGCTGGGTGACCCCGCCGGGGGTGCGGGCGCGCAGGCCGAGCATGGTGAGGGCGAGCGGGAAGGCGCACATCGACAGGCCGACCAGGCCGGCCCACAGCCAGGGTGCGGTACCGGCGGCGAACAGCAGGCCGGTGAAGCCGGCGATGCCGCACAGGCCCAGCACCACCACGAAGATCCGCTGGTCGCCCCGGCGGGCGGCGAGGTTCGGCAGCACGAAGGAGGCGGGGACGCTGACCGCCATCACCTCGGCCAGCAGCACCCCGGAGGCGCCGGCCGAGACCCCGGCGTCCTGGTAGATCTTGGGCAGCCAGCCCATCGCGGCGTACGCGCTGGTGGACTGCAGGCCGAAGAACAGCGCCAGCGCCCACGCGGTACGGCTGCGCAGGATCGGCAGCCTGGCGGCGGCCCGGGCAGCGGCCGTGGCGGAGGAGCGCTCGCGGCGCAGGAACAGCGTGACCAGCCACAGGACCGCGGCGGCCGCGGCGAGCAGGCCCCAGGCGCCGAGGCCGAGCCGCCAGTTCCCGCCGAGCGCGCCGGTCAGCGGCACGGTGGCGGCGGCCGCGGCGGAGGTGCCGACCGAGAGGGCCATCGAGTAGAGGCCGATCATCGGGCCGACCCGCTGCGGGAAGTACCGCTTGATCACCACCGGCAGCAGCACGTTGGCGACCGCCACCCCGGCCAGCGCCACCGCGGTGAGCAGCAGGAAGACGGCGGTGGAGCCGGTGAAGGAGCGGGCCAGCACACCGAGCGCGATGGCCCCCATGCCGGCGGCGACCACCGCGATCGGCCCGATCCGCCGGGCCAGCGCCGGGGCGGCGATGCCGAAGACGGCGAAGCAGAGCGCCGGTACGGCGGTCAGCAGGCCGGCGACGGCGGCGCTCATCCCGAGGTCGGTCCGGACGCTGTCGAGTACCGGTCCGAGGCTGGTGACCACCGGGCGCAGGTTGAGCGCGGCGGCCACGACGGCGACCACCAGCAGGGCGCCCAGCGCCTTGGGGGCGCGGGCGGCCGGGGCCGGTGGGACGTCGGTGCGGAGGGTGGTGGCGGGTTCCGCTGCGGTAGACATAGGAGCCATCATAGAATCATGGGATGAATTGGCGCACCTCGGTATCCTGATCGTGTCCACCGAGAAGCTAGGAGTCCCATGGCGCTGTCGAGCACCCGCCGCACCCCGCTCTCCGATCAGGTGATCGCGCAGCTGCGGGCCCAGATCACCTCGGGCGAGTGGCCGGTCGGCTCGCGCATCCCCACCGAGGCCGAGCTGGTCGAGCAGCTGGGGGTCGCCCGGAACACCGTCCGCGAGGCCGTCCGGGCCCTGGCCCACAACGGGCTGCTGGACATCCGGCAGGGCTCGGGCACGTACGTGCTCGCCACCAGCGAGCTGGCCGGGGTGATGCACCGCCGCTTCGCGGACGCCGACCAGGACCAGGTGGCCGAGCTCCGCGCCACCCTGGAGACCTCCGCCGCGGGCCTCGCCGCCGTCCGGCGCACCGAGCGGGACCTGGAGCTGCTGGAGGCCGCGCTGGCCCGGCGGGAGCGGGCGTGGGAGTCCGGCGACGCCGAGGACTTCGTCCAGGCGGACGCCGCGTTCCACCAGGCCGTGGTGGCGGCCGCCCACAACGACGTACTGGCCGAGGTCTACGCGGACCTCGGCGAGGTGACCCGCGCCCACCTGCGGCACGACGTCGGCCCGGAACTGATCGCCGACCGGTACATCGGCCACGACGGCATCCTCGACGCCATCCGCACCCGCGACGCCGCCCGCGCCTCCGTCGAGGCGGGCCGCGCCATCGGCGCCTGCAACGACTGACCGAAGGCGACCGGGCTACCGGGCAACCACAAGGGGCGCGGGGAACTGCGCGAAGTCGGAAGAGTGCAACGTGTGCCCTCCCGCTTCGCGCAGTCCCCCGCGCCCCTGGGTCGACCGGGGCCGTCAGGCCCCGATCGCGTGCAGGCCGCCGTCGACGTGGACGATCTCGCCGGTGGTCTTCGGGAACCAGTCCGACAGCAGCGCGACGACGCCGCGGCCGGCCGGCTCCGGGTCGGAGAGGTCCCACTTCAGCGGCGAGCGGTGGTTCCAGGTGTCGGCCAGCTCGCCGAAGCCCGGGATGGACTTGGCGGCCATCGAGCCGATCGGACCGGCCGAGATCAGGTTGCAGCGGATGTTCCGCTCACCGAGGTAGCGCGCCAGGTAGCGGTTGGTGGACTCCAGCGCCGCCTTGGCGGGGCCCATCCAGTCGTACTGCGGCCAGGCGTACTGCGCGTCGAAGGTCAGGCCGACCACCGAGCCGCCGTCCTGCATCAGCGGGAGCAGCGCCATGGTCAGCGACTTCAGCGAGAACGCGGAGACCTGCATCGCGGTGGCGACCGACTCCCACGGGGTGTCGAGGAAGTTGCCGCCCAGCGCGTCCTGCGGCGCGAAGCCGATGGAGTGGACGATGCCGTCCAGGGTGGGCAGGTGCTCGCGGACCTGGTCGGCGATGCCGGCCAGCTGCTCCTCGCTGGAGACGTCCAGCTCCAGGACCTTGACGGGCTTCGGCAGCTTCTTGGCGATGCGCTCGGTGAGGCTGGGCCGCGGGAAGGCGGTGAGGATGATCTCCGCGCCCTGCTCCTGGGCCAGCTTCGCGGTGTGGAAGGCGATGGACGACTCCATCAGCACACCGGTGATCAGAATGCGCTTGCCCTCGAGGATTCCACTCATGATCAGTGACCCATGCCCAATCCGCCGTCCACGGGAATGACGGCTCCGGTGATGTATGCGGCCTCGTCGGAGGAGAGGAAGCGCACGGCCGAGGCGATCTCGGCGGGGGCGGCGTAGCGGCCGAGCGGCACGCCGGCGACGATCTCCGCGCGGCGCTCGTCACTGAGCACGGCGGTCATGTCGGTGTCGACGAAGCCGGGGGCGACCACGTTGACGGTGATGTTGCGGGAGCCGAGCTCTCGGGCCAGCGAGCGGGCGAAGCCCACCAGGCCGGCCTTGGAGGCGGCGTAGTTGACCTGGCCGGGCGAGCCGGTGAGGCCGACGACCGAGGAGATCAGCACGATCCGGCCCTTGCGGGCCCGAAGCATCTTCGCGGAGGCGCGCTTGACCACCCGGAAGGTGCCGGTCAGGTTGGTGTCCAGGACGGAGGTGAAGTCCTCCTCGGACATCCGGAGCAGCAGGGTGTCCTTGGTGATGCCGGCGTTGGCGACCAGGACCTCGACCGGGCCGTGCGCGGCCTCGATCTCGGTGAACGCCCGGTCGACCTGCTCGGCGTCGGTGATGTCGGCGCGGACCGCGATCACGTCGTACTTCGCCAGCTCCGCCGGGACCTCGCCCGAGCGGCTGGTGATGGCGACCTTGTCGCCGTTCTCGGCGAACGCCTGGGCGATCGCGAGGCCGATGCCCCGGTTGCCTCCGGTGACCAGAACCGAGCGGCTCAACGGTCCCACCTTTCTCCTCATTGGCCGGTGGCCCGGTGGTCAGTGCCGTCCGGGCCGCGTCCGCGTACGGCACACGCGTACGCAGTGTGACGCTATCGGTCCGGCGCGGACTGCGGCGAATAGGGCTCCGACAGGTCCGCCACCTGGGAACTGTCGCATTCCGACAATGCGGGCACGGAGCACCGAACCGCCGGAAGCGCGGCTCGCGGCGGGAACAACCGGGCCGGTCCCGGCCGTTGCCCCGTGGGCCGGGCGGCTGCCGCAGCCGTGCCCGGCGGGAGATCGGATCGAGACCGCGGAGCACGTATGAAGAAGGCGCACATGGGCGGCCGGCGGACCCGGCTGCTGGCCCTGACGGCGCTGGCGACCGCGGCCGGTGCCGCCGCCTGGTCGCTGCGGGACGTCCCGGCCGCGTTCGGCCGCCGGCCCGACGGCTCCCGGGAGGAGCGGATCCGGAACTCCCCGCAGTTCCGCGACGGGGTGTTCCACAACGCACCCTCCGAGCTGGCCTTCCCGGCGCCGAGCGGCCCGGGCCTGGACACCGTGCGCCGGATGCTGTTCGAGCGCACCGGGCGGGTGCCGAGCACGCCGGTGCCCACCGTCCGCCCGGCGTACGAGCCCGACCGGCCGGCCGCCGAGGGCGTGGAGATCGTCTGGTACGGGCACGCCTCGGCGCTGGTGGAGGTCGAGGGCAGCCGGGTGCTGCTGGACCCGATCTGGAGCGACCGCTGCTCGCCCTCCGCGCACCTGGGCCCGAAGCGACTGCACCCCGCGCCGGTGGAGCTGGAGGAGCTGCCCCGGGTGGACGCGGTGCTGATCTCACACGACCACTACGACCACCTGGACATGGCGACGGTGAAGCGGCTGGTCGAGCTGCAGTCGGCGCCGTTCGCGGTGCCGCTGGGCATCGGCGGCCACCTGCGCCGCTGGGGCGTGCCCGAGCACCGGATCATCGAGCTGGACTGGGACGAGACCTGCACGCTCGGCGACCTCACGCTGACCCTGACCTCGGCGCACCACTTCTCCGGCCGCGGCACCACCCGCAACACCACCCTCTGGGGTTCCTGGGTGATCGCCGGCCCGGACCGCAGGGTCTACTACACCGGCGACTCCGGGTACTTCGAGGGCTACGCGAGGATCGGCGAGCAGCACGGCCCGTTCGACGCGGCGCTGGTGCAGATCGGCGCGTACGACGAGGCGTGGGCGGACATCCACATGACCCCGGAGGACGCGGTCCGGGCGCATCTGGACCTGAAGGCCGGGCTGCTGGTGCCGGTCCACTGGTGCACCTTCAACCTGGGCCTGCACCCGTGGTCGGAGCCGATCGAGCGGCTCCTCGCCGAGGCCAAGGCGCAGGCGGTCCCGCTGGTCGTCCCCCGCCCCGGCGAGCGGGTGGACGTCGACGCCCCCACCGCCCCGGACGGCTGGTGGGAGACGATCGCCTGACACCCCCGGGCGGTACGGCAGGTGCTCCCCGGACCGGGCCCGGCGTGGCCCGACCCACCGTCACCCGCGGTCACCACGGGCACCCGGGGTGACGTCCCGGGTGCCGAACCGTCAAGATGGTGCGCCATGGACGACTTCGGGGGAAGCGGAAGGGCGGCCGTCGCGCCGGGCACGCTGCTGGCCGGCCGGTACCGGCTGGAGGAGCGGCTCGGCCGCGGCGGCATGGGGACCGTCTGGCGGGCGGTGGACGAGCGGATGCGGCGCCCGGTGGCGCTCAAGGAGCCGTCCCCGCCCGCCGGGGTCGACCAGCGCTCGCTGGAGGAGTTCTACCGCCGGCTGGAGCGGGAGGCGCAGGCCGCGGCCCGGCTGCGGCACCCGAACGTGGTCCGGGTGCACGACATCGAGACCGTCGACGGCCTGCCCTGGCTGGTGATGGAGCTGATCGAGGGCGAGAGCCTGGAGTCCTGGCTGTCGGCGGGCACGGCCACGGTGGCGGAGGTCGCCGCGATGGGCCGGGCGCTGTGCGGGGCGCTGGCCGAGGTGCACGCCGCCGGGGTGGTGCACCGGGACGTGAAGCCGGCCAACATCATGCGCACCCCGTCCGGGGAGGTCGTCCTCACCGACTTCGGCATCGCCCGGGTGGAGGGCTCCACCGACCTGACCCGGACCGGGATGGTGGTCGGCTCGGTGCCGTACCTCTCCCCCGAGCGCGCCGGCGGGCTGCGGCCCGGGCCGGCCGACGACATGTGGGCGCTCGGCCTGGTGCTGTACGAGGCGCTGGAGGGGGTGCACCCGTACCGGCGGCAGTCCACCCAGGGCACCCTGCTGGCGATCGTCCAGGACCCGCTGCCGGCGCCGCGCCGGGCGGGGGCGCTGGCCGGGCCGGTGATGGCCCTGCTGGAGCGGGACCCGGAGCGCCGGCCGACCGCCGCCCGGGCGGCGGAGCTGTTCGTTCCCGAGCCGGCCGCCGAGCCGACCCCGACCGAGCCCACCACCCCGCTGCCCCCGGGCGAACCGCCCGCCGACACGCCCGCGACGGTCCGGCTCCGCCCGACGGCGGCACCGGCGGAGCCCGCCGAGTCCGCGGAGCCTCCGGCGCCGGAGCCGGCCCGGAAGGGCTCGTCCTGGCTGCTCCCCGTCGTCGCCGGCCTGGCCGTCCTCGCGATCGGCGGCACCGCCGGCTGGCTGGTGCTGCGGCCGGACGGGGCGCCGTCGCCGACCAGCGTGCCGGCCGGGTACTCGGGCCACCGGGTGTCCGCGCTGGGCCTGGGCATCGCCGTCCCCGACGCCTTCTCCATCCGGCAGGGGGTGAAGGAGGTCAACTTCGCCAGCCCCGACAACCGGGTCCAGATCCGGATCAAGGACGAGGGCAAGGCCGCGAAGTCCGCGACGGAGTACGCCCAGGAGCGGCTCCGCGCGGTGAAGGCCGGCCGCGGCACCTTCTGCAACGCCAAGGAGCCGGACGAGTTCCACGTCCAGGTGGTGCACGAGCCGCAGTCGGTGGTGCACGGCGGGGACGTGGAGGCCGCCGAGATCGAGTACGCGTACAGCACCCGGGCCGAGGACGACTACCCCTGTCTGAGCAACCCGCCGGCCAACGAGGCGATGGAGCAGTTCATGGTCCGCGACGGCCGGGTGCTGCACCTCACCGTCCGGTTCGTCCGGCACCACGGCGACAAGGCGGGCCCCGACCCGTCCGCCGACAACCAGAAGCTGTACGGGCTGGTCGACCGGTCGCTCAACCTCGGCTGACCCGGCGGCGGACGGGCGGCGGCGGACGGGCGGCGGCGGACGGGCCGCTGTGGCCGGTGCGCCGGCGCCGTGGGAGGGCTGACACGCCGACGGCAAATCCCCTGGCCCCCAAGGCGGTGGACGGGCAATGATGCGATCGGACACACCTGCCCGATCCGACCCAGGGAGCCCGATGCCGACGCCACCCGTCGATCCGCTGTTCCTCGCCTACCCGCTGCGCGCGCTCGCCGACGCCGCCCTCACCCGGGCCCGCGAACTGGGCGTCGCGCACGCGGACTTCCGCCTGGAGCGGGTCCGCAGCGCCTCCTGGCGGCTGCGCGACGCCAGGCTGTCGAGCAGCGCGGACACCGTTCAACTGGGCTTCGCCGTCCGGGTGCTGCTGGACGGCGCATGGGGCTTCGCGGCCGGCGTGGACCTGACCGCGCAGGCCGCCGCCCGGGTCGCCGAGCAGGCGGTCGCGGTGGCCCGGCTCTCCGGCGGGATCAGCCGCGCCGCTGGGTCCACGGACCTGGTGGAGCTGGCCGAGGAGCCGGTCTACCCGGACACCACCTGGGTCTCCTCCTACGAGGTCAACCCGTTCGAGGTGCCGGACGCCGAGAAGACCGCGCTGCTCGCCGACTGGAGCAGCCGGCTGCTGGCCGCCGAGGGCGTCTCGCACGTCCAGGCCGCCCTGCTGACCGTGCAGGAGAACAAGTTCTACGCCGACACCGCCGGCACCACCACCACCCAGCAGCGCGTCCGGCTGCACCCGTGGCTGGAGGCCACCTCGGTGGACGAGCGGACCGGCGCCTTCGACTCGATGCGCACCATCGCCCCGCCGGTCGGCCGGGGCTGGGAGTACCTGCGCGGCACCGGCTGGGACTGGGACGCCGAACTGGCCGAACTCCCCACCCTGCTGGCCGAGAAGATGAAGGCCCCGAGCGTCGAGGCCGGCAGCTACGACCTGGTGATCGACCCGTCCAACCTGTGGCTGACCATCCACGAGTCGATCGGCCACGCCACCGAGCTGGACCGGGCGCTGGGCTACGAGGCCGCGTACGCCGGCACCTCCTTCGCCACCTTCGACAAGCTCGGCAGCCTGGCGTACGGCTCCGAGCTGATGCACGTCACCGGCGACCGCACCGCCGAGCACGGCCTGGCCACCATCGGGTACGACGACGAGGGCGTGGCGACCCAGGCCTGGGACCTGGTCAAGGACGGCACCCTGGTCGGCTACCAGCTCGACCGCCGGATGGCGAAGCTCAAGGGCCTCGGCCGGTCCAACGGCTGCGCCTTCGCCGACTCCCCCGGGCACGTCCCGGTGCAGCGGATGGCCAACGTCTCGCTGCAGCCGGTCGCCGGCGGCCCGGACACCGACGGGCTGGTCTCCCAGGTGGAGAACGGCCTGTACATCGTCGGCGACCGCTCCTGGTCGATCGACATGCAGCGCTACAACTTCCAGTTCACCGGCCAGCGCGCCTTCGCGATCCGGAACGGCCGGCTGGCCGGCCAGGTCAAGGACTTCGCGTACCAGGCCACCACCACCGACTTCTGGGGCTCGATGAGCGCCGTCGGCGGCCCGCAGACCTACGTGCTCGGCGGCGCCTTCAACTGCGGCAAGGCCCAGCCGGGCCAGATCGCGGCGGTCAGCCACGGCTGCCCGTCCGCGCTGTTCCGCAACGTCAACGTGCTCAACACCCAGCAGGAGGCGGGTCACTGATGCCCCAGATCCACCCCCACGAACTGGTCGAGCGGGCACTGGAGTTCTCCACCGCGGACGGCTGCGTGGTGATCGCCGACGAGGAGTCCACCGCCAACCTGCGCTGGGCCGGCAACGGCCTGACCACCAACGGCGTCACCCGCGGCCGCAAGCTCACCGTGATCTCCACGGTGGACGGCGGGCAGGGCACCGCCTCCGGCGTGGTCGCCCGCGAGGCGGTCACCCTGGACGAGGTGGAGAGCCTGGTCCGCGCCGCCGAGGCCGCCGCCCGCGAGGCCGGCCCGGCCGAGGACGCGCAGCCGCTGGTCTCCGGCGGCCCGGTCGCCAAGGACTTCACCGAGCCCCCGGCCGAGACCTCGATCGACGTGTTCACCCGCTTCGCCCCCGCCCTCGGCGAGGCCTTCGGCCGGGCCCGCGCCGCCGGCGAGCTGCTGTACGGCTTCGCCCGGCACGAGCTCACCAGCAGCTACCTCGGCACCTCCACCGGCATCCGGCTGCGCCACGACCAGCCCACCGGCTCGGTGGAGCTGAACGCCAAGACCGCCGACCTCACCGGCTCCGCCTGGGCGGGCGCCGCCACCGCGGACTTCACCGACGTGGACGTCACCGCCCTGCACGACTCGCTCACCAGGCGGCTGGCCTGGGGCCGCCGCCGGGTGGACCTGCCGGCCGGCCGGTACGAGGCCCTGCTGCCGCCCTCGGCCGTCGCCGACCTCCTGGTGTACCTCACCTGGTCGGCCGGCGCCCGGGACGCCTTCGAGGGCCGCTCGGTGTTCTCCAAGGCCGGCGGCGGCACCCGGGTCGGCGAGAAGCTCAGCCCGCTGCCGCTGACCCTGCGCTCCGACCCGGCCGAGCCCGGGCTGCACGCGGCGCCGTTCGTCATGGCCCGCTCCTCCGGCGAGAACACCTCGGTGTTCGACAACGGCCTGCCGATCGCCCCGACCGACTGGATCCGCGACGGCGCGCTGGCCAACCTGCTCAGCACCCGCCACTCGGCCGGCCTGTCCGGCCTCCCGGTCACCCCCGAGGTCGACAACCTGGTGCTCGAGACGGCCGACCAGGCCGCCGCCCCCACCCTGGACGAGATGATCGCCCGCACCGAGCGCGGCCTGCTGCTCACCTGCCTCTGGTACATCCGCGAGGTGGACCCGGCCACCCTGCTGCTCACCGGCCTGACCCGGGACGGCGTCTACCTGGTGGAGAACGGCGAGGTGGTGGGCGCGGCCAACAACTTCCGGTTCAACGAGTCCCCGGTGGACCTGCTGGGCCGGATCACCGAGGTCGGCCGCACCGAGCGCTGCCTGCCCCGCGAGTGGGGCGACTGGTTCACCCGGGCGGCGATGCCGCCGGTCCGGGTGCCGGACTTCAACATGAGCTCGGTCAGTCAGGCCTCCTGACCCCGCGCTCTC
This sequence comes from Kitasatospora sp. HUAS MG31, assembly GCF_040571325.1. Lineage (GTDB taxonomy): Bacteria > Actinomycetota > Actinomycetes > Streptomycetales > Streptomycetaceae > Kitasatospora > Kitasatospora camelliae. The sequence goes on along the minus strand of NZ_CP159872.1, from coordinate 5,558,672 downwards.
CGGCCTCCCCCGCCCCACGGCGGGGGAGGCCGTCGCACACAGAGCCGGAGAATCGAGAAGTGGACGAGAAGCGGACCGTCAAGGTCTCCAAGATGCTCGCCCGGATCCTGCGGCACGACCCCGGCCGGATCGGGATCGTCCTGGACGGGGCCGGCTGGGTGCCGGTCGACACCCTGCTCGGGGCGCTGGCCGCCAAGGGCAACCCGCTGACCCGCGCCGAGCTTGACCACGTGGTGGCCACCAACAACAAGCGCCGGTTCGCCTACTCCGGGGACGGGAGCTCGATCCGGGCCAGCCAGGGCCACACCGTCGAGGTGGACCTCGGGCTGCCGCCGGCCACCCCGCCCGCCGTGCTCTACCACGGCACCACCGGACGGGTGCTGGGGGCGATCTTCGACGAGGGGCTGCGCCCGATGGCCCGCCGCGACGTGCACCTGTCCGCGGACACCGAGACCGCCGTCCGGGTGGGCTCCCGGCACGGCCGTCCGGTGGTGCTGGTGGTCGACGCGGCCGCGATGGCCGCCGCGGGCCACGAGTTCCGGGTCAGCGCCAACGGCGTCTGGCTGACCTCGGACGTCCCCGCCCGCTTCCTCACCGTGTCCGCCGGAGCCTGAACCCCGCCCGCCGGAGCCCGAACCCCGACGCCGGAGCCCGCCGGCACCCGAACCGTGCCCGCCGGAACCCGGCCGTCCGCCGGCGCCCGATCCGGCGACCCGCCCGCCCCGCACTCCCCGGGCCCGGTAAGACGGCGTACCGTGGGGAGGCAGCCCGGGCCAGGGGTGCGGGCACGGACGAGGGCGGTTGGACATGCGCAAGAGCTCCGGGAGCGAGGTCTTCCGAATCACCGGCGCCCGGACCAGTCTCAGCGAGGACGTCCGGGGCCGGCAGCGGCGCTACGTGATCTCGATGCTGGTCCGTACGGTCTGCGTGCTGCTCGCCGTGGTCCTCTGGGACGTCCAGCGCATCCTCGCCTTCGCCGCGCTCGGCGGCGCCGTGCTGCTGCCGTACTTCGCCGTGGTGATCGCCAACGCCGGCCGGGAGCGCGCCCCGGGCCTGCCGAGCACCTTCGACCTGCCGCCGGAGACCCCACTGATGCTGGGGCCGGGCGGCACCGGTGGGGGCGGCCGCGCGCCCGAGTCCTCGAACCAGGACTGACGCGCCCTCAACACCCCGCCCGTTCTGTCCGTTTATGGCGCCTTATGCCTGGCGGAAACCTCAGAACAAGCTCAAATTAATCATGAAAGAGCTGGCTTTTCGGGGGTCCCGGCGTGCCATACTTCATTAGCGCTTCGCATCCCCCGTCGGAGCGACAGACCGACGCCGGGCAGCTCCCCCCGTGGCTGCCCGGCGTCGTCATGCCCGGCGGCACGTAGGATCAAGCCCCATGGACACCCCCTCGCACCCCCTGTTCGGCGCGGACGGCCCCGACACCCCGATCTGCTCGGGCAAGGGCTGCCGCCAGCCGGCCGTGTGGGTCCTGGTGTGGAACAACCCGAAGCTGCACACGCCGGACCGCCGGAAGACCTGGCTGGCCTGCGAGGACCACCGCGAGCCGCTGTCCCAGTTCCTCGGCGTCCGCGGCTTCCTGAAGGACGTCGTCCCCTTCGCGGAGTTCACCGGCTGAGAGGTACCCCCTGCGGAACCCCGCTCAGCCGCCGATGGCGGACATCGGCCGGTCCGGCTGCAGGAACGACGGGTCGTCGATGCCGGCGCCGGCCTTCTTGCCCCACATCGCCTTCCGCCACAGCTCGCCGATCTCGGCGTCGCTGCCGCCGTCCCGCAGGGCACCCCGCAGGTCGGTCTCGTCGGTGGCGAACAGGCAGTTGCGGATCTGGCCGTCGGCGGTGAGCCGGGTGCGGTCGCAGGCCCGGCAGAACGGCCGGGTGACCGAGGCGATCACGCCGACCCTCCCCGGGCCGCCGTCCACCAGCCAGCGCTCGGCGGGGGCGGCGCCGCGGGCGGTTGAGGGCTCGGGGGTGAGCGTGAACCGGCGGCGCAGGAGTTCCAGGATCTCCTCGGCGGTGACCATCTGCGAGCGGTCCCAGCCGTGCTGCGCGTCCAGTGGCATCTGCTCGATGAAGCGCAGTTCGTAGCCGTGGTCCAGGCACCAGCCGAGCAGGTCGGCGGCCTCGTGGTCGTTGACGCCGCGCATCAGGACGGCGTTCAGCTTGACCGGGGTGAGCCCGGCCTCCTCGGCGGCGGCGAGCCCGGCGAGGACGTCCTGGTGCCGGCGCCGGCGGGTGAGGGTGAAGAAGGTGTCCTCGTCCAGGGTGTCCAGCGAGACGTTGACCCGGTCCAGGCCGGCCTCGCGGAGCGCCCCGGCGGTCCTGGCCAGGCCGATCCCGTTGGTGGTGAGCGAGAGCTCGGGTCTGGGCTCCAGACCGGCACAGGCGGCGACGATCCCGACCAGTCCGGGCCGCAGCAGCGGCTCGCCGCCGGTGAAGCGGACCTCGGTGACGCCCAGGTCGCGGACGGCGATGCCCACCAGCCGGACGATCTCCTCGTCGGTGAGCAGGTCGGGCTTGGCCAGCCACTGCAGGCCCTCCTCGGGCATGCAGTAGGTGCAGCGCAGGTTGCACCGGTCGGTGAGTGAGACGCGCAGGTCCACGGCCTGTCGGCCGTAGGTGTCGAGCAGCATCCGCGGCCCCTGTCCGGTACGAGTCGAAAGCCGGCCCGATCCACCGTACGGGCGGGTCGGGCCAGCTTAGCGATCGCGTCCCGGGATGCGGGCCGCGGTCCGGCTAGTGGGCGCCCAGCCCGGTCAGCGAGCGGACCTCCAGTTCAGCGTACTTCGCGGGGTCGGCCTTCTCGGAGGAGAGCAGGGTGCCGATCCAGCCGGCGAGGAAGCCGATCGGGATGGAGACCAGGCCGGGGTTCTCCAGCGGGAACCAGTGGAAGTCGCTGTGCGGGAGGAGCGAGGTGGGCTTGCCGGAGACCACGGTGGAGAAGACCACCAGCAGCACCGAGCTGGTCAGGCCCGCGTAGACCGAGCTGACCGCGCCCGCGGTGGTGAAGCGCTTCCAGAACAGCGAGTACAGCAGGGTGGGCAGGTTCGCCGAGGCGGCCACCGCGAAGGCCAGGGCGACCAGGGCGGCGGTGTTCAGCTTGTCGGCGAACAGGGCGAGGCCGATGGAGAGGGCGCCGATGGCGACGGCGGCCAGCTTGGCCGAGCGGACCTCCTCCTTCTCGGTGGCCTTGCCGCGCCGGATGACGTTGGCCCACAGGTCGTGGGCGAAGCTGGCCGAGGAGGCCAGGGTGAGTCCGGCGACCACGGCGAGGATGGTGGCGAAGGCCACCGCGGAGATCACCGCGAGCAGGGCGGCGCCGCCGGTGGTCCCGGCGCCGCCGCCGAGTTCCTCGGCGAGCAGCGGGGCGGCGGTGTTGCCGGCCGCGTTGGAGGCCTTGATGGTCTTGGGTCCGACCAGGGCGGCGGCGCCGAAGCCGAGGGCCAGGGTCATCAGGTAGAAGCCGCCGATGATGCCGATCGCCCAGAGCACGGACTTCCGGGCGGCCCTGGCGGTGGGCACGGTGTAGAAGCGGACCAGGATGTGCGGCAGGCCGGCGGTGCCGAGGACCAGGGCGATGCCGAGGCTGAGGAAGTCCAGCTTGCTGGTGCCGGTGGCGCCGTACTTGAGGCCGGGTTCCAGGAAGGCGGCGCCCTTGCCGCTGGCCTCGGCGGCGGCGCCGAGCAGCTCGGAGGGGTTGAAGTGGAACCGGGCGAGCACCAGGACGGTCATCAGGGCGGTGCCGGCGATCAGCAGGACCGCCTTGACGATCTGCACCCAGGTCGTGCCCTTCATGCCGCCGACGGCGACGTAGACGACCATCAGGGCGCCGACCGCGACGATGGTCCAGCGCTTGGGGCCGTCGCCGCTGACGCCGAGCAGCAGGGCGACCAGCGAGCCGGCGCCGACCATCTGGGCGAGCAGGTAGAAGATCGACACCACGATGGTGGAGACCCCGGCGGCGGTGCGGACCGGGCGCTGGCGCATCCGGAAGGCCAGCACGTCGGCCATGGTGTAGCGGCCGGAGTTGCGCAGCGGTTCGGCGACCAGGAGCAGCGCCACCAGCCAGGCGACCAGGAAGCCGATCGAGTAGAGGAAGCCGTCGTAGCCGAACAGCGCGATGGCGCCGGCGATGCCGAGGAAGGAGGCGGCGGACATGTAGTCGCCGGAGATGGCGAGGCCGTTCTGGAAGCCGGTGAAGCCGCGGCCGCCGGCGTAGAAGTCGGCGGCGTCCTTGGTCTGCCGGCCGGCCCAGACGGTGATGCCCAGGGTGGCGAGGACGAAGAGGCCGAACAGCGAGAGGGTCAGCACCCGGTGCTGGCCGGCGGAGCCGGCGGCGAGGGCGGTGGCGAGGGGGCTCATGCGGCGGTCTCCCGGGTGGCGCGGTCGCGGATGTCGGCGGCCGGCGGGTCGAGCTTGCGGCCGGCGTACCGGGCGTACCAGGCGGCGATGGCGAAGGTGCTGACGAACTGCAGGATCCCGAGCACCAGCGCCATGTTGATGTGGCCGGCCACCTGGACGGCCATGAAGCCGGGGGCGTAGCAGGAGAGCAGCACGTAGAGCAGGTACCAGAGGATGAACCCGGCGGTCACCGGGAAGGCGAACCCTCGGAAGGAGCTGCGCAGGGAGCGGAACTCGGCACTGTCCTCGATGTGTTGGAGCTGTTCGGGGGCGGTCTGGGGTGGGCTGTCCACGCGGCGTCTCCTGGGTGTGGGGTGCAACGGGCGGAACGAGCGGACGGGAGGGGCGTCACGGTCGGATCCCGCGCATGCTAGGTCCGATCCACCCGCCGGGAGAAGCGTGCGCGCACGATCTGGCCCGAACACACCAGCGGGACGGTCCGCTTGGGCGGACCGTCCCGCTGGTGACGGCGTGTCTGACAGGCGGTCGGTCAGAAGCTGATACGGACCTTCAGCGCGGCCCGGTTGTCCATCGCGCGGTAGCCCTCGGGCACGCCGTCCAGGCCGACCGTGCGGTCGAAGACCAGGCCGGGGTCGATCCGCCCGGAGAGCACGTCGGGCAGCAGCTCGGGGATGTACGCCCGGGCCGGGGCGACGCCGCCGTTCAGGGAGACGTTCCGGCCGAACATCTGGCCGATGTCCACGCCCGCGCTGCCGCCGTGCGGCACGCCGACGTAGCCCACCGCGCCGCCGTCGCGGGCGATGGAGATCGCGGTGCGCATCGACTCCTCGGTGCCGACCGCCTCCAGGACGGCGTGCGCGCCCTGACCGCCGGTCAGCTCCTTGATCTTCTCGATGGCGTCGTCGCCGCGCTCGGCCACCACGTCGGTGGCGCCGAACCGGCGGGCGATGTCGGTCCGGGCCTGGTGCCGGCCGAGCGCGATGATCCGCTCGGCGCCCAGCCGGGCCGCGGCCAGCACGCCGCACAGGCCCACCGCGCCGTCGCCGACCACGGCCACCGTGGAGCCCGGCCGCACCCGGGCGCTCACCGCGGCGTGGTGGCCGGTGGCCATCACGTCGGAGAGCGCGAGCAGGCCCGGCAGCAGCTTCTCGTCGCCGGCCGCCTCCTTGGGCAGCTGGACCAGGGTGCCGTCGGCGAACGGCACCCGGACCGCCTCGCCCTGGCCGCCGTCGGAACCGACCTGGCCCCAGAAGCCGCCGTGCGGGCAGGAGGTCTGCAGGCCCTCGCGGCAGTAGTCGCAGGTGCCGTCCGACCAGACGAACGGCGCCACCACCAGGTCGCCCGCACGGAACCCGGTCACCTCCGGGCCGACCTCCTCGACCACGCCGAGGAACTCGTGCCCGATCCGCTGGCCGGCCTCCCGCGACGCCACCCCGCGGTACGCCCACAGGTCGCTGCCGCAGATGCAGGCGTTCAGCACCCGCACCACGGCGTCGGTGGGCTGCTGGATCCGCGGGTCGGGCACCTCCTCGATCCGGATGTCGTTGGGGCCGTGGATCACGGTGGCGCGCATGGGGGGTTTCCTTCGCGGGGGTGCCGTCGGGGGTGGGACGGGCGGGGCGTGGCCGATCGGATGGTCGACCGGATGTACGACCACTCAATCGCCCACTCTATTCCGGGGTGTGACGCACGCCACCGTGCAGCGGGGTTCGAGCGGAGCTGTCGGCGGAGGCCCTTAAGCTGATTGGCCATGTACGCGTACCAGTCACCGCCGTTCCCGGCGCAGCGCTCCGGCGACGACGGTCCGGTCCCCGGTGGGGGTGACCGGGGCTTCGCCGTGGTCGACGTCGAGACCACCGGGCTCGGCCGGTCGGACCGCGTCATCTCGGCCGGCGTCTACCAGCTCGACGCCGACGGCGAGGTGACGGACCACTGGTACACGCTGGTGAACCCGGAACGGGATCCGGGCCCGGTCTGGATCCACGGCCTGACCAGCGAGGCCCTGGAGGGCGCCCCCACCTTCCCGGAGGTGGCGGACGAGCTGGCCGAGCGGCTGCGCGGCCGGGTGATGGTGGCGCACAACGCCCTCTTCGACTGGAACATGATCTCCCGCGAGTACGCGCGGGCCGGGCTGAGCGCCCCGGTCGAGCAGCGGCTGTGCACCATGGTGCTGGCCCGCGACCTGGCGCTGCCGCTGCCCAACGGCAAGCTCTCCTCGCTCGCCGCGCACTTCGGCGTCCGCCAGCTCCAGGCGCACAACGCGCTGGACGACGCCCGGGTGCTGGCCGAGGTCTTCCGCCCCAGCCTGCGCCTGGCCCGGGACCGCGGGCTGCCGCTGCCGCTGACCACCTGCGTGGCGGTGACCGACCTCGGCGAGGACGCGGCGGCCCAGGCCGCGCCGGTCCGCGGCTCCTGGAGCTCCTCCTCGTACCGGCCGAGCCGGAAGCGCCCGCCGTGCCCGTACCCGAACCCGGGCCGCTGGGAGGACGGCAAGCCGCTGATGCAGGGCATGCGGGTGGCCATCACCGGCGACACCGCCACCGACCGCGAGCTGCTGGAGGACCGCGCGGTCGAGGCCGGCCTGCACATCGCCACCTCGGTCAGCCGGCTGACCAGCCTGCTGGTCACCAACGAGCCGGGAAGCTGGAGCGGCAAGGCCCGCAAGGCCCGCGAGCTGGGCACCCCGGTGGTCGGCGAGGACGCCTTCCTGCAACTGCTGCGCGAGGTCGCACCCCACCCCGGTGCCTAGCGCCGGTGTGAGGAGGAAGTACCGTGCCGGGTGTGTACCGATTTCTGCTGTCGCGCCGCTGGGCGGTCATCGCCCTGATCGCCCTGGTGCTGATCCCCACCATGGTCGAGCTGGGGTTCTGGCAGTACCACCGGCACCAGGAGCGGGTCGGCAGGAACGAGCTGATCGGCCGGAGCCTCACCGCGGAACCGGTCGCCGTCGACACCCTGGCCTCCCCCGGCGCCGACGTCCCCAAGGACCTCACCTGGCGCGCGGTGACGGCGGTCGGGCGGTACGACACCGGGCACGAGTTCGTGGTCCGCAAGCGGACCCGGCCGGCCGGCAACGAGATCGGGTACTTCGTGGTGACCCCGCTGGTGCTCGCCGACGGCAGGGGTTCGATCCTGGTCAACCGCGGCTGGGTGGAGTCCGGCGCGGACGCCGCCAGCTACCCCACCGTCCCCGCCCCGCCGACCGGTGAGGTCACCGTCAGCGGGCGCCTGCGGCAGGACGAGACCACCGGGGCGAGCGGGATCAGGGACCGCGGCGGGCTGCCGCACGGCCAGTACATGCTGATCAACAGCGGCCAGCAGGCCGAGCGGACCGGCGCCACCCTGCTCGGCGGGTTCGTGGAACTGGTGAACTCCACCCCGGCCGCCGGCGACGTCCCCGAACTGCTGCCCGACCCCAACCACTCCGACATCGGTCCCCACATGGCGTACGCCGTCCAGTGGTGGCTGTTCGCCTCCCTCGTCCCGGTCGGCCTGGTCGTCATGGCCCGCCGCGAAGCCAAGGAACGCACCCAGCAGCCCGCGGCGGCGACCCCCCAGGGGCGCGCGGAACTGCGCGAAACGGAAGACCACCCGGGTTCCGCCGCGGCAGCACAGTAGTCCCGCCTCGGGAGCGAACCGCGCAGTTGGGGTCCCCGTACCCCCAGCGGTGACCCGGTTGCCCGGTTGAGCCGACCGGCTCCTCATGCCGCCGGCAGGTCCTGTTCCGCCCAGATGGTCTTGCCGTGGCGGGTGTAGCGGCTGCCCCAGCGGGTGGTGAGCTGGGCGACCAGGTACAGCCCGCGGCCGCCCTCGTCGGTGAGCCGGGCCCGCCGCATCCGCGGCTGCGTCGCACTCGGGTCCGACACCTCGCAGGTCAGCCGCTCGGCCCGGATCAGCCGTACCTCCACGGGCCCGCCCGCGTACCGGATGGCGTTGGTCACCAGTTCGCTCAGCACCAGCTCGGTGGTGAACACCAGGTCCTCCAGCCCCCACTCCCGCAGCCGCCGGCTGGCCGACTCGCGGACCCCGCCGACGGCCGCCGGGTCCGCCGGGATGGACCACACCGCGGTGTCGCTCTCGGGTACCCGGTGGATGCGGGCGAGCAGCAGGGTGACGTCGTCGGCGAGCCGGTGGGCCGGCAGGCCGGAGACCACCTGGCGGACGCAGTCCCGCAGCGGCCGGTCGGCGGCCATCACGTCGGTCAGCCGCCGTCCGAGTTCGGCCATGCCCTGGTCGAGGTCGCCGTCGCCGCCCTCGATCAGGCCGTCGGTGTACAGGGCGAGCAGGCCGCCCTGCGGGGGTTCGATCTCGGTGACCTCGAAGGGCAGGCCGTTGACGCCGAGCGGCGGCCCGGGGTTCAGCGCCACGTACTCGACGCCGCCGTCGGGGCGGACCACGGCGGGTGGCGGGTGGCCGGCGGCGGCGATCGAGCAGCGGCCGGAGACCGGGTCGTAGACGGCGTAGACGCAGGTGGCGCCGACCGGGTCGACGCGGGTGCGGGCGCGCCATTCGTCGCCGTCCGGTTCGTCGGCCTCGACCACGAGTTGGGAGACCAGGTCGTCGAGGTGGACCAGCAGTTCGTCCGGGTCGAGGTCGAGGTCGGCGAGGGTGCGGACGGCGGTCCGCAGCCGGCCCATGGTGGCGGTGGCCTGGAGTCCGTGGCCGACCACGTCGCCGGCGACCAGGGCGACCCGGGCGGAGGAGAGCGGGATCACGTCGAACCAGTCGCCGCCGACGCCGGTGGCCGGGTCGGTGGGCAGGTAGACGCCGGCGGTGGTGACGGCGGCGGTGCGGGCCTCGGCGGGCGGCAGCAGGCTGCGCTGCAGTCCGACGGCGGCACGGTGCTCGCGGGTGTAGCGGCGGGCGTTGTCGAGGGCGAGCGAGGCGCGGCCGGCGATCTCGCGGAGCAGGTCCAGGTCGGCGGGTTCGAAGCCGAGGCGGCCGGGGTCGCGGCGGGCGGTGATCCGGCCGAGCGGGAGGCCGCGGGCGCGCAGCGGGACGGTGAGTTCGCCGGGGCCCCGACCGGCGGCGGCCGCCTCCGGGTCGACGCCGGCGGTGCCGGCCAGTTCGGCGCGGGCGAGCACCGGGCTGCCGGGGGCGGGCCCGGCGGGGCCGTCGTCGTCCCCCACGGAGGTGCGGCGGAGGAGGAGGAAGCCGTCCCGGTCGGGGCCGGGTTCCTCGCCGGAGAAGACCGCCTCGGCGATGTCGACCACGACCCGGTCGGCCAGTCCGGGGACCAGGACGGAGGCGAGTTCCTCGCCGGTGCCGGTGACCGAGAGCGAGCCGCCGACGGCGGCGGTGGCCCGGTGCAGCAGTTCCAGCCGGATTCGCGCGCGGTGGGGCTCGGTGACGTCGTTGAACAGCGCGGTCAGGCCGATCACCCGGCCGCCGTCGGCCTGCATCCGGAAGGCGGAGATCGCCATCACCACCCCGCCCCTGGGGTCGTCCAGGGTGCGGACCCGCTCCTCGGCGCGGACCAGCGGGCTGCCGGTGCGCAGCACGTCCCACAGGTGCCGTTCCACGGCCTCGGCGTCCTCGGCCCTCAGGAAGTCGGCGAGCCGGTGGCCGCTGAGGTCGACCGGGACGCCGCTGTAGGGCAGCAGGTGGGTGTTGGTGCGCACCAGTCTGAGCTGCTCGTCGAAGACCGCGAGGCCGACCCGGTCCTGCAGGAACAGCTCGCGGGTGAAGGCGTGGTCCTGGCGCCAGCGGGCGACCAGGGCGGCCGGGGCGCCGAGGGCGAGGTAGTGGGCGGGGTCGTCGCCGGAGGCGGGGCGGGCCATCGGGAGCACCCGGAAGACGATCTCCAGCCGCTCGCCGCGGCCGTCGCGGACCACCGTCTCGCCGCTCCAGGGCACGCCGTCCCGGTACCCGGCGAGCAGGTCGGGCCAGCTGTCGCGGTCGGCCAGCAGCTCCCGGACCGGCCGCCCGCAGACCTGCTCGGCCCGGTACGCCAGCAGCTCCTCGGCCGCCGGCGTCCAACCGACGATCACGGCGTCCGCGTCGAGCAGAGCACCGGCCATGCTGTCGACGAACGGGAAACGCCGGCTGTCCATGGGCACCTCGGGATGGGTTCTCCGGTCATCCCCATCTTCTGCCCCATCGCCGCGCCCCGCACCGGGGTGGCCCCCACCACCCCGTGCGCCCGTCCGGCGCGGGTCAGTGCTGGGTGTTGTAGAAGCCGATGAGGACGGAGCCCCACCAGCCGAGCTGCGAGATCGCCGCCGAGACGCCGCCGCGGACCAGCAGGTGCTGCGGCGGGTGGGTGCCGTCGAGGTCCTCGAAGCGGCGGTGCAGCGCGGTGGCGTGCACGCCGTTGAGGGCGATCAGCAGGACGAGGGCCAGCTTCACCTGGGTGAGGCCGGAGTCCAGGTTCGGCTCCAGCAGGATGCCGCTGAAGGTGAGCCCGGCGAGGCCGGCCCAGACCGGGACGTGCAGCGGGGCGGTGAGGTCGACGAACTGGCGCAGGGTGCGCTGGCCGAGCATCCAGAGCAGGCCGAGGTAGTCGATCGCCAGCACCGCGCCGAAGCCGACCACCAGGGCCGCCAGGTGCACGAACAGCGCGGCGGTGTGCAGCGCCGGGTCGGTCTGCACATGGCTGCCGGTCCAGGCGCAGGCGGCCCAGAGGGCGGCGAGGCCGACCGACACGGCGGCGGACCGGGCTGCGCTGCCGGAGAGCGGCGCGGGCGGGTCGAGGTGCGGCATGGGGGTGCTCCGGACAGGACTCGGGGGGCTGGAAGCAAGGTTAGGTTTCCCTAATTCTGGTGGAACCGTCAACTGTCTCGCCGTCAGATGGGATCGCTCCGAGACCTGCCCGGACCAGGCAGGATGTCCCCATGGATCTGGGACTTCAGCAGAAGGTGTACGTACTCACCGGTGCCACCCGCGGTCTGGGGCTGGCGTCCGCACGCGAACTGGCCGCCGACGGGGCACGGGTCGTCCTCTCCGGCCGCTCCGCGGAGTCGGTGGACGCGGCGGTCGCCGAGCTCGGCGGGCCGGAGCACGCGCACGGCGTGGTGGCCGACAACGCGGACCCCGGCACGGCCGGGCGGCTGGTCGAGGCGGCGCAGGAGCGTTTCGGCCGGCTGGACGGCGTGCTGATCAGCGTCGGGGGCCCGGCCGCCGGCCCGGTGGTGCTGGCCGGGGACGAGGCCTGGCGCGGCGCGTTCGAGTCGGTCTTCCTCGGCGCGCTGCGGATCGCCCGGACGGCGGCCGGGGCGCTCTCCGAGGGCGGGGTGATCGGCTTCGTGCTCTCCGGCTCGGTCCGCGAGCCGATCTCCGGCCTGGGCATCTCCAACGGCCTGCGGCCCGGCCTGGCGATGGCCGCCAAGTCGCTCGCGGACGAGCTCGGCCCGCGCGGCATCCGGGTGGTCGGCCTGCTGCCGGCCCGGATCGACACCGACCGGGTCCGCGAGCTGGACTCCCTGAGCGGCGATCCCGAGGCCGCCCGGGCCCGGGCCAGCGCGGCGATCCCGCTCGGCCGCTACGGCACGCCCGAGGAGTTCGGCAAGGTCGCCGCCTTCCTGCTCTCCCCCGCCGCCTCGTACCTCACCGGCGTGATGGTGCCGGTGGACGGCGGCGCGCTGCGCGGGCTCTGACCCCCGCCCCCGGCCCGGCGGCGCGCTGCGCGGGCTCTGACCCCCGCCCCCGGCCCGGCGGCTCACAACACCCGGGGGTGGTCCCGGCCGGCCGGGCGGTGCGGGGCCACCCTGAGCCGCAGCTCGGAGCGCAGGCCCGGCAGGCCCAGGCTGGCCCGGGCGTGCGCCAGCGGCCCGGCCACGTACCGGTCCAGCAGGTCGCCCGTACCGGCACCCTCCTCCAGCCGCAGGGCCGTCCGCAGCAGCGGCTGCCCGGGCCCGCCGTCGAGGTGGACGGCGGCCCGGGCCACCCCGGGCAGCGCGGCGGACTCGGTGCGGACCGCCTCCTCGACCGCGCCGCTGCGCACCCGCAGCACGAAGCCCGAGTGCGCCGGGGTCGACAGGTGGACACCGGCCGGCCCGCTGCGCCGCAGCTGGGCGAAGAGCCACACCAGCGAGCCGGCGACCAGCACCGCGGGGACCGCGATCGCCACCGGCCACCACCAGTCCTCGTCCACCCAGCGGGTGCGGGAGGCGGCGCTGAGCACCGGCCGGTCCGGCGAGGCCAGCGGCCAGCCGGCGGGCAGGTCCACCCCGAGCCGGCCGTACAGCTCCAGGCCGCCGGCCAGGGTGAGCAGGCCGGCCGCGGCCAGCAGCAGGCCGACCACGGCGAGGATCGTCCGGTTCACGGCGGCGCGGCTCATCGGGGCGGCCCCTCCTCGGCGAGCCGGCGCTTGCGGGACGGCTTCGGGGTGAGCGTCCGGACGTCCAGGCGGTGCGGCAGGCCGAGCGGCACCCGGGCCAGCTCCTCCCGCAGCTCCCGCTCCAGCGCGGCCGGGTCGGCCGTCCCGGTGACGCTCACCCGGGTCCGCTTCCGGCCCACCCTGACCCGGGCCATCAGCGGCTCCGGCTGGGCCGCGATCCGGGTGCTGATGAGGGCGGCCACCCCGGCCCGGTCGATCGCCGCGCCCGGTTCGGTCAGCGGCAGCCAGCGGCGCAGACCCGGCGCGAACGCCAGCCAGCACAGCGCCACCCCGGCCACCAGTGCCACCCCGGCCCCGGCCAGTACCCACGGGTCGTCCAGCGTCCGGGTCTCCAGCTCCCGCGCCACCTCGGCCCGCCACGCCCGGGCCGGATGCCCGGTCCGGACCGCGATCACGTCGTACAGCACCGCCGCGGCCAGCACCAGCACGGCGGTGACCACCACCCCGGTCACCGCGGTGCGCGCCGAGCGCGGCCGGTGGACCTTCCCGCTCACCCGGCCGGCTCCCGCGCCAGCAGGTGGTCGACCACCACGGACACCTCGCGCACCGCGCTGCCGGTCAGCTCGGCGACCCGCTGCGCCACCGCGTCCCGGGTGGTCCGGGCCAGCGCCCGCACGTCCGCCGGGAACGGCAGGTCCAGGTGCAGGGTGATCCGGACCGCGCCGCGCGCCACCAGGACGGACGCCCGCGGCGGCCGGCCCCGCTCGGTCCGGCCCCGCCACGCCTCGGCCAGCGCCTGGGCGGCGACCCGGGCCGCGATCCCGGCGTACACCCGGTCGGCGATCCGCAACCGCCCGCGCCGGGCGGCGGGCACCGGGTATGCCGCCTGGGCCATCACCGCCTCCGGTCCCGGCCGCGGAACAGATCGCCCAGGTCGCCCAGGTCGATGTCACCCTCCAGCAGCCGGCCGCCCAGGAAGCCCGCCGCGCCCAGCACCGCCACCAGCAGGAACGCGGCGAACCCGCCGAAGTACCCGGCGAAGCCGAGGCCCATCCCCGCCAGCAGACCCGCCAACGCCAGATTCATCCGCTCCTCCTACTGGACCCGCGGACGGGCACCGGTCTCTTCCTCCAGCTCCTCCACGTCCGGCTCGTCGGGCAGGTGGACGTCGTTCACGGCGATGTTGACCTCGACCACCTCCAGGCCGGTCATCCGCTCCACCGCGGCGATGATGTTCTCCCGCACCTCCGCCGCCAGCGTGGGGATCACCACCCCGTACTCCACCACCAGGGCGATGTCGATCGCCGTCTGCTTCTCGCCGACCTCGGCCTTGATGCCACGGCCGACACCGGACTTGGCGCCGGGGACGCGGTCCCGCATCGCCCCGAACGTCCGGGTGAAACCGGAGCCCAGCGCATGGATGCCGGCGACCTCGCGGGCGGCCATTCCGGCGATCTTCTCCACCACGCCGACGGCCAGGACGGTACGGCCGCGCTCCGGGGTCGGGGCCGCGAACTCCGGGTCGGCGGTGGATTTGTGAAGGTCAGCGGGGGTCGGGGTCTGGGCCATGGCGGGTCTCCTGTGGTTGCCTGTCCAGCTATATCGCAAATCAGGGCAACTCTGGCATTCCGCCACGTTTCCCGCGCGCCGAGGCAACCGGGCACCCACAACAAGGGGCGCGGGAAACTGCGCCAAACGGAAGACCGCATCCGTAGAGCCGTCCATGAGCCGCAGTGGCTCCCCGGGCGGGTACGGCGACCAGCCTTCCGATCTCGCTCAGCTCCGCGCGCCCCTACGGGCTTAGCCCGTTCTCAGTCCCCGATGCCCGCGAGGTCCCGCAGGCGCCGCGCCTGCGCCCCCCGCTCCGCCGCCCGCTGCTCGTCGTACGACCGCCCCGCCGCACCCCGCAGCAGCGCCTTGGTCTCGATCACCGCGCTCCGCGGCGACGCCAGCAGCGCCCCCGCGAGGTCCCGTGCGGCTCCGTCGAGCTCCTCGGCCGGCACCGCGAGGTTGGCCAGCCCGGTGGCCACGGCCTCCTCCGCACCGACCCAGCGGCCGGTCGCGCAGATCTCCAACGCCCGCGCGTAGCCGACCAGTTCGGTGAGCGGCTTGGTGCCCGCGAGGTCCGGGACCAGGCCGAGCGCGGTCTCCTTCATGGCGAACTGGACGTCCTCGGCGACCACCCGCAGGTCGCAGCCGAGGGCCAGCTGGAAGCCGGCGCCCACGGCGTGGCCCTGGACGGCGGCGATCGAGATCACGTCGGACCGCCGCCACCAGGTGAAGGCCTCCTGGTACTCGGCGATGGCCGCGTCCAGGTCCTCGTCCTTGGCGGCGGCGAGCTCCAGGAAGGTGTGCTCGCCGGGGATCCCCTCGGGGGTGAACATGGCGCGGTCGAGGCCGGCCGAGAACGAGACGCCCTCGGCGCGCAGCAGGACCACCCGGACGGTGCCGGGCAGGCTGCGACCGACACCGGCCAGCGCGCGCCACATGGCGGGGCTCTGGGCATTGCGCCGCTTGGGCTGACAGAGCGTCACCGTCGCGAGCTCGCCGTCGAGTTCGAGTCGGACGCCCGCCTGCTCCCACTGCTGCGGGTCGGTGTCGGTGGCGGGAGTGGTCATGGGGTTACCTCCAGCGGGGAGCGATGAGCTACTGGAGAGTAACAAAGTCGGGGACGGGCTGGAAGGGACCGCTGAAACCACGGTCGGCGGCCCGGGAGACCCGACCGCCGAACCGTCTGGAGCTGATGGGCTGAGCTGTCGACCGAACGAGCGGCACGATCGCCGCCGACCGGTGGTGATGGAGTGTCAGGAACCTGCGGTGGCAGCAGCCTTGCTCTTGCCTCGCGTGGCACCGCCGCGGCCCCGGAGGATCACCCCGGACTCGCTCAGCATGCGGTGCACGAAGCCGTAGGAGCGACCCGTCTCCTCCGCCAGCGCGCGGATGCTCGCCCCGGAGTCGTACTTCTTCTTGAGATCGGCCGCGAGCTTCTCACGCGCGGCACCTGTCACCCGGCTGCCCTTTTTCAGAGTCTCGGCCACCCGTGCCTCCTCGTAGCTGTGCTCGGTCAGATTCCCATGATCACCCATAGCCAGGCTCCTGGCCACCCATTCGACAAGGTCGATACCGGGAAAGCGCAGTCTGCCGGTGGTACTCGCTCCGCACAAGGGCGCTCACACTGGGTGCACGCGCCCCCTCTCACGCGGGGCCGACGGGGCCGGCGGGGGCGAAAATAGCTGATCAGCACGGGCCGTCCGGATGCCGATGACCCGGAAACGGGAACGGGTCCCGGCCGAAACGGAATCCGGGACCCTTGCATTCCCGGCTTCGGCCGGAGATGAGAATTTCTGCGACGAAGAGATGATCCGGTGTCCACCGCGTGGACCGGGTGTCGGCCCGCCGTGGATCAGACCGCGCCCCGGACCCGGATCACGCACCGGGCCGTATCACGCACCGGATCCGGATCACGCGAGCGAGACCAGGTCCGCGTACGCCGGGCTCCACAGGTCCTCCACCCCGTCCGGCAGCAGGATGATCCGCTCCGGCTGGAGCGCGTCCACCGCGCCCTCGTCGTGGGTGACCAGCACCACGGCCCCGGTGAAGGAGCGCAGCGCGCCGAGGATCTCCTCGCGGCTGGCCGGGTCGAGGTTGTTGGTGGGCTCGTCGAGGAGCAGCACGTTGGCACTGGAGACCACCAGGGTGGCCAGCGCCAGCCGGGTCTTCTCGCCGCCGGAGAGCACCCCGGCCGGCTTGTCCACGTCGTCGCCGGAGAACAGGAAGGAGCCGAGGATCTTCCGGATCTGCACCAGGTCGGTGTCGGGCGCGGCGGAGCGCATGTTCTCCAGCACCGTGCGGTCCGGGTCCAGGGTCTCGTGCTCCTGGGCGTAGTAGCCGATCTTCAGGCCGTGGCCCGGGATCACCTCGCCGGTGTCCGGCCGCTCCACGCCCGCGAGCATCCGCAGCAGGGTGGTCTTGCCGGCGCCGTTGAGGCCCAGCACGACCACCTTGGAGCCGCGGTCGATCGCCAGGTCGACGTCGGTGAAGATCTCCAGCGACCCGTACGACTTGGACAGGCCGGCGGCGGTCATCGGGGTCTTGCCGCAGGGCGCCGGGTCGGGGAAGCGCAGCTTGGCGACCTTGTCGCTCGCCCGGACCTGCTCCAGGCCGGAGAGCAGCTTCTCGGCGCGGCGGGCCATGTTCTGCGCGGCCACCGTCTTGGTCGCCTTGGCGCGCATCTTGTCGGCCTGGGCGTTGAGGGTGGCGGCCTTCTTCTCGGCGTTGGCGCGCTCGCGCTTGCGCCGCTTCTCGTCGTCCTCGCGCTGCTGGATGTACTGCTTCCAGCCCATGTTGTAGACGTCGATGCAGGAGCGGTTGGCGTCCAGGTAGAAGACCTTGTTGACGACCGTCTCGACCAGGTCGATGTCGTGCGAGATGACGATGAAGCCGCCCTTGTACGTCTTCAGGAAGTCGCGCAGCCAGATGATCGAGTCGGCGTCGAGGTGGTTGGTCGGCTCGTCGAGCAGCAGGATGTCGGAGTCCGAGAAGAGGATCCGGGCCAGCTCGACGCGGCGGCGCTGACCGCCGGAGAGGGTGTGCAGCGGCTGGCCGAGGATCCGGTCCGGCAGGCCCAGGGCGGCGGCGATGGTGGCCGCCTCGGCCTCGGCCGCGTAGCCGCCCCTGGTGAGGAACTCGGTCTCCAGCCGGGCGTACTTCTTCATCGCGTTGTCGCGGGTGGCGCCCTTGCCGTTGGCCATCCGCTCCTCGTTCTCGCGCATCTTCTTCAGCACGGAGTCGAGGCCGCGGGCGGACAGGATCCGGTCGCGGGCGAGGACGTCCAGGTCGCCGGTGCGCGGGTCCTGCGGCAGGTAGCCGACCTGGCCCGAGCTGGTCACCGTGCCGCCGGCCGGCAGGCCCTCGCCCGCCAGCACCTTGGTGAGCGTGGTCTTGCCGGCGCCGTTGCGGCCGACCAGGCCGATCCGGTCACCCGGGGCGACCCGGAAGGAGGCGGACTCGATCAGGACGCGGGCACCGGCGCGCAGCTCCAGGGCGTTGGCGGAAATCATGGCTGGGAAGGGCTCCAGACGTCGGGCAGGGCACAGCGGCCGGGCGGGGGCGAGGGGGGCGGAACGGAGGCGACGGGTGATCGGCGGGCCACCGCTGCGGGTGCCGCCGGCCGCCCGCTAGTGCCCGCGGAGAACAGCCATGCCCGCCAGTCTACCGGGAGCCGTCCAACGGCTTTCCGGGCCGGGACCCGGCTTCCCGGCGACCCGGCGGCCCCGCCGCGGGCCGGTCAGCCGGCGTCCGGCCGGGGCTGGCAGCCCTGGGGAGCCGCGGCGAACGGCTCGGCCAGGGCGCCGCAGGTGGTCTCCTGCGCACCCTCCAGGGTGTCGAAGGTCTTGGTGCCGACGATCGGGCCGTCGTCGATCGCCACCCGGTGCTTGTCCAGCGGCCGCATCAGCACCTCCGGACCGGCGTTCAGCTGCCACCCGTGGCCGCTCAGCCAGAAGCCGCTGATCCCGCCGGGGATCGGGGAGCCGGCGCTGGTGGTGCCGGTGCAGGTGCGCGGCACCATCACCGCGTTGTCGGTGTGCACCGCGCGCAGCGGGTCGTAGACGCAGCCGGCCGCCGGGCGCGAGTTGTAGCGCAGGTCACCGTCGCGGTCGCGGAAGCCCATGGTGAGCGACGGGGTGACCACCGCCACCCAGGGCTCGGTCTCGGTGGCCGTCTGCAGGGCCGCGGCCGCCCGCTTGGCGGTGGCCTCGCGCCGCTCGGCGTCCGACTTCGCGGCCAGGACCGGGTCGCCGTCGCCGCTCAGCCAGTCGGACAGGCCGGGGACGGACCGGTGCCAGCGCACCTCGTGGTCGCTCGGCCGCACCGAGGTGACCATGCCGTCGTCCCAGACCACCACCGCGTTCTCGCCGACCATCGCGAAGTGCAGCGCCGTGGCGCCCTCGCGGCGGTACGACCACAGGAGCTTGCCGGTGGTCCCGTCGTACGCCTCCAGCCCCGGGCCGACCTCCAGGTCGGGGGCCACCGCCCCCGCGGACTGGGCGCCCACCGGGCTGGCCCCCGCGCTGACCGGGCTGGCGCCGGACCCCGCGACCACCCGGTCACCGAACGGCACCGGCCGGTTGGCGTGCGCGGCGGCACCCGCCGTCAGGACCAGCAGCACGGCAACGGCGGGGAGCGCAGATCGGGGGGTGAGGCTTCGCAGCGGGTTCCAGGACACGGGCGGAGCGTACCCCCCGTACGGGTGTCCGGTCAGCTCGACGCGTCGTCACGTCCGGCCAGGTGACGGGCGCCACACGGGCCGTCGGTACCCGTCCTCACCTGCGGTTGTCACGGGCCCCCCGAGCGGGTCGGGGCCCCGCTCGGGCACCGGCCGACTGGACGGACTGTTACAGAGGTGATACAGGACCCGATTTCGCGCGGCGGAGCGGCCGTCGGCGCTCGCCAGTACGAACTGCCACGTATGGGTGACATGGGGCTTTTCCACCGTCTTGGGGGCTTACTGTCTGGTCATCCGGGCCGTCGACGAACCCTGTGGAGAGCCCCATGCGCCTCGGCCGCGTGACCCTGGCCGCCGCCGCACTGCTGCTGCTGACCACGGCCAGCGTCCCCGACGGGACACCGCTGAGCCAGACCGAGCGGCACGCCGCACTCTCCTCCGAGGCGATCGAGCCGCGCGGGGCCGCGCCCCGGCCCGCCGTGCTGAGAGCCAACCACGAGGCGCCCTGGGGGGCCTTCGTCGGCTCCTGGGACACCTACATCCCCGACATCGCGCGGATGGCCCGCTGGCTCGGCGACGCCAACATGCAGGTCGGCCACACCTACCTGGCCGGCAACGGCTGGTCCGACATCGAGGGCGACATCGCGGTGCTCGGCCTCTGGTCCCAGTGGCGGCAGGGCGAACCGAACCGCCGGCTGGTCCTCGGCGTGCCGATGCTGGTGCCCAACGAGGCGGGCGTCCCGGACGCCGAGGTGGCCCGGCTGCTCGCCCGTGGCGGCAACGGCGAGTTCGACCAGCACTTCCTCAAGCTCGCCCGCAAGCTGGTCGCGCTCGGCGGCGGGGACACCGTCATCACCCTCGGCTGGGAGATGAACGGCGTCACCTACACCAGCCGCTGCAAGCCCGACCCGGCCGCCTGGAAGGCGTACTGGCGGCGGATCGTCGGCCTGATGCGCTCGGTGCCCGGGCAGCACTTCGGCTTCGACTTCACCCCCAACCGCGGCGTGGACGCCATCCCGTGGACCCGCTGCTACCCCGGCGACGACGTGGTCGACATCATCGGCATGGACAGCTACGACCAGCCCGCCGGCGGCACCTTCGACGAGTACGTCAACGAGCCGTACGGGCTGCAGGACCAGGTCGAGTTCGCCGCCAAGCGCGGCAAGCCGGTCTCGTACCCCGAGTGGGGGCTGTTCCGCAACGGCGACAACCCGGAGTTCGTCCGGCGGATGGTCGAGTGGATGCGGACCCACGACACCGCGTACCAGACCGTCACCGACTACTGCCCGCACGGCTTCTGGCAGTGCGACCGCAACCCGCGGTCCGCCGCCGTCTTCAAGCAGCTGATGGCCGGCTCCCAGGGCGCCCCGGCGCCGGGGACGGCCCTGCCGGGGGCCGGCCGGCCGGGCGGGCAGCCGTCAGCGCAGGCGCCGCGCCGCTAGCGCCATCTTCACCCGCGGCAGCCGGGTCCGCAGCACGTGCACCGCGATCCCGCGCAGCCGGACCCGTGCCGCGCGGGCGGCGGCGAACGGCGCCAGCCGGCCGGGCCCCAGCACCAGCCGCTGGTTCGGCAGCCGGTCCGGACGCCAGCGCTGCTTGTACGGCTCCTGGCCGCGCAGCAGGCTCAGCAGCGGGATCCCCGCCGACCGGACCTCGTCCAGCGCCACCCCGAACAGCAGGCCCGCGATGTCCAGCCGCTCGCGCAGCCGCGGATGCGCGCCGTACATGTAGAGGCCGCCGAACGGCGGGCAGAGCAGCAGCAGGTTCACCGCCACCAGCTCCTCGTCCAGCCAGAACCGGTGCAGCGCCGCCCGGCCCGACCCCACCAGCGCCGCGGTGGACTCCGCCAGGTGCGCGGCGAACCGCTCGCTGCGGTGCTCCGGCGTGACACCGCGGTCCTGCCACTGCAGCAGGTGCAGCCGCAGCATCTCCCGGACCGCCTCCGGCGCCCCCGCCGCGTCCGTCGCCCGGACCACCACCCCCGCCTCGGCGATCCGGCGCAGCTTCACCCTGGTCCGCTGGGCCGTCTTGCCCGGCAGCTGCCTCAGCAGCTCCTCCATCGGAACGGCCGGCAGGTACTGGCAGAGCGAGTCCTCGAAGCGGTGGCGGCGTCCGCGCCACGCCCGGTAGACCAGGTGGGCGGCGGCCCCGGGGCGCACCTCGCGGAGCTCCAGGCTGTGCCACGGGCGGCGGAGCGGGAGGGCGGCGGCCAGTTCCGCGGCGGCGCGCTCGGCGCAGGAGTCGTCCAGCAGCACGTCGGTGAAGTCGACCAGGCCGCCGCCGAGGTTGGTCAGGCCGCCGAACGGGCCGCGGCGGCGGAACGCGGCCGCCCCCATCAGCACGCCGTCCCGCCGCACCAGCACCACCACCAGCCGGCCCGGCTCCCCGTAGTGCCGCCACCACGAGCACAGCCACCCCACCGCCTGGAACGACGTCGCCGCCGAACACCGCCCGAACAGGTCGTCCCACTCCCCCGCCACCCGCTCCAGCGCCCCGTCGTCCCGCAGCACCTCCCCGACCCACCGGCCGGCGGGCTCGCACGAGGGCGCTTCCGGGGCCGCCGCCACGCAACCGGCTTCATCGACGGGCACAGGTGCGCAACCGGGTTCACCGAGGGGCGCGGGGAACTGCGCGAATCCGGAAGCCCCGGCGCCGCATCCTCCCGCCCCGCGCAGTTCTCCCCCAGCCCGGCGGCCCGGAGGCACCCCCACGCGTGCCTCCGGTGCCTGGCCGGCTGCCTCGGTCCGTCCGGTCATCGACGGGCTCCCGTGGTCTCGGGCTCGTCCGGGGTGGCGGTGGTGTCGGTGCGCGGGGCGGGGAGGTCCGCCGTCGGGGCGGGGCGGCGGCGGGTCATCAGGGCGAGGGCGCCGACCAGGACGCCGGAGGCGGCGCCGACCGCGACGTCGAGCGGGGCGGAGGGCGTCGCCGGCCGCTCCGGCTCCGCCGCGGCGGCCAGCGGCACCAGCCGCACGCCGGTGTCCTTCCCACTCGTGTTGGCGAACGCGATCAGCGACTTCGCGACCGCGTCGGCGGCCTGCACCGCGTCCGCCGGCCGCCGGCCCGTCCCGGTGATCTCGATCATCGGCGCGTCCGGCGAGGTGGTCCCCCGGACCTTCCCCTCCAGGGCGCTGACGGTGTGCCCGGTCTCGGCCGCCGCGGCCGCCAGCACCTGCGGCTGTCCGGCCAGCCGGCCGTACGTCTGGGCGAAGTTGACGGCGGTGGAGGCGTCGCCCGGGTTCTGCGAGACCACCACCACGTAGGAGTTGGCGGTGTAGGAGGGCGGGGCGACGACGGCGTAGCCGGCGCCGGTCGCGGCGCCGAGCGGGACGGCGACGGCCAGCGGCCACCAGCGGCGGACCAGCGCGCGGGCGCTGCGGCGCGAATCGGACATCGGAGGCTCCTAGGGTCGGTACCGAGGCGGCCGCACGGGGGCGGTGGCCGGGTACGCGTGAACGGGAGGGATGGGGTGGCGGGCCGGTTCAGGCCCGCGCCGCCGGGCGCCGGCCCGCAGGACGGCCGCCACCACGGCCGGGCCGGCGATCGGGCCCGGGCTGGGCGGGCACGGTCGGGCCGAGCCGGTCGTAGAGGCGCCCGAGGTCCTCGGCGATCCGGGCGATGTCGTAGTGGGCGACCGCCGGCGGCTGCGGCAGGGCGCCGGGCCGGCGGCCCCACAGCTCGTGCAGGGCCGCGGTGTAGGCGTCGGCGGTGGAGGGCAGCCGGGCGGCCTCGGGGGCGGCGCCGGGCGGCAGTTCGTCGAGGGCGGGGCAGGCGCTGTGCCGGACGGGCAGGCCGGCCGCGAGCCCCTCCAGGACGGTGAGGCCGAAGGTCTCCTCGGTCGAGGGGGCGGCCAGCACGTCCAGGGCGGTGAGGAGTCCGGGGACGTCCTCGCGTTCGCCGGTGAACCGGACCCGGTCGGCCACCCCGAGCCGCAGGGCCCGGCGCTGCAGCGCGTCGCGTTCCGGTCCGGCGCCGACCAGCAGCAGCCAGGGCTCGCGCAGCTCCGGGTAGCGGCCGGCGACCTCCAGCAGCCGTTCGAGGGTGTCGATCAGCACCTCGAACCGCTTGCCGGGCACCAGCCGGCCCACGCCGCCGACCACCCAGGCGTGCCGGGGCAGGCCGAGCCGGTCGCGGTGCTCCTGCCGCAGGGCGGTCCGGGCGGCGGTGGGCAGGGCGTACCGGGAGGCGTCGAGGCCGTTGGGCAGCAGGTGGACCCGGTCGGGCGGCACCCCCCAGTCGTCCAGGGTGGCGGCCACCTGCCGGGAGACGGCGACGGTGGTGGTGCCGAGCCGTTCGGCGGCGAGGTAGAGCGCCCGGACGCCGCGGGAGGCGGGCCGGCCCTCGACCACCCCGGCGTGCAGCGAGTGCTCGGTGGCGACGAGGGGCCGCACCCCGGCCAGCCGGGCGGCGAGCCGGCCGTACAGCCCGGCGCGGTAGAGGTGGGTGTGCACCAGGTCGTACCGGCCGGTGCGGACCAGACGGGTCAGCCGGGGCAGCACGGTGAGGTCGCGGTTGCCGCGCATGGCGAGGTCGTGGACGGTGACGCCCTCGGCACGCAGCGCGGCGGCCACCGTGCCGGGGTTGGTGAGGGTGGCCACCTCGGCGTGGTGCCGCGCGGGCAGGTGGCGCAGCAGCAGCTGGAGCTGGCGTTCGGCGCCGCCGCTGGCCAGGCCGGTGATGACGTGCAGGATCCTCATCGGTCGGCCTCCTGGGGGTGGGAGCCGTGCCGGATCCCGGTGAGCGCGTCCCGCCAGAGGTGCCGGCCCTGCTTGGCGCGCAGCCGCCAGCCGCCGTCCCGGTCGCCGACGTAGCAGCGCGGCAGGGCGAACCGGCCGGTGAGCGGGGAGTGCTGGATGGCGCAGGCGTACCCGTAGCCGGCGTCGCGGACGGCCCGGGCGGCGGGCGGGTCCACGGCGCCGTACGGGTAGCAGAAGCCGCTGACCGGGCCGTCGACCAGGGCCTGAAGGGCGCGGCGGCTCTCCACGGTCTGCTCGACCAGCTCCGCGGGGGTGAGGCCGGGCAGGGCCAGGTGGCCGAGGCCGTGCGAGCCGATCTCCCAGCCGGCCGAGGCGAGTTGGGAGACCTGGTCGACGGTGAGCAGCTGCTTGCGGGGGCCTTCGACGTCCCAGCCGTTCTCGGTGCCGAGCAGGTCGGGCACCACGTACGCGGTGGCGGTGAAGCCGAACTCGCGCAGCACCGGGACGGCGTGGCGGGCGAAGTCGGCGTACCCGTCGTCGAAGGTGAGGCCGATCAGCCGGCCGTCGCGGCCCTCGGCGCGGGCTCGCAGCAGCTCGCGCACGCTGACCCCGCGCCGGCCGGTGCGGTGCAGCCAGGCCATCTGGGCGGCGAACCGGCCGGGGCTGACGGTGAGCAGGTACGGGTCGTCCTCCTCCTCGGCCACCGAGTGGTACATCAGGATCCAGGGCGAGGCCAGGCCGGGACCGGCGGGCTCGGCGGCCAGGACGCGGCCCATCTGCCGGTCGAGTTCAGCGTCCATGGGGCAGCTTCCCTTCAGCGGCCGGAGGTGAGGGCGGGCACAGGGCCCGCAGGAGGCCGAGCACGGGACCGCGGACCTCGGGAGCCCCGAGGGCGGTGCCGAGCGCGGCGAAGGCGAGGATCACGGCGGTGCCGCCGAGCAGGGTGGACAGCAGCGGGTCGGCGGTGACCGCGGCGGCCGGGACGCCGAGGGCGGCGGCGCCCACCCCGGCGGCCAGCAGGCGGGCCTGCCCGCCCAGGACGCGGGGCAGCCGCAGCGCGATGCCGCGCAGCAGGAGACCGCGCATCAGCAGGGCGGCGGCGGCGGTGATGCCGGCCGCGTTGCCGGCGGCCAGCCCGAGGGCGCCGAGCCGCGGGGTGGCGGCGACGCCGACGGCGACGGTGACCAGCAGGCCGAGGGCCATCGCACCGACCGGGTACCAGTCCAGCAGGGTGGTCCGGCCGGTGGCGGCGGGGTCGTCGGCGCGGCGGACCACCGGGCGGATCGAGAAGTACGGCCGGACCATCACGCCGATCAGCGCCTGGGCGGGCAGGCCGAGACCGTACACCCGGATCACGGCGGCGGTGACGGCGGTGTCGTGCGGACCGAACGCTCCGCGCTCGAACAGCAGGGCCACCACCGAGGGGGCGCAGGCCATCAGGAAGGCGGTGCCCATCAGGACCAGGGCGGTGGCCTGGCCGAGGTCCTTCTCCACCCGGTCGCGGGCGGCGGTGAGGTCCCCGGCGGCGAGCGCCCGGGCGACCACCGGGAAGGTCACCAGGACGATCAGGATGGCCGCGGTCATGGCGAGCTGGGAGACCTTGGCGGCGTAGTTGAGGTGCGAGATGGCGCCGGGCGGCAGGCCGGAGCCGAGGTAGCGCTCGACGAACACCTGGGCCTGCCGGGTGAGCGTGAAGGCGGCCACCGGCAGTATCGCCAGCGGGATCAGCACCAGGGAGTCGCCGGCGGGGCCGCAGGGCCGGCGGGGGCGGCGGGTCGCCCGCAGGCCGCGGACGAACGGGACGACCAGCACCCCGGCCATCAGCAGGCTGCCGAAGGCCACCCCGAGCGCCGCCGAGCGCACCCCCCAGACCGCGTGGCAGGTCAGCAGCAGGGCCAGGATCCCGAGGTTGTACGCCACGTAGATGGCGGCGGGGGCGGTGTAGCGGTGGTGGGCGCGCAGCGCCGAGGTGAGGTAGCCGGCCACGCCGAACGGCAGGATGGTGAAGGCGGTGATCCGGGTGCAGGTGACGGCCAGCTGGGGATCGGCGAGGCCGGGGGCGAGCAGCCGGACCAGGTGGGGGGCGCCGACGACGGCGATGACCGAGCAGGCGGCGAGCACCAGCATCAGCCAGGGCAGGGTGGCCCGGACCAGCTGGCGGACGGGGTCCGGGCCGGTGGGCCGTTCCTCGCGCAGCACCAGGGCCAGGCTGAAGGCGGGCACCAGCAGGAAGGCCATGGCGTCCTCGATCAGCAGCGGGGCCGCGGTCTCGGGGACGGTCCAGGCGACCAGGAAGGCGTCGGTGCCCTGGTTGGCGCCGAAGTAGCGGGCCAGCAGCAGGTCGCGGAGCAGGCCGAGGACGGAGCCGGCGGCCGAGAGCAGGGCGGTGACGCCGAAGGCCTTGGCCAGGAAGCCGCGGCGGGCCTCCTCGGCCGGCGGGCCCTCGGCCGGTGGGCCGTCCCGCTCCGGCCGGTCCGGGCCTCCTCGGCCGCGGTCCGGTCCGTCCTGGGGCGGCCGGGGGCCGCCCGGCGCCGCCACGGCCGCCCGTACCGGCTGGTCCGTTGTCATTCGGCGCACGCTCCGCGGGGGTCCGGGGTGGTGGGGAAGGCCGCGCGGGCCGCCAGGCCCAGCACCACCGAGGTCAGCACCGTGGTGGTGCCGCCGATGTCGGCGTAGAGGAAGTCGACGAGGGTCCAGCCGAGCAGGGCGAGCGCGGCCGGCGACCCGGCGGAGCGGCGCAGGCAGCCGAGCAGCAGCGCCAGGAAGAGGGCCAGGTAGGCGACCACGCCGAGCAGCCCCTGCTCGCTGAGGACCAGCAGGTACATGTTGTGCGGCGAGAGCAGCGGCTCGCGCCGGTAGCCGTGGGTGGCGTCCGCGGTGTCGCTGCCGGAGGAGAGCCGCAGCGGGGCGTGGCTGTCGCGCAGTTGCTGGAAGGCCTTGGGGCCGGCACCGGTGAGCGGGTGGTCCTGCCAGATCCGGCCGGCGGTGGACCACAGGTCGTAGCGGTCGGTGACCGACTGGTCGGGGGAGGCGGAGACCGCGCCGATGCTGCCGAGCCGCGCGGTGACCCCGGAGGCGCCGAGGCCGAGCCCGCCGACCAGCACCACGACGGCGGCGGCCGCGAGGACGGCGGAGCGGAGGGCGAGCCGGGCGTCGGCCCGCAGCACCAGCACGGCCCCGGCGGCGGCGCAGGCGATCCAGCTGCCCCGGCTGAAGGAGACGGCGAGCGGGAAGGCGAGGAAGGCGGCGCAGGCGTACATCGTCCGGCGGAGCACCGGGTCGCCGTCCGGGCCGCGCTCGCCGAGGGCCAGCGCGAGGGCGGCGAGCAGGCCGAAGCTGACCACGGCGGACATCGCCATCACGTCGAGGGCGCCGAAGGTGCCGACGGCCCGGATCGGCTGCCCGGTGTAGGAGGCGCCGGTCCGGGTGAGGTACTGGTGGGCGCCGACCGCGCCCTCCAGCATGGCGGCGGTGACCAGGGCGCCGAGCACGATCCGCTGGTCGCGGCGGTCCCGCAGGGCGCAGAGCACGGCGACCGGCACCAGGACGAAGACCTGGACCAGCCGGACGAAGCCGGTGAGCGACGCGGCGGGGTCGATGGAGCCCACGGTGGCGGCGCCGGCCGCGGCGACCACCCCGGCGAACAGCAGGCAGACCGTGCCGCCGAGCCGGCGGGCCCGGCCGCGCAGCAGGTCGAGCGCGGTGAGTGCGACCAGGGCGAGCGAGGCCAGGTCGGCGGGGGTGACGTGGACGGCGGCGGTGACGTCCTTCTCGCCGGTGGGGACGCAGACCAGCAGGATGGTGAGGGCGACCAGCAGGCTGGGCCGGTCCGGTACGGCGGCCAGGGCGCGGCGTAAGACCGCGGGGCCGGCCGGGCGGGTCAGGGTGAGGGCCACGGTCAGCTCCCGTCCGGACGCAGCATCAGGACGGCGGTGCGGAGCAGGATCTTGGCGTCCTGCCAGAGGCTCCAGCTCTCGATGTAGCGGTTGTCGAAGCGGGCCCGGTCCTCGATGGAGGTGTCCCCGCGCAGCCCGTTGACCTGGGCCAGGCCGGTGAGGCCGACCGGCACCCGGTGGCGGTCGGCGTACTCGGGGTGGAGCTGGCCGAACCGCAGGACGAAGTAGGGGCGTTCGGGGCGGGGGCCGACCAGGCTCATGTCGCCGCGCAGCACGTTCCACAGCTGCGGCAGCTCGTCCAGGGAGGTCTTGCGGAGCAGGCGGCCGACGGCTCCCATCCGGTGGTCCTGGGAGATGTTCCAGCGGGTGGCCGACTCGTGCTCGTTGCTGGGGCGCAGGGTGCGGAACTTGAGGACGGTGAAGACCTTGCCGTCCAGGCCGGTGCGCTGCTGGCGGAAGAGCACCCCCGGGCCGGTGTCGCAGCGGACGGCGAGCGCGCAGGCCAGCAGGACGGGGGCGAGCAGCAGCAGGCCGAGGCCGGCGGCGGTGACGTCGAGGGCGCGCTTGGCGGCCCAGCCGTGGCGGCGCATGGCCGGGCGGCCGAGCGGGAGGCAGGGGTAGCCCCAGAGGTGGTCGGCGGGGAAGCGGGGGGCGGAGCCGTACTCGCGCAGGGCGGGCACCAGCCAGACCCGGCAGCCGAGCCGGACGGCGTCGCGCAGGGCGGCGGCGGTCTCGGTCTCGTCGGCGGCGCCCTCGGTGGCGACCACGTGGTGGATCCGGTGCCGGCGGACCACCCGGGCCAGCACGCTGCGGCCGCCGAGCACCGGGAGGGTGGTGCCGGGTTCGAGCAGCACCGGGTCGGGGTCCAGGAAGCCGACCGGCCGCATGCCGTACTCGGGGTGCTCGGTGAGGGCCTTGGCGACCTGCTGGCCGAGCCGGCCGGCGCCCAGCACCAGGGCCGGACTGGGCCGTCGGCGCCGGGCCCGGCGGAGCAGGTGGTACGCCATGCCGCGGCCGCTGCCGGCCAGCAGCAGGAAGGCCCCGAGCAGGGCGAGCAGGCGCGGGGTGGTGGCCGGGCCGCCGGGCCAGCGGCCGGCCAGGCAGGCGCCGAGGGTGACGGTGAAGGCCACCGCCACGGCGGCCCGGGCGGCCAGCGCGGGGAACTCGTCCAGGGCGGAGAGGGTGAGCCGGCTGCGGTAGAGGCCGCCGGCCAGGTTGAGCGGGACCAGGACCGGGAGCAGGGCGGCGGCGGCGAGCAGGGGACGCGCCCCGGGGACGGTGAGGAAGGCCGCCGCGCCGACCGCGAGGGTGTCCACCACGAGCAGGCCGACCGGCAGCGCGACCCGGGAGTGCAGCGCCCGGCGGTGCCGGCCGACGGCGGGCGCGACCCGGGGCGGGGTCGGTCCGGCCGGGCGGTCCAGCAGCTCGGTGGCCAGCCTGCGCGAGGTCGCCGGGTGCCTGCCGGGTAGCGGCACTCTCTCGTGATCAATGGTCATCGGCGCTCGAACTCCCCTGCTGTGTTCCCGCCGGAGCGGGACAGCCGGGAACCGGGGTGGCTACCGGCGCGGCGACCCCGGCCCGGTGGACGCGGTCCAGGTAGGCGCCTGCTGCCGTGGGGTGGCCGTCGACCATTTCCATCGCTGCAAAATGGGGACTGAACAGGCGAAATCAGACACTAGCGAACGGCGGTTTCCCACAGGGGAGTTGACTTGCCATTTCATTCCACCTGCCTATTAGTCAGACTGTCGGAATCATGGCTGCGCCCTCCGGGACGGGCCGATCACGGTCTGACAAACGATCAGAACCGCTGCGGGACACGGCTTTCCCGGCCACGTGGAACCAGCGCGGCCCTCACCAGCGTCCGGTACAGGGCGTCCACCCGGCGCACCACCGCTCGGATGTCATGATGGTCGGACATGTACGACCGGGCCGCCGCCCCGAGGCGTTCGCACTCGATCCGGTCGGCCAGCGCCTCGGCCAGCCGTTCGGCCAGGGCGGCCGGGTCCTCCACCGGCACCAGCCCGGCGGCCGCCCGCCCGGGCGGCAGGCACTCCCGGGCGCCCGGTACGTCGGTCAGCAGCACCGGCCGGCCGGCCGCCATCGCCTCCAGCGGCGCCAGCGCCATCCCCTCCCAGCGGGACGGCAGCACCACCAGGTCCGCCGCCGCCAGCCACGGCCGCGGGTCGGGGACGTCCCCGGCCAGCCGCACCCGGGACGGCTCGGGCAGCCGCCGCACCCGCTCGGCCAGCGCCAGGGCGTCGGGCCCGCCGCCGACCAGGGCCAGCCGCGCCCCGGGCACCCGGGCGGCCACCCCGGGCCAGGCGGACAGCAGCACGTCCTGGCCCTTCTGCCGGCACAGCCGGCCCACGCAGACCGCCAGCGGCGCGCTCTGGTCCAGCCCCAGCGCCATCCGGGCGGCCCGGCGGGCGGCCGCGTCGGCGGGGGCGAAGTGCCGCAGGTCCACCCCGTTCGGCACCACCCGCCAGTCGGCCTCCAGCCCTGCGGCCTCGCCGTCCCGGCGCTCCTGCTCGCTGACGCACAGCACGGTCCGCGCCCACCGGGTGGCGTACCGCTCCCAGCGGAGGGTGGCGGCGGCCATCCGGCCCTCCACCGCGGCGAAGGACCAGGCGTGCGGCTGGAACACGGTGGGCACCGAGCCGCGCACGGCCAGCCGGCCGGCCAGCCCGGCCTTGGCGCTGTGCAGGTGGACCACGTCCGGCGGGGCGGTCCGCAGGAGCCGGCGCAGCCGCCACACCTCCCCGGCCGTCCCCGGCCCCGGCGACCGCTCCGCCGGCCAGTCCAGGACCCGCGCCCCGGCGGCCGCCGCCTCCGCGGCCAGCCGTCCGCCGGGCGGACAGGCCACCGACACCCGGTGGCCGGACGCCCGTTGGCCGCGGACCAGGTCCACCACCACCCGGGCCACTCCCCCGTCGACGGGCTGGGACACGTGAAGGATCGTCAGGCGCACGGCGGCGAGCCTAGGTCCGCGCCGCAGCCCCGCCGGGGCCCGTTCACCCGCACCGGTGAACGGCTGCACCCGGACGGCTGAGCCGCCCGCACGGGTGTGCGGCGGGCCGCCGCCGCGGCCCTCCCCTGCACGTGCGGTCAGGCCGAGAGCTCGGCCGCCAGGTTGGCGAGCACCGCGTCGTGGATCCGGTTGAGGCCCTTGGGCGCGAAGGTGCGCTCGAAGAACCCGCCGATGCCGCCCGCGCCCTGCCAGGTGGCCTCCACCGTGACCTTCGCCTGGTCGGCACCGACCGGGACCACCGTCCAGGTGATCACCATGCTGGAGTTGGCGTCGGTCTCCACCAGCTGCTCCGGGGTGGGCTCGGAGACGGTGAACAGGCAGTCCCGCACCCGCTTCTCGGTGGCCTGCAGCTTCCAGTGCACCTGGGTGCCGGCGCCGGTGCCGCCGGCCCGCACCTCGTACTCGCTGTACTGCGCGGTCAGCAGCTTCGGGCGGGTCACCGCGTAGTCGGCCAGCGCCTCGTACACCCGGCGCGGGGCGGCCTTGTAGACCCGATCGGTACTCGCGTACACCTTGCCCATGGTTCGGACTCCATTCGTCTCGTCGTCCCGCCGTCCCGGACCGTCCCGGCGGGACGCCACCCGGCGGTGATCAGGGAAAGCCAACCACCGCCGACCGGCGCGGCGAAAACCGGGCCCTGGTCCACCGGGGGCCGGGTTATCGTGGCGGGATGCTCGATCAGGTGACCGCCCTGCGCTACGTCGACCCGCTCCGCGCCGGAGGGTCCGTCCCCGGGGTGGTGGAGACCGACGACCTGGGCACGTACGTGGTCAAGTTCACCGGCGCCGCGCAGGGCCGCAAGGCCCTGGTGGCCGAGGTGATCGTCGGGGAGCTCGCCCGGCGGCTCGGCCTGCGGGTGCCCGAACTCCGCCTGGTCGACTTCGACCCCTCGGTCGCCGCCCACGAGCCCGACCCCGAGATCCAGGACATCCTCCGCGCCAGCGCCGGGCTCAACCTCGGCATGGACTACCTGCCGCGCTCCCGCGACTACCGTCCCGGCATGCTCGACGTCTCCCCCGAGGAGGCCGGCCGGGTGGTCTGGCTCGACGCCCTCACCGCCAACGTCGACCGCACCGTCCACAACCCCAACCTGATGGTCTGGCACGGCCGGCTCTGGCTGATCGACAACGGCGCCGCCCTGGTCTTCCACCACCGCTGGTCGGGCGCCCCCGGGTCGGTCCTCAAGGCGTACGACATGAGCGGCCACGCCCTCGGGACCTTCGGCCCCGACGTCCACGCGGCCGACGAGGAACTCGCCGGACGGGTGACCGAATCCCTGCTGCGGGAAGTCGTGGCCCTGGTGCCGGACGCCTGGCTGGCGGGCGAACCCGGCTTCGACACGGTGGACGACCTGCGGGACGCGTACGTCACCCACCTCGCCGCCCGCGCGGCCGGCTCCGCCGCCTGGCTGCCCACCTGCTTCGCCACCCCCGACGAACTCCGCGCCGCCGACGCCCGCCGCACCGCCGCCGCCCTCGCCGGCCGACCCGCCTGGCTCCAGCAGGTCCCCAACCGCGACCTCATGCGCAAGCCCTGACCGGGCAGACACAACCGGGCAACCCCGAACCCTGCGCAACCGGTCACGCCAAAAGGGGCGCGGGGAACTGCGCGACAACGGAAGAGGCCGACGTAGAACCCTTCCGCAGCGCGCAGTGCCTCGCGCCCCTGACGGTGCGCTCAGGTGACCGGCTATGTGTCGGAGGCTAGATCCGCCACCACTGGACGGCCTTGGCCGCGTTGATGATGCCGCCGCCGTAGAAGCCGTTGTCGGCGGTGGAACCCTCGCAGGTGGCCTTCCAGGCGCCGTCGCCGCTGGGGTCGAAGCTGCTCGGGCAGGCCTGGGCGTCGGCCTGCCGCACCAGCATGGACCTCAGCTGGTCCGGCCCCGCCCACGGGTGGGTGGAGGCGAGCAGCGCCGCGACGCCCGCCGCGTGCGGCGAGGCCATCGAGGTGCCCTGCATGTAGGCGTACTTGTTGCCCGGCACGGTGGAGAGCACCCGGCCGTTCTTGTCCGGCGTGGCCGGCAGCTGGTAGCGGGAGTCGCCGCCGGGCGCCGCCACGGTGGCCTTGCCGAGGCCGTAGCTGGAGTAGAAGGACTTCTGGCCCTTCACACCCACGGAGGTGGTGACCACCACGCCGGGCAGCTCGGTCGGCAGCGAGAGGCAGTTGTCGTCGATCTTGCGCTCGACGGGGGTGGTGTCGTCGGGGCTGGAGGTGTCGGTGGTCTTGTGGGCGAGGTCGTAGTTCTCGTTGCCGGCCGCCGCGACGTTGAGGACGCCGCCGCGCCGCGAGAAGTCGACCGCCCGGCGGACGCCGGTCAGGACGGCGGCCTGGTCGGGGTCGTTCTGGCAGTTGAACAGCCACGGGTCGATGTAGTAGCTGTTGTTGGTCACCTGGAAGTGGTGCTCGCCGGCCCAGACGAAGCCGCAGATCGCGTACTCGGGGTAGATGAACCCGCCGTCGTCGACCACCTTGACCGCCGCCAGCCGGACGTTCGGGGCGATGCCCTCGATGCCCTTGCCGTTGTGGGCGGCGGCGATGGTGCCGGCGACGTGGGTGCCGTGGTCGCTGGTGGTGGGCTGCCAGGCCTTCCAGTCGGTGTTCGGCTTGCCGTTGTCGAGGCAGGAGACCGAGAGCGAGGCGTCCACGTTGGCGGCGAGGTCCTCGTGGGTGGCGTCGATGCCGGAGTCGAGGACGCCGACGACCACGTGGCGGCTGCCGAGGGTGGTCTCGTGGGCCTTGTCGACGCCGATCTGCTTCATGTCCCACTGGTTGGCCCAGGCGGGTTCGGTCCCGTCGGCGGGGGCGGCGGCCGCGACCGAGGCCGGTTCGGGGCTCTCCACGTCGCCGGCGGTGATGCCCTTGGTCCGGCTGGCGCCGACCGACTCGACGGTCTTGGAGTGCCGCAGGCCGGCGGCGAAGCCGACCTTGTCGGAGCGGGCGATGATGACGCCGATCTGCTCGTACGAGACGATCACGGTGCCGCCGGCCGCCGTGATCTCCCGCTCGGCCTTCTTCACCTGGCCGTGGTTGGCCTTGGTGTTGACCACGTAGTTCAGCAGGGGACCGGTCGCCTCGTCGGCCGGGGCGGCCGCGGCCGTGCCGGCGGGTATCGCCAGTGCGCCCGCGGTGGCGAGGGCGAGGGCCGAAGCGGCGAACCGTATCCGGCGTGTCCGAGAAGAACTCATAGGGGTTGGCCCTCCCGAGTGTCGATGGCGCCCCTGAGGTGACAGGGGCACGCGAACGGGTGGGACGCTAGTGAAGGGCCGTCGGAGGCCGCAAGACCGCCGACGCGATCTCCGCACATCTGCGCATCTGCCGCCACTTCCGCCCGGTGTCCGCCCGGTGTACGTATCCTGACTCCGTGTCATCCGCGGCGCGACCGGTCAGAGCCGGTAGAGCCGGGTGGCGTTCGTGCCGGAGACCTGGGCGGTGATCCGCTCGGCGTCGGTGCCGGTCAGGGCGCCGTCGCGGCGCCAGTCGTCCAGCAGGGCCGCCAGGCCGTGCCGGTACTGGGCCGCGCCGGTGAGGTAGAGCTCGGGCAGGCCGTACGCGTCGGTGGAGAACAGCACCTTGCCGTACGGCGCCAGCTCCAGCACCTCGCCGAGCACGGCGGCGGCGCGCGGGCCGGTGTGCGGCACGGTCAGCCCGATGTCCACGTACACCTGCGGGAAGCAGTGGGCCAGCCAGGCGGCCTGCCGGTGGTACGGGTAGCAGTGCAGGAGGACCAGCGGGACGCCGGTGGGTTCCAGGGCCCGGACCAGGTCGGCGAGCAGGGCCGGGTCGGCGCGGTGGAGCCTGAGGTCCGGGTCGCCGAAGCCGGTGTGCAGCTGGATCGGCAGGCCGAGTTCGGCGGCGGACCAGAGCAGGTGGCGCAGCAGCAGGGGGTCGGTGAGGCGTTCGCGCGGGCCGCGCAGCCAGTCCTCGGCCGCCCGGACCAGGGCGGCGCGGGCGGGCCGCCCGGGTGGGACGTCCAGGCCGTGCCGGTAGGCGAGCACCGACTTCACGGCGACGGCTCCGCGCCGGGCGGTCTCGGCGGCGAGGGCCTCGGCCGCGGCGGCGGGCCAGTCGGCGGCGCCGGACTCGACCCGTTCGGCGACGCTCTCCAGCCGGACCACCTCGTGGACGGGGGTGGCGGCGGCCTCGGCCAGCGCGGGCAGGGTGAGCAGCGGGCGGCCGGCGGCGGCGGTGAGCCCGGTGTCGACCAGCAGGGCGTCCAGCCCGGCGGCCCGGAGCAGCCGGCGGGTGGCCTCGGTGCTGCCGAGTTCCCGGCGGCGGGCCAGGTAGTCGGCGGCCGGGGCGTGGGCGGGGAGCCCGAGGGCGGGCGGGCACCAGCGGCGGACGGCGAGCCCGAGGGCGCTGTCGAAGCGGGAGGTGCCGGGGGCGGCCGGGCGGTCGGACTCGGTGAGCAGGTCGCCGAGGGCCGTGTCGTCCAGCTCTTCGGCGACCACGCTGTGGCAGTGGTGGTCGATCAGCACGGTCAGTACCGGTCGCGGGTGGCGGCGATGATCTCCTCGTCGCTGCGGCCCGCGAAGAGCGCCGCCTCGCCCTCGCGGACGGCGAGCACCGCGGCGTGGAGGTCGGCACCG
Organism: Kitasatospora sp. HUAS MG31; assembly: GCF_040571325.1. GTDB lineage: Bacteria > Actinomycetota > Actinomycetes > Streptomycetales > Streptomycetaceae > Kitasatospora > Kitasatospora camelliae. The sequence goes on along the minus strand of NZ_CP159872.1, from coordinate 5,523,594 downwards.
AGGGCGAGCTTCAGGACCTCGGACCCGCGGAACGCCTCCGCCGCCCCGGCCAGGTCGGTCGGCAGCCGTTCCACCCCGGGGAGGGTGGCCGGGTCCTCGGACACCTCGGGCGGGAGGACGGCGGCCGCGTCCAGCCCGGCGAGGCCGGCGGCCAGGATCCCGCCGATCGCCAGGTAGGGGTTGGCGGCGCCGTCGAAGCACTTGACCTCGGCGTTCGCCTGCTCGGGCGTGGAGCCGGTGATCAGCCGCAGCGCCGCCTCGCGGTTCTCCAGCCCCCAGCAGCGGTACGGGCCGGACCAGCGGCCGGGCACCAGCCGCAGGTAGCTGGCGGCGCTCGGGGCGCCGAGGGCGAGCAGGGCGGGCAGTTCGGCGAGCACCCCGGCGAGGAACGCCTCCGCCTCCCGGGTCAGGCCGTGCGGCCCGGAGCCGCCGGAGAACAGGGTGTGGCCGCCGCGGAGCAGGCTGAGGTGGACGTGGGCGCCGTTGCCGACGCCGCCGGCGGCGACCGCCGGGGCGAAGGAGGCGGACAGGCCGTGCCGGGCGGAGACGGCCTGCACGGTGGTGCGGACCAGCAGCGCGGTGTCCGCCGCCTCCACCGGGCCGGAGGGTGCGACCGAGACCTCGAACTGCCCGACGGTGTACTCGGGGTGGATCTGCAGCACGGTCAGCTCCTGGGCCGCCAGGGCCTTGAGCAGGTCGCGCAGGTAGTCGGAGAGGCCGATCATCCGGCGCATCCCGTACGCGGGGCCGGCGCCGTCGCCGTCCACCACCCACTCCGCCTCGATGCCGGCCCGGACCTCCAGCCCGCGGTCGGCCACCGCCTCGGCCATCCGGCGGGCGAACCACCGCTGGCAGCCGGGGTACGGCGTGCCGTCCTGGGCGTACCGGTCGACCGGCGCCCACGCCCAGCCGGGCTGGGCGGCCAGCGGGACGAGCCCGGCCAGGTCCGGGACCAGCCGCAGGTCTCCGAGCGGGCCGCCGCCGGCGGCCATCGAGTCGTCCACCAGGAAGGAGTCGAAGCAGGGGGAGGCGCCGACGCCCCACTCGGCGGCGTGCTCCAGCCCCCGGACCGGGACGGCCTTCACCCTGGTCACACCCGCGTTGTCGACGAAGCCGAGGACCACGCCGTGGACGCCCTCCGCCTCGATCCGGGTGGCGGCCACCTTGGCGCGGGAGGCCCGTTCGGCGCGGGGCAGGGCGGTGGTCATGCCCTTCATGCTGCCCGCTGCGACCGGGTTCGACCCGCCACCGCAACCGCTCTTCACCCGGACGAGCGGGCGGCCGCACGGAATCCGGCCACCGACGGCACGAGTGACTGATAAACAGACGATCATGAATTCACTCTCGGGACACTGGTGGGATCGGTCCGATCGTCTGATCAACCGCGTGTTCGGACCCGGCTACCGCGGCCCGATCCTGCTGGGGCTGCTCCTCGCCGGGATCCTCCTGGCGCCCTGGGGCATCACCCACGGCCTGGCGATGGTGGCCGCGCTCGTGCTGGTCTTCGGCTACCCGTTCAGCCTGGGCATGGTCCTCGTCCTGCCCACGCTGCTGCTCTGGGGCGCGGTGCTGGTGGCGGTGCCCTCCCTGCGACGGCGGTTGCGGCGGCCCGGCAACAGCGTGCTGGCGTGCTGCGCCCTCGCCGCCGTCGCCGCCATCACGGCGGGCAGCCTTCCCCAGCCAAACCTCGGGCTGCTCGGCCTGTCCCTGATCACCGTCCTGGTCCTGGCGGTGGCCTGGCCCGCCTGGCAGCTCCCGTCCCGGATGACCGGCCGCGGGGAACCGCGGGGCTGGTGGCGCTGGGCCGTACCGCCGCTGATGCTCGCCGTCACGGTGGCACTGCTCCACTACGACGTGCCGCGGGAGGCCCGCTTCGCGGCCGGGCGGCCGGCGCTGGCCGCCTTCGCGGAGGAGGCGCTCGCCAAGGGCACGGTGAGCACCGAGCAGCAGTGGGTCGGCGTGTACGCCGTCGAGGACGCCGAACTGGTCGACGGCGGCGTCAGGTTCGCGGTCTCGATCCAGACCCTCGGCGAATACGGCTACGCCTACTTCCCGAACGGTGTCCCGCCGAAGCGCGCCGACTACTACCGGCACCTCGAAGGCCCCTGGTACGGCTGGCGGGGCTCCACCCTCTGACGGCACGGCCGCTCAAGGCCGGGCAATCGGGCAACCACTCAGGCACGGGCAATCGGTCGACCAATCGGGGGCGCGTGGGGGCACCTCCCGGCCGTCAGGCTGGGGGAGAACTGCGCGAAACCGGAGGCCCCATCCGGGAAGCCACCCACCGACAGAAGTGGCTCCGCGAGAGGGTGCGGCGATCAGCCTTCCGACCCGTGCAGGAGGGCGAGCAGGTCCTCGAAGGCTCCGAGGGTGAGGGCGGCGGCGTCGAGGGGGCCGGGGTGGAGGCGGTAGGCGGTGCCGGTGAGGCCGGGGGCGGGTGGGAGGTCCGCGGTGGTGAGGGCGAACAGGGCGCGCCGGCCCGCGAGTTCGACGGCGGGCAGTGGGTCCCCCGGGCCGTCGAGTCGGCGGCGGAACTCGGCCGCGGTCTCCCCGGGTCGCCGCAGGTGGCCGGTCAGGGCGCCGTCCCGCCGGCGGACCACCACCCGCCCGGCCCACCCGGCGGCCACCGCGGCGGCGAGGTCCCACAGCGTGGCCCGTCCGCCGTCCCCGTAGTGCGCCAGCAGGTCCGCGGCGAGGCGCCCGATCCGCCGGGAGTGCCGCCGCAGGTTGTGCCGGCCGCCGACGGCGCCGAGGCTCGCGTCGGTCCAGGTGTACCGGCGGGTGCGCAGGTCGACCACCAGCGGGACGCCGACCCGGGTGTTCCCGGCCAGGTCGTACCGCTGCCGGACGGCCCGCGGGTCGAACCGCTCCCTGCCGCGGGTGCCGGCCGGGGTGAGCTCCATGAACCCGGCGAAGGCGTCGGTCAGCCGGTCGAACGGGATGTCGTTGTAGGCGAAGACCACCGGGACGGCGTACCGCGTGCCGTCGGCGGCGAGTTCGGCGAGGTCGAGGTCGACGAACTCGGTGGCGCCGTGCGGCGGCGGTGCCGAGGTGAGGTCGCCGGAGTGCACGGCGGCCCGGCGCCCGTGCACCAGGTGGGTGTAGTCGCACAGGCCCTGGAAGTGCCAGTCCTCGTCGTACAGGGCGGGGGAGAGGTCGAGGTCGATCCGCAGGCCGCGCGGCTGCGTCCAGTGCAGGAAGAGCCGCAGCCGGGCGCCCTCGGGCAGCGCCCGGACGCTGCCGCGCGGCAGCCGGACCAGCGAGCGCGCGGCGGTACGGACGGCCGTGGGCACCGGCAGGTCGGCCAGCTCCTCGTCGATCACGGCGAGCTCGTACGCGTCCCCACCGCCGTCCCCGCCCGCTTCCCCACCGCCGGACCCGCCCCCGTCCCCGCCCGCGGCGGAGGCGCGGCGCAGCAGCTCCGCCTCCAGCAGGGCCCGGACGGGCTTCCGCAGCCGCTCGGGCAGTGGGTCGAGCCACGGGTCGCGGACCGGCACCCGGGCGATCCCGGCGGGCGGGAAGCAGAGTCGGCGCTCGCCGGTGGGGCGGTCCGCGCGGAGCCGGCCGAGGGCGCCGAGGAGCGGTCCGGGGGCGACCCTGCGGAGGGCGTCCGGCAGGGCGTCGAGGAGTTCGGCGGGCGGGTCGGTCCAGGGCAGCCAGCGGTCGTGGACCCGGAGCAGGTGCTGGAGCCGGCGGGTGAGCTCGCCGGGTCGCGCGGCGAGGTGCCGGACGGCGCCGGGCACGTCCCCGGCGGTGAGCAGGGCCTCGGTGCGGGCGGCGAAGGTGGGGGCGGTGAGCCGGTTTCGTCCGGCGTCGCTGCCGGCGACGGGCAGCGGGGACTCCAGCAGGGCGTCGCCGAGCGGGTGGGTGAGCAGGTCGGTCTGCCGGACCACGGCGAACAGGGCCGCGCCGCCCGCGGGTACCGGCGGTGGTACTCGTACGGGTGGAGCACCTCGCCGACGCGGATCCAGGCGGTGCGGTGGCGGCGCAGGTCCTCGGCGGCGGTGGCCGGGGGCAGGGCGTCCAGGCGGGCGAGCAGGGCGCGGCGCAGGGGTGCGGTGAGCAGCCGGCCGCGGCGGGCCAGGTCGGCTTCGAGGGCGGTCAGGCCGTGGCGGCTGAGCGGGTCGGGGGCGCTCGCCGGACCGGCGGCGCCGCCCGGGGGGCGGGACCAGTCCGCAGCGGCGGAGCAGCAGGTCCTCGAGTTCCATCCGGCGGACTCCCCCGGCTCGCCACGGCAACGGAAAGCGGGGGCGGAGAGTGGGCGCACTCGGATTTCCTGGGAAGGGAAGAAGAGAAGGAAGCACGCCGCGGAGCCGCCCCCGCGGCGCTCACCCTAGCGAACGCGCCCCCGCGGTCCGAACGGGTTTCCGCGGCCAGGCCGCACCCCACCCGTGCCCCGTCCGTCCCCACCCCTCCCGCGGCCGCATTCCCAGCCCACCCCTGAATGTGATGCAGGTCACACAGTTCGGCGAAATTTCCGGGGAGAGCTTCCCCGTTTAACCCCGTGTCCGCCTAAGTGGGGAGCGATTCCCCGGAAGCCGAGAGGAGGCCCACGGTGACCACCGTGACCACCATGCCCGACGTCGCCGCCAAGCCGCCCCGGCTGCGGGCGGACGCGCACCGCAACCGCGAGCGGATCATCACCGCCGCCCGTGAGCTGTTCGTGGTGTTCGGCGCCGAGGTGCCGCTGGACGAGATCGCCAAGCGGGCCGGTGTCGGCAACGCGACGCTCTACCGGCACTTCGCCGACCGCCGCGAGCTGATCCGGCAGGTGTCGCTCTCGGTGATGGACCGGGTGATCGGCCACGCGATCGCGGCCGCCGAGGAGGAGCCGGACGCCTTCGCGGCGCTCAGCCGGTTCACCCACGCGGCCGCGGACGAGCGGATCGGCGCCCTCTGCCCGCTGCTCTCCGAGCACATCGACGCCGACGACCCCGAGCTGGAGGCGGCCAAGGTCCGTCTGGAGCAGGCCACCACCGACCTGGTCTCCCGCGCCCACACCAGCGGCCAGCTGCGGCCGGACGTGGGCGTCGGCGACTTCGTCGTGGCGATCACCCAGCTGACCCGCCCGCTGCCCGGCGCCGCCTGCGTGGCGGTGGACGAGTTCACCCACCGTCACCTCCAGATCCTGCTGGACGGGCTGCGGGCCCCGGCCCCGTCCGTCCTGCCCGGCCGCTCCGCCACCCTGGCGGACCTGAGGCGGCCCGCCTGACCACCTGACCACCGGTGAGGCGTCCCGCCTGACCACCCGACCCCTGTCCCCTCCGGGTCCACGCCCCCGGCAACCGCGGTGCTCGCGTCCGCACGCCCTTTCCCGCGGCGCACCGCGCCGCACCGAAGCTCCCGGGATCCCTCCGGATCCCGTCGCACCACCCGGACCGCCCCGGCCCACGGCCGGCACGTCCGTCTGTCCCGTACGCCCTCGTGCGTGCCTGCCTCGCAATCGTTAGTGGGTACCCCCATGTCCGAATCCGCCGTCAGGCCGGATCCCCGCCGCTGGAAGGCCCTGGTCTTCATCGGCATCGCCCAGCTGATGGTCGTGCTCGACGCGACCGTCGTGAACATCGCCCTCCCCTCCGCCCAGCGGGACCTCGGGATCTCCGACGGCAACCGCCAGTGGGTGATCACCGCGTACGCCCTGGCCTTCGGCGGCCTGCTGCTCTTCGGCGGCCGGATCGCCGACCTGTGGGGCCGCCGCCGGACCTTCCTGGTCGGCCTCGGCGGCTTCGCGGTCGCCTCCGCGCTCGGCGGCGCCGCCACCAACACCGCGACGCTGCTCGGTGCCCGCGCCCTTCAGGGCGTCTTCGGCGCGCTGCTCGCCCCGGCCGCGCTCTCGCTGCTCGCGGTGATGTTCACCGAGGCCAAGGAGCGCGCCAAGGCGTTCGGCATCTACGGCGCCATCGCCGGCGGTGGCGGTGCCATCGGCCTGATCCTCGGCGGTCTGCTCACCGAGTACCTGAACTGGCGCTGGACCTTCTACGTCAACATCCCGTTCGCGGTGGCCGCCATCGCCGGCGCCCTGCTGGTGATCCGCGAGCCCGCCGAGGGCCGCAACCGCAACCGCCTGGACATCCCCGGCGTGCTGCTGGTCACCACCGGCCTGGTCACCCTGGTCTACGGCTTCACCCGCGCCGAGTCCGACGGCTGGACCTCGGGCGTCACCCTGGGCCTGTTCGCCGTGTCCGCGGTGCTGCTGCTCGCCTTCGTCGCGGTGGAGAGCCGGGTCAAGGCCCCGCTGCTGCCGCTGCGCGTGGTGCTGGACCGCAACCGCGGCGGTGTCTACCTCTCGCTGGGCCTGGCCGTGATCGGCATGTTCGGCCTCTTCCTCTTCCTCACGTACTACCTGCAGGTGGTCCTCGGGTACACCCCGGTCGTCACCGGCCTGGCCTTCCTCCCGATGGTCGCCGGCATGATCACCGGCTCCACCCAGATCGGCGCGCGGCTGATGACCCGTGTCCCGGCCCGCTACCTGATGGCGCCCGGCTTCCTGGTCGCCTCGGTGGGCATGCTGATCCTCACCCAGATCGCGGTGGACACCTCGTACTGGCAGCTGCTGCCGGGCCTGATCCTGATGGGTCTGGGCATGGGTACCGCCTTCATGCCGGCCATGAGCCTGGCCACGCACGGCGTCCAGCCGCGCGACGCCGGTGTGGCCTCCGCGATGGTCAACACCTCGCAGCAGGTCGGCGGCGCGATCGGCACCGCCCTGCTGAACACCATCGCGACCAGCGCGGCCACCGCGTACGCCGCCTCGCACGCCGCGACCGCGCCGTCCAAGGAGGTGCTGCAGCTCCAGGCGATGGTGCACAGCTTCTCCACCGCGATCTGGTGGTCCTTCGGCATCCTGGTGGTGGCCGCCGGCGCGGCCTTCGTCCTGATCAACGCGGGCCGGCCGGACGCCGCCGCGGCCGGGGCCGACGGCCTGGCCGCCGAGGACGCCGTCCCGGTCCTGGTGCACTGACGCCCTGACCCCCGGCTCCGGCCGGCGGTACCCACGACGCCGACAGCCCTCCCGCCCCGCACCCGGGGTGGGAGGGCTGTCGGCGTACCGGCGCGCCGGCCCCGGGGGGTCAGAGCTTGGGAAGTTCCTCGTAGAGCCCCGGCTCCCGGCCCTCGATCAGCCAGAACAGGTAGCCGCGCAGGTCGTCCTCCAGGCCGTCGTCGAGGTACGCGGCGAAGTCCCGCAGCGACTCCCGCTCGCCGGCCTCGCGCTCCGGCTCCGCGAGCCGCTCGCCGATCCAGTCCCGGACCCCGCCGCGGCCGGCCCACCAGGCGCGGACGGACTCCGGCGTCCACCGCCGGTCCCCGTCCCAGGCGTAGCCGCCGGCCGGATCGCTCCAGGCCGCGGTGACCACCGCCCTGAGCTCCACCGGGTCGGCCGGCTGGCGGTAGACGAACTCCGCGCCCGACTCGTCCCGGAGGACGTGCCAGGGCGCGAACAGCGCCCCCCGGCCCTCCCCGCCGGTCCGTCCGCAGTAGAAGGGCCCGGGAACGTTGAGCCGGCCGCGGTCCTCCCAGCGGCCGCCGCCGATCGCGTTCTCCTCGCACAGTTCCCGCGCGTGCGGCAGCGGGTCCCAGTAGGCCAGCTCGTCCCACGCGCCGTAGAGCTGGCCGGGCTGCGGGCGCGGCGTGTACGCGCCGCGGTCCTTGAAGCGCATGCCCCACAGCAGGCACCCCGCGCCGACCACCATCGCACCGATCCCGATGCCGATCCCCGCCTGTATGACGTCCATGGCCTGGAACCCTAGTCACCGGCCCGGGGTCGGTGTGGCCAGGTGCGGTGACTGCCCCCTTCCTACTCGCCGGTAACTGGGCTACAGTGACCGCACGCACCACCGCCGGGCTTCGGGAGCCGCACCGGCGGACGGACGTTTCCCGGCCCACGGGGCCTGTACAGCGCAGTAGTTCAGCGCCGCTTTCCATTTCACCCAGCACGCCTGGGCATCTCACGGCATCACCGCAGCGCGGCCGGAGCGGACCGGCCCCTGCCCCGTGTGCCGACCCGTCATCCCTTCACCCCCGCGCCGCCGGACCCTCCTCCGGCACACCCGTGCACCGGCCCGCTCGACGACGAGCCGGGCCCGGTGGTGCCGGAGCGCGGCGCGGGCCCATGACAAGGAGTCTGGACAATGGAGCGTCCCTTCCCGACCGTCGCTGTGATCGGCCTCGGCACCATGGGTGCCGGGATCGCCGTCGCGGTGGCGCGCAGTGGCCGCCGTGTGATCGGCATCGAGGCCAACGCCGACTCCGCCGCCCGGGCGCTGACCCGGATCGAGGACTCCACGGCCCGTGCCGTGGGCCGCGAGCGCCTGACCGCCGAGGACCGCGCCGCGCTGCTGGAGCGGATCTCGGTCACCACCGGGCTCCAGGCCGCCGCCGCGGCCGACCTGGTGATCGAGGAGGTCCCGGAGCAGCTGGAGCTCAAGCGCGAGATCTTCGCCGAGCTGGACCGGATCTGCCCGCCGGAGACGGTGCTCGCGACCGGTACCACCGCGCTCTCGGTGACCCGGATCGCCGCCGCCACCGCCCGCCCGGAGCGGGTGCTCGGCCTGCACTTCTTCAACCCGGTGCACACCATGAAGCTGGTCGAGGTGGTCCGCACCGTGCTGACCTCCCCCCAGTCCGCCGAGCAGGCCGCCGAGTTCGCCCGCGACCTGGGCAAGGAGCCGGTGGCGGCCGGCGACCGGGCCGGCTTCATCGTCAACGGCCTGCTGTTCGCGTACCTCAACCAGGCCGCCGCGATGTTCGAGTCGAAGTACGCGACCCGCGAGGACATCGACGCCGCGATGCGGCTGGGCTGCGGCCTGCCGATGGGCCCGCTGGCGCTGCTGGACCTGATCGGCGTGGACACCGCCCGGACCGTCCTGGAGGCGATGTACGAGCAGTCCAAGGACCGGCTGCACGCCCCCGCGCCGATCCTCGGCCAGCTGGTCTCCGCCGGGCTGCTGGGCCGCAAGACCGGCCGCGGCTTCTACACCTACGAGGGCCCGGGCTCCTCCACGGTGGTCGCCGAGGAGGCCGGGGCCGCCCGGCAGCGGGTGGCCGGCCGCGAGGTCCGGCTGGTCGGCGTCTGCGGCTCGGGCACCATGGCCACCGGCATCGTCGAGGTGTTCGCCAAGGCCGGGTACGCGGTGCTGCTGGCCGCCCGCAGCCAGGAGAAGGCGGACAACGCCAAGGCCCAGCTGGCCCGCTCGCTGGAGCGTTCGGTCTCCCGCGGCCGGCTGTCCGAGGAGCAGCGCGACGCGGCGCTGGCGCTGGTCACCCCGACCGGCCAGTACGCGGACCTGGCCGAGGTCGACCTGGTGGTCGAGGCGGTGGCCGAGGACCTGGCGGTCAAGCGGGAGCTGTTCGCCACCCTGGACAAGATCGTCAAGCCGGGTGCGGTGCTGGCCACCACCACCTCCTCGCTGCCGGTGATCAGCTGTGCGACCGCCACCTCGCGGCCGCAGGACGTGATCGGCATGCACTTCTTCAACCCGGCGCCGGCGATGCGGCTGGTCGAGGTGGTCTCCACCGTGCTGACCGCCGAGGACGTCACCTCCACCGTGCTGGAGCTGTGCGCCGCGGTGAAGAAGCACCCGGTGGAGTGCGGCGACCGGGCCGGCTTCATCGTGAACGCGCTGCTCTTCCCGTACCTGAACGACGCGGTGCGGATGCTCCAGGAGCACTACGCCACGGTGGACGACATCGACACCGCGATGAAGCTGGGCTGCGGCTACCCGATGGGCCCGTTCGAGCTGCTGGACGTGGTCGGCCTGGACGTGTCGCTCACCATCGAGCAGGTGCTGCACCAGGAGTTCCGCGAGCCGGGTCTGGCGGCGGCGCCGCTGCTGGAGCACCTGGTGGCGGCCGGCTGCCTGGGGCGCAAGAGCGGCCGCGGCTTCCGAGACCACGCACGGCGATGACGGGCCACCCGATCGGCGCCCAGGGGGGCGCCCTCCCGCCGGCCGGCGGGCAGTCGAGAGCCGGCTGGGGCTCCGGGGCGGTCGCGTCCCGGTGGCCCCGGCCGGCGGTGGCGCCGCCGGTCGCCGCGGTCCGCCGGGCCAGGCCGGCCGCGGCGGCTCCCGGTGCGTGTAGCGTTCCGAACATGGATCGGGAACTGTCATCCTCCGAGCAGCAGGAGGCCGGCCGGGCGTCGGCCGAGACCGGAGCGGGAAGCCGGCGCGCGGCCGCGCAGCGGCTGCAGATGCGCCAGGACCTGGCGACGGCCGCGATGGAGCTGTTCGCCACCCAGGGCTACGAGGAGACGACGGTCGATCAGATCGCCGCCGCCGCCGGGGTGGCCCGGCGGACCTTCTTCCGGTACTTCCGGTCGAAGGAGGAGGCGATCTTCCCGGACCACGACGACACCCTGGTGCGGGTGGCCGACCTGCTGGCCAGCGCGGAGGCGGACGAGCACCCGCTGGACGTGGTGTGCCGGGGCATCAAGGAGGTGCTCCGGATGTACGCCTCCACGCCGGGGGTCTCGGTGGCCCGGTACCAGCTGATCCGCCAGGTGCCGGCGCTGCGCGAGCGGGAGATCGCCGTGGTCGCCCGGTACGAGCGGCTGTTCACCCGGTACCTGCTGGGCCGGTTCGACGCGGCCGAGGAGACCCCTCCGGGCTGGCAGCGCGGCGGGGACGACGACTCGATGCTGGCCGAGGTCTCGGCGGCGGCGGTGGTCGCGGCGCACAACCACGTGCTGCGGCGCTGGCTGCGGGCCGGCGGCCACGGCGACGTGGAGGCGCAGCTCGACCACTCCTTCGAGGTGATCCGGGGGACGTTCTGGCCGACCCCGCCGAGCGGGGCGCGACGCCGTGGCACTCCTGTGGCACCCGGTGCCATGGGTGACGCCGGGTCACTGGAGGAGCACGCGGCAGTGAGCGCACTCAGTGCCAGTCCGGGCGGTGAGGTGCTCATCACAGTCGCCCGAACGGACGCACCGCTGGACCTGGTGGTGAACTCGATCAGGGCGGCACTGGCTGCACCCAAGGCTGGTTAACGCAGGCGATTTCAGCAGGTCAAGGCAGATTCGAAGGCCTGTCCCGGGTTTCCCGGGGCGGGCCTTCGGCATGCCGGGCACAGGCCGCTCGCACCGTGGTGGGGCTCACTCGCATTCCTGACACCCGGTGTCTTTACGAGTGGCACAGCGTGCCATTACCTTGTTACCCACCAGTCGCGGCGCCGCGGCTCCCCACCTCGGCGCGCCGTGTCCGGCGTCCCCCGACCGAGGGGACGAGAACCAGCAGCACCCACCGCGACCCCACCCCGTCGCACCGCAGCACCCACCCAGTCCCTCAGCGAAGCCGGTGTCCGCTCCCGGCTCCCCCAGACGCCCCTGTGCCCCTCACACAGGTCCGCCTTCGGAGGCAGCCATGCAGGAAATCCTCGACGCGATCCTCAGCAACGACGCCACGTCGGAGGACTTCGCCGCCGTCAAGCTCCCCGAGTCCTACCGAGCGGTCACGCTCCACAAGGACGAGGAGCAGATGTTCGCCGGCCTCGACAGCCGCGACAAGGACCCGCGCAAGTCCCTTCACCTCGACGAGGTCCCGCTCCCCGAGCTGGGCCCGGGCGAGGCCCTGGTCGCCGTCATGGCGAGCTCCGTCAACTACAACACCGTGTGGAGCTCGATCTTCGAGCCGGTCTCCACCTTCGGCTTCCTGGAGCGCTACGGCCGCCTGTCGCCGCTGACCAAGCGTCACGACCTGCCGTACCACGTCCTCGGCTCGGACCTCGCGGGCGTCGTCCTGCGCACCGGCGCCGGCGTCAACGCCTGGAAGCCCGGCGACGAGGTCGTCGCGCACTGCCTCTCGGTCGAGCTGGAGTCCCCGGACGGCCACAACGACACGATGATGGACCCGGAGCAGCGCATCTGGGGCTTCGAGACCAACTTCGGCGGCCTGGCCCAGATCGCCCTGGTGAAGACCAACCAGCTGCTGCCCAAGCCGAAGCACCTCACCTGGGAGGAGGCCGCCTCCCCGGGCCTGGTCAACTCCACCGCCTACCGCCAGCTGGTGTCGCAGAACGGCGCCGGCATGAAGCAGGGCGACAACGTGCTGATCTGGGGCGCCAGCGGCGGCCTCGGCTCGTACGCCACCCAGTACGCCCTGGCCGGCGGCGCCACCCCGATCTGTGTGGTCTCCAGCGAGTCCAAGGCCGAGATCTGCCGCGCCATGGGCGCCGAGGCGATCATCGACCGGTCCGCCGAGGGCTACAAGTTCTGGAAGGACGAGAACAACCAGGACCCGCGTGAGTGGAAGCGCCTGGGCTCCAAGATCCGCGAGTTCACCGGCGGCGAGGACGTGGACATCGTCTTCGAGCACCCGGGCCGCGAGACCTTCGGCGCCTCGGTCTACGTCACCCGCAAGGGCGGCACCATCGTCACCTGCGCCTCCACCTCCGGCTACATGCACCAGTACGACAACCGCTACCTGTGGATGTCGCTGAAGCGCATCGTCGGTTCGCACTTCGCCAACTACCGCGAGGCGTTCGAGGCCAACCGCCTGGTCGCCAAGGGCAAGATCCACCCGACCCTGTCCAAGGTCTACTCCCTGGAGGAGACCGGCCAGGCCGCCCTCGACGTGCACCACAACAAGCACCAGGGCAAGGTCGGCGTGCTCTGCCTGGCGCCCGAGGAGGGCATGGGCGTCCGCGACCACGAGCTGCGGGCCAAGCACCTGCCGGCGATCAACCGCTTCCGGAACATCTGATGGCCGATCGCGACCGTCCGTGGCTCATGCGGACCTACGCCGGGCACTCCACCGCGAGCGACTCCAACGCGCTCTACCGGCGGAACCTGGCGAAGGGTCAGACAGGTCTGTCCGTCGCCTTCGACCTGCCCACCCAGACCGGCTACGACTCCGACCACGTCCTCGCCCGCGGCGAGGTCGGCCGGGTCGGCGTGCCGGTCGGGCACGTCGGTGACATGCGGACCCTGTTCGACGGCATCCCGCTCGAGCAGACCAACACCTCGATGACGATCAACGCCACCGCCATGTGGCTGCTGGCGCTCTACCAGGTGGTCGCCGAGGAGCAGGGCGCCGACATCGCCAAGCTCACCGGCACCACCCAGAACGACATCGTCAAGGAGTACCTCTCCCGCGGGACGCACGTCTTCCCGCCCGGGCCCTCCGTCCGGCTGATCACCGACATGATCGCCTACACGGTCGCGAACATCCCCAAGTGGAACCCGATCAACATCTGCAGCTACCACCTGCAGGAGGCCGGGGCCACCCCGGTCCAGGAGATCGCGTACTCCATGTGCACCGCGATCGCCGTCCTCGACGCCGTCCGCGACTCCGGCCAGGTGCCGGCCGAGCGGATGGGCGAGGTGGTCGCCCGGATCTCCTTCTTCGTGAACGCGGGCGTCCGCTTCATCGAGGAGATGTGCAAGATGCGGGCCTTCACCCGGCTCTGGGAGAAGGTCACCCGCGAGCGGTACGGCATCGAGGACCCCAAGCAGCGGCGCTTCCGCTACGGCGTCCAGGTCAACTCGCTCGGCCTGACCGAGGCGCAGCCGGAGAACAACGTCCAGCGGATCGTGCTGGAGATGCTCGCCGTCACCCTCTCCAAGGACGCCCGCGCCCGCGCCGTCCAGCTGCCCGCGTGGAACGAGGCCCTCGGCCTGCCGCGCCCGTGGGACCAGCAGTGGTCGCTGCGGATCCAGCAGGTGCTGGCCTACGAGTCGGACCTGCTGGAGTACGGCGACGTCTTCAACGGCTCGCACGTGATCGAGGCCAAGACCGAGGAGCTACTGGCCGGCGCCGAGGCCGAGATCGCCAAGGTGCTGGAGATGGGCGGGGTCATCCCGGCCGTCGAGTCCGGCTACCTCAAGTCCAACCTGGTCGCCTCGCACGCCGAGCGCCGGGCCCGGATCGAGGCCGGCCAGGACAAGATCGTCGGCGTCAACTGCTTCGACACCACCGAGGACAGCCCGCTCACGGCCGACCTGGACACCGCCATCATGGTGGTCGACCCGGCCTCCGAGCGGTCCGTGCTGGAGAACCTGGAGCGGTGGCGCTCCGGCCGCGACGAGGCCGCCGCGCAGACGGCCCTGGAGCAGCTGAAGGCCACCGCCACCACCTCCGAGAACCTGATGCCGGCCACGCTCGCCTGCGCCCGTGCCGGCGTCACCACCGGCGAGTGGTCCTTCGCCCTGCGCGAGGTGTTCGGCGAGTACCGGGCCCCCACCGGTGTCGGAGGCGCCCCGGTCGCCGTCGCGGCCGAGCCCGGCGGCGAGCTGGCCCAGGTCCGCGAGGCGGTCGCGGCCACCGCCGCCGAGCTCGGGACCGGCAAGCTCCGCCTGCTGGTCGGCAAGCCCGGCCTGGACGGCCACTCCAACGGCGCCGAGCAGATCGCCGTCCGGGCCCGCGACGCCGGCTTCGAGGTGGTCTACCAGGGCATCCGGCTGACGCCCGAACAGATCGTCTCCGCGGCCGTCGCCGAGGACGTCCACTGCGTCGGCCTGTCCATCCTCTCCGGCGCCCACCCGGAGCTTGTGCCCGACGTCATACAGCGCCTGCGCCGCGCCGGGGTGGAGGATGTGCCCGTGATCGTCGGAGGCATCATCCCCGCGGCGGACGCCGAGACCCTCAAGGCCGGCGGCGTGGCCGCGGTCTTCACGCCGAAGGACTTCGGCATCACGACCATCATCGGCCGGATCGTGGACGAGATCCGGCTGGCCAACAGGCTCCAGCCGTGGGCCGCAGCCGAGACCACTGCGACCAGCTGACCCGGAAGGAACAACCCCGCACATGTCTGTCAACCGCCTCCGGCCCCGCCGTTCCTGCCTCGCCGTACCGGGCAGCAACCCGCGCTTCCTGGAGAAGGCCCAGGGCCTGCCGGCCGACCAGGTCTTCCTCGACCTGGAGGACGCCTGCGCCCCCCTGGTCAAGGAGAGCGCCCGCCACAACATCGTGGACGCCCTCAACAACGGCGACTGGGGCGCCAAGACCAAGGTCGTCCGGGTCAACGACTGGACCACCCACTGGACCTACCGCGACGTGATCACCGTCGTCGAGGGCGCCGGCCCGAACCTCGACTGCATCATGCTGCCGAAGGTGCAGGACGCCGAGCAGGTGAAGGCGCTCGACCTGCTGCTCACCCAGATCGAGAAGACCATGGGCTTCGAGGTCGGCAAGATCGGCATCGAGGCGCAGATCGAGAACGCCAAGGGCCTGATCAACGTCGACGCGATCGCCACCGCCTCGCCGCGCCTGGAGACCATCATCTTCGGCCCGGCCGACTTCATGGCCTCCATCAACATGAAGTCCCTGGTGGTCGGCGAGCAGCCGCCCGGCTACGACGCCGACGCGTACCACTACATCCTGATGCGCATCCTGATGGCCGCCCGCGCCAACGACCTGCAGGCCATCGACGGCCCGTACCTGCAGATCCGCAACGCCGACGGCTACAAGGCGGTCGCCCGCCGCGCCGCCGCCCTCGGCTTCGACGGCAAGTGGGTGCTCCACCCGGACCAGGTCGCCGCCGCGAACGAGATCTTCTCGCCCTCGCAGGAGGACTACGACCACGCCGAGCTGATCCTCGACGCCTACGACTGGTGCACCTCCGAGGCGGGCGGCGCCAAGGGCTCCGCGATGCTCGGCGACGAGATGATCGACGAGGCCAGCCGCAAGATGGCCCTGGTCATCTCCGGCAAGGGCCGCGCCGCCGGCATGGAGCGCACCTCCAAGTTCGAGCCCCCGCAGGCCTGACCCCTTTCAGGCTCGGCTCGCCTCCGGGCGCTCCTGACCCGGTCGGCTCGCTCGCATCACACACACCCAAGGACACCTCCCATGCAGTTCGGACGCACCTACGAAGAGTTCGAGGTCGGCGCGGTCTACAAGCACTGGCCCGGGAAGACGGTCACCGAGTACGACGACCACCTCTTCTGCCTGCTCACCATGAACCACCACCCGCTGCACATGGACGCCAACTACGCGACCACCACCGTGCAGGGCCAGAACGTCGTGGTCGGCAACTACATCTACTCGCTGCTGCTCGGCATGAGCGTCGAGGACGTGTCCGGCAAGGCGCTCGCCAACCTGGAGATCGAGTCGCTGCGCCACATCGCGCCGACCTTCCACGGCGACACCATCTACGGCGAGACCACAGTCCTCGACAAGAACATGACCTCGAAGCCGGACCGCGGCATCGTCTACGTCGAGACCAAGGGCTACAAGCAGGACGGCACGGTCGTCTGCATCTTCCGCCGCAAGGTGATGGTGCCGACCGAGCAGTACCTCAAGGAGCGCGGCGGCGACCAGCCCGGGCGCCCCGAGCCCCTCGCGTAACACCTCACAGACCCCGGACGGGGAGGCCGCCGTCATCGGCCGACCCCCACCCGGATCGGGGGCTCCGCGGAAGTCACGCCCGCGGAGCCCCCGTGCAAGCCTTCTCCCCCCACCCTCACGCCTTTAGACAAGGGAGCCGCGCGATGGGACGCCTCGCACAGACCGACGGCCTGACCGAGATCCAGCGGGACATCCTCGCCACCGTGCGGGACTTCGTCGACAAGGAGATCATCCCGGTCGCGACCGAGCTGGAGCACAAGGACGAGTACCCGACCGCGATCGTCGAGGGGATGAAGCAGCTCGGCCTGTTCGGCCTGACCATCCCCGAGGAGTTCGGCGGCCTCGGCGAGTCCCTGCTGACCTACGCCCTGGTGGTCGAGGAGATCGCCCGCGGCTGGATGTCGGTCTCCGGCATCGTCAACACCCACTTCATCGTCGCGCACATGATCAACGCGCACGGCACCCAGGAGCAGAAGGAGTACTTCCTTCCGCGGATGGCGGCCGGCGAGATCCGCGGCGCGTTCTCGATGTCCGAGCCGGGCCTCGGCTCCGACGTGGCGGCCATCTCCACCAAGGGCGTCAAGGACGGCGAGTTCTACGTCCTCAACGGCCAGAAGATGTGGCTGACCAACGGCGGCACCTCCACCCTGGTCGCGGTCCTGTGCAAGACCGACGAGGGCGGCAGCACCCCGTACAAGAACATGACCACCTTCCTGATCGAGAAGGAGCCCGGTTTCGGCCCGAACCCCAAGGTTCCCGGCCTGACCGTGCCCGGCAAGATCGAGAAGATGGGCTACAAGGGCGTCGACACCACCGAACTGGTGCTCCAGGACGTCCGGATCCCGGCGGACCGCATCCTCGGCGGCGTCCCCGGCAAGGGCTTCTACCAGATGATGGACGGCGTCGAGGTCGGCCGCGTCAACGTCGCCGCCCGCGGTTGCGGCGTCGCCCGCCGCGCCTTCGAGCTGGGCATCTCGTACGCCCAGCAGCGCACCACCTTCGGCAAGAAGATCGCCGAGCACCAGGCCATCCAGTTCAAGCTGGCCGAGATGGCCACCAAGGTCGAGGCCGCCCACCAGATGATGGTGATGGCCGCCCGCAAGAAGGACAGCGGCGAGCGCAACGACCTGGAAGCCGGCATGGCCAAGTACCTCGCCTCCGAGTACTGCAAGGAGGTCGTCGAGGACGCCTTCCGCATCCACGGCGGCTACGGCTTCTCCAAGGAGTACGAGATCGAGCGGCTCTACCGCGAGGCCCCGATGCTGCTGATCGGTGAAGGTACTGCGGAGATCCAGAAGATGATCGTCGGCCGCCGCCTCCTCGAGGAGTACCGCCTGGCGGACTGAGCCGCGGCTCGACCCACCGACTCTCCGGAGGGCGGGTGGGCGGGCGTGCGGGCCCGCCACCCGTCCCGTCGCACGGCAAGCCCCGGCCTGGTCAGCCGGGGCCCGTACGGCGGCAGGAAGCGGCCGTGGGGCGCGTATGTGGCAGTGTGCGCGCCCCACGGCCGCTTCCGTACACCCGGCGAAGGAGTGACCCCGTTGAGACATGGGTCACGCGCCACCGCCGACCCCTTGGGGATCGGCACCTCGCCGGGCTACTTTCGTATGGACAGTCGTATACACAGCAGACGCACATCCCGACCGTGCCGGACAGTTCCAGGACCAGGCGGCTTGCCCACCTGGGGCCTGGGCCCGATAGCATCCACCGGGACAGCCGTCCCCCTATACCCGATCCCCGCGGTGGCCACCGTCCAACGGCCATCAAGTGTCCTTCGGGGCCCGCGCGACAAAGGTCTTCGATGCCCATCAGCCCGTCCCCTCACACCTCCGTCCCGGACAGCGACGCCCTCGCCGCCCCGACGGCCGGTCGGCGCCCCCGCGTGACCATCGCGCGTGGCGCCACTCCCTGGTTCGTCCCCACCCTGGCCACCGCCGCCGTGACCACCGCCCTCACCCGGCGGTCCGGCAAGTGGGCCCTGGCGGCCGTGCCGGCCTGCGCGCTCAGCGCGGGCATGCTGTGGTTCTTCCGCGACCCAGAGCGTGAGATCGGCACCGGCAGAGTGATCTCCCCGGCCGACGGCGTGGTCCAGTCCATCGACGCCTGGCCGGACGGCCGCACCCGCGTCGCCATCTTCATGAGCCCGCTCAACGTCCACGTCAACCGCGCGCCGCT
Organism: Kitasatospora sp. HUAS MG31; assembly: GCF_040571325.1. Taxonomy (GTDB): domain Bacteria; phylum Actinomycetota; class Actinomycetes; order Streptomycetales; family Streptomycetaceae; genus Kitasatospora; species Kitasatospora camelliae. The sequence goes on along the minus strand of NZ_CP159872.1, from coordinate 5,505,145 downwards.
GCCCGGCACCGTGACGTCCGTGGAGCACGTCGCCGGCGGCTTCGTCCCGGCGTTCAACAAGGACAGCGACCAGAACGAGCGGGTCGTCTGGCACTTCGACACCGAGCTCGGCGACATCGAGATGGTGCAGATCGCCGGGGCCGTGGCCCGCCGGATCGTGCCGTACGTGGACGCCGGTACCAAGGTCGAGCAGGGCGACCGGATCGGCCTGATCCGCTTCGGCTCCCGCGTCGACACCTACCTGCCGGCCGGCGTCGAGGTCGGCGTCGAGGTCGGCCAGAAGACCACCGCCGGGGTGACGCGCCTTGACCGTGACTGATCCTGAGACCCTTGTCGGCCTGGGCGACGAGGAGGAGACCGAGCTCCGCCGCCGCCGCTGGGCGCGCGACCGCGAGCTGCGGGCCCCCCGCTCGCCCCAGCACCTCTCCACGGCCGACTTCCTGACCCTGGGCAACGCCGTCTGCGGCTTCCTGGCGATCTACTCGATCACCACCGGGATCCTCATGCCGCACCTCACCGGCGAGTCCAGCTCCCCGGTGAAGCACAGCGCGGCGACCGCCGTGACGCTGCTGCTGATCGGCTCGATGTGCGACCTGTTCGACGGCCTGGTGGCCCGCAAGCTGCGCTCCTCGGCGCTGGGCGCGGAGCTCGACAACCTGGCCGACCTGATCAGCTTCGGCATCGCCCCCGCGTACTTCGTCGCGGTCTGGGGCATCGTCTCCCCCGGCTCCGACCAGCGGCTGTCCGCGCTCATCGCGCTGACCGTGCTGCTCGCGGTGGTGCTGCGGCTGGCCCGGTTCTCGGCCGTCAAGATGCGGCCCGGGATCTTCCAGGGCATGCCCTGCCCGATGGGCGCCATGACCGTGATCGCGATCGTCCTGCTGGACCCGCCGTTCGTGCCGGGCCTGCTGATGATCTTCGGCGTGGCCTACCTGATGGTGAGCCGGATCGAGTACCCGAAGCCGCAGGGCCTGCTGGCCACGGCGACGCTCTGCTGGATCGTCTTCTCCATCGGCTGCCTCGCGGCCTGGGCCGCGGGTCTGCCGGGCGGCGACTCGCTGATGCACGTCGGTGCGGTGGCGCAGATCGCGCTGGCGGCCATGGCGCCGCTGCTGGTCATCCGCCGCAAGGTCGGCCAGAAGGTCGGCGACGTCCGCGCCCGCCGCGCGGAGTCCCGCGGCTGAAGCCACGACGAAGGGCCCGGATCCGCACGGATCCGGGCCCTTCGCTTTGCCTACCGCAAGGGGGCAACCACTAGGGGCGCGGGGCGGCAGGGGGTGACGGTCGGGCGGCGACGGTGGTGCATCCGGCCGTGGGAAGCCGTCCGCGGCGCCGTACCATCCGCCCTCGCGCAGTTCTACCCCAGCCTTCGGCCGGGAGATGCCCCCACGCGCCCCTGGTGGTCAGCCGATTGCGAAGGCCGACCACCAGGGGCCGGCCGGTTGCCGGGGTGGTCAGGCTCCGCCGGTGTGGACGGAGAAGGCGGAGCGGCGGGCGGCGCGGGCGACGGCGGGGTCGGGGTGGACGCCGGCGACGGCGGTGAGGACGGAGGCGGCCCGCGGGTGTCCGGACTGCCGGGCGCGGTTGAAGAGCCGGACCGGCTCCCCCGCCGAGGCGCCCTCGACGTGTCCGACCAGCAGACCCGTCTCGCCGTGGTCGAGCACGGCCGCGGCGGTGTCCACCCACAGCCACGCGGCGTCCTCCGCGCCCAGCACGTCCGCCGGCGACACCCCGTCCTCGTCCAGCTGCTCCGCGAGCCACAGCAGGGCGTACGGCCGCAGCACGGACTCCTCCACGGCCCCCCGGACGGCCTGCTCGGCCGTCCCGCCGGCGACCCGGAGCGCCTCGAAGGCGAGGCCCCGCAGCAGCGCGTCCTCGCCGCGGGCGGCGTCCAGCAACTCGGCGACGGCCCGGTCCGCCGGCCGGGCGGCCACCCAGGCGCGGTACTCGGCCCGCGCGGGGCCGGGCGAGTAGTCGGCGCAGGCGGCGAGCAGCTCCACCGCGCTCTGCTCGATGTGGCCGGCGGCGGTCTGCGCGACGGTGCAGATCTCCTCCAGCTTGGCGCGGACCGCCCAGTGGCCGAGCGGGGAGAGTTCGGCGGCGTCGTCGCGGCGGCCGAGGGCGCCGACGGCGGCCAGGCCGTCGAGCATCCAGTCCAGGACGGCGGCCACGTCGGCGGGCGAGTGCGGGGTGTCGATCCTCGGCTCGCGGCAGGTGCCGCGGACCGCCGAGACGGCGGAGGCGGCGTGCGGGACCGGCGAGAGCGAGAGCGTGCCCGCCCCGCCGCCGACCCGTCGCTCGTCGAGGCCGCGGCGGAGCAGCTCCAGCAGCTCGCCGTCGGGCACCGGGCCGTCCACCAGGTGCAGGAAGGAGAGCAGCTGCGGCGCCTGGTCCACGGCCTGGCCGGCCAGCTGGGCGAAGACGCCGCGCATCGCGGCGGGCGGCACCGGGGCGAGCAGCGTCCAGGCGTCGAACAGCGCGGACCAGCCGCGGATCACCGCCTCGTCGTCGTGCTCCCAGGCGTGCAGCCGCCAGCCGGGGCCGGCCCCGCCGTCGCGGAGCTCGACCAGGCCCACCAGGAGCGCCTGGCCCCATGCCTTGGCGGCGGCGCCGACGGTCATGGCGAGGGCACGTCCGGCGGCCCGGGCGTCGTCGGGGAGCAGTTCGCCCCGCTTGTCGACCTGGTCCAGTTCGCCGGCCCAGCGGGCGACCCGCACGGCGTCGGCGAGCATCCGCCGGGCGAGCGGAGCGAGGTCCGCGGGCGCGGGGAAGCCGTCCGGCACGGGCACCCGCCCGCGGCCGGGCTTGGGGGCGGGGGTACGGCGGCGGGCGGCACCGGGGCTGCCCGGGGGTGTGCCGTCGAGCCGTCCGCCGGTGCCAGGCAGACGGGTCACCGTCGCACCGGTACGGATCGTGGGCTGGTGCGGGGCATCACGGTCGCGCGGGTTCCGAGACGTCACGCCGTGCAGTCTTCCCCGTGCACGGGCGTTCTGTCACATCGGGTCCGGCGCGTCTTGCGGCGGTCCGCCGCCGTACGAGGCCCAGACCGGGCAACAGCCCGCAAACCGGGCCGCCCGAGGCCCCGACATGGCATGACCACGTCATATACTCGCTGGCCGCCCCACGGCGTCCGGCGTGTCGGGCGGCTGCCGTCGGGCGTGTCGGGCGGCTCAGAGCAGCGGGGTCATCCAGCGCCGCAGCGCCTCGCCGTACGCCTCCGGGTCGGCGTTCCAGAGCGCGGTGTGCTCGGCGCCCGGAACGGCCTGCAGGCTGACCAGGTCCTCCCGCCGCCGGGCGAGCCGCTCGGCGGCGGCCCAGGGCGCCACCCCGTCCACCGGGCTGTGCAGCACCAGGGTCGGCATGTGCAGGTCGCGCCCCTCGGCGATCCGCGCGAAGCTCGCCAGGTCCACCCCGGAGCGGCCCTCCGCGGCCAGCGCGCCGAGCCCGGCCAGCGGGGCGGGTACCCCGGCCCGGACCGCCTCCCGCCGGACGGAGGCGGACAGGTCCAGCACCGGGGAGTCCAGCACCAGCCCGGCGACGGCGTCCCGCCAGGTCGAGCGGGCGGCGGTCTGCAGCGCCATGGTGGCGCCGAGCGACCAGCCGTACAGGACGACCTTGCCGGCGCCGCAGTCCAGCGCGAACCGGATCGCGGCCTCGACGTCCCGCCACTCCGTCTCGCCGAAGTGGCCGAGGCCGTCGGGCGGGGCCGGCGCGTCCGGGTCGCCGCGGTAGGTGATGGTCAGCGTGGGCATCCGGAGGGCGTGCAGCAGCGGGATCACCGGGAGCGCCTGCCGCCGGTCGCTGCCCGGACCGTGCACCAGGATCACCCACGTCCCGCGGATCGCCGGGACGTACCAGGCGGGCATCACGCCGAGCTCGCCGTCCACGGCGGTCTCGGTGAAGTCCAGGCCGAGCGCGGTCCGCGGATCACCCAGGTGCACCAGCGGGGTGACCCGCACCTCGATGCCGACCGCGAGGGTGCCGCCGTCCGCGCGTTCCAGCCGGCGGGTGACGCTCTGCGCGTCGCCGCCGAGCACCTCGCCGATCACCGCGTGGCCGCCCCCGGCCCACTCCAGGGCGTAGTGGCCGGGGCGAAGGGTGTCCGGGGTGCGGGTGACGGTGACCCGGCCGGAGCCCAGGTCGTGGACCCGGACGACGGTGGGGTAGTGCTCGGCGGAGCCCGGCCGCAGCGAGCGCTCGCTCACCCTGCGGCCGAGCAGCAGGAAGGCCGCCCCGGTTCCGACGGCGGCGGCTGCCACGATGGCGGCGGTTCCCCAACGCATGAGCGCTCCCCGGTGTGCTGGTTCGCTGGTCGCGGACGGATTCGACGTCAAGACATCCAGTCCACCCGCGCCCCGCCCCACCGTCCACCGGAGGCCCCCCGTACGGGCACGCGTGAGGCCCCCACCGACCTGCCTTCAGACCGGGATGTCGGACTCCTCGGCGGCGAGGAGTTCCCAGAAGCGCTCCGCGTGCGGTGTGCGCGGGGTCCGGTCGGCGGCCGGGGTGGCGGAGCCCCAGTGCGTCGGGACCAGGTACTCGTTCTGCAGGGCGGCCAGGGCGGCGGAGAGCGCGTCCGCGGGCGCCGGCACCAGCCGGGCCAGCGGGGTCAGCTGGGCCTGCCAGCGGCCCTCCACGGCCCGTTTGAGGACGCCGTCGAGCTCGGCCTGACGGTCGGTCACCCGGACCAGGTCCCGCAGGCCGATGCCGAGCCCGTGCGCCAGCGCGTACGTCTGGTCCTCGTCGCCGGTCCAGCGGCCGGTGGCCTCGGCCTGCTCGTACACCTGGAGGGAGACGCCGATGCGCCGGGCGGCCTGGTCGGCGGAGAGTTCGCGGGCGACCCGGAAGTCGCGGAGGGAGGCGGGGCGGGTGCCCATCAGGCTGGCGGGCTGGCACCACAGGGCGCGGGAGAGGGCGATGAACTCCTCCTCGGTGGGCCGGATCTCGCCCGCCTCCCAGCCGAGGACGTGGGAGGAAAGCAGCCGGACGCCGTGGGCCGCCATGCCCTCGGCGACCTGGTCCGGCGTCAGGCCGAGCCCGGCGCGGTGGGCGCGGGCCGCCGCCGGGGAGAACGGCACCGGGGTGGGGGTGGGCGGTCTACGTCGCATGGCACAAGAACGTAGGTGCGGTACTGGAGGAACACACACCCGCCGAAGACACGAAGTACCGGGGAGGGGCCGCGCCGCTCATCGGACGATCCTCCGAACGTGATCACTCGAATCGAGCGGCTACTCGGAGGTAGCGACGGTGGCCCGCGGGGGCGCGAGCCCGGCCGGTCGACGACACCGACGTGTGACCAAACCCTCCGCAACCTCGGTTGACTGCCGGTCAAGCCGCGTGATGGGATCCTGGGGCCAAACGGAGGCATGCAGAGGAAGCCGGTGCGAATCCGGCGCGGTCCCGCCACTGTCACCGGGGAGCACGCTCGATCGACCGAGGTCAGGTCACGGCGGTCCGTCACGGGTCGCCGCGACGGCAGGCCGGCTCCGCCGGCGGGGCCCGAGGGGCGTCGGACCCGGGAGCCAGGAGACTCTCGCCCCCGGTTCGTCGATCCAGGGCGCGGACCCTGAGTGAGGACACGCACGCCATGCAGGCTGCCCCGGCCCCCGTCCGGCCGACGCTCCGTCGAGACCTTCCCGCCCTGCCGTGCGCCGTCTGAGCGCCGCCGCCCCGTACCTGCTGGGCGCGGTCGCCGGATACCTCGCCGACGCCCGTTTCGGCGATCCCCGGCGCGGCCATCCGGTGGCCGTGTTCGGCAGCGCCGCGGCCCGCCTGGAGAAGGCGCTGTGGCGCGACCGCCGGGACACCGGGGCCGTCCACACCGCCGTCTGCGTGGGCACCGTCGCCGCCGGCGCCGCGCTGGCCGACCACGCCCTGCGGCGCAGCACCGCCGGCCGGGCCGCGCTGGTCGCCGCCGCCACCTGGACCGTGCTCGGCGGTACCTCGCTGACCCGGGAGGCCCGGATCGTCGCCCGGTCGCTGCGCGCCGGCGACCTCGACGCCGCCCGTGAGCGGCTGCCGCATCTGTGCGGACGCGATCCGCGCGGCCTGGACGAGGGTCAGCTGGCCCGCGCGGTGGTCGAGTCGGTGGCCGAGAACACCGCCGACGCCGTGGTGAACGCGCTCACCTGGGGGGCGGTCGCGGGCGCGCCCGGGCTGCTCGCCTTCCGGGCCGTCAACACGCTGGACGCGATGGTGGGTCACCGGTCGGCGCGGTACCGGCGGTTCGGCTGGGCGTCCGCCCGGCTGGACGACGTGGCGGGCTGGCCGGGGGCCCGGCTGACCGCGCTGCTGACGGTGGCGGCGGCGCCCGAACCGCGGAGGGCGTGGCGGGTCTGGCGCCGGGACGGCTCCAGCCATCCGAGCCCGAACGCCGGGCAGGCCGAGTCGGCGTTCGCCGGCGCGCTCGGCGTCCGTCTCGGCGGGACGCTGAGGTACGGCGACGGGCCCCGCCCGGAGACGGGGGTCCCCCCGGCCGAAGGCTGGGGGAGGACGGAGCACCGGCCGATCCTCGGGGGCGAACTCCGTCCGGTCACCGTGGACGACATCGAGCGCGCCTGCCTGCTCTCCCGCCGTGTCGGCACCCTCGCCCTGGCGGTCACCGTCGGCACGCGGGTGCTGGCGGGCGGCCTGCGGCGGCACACGGATCCCTCGTACGGACACAAGGAGCTCCCATGAGCAAGGCCCTGCTGGTCGCGGGGACGACCTCGGACGCCGGGAAGAGCGTGGTCACCGCCGGGATCTGCCGGTGGCTGGCCCGGCAGGGCGTGCGGGTGGCGCCGTTCAAGGCGCAGAACATGTCGCTGAACTCCTTCGTCACCGCCGACGGCGCCGAGATCGGCCGCGCCCAGGCGATGCAGGCGCAGGCCGCCCGGGTCGAGCCGGAGGCGGCGATGAACCCGGTGCTGCTCAAGCCCGGGGCGGACGGCCGCAGCCAGGTGGTGCTGCTGGGCCGGCCGGTGGCCGAGGTCGGCGCGCTGGACTACCGGGAGCGCAAGCCGGTGCTGCTGGAGCGGGCGCTGGAGTGCCTGGCGGACCTGCGCGACCGGTACGACGTGGTGGTCTGCGAGGGCGCGGGTTCGCCCGCCGAGATCAACCTGCGGGACCGGGACATCGCCAACATGGGCCTGGCCACGGCGGCGGGCCTGCCGGTGGTGGTGGTCGGCGACATCGACCGCGGCGGGGTGTTCGCCGCGATGTACGGGACGCTGGCGCTGCTGTCGGCGGAGGACCAGCGGCTGGTGGCGGGCTGGTTCGTCAACAAGTTCCGCGGCGACGCGCGGCTGCTGGCGCCGGGGCTGGAGATGCTGCGCGAGCTGACCGGCCGTCCGGTGCTGGGCACCCTGCCGATGCTGTCCGGGCTGTGGCTGGACGCCGAGGACTCGCTGGACCTGTCCACGGTGGTGCAGCGCGGCGACACCGCGGCGCCGGTCGGGGCGGACGTGCTGCGGGTGGCCGTGGTGCGCTTCCCGCGGCTGTCGAACTTCACCGACGTGGACGCGCTGGCGCAGGAGCCGGGGGTGCTGGTCCGCTGGGCGACCCGGCCGGAGGAGCTGGCCGACGCCGACCTGGTGGTGCTGCCCGGTACCCGGGCGACCGTCGCCGACCTGGCGTGGCTGCGCGAGCGCGGCATGGAGGCGCCGCTGCGGGCGCGGGCGGCGGCCGGGCTGCCGGTGCTCGGGGTGTGCGGCGGCTACCAGATGCTCGGCCGGACCATCGTGGACGAGGTCGAGTCGAAGGCCGGCGCGGTGGACGGGCTCGGGCTGCTGCCGACCCGGGTGGTGTTCGGCGCCGAGAAGGTGCTGGCCCGGCCGGTCGGCGAGGCGTACGGGGAGCGGGTCGAGGGGTACGAGATCCACCACGGAGTGGTGTCGGTCGAGGGCGGGGACGAACCGTTCCTGGACGGGTGCCGGGTGGGAGCGGTGTGGGGGACGACCTGGCACGGCGCGCTGGAGAACGACGGCTTCCGGCGGGCGCTGCTGCGCGAGGTGGCGGGGATGGCCGGGCGGGACTTCACCCCGGCGCCGGACACCTCGTTCGCCGCGCTGCGCGAGGAGCGGCTGGACCGGCTGGGGGACCTGATCGAGGAACACGCGGACACCGACGCGCTGTGGAAGCTGATCGAGGGCGGGGCGCCCGGCGGACTGCCGATCCTGCCGCCCGGAGCACCCTTGGGAGTGGCAACGCATGAGTGACGTCCGATACCCGTTCACCGCCGTGGTCGGCATGGCCGACCTGCGGCTGGGGCTGCTGCTGAACGCGGTCTCCCCGGCGGTCGGCGGGGTGCTGGTGCGCGGCGAGAAGGGCACCGCCAAGTCGACGATGGTCCGGGCGCTGGCCGGGCTGCTGCCGTCGATCGCGACGGTGGACGGATGCCGGTTCGCCTGCGACCCCGTGGCCGCGGACCCGCAGTGCCCGGACGGCCCGCACGCCGCGGTCGCGGTGGCCGACCGCCCGGCGCACCTGGTGGAGCTGCCGGTCGGCGTCTCCGAGGACCGGATCGTCGGCTCGCTGGACCTGGAGCGGGCCCTCGCCGAGGGCGTGAAGGCGTACGAGCCGGGCCTGCTGGCCAGGGCCCACCGGGGCGTGCTGTACATCGACGAGGTGAACCTGCTCCAGGACCACCTGGTGGACCTGCTGCTGGACGCCGCCGCGATGGGCCGCTCGTACGTGGAGCGCGAGGGCGTGTCGGTGCGGCACGCGGCCCGGTTCCTGCTGGTCGGCACGATGAACCCGGAGGAGGGCGAGCTGAGGCCGCAGCTGCTCGACCGGTTCGGCCTGACCGTGGAGATCGCCGCCACCCGGGACGCCGCGGAGCGGGCCGAGGTGGTACGCCGCCGGCTGGCGTACGACGCCGACCCGGAGGGCTTCGCGGCCCGGTTCGCCGCCGAGGAGCGGACGCTGGCCGAGCGGATCGCCGCGGCCCGGAAGCTGCTGCCGGAGGTCGAGCTGACCGACGCGGCGCTGCGCCAGATCACCGCGGTCTGCGCGGCGTTCGAGGTGGACGGCCTGCGGGCGGACATCGTGATGGCCCGGACCGCGGTGGCGCTGGCCGCCTGGGCGGGCCGGACCGGGGTGCTGGAGGAGGACGTCCGCAAGGCGGCGCAGCTGGCCCTGCCGCACCGCCGGCGGCGCAACCCGTTCGACGCGCCGGGCCTGGACGAGGAGCAGCTGGACCGGACGCTGGCCGAGCACGCCGAGCAGCCGGAGGAGGGCCCGGAGGACGACGGTCCGGGGCCCCAGGGCCCCGACGGGGACGGTCCCGACGGTGGTCCGGACGGCGGTCCCGGCGGTGCGCCGGAGCCGGAGGGGGTGCCGGAGGGTTCGGCGGCGTCCGAGCCGGACGGGGCCGCCGCGCCGCCGCCGGGTGCGGGCGGGCCGCGGCCGCGGGAGAGCGCGCCGGTGGCGTCCGGGGAGCCGTACCGGACCCGGCTGTTCAGGGTGGACGGGACCGGGAAGGGCGCCCAGGGGCGCCGCTCCCCCGCCGAGACGGACGCCGGGCACACCATCCGGGCCCGCCGGCCCGAGGGGAAGCTGGCCCGGCTGCATCTGAGCGCCACGCTGCAGGCCGCCGCGCCGCATCAGGTGGCGCGGGGGCGCGACTCCCGGTCGCTGGTGCTGCACCGGGAGGACTTCCGGGAGCAGGTGCGCCGCGGCCGGGAGTCGAACCTGGTGCTGTTCGTGGTGGACGCCTCCGGTTCGATGGCCGCCCGGCAGCGGATGACCGCCGTCAAGGGCGCCGTGCTCTCCCTGCTGATGGACGCGTACCAGCGCCGCGACAAGATCGGCATGATCACCTTCCGCGGGGCGCAGGCCGAGCTGGCGCTGCCCCCGACCTCCTCGGTGGAGGTCGGCGCGGCCCGGCTGGAGCAGCTGCCCACCGGCGGGCGCACCCCGCTGGCCGCCGGGCTGCTGCGGGCCCACGAGGTGCTGCGGGTCGAGCGGATGCGCGACCCGGACCGCCGTCCGCTGCTGGTGGTGGTCACCGACGGCCGGGCCACCGGCGGCCGCGACGCGCTGACGCAGGCGCACCGGTCGGCCGACCTGCTCGCCGCCCAGGGCCTGGCGGCCGTGGTGCTCGACTGCGAGTCGGGGCCGGTGCGGCTCGGACTCGCCCGGACCCTGGCCGCCCGGCTGGGCGCGCCCGCCGTGACCCTGGACGAGCTGCGCGCCGAGGGCGTGGCCTCGCTCGTCCGCCACACCCGTTCCTCCGACCCGCGAAAGGCGGCCTGATCCCCATGCCCAAGGGTGTTGCCGAGAACGTCCCGGACGACGGCCTGACGACACGTCAGCGCCGGACCCAGCCGATCACCGCCGTGCACACCGGCCCCGGCAAGGGCAAGTCCACCGCCGCCTTCGGCATGGCGCTGCGGGCCTGGAACCAGGGCTGGTCGGTCGGGGTGTTCCAGTTCGTCAAGTCCGCCAAGTGGAAGGTCGGCGAGGAGAACGCGCTGCGCGTGCTCGGCGCCTCCGGCGAGGGCGGCGCGGTGGACTGGCACAAGATGGGCTCCGGCTGGTCCTGGCTGCAGCGGTCCGCCGAGATGGAGATGTCCAGCGAGGAGGCCGCCAAGGAGGGCTGGGAGCAGGTCAAGCGCGACCTCGCGGCCGAGACCTACCGGTTCTACGTGCTGGACGAGTTCACCTACCCGATGCACTGGGGCTGGGTGGACGTGGAGGAGGTCCTCGCGGTGCTGAAGGACCGTCCGGGCAGCCAGCACGTGGTGATCACCGGCCGGTACGCGCCGGAGCAGCTGACCGACTTCGCCGACCTGGTCACCGAGATGACCAAGGTCAAGCACCCCATGGACGCCGGCCGCAAGGGCCAGCGCGGTATCGAGTGGTAGTCCGTTGAACATCCCCCGTCTCGTCATCGCCGCGCCCTCCTCGGGCGCCGGCAAGACCACCGTCGCCACCGGCCTGATGGCGGCCCTCACCGCGCGCGGCCTCGCCGTCTCGCCGCACAAGGTCGGCCCGGACTACATCGACCCGGGCTACCACGCGCTGGCCTCCGGCCGGCCGGGCCGCAACCTGGACGCGTACATGTGCGGGCCGGAGCGGGTCGCGCCGCTGTTCCTGCACGGCGCCGCCGGGGCCGACGTGGCGGTGGTCGAGGGCGTGATGGGGCTGTTCGACGGCGCCGCCGGGCAGGGCGAACTCGCCTCCACCGCGCAGGTCGCCAAGCTGCTGAAGGCGCCCGTGGTGCTGGTCGTGGACGCCTCCTCCCAGTCCCGCTCGGTGGCCGCCCTGGTGCACGGGTTCGCCTCCTGGGACCCGGAGGTCCGGCTCGCCGGGGTGATCCTCAACCGGGTGGCCTCCGACCGGCACGAGCAGCTGCTGCGCGAGGCGCTGGAGGAGGGCTCGGGCGTCCCGGTGCTCGGCTCGGTCCGGCGGAACGCCTCGGTGGCCACCCCGTCCCGGCACCTCGGGCTGATCCCGGCCGTGGAACGCTCCGCCGACGCCCTGCGGGCGGTCGCCGACATGGGCGAGCTGATCGGCGCCTCGGTCGACCTGGACGCGCTGCTCGCCCTGGCCCGGTCCGCCCCGCCGCTGGACGCCGCGCCCTGGGACCCGGCGCAGGAGGTCCGCCCCGTCGCCGGGCGGCCCAGGATCGCGATCGCCGGCGGCGCCGCGTTCTCCTTCTCCTACGCCGAGAACGCCGAACTGCTGGCCGCCGCGGGGGCGGAGGTCCTCACCTTCGACCCGCTGCGGGACCCGGCGCTGCCGGAGGGCACCGCCGCCGTGGTGATCGGCGGCGGCTTCCCCGAGCTGTACGTCGGCGAGCTCAGCGCCAACGAGCCGCTGCGGGCGGAGATCGCCCGGCTGGCGGCGGCGGGGGCGCCGGTGGTCGCCGAGTGCGCCGGACTGCTGTACCTGGGGCAGGAGTTGGACGGGAAGCCGATGTGCGGGGTGCTGCCCGGCTCCGCCCGGATGACCGAACGGCTCACCCTGGGGTACCGGGAGGCCGTGGCGCTGGCGGACAGCCCGATGGCGGTGGCGGGGACGCGGGTGCGGGGACACGAGTTCCACCGGACCGTCTGCGAGCCCGCCGCCGGCGACACCCCCGCCTGGGGCTGGCGCACCCCCACCGGCCCCCACACCGAGGGCTACATCACCGGCTCCGTCCACGCCTCCTACCTCCACCTCCACTGGGCCGGCGCGCCCCGGCTCCCCCAACGCCTCACCGAATCCGCCGCCGGCTGAGGGCCCCTTCCCCCTGCACCCTGTAGTGGCCGGCCGGTTGCTCACGGTTGTGGCTGGCCGGTTGCTTGTGGCTCGGTGTGCGAGGGTGGGGGCATGGGGATGCGGATCGCGGTGGTGTCGGATGTGCACGGGGTGCTGCCGGCGTTGGAGGCGGTGCTGGGGGAGCCGGAGGTGCGGGCGGCGGACCGGGTGGTGGTGACGGGGGACGTCACGGCGGGGCCGCAGCCGGCGGAGGTGCTGGACCTGCTGGTGGGGCTGGGCGAGCGGCTGGTGTGGGTGAGCGGGAACGCGGACCGCGAGCTGGTGGAGTACCGCCGGGGTCTGCGGACGGAGATCCCGGACCCGATCGGGCCGTACGCGGCGGAGCGGCTCCGTCCCGAGCAGGTGGACCTCCTGGCGGGGCTGCCGGCCACGGCGACCCTCGCGGTCGAGGGTCTGGGCGAGGTGCTGTTCTGTCACGCCACCCCGCGCGACGACGAGGAGATGGTGCTGGTCGACTCGCGGCTGGAGCGCTGGGAGGAGGTCCTGGCCGGGCTGGACGAGACGGTGGGGACGGTGGTCTGCGGGCACACCCACATGCCGTACGTGCGGCTGGCGCACGGGCGGCTGGTGGTCAACCCGGGAAGTGTGGGCATGCCGTACGGGCGGCCGGGTGCGCACTGGGCGCTGCTCGGGCCGGGGGTGGAGCTGCGCCGGACGGTGTTCGACACGGCGGCCGCGGCGGACCGGCTGGTCCGGGAGTGCGACTGGCCGGGGATCGCGGAGTGGGCCGACCACTACCTGAACGCCCGCGCGGGCGACGCCGAGGCGCTGGCCGCGTTCGGTCCGCGCGACGGCCGCGGCGTCTGATCCCCGATGATGGTCCGGACGGCACACGCCCGGACCGAGAGGGAGCAGCCCCATGGCGAACCTGCACACGTACCGCACCGAGATCACGTGGACCGGCAACCTCGGCACCGGGACCAGCCACTACCGGGCGTACTCCCGGGCGCACGACGTGGACGCGGAGGGCCTGCCCACCATCCTGGGCAGCGCCGACCCGACGTTCCGCGGCGACCGCACCCGGTGGAACCCGGAGCAGTTGCTGCTCGCCGCGCTGGCGCAGTGCCACATGCTGTCGTACCTGCACTTCTGCGCGGTGAACGGGGTGGAGGTCACCTCGTACGTGGACGAGGCGGTCGGGACGATGGAGCAGGAGGGCAACGGCGGGCACTTCACCGAGGCGGTGCTGCGGCCGCGGATCACGGTGACCGACGCCGCGATGCTGGCGAAGGCGCTGGAGCTGCACCACCCGGCGTCCGAGGCGTGTTTCATCGCCAGTTCGGTCAACTTCCCGGTGCGGCACGAGCCGACGGTCACGGTCGAGTCCGCGTAGCGCGGAGCGTCCGGGCACGGCGGGCCGTCAGCCGAGGTCGCGGCGGTGCAGCCCGGCCAGCCCGGCCGCGGCGAGGGCGGCGGCCACGGTGGTGAGCCCGAGCAGCGGGCCTGAGGTGAACGGGCCGCCCGGCAGGTGCGGGACGTGGGTGAACGGCGAGAGGTCGAGAACCGGCCGGGCCAGCCGGAGGGCCGGGCCGAGCCAGCCGATGAGCAGGAAGAGGCCGAGCAGTCCCCAGCCGGCGGTGCTGAAACGGGGCAGCAGTCCGACGACCGCGAGGGCGGCGGCCGCGGTCAGCCAGACGGCGGGGAGCTGCACCAGGGCCGCGCCGAGCAGCCGGCCGGCGGTGCCGCGGGGGTCGCCGGTGGCGGCGCCGGCGGCGAGTCCGGTGGTGAGGCCGGCCAGGGCCAGCAGCAGGGCGCTGCCGAGCAGCGGGAAGAGCAGGTGGCCGGCGGCCCAGCGGAGCCGGGAGACTGCGCCGGCGAGGACGGGTTCGGCCCGTCCGGAGGTCTCCTCGGCGCGCAGCCGGAGCACCGCCTGGACGGCGTAGACGGCGGCGACCATGCCGAACAGGGCGCCGATGCTGCCGAGGTAGGCGTCGAGCACGCCGCGGGTGCCTCCGGTCCGGGCCAGCAGGTCGGCGATCGCGGCGTTGTCGCGGACCAGGTCGACCACGCCGCGGGAGACCCCGCCGAAGGTGGCGCCGGCCGCCGCGAACCCGGCCGACCAGGCCAGCAGGGTGCCGCCGTGCAGGCGTCGGGCGAGGGCGGCGGCGGTGGCCAGCGAGGGGGCGGCACCGGGCGGTCCCGGGCGGCGGGGCAGCAGTCCGGCGCCGAGGTCGCGGCGGGCCGCCAGGGCGTACCCGGCCCCGGCGAGGAGGGCGGCGGTGGCGAGCGGCAGGAGGAGGACCGTCCAGCGTTCGCCGGCGAACGGCCGGACCTGCTCGGACCAGCCGACCGGGGAGAGCCAGGTCATCCGGGACGGGCCCGCGTCGCCGATCGCGCGCAGGGCGTAGGCGGTTCCGAGGGCGGCGCCGGCCAGGCCGTTGGCGGCCCGTCCGGTCTCGGCGAGCTGGGCCGTCACGGCGGCGGTGCCCGCGAACACCAGTCCGCAGGCGCCGACGGCGAGGCCGAGGGCGGCGGCGCCCGCGACGCCCTGTCCGGCGGCGACCAGCAGGGCGGTCACCAGGGCGGCGACGGCCAGGTCGGCGGTGGCGGCGGTGAGCAGGGCGGCGGTGAGCGGGGCGCGGCGGCCGACCGCGCCGGCGCCGATGAGTTCGAGGCGGCCGTCCTCCTCCTCGGCGCGGGTGTGCCGGACCACCAGGAGGTGGCTCATCAGCCCGGCGAGGACGGCGCCGAGGACGCCCATCCGCCAGGCGGTGAGGCCGCCGGTGCTGCCGGCGTCGAGGACCGGGCCGTACAGGGCGCGCAGCGAGGCGTTGCCGGCGATGCCGGCGCCGAAGGCCTGTCGGGACTCCTCGGTGGGGTAGAGCGCGCGGAAGGAGAAGGCGGTGGAGCCGACGGATCCGGCGATGGCGTAGGTCCAGACCGGGAGCAGGACGCGGTCGCGGCGGAGGGCGAGGCGGAGCAGCAGGCCGGTGCCGGTGAAGCCGTTCATCGGGCCACCGCCGCCGGCTCGGTGGTGGTGCTGGCGTAGTGGCGGAGGAAGAGCTCCTCCAGGGTGGGCGGGCGGCTGGTGAGGCTGCGGACGCCGACGGCGGTGAACGCGCGGAGCAGGGCGTCGAGGTGGTCGGGGGCGACCTGGCAGCGGATGCGGTTGCCGGTGATCTCCACCGCCTCGGCGAAGGCGGGTGGGACCGGGGGTCCGGCGAGTTCGGCGTCGACCAGGGTGCGGGTGAGGTGCCGGAGTTCGGCGAGGCTGCCGCTCTCCACGGTGCGGCCGGAGCGGACGATGCTGACCCGGTCGCAGAGGGCCTCGACCTCGGACAGGATGTGGCTGGACAGCAGGACGGTGGTGCCGCGGTCGCGGGCCTCGGCGACGCAGCCGCGGAACACCTCCTCCATCAGCGGGTCCAGGCCGCTGGTGGGTTCGTCCAGGACGAGCAGGTCGACGTCGGCGGCGAAGGCGGCGACCAGGGCGACCTTCTGGCGGTTGCCCTTGGAGTAGGCGCGGCCCTTGGTGGTGGGGTCCAGGTCGAAGCGGCGGACCAGGTCGGCGCGGCGGGCCGGGTCGAGGCCGCCGCGGAGCCGTCCGAGCAGGTCGATGGCCTCGCCGCCGGAGAGGTTGCGCCAGAGGGTGACGTCGCCGGGGACGTAGGCGAGGCGGCGGTGCAGGGCGACGGCGTCGCGCCAGGGGTCGCCGCCGAGCAGGCGGACGGTGCCGCCGTCGGCGCGGAGCAGCCCGAGCAGGGTGCGGATGGTGGTGGACTTCCCGGCGCCGTTGGGGCCGAGGAAGCCGTGGACCTCGCCTTGGGCGACGGTGAGGTCCAGTCCGTCGAGGGCGCGCTTCCGGCCGAAGGTCTTGACCAGGCCGGTCACGGAGATGGCGGTCGTCATGGCGGTGACGCTACTCTTGTTTCACAGATCTGTGAAGTTAGTGAATCATATGGAATTCCAGAAGATCGGCTAGGATGGGGCGGTCAGCAAGGCGGCGACGGGAGGCGACACGGTGGAACGGGACGAGGCGGCGGTCGACGCCTTCATCGAGCGGTTCGCCGGCGTGCTGGTGGACGCCGGTTTCCCCCGGATGCCCGCCCGGATCTTCACCGCGCTGCTGGCCACCGACTCCGGCCGGCTCACCGCCGCCGAGCTGGCCGACTCGCTGCAGGTGAGCCCGGCCGCCGTCTCCGGCGCGGTGCGCTTCCTGACCCAGGTGAACCTGGTCAGCCGCGAGCGGGAGGCCGGCTCCCGGCGCGACCGCTACCGGGTGCACGAGAACGCCTGGTACGAGGCCTCCATGCGGCGCGACCAGGAGCTGGTCCGCTGGGAGGGCAGCCTCAGGGAGGGCCTCGCCGCGCTCGGCGACGGGACTCCGGCGGGCGAGCGGCTGGCGGAGTCGCTGGCCTTCTTCGCCTTCCTGCGGGAGGAGATGCCGCAGATGATGGACCGCTGGCGACTGCGCCGCGCGGAGCTCCGCGCGGCGGACTGATCGGCGCCACGGGCACGGTGGCGAGCGATCAGTCGGCGCCGGCGCACCCCAGCAGCGCGTCCAGGTAGCGGGCGGCGTCGGTGCGCAGGTCGGCCTCGGACGGGGGCTGGGCGTGGCCCGCGCCGGCCGCGGCGTGGAAGATCACTCCCTCGCACCAGCGGATCAGCCGGCGGGCGTCGCCCGCCGGGTCCGCCGAGCCGGCCCGTGCCAGCAGATCGGCCGCCACCGCGACGAACCCGCCGCCCAACCGGTCGTAGACGGTACGGAGTTCGGGCCGCCGGGTGGCCTCCAGGGCCAGCTCGAACCGGGCCAGCGTCAGCGTACGGCCGGTGGTCAGCGCGCCGTACACCCCCGCCGCCAGCGCCTCGGTCAGCTGCTCCCGGGCCGGGCCGGCGGGGCCGGCGGCCGGCGGGACGTACCCGGCGCCCTCCAGGTCGGCGATCCGCCGGAGGGCCGCCTCCAGCAGGGCGGCACGGGTGCGGGCCAGGTTGGAGGTGGAGCCGGGAGGCAGGCCGGCGGCCTCGTCGACGGCGCGGTGGGTGAGCCCGCGCAGGCCGCGCTCGGCGATCAGGGCGATGGCGGTGTCGGCGATCAGGGCGGCACGCGGCGTACTCATGGCACCGATCATCCCCTACTGGACACCACACACTACAGCTGTAGTATCGAGAGCCGAGGGACTACAGCTGTAGTGACCGTGGGAGGTCGTCATGGATCGGCACGCCGTCGTGATCGGCGCGGGCGTCGGGGGGCTGGCGGCCGGCGCGGCACTGCACCGGCTCGGGTACCGGGTGGAGGTGCACGAGCGGGCCGCCTCGCTCGACCCGGTCGGCTCGGGCATCAGCGTGGCACCCAACGCGCTGCGCGCCCTGGACGTGCTCGGCCTCGGCGACCCGGTCCGGGCCCGGGCCGAGGCGATGGGCGAGGGCGGGCTGTGGCACCCGTCCGGCCGGCGGCTGGCCGTCACCGACACCGAGGGGGTCCGGCGGGCCTTCGGCGACCCGATGGTGGTGCTGCACCGGGCCGAGCTGGTGGACGTCCTGGCCGCCGCGCTGCCGCCCGGTGCCGTCCGGACCTCCTCCGCGGTCCGCCTGGTCGACCCCGGGGAGCCCGGGCGGCTCGCCCGGCTCGCCGGTGCGGACGGGGAGTTCGAGGCCGACCTGGTGGTGGCCGCCGACGGCCTCCGGTCGGCGGCCCGGAGCCTGCTCTTCCCCGACCACCCCGGCCCGCGGTACTCCGGCTTCACCACCTGGCGGACCGTCATCCCGGCCACCGGCCGGCCCGTACCGGCCGGCGAGACCTGGGGCCGCGGCGCCCTGACCGGCGCCATCCCACTCGCCGACCACCGGGTCTACCTGTACGCGGCGGCCCTCGCCCCGGCCGGCGGGCGGGCCGCGGACGGCGACGAACGGGCCGAGCTGCTGCGGCGGTTCGGCGACTGGTTCGAGCCGCTCGCCACGCTGTTCCGGTCGGCCGAGGCCGGACGGGTGCTGCGGCACGACGTCTGGGAGCTGGACCGGCCGCTGCCCGCCTTCCACCGCGGCCGGACGGTGCTGCTCGGCGACGCCGCCCACGCGATGACCCCGTTCCAGGGGCAGGGCGCCTGCCAGGCGATCGAGGACGCGGTGGTCCTCGCCCACAGCCTGGCCACCGTCCCCGACCGGCCCGGCGCCCTCGCCGCCTACTCGGCCGCCCGGCTCCCCCGCACCACCGCCGTCGCCACCCGCTCCCGCCGGGTGGCCCGCCTGGTCGCCCTCCGCGGCGGACCCGCGGTCGCCCTGCGCAACGCCTTCCTCACCGCCTCCGCACGCCTGCCCGAACACCTCCTCCTCCGCGGCGCCGCCCCCATGATCGACTGGCACCCGCCTACCGCGGCACCCCCCGCCTGACCTGTTCGAGCTCCCAGCGGGTCACCCCGTGCTCAGCCCAGGTAGGCGGGGGCGAGGGCGGAGCGGGTCAGGGGCTGGGGGGTGCCGGAGCCGTCGGCGGGGGTGGTCCAGAGGTCGGCGCCGTAGTCGCCGGGGAGGGAGTAGACCAGGGTGGCGTCGTCGGACCACAGGGCCTGGTCGTCGATGTTGCGCTGCTCGGCCGTGGCGTTCTCGGTCATGGTCCGCAGGTCGAGGACGTACAGCCGCCAGGGGGCGTCCGGGGAGGCGCCGTCGACCCGCTTCTTGTAGGCGATCCGGGTGCCGTCGGGCGACAGCGACGGGCACTCCACGTTGGGGTGCAGGGTGGTCAGGGTGCGGGCGGCCAGGTCGCCCTGGGCCAGGTAGGTCCGGCCGCCGGTGGCGACGGTGACGTAGAAGCGGCCGTCGTCGGCGAAGGTGACGCCCCAGACGTTGACGTCCGCGGCCCGGTACGGCTTGCCGTCCTTGATGATCGTGAAGGTCTCCAGGTTGTCCTGGACCGCCCAGCCGCGGGTGTCCACGATCGTGGTGCGGGTGGAGAAGTCGGTGCCCGCGTACGAGTCGCCGCTGACGAAGACGGTCCAGGCGACCAGGTGCCCGGAGGGCGAGACCCGGGACCGGGTCGGGATGCCGGCGGCCGGGAAGCGCCGTACCTCGTGCAGCTGCGCGTCCAGCACCACGGCCCGGTAGGTGTCGTCCAGCGCGCCGTGCTCGGCCTGCAGGCAGATGCCGGTGCCGGCGGCGGCGTGGAATCGCAGGCACTTCACCCCGGAGGCGGTCCGCGGGCCGTCGGGCCGGTCGGCCGGGACGGTGGCGAGCTCGTCGCGGTGCGGGCCCCAGGCCAGGTTGCGGAGCACCAGCCGGCGGTCCGGCGGGCTCAGCGACACGCTGCCGGAGCGCACCTCAGGGCCGCCGGCCTGCTCCCGGTCCCGCTCGCCGGAGCGGTCGGCGGCGTACAGCACCGCTCCGGTGCCGACCGCCCCGAGCAGGAGGACGGCGAGCAGCAGGGTGAGCAGGCGGGCGGTTCGGGTCATGGTCGGGGCACCTCAGGCGACGGGGTCGGGGGAACGGGGCTCGGTCGACGGGTCGGCGTCGGCACCGGCGTCGGTACCGGTGTCCGCACCGGCCCGGTCGGCGGAGCGGAGCAGCAGCGTCACGGCGACGGCGCTCACGGCCAGCCCGGCCGCGGCGGCCTCCAGAGCGGTCCGGCCGCCCCAGGCGCTCCAGGCCGCGCCGAAGGCGAGCGAGCAGGCGAACCGGGCCAGCGCCTGACCGGTGCCGACCAGGGCCTGGCCCGCGCCCAGTTGTTCCGGCGGCACCGCGCCGGCCGTGGCCGCGGCGAGCACGCCGTCGGTCGTCGCGTAGAACGTGCCGTGCAGCAGCACGACCAGCACGGCGGTCGGGACCGCGCCGCCGGACGGCGGGAGCAGCACCAGGGCGTACCCGGCGAGCAGGGCCGCGTGACCGGCGAGGAAGAGCCTGCGGCGGCCGATCCGGTCGGCGAGGACGCCCATCGGCAGCGCGAGCACCAGGAAGACCGCCGCGGTGCCGAGCGGCAGCAGCGGGAACAGGTGGGCGGGGAGCGCGAGTTCGCGCTGGAGCAGCAGGTAGAGGAAGGCGTCGCTGACGGTGGTGAGGCCGAGCAGCGCCGCACACAGGGTCAGCCGGCGCAGGGTGGGGCGGGCGAGCAGGGCGAGCGAGTCGCGCAGCGCCGGGCGGGCCGCGGGTGCGGGTGCGGCCGCCGCGTCGCCGGACGCCCGGGACGGGACGAACAGCACCAGGACCAGCACCCCGAACACGGCCACGCAGCCGCTCACCGCGAACACCGCGTCGTACCCGTCGACGGTGGCGCGCAGGATCGCGAAGGCCGCCAGCGGGCCGAGCAGGGCGCCTGTGGTGTCCATCGCCCGGTGCACGCCGAACGCCCGGCCGCGGTGGCGGGGTTCGGTGGCCAGCGCGATCATCGCGTCCCGGGGCGCGGTGCGCAGGCCCTTGCCGGTGCGGTCGACGGCGAGGACGGCGCCGATCAGCGGCAGGCTGTGGGCGAGCAGCAGCAGCGGCTTGCACAGGGCGGAGAGCCCGTAGCCGACCGCCGCGACCGTCTTGTGCCCGCCGCCGCGGCCGCCCCGGTCGGCGAGGTGGCCGCCGAGCAGCCGGACCAGCGCGCCCACGCCGTTGTTGATGCCGTCCAGCAGGCCGAACCCGAGCGGGGACAGGCCCAGGCCCGCGACCACGTACAGCGGCAGCACCGCGCTGACCATCTCCGAGGAGACGTCGGTGACCAGGCTGACCGCCCCGAGCGCCAGGACGGTGCCGGGGACGGCCGCCCGCCGCCCCGGGCGGGTGCCCGGGGCGGGGGCGGCGGTCTCGGTGCCGCGGCGGGATTCCGCGAGGTACACCGGCGTCAGTTCCAGATGCCGGTGATGTCGGAGGCGGAGGCGGCGTTGCCGGCGTGGCTGGTCAGGCCCGCCAGGTCCTCCAGGGTGCGCAGCACGTTGTAGTGGTTGTAGGTGGTGGCGGTGGAGCTGCCCGGGGTCACGTGCTCGCCGTAGAAGACGGTCGGGATGCGGTTGCCGGAGAGGCGGTTGTCCTCGTCGAAGGTGACCACGAGGATAGAGTTGTGGGTCCTGGCCCAGGTCGCGTAGCCGCCCAGCTTGTTCTTGATCCAGGTGTCGCCGGTGGAGACCGAGCAGTCGTGCATGTCGTTGCACAGGTCGGGCACCACGAAGGAGACCTTCGGCAGGGTGGTGTAGTCGGTCGGGAACTGGGTCATGGTCTTCGCGGTGCTGGTGGGCACGTTGTTGAAGCCGAACCAGGGGTTGTGCTTCTGGGCGTACTTGCCGCTGCTGCACACCGTGGAGCCCTGGCCGGGCAGGCCCTCGTTGTAGCTGGCCCAGGTCTTTCCGGCGGCGATCAGCTCGGAGGCCAGGTTGGGGGCGCTCATCGAGCCGACCGGCACGCAGCTGTCGTCGGTGCGGCCCTGGTTGGAGCCGGAGAACAGCTGGTAGTAGTTGGGCTCGCTGGGGTGGGTGAGCCCGTACGACTGGGTGAGGTTGGCCCCGCCCGCCTTGAGGGTGTTGTTCAGGTACGGCGCGCTGGAGCTGCCGATGATCTGCGAGTAGGCGTGGTTCTCCATCACCACGACCACGACGTGGTCGGGGGTCGGGAGGCCGGCGGCCTGGGCGGTGGCGCCGGTGGCGGCCCACAGGCCGGCCGAGGCGGCGGTCAGGGCGACGGCGCTGGCGAGCGCGGTCAGGCTGCGGCGGGAGCGCTTCGGGGCGGCCTCGGTGACCGGGGCGACCTGCGGGGTCTGAGCGGCGGTCATGTCTGTCCTCCGGGGGACGGGGTGACGGCTCGGGGGAAGTCGAGAGGTACGGCAGGGTGGTGCGGGCTCCGGACCGGGGTCGAGCGGGGCCGGAGCCGGGGTCGAGCGGGTGGACCGCCGAAACCCTAGGATCCGGGCGGTGGACGGGGCCGTACGGCGGGGGTGAAGAACGGGCGAACGGTCCAGGGCGTCCGGGCGGCCGGGCAAAGCGCTCGCCAAGCCTCGTGCGGACCCGGATGGTTCCTGTCCGCAGCACGACTGATCCGCAGGTCACGGCGGTGCAATGGAGGTCACAGCGGCGCCGATTGACCGGCCCGCGTCCGCGTGGTGGGATCGCGGGGGCCCGGGAGATGTACACGGGGAGGACGTCCGGTGGAGCTGGTGGCCGGTATCGGTACGCGCCGCGGCACGAGTGCCGAGGAGATCCTCCGGCTGCTCGACCGGGCTCTGGCGGAGGCCGGCCTCACCCGGGACCGGATCGCCCTGCTCGCCACCGTGGACGCCAAGGCCGGGGAACCCGGACTGCGCGACGCCGCCCGCGTCCTCGGCGTCCCCCTGGTCGGCCACTCCCCCGCGGCGCTGGCCGCGGTCGCCGTCCCGCACCCGTCCGACGCGGTCCGGGCCGCCGTCGGCACGCCCAGCGTCGCCGAGGCCGCCGCACTGGCCTCGGCGGGTGCCGCGACGGGCCCGGCGGGTGCCGCGGTACCGGCGGGGAGCGGCGCCGCCCTGATCGTCCCCAAGACCAGCTCGGCCACCGCCACCGTGGCGATCGCCGGACCGACGGATGGAGTTGTGACGTGACCTCCGAGCCCGACCTGCGGCACCACGGCGACGCGGAGGTCCGCGCCCCCGGGCTGGTCGACCTCGCGGTGAACGTCCGCACCGGCACCCCGCCCGCGTGGCTGCGCGCCCGCCTGGCCGAGACCCTCGGCGAGCTCGCCGCGTACCCCGACGGCACCGCCGCCCGGGCCGCGGTGGCCGCCCGGCACGGCCGGCCGGTGCCGGAGGTGCTGCTCACCTCCGGGGCGGCGGAGGCGTTCGTGCTGCTCGCCCGGGTGCTGCGGCCCCGGCACGCGGTGGTGGTGCACCCGCAGTTCACCGAACCCGAGGCCGCCCTGCGGGACGCCGGGCACGCCGTCCACCGCGTGCTGCTCGCCGCGCGGGACGGCTTCCGGCTGACCCCGGGGGCCGTCCCCGAGGAGGCGGACCTGGTGGTGGTCGGCAATCCCACCAACCCCACCTCCGTCCTGCACCCGGCCGGCGCGCTGACCGCCCTGGCCCGGCCCGGCCGGACCCTGGTGGTGGACGAGGCGTTCATGGACACCGCGCCGGGCGAGCCCGAGTCCCTGGCCGCGGTCCGCGACCTGCCCGGCCGGGTGGTGGTGCTGCGCAGCCTCACCAAGACCTGGGGGCTGGCCGGCCTGCGGATCGGCTACGTCCTGGGGCCCGCCGAGCTGGTCGCCGAACTCGCCGCCGCGCAGCCGCTCTGGCCGGTGTCCACCCCGGCGCTGGCCGCCGCCGAGGCGTGCAGCGCGCCCGCCGCCCTCGCCGAGGCCGAGCAGGCGGCGCTGGCCGTCGCCGAGGACCGCCGGTACCTGCTGAAGCGGCTCGCCGAACTGCCCGGCGTCCGGGTGCACGGCGAGGCGGCCTCCTCCTTCGTCCTGGTCGAGCTGGCCGGGGCGGCCGCCGTCCGGGAGCGGCTGCGGACCGCCGGGTTCGCCGTCCGCCGCGGGGACACCTTCCCGGGGCTCGGCCCCGACTGGCTGCGGATCGCGGTGCGCGACGCCGCCACCACCGACCGGTTCGTCGCCGTGCTGGCCGGCCTGCTGCCCGCCGGCTGAGCCGCTACGCCGTCAGGGAACCGGCCCAGGCGGTGAGGGCGGCGAAGTCCGCCGCCCTCAGGCCGAACCGGTGGTCGACCCACAGGGTCATCGCCGGGGCCGGGTGGTGGGCGGCGATCCACGCGGTGTCCTGCGGCTCCACCTCGTCGTCCACCCACGCGAACGGCCGTCCGGCGGCCCAGGCGGTGAGGTGGCGGGTCTTCCAGTGCAGCCCGTCCGGGTCGCCCTGGTGCATCCGCGGCCAGTCCACGGACGGGAGCGGAGGCAGCCCGAGCAGCGGGCCGATCCACGCGTCCGCCTCCCCGCGCCACGCGGTGCACCAGACCAGGTCGAAGGGCAGCGCCCTCAGGGCCGGGCCGTGCGAGGGGTCGAGCCACAGCCGCAGCGGGGGGACCTCCCCGTCGGGCCGGCCCCGGTGCCGGGCGCGCCAGAACGCGGGCATCACCTCGTACGGCCGGTAGCCCTCGGGTCGGCCGTCCGGCTCGGCGGTGTACGGGCTGAGCGGCCCGTCCACGTCGAGCAGCAGCAGCGGGCGGGTGTGGTGCGGCATCGACGTCCCCTCGGTGTCCGCCGGATTCTCGGACGGCGGGACGGCCGGGCGCCAGCGGGTTTCGGCGCGCCGGCGGGGTGCCGGGTGCCGGCGGGTTCCGGCGTGCCCGCGGGTTGCGGCGGCGCGGGGTGCCGGGGGCTCGACGGGTGCCGTGGTCACTCGGCGGGGTGGGCTCGCGGGCCGAGGTGGTCGAAGACGCGGGTCAGCATCCCGGCCAGCAGGGCACGTTCGGCGGGATCGAGGGGGGCGAGGAGGTCGTCCTGGACGGCCTCGGCCTCGCGGCGCAGCTCGGCCAGTGCGGCCGCGCCCTCCGGGGTCACCGCCACCAGCACCCGGCGGCGGTCGGCCGGGTCCCGGGTGCGTTCCACCCGGCCGGCGGCGGCCAGGTCCTCCACCACCTTGGCCACGTCGCTGGGGTGGATCGCCAGCCGGACGGCCAGGTCGCGCTGGACGTGCGGGCCGAAGTCCGCGAGCGCGGCCAGCACCGCCATGTGCCACAGCCGCAGCCCGCGCTCGGCCAGCCGGCCGGCCAGCCGCGAGCGGGACTCCTTCCCGATCCGCGACAGCAGGTAGGTGCTCAGGCCGGCCAGGCTCGGCGGCGGGGCCGTCGGGGAGCCGTCCGGGTCGGGGGTCGCGGGGCCGGGTGCGGAATCCATGGACGGAATTGTAGGGGCCAGACCTATAGTAGGTTCACACCTATCAATTGGAGTCGCCGCCATGGACGTCCTGCACCCCCGCCTGCTCGTCGACCGGTTCGCCGAGGTGTTCGGCTTCTACCGGGCCGTCCTCCCCGACCTGATCGGCGCCGAGCTGGTCCGCGGCTCGGAGGCCGGGCCGTACGCCCACTGGGACGCCGGGAACCAGGGCGTGCTCTCGCTGTTCGACCGGTCCGCGATGGCCGACGCCCTCGGGACCGGCGGACTGCCGCTCCCCGCGCGGCCCGCCCAGGACGGCGTGATGTTCGTCTGCCGGGTCACCCACGTCGACGCCGGGCTCGCCCTCTGCCTGCGGCACGGCGCCGAACCGGTCGCCCCCGCCACCGACCGCCCCGCCTGGGGCCCCGGCCTGCGGACCGCCCACCTCCGCGACCCGGAGGGGAACCTGATCGAGCTCCAGTCGTACTGACGGGCCCGTGCCTCAGGCGTGTGCGGCCTGCCAGACGCGGGCGGCGGCGATCCGGCGGACCGCGCTCGGGTGGGTGGCGAACAGCAGGGTGAGCATCCGGGGCGGATCGACGTCCGAGACGTTGGCCACCGCGAGACGGCGCTGCATCGCGATGAACTGCTCCGGATCACCGGTGAGTTCCAGCGCGTGGCGGTCGGCGCGGGCCTCGATCCGCCGGCTCACCGCGCACTGCGCCGGGCCGGACACCGCACCGATCAGCGCCGCGCACGCCGCCAGCAGCGGCAGCGACCGCGGATCGGCGGCGCCCGCCGCACCCGCCCGGTCCAGCAGCGGCTGCAGGCCGGTGAGCAGCCCCAGGGCGCAGACCGCGACGGCGGCGCCCACGGCGCCCAGCACGGTGCCGGTGAGGACGTCGCGGTGCTTGACGTGGCCGAGCTCGTGCGCCACCACCAGCTCCACCTCGCGCGGCTCGGCCGTCCGCAGCAGCGTGTCGTAGGCGACGATCCGGCGGGTCGAACCCAGGCCGGAGACGTACGCGTTGAGCGCGGTGGTCCGCCGGGAGGCGTCGGCCACCAGCACCTCGCGGACGCGGACGCCGTCCCGGTCCGCCAGCGCGAGGAGCGCGGACCGCTGCGGACCCGGCTCCATCGGGCCGAACCGGTTGAACAACGGCTCGATCAGCAGCGGATGCAGGAACGACAGGGCCACCACCAGCGCCGCCGCACCGCCCGCGGCCGGGAGCCACCAGCGGTCGGGGCGGGCGTCGATCAGCGCGTACAGCGCGAACACCACGGGGAGCGCCAGGAGCAGCGTCACGGCGAGGGTGCGCAGCACGTCCACCGCCCAGCCGGACCAGCGCTGGGTGACCAGGCCGTAGCCGGCGCGGACGGTCCGGACCCGGGCGGCGAACGGCAGCGCCACCACCTCGCCCAGCACCACCAGCGCCGCGGTCCCGGCCAGCACCTCCGCCGTCCACGACCCGCCGAACCACCCTCCCACCGCGGACACCACACCCGCGCCCGCCGGAGTGAACCCCAGCCCCACCAGCAACCCCAGCCCCACCACCCGGCCCCCCACCACCCACGGCACCTGAGCCCGCCGCAACGCCCGCCCCCGAGCCACCTGCTCCACCGTGAAGTCCTCCACCATCCCCCCAGCCTAGGCACTCCCCCCGCGCCCCTGTTGTGCGTGCCCGTCAGCCCGGGGTGGCGGTGAGGAGGCTTTCGGCGATGGGGGTGCGCTGGTAGAGGACGGAGCGGCCGGAGCGGTGGGAGGTGACGATGCCGGCGGCGCGGAGGGCGGTGAGGTGCTGGGAGACGCCGGCGGTGGAGAGGCCGGTGCGGTGGGAGAGTTCGGTGGTGGAGGCGGGGGAGGTGAGTTCGGCGAGCAGGAGGGCGCGGGAGCGGCCGAGGACGGCGGCGACGGCGTCCGGGACGGTGGGGCGGGCGTGTTCCCAGAGGGAGCCGACGCCGCGGCTGGGGTAGCAGAGCTGGACGGTCTCCGGCTCGGCGTTGACGATCAGCACGGTGGGCCAGACGAACGCGGACGGGATCAACAGCAGCCCCCGCCCGCACAGCGTCCCGGACCGCCCGCAGTCGGGCTTCGCCAGCGTCAGCACCTCCTCCCCCCAGCGGACGTTGGGGTGCAGCTCCCGCAGCACCGCCGCCGCCCCCTCCGCCGCGAACCGCCGCGACTGGTGAAGCACGTCCGCGTCGAGGACGGACCTGAGCCGCGGCCAGAGCGGGGCCAGGGCGAGGGCCCAGTAGCGGCGGATCTCGGTGTCGAGGCGTTCCAGGCCGGCGGCCGGGTCCCGGTACAGGGCGCGGACGGCGGCGGACCGGTGTTCCAGCCGGTCCAGGTCGGCGCGCAGGCGGTCGTGGTCGGTGTCGGCGAGGACGGCGAGTTCGGCGTCCAGGGTGGGGGCGGCGACGGCGGGCGGCGGGTTGAGGAAGTCGGGGACGTAGCCGTCGCCGGGCACCAGGCCGGTGAGCAGGTCGAGCCCGGTGAGCAGCGGGCGGGTCCGGGCCACCCAGCGGCGGTGCAGCGGGCGGACGGTCCGGGCGTCCAGGGCGCGGAGGCTGGTGACCACCTCCCAGAGCGGGGAGACGGCGATCCGGGTGTGGGCCAGATCCCGGGTGGAGAAGGAGAGTTCGAGCACCGTGACCCCCGTGGATTCAGCCCTGCCTGAATGAGTGGCGACAACGCGCCGGGGCCCCGCAGGATTCCCGCATGACCTCGCCGATCACGGATTCTCCCGCACCCTCCAGCACCGTGCCCGCCCTCGCGGAGGTGCCGCCGGCGGCCCCGGCCGCACCCGCCGCGCGGGGCCTGCGGGCCGCGTGGGCCGCCCGGTTCGGCGGTTTCGCGGGCCCGTTCTGGGTGGTGATCGGCGGAACGGCGGTGAATCGCATCGGCAACATGGTCCTGCCGTTCCTGGTGTTCTTCCTCGGGTCGCGCGGGGTCGCCACCGCCTGTGGGCCGCCGCCTCGGCGCTGGTCGCGCTGGGCGTGGCGCTGACCGGACTGGCGTCCACCGCAGGGGAGTTCGTGCTCACGGTGGTGGTGTGGACGGCCGGTGAGGTGTGCGTCTGCGGGGTGGTGGGCGCGGTGGCGGCCGACCTGGCCCCGGCCGGGGCGCAGGGCCGCTAACAGGGGCGCTGAGCTGGGCGAGCGGGCTGGCCCGGCTGGTCGGGCTGTCCGGCGGCGCGGCGGTGTACGCCCATGCGGGCCCGGCGGTGCTGTGGTGGAGCGGCGGAGCGGCGGGGCTGGCCGGCGCCGCGGCGACCTTCGGACTGGCCCGGGCGGTGGCGGCCAGGACCGGCCGCTGAGCGACCCGCGTCCCCCTGCGCGACCGTGCGCCACCGGACGCGACCGACCCCGCCGGCGGTCCGGGCGGAAAACGGCGAGTCCGCCGTTCCCCTCCACGCGGGGAGAGGGGAATGGCGGACTCGCCAGGCTCCGGGAGCCTCGGATCAGACCTGGCCGGCCTTCTCCAGGGCCTCGCAGCAGGTGTTGATCAGGAGGCGGGTGACCACGTACGGGTCGACGTTCGCGTTCGGGCGGCGGTCCTCGATGTAGCCCTTCTGCTCCACCTCGACCTGCCACGGGATGCGGACCGAGGCGCCACGGTCGGACACGCCGTAGGAGTAGACGTTCCACGGGGCGGTCTCGTGCTTGCCGGTCAGGCGGGACTGGATGTCGTCACCGTACTGGTTGACGTGCTCCAGCACCTTCTCCTGGGAGGCGCCGAGGGACTCGCAGGCGGTGATGATGGCCTCGTAGCCCTCGCGCATCGCCTTGGTGGAGAAGTTGGTGTGCGCACCCGCGCCGTTCCAGTCGCCACGGGCCGGCTTGGCGTCCAGGGTGGCGTCGATGCCGAACTCCTCGGCGGTGCGGTAGAGCAGGTAGCGGGCGATCCACATGTCGTCCGAGACGGTCAGCGCGTCGACCGGGCCGATCTGGAACTCCCACTGGCCGGGCATGACCTCGGCGTTGATGCCGCAGATGGCCAGGCCGGCGTCGAGGCAGCGGTCCAGGTGCAGCTCGACGATCTCGCGGCCGAAGACCTCCTCGGCGCCGACACCGCAGTAGTAGCCGCCCTGCGGGGCCGGGAAGCCGCCCTCCGGGAAGCCGAGCGGGCGGGAGCCCTTGAAGAAGGTGTACTCCTGCTCGATGCCGAAGATGGCCTCCTGGGAGGCGTACTTCTCGGCGACCTCGCGCAGCAGGGCACGGGTGTTGGACTCGTGCGCGACGCCGTTGGTCTCCAGGACCTCGCACAGCACCAGGATGTTGTCACCACCGCGGATCGGGTCCTTGACGACCTTCACCGGCTCAAGCACGCGGTCGGAGGCGTGGCCCTCGGCCTGGTTGGTCGACGAGCCGTCGAAGCCCCACGTGGGGACCTTGTCCGCGTTCGGCAGCACCCGAGTCTTGGAACGGAGCTTGGCGGTCGGCTTGGTGCCGTCGATCCAGATGTACTCGGCCTTGATTGCCATCGCGGTGAACCTCACTGCTTGGGTGGTGGGTGCCCGCGTAGCGTCGCAAGTCGCCGTTTCCCGGTTGTTCCTCCTATGTAACGCCCATGTGAACCAACGGTCCGGAGCGGCACGCTCACGGTAGGGCAGTGCCCGTCTCACCAGGCGGGCGGATTTCTGAGACGGACGGCGCCCGACGGGTGGGCCGGGCGCCGTCGTTCCGGGCTCGGGGCGGCCCGGGACCGGCTCCGTTCCGCCCCGGGACCGGCCCCGCCACCGCCTCAGTGCCGGCGGGCGTGCGTGGCGCGGCGGCGCCGGGTCAGCCAGAGCGCGGCACCGCCGGCGACCAGCAGGGCGGCACCGCCGGCCACCAGCGGCACCCGGCCGGCGCCCCCGCCGGTGGTGGCCAGCGCGGGCTCGGCCACCCCGGCCGGGACGGCGCGGGCCGCGGTGGCGCCGGAGGGCTGGGCGGCCGGCGAGGAGGCGGCCGGGACGGGCTTCTCGCAGCTGACCGAGGCGACCGTGACCCGGCCCTCCACCTTGGCCACGTTGAGGTTGAGCGGGTTCAGCTTGAGCTGCAGCTCCAGTGCGGAGGCGGCGGCCGTGTCCGAGGTGGTGGAGCGCTTGGAGAACTCCAGCTCCACCGAGCCGACCCCCGGCACCTCGACGTGCGTGGGCGAGTTCAGACCGAGCGCGACCGACTTGCCCAGCACGGTGGCCTTGGCGGGCGCGGTCACCTTGGCGGTGGGCTGACCGTTCACCGGACAGGTCACCTCGGCACCGAGCGCCTCCAGGCCCAGCAGGGTGGTCAGGGGCAGGCCGGGGACGCGCAGGTCGGCGTCGACCAGCTTCACCGAGGCGGCGCTGCCCTCGGCGGTCGCCGAGGTGGCGGACTTGCCGACCTGCGCCTTCAGCAGGGTGACCGGCCGGCCCTGGTCCACCCCGTCCACCGTGGCGGTGAGCATCGCGTCGTCGCGCTGGGCGGGGGTGGACACCTTGTTGAGGGCCACGTTCACCGGGACGTCGACGGCCTTGTTCAGCAGGCTGACGTCCAGGTCCACCTCGGCGGTGACGGCGGACGCCCGGCCCGGCGAGGGGGTCGGGCCGGAGGCGTACGCGACCGGGCCGGGCAGGCCGATCACCAGCGCGGAGACGGCCAGACCGGCGGCGACGGTACGCGGAGCAGACATGACGGAACCCCCAGGGGAGACGGGTGGTGAGCGCACCCCGACGACCACCCGGACCAGGCACGGGGAAGGGGCTCGCGCTCTCGACGTCCGCCAGTCTTCTCGAACGATGAGTCACATGAGCATCACAGAGCGTCAGTTCACTCCTTCGGGTGAGGTTGACGCCCCGGGTCGACCGTCTGTTCCCCAACGACCCCGTCCCGACGCGGCCCACGGCCCCCAGCCGACCGCCGCCGGCCGCCCGCTACGGCAGGCGCCAGTCCACCGGCTGGGCACCCTGCCGGGCCAGCAGCTCGTTCGCCCGGCTGAACGGACGGGAGCCGAAGAAGCCGCTGTCGGCGGAGTACGGGCTCGGGTGCGGGGACTCGATCGCCGGGATCTCGCCCAGCAGTGGCCGCAGGTTGCGGGCGTCCCGGCCCCAGAGGATCGCCACCAGCGGGCCCCCGCGCGCCGCCAGCGCGCGGATCGCCTGCTCGGTGACCTCCTCCCAGCCCTTGCCCCGGTGCGAGTTGGGCTTGCGCGGCATCACCGTCAGCGAGCGGTTGAGCAGCAGCACACCCTGCTGCGTCCACGGGGTGAGATCGCCGTTGGACGGCGGCGGGAAGCCCAGGTCCGTGCCGTACTCCCGGTAGATGTTCACCAGGCTGGCCGGGATCGGCCGGACCTCCGGGGCCACCGAGAAGCTCAGGCCCACCGCGTGCCCGGGGGTCGGGTACGGGTCCTGACCGACGATCAGCACCCGGACCCCGTCGAAGGGCTGCTGGAACGCGCGCAGCACGTTCGGCCCGGAGGGCAGGTACGTCCGGCCGGCGGCCAGCTCGGCGCGCAGGAAGTCGCCCATGGCGGCGACCCGCCCGGCGACCGGGTCGAGGGCCTTGGCCCAGCCGGGTTCGATGATCTCGTGGAGGGGACGCGGTGCCATGGCGGCCACCCTATCGGCCTACACCGACACGCCGTCACGTCCTGGCGGAGCCCCTCCCGGGCCGTCCACCGCGGCGGGCGGCTACCCCCGGACCACCCGGCCGCGCAGCACCACCGCCCGCGGGTCGGCCAGCACCCGGACGTCCGCCCGCGGGTCCTCGGCGTAGACCACCAGGTCGGCCGGGGCGCCCTCGGTCAGGCCCTCCCGGCCCAGCCAGGCGCGGGCCCCCCAGGTGGTGGCGGACAGCGCCTCGGCCGGGGTCAGGCCGGCCTTCACCAGCTCGGCCACCTCCTCGGCGACAAGGCCGTGGGCCAGCGACCCGCCCGCGTCGGTGCCGACGAAGATCGGCACCCCGGCGTCGTGGGCCGCGGCGACGGTGTCGTACCGGCGCTCGTGCAGCCGCCGCATGTGGGCCGCCCAGGCCGGGAACCTCGCCTCGCCGCCGGCCGCCAGCGACGGGAAGGTGGCGATGTTGACCAGGGTCGGGACGATCGCCACCCCGCGCTCGGCGAAGGACGGGATCAGCTCCTCGGTGAGGCCGGTGGCGTGCTCCACGCAGTCGATGCCGGCGGCGAGCAGGTCGGGCAGCGACTCGGCGGCGAAGCAGTGCGCGGTCACCCGGGCGCCCTCGGCGTGCGCGGCGGCGATGGCCTCCTTGAGCGCGTCCCCGGGCCAGCAGGCGGCCAGGTCGCCGCGGTCGCGGTCGATCCAGTCGCCGACCAGCTTGACCCAGCCGTCGCCGCGACGGGCCTCGGCGGCCACGTAGGCGGCCAGGTCGCCCGGCTCGATCTCGTGGGCGTAGTTGCGGATGTAGCGGTGGGTGCGGGCGATGTGCCGGCCGGCCCGGATGATCCGCGGCAGGTCCTCGCGGTCGTCGATCCAGCGGGTGTCGGCGGCGGAGCCGGCGTCGCGGATCAGCAGGGTGCCGGCGTCCCGGTCGGTGAGCGCCTGCTTCTCGCTGGTGGGCTCGTCCACCGCGCCGTGCGCGTCCAGGCCGACGTGGCAGTGCGCGTCCACCAGGCCGGGCAGCACCCAGCCGGTGAGGGTCCGCACGTCCTCGGCGAGCCGGGGCCGCTCGAAGGTCACCCGCCCGTCGACCACCCACAGCTCGTCCCGGACGTCCTCGGGCCCGACCAGCACCCGGCCCCTGATGTGCAGCACCGCGCCATCGCTCATGCCCGCACTCTACCGACGGCCGCCACCCCTCCGGCAGGGTCCGGGCGCACCCCGCGACGGCCGGGACGCCGGGTGTTCGCCGGGCGGACACCCACCGGTCGACCGGGCATCACCCGGGCCCGGCAGGGTCGTACGCCGAGCAAAGTTGGCTGGACAACTCCAAGGAGATCCGCGTGAACACCCCGTCTCCGTACTGGCTCCGGGACAACTGCCCGTGCCCCTCCTGCCGCGACCCGCGCAACGGCCAGAAGCTGTTCCAGATCCATGAGCTGCCCGCGGACCTCGCGGTGGCCGAACGGCACGAGGCCGACGGCCGGCTGGAGGTGCTCTGGTCGGACGGGCACCGCTCCGTGTACCGGTCGCAGGACCTCGCGGCCGCCCCCGAGGACGACGGCCGGACCGAGCGGGGCAAGCGGCTCTGGGAGGCCGCCGACTTCGACAACGGCCTGCCGGGGGCCGACTGGGCGGCCTACCTGGCGGACCCCGGGGAGCGGGCCGCCGTGCTCTCCTCGGTGGTCCGGTCCGGCTTCGCCCTGCTGCGCGGGGTGCCGCCCGCGGAGCGGCAGGTCCTCGCCGTGGCGCGCAGCTTCGGGTACGTCCGGGAGACCAACTACGGCGAGCTGTTCGACGTCCGGGTCGAGCCCGACCCCACCAACCTGGCGTTCACCAGCGCCGCCATCGCCCCGCACACCGACAACCCGTACCGCGACCCGGTGCCCACCCTGCAGCTGCTGCACTGCCTGCGCAACGAGGCCCGGGGCGGCGACTCCGGGCTGGTGGACGGCTTCCGCGCCGCGGCCCTGCTGCGCGAGGAGTCGCCCGAGGACTTCGCGGTCCTCACCCGGACCCCGGTGCCGTTCGTCTTCCGCGACCGCACCGCCGAACTGCGCGCCGAGCGCCCGCTGATCGGGGTGGACCCGCGCGGACGGATCCGCGAGGTGCGGTTCAACAACCGCTCCATCGACACCCTCCGCGGGCTCCCCGACGCCGAGCCGGACGCCTTCTACGCCGCGTACCGCCGCTTCGCCGCGATCACCCTCCGGCCCGGGCTCCGGCTGACCTTCCGGCTCCGGCCGGGCGACTGCCTGGTCTTCGACAACACCCGGCTGCTGCACGCCCGCACCGCCTTCGAGCAGGACGGGCACCGCCACCTCCAGGGCTGCTACGCCGACCTGGACTCCCTGCACTCCGCCCTGGCCTTGCTGCGGCGCCAGGCCGCGGCCCTCGACGAACTGGAGGGCCTGTTCGCGGGCGAGGGCGCCGGGGAGTACCTCGGCGAGGCGGTCACCCTGGCCGAGCACATGCTCCAGGCCGGGGCGCTGGCCGAGGCGGCGGGGGCGCCGCCGCACCTGGTGGCGGCGGCCCTGCTGCACGACGTCGGCCACTTCCACGGCAGCGGAACGGAGTTGATGGCCGGCCGGGACAACCGGCACAGCCACACCGGCGCCGACCGGCTGGGCCGCTGGTTCGGACCTGAGGTGACCGAGCCGATCCGGCTGCACGTCGCCGCCAAGCGGTACCTCTGCACGGTGGAACCCGCCTACCGGGCCGGGCTGTCGGCGGCCTCCGAGTACACCCTCCAGGTCCAGGGCGGCCCGATGGACGAGACCGAGGCCGCCGCCTTCGCCGCCCACCCCGCCGCCGCGGACGCGGTCGCCCTCCGCCGCTGGGACGACCACGCCAAGCGCCCCGCCACCACCACCCCGCCCTTCGCCCACTTCCGCCCCCTGCTCGCCGCCCTCATGGGCTGACGGCCGAGGCAACCGGGCGCCCCTCAGGGGTGACCCACCCGCATCCCCCCGCCCGTCCGGCGTCAGTCGTTCTCGCGGGCGTGGCGGGAGAGGGCGGAGGAGGCCAGCGAGTTGTGGATGCTGAAGGCGACCGTGCCGGGCAGGTACCGGTCCTGGGACCACTCCACCGGGGTGCCGGTCGGGTCGGTGGTGCGCCGCTTCTCGCGGAGCAGCGGGCTGCCGCGCCGGCATCCCAGCAGCCGCGCGTCATCGGCGTTGGCGGCCACCACGTCGATGGTGTGGTCGGCGTCGGTGAACAGGATGCCGTGCTCCCGCAGCGGTTCGGTGTGCGAGACCACGTCCGGCGGCAGCTGCGCGACCACCTCGCCGACCCGCGGCGGGTAGACGGTCCGTTCGACCATGACGGGCTTGCCGGAGAGGGTCCGCAGGCGCAGCGTCACGTACACCTCGGTGCCGGGCTCCAGCCGGAGCTGCTCGCGTTCGGCGGCGTCGGCGGGCCGCCGGATCAGCGACTCCAGCCGGCCGCCGGGCTCCTCCCCCATGGAGCGGGCCCAGTGGGTGAAGCTGAGGAGTTCGGAGAAGCTCTGCACCCGGGCGGTGCCGAGGACCACCCGGCGGGTGCCACGGCGGGAGGTGACCAGGCCGTCGGCGCGCAGCATGGCGAGCGCCTGCCGGACGGTCCCGCGGGAGACGCCGTACTGCTCGGCCAGGGCGCCCTCGGCCGGCAGCCGGCCGTTGTCGCCGTAGCCGCCGGAGGTGATCGCTTCGCGCAGGTCGGCGGCCACCTTGCGGTAGAGCGAGCCGGCGGCGCGGTCCTGGTCGGGTGCCACGTCAGTCAAGGTCCCTCCTGGGCCGGGTCCTGCGCGGCGGGATCGCGCGGACACGACCGACTGTAGCCGCTGCCGATCATCGACGAGAGCGCCGGACGCCACCGTTCCCGTATCCGCCCCCTGTCCTGGGCCGTCCGTTCACCTTCCCGTCACCGGGCTCCGGCGTACTTACCCCGGCGGCCAAGTTGGCCAGCCAACTTGGCACACCGTCCGTTGACGTATGCCGGCCATCGCCCCCGCGGCCACCGACCGCACCTCTTCCAGGAGAACCACCCGTGACCGTGCACCGCTCTCGTGCCGCCGCCCTCGCGGCCGTACTGACCGCCGCCGCGCTCTCCCTCTCCGCCTGCGGGTCCGCGGGCTCGACCGGTTCCTCCGGTGACGCCAAGGCGGGTGCCAAGGACGCCAAGGAGGCCACCTCGGCGGCCGACTTCGGCGGGATGGACGCGCTGGTCGCCGCCGCGAAGAAGGAGGGCAAGCTGCACGTCATCACCCTCCCCCGCGACTGGGCGAACTACGGCAAGCTCCTCGACGGTTTCAAGGCCAAGTACGGCATCGAGATCGAGGAGGAGAACCCGGACGGCTCCAGCCAGGACGAGATCAACGCGATCACCTCCCGCAAGGGCCAGGACCGTGCCCCCGACGTGGTGGACCTGGGCAGCGCCTTCGCCCTGCAGGCGGCCAAGGACGGCCTGCTCGCCCCGTACAAGGTGACCGCCTTCGACAAGATCGCGGAGAGCATGAAGGACCCGGCGGGCCTGCGGGTCAACGACTACGGCGGCTACATCTCGATCGGCTGCGACGCCAAGAAGATCGCGGCCTGCCCGAAGACCTTCGCCGACCTGCTGAAGCCCGAGTACAAGGGCAAGGTCGCGCTGAACGGCAACCCGACCAAGTCCGGCTCGGCGTTCGGCGGCGTGTACGCGGCCGCGCTGGCCAACGGCGGTTCGCTGGACAACATCCAGCCCGGCATCGACTTCTTCGCCAAGCTGAAGCAGTCCGGCAACTTCAA
This sequence comes from Kitasatospora sp. HUAS MG31, assembly GCF_040571325.1. Lineage (GTDB taxonomy): Bacteria > Actinomycetota > Actinomycetes > Streptomycetales > Streptomycetaceae > Kitasatospora > Kitasatospora camelliae. The sequence goes on along the minus strand of NZ_CP159872.1, from coordinate 5,468,865 downwards.
CCCGGTCGAGTCCACCCCGGCCACCATCGAGAAGGGCGAGACCCCGATCTCGATCGACTGGTCGTACCTGAACGCCGGCTACACCGACCAGTTCAAGCCGAAGGGCATCGACTGGCAGGTCGCCATCCCGGTCGACGGCTCCTACGCCCAGTACTACAACCAGGCCGTCAACAAGTGGGCCCCGCACCCGGCGGCCGCCCGCCTGTGGCAGGAGTACCTGTTCAGCGCCGAGGGCCAGAACCTCTACATGGGCGGCTACGCCACCCCCGCGCTGTTCGACGCCATGAAGAAGGACAACACCCTGGACGCCGCCGCGGCCGCCAAGCTGCCGGTCGTCGAGAAGCCGTTCACCACCTTCCCGTCCCAGGACCAGATCACGGCGGCCAAGAAGGTCGTGACCGAGAACTGGACCAAGGCGATCGCGGGCTGATCGACGACATGACTACGGCTCCCACCCCGGTGCCGACCCCGGCCGCCACTGACCCCAGTGGCGGCCCGGGGCCGTCCGGCACCGCGCACCCCCACCGCACCGCCCCCTCCGGCCACCGGGCCGCCGGCCGCCGGCGGATCCCGGTCAGCGGCTCCTGGCTCGCGGTCCTGCCGCTGCTGGCCTTCTTCCTGATCGCCTTCGGCCTGCCGGCCGTGGCCATCGTCAGCGGCGCGTTCACCACCTCCTCCGGCGGCGACGTCCCGGCCGGGCGGTTCACCACCGACAACGTCCGGGACTCGGTCCAGGGCGCCTACTGGACGGCCCTGCTGAGCAGCGTCAAGCTCTCCGCGCTGACCGCCCTGCTCGGCACCGTCCTCGGCCTGCCGATCGCCCAGGCGGTGGTCACCTCCCGGTTCACCGCGCTGCGCGAGGCCGTGCTGACCGCCTCCGGCGTGCTCGCCAACTTCGGCGGCCTGCCGCTGGCCTTCGCCTTCGTGGCCACCCTGGGCAACGCCGGCGAGATCACCAAGCTGTTCCACCTCACCGACCACGGCTGGTCGCTGTACTCCTTCACCGGCCTCACCATCGTGTACCTGTACTTCCTGGTGCCGCTGATGGTGCTGACCATCACCCCGGCCCTGGACGGCCTGCGCACCCAGTGGCGCGAGGCGGCCGCCAACAACCGGGCCACCGCCCTGCAGTACTGGCGGCACGTCGCCCTGCCGATCCTGCTGCCCTCGCTGCTCGGCGGCTACGTCCTGCTGTTCGGCAGCGCCTTCGCCGCGTACGCCACCGCCGCCGCGATGGTCGGCGCCACCGTGCCGCTGATCAGCCGGTCGATCGCCGACGCGCTCTCCGGCAACGTGCTGGTCGGCCAGGGCAACCTCGCCCTCGCGCTCAGCCTCGACATGATCCTGGTCGCCGTCCTGGTGATGGCGGTCTACCTGCCCCTGCAGCGCCGGAGTGCCCGATGGCTCAGCTGATCTCCCGCCTGCGCCTGTGGCGCGGACTCGTCCTGCTGCTGGCCGGCGTGTACTTCCTGGTGCCGATGGGCGCCTCGGTCTGGTTCTCGGTGGCCGCCCCGGACGGCGGCGTCGACCTCGCCGCGTACACCGGACTGCTCTCCGCCCCCGGCTTCACGGACAGCCTGGTGCTCACCCTGGAACTGGCCGGCGTCACCGTCGCCGTGCTGCTGCTCCTGCTGGTGCCCGCGCTGATCGCCGTCCGCCTCGGCTCGCCCCGGCTGCGGCCGGTGCTGGAGGTGGTCTGCACCCTGCCCCTGGTGGTCCCGCCGGTGGCGCTGACCGCCGGGCTGATCGGCGTGCTGCGCTGGGGCCCGGACTACCTGATGGACACCCCGTTCTTCCAGACAGTCGTGTTCGTCCAGGACCCGAAGTTCCCGCTGGTGCTGGTCATCGCCTACGTGCTGATGTCGCTGCCGCTGGCGTACCGGGCGCTGGACGCCGGCCTGCGGGCGGTGGACGTGCGCACCCTGGTCGAGGCCGCCCGCAGCTGCGGCGCGAGCTGGCCCCGGGCCGTGGTCTCGGTGGTCCTGCCCAACCTGCGCGGCGCGCTGCTGAACGCCTCCTTCCTCACCCTGGCCCTGGTGCTCGGCGAGTTCACCGCCGCCTCGATCCTCGGCTACCAGCCCTTCGCGGTGTGGATCTACACGGTCGGCAACAGCCAGGCCCAGATGTCCGTCGCGGTCTCGGTGCTCAGCCTGCTGATCACCTGGGTGCTGCTGCTCCTGCTGGCCGCCGCCGGCCGCGAGCGCCGAGGGACCCTCCGATAACCGGGGGCGGCGTCGCAACGCCGGGGCACGCACCTCGCCACGTTGTCGTCGGTCGCCGCAGCTCCGCTGCTACTCCCTTCTCCGCCTTGCGATGCACGCACCCCGGCGCCGCTCCTTCATCCACCCCCCGGTTACCGGAGGGTCCACGCCAACCCACACCTGATCCCCTCCGCGGAGAACCCCATGAGCACCGCCACCCTCGACAAGACCACCACCGGCAGCGCCACCGTCGAGTTCCGCGCGCTGCGCCGGACCTTCGGCGCCACCACCGCGCTGGACGGCCTCGACCTGACCGTCCGTCCCGGCGAGCTGCTGGCCCTGCTGGGCCCGTCCGGCTGCGGCAAGACCACCGCCCTGCGGATCCTGGCCGGCTTCGAGACCCACGACAGCGGCCAGGTCCTGGTCGACGGCGAGGACATCACCCGGATCCCGGCCCACCGCCGCGACGCCGGCATGGTCTTCCAGTCGTACAGCCTCTTCCCGCACCTCACCGCCGCCGACAACGTCGCCTTCGGCCTGCGGATGCGCGGCACCGGCAAGGCCGAGCGCCGTCGCCGCGCCCAGGAGCTGCTGGAGCTGGTCGGCCTGCCCCAGCACGCCGACCGCTACCCGCACCAGATGTCCGGCGGCCAGCAGCAGCGCATCGCCCTCGCCCGGGCGCTGGCCCTGCAGCCGCGCGTCCTGCTGCTGGACGAGCCGCTGTCCGCGCTGGACGCCAAGGTCCGGCTCAACCTCCGCGAGGAGATCCGCCGCCTCCAGCAGGAACTCGGCATCACCACCCTGTTCGTGACCCACGACCAGGAGGAGGCGCTGTCCATGGCCGACCGGGTCGCGGTGCTGCGGGCCGGGCGGCTTGAGCAGTGCGCCACGCCCTCCGAGCTGTACGCCCGGCCGGCCACCGCGTTCGTGGCGGAGTTCGTCGGCACCATGAGCCGCATCCCGTGCGAGCGGGCCGGGGACGGCGTGGAGGTGCTCGGACGCCGGCACGAGGTGGACGGCACCCTGCCGGCCGACGGCGCGCTGCAGGTCCTGGTGCGGCCGGAGAACGTCGGGCTGACCCCGGCCGCGGACGGCGGGGCGCTGGTCGTCTCCGCCTCCTTCCTCGGCGCGGTCACCCGGCTCACCGTCCGCCTCGCCGACGGCACCGAGATCAAGGCCGACCTGCCCACCGAGGAGGCCGCCACCCTCCCCGTCGGCAGCACCGCCCACCTCGCCCTGCCGCCCCGCCCCCTCCTCGTCGACCGCCGCTGACACCGCGGGCGGGCCCTCAGGGGCGTGGGACCCGCGCGGAACGGACGGCCCCCCGCGGCCGGCCGCGACGAGCGCGCGTCCCCGCCCCCGTCCACATCCCGGCCTGCGTCCAGCCTCCCCTGCACCGACTCCGTAAGGTACCGCCATGCCTGACTCCCCCGCCGCCGTCCTGTTCGACATGGACGGCACCCTGGTCGACACCGAGCACCTCTGGTGGGAGGCCACCGCCGAGCTCGCCGCCGAACTCGGCCACGCCCTCTCCGATGCCGACCTCCCCGAGGTCCTCGGCCGGGCCGTCGAACACACCGCCGCGCACCTGCACCGCACCACCGGCACCGAGCTGGCCGAGTCCCTGCTCGCCGAGCGCCTCAACGAGGCGTTCTCCATCCGGGTCGCCGCCGAGGTGGTCCCCCGCCCGGGCGCCCTGGAACTGCTGGCCGAGCTGCGGGCCGCCGCCGTACCGACCGCGCTGGTCTCCGCCTCGCCGCGCCGGGTGGTGGACCTGGTGCTGGGCCGGATCGGCACCGACTGGTTCACCCTCACCCTGGCCGCCGAGGACACCGACCGCACCAAGCCCGACCCGGCGCCCTACCTGGCCGCCGCCGCCCGGCTCGGCCTCGACCCGGCGGCCTGCGTGGCGGTGGAGGACACCCCGACCGGGGTCGCCTCCGCCCACGCGGCGGGCTGCGCGGTGCTGGCCGTGCCCTCCACCGTGCCGATCGCCGCCGCCGACCGGATCACCCTGCTGGCCAGCCTGGAGCAGGCCGACCTCGCCCTCCTCGCCGGCCTCACCGCCTGATGCCGTACCTGCTGCTCACCCTCGCCATCGCCAGCGAGGTCTGCGCCACCAGCCTGCTGAAGCTGACCGACGGCTTCAGCAGGCTCTGGCCGTCCCTGGGCGTGGCCCTGGGCTACGTCATCTCCTTCTACCTGCTCGGGCGGGCCCTCAAGCACGTCCCCGTCTCCATCGCCTACGCGGTCTGGTCCGGCGTCGGCACCGCCGCCGTGGCCGGCATCGGCGCCGTCCTCTTCGGCGAGTCCCTCGGCCGCGCCCAGTGGCTCGGCATCCTCCTGATCATCGCCGGCGTCGTCGTCCTCAACCTCCGCGGCAGCCACTGAAACACCCCCGAAGGCCCCGACCCACCCGGGCCGGGGCCTTCAGCGAGAGCGGGCGCCCCTCAGGGGCGCGTAGGGGCACCTCCCGGCCGAAGGCTGGGGGGAGAACTGCGCGACCAACCACCACCGCACAGCCAGATCGCGGCACGCGCAAAAACCACACCCGTGCGAGCGACCACCAGCCTTGTCACTCAGAGGAACACGCCCGGCAACTCCCCGATCCCCCCCAGCACATGGGTGGCCCCGTCCGCGCGGAGCCGCTCCTCGTCGTGGGCGCCGGTGAGGACGCCCGCCACCACCGCGGCCCCGGCCCGGGTGCCGGTCAGCATGTCGTACCCGGTGTCCCCCGCGACCGCGATCTGCCGGACGGACTCCGTCCCGGTCCGCAGCAGTGCGGTCAGGGCCAGGTCCGGGTACGGCCGCCCGCGTCCGGCGTCCGCCGGGCAGAGCGACAGGTCGGCGATGTCCTGCCATCCGAGGGCGGCGAGGATGCGGTCCTGGGTGGCGCGGGAGAAGCCGGTGGTGAGGACCACCCGGCGGCCGTCGGTCCGCAGCCGTTCGATGGTCTCCGCGGCGCCGGGCAGCGCCGCGCAGTGCCCGTCCTCGACCAGGTCGTGGTAGGCGGCCTCGAAGGCGAGGTTGGCCCGCTGGGCCGCGGCCTCCTCGCCGAACAGGTGCCGGAAGACGGAGATCTTGGACTCCCCCATGGTGGCCCGGACGTGGGCCAGCATGCGGGCGTGCTCGGCTCCGCCGGGTTCGACGCCGAGCGTCCGGGCGGCGGCCTCGAAGGCCCGCTCGACCAGGCCGTCGTCGGCCACGGTGGTGCCGGCCATGTCCAGCACGACGAGTCGGATGTCCATACGGTGCTCCTTGGGGCGGGTCAGAGGCCGGCGAGGTCGGCGGTGGTCTCGGCGATGGCGGGCGAGCAGGTCATGCCGCGGCCGCCGGGGCCGGTGACCAGCCAGACGCCGTCGCGGACCCGTTCGCGGTGGACCACCCGGGTGGTGTCCAGGCACTGCGCGTACACCCCCGCCCAGCGGCGGCGGATCCGGGGCAGCGGTCGGCCGAGCAGGTCCTCGGCGACGGCGGTGAGGTGCTCGTACGGGTCCTCGACGACGTCGAAGCCGAACGGCTGGTCGTACTCGTGGGTGTCGCCGATGGTGAGGCCGCCGTCCCGGCGCTGGACCATGAGCAGCTGCATCCTGTGCTCGGCGGCGACCGGCGGCTGCGGCTGGGCGGCGCGCAGGGCCTCCAGGGCGGGGCCGGCGAAGGCGGGGTAGTAGCGGAAGCTGTCGCCGTCGGCGACGGAGGTGGTGAGCGGCTCGTCCAGCGGGTCGGTCTGCATCATCTGCAGCCGGACGCGGCGGACCGGCAGTTCGGGGGCGAGTTCGCGGACCAGCCCGCCGAGCCAGGCGCCGGTGCAGAGCACCACCAGGTCGCCGTGGTGCACTTGGCCGTGGTCGTCCCGGACGGCGGACTCGCCGATCACCCCGCGGACCTCGCGTCCGGGCAGGAAGGTGTAGCGGCCGGTGGCCTCCAGGTGGGCCCGCAGGGCGGGTTGGGCGACCCGGGGTTCGACGGCGGCGTCCCGGGTGCAGGCGAGGCCGCCGAGGAAGGCGCCGCGCAGGGCCGGGTTGGCCTGCCGGACCTCGGTGGGGGTGAGCAGCCGGTAGCCGCGCTCCTCGGCGTCGGGGAGTTTCAGGGCCTCCTCGGCGACGGCGAGTTCGGCCTCGGTGCGGGCCAGGGTGATCGATCCGTTGGCCCGGAAGGACAGGTCGGGCACCCGGGCGCCGATCCGCTCCCACAGGTCGCGGGCGCGCTGGGCGGTGGCGAGTTCCTCGCCGCCCGCGCGGCCGCTGACCCAGACCAGGCCGAAGTTGCGCACCGAGGCGCCGCGGGCCTCGCTCTCGCGTTCCAGGTGGACGACCTCGTGGCCGCGCTCGACGGCCTGCCAGGCGTGCATGGTGCCCAGCACGCCCGCTCCTACGACGATGACTCTCATGCGGCCAGCCTCGGGCGGCCGGGTGTCCGCCGGTGGTCCGAACGGCGGCGGGCAGGTGAACCGCCCCGGAAAGTTGTACAGCCAACCTCACTCCGGCGCGGCGGGGCGGCCACCGGGCGGGCCCGGTCAGACCAGCCCCAGCACGCCCCCGAGCGGCCCGCCGCGCCCCCGTTCCACCAGCGGCGCGGCCCGCCCGGCGGCCAGCGTGAGGGGGACGGCGACGAGCGCGCCGACCAGCGCCCCGGCGACCACGTCGTGCGGGTAGTGCACGCCGATCCACACCCGCGAGCCGGCCATCAGCAGCGCCGCCGCGAGGGCGGTCCAGCCGAGCAGCCGGTCGGTGAGCAGCAGCGCGGTGGCCGCCGCGAAGGCGATCACCGCGTGGTTGCTGGGGAAGGACCAGTCGGAGGGGGCGGGGCAGGTCTCCAGGGTGGGCCCGGCGGCGAGCTGGCGGCACGGCCGGACCTCCGCCACCACCAGCTTGAGCAGTTCGTTGACCAGGTAGGCGGCGCCGGTGACCAGCGGGACGGCGAGCGCCCGGGCCATCACCACGGCCTCGGCACCGCGCGCCCGCCACCAGCCGGCGAGCATCAGCAGGGCGAACAGCGCCAGCCCGTACGCGGACCACAGCCGCACCAGGCCGTCCAGCCAGGCGGGGGCGGCCTCGGCCCAGCCGACGACCCGGAGGTAGAGGCCCCCGTCGATGCCGCTTCCGTCGAAGGCGCAGAGAGTCACAAGGGACATCTAGGACCAGGACGCCGGGAAAGTCCCGGTATGACACACCGTCGGCCACCGTACCGCCGTAACGTTCGGCCCCGGACACCGAGAGGAATCATGCGGCCGGGTACGGAATTTTTCCGGCCGTCCGCCACGGCCCGGATCCCCGCCGTACCCTTCTGCCATCGGCGGCGAGGGGGTGGGCGGTGCAGAACGGTGATCCGGCGGCCGGCCGCCCCGCCGTCCCCGCCGCCCGGCCGGCCGAGCTGCACGAGAGGGCGATGTCCGGGGAGCCGCTGCCCACGGGGCTGCGGCCGGAGATCGGCGACTCCTGGGAGCGGCTGCGCCGGCAGGGGCTGGACCCGGACCGGGGCCGCAACGCCCGCCGGATCCCCACCGCCGAGCTGGAGCACCGCCGCCGCGACACCCGGCTGGACGAGGTGATGCCGCTGCTGCGCTCCACCCTCCTCGACGGGGACGCCGGCACCCCGCTGGTGCTGGCGGTCTCCGACGCCGAGGGCCACCTGCTCTGGATCGACGGCGGCCGCCCGCTGCTGCGCAGCGCCGACGCGCTGGGCTTCGAGCAGGGCGCGCGCTGGTCCGAGGACGAGGTGGGCACCAACGGGATCGGCCTGACGGTCCGGACCGGCAATCCGGCCCAGGTGCACACCGCCGAGCACTACCTGCGCAGCCACCACACCTGGACCTGCGTGGCCGCGCCGATCCGCGACCCGCGCACCGGACGGCTGTCCGGTGTGGTCGACCTCAGCGGCCCGGCCCACGCCGGGCGCCCGTACCTGCTGCAGCTGACGGTGACGGCGGCCCGGCTGGCCGAGACCGAGCTGCGGGCCCGGCACCTGGAGTCGCTGCACCGGCTGCGGACGGTGGCGGTGCCGCTGCTGGCCCGGTTCGGCGGGCCGGCGCTGGTGGTGGACGGGGCGGGGTGGACGGCGGCCGCGGTGGGCCTGCCCAGCGTGCCGCGGCTGAACCAGCCGACCGAGGGCTGGGGCACCGCCGCGGCGTGCTGGCTGCCGACTCTGGGCGAGTGCACGGTGGAGCCGCTGGCGGAGGGCTGGCTGATCCGCCCGGTCGGCCGGACGGACGGGCCGGTCGCGGCCGGCGAGCGGGCGGAGCAGAGCGAGGGCGCCCGGATCCGGCTGGACCTGCGCCGCGGGGACCGGCCCGAGCTGTCGGTGTCGGGGGCGGTGGGCAGTTGGTCGCACACCCCGACCCCACGGCACGCCGAGCTGTTGCTGCTGCTGGCGGTGCGGCGGGAGGGGCTGTCGGCGGCCGGGCTGGCGGAGGCGGTGTTCGGGGATGCGGCCCGGACGGTGACGGTCCGCGCCGAGTTCTCCCGGCTCCGCCGCCACCTGGGCGGGCTGCTGGCGCACCGCCCGTACCGGCTGGCCGACTCGGCGGAGGTGTCGGTCGAGGGCCCGGCGGACCCGTACGACCTGCTGCCCGGCTCCACCGCCCCGGCGGTGCGCGAGCTGCGGGCGGCGCTGGCGGCGGGTACGGCCCGGCTGCCGGGCCCGGCTCAGCCCCCGGCCAGCAGCGCGGCGAGCTGAGCGTCCGTCGGGCCGCCGAGCACCTCGGCCTCCGGCGGGACGCAGGCGTAGGTGCGCTCCAGCCAGGCCTTCACCTGCGGCCGGGAGGCCTCCAGCAGGGCGCTGCCGTGCGGGGACTCCAGCGCGATGTGCAGGGTCGAGCCGTGGCACGGGCAGTACGCGGGCCAGAGCTTGATGTCGCCCTGGCCGCTCAGTGCGGACAGCCCGTCGCGCAGCAGCTCGCGGGAGAACACCCAGTCCGCCTCGTCGAGACGCCCGACGTGGAAGGTGAGGCGCACCTCGTACGGGCGGTCGGCCTCGTACCGGAAGCGGGTGCGCACCTCACCGACCAGGTCCTGCTCCAGTGCGATCCGCAGGTCCAGGACCTCCTCGACCACCGGGGGGACGGTGGCCGGGCCGCGATCGTCGCCCGTGGGGGTGGCGGCGAGGGACTGGTCGGAGGCTGGCAGCGGGTCGAGCGGCATGGACGTTCTCTCCGGGGCGGCTGGGTTGTGCCCCAGATTGCGGCACGCCGCGTGGGCGGGCAAGAGTTGCAGAGGGTTGCAACCACCTCGTGACGCTCATCCGACGATCCGTCAACTACTCTGTACCGAGCGTCACTCGCGTCCACCGGTCCCGTTGCGGTACGGGTCTGGCGGGGAGTCGGGAGGCCGCTGGTAATCTTCCCCGATCCTCCGCTGCGGGACGGAGCAGCCGAGCCCGCACCGGGGGCCGCGCGGTGGTGGCTGGGGAGCAGACAGGAGGGGAGCCCGGTGGCGCTCCACAGGGACACCGAGACGGCGTGCGGCGCCGTCCGGTACGGGCGGCACGGCCGTCCCAGGCCGCTCGGCGGGCGCCTCAGGCTGCCCACGATCCGGTTCTCCGGAGCGGCGATGGCGATGTCCACGGTGGTCGGGATCAGTCTGGCGACCACCTGGCTGCTGACCGAGCAGCAGCAGGTCGGCCGCCGTCCGAGTGCCTCGGTGGGGGCCAGTCCACCGCTGCCCGCGCCCGATGCCGCGCCCACCGGCGCCCAGGACGTGCCGGCGGCGCACCGGTCCGGGGACGCGAGCGCGCAGCCGGCCCCGCGCCGGTCGGTGCCGCCGTCCGCCCTCGCGCCCTCGGTGCGGCCGGGCGAGCCGGCCGCCGACCGGGCGGACCGCGGCTCTCAGCCGCCGCTGCCGCCGGACGGGGTGCTGCCCGACCCGTCCGCCTCCCCGTCGTCCTCCCCCTCGCCCTCGGGCAGCCCGGGGCCCTCCACCGCGCCGGACCCGACCGGCCCGGGGAACGGGCTGGCGGTCCAGCCGCCGGTGCCGACGCCCGGCCCGAGCGGCCCGGCGGGGTCGAAGGGCGGCCAGGAGGCGCTGTACGGCTCGGTGGCGACCGAGGAGATCGGCAGTTCCGGCTCCCGGCACACCCTGGAGCTGACGGTCGGCGAGCCGATGACGGCCCTCCAGGTCGAGTTCCGGCTGCACCGGCCGCGGGTGCTGCCCGGCGCGGCGCCGTGGACGGACCTGCCGGGCGCGGTGGCCACGGTGGTCCTGGAGCGGGACGCCCTGGTGTACCGGTTCACCGTGCCGGCCACGGTGGAGGTGCCGAAGGGCCGGTACGGGTTCACCGTCGCCGGCAGCCGCCCGTGCGCGGCGGAGCGGGGGCGCCGGGCCGGCCAGGAGTCCTGGACGGCCTCGGCCTTCGCGCTGCGCACGCCGCGGGCGGTGGCCACCCGCGGCAGCTTCCCGCGGCCCGCCGCGGTACCCGCCGGCCGCCGCTGAGGGCGGGGCCGGCGGGCCACCGCCGGGCCGGTCAGCCGCGGATGTGGTGGGCCCGGCGCAGGTCGTCCAGCTCGTCGGAGAGCGCCCGCCGCTGGGTGGGCGTCAGGTCGGTGCGCTCCAGGCACTCCTCGGCGGCCCGGACGGTCTCCGCGTCGGCGTGGCCCTTGGGGAAGAGGCTGTGCCCCAGCACCCGGGCCACCGTGTCGCCCCGCCCGGCGGTGGCCGGCACCTCGGTGAAGTAGCGCCGCACGTACCCGGCGAGCAGGTCCTCGTCGCCGGAGCGCCAGAAGCCCTCGGCGGTGGCGGTGAGCAGATGGTTGGAGAGGCCGCCCTCGGTGAACAGGCGCTGCCAGGCGGCCTCCTTCTCGGCCGCGCCGGGCAGGGCGGCGCGGGCCCGGGCGGCGCCCAGCTCGGCGGTGCTGCCGGGGTCGCGCTCCAGCTCGGCGGCGATCTCGTCCTCGCCGGCCCCGCCCTTGGCGGCCAGCCGGGCCAGGGCGGCCCAGCGCAGGTCGGGGCTGAGCGGGAGGCCGGCGGGCTCCTCCCGGCCGTCCAGCCAGTCCTTCAGCCGGGCCAGCTCCTCCGGGCACTCGGCGGTCTCCACGGCGGCCCGCAGGGCGATCAGCCGCAGGCTCTGCCCCGCTCCGGGCCGCTCCAGCAGCTCCCGGGCGGCGCCCCCGACCACGCAGAGCGCGGTGGGCCGCTCGGCGGGGTCCAGGTAGCGGCCGGCCGCGTCGGTGCGGGCGAAGGTGAGGACGGCCTCGGCGGTGGCCGCCGAGGTCTCGGCGGGCAGGTGCTCGGCCACCAGCTCCAGGTAGGCGGCGGGGGCCAGCTCACCGTCCCGGACCAGGTCGCGGGCGTGCTCCCAGAGGACGGCCCGGGCCAGGTCGTCCTCGATCAGGGAGAGCGACTCCCGGACGGTCTCCCAGGAGTGCGCGTCGAGCCGGATCTTGGCCCAGGTGAGGTCGCCGTGGTTGGGCAGCAGCAGCTCGGCGCGGGTGGCGTGGTCCAGCCGCAGCGGGGTCCGGCCGCCGGGCGCCACCTCCACCGGGACGATGGCGGACAGCCGCAGCTCGGGGTCGGCGGCACCGAACGCGCCGACCTTGATCAGGTGCGGCCGGCTGCCCTCGTTGACCACCTCGGCCGAGGTGACCCGCTCGCCCTCTCGCTTCACGTCCAGCCGCAGGGTGTCGACCCCGCTGGTGCGCAGCCAGGCGTCCGCCCAGCCGCGGACGTCCCGGCCGCTGGCGTCCGCCAGCGCGTCCAGGAAGTCCTCCAGCTCGGCGTTGCCGAACCGGTGCCGGGCGAAGTAGGCGTTGATGCCGTCGAAGAAGGCGTCGTCGCCCAGCCAGGCGACCAGCTGGCGCAGCGCCGAGGCGCCCTTGGCGTAGGAGATGCCGTCGAAGTTGACCAGGGCCTCGGCGACGCTCCGGGTGCCGTTGCCGGCGATCGGGTGGGTGGAGCGGCGCTGGTCGGCGTCGTAGCCCCAGCCCTTGCGCTTGGCGGCGAAGCCGGTCCACGCGCCGGTGAACCGGGTGGACTCGGCGGCGATCCGGTAGCCGAGCATCTCGGCGAAGGACTCGTTCAGCCAGAGGTCGTCCCACCAGCGCATGGTGACCAGGTCGCCGAACCACATGTGGGCCATCTCATGGCAGATGATCATGGCCCGGAGCTCGCGGTCGGCGTCGGTGGGCGTCGAGCGGAACAGCAGCTCGTCGCGGAAGACCACGCAGCCGGGGTTCTCCATGGCGCCCCAGTTGAACTCGGGGACGAACGCCTGGTGGTACTCGCCGAACGGGTAGCGCTCGTCGAAGAGCTCGTGCAGCCGGTCCAGCGAGGCCCGGGTGACCTCCAGGATCTCGGCGGCCTCCCGGTCCAGCTCGGCGGCGAGCGAGCGGCGGCCGTGCAGCCCGAGCGGGATGCCCTCGTGCTCCGAGAAGACCGAGTGCAGCGGGCCGGCCACCACGGTGAACAGGTAGGTGCTGATCGGCCGGGTCGGCGCGAACTCCCAGCGGCCGGCGGTCCGCCCGGCCACCGCGCCGTTGGCCACCGCGGTCCACGCCTCGGGGACGGTGACGGCGAGCGTGATCGGCGCCTTGAGGTCGGGCTGGTCGAAGCAGCCGAACACCTTGGGCGCCATGTCCGGCCCGCAGGTGGCGAACAGGTACACCTCGCCGTCGGCCGGGTCGGTGAAGCGGTGCAGGCCCTCGCCGGTGCGCGAGTAGACCATGTCGGCCTCGATCAGCAGCTCGTTCTCGGCCGCGAGCGAGGGCAGCGCGAGCCGGTTGCCGTCCAGCGCGGTGACGTCGAGCGGGCGGCCGTTCAGCTCGGCCCGGCGGAGCCGGACCGGCTCCAGGTCGACGAAGCTGTCGGCGCCCGGCTCGGCGCAGCGGAACCGGATCACACTGGTGCTGCCGAACACCTCGGCGCCGCGGGTCAGGTCGAGGTCGACGGCGTACGCGTGCACGTCGAGCAGGCGGGCACGATGGACCGCTTCGGTACGTTGGAGAGCTGGCATCCCTGCATGTTTGCCGAGCTCGGGCGGGTGGGCAAGAGTCCGCGTCCACTCGCCGGGTCACGGCCCGTCAGCCGGGCCTGTTGGCTAGGGTGAGCCGCGAAGGGGCGCGATGCCCGGAGGAGAGGAGGACTCCTGTGACGACGGTCCTGACCCAGGGCGGCAACGCCCCGCTCACCGCCACCCGGGTGACGGTCGAGGTGACCGCGCCGAAGGCGCTGGACGTCTCCGGCCTGCTGCTGACCGAGGCCGGAAAGGTCCGCTCGGACGCCGACTTCGTGTTCTTCAACGCCCCCACCGGTCCCGGGGTGACGCACCGCCCGGCCGCCGGTTCCACCCCGGACGCGATCACGGTGGACACCGCCGCCGTCCCGTCCGAGATCACCAAGATCGTGGTGACCGCCAGCCTGGACGAGGCCGGCGCCACCTTCGCCGGTACCGAGCCCACCGCCACCGTGCGGGAGGCCGGCTCCGGCCGGGTGCTGGCCACCTTCACCCCGCCCCGGCTGAGCCGGGAGACCGCCCTGGTGGTGGTCGAGATCTACCGCCGCGGCTCCGAGTGGAAGGTCCGCGCGGTCGGCCAGGGCTACGCGAACGGGCTGGCCGGCATCGCCACCGACTTCGGCGTCTCGGTCGAGGAGCCTGCGGCCGGTGCCTCCGCCTCCGCCTCCGCGACGGGTTCGACCCCGCCGCCGATGCCCAACGCCGCCCCCTCCGTCGGCAAGATCACCCTGGACAAGGGACGGGTCAACCTGGTCAAGGGCGGCTCCGTCTCGCTGGAGAAGGGCGGCAAGCCGTTCCTGTCGGCGGTCCGGATGGGGCTCGGCTGGGAGCCGGCCGGCGGCCACGGCCGCAACATCGACCTGGACGCCTCCTGCATCGCCTTCGACGCGCAGCGGAAGAAGGTCGAGACGGCCTGGTTCATGAAGCTGTCGATCTTCAACGGCGCCATCGCCCACTCCGGGGACAACCTCACCGGCGAGGGCTCCGGGGACGACGAGTCGATCACCGTCCACCTGGAGGGCGTGCCGCAGGAGGTCTGCGGCCTGGTGTTCGTGGTGAACTCCTTCTCCGGCCAGAAGTTCACCGACGTCAAGAACGCCTACTGCCGCCTGCTGGACGCCGCCAGCGGCCAGGAGCTGGTCCGCTTCGACCTCACCCAGTCCGAGCCGCACACCGGCGTCGCCATGTGCAAGCTGGTCCGCCAGTTCTCCGGCGAGTGGGTGATGACCGCCCTCGGCGAGTACGTCGACGCCAAGACCGCCCGCAGCATGGTCAAGCCCGCGGCGGCCATGCTCTGACGCTCCGCTTCTGACGTAACCGCAACCACAAGGGGCGCGTGGGGACACCTCCCAGCCGCCAAGGCTGGGGGAGAACTGCGCGAATCGGAAGACGCTGACGTAGAGCCCTTCCGAACCGCGCAGTTCCCCGCGCCCCTATGGGTTACCCGGTTGCCGGGTTACCTGGTTGCGCCCTTACTTGCGGGTCGCCATCGCCCGCAGGAAGAACACCAGGTTCGCCGGGCGCTCCGCGAGCCGCCGCATGAAGTACCCGTACCACTCCTGCCCGTACGGCAGGTACACCCGCATGGTGTTGCCCTCGCCCGCCAGCCGCAGCTGCTCCTCCGGGCGGATGCCGTACAGCATCTGGTACTCGAAGCTGTCCCGGCCGCGGTTGTTCCACTCGGCCAGCTGGCCGGCGATCTTGATCATGTTCGGGTCGTGGGAGGCGATCATCGGGTAGCCCTCGCCGCCCATGAGGACCTTGAGCGCGCGGACGTACGCCAGGTCCACCTCCTGCTTGCCCTGGAAGGCGACCGACTCGGGCTCCTTGTAGGCGCCCTTGCACAGCCGGACCCGCGAGCCCTTGGTGGCGAGGTCCCGGCAGTCGGCCTCGGTGCGGCGCAGGTACGCCTGGAGGACGACGCCCAGCCACGGGAAGTCCTCGCGCAGCTCACGGGCGATCGACAGGGTCGAGTCCGTGGTGGTGTGGTCCTCCATGTCCAGGGTGACCGTGGTGCCCGCGTCGGCGGCGGCCTGGCAGATCCGCCGGGCGTTCTCCAGGGCGATCTTCTCGCCGTCCACCGGCAGGAACTGGCCGACCGCGGAGAGCTTGACCGAGACCTCGGCACTGGCGGCGAGGCCGGTCTCCTTGAGGGCGGTCAGCAGGTGCTCGTAGGCCAGGGCGGTGTCGGCGGCCTGGGCGGCGTCCCGGGTGTCCTCGCCGAGGTGGTCCAGGGTGACCGTGCGGCCGGTGGCCACCAGCTCGTCGGTGGCGGCGACGGCCTGTTCGAGGCGCTCGCCGGCGACGAAGCGCTCGACTATGGCGTGGGTCGGGGGGAACTTCTCGACCACGGTGCGGACCTGCGGGGAGCGCGAGGCGGCGAGGAGGGCGGAACGGAGCATCGTGGACTCCTGGAGCGGGGTCTTCGGGGGTGGTGGAGGAGGGAGGGGCGGCGGCCCGAGGGTGGAGGCCGCCGCCCCGGTGAGGAGAGGTCAGCCCATGTGCGGGTAGCGGTAGTCCGTCGGCGGGACGAACGTCTCCTTGATGGACCGGGTGGAGGTCCAGCGCATCAGGTTCTGCTTGGCGCCGGCCTTGTCGTTGGTGCCGGAGGCCCGGCCGCCGCCGAAGGGCTGCTGGCCGACGACGGCGCCGGTCGGCTTGTCGTTGATGTAGAAGTTGCCGGCCGCGTGGCGCAGGACGTGCAGGGCGTGCTGCACGGCCTCGCGGTCCTGGGCGATGATCGAGCCGGTCAGGCCGTACGAGGACACCGACTCCATCTGCGCGAGCATCTCGTCGTACTTCTCGTCCTGGTAGACGTACACGGCCAGGATCGGTCCGAAGTACTCGTCGCGGAAGTACTCGCTCGCCGGGTCCTCGCAGACCAGCACGGTCGGGCGGACGAAGTAGCCGACCGAGTCGTCGTAGCTGCCGCCGGCCAGGATCTCGACCTTCGGGTCGGCCTGGGCGCGGTCGATGGCGGCCTTGTTCTTGGCGAAGGAGCGCTCGTCGATCACGGCGCCCATGAAGTTGGCCAGGTCGGTGACGTCGCCCATGGTGAGCCACTCGACCTCGTCGCGGAACTCGTCCTTGAGCTCGGCCCAGATCGACGCCGGGACGTAGGCGCGGGACAGGGCCGAACACTTCTGGCCCTGGAACTCGAAGGCGCCGCGGGTCATCGCGGTCTTCAGCACGGCCTTGTTGGCGGACGGGTGGGCGACCAGGAAGTCCTTGCCGCCGGTCTCGCCGACGATCCGCGGGTAGGTGCGGTAGCCGGAGATGTTGGTGCCGACCTCGCGCCACAGGTGCTGGAAGGTGGCGGTGGAGCCGGTGAAGTGGATGCCGGCCAGGTCCGGGTGCTTGAGGGCGACCTCGGAGACGGCCAGGCCGTCGCCGGTGACCATGTTGATGACGCCCTTGGGCAGGCCGGCGGCCTCCAGCAGCTGCATCAGGTAGTGCGCGGCGAACTGCTGGGTCGGGGACGGCTTCCAGATCACCACGTTGCCCATCAGCGCCGGGGCGGTCGGCAGGTTGCCGGCGATGGCGGTGAAGTTGAACGGGGTGATCGCGTAGACGAAGCCCTCCAGCGGGCGGTGGTCGCTGCGGTTCCACACGCCGTCCGAGGAGATCGGCTGCTCGGCGATGATCTGCCGGGCGAAGTGCACGTTGAAGCGCAGGAAGTCGACCAGCTCGCAGGGGGTGTCGATCTCGGCCTGCTGGGCGGTCTTGGACTGGCCGAGCATGGTGGCGGCGGCCAGGGTCTCGCGCCAGGGGCCGGCCAGCAGGTCGGCGGCGCGCAGGAAGATCGCGGCACGGGAGTCGAAGGAGAGCGCCTGCCAGGCCGGGGCAGCGGCCAGGGCGGTGTCGATGGCGTCGCGCGCGTCGTCCTGGGTGGCGTTGCGCAGCGTACCGAGCCGAGCCGCGTGGTTGTGCGGCTGGACGACGTGGATCTCGGCGCCGCCGCCCATGCGGTGCTCACCGTTGATCGTCATGGTCAGCTGGAGCGGCTCCTGGCCTCCCAGCTCCTTCAGCTTGGCCTCCAGGCGGGCCCGTTCCGGGCTGCCGGGGGCGTAGCTGTGGACCGGCTCGTTCACCGGCGCGGGGACCTGGGTCACAGCATCCATGGCGCACGCTCTCCTTCTCGTCATGGGAAGCCGGTGAGGGTCACACGCCGGCCATGGAGAAACGGTATTCCCGCCACCGGGCCCGCTTTGTTGGCCACGCCGCCAAAATGCGCCGGATACCCTTGTCCGCGTGAACAGACGGCGTCCGGGGCGGCCCCCGACCGGCCGGGCGGGCTCGTGACCACGCCCGGGCTGCCGCTGCGGCAGCTGCTGATGTCACTGGGCGAGCCGCTGGTGGAGCTCCAGGCGGCCCCGGCGGGCCTGGACGTCCCGGTCAGGGACGTCTCCATCCTCGACCCGGAGGACCCGCCGACCGCCGCCGCCGGCGAGCTGGTCCTCGCCATCGGCGCCCGCGGCCGCGCCGCCCTGCCCGCCCTGCGCGCGGCCGGCCGGGCCCGGGCCGCCGCCGTGGCGGTCAAGCTGGACGGCCCCGGCCAGGCGGACGCGCTGCGCGAGGCGGCGACCGAGGCCGGGGTGGCGCTGCTCTCGGTCCGCCGGGAGACCCGCTGGGAGCACCTGGACTCGCTGGCCCGCGCCCTGATCGCCGGCCCGGACACCCAGGAGACCGCGGTCACCGACGCCGGCGACCTGTTCTCGCTGGCCCAGACCGTGGCCGTGCTCACCAACGGCATCGTCTCCGTCGAGGACACCTCCAGCCGGGTCCTCGCCTACTCCCGCTCCGCCGACTCCGACGAGGTGGACGACCTCCGCCGGCTGTCCATCCTCGGCTGGCAGGGCCCCGAGCCGTACCTGTCCAAGCTCCGCGAGTGGGGCGTCTTCCAGCACCTGCGCGGCTCCGACGCGGTCCTGGAGATCGACGCCCACCCCGAGCTGGGCATCCGCCGCCGGCTGGCGATCGGCATCCGGGCCGGCGCCCAGCAGCTCGGCACCATCTGGGTGCAGGAGGGTTCGCAGCCGCTCGCCCCGCACGCCGAACAGGCCCTGGTCGGCGCGGCCCGGGTGGCCGCCGCCCAGCTGGTCCGCCGCCGCCGCGAACTCTCCGCCGACGTCCGGCTGACCCAGACCCTGCTCACCGGCCTGCTGGAGGGCTCCACCGGCCCGCAGTCCCTGGCCACCCACCTCGGCCTGGACCTGCGCCGCCCGGCCACCGTCCTGGCGTACAGCGCCGCCCCCGCCGGGGGCCTGGACCCGGAGCTCTCCCGCGGCGAGGTGACCGGTCTGATCTCGGTGCACACCGCCGCCCGGCACCGCTCCGCCCTGCTCGCCCCGATCGAGTCCCGGGTGTACGTCCTGCTCCCCGAGCTGCCGCCCGGTCTGCCGCTGGCCACCCTGCGCAGCTGGGCCCAGGAGGTGATCGCCGCCGCCCGCGAGCACCTGGGCGTCCCGCTGCGGGCGGCGATCGGCTCCACGGTGGACGGGCTCGCCGCGGTGCCCGAGTCCCGGGCGCAGGCGGACCGGATCCTGGACGCGATGGGACGCGGCGGGGTCGACCTGGAGGTCGCGGCGCTGCCGGACGTCCAGGCGGAGGTGCTGGTCAGCGAGGTGCTGGCGCTGCTCCAGGAGCGCGGGGGCCTGCGGGACCCGCGGCTGACCGCGCTCACCGTCTACGACCGGCGGCACGGGACGCGGCTGGCGGAGTCGGTGCTGGCCTGGCTGGACGCGCTCGGCGAGGTCCGGGTGGCCGCGGACGCGCTGCACATCCACCCCAACACCCTGCGGTACCGCGTCCGCCGCGCCGAACAGCTCACCGGCCTCGACCTCGCCCAGCCCCAGCAGCGCCTGCTCGCCATGCTCCAGCTCCGCCTCCCGGAGGAGTAGGCGACCGGGCGACCCCGAGGGGTCACCCGGTCGCCGAAAGGCCGGGCGTCAGCCGCGGACGCAGCGGTGCCAGGGCCCCGTGATGGCGAGCATGATGCCCGGCGTCTGGATGTTGGCGAACAGCGTGTGCCCGTCGGCGGAGAAGGTGACGCCGGTGAACTCGCTGTACTCCGGCTCCTCGGCGGTGCCGAGGTTCAGCTCGTTCCGCGCGATCGCGTACGTCCGCCCGTCGTCCGTGGTGCCGAACAGGTGCTGGATGCCCTCGCCGTCCTCGGCGATCACCAGGCCGCCGTACGGCGAGACGGTGATGTTGTCCGGGCCGTCGTAGTTGCGGTCGCTCCACACGTCGTCGTTGACGCCGAGCAGGACCTTCAGGGTGAGGGTCCGGCGGGAGGGGCTGTAGAACCAGACCTGGCCGTCGTGCTGGACGGGGCTCTCGGAGCGGGCGTAGGAGGAGACGAAGTACACGCCGTTGTCACCCCACCACATGCCCTCCAGCTTGCGGGCGCGGGTGATCTCGCCGTCCTTGAACTGCTTGCGGACGGAGACGGTCCTGGCGTCGCGGTCCGGCACCTTGACCCAGTCGACGCCGTAGGTGGTGCCGATCCTGGTGGCGCGGGACAGGTCGTCGACGAAGGCGCCGTGCGAGTCGAAGCACTTGAAGGCCTCCAGCACGCCCGCGTCGTCGGCGAGGGTGCGCAGCTTGCCCTTGCCGTGCCGGAAGCCGGCCGGCGGGGTCCAGCGGAAGAGCAGGCCGTTCGGGTTGGAGGCGTCCTCGGTGAGGTAGACCTGGCCGCGGCGCTCGTCGGCCACGACGGCCTCGTGGGCGTACCGGCCGAAGGCCTTGACCGGCTTGGGGTCGCGGTTGGCGTCCTGGTCGTAGGGGTCGACCTCGAAGACGTAGCCGTGGTCCTTGGTCATGCCGTTCTGGCCGGCCTTGTCCTCGGTCTCCTCGCCGGTGAGCCAGGTGTCCCACGGGGTGCGGCCGCCGGCGCAGTTGGTGGAGGTGCCGGCGATGCCGACCCGCTCGACGGCCTTGCGGCCCCGGCGGACCTCGACCACCGTGCAGCCGCCGGCCGCGCCCGGGTCGTAGACGTGGCCGTCCAGCAGCGGCACCGGGTACGGCCAGTTGGCGCGGGGGCCCTTGAGCTCGTGGTTGACGACCAGCACGGTACCGCCGTGGCGGCCCGCGAAGGCGGCGGTGCCGTCGTGGTTGCTGGGGGTGGACTCGCCGGTCTCCAGGGTGGTCTCCCCGGTCCGGGTGACGACCTGGTAGCTGAAGCCCCGGGGAAGGGCGAGCAGGCCCTTCGGGTCGTCGACCAGCGGACCGTAGCCGAGGGCGGTGCGGGCACCCTGGGCCGCCTCGGCGGTCGGGGCCTCGCCACCGGCCGGGGCGGCGATCGCGCCCGGCGCGGTGGCCAGGACCTCGGCGCTGCCGGCGATGAGCACGCCGGCGCCGAGCAGGGTCGAGCGGTTGACGAAGTCCCGGCGGGACAGCGACATGAGGGTCACTCCAGGGGGAGAGGGGCGGTGCGGACGCCGACGGGCCGTCGACGTCCAGCAGGCTCGGCCCGCGGGGTGAATCCGGGGTGAACCGGATGCCTCGCCCGCGTGCCGAATGGCCGTCCTTCTCCCTACCCGCCCAGGACGGACGTGCACCTGCCAGATCCGGCGGCGCCGGCACCGGTCCTGGCGGCCCGTCAGTACTGGGTGCGCTCCACCCGCCACTGCTCCCAGGCCGTCAGCCAGGCGTCCTCGCCGCCGGCCGGCTGGTCCGCGGTGGCGCCCGACCACAGCCGCTCCCAGGCCCGCTGGGCCGGCAGGCTGGGCACCTCGCTGGCGAAGACGGTGTACCGGACCACCTCCTCCACCGCCGCCCGGCCCTCGACCGTACCGACCAGCCAGTCGGTGTGCTGGGCCAGCCGGGTGACGTGGTTGACCATGGTGCTGACCGCCTCGGTGGCCTCGTCCCGGGTCTCGGAGGCCAGCCGCATCTGCTGCCGCACGGCCGCCTCCCAGCGGACGGCGCCGGTCTCCCCGCGCAGCCGCCGGGGCAGCCGGGGCGTCCGGCCGGCCCGCAGCTGGGCCTCCATGGCCACCGCCTCGCAGACGCTGTGCTCCAGGACCTCGCGGTGCGCCTCCAGCCCGGCCACGGCGGGCAGCGCCCGCTCCTCGATCGGGACGCCGCCGGCCAGCCGGCGCATCGCCAGGTGCCGCTGCAGGGCCGTCCGCCCGGCGATGTACGGCTCGAAGTCCTCGATCCGCCGCAGCTCGATCCCGCCGGGCAGGACGCCGCGGCCGGTGACCGTCACCGTGACGCCGTCCAGCCGCAGCCGCCCGGCCCAGACCGCGCCGGCCCGCTCGTCCGACCGGCGGTCCTCGTGGATCTGCACGGCCCGCGGCTCGCCCTCCACGGTGATCCACTCGCGCAGCGCCCGGACCCGGCCGGGCTCGTCGCCCTCGTCGATCCCCAGGTGCTCGTACACCCGGTCGCGCTCGTCCTCGACCACGTCCTCCAGGTCGGGCAGCGGCCCGCCGTGGTCGGCGCCGGGCCGGTGGGTGCGGACGGTCACGTACGGGCCGGCCGGGGAGCCCCAGTCCCCGGAGCGCACCTCGACCCAGCCGAGCCGCCCGTTGAACTCCTCGTACTCGGCGAGGGCGTGCCGTGCGGCGTCCCGGGCGGCGTCCTGTGCCTCGTTCGCCGCGTCCCGGCCCGCGGAGGCACTCGGGGGCGCGTCCGTACCGCCGTGCGCCGCCGGATCCGGGTGCACACCCACCTGCACGCCGTAGACCGGGAAGTCCGCACCGGCCAGCACCGCGCGGTGGTGCGCCTCGTGGTCGGCGTAGAAGTCCTCGGGATCCTGGGGCCTGCTCGCGCGCTGACTCTTCATCCTCTGCCGCACCCCCGGGGCCTCGCCTCGCCTGTCGTCCCGCGGCCCGGCGGTCCGCTCCCAGCCCGCCCGCGCCGCGCCCGCCCCACGATACGTGGCCGGGAACTGTCGGACCATCAGCTTCGCCCGTACGGTTGCCGGATGAACCGACCGGGCCCGCCGTCGACGGGTTGTCAGTAGCATCTGCCTACATTGGCGGTATGACAGCAGCCCCCGGTGTCCCGGCCCGCATCAGCATCGTCACCCTCGGGGTGGCCGACCTCGCCCGCAGCAGCGCCTTCTACGAGGCCCTCGGCTGGAGCCGCTCGGCCGCGTCCAACGAGAGCATCGTCTGGTACCGCACGGCCGACTCGGCGCTCGGCCTGTTCCCGCACGAGGAACTGGCCGCCGACGCCGGGGTCCCCGGCGGCGGGGAGCCCGCGTTCCGCGGCGTCACCCTGGCGATCAACCTGGAGTCCCGGGCGCGGGTGGACGAGGCCATGGCGGCCGCGCAGAAGGCCGGCGCCACGGTGGTCAAGGCCCCGGTGGCGACCGACTGGGGCGGGTACTCCGGCTACTACGAGGACCCGGACGGCCACCTCTGGGAGCTGGCCCACAACCCGTTCTTCCCGCTCACCGAGGACGGCCGGCTCGACCTCCCGTGACCCCTCGCGAGACCCTCCGCGCGGGCCGCCCGACCGGGGCGGCCCGCGGGACGGCCACCGCTCACTTGCCCCGCTGCGACCTCGCCTTGAACGCCGCCTTGCGGGCCTCCTTGGCCACGTTCCGGTCCAGGTGCAGCTCGCCGACCACCTCCAGCACCTCCGCGGTGTACGGGTGCGGCACCCGCCACAGCTCGCCGAAGTAGCTCGCCGGGTTGTCGGTCACCGGCAGCGCCGCCACCAGCTCGCGCAGCCGGGCCGCGTCGCCCTGGCTGGCGAGGAGCACGGCCGCGAAGGAGTCCACGGTGTGCCACAGCGCCACCGGCCGCTCCGGCGGGGCCACCTCCAGGCCGTGCTCGCGGAGCCAGATCCGGGCCAGGCCGCCGAGGTCCGGGTCCTCCAGCACCTCCTCCACCGCCGGGTGCGCCGGGGTGCCCAGCTCGCCCAGCGCGACCACGCAGTACATCCGCCGCACCGGGCCGGTGGCGTCCCGCCCGCGGGCGGCGGCCAGCAGCTCCCGGGCGGCCGCCACCGGCTCCCGCCCGCTCAGCCACGCCTGCAGCTCCCGCTCGGGCAGCACATTGGTGGTCTCGGCGAGGCCGCGCAGCAGCGTCCCGGCGTCGCCCTGAGCCAGCTCGCCGATCAGCGGCGCGTCGTACCCCTCCTCCAGCAGCCACTCGCGGACGGCGTACTGCCCGAGCGGGGTGAGCCGGACCATGCCGAACCGGGCCGCCTCGGCCTCGTCCAGCGGGGCCTCCTCGTCCGCTGCGGCCGGCTCCCCGGCCTCCTCCTCCTCGAACAGCTCCGGGTCGATCGGCCGGTGCTCCAGCAGCCCCAGCTCGGCCAGGTCGGCGAGCATCGGGTCCAGGGAGACCATCAGGTCGGTGATGTCCCCGAGCATCTCCTCGTCCGGCTCCTCGCCCTCCGGCACCACCAGCAGCGCGGCGAGGACCCCGAGCGGCACCGTCTCGGCGCCGGGCTCGGCGAAGGCCGTGGTCTCGTACAGCACCTGCAGGGCCTCGTCGAGCAGCTCCGCGGCGGCGTCCCGGGCCTCCTCCACGTCGGACAGACCCGCCTCGTCCGGCCCCTCGTCCTCCTCGGCGCCCTCCTCGGCTCCGGCGCCCTCACCGGCCGGCTCCTCGCCCTCGGCGGGCAGCGAGTCCGCCTCGGCGGCCAGCTCGCGGACGATCCCGGCCGCCTCCAGCCACAGCGCGAGCACCGTCTCCGGGTCGCCCTCCTCGGCCGCCTCCAGGTCCGGGCCGGGGATGGCCACGTGCTCGCCCTCCGCGGTGGTGCCGGTCTCCACCAGGTCGAGGTCGCAGGCCAGCGCCCAGGCGCGCATCGCCTCGACCACCGCGTCCTCGGCCACCTCGCCCTCGGCCGGGGCCAGCTCCAGCAGCCGGGCGGCGGGCTCCCGGTCCGGCTCGGTGAGGTCGCCGTGCTCGTCCACCGGCCGGTGCGGGGCCGTCCAGCGGGCCAGCTTCAGCGCCCGGGCGATCAGCGGGACCCCCAGGGCGGCCGCGGCCAGCTCGGCGTCCGGCGGCAGGCTGATCGGCGGGACGATCACCGCGGAGTCGTCCAGGTCCTCGTCGCCGCCGTTGCTCGCACCGTAGAGGTCGGCCAGCTCGAAGTCGGCGGGCAGCAGACCCTCGCCGTGCTCCTCGCCGCCCTCGGACGTCGACGGGTTGTCTGAGGTGTAGCGGCTTCGTCCGGCCATCGTTGCGCGATCTCCCGTGGTGGCGTGGGGCCCTGCCGACCGGCCGACCCGTGGCGGTCCATCTACTCAGCGTATCGGCCGCACCCCCCGGATGCCCGCCGCGGGGGCGTGCCGCCGAGACCGCGTCCCGGACCACGTATCCTTCGCTGGGCGCCGTGCACACCCAGCGCGGCCCCGCCCGGGGCAACGAGGCCCCACTCCCACACACACCCGCTCCATCCGGGCCTCGCTGCCGGCCGCCACCCCTGGCCTGGCCGACCCGATGGTGCCCGGCCACAGGAGACCCCTGCCATGGCGGACCTCTCCCCCGCCGGCTCCGGCCTGTCCTCAGCGCACTTCGTTGACGGACGCAGCACCGGACGCCGACTGTCGGAGGCCCTGCTCCCCCTGGAGCTCGCACCACGCAAGCAGCTCCAGCTCTCCGCGATCAGCCGCTGGAACGCGCTGCGCGGCATCCGCGTCGGCCTCGTCGCCGCCGCCCTCCTCTTCCTCCTGATCGGCGCCAACCTGGCCACGCCGATCTACCCGCTGCTCCAGCAGCGCCTCGGCCTGACCCCGCTGGACACCACCGTGCTGTTCACGGTGTACGTCTTCGCGCTGGTCCCGGTCCTGGCGGTGGTCGGCCACTGGTCCGACCTCCTCGGCCGGCGGGCCCTGATCCTGCCCGCGGTCGGCCTCGCCGCCGCCGGCGACGCCCTGTTCGCCACCGCGGGCGGCTTCTGGCAGCTGGCCGCCGGCCGGGCCGTCCAGGGCATCGCGGTCGGCCTGTCCACCGGCGCCGCCGGCGCCGCCCTCGGCGACCTGCTGCCGGACCGCCCCACCCTGGCCGCCAAGCTCACCCTCGCCTGCTCGGCGGGCGGCGTCGCCCTCGGCCCGGTCGTCGGCGCGGCCCTCGCCGGCGGCGAGCACCCGCTGCTGACACCCTTCCTGCTGCACGCCGTCGCCCTGCTCGCGCTGTGCGTCCCGCTCGCCGTGGTGCACCCCCGGATGCCCGGCGGCCTGCGGTCCGAGGCCGCCCCGCCGCGCATCACCCTGCCCGCCCACCTGCGGCCCCAGCGCCTGCGGCTGCCCCGGGCCGGACGCCGTGCCTTCCTGCTCGCCTCCGGCGCCGGCTTCGTCTCGTACGGGGTCTTCGGCGTCTACCTGGCCCTCGCCCCCGCCTTCGCCACCCGGCTGCTGCACACCGACTCCCGGATGACCGGCGCCGTGGTGGCCGCCCTGCTGCTCGGCTCCTCCGCCGCCGCCCAGCTCCTGGTGCCGCCCACTGCGGACCGCCTGGTCATCGCCCTCGGCATGACCGGCCTCGCCACCGGCCTCGGCCTGGTCGTGGCGGCCGGCTACACCGGCACCCCGGCCCTGCTCTTCATCGGCAGCGTCCTCGGCGGCTCCTGCCAGGGCGTGGCGTTCCGCTCCCTGTTCACCGTGGCCGTCACCGCCATGGACCCGGAACGCCGCGGCAGCGAACTCTCCGCCCTCTGGATCATCGTCTACCTCGGCAGCTCCGCCCCCATCATCGCCGTCGGCGCCCTCACCCAGGCCTACGGCCTCCTCCCCGCCGTCAGCGGCTTCGCCACCGTCGCCGCCCTCGCCTGCCTCGGCCTCGCCGCCGCCTCCCTCAAGCGCTGACCCGACGCGCAGCGAGGCGCAGGGACGCACCCGGCCAACCACCAGGGGCACGGGGACGCAACCGGTCAACCACCAGGGGCGCGGGGAACTGCGCGAAACGGAAGACAGCTCACGTAGAGCCCTCCCGCTTCGCGCCGTTCCTCGCGCCCCTTTCAGTGGTGCACCAGTTGCCCCGGCCGGGTCAGATCTTCCACTGCTGCGTCGGGATGGCGTGGCACGTCCACTGCTGCGCCACCGCCCCGTCCGCCTTGCTGGAGTCCTCGATCTCCAGGCACTTGCCGCTGTTCCGGTTCACCAACTGCCGGTTCCCCGCACCGCCCCGCATCTCCCAGTGCTGCGTCGCGGTCCCGTCGCAGCCGCGCTGCTGCGCGTGCACCCCGTCGCCCTTCTGCCCGCCGGGGATCTCCAGGCACCTGCCGCTGTTGACGTTCCGCAGCTCCCACCCGTCGCCCACCCAGTGCAGCACCCACTGCATGGTCGGGTTCGAGGAGTACGTCCACTGCTGGGCCCGGCCGCCGTCGGTCTTCACGGAGTTCTCGATCTCCAGCGCCTTGCCGCTGTTGGCGTTGAGGACGCCGCCGCGGATGTCGGCCGGTGGCTTGGGGGCGGCCGGGGAGGCGGCGGGCGCGGGCCCGGACGGCTGGGCGGGCGCCGGGGCTCCCGGCTTGGAGGCGGGGCCGGAGGGCCGTGCGGGGGCGCTCGTCGACGCGGCGGCGGAGGCGGACGCGGAGACGGCCGGGGAGGGGGAGGCGGGTGCCGCGTCCGGTGGCGCGGGCAGTTCGGTCGGCAGGTCGGTGGGCACCGCGGCCGGTCCGGTCGGCGTCCCGGCCGCCGCGGGGCCGGCGCCGTTCCCCTTCCCGGGTCCGGAGACGGAGACCGCGACGGCGGTGATCCCGCCGACCGCCACCACGCCCGCGACCGCCGCCCCGACCACCCGGAGCAGCCTGCGCCGCCGCTGGGCCCGCTCGTTCTCGTCCGCCAGTCGAGCCCAGTCCGGCTCGTTCCCCACCCCGTAGACCATGGGCGCAGATTCTAGTGCGGTGGACAGAACCTCCCGCCGGGCGCGGGGAGTGGGAAGGGTGTGGAACGTGAGCAGAGGCTGCGGTTGGACGAGGACTTCACCGCCTTCGTGACGACCAAGGGCCGGCAACTCGTACGGCTGGCGGAACTCCTGACGGGTGATCCGCACCGGGCGGACGACCTGGTGCAGTCGGCGCTGGAGCGGGCGTACCCGCGCTGGCACCGGATCGCCAAGGACGACCCGACGGCGTACGTCCGGCGGATCGTGGTCAACCAGCACCGCGACTGGTGGCGGCGACTGCGCAACCGCGAGGTCCCGACCGACGCGGCACCGGACCGGGTCGACCCGGTGGACCAGGTGGACCGGTACGCCCAACGCGCCCTGGTGCTGGGCGCGTTGGCCCGGCTGACGGTCCGGGAGCGGACGGTGGTGGTGCTGCGCTACTACGAGGATCTGTCGGAGGCCCGGATCGCCGCCGAGCTGCACATCGCCCCGGGCACGGTGAAGAGCACCCTGAGCCGGGCCCTGGCGAAGCTGCGCACGTTCCCGGAACTGGCCGGTCGGCTCTCCCCCGAGCGGGCCGTGCCCCCCGTCAAGAGCGAGGTGAGGTCATGAGCACGGACAGCACAGACAGCACGGACAGCACGGACAGCACGGACAGCACGGACCGGGAGCTCGGGAACCTGCTGGACTACCCGGACCCGGGACGGCCCGGGCCCGACCCGGGGCGGATCATCCGGCGGGCCCGGCGGCGCCGCGCCCGGCAGGTGGTCGCCACGGCCACCGCGACCCTGGCCGTGGCGGGTGCCGCCGCCTGGCTGGCCACCACCACGGGCTCGGGCGGGCCGGCCGGCGGCGGGCAGCCGCTGACGGTGGCCGGCGCGCCCGCCTCGGCCACCGCCGCGCCGTCGCCCACGCCGACGGTCGAGCCGTCCCCGGTCCGCCGGGTGGCCGCCGGGGAGCGGATCGAGGTGCGGCCCGGGGTGAAGCTGTTCGTGACGGCGACCACCAAGTGCGTCGAGGAGGCGGCCTCCGGGGCCCCGACCGACGACCCGCAGTGCAAGGACATCGCCGGCCCCAACATGCGCCGGGAGAAGGGCGCCGAGGCGAGCGTCAGCGCCCAGATCCAGAGTTCGGGCGGGGTGTCGGTGGCCACCGGGACGTACCAGGGGAGCACCGTCCCGGCCCGGATCGTCGTCGAGGACCACGGGGTGAGGACGCTCGCGACCATCGTCACCACCGAGGGCATGGACGAATGGATGGCGTACTACGCGACCTGGCCGACCCAACCGAGGAGCGCCCAGGGCTTCGACTTCCCCACCGTCACGGCCTACGACGACCAGGGCAACGTCCTGGCGCCCGTCCGTCCCACCGCACGGCACTGACCCGACCCGAACCGGCACCGACGAGCCGCCACCCCCGAGACACCACTGCCCGCCCGGGTCGAAGCCGGGCGGGCAGTGGCGGTCACAGGACCGACGGGGTCAGACGTTGAAGCCCAGGGCGCGGAGCTGCTCCCGGCCGTCGTCGGTGATCTTGTCCGGACCCCACGGCGGCATCCAGACCCAGTTGATCCGCAGGTCCTTCACCAGGCCGTCGGTGGCGGTCCTGGCCTGGTCCTCGATGACGTCGGTCAGCGGGCAGGCCGCCGAGGTGAGCGTCATGTCCACGGTGGCCACGTCGCCCTCGTCGATGTGGATGCCGTAGATCAGGCCGAGGTTGACCACGTCGATGCCCAGCTCGGGGTCGACCACGTCCATCAGGGCCTCGTAGAGGTCCTCGACGGCGACCGTGCCCGCGCTGGTGAAGCCGTGGGCCTCCGCGGCCTCGGTCTCCACCGCCGCGGTGTCCACCGCCGCGGTGTCCACCGCCTCGG
Organism: Kitasatospora sp. HUAS MG31; assembly: GCF_040571325.1. Lineage (GTDB taxonomy): Bacteria > Actinomycetota > Actinomycetes > Streptomycetales > Streptomycetaceae > Kitasatospora > Kitasatospora camelliae. Next base: position 5,440,051 of record NZ_CP159872.1, on the reverse strand, counting down.
TCTCCACCGCCTCGGTGTCCCGGGTGTCACTCATGGGTGTTCCGTCCGTTCAGTCGTTGATCGCGGGCTGCTGGCCGAGCGCCTTGGCGGTGGCGTCCTTCCAGGCCATCCAGCTCAGCAGGGCGCACTTGACCCGGGCCGGGTACTTGGAGACGCCGGCGAACGCCACCGCGTCCTCCAGCACCTCCTCGTCGCCCTCCAGCTGGCCCTTGCTCTGCATGAGCTCCAGGAAGGCCTCCTGGATCACCTGGGCGTCGCCCACCGCCTTGCCCACCACCAGGTCGTTCAGCACCGAGGCGCTGGCCTGGCTGATCGAGCAGCCCTGCGACTCGTAGCTGACGTCGGCGACCACCGAGCCGTCCAGACGGACCCGGAGGGTGATCTCGTCACCGCAGGTGGGGTTGACGTGGTGCACCTCGGCGTCACCGTCCCGCAGCCCCTTGCCGTGGGGGTTGCGGTAGTGGTCCAGGATGATCTCCTGGTACATCGAGTCCAGCTTCATGTGACCTTGTCCTCAGCCGAAGAAGTCGCGGACGTGGTGCAGCCCGTCGATCAGGGCGTCCACCTCGGCCGGCGTCGAGTACAGGTAGAACGACGCCCGCGTGGTCGCAGGAATTCCGTACCGGAGGCAGACCGGCCGCGCGCAGTGGTGGCCGACGCGCACGGCGATGCCCTGCTCGTCCAGCACCTGGCCCACGTCGTGCGGGTGGATGTCGCCGAGGGTGAAGGAGATCGCGGCGGCCCGGTCCACGGCGGTGCGCGGACCGATGATCCGCAGGTCCGGGACCTCCAGCAGCCGCTCCACCGCGTACTCGGTGATCGCGTGCTCGTGCGCGGCGATCCGGTCCATGCCGATGGCGGCGAGGTAGTCCACGGCCGCGCCCAGCCCGACCGCCTGGGCGATCGGCGGGGTGCCCGCCTCGAACTTGTGCGGCGCGGGGGCGTACGTGGACGACCCCATCGTCACGGTCTCGATCATCTCGCCGCCGCCGAGGAAGGGAGGCAGGTCCTCCAGCAGCTCGTGCCGGCCCCAGAGCACGCCGATGCCGGTCGGGGCCAGCATCTTGTGCCCGGTGAAGGCCACGAAGTCGGCCTCCAGCGCCTGGACGTCCAGCACCATGTGCGGGGCGGCCTGGGAGGCGTCGATGACGACCAGGGCGCCGACCGCCTGGGCCCGCCGGACGATCGTCTCGACCGGGTTGATGGTGCCCAGCAGGTTGGAGACCAGGGTGAAGGAGACCACCTTGGTGCGCTCGGTGATGATCTCGTCGATGTTCGAGAGGTCGAGCCGGCCCTCGTCGGTCAGCCCGAACCACTTCAGCTTCGCGCCGGTGCGCTGCGAGAGCAGCTGCCACGGGACGATGTTGGAGTGGTGCTCCATCTCGGTGATCACGATCTCCGAGTCGGCGTCCACCCGGTAGGGCTCGTCCGCCCAGCCGAGCATGTTGGCGACCAGGTTGAGCGACTCCGAGGCGTTCTTGGTGAAGATCACCTCGTCCCGGCTGGGCGCGTTCACGAAGGCCGCGACCTTGTCACGGGCGCCCTCGTACAGCGCCGTGGCCTCCTCGGCCAGCACGTGGACGCCGCGATGGACGTTGGCGTTGTGCCGCTCGTAGTAGGCGTTCAGCGCGTCCAGCACCTGGCGGGGCTTCTGCGAGGTGGCCGCGTTGTCCAGGTAGACCAGCGGCTTTCCGTCGTGCAGCAGCCGCTGCAGGACGGGGAAGTCCTTGCGGATCGCGTCGGTGTCGAGCAGGCCTGGCAGGTTCGTCACTCGGAAGCGCCGCCCTTCACGTAGCTCTCGTAGCCCTCTTCCTCCAGCTTGTCGGCGAGCTCGGCGCCGCCGGACTCGACGATGCGGCCGGCCGAGAAGACGTGGACGTAGTCGGGCTTGATGTACCGCAGGATGCGGGTGTAGTGGGTCACCAGCAGGGTGCCCACCTCGCCGGTGGAGCGGACCCGGTTGATGCCCTCGGAGACGATGCGCAGCGCGTCGACGTCCAGGCCGGAGTCGGTCTCGTCGAGGATCGCGATCTTCGGCTTGAGGAGCTCCAGCTGGAGGATCTCGTGGCGCTTCTTCTCACCGCCGGAGAAGCCCTCGTTGACGTTGCGCTCGGCGAACGCCGGGTCCATCGACAGGGCGGCCATGGCCTCCTTGACCTCCTTGACCCACAGCCGCAGCTTGGGGGCCTCGCCGCGGACGGCGGTGGCGGCGGTGCGCAGGAAGTTGGAGACCGAGACGCCGGGGACCTCGACCGGGTACTGCATGGCCAGGAAGAGGCCGGCGCGGGCGCGCTCGTCGACCGACATCTCCAGGACGTCCTCGCCGTCGAGCAGCACCGAGCCGCTGGTGACGGTGTACTTCGGGTGGCCGGCCAGCGAGTACGCGAGGGTCGACTTGCCGGAGCCGTTGGGGCCCATGATGGCGTGGGTCTCGCCCTGCTTCACGGTCAGGTCGACGCCGCGCAGGATCTCGCGGGGGCCGGCCTCCGCCTCGACGGAGACGTGCAGGTCGCGGATTTCAAGGGTTGCCATATGGACTCAGGACTCCTGGTTGACGGAGACGAGCACATCGTCCCCTTCGATCTTTACGGGGTAGACAGCGACCGGCTTGGTGGCGGGCAGGCCGGAGGGCTTGCCGGTCCGGAGGTCGAAGCTGGAGCCGTGCAGCCAGCACTCGATCATGCAGTCCTCGACCTCGCCCTCGGAGAGCGAGACGTTGGCGTGCGAGCAGATGTCGTTGACGGCGAAGACGCCCTCGTCGGTCCGCACCACGGCCACGGGCACGCCGTTCAGCTCGACGCGCCGCGGGACGTCCTCCTGCAGCGCGCTCAGCGAGCAGGCACGGAGGTACGTCATGCCACCGTCTCTTCCAGCTCGGCCTCGATCTTCTCCATGAGGCGGTCCTGGATCTCGGCGACGCCGATCTGCTGGACCAGCTCGGCGAAGAAGCCGCGGACCACCAGGCGGCGGGCCTCGTCGGCCGGGATGCCGCGGGCCTGCAGGTAGAACAGCTGCTCGTCGTCGAAGCGGCCGGTCGCCGAGGCGTGGCCGGCGCCGACGATCTCGCCGGTCTCGATCTCCAGGTTCGGGATCGAGTCGACCCGGGCGCCGTCGGTGAGCACCAGGTTGCGGTTGAGCTCGTAGGTGTCGGTGCCCAGGGCGGCCGCGCGGATCAGCACGTCGCCGACCCAGACCGCGTGCGCGTCCTGGCCCTGCAGCGCGCCCTTGTACGCCACGTTCGACCGGCAGTGCGGCGTGTCGTGGTCGATGATCAGGCGGTGCTCCAGGTGCTGGCCGGCGTCCGCGAAGTACAGGCCGTACAGGTCGGCCTCGCCGCCGGGGCCGGCGTAGTTGACCCGCGGGTGGATGCGGACCAGGTCGCCGCCGAAGGTCACCACGACCGACTTGAAGGAGGCGTCCCGGCCGACCAGCGCGTTGTGCTGGGAGGCGTGGACGGCGTCCCGCTCCCAGTCCTGGACGGACACGAAGGTGAGCTTGGCACCGTCGCCGACCAGCAGCTCGACGTTGGCGGCGCGGGTGCCGGTGCCGGTGTGGTTGATCACCACGACGGCCTCGGCGAACGGCTTGACGTCGATCACCACGTGGGCGAAGTTGACGCCGCCCTCGCCGTGCACGTCGATCTTGACCGGCTCGGTGAGCACCGCGTCCTTGGGGACGGTGACCACCAGGGCCTGCTCGAAGGCGCTGAACGCCTGCGCGGCGACCCGGTCGACCGGGGTGCCGGCCTTGCCCAGGCGGGCGTCGTCACGGCCGACGGTCTCGGCGGTGACGCCCTCCGGCAGCCCGAGCTCGATCTTGTCCTCGCCGCGGGCGGACTCGACGGCGGCGCCGTCGTGCAGGCCGCCGAGGCGGTGCAGCGGGGTGAACCGCCAGTCCTCCTCGCGGCCGTGCGGCACCGGGAAGTCGTTCACGTCGTACGAGGGCTTGACCGCGACGCGGGCGTCGATCGGCTGCTGGACCGTGGCGCGGCCGGTGCCCGGGCCGGCCAGCTGCGCGCCGGCGCCGGCGGTGCCGACCTCGATCGAGCCGGCGGTGGTCGCGCCGGAGGTGTTCTGAACGTCAGCCATGGCTGTTCGTGTTGCTCTCTTCCTCAAGAATCGTGGACGGGGGGTGGGGCCGGGCGTCAGCCGACCGCGCCCTCCATCTGCAGCTCGATCAGCCGGTTCAGCTCCAGCGCGTACTCCATCGGCAGCTCGCGCGCGATGGGCTCGACGAAGCCGCGGACGATCATCGCCATGGCCTCGGTCTCGGTCATGCCGCGGCTCATCAGGTAGAAGAGCTGGTCCTCGCTGACCTTGGAGACGGTGGCCTCGTGGCCCATGGACACGTCGTCCTCGCGGACGTCCACGTAGGGGTAGGTGTCCGAGCGGGAGATGGTGTCGACCAGCAGCGCGTCGCAGAGCACGTTGGACTTGGCGCCGTGCGAGCCCTCGCCGATCTCGATCAGGCCGCGGTAGGAGGTGCGGCCGCCGCCGCGCGCCACCGACTTGGAGACGATGTGCGAGGAGGTGTTGGGCGCCATGTGCACCATCTTGGCGCCGGCGTCCTGGTGCTGGCCCTCGCCCGCGAAGGCGATCGACAGGGTCTCGCCCTTGGCGTGCTCGCCCATCAGGTAGACGGCCGGGTACTTCATGGTGACCTTGGAGCCGATGTTGCCGTCGACCCACTCCATGGTCGCGCCCTCGTACGCCACGGCGCGCTTGGTGACCAGGTTGTAGACGTTGTTCGACCAGTTCTGGATGGTCGTGTAGCGGCAGCGGCCGCCCTTCTTGACGATGATCTCCACGACCGCGGAGTGCAGCGAGTCCGAGGAGTAGATCGGCGCGGTGCAGCCCTCGACGTAGTGGACGTAGGCGTCCTCGTCGACGATGATCAGCGTCCGCTCGAACTGGCCCATGTTCTCGGTGTTGATCCGGAAGTAGGCCTGCAGCGGGATGTCCACGTGCACGCCCTTCGGCACGTAGATGAACGAGCCGCCGGACCACACCGCGGTGTTCAGCGCGGCGAACTTGTTGTCACCGGCCGGGATGACGGTGCCGAAGTACTCCTTGAAGAGCTCCGGGTGCTCCTTCAGCGCGGTGTCGGTGTCCAGGAAGATGACGCCCTGCTCCTCCAGGTCCTCGCGGATCTGGTGGTAGACGACCTCGGACTCGTACTGCGCGGCGACACCGGCGACCAGGCGCTGCTTCTCCGCCTCCGGGATGCCCAGCTTGTCGTAGGTGGCCTTGATGTCCGCGGGCAGGTCCTCCCAGGACTCCGCCTGCTTCTCGGTGGACCGCACGAAGTACTTGATGTTGTCGAAGTCGATGCCCGACAGGTCGGAGCCCCAGGTCGGCATGGGCTTCTTGCCGAACAGCTTCAGGCCCTTGAGGCGCAGGTTGAGCATCCACTCGGACTCGGACTTCTTCGCCGAGATGTCACGGACGACGTCCTCGCTCAGACCGCGCTTGGCGGCGGAGCCGGCCACGTCCGAGTCGGCCCAGCCGTACTCGTAGGTGCCCAGGCCTTCGAGCTCGGGGTGTGCGATGTCAGTCATGCGAGGTTCCTCCGCGCGGACGAGCCGATTCGTTGGGGGACGTACCGGCAGTCGGCACGGCACCGGGCTCCCGCACGGCGGCGGGGGACGGTGCGGCACCGGATGCCGGCACATACGTGGTGCAGACCCCGTCGCCGTGGGCGATGGTGGCCAGCCGTTGCACATGGGTGCCCAGGAGCTGGGAGAAGACTTCCGTCTCCGCCTCGCAGAGCTGGGGGAACTGCTCGGCGATGTGCGCGACCGGGCAGTGGTGCTGGCAGAGCTGGGCGCCGGCCGGGGCTTTCGCCGCCGCGGCGGAGGGCACACGCCGCACCGTGGCAGCGTACCCGTCGGCACTCAGCGCCTCGGCGAGTGCCTCGGCGCGCTGCTCGGCCGCGACCTGCTCCAGGCTGCCCTGGTACCGCTGGCCCTGCTTGGCGAAGCGGGCCCGGGCGAAGGCGGCGACCGCCTCCTCGCCCGCCGGACCGCCGCCGACCGACTCCGAGATCCAGCGCAGCGCGTCGGCCGCGAGCTGGTCGTACGCCTGGTAGAAGGCGTCCCGCCCGGACTCGGTGAGGGCGAAGACCTTGGCCGGGCGGCCGCGGCCGCGGCTGCCGTACACCCGCTGCTCACGGGACTCCACCAGGCCTGCGGCGGCCAGCGAGTCGAGGTGGCGGCGGACGGCGGCGGCGGTCAGGCCGAGGCGGCTGGCCAGGTCGGCGGCGGAGGACGGGCCGTGGTCCAGGATCGAGCGGGCGACCCGGTCCCGGGTCGCCCGGTGGCCGTCCAGCAGGACCTCCGCGGCCGTCGCGGGCACGGCACAACCGGGGGCCGGCTCGGCCACCCTGTCCTGTGCGGAGTGCTCGCGGATGTTTTTCACAACACGATTGTTGCGTAATTCCGTCCGGAAGAACAAGCCGTGATCCACGCCTCACCGGTGGCTTCCATCACGCAGGTAAGGCTTACCTGGCCTGGGAAAACGATCTCGGAAGCCGGTGTCAAGCCCGCCACGAGCCGCCTCTTACACTCGCCTGCATGCAGACTCAAACGGCCGTCGAGGTGACCGGGCTGGTCAAGCGGTACGGCGCCAAGGCCGCGGTGGACGGTCTGGACCTCACCATCGCGCGCGGTTCGATCACCGCCGTGCTGGGCCCGAACGGCGCCGGCAAGACCACCACCATCGAGACCTGCGAGGGCTACCGCCGCCCCGACGCCGGCACCGTCCGGGTGCTCGGCCTGGACCCGGTGGCCGACGCCGCCCGCCTGCGCCCCCGGATCGGCGTGATGCTGCAGGCCGGCGGCGTCTACGCCGGCGCCCGCGCGGTCGAGATGCTGCGCCACACCGCGAAGCTGTACGCCGAGCCGCTGGAGGTCGACCCGCTGGTCGAGCGCCTCGGCCTCGGCTCCTGCGGCCGTACCCCGTACCGCCGGCTCTCCGGCGGCCAGCAGCAGCGCCTGGGCCTCGCCATGGCCGTGGTCGGCCGCCCCGAGCTGGTCTTCCTGGACGAGCCCACCGCCGGCCTGGACCCGCAGGCCCGCCGGGCCACCTGGGAGCTGGTCCGCGAGCTCCACCGGGACGGGGTCACCGTGGTGGTCACCACCCACCACATGGACGAGGCCGAGCAGCTGGCCGACACCGTGGCGATCGTGGACCGCGGCCGGGTGATCGCCCGCGGCACGCCCGCCGAGCTCTGCCGCTCCGGCGCCGAATCCACCCTGCGCTTCGACGGCCCGCCCGGCCTCGACCTGGACTCGCTGCGCGGCGTGCTGCCCGACGGCGCCTCGGTGACCGAGCCCTCCCCGGGCACGTACCGGATCGAGGCGCCGGTGGACCCGGGCCTGCTCGCCGCGGTCACCGCCTGGTGCGCAGCCGCCGGCGTGATGCCGGACGGACTGGCCGTGCAGCGGCGCAGCCTCGAAGACGTCTTCCTCGACCTGACCGGACGGGAGCTCCGCTGATGAGCGAGCGAACCATCGAGCACGACCGCCCCGCCGCCGCGGACCGGCCCGCCCCGGGCGGGTACGCCCCCCGGCCCGGCGCCGCCCCGGTCGGCCGGATGCTGCTCGCGCAGACCGCGCTGGAGACCCGGATGCTGCTGCGCAACGGTGAGCAGCTGCTGCTCACCGTGGTGATCCCGACCGTGCTGCTGGTGCTGTTCAGCGCGGTGGACATCGTGGCCGCGGACGGCCCAGGCCGGCGGGTGGACTTCCTCGCCCCCGGCCTGCTGGCGCTGGCCGTGATGTCCACCGCCTTCACCGGCCAGGCCATCGCCACCGGCTTCGAGCGCCGCTACGGGGTGCTGAAGCGGCTGGGCTCCACCCCGCTGCCGCGCTGGGCGCTGCTGACCGCCAAGACCGGCTGCGTGCTGGTCACCGAGGTGCTGCAGGTGCTGCTGCTGTCGGCGATCGCGCTGGCCCTCGGCTGGTCCCCGCAGGGCAACCCGCTGGCGGTGGCGGGCCTGCTGGTGCTGGGCACCGCCGCCTTCTCCGGGCTCGGCCTGCTGATGGCCGGCACCCTGCGCGCGGAGGCCACCCTGGCCGCCGCCAACCTGGTGTTCATCCTGCTGCTGCTGGCCGGCGGCGTGGTGGTCCCGCTGTCGCGGTTCCCCGAGGCGGTCCGCCCGGCGCTGGAGCTGCTGCCGATCAGCGCCCTCTCGGACGGACTGCGCTCGGTCCTCCAGTACGGCGGCTCGGTGCCCTGGGGCGACCTGGGCGTCCTCGCCGTCTGGGCCGTCCTCGGCCTGGGCGCCGCCGCCCGCTTCTTCCGCTGGGAGTGACGGCATTCGACGGTGACCGGTGTGCGAGGAAGATCCCCTTTTGGGGCGCCCGGCACCCCGCCCGAAGATCGGACGTAAGCCCACCTACGATGGTCGGGTGCCAACGCCCCTCTCCGCCCTGACCCCCCTCTGGAGCCCGACCCTCGCCCACGTCCGGCGGGCGGCGCTCGCCGCGCTGGTGATGAGCGTGGTCATCGTCGTGACCGGCGGTGCCGTCCGGCTCACCGCCTCCGGCCTCGGCTGCACCACCTGGCCCAAGTGCACCGGCGAGAGCCTGACGCCGACGCCCGAGATGGGCCTCCACGGCGTCATCGAGTTCACCAACCGGATGCTCACCTACGTGCTGTCGGCGGCGATCGGCTGGGCCACCCTGGCCGCCCGTTTCCACAAGCCCTGGCGGCGGCCGCTGACCCGGCTCGGCTGGGCCCAGTTCTGGGTGGTCATGATCAACGCCGTGCTCGGCGGCATCACCGTGCTCACCGGGCTGAACCCGTACATCGTGGCGCTGCACATGGTCGCCGCGCTGGGCCTGCTCTGGGTCGCGGTGGTGATGTGGGAGCGCACCCGGGAGGGCGACGGGCCGCCCGTCCCCGCCGTGGCCGGGCCGATCCGCCGGCTCGGGTACGTCCTGGTGACGGTGATCGGCCTGCTGGTGGTCGCCGGGACGATGGTCACCGGCGCCGGCCACCACCCGGGCGCCTCCAGCAAGGACGGCAAGCCGGTCCACCGCATCCCGATCGACTACGACCGGCTGGTCCAGCTCCACGCCGACCTGGTCTTCCTGTCGGTCGGCCTCACCCTGGCCGCGGTCTTCGTGCTGGCCGCCGTGAAGGCGCCGGCTCCGGCGCGGGCGCGGGTGCGGGATCTGCTGGTGCTGCTGCTGGCGCAGGGCCTGCTGGGGTTCGTCCAGTACTTCACGGACGCGCCCGAGCTGATGGTGCTCCTCCACATGCTCGGCGCCGCCCTCGTCTGGGCCGCCGCCGTCCGCATCCCCCTCGCCCTCCGCACCCGCGACGACGCCCCCGCCGACCCCGCACCCGCCACCCCCGTCCCCGCCCAGGCCACCGCGGCCTGACCCCACCCGGGCAACCGGCCAACCACACAGGGGCGCGGCAATCGGGCAACCACAAGGGGCGCGGGGAACTGCGCGAAACGGAAGACGACTCACGTAGAGCCCTTCCGCCTCGCGCAGTTCCTCGCGCCCCTTCAGTGGTGACCCGAGTGCCCGAAATTCAGTGGTGACCCGAGTGCCCGGAAGGCCGGGTGCACTCCTAGATCTGGATGCCGGCCATGCGCTTCCACTCGTACGCCGAGGTCTTCACCTTCAGCCCGAGCTCGCCCTCGAAGTCGGCGTGCAGCTTGAGTCCGGCGAGTTCTGCCGCCCGCTGCCCGATGGCGTAGGTGGGGGCGACCTGGTCGCCCCAGGCGCCGTCCGCGCCGACCATGACGATCCGGGTCGCGGTCCGGCCGACGTACTCGACGACGCCCTCGGCGCTCCCGCCGTGCTGCTGGGCGAAGCTGGTGATGTGCTTGGCGATGCGCTTGGCCCGGCGCTCGGTGCGGGCGTCCGGCGAGGCGGTGGTGGCGGTCTCTGCGCTGGTCATGCCCGCATGCTACCGGCGGGTACAACGACCCGCGACGGGTGCGGGATGTGCGGCCCGCCACACCGGTGGGCCTACCCTGGCGGGGTGACCTTCCACGGCTGGCAGGCCGAGGCGCTGGAGTTCTACGAGCACCTCGAAGCCGACAACTCCAAGACCTTCTGGACCGCCCACAAGGCCGTGTACGAGCAGGTGGTGCGCGAGCCGATGGTCGAGCTGCTGGAGCGGCTGGAGCCCGAGTTCGGGCCCGGCAAGATCTTCCGCCCCAACCGCGACGTCCGGTTCAGTGCCGACAAGTCGCCGTACAAGACGCACATCGGCGCGTTCCTGGAGGCCGGCGGCTACGTCCAGCTCTCCGCCGACGGGCTGGCGTGCGGCAACGGCATGTACCACCTGGCGCCGGACCAGCTGGACCGCTACCGCACGGCGGTGGCCGAGGACGTCACCGGCGCCGAGCTGGAGCGGGTGGTCGAGCGGGTCCGGAAGGCGGGGCCCGAGGTGGTCGGACGGGACGCGCTGAAGACCGCCCCGCGCGGCTACCCCAAGGACCATCCGCGGATCGAGCTGCTGCGGTACAAGGGGCTGATCGCCTGGCAGGAGTGGGAGCCCGCCGCGTGGCTGGGGACGGCGGAGGCGCTGAAGCGGATCACCGGCTTCCTCCGCTCCTCACAGCCGCTCAAGGAGTGGCTGGACGGCCACGTCGGACCCTCCGAGACCGCGGGCTGAGGCTGGGGAACGAAAGAGCGCGGGGAACCGTGCGACCCGGTCGGGCGCCTCCGCACCCTTCCGCTTCGCGCAGTTCCCCGCGCCTCTCGGAGGTTCCGCCTCAGGCGAGGAACGGATCGACCGCGATGACCACGAACAGCAGGGTCAGGTAGGTGATCGACCAGTGGAACAGCCGCATCTCCTTGAGCTGGGCGCCCACGACCCCGGCCTTGGCGCGGGCCTGCAGCCCGTGCGCCTCCTTCAGCCAGAACGCGCCCAGCACCACCGCGGCGATCGGGTAGAGCAGGGTGGTGTGCGCCAGCGGCCAGAGCGCCAGCGACACGGCGACCATCACCCAGGAGTAGAGGACGATCTGCTTCGCCACCGCGACGTTGCCCTTGATCACCGGCAGCATCGGGACGCCGGCCTTCGCATAGTCCTCGCGGACCTTCATCGACAGCGGCCAGTAGTGCGGCGGCGTCCAGAAGAAGATCACCAGGAACAGCACCAGGGCCGACCAGGAGAGCGAGTTCGTCACCGCGGCCCAGCCGACGAACACCGGCATGCAGCCGGCGATGCCGCCCCAGACGATGTTCTGGGCGGTCCGGCGCTTCAGGCCCAGGGTGTAGACGAACACGTAGAACAGCAGGGCGGCCAGCGCCAGCCCGGCGGACAGCGCGTTGACCAGCAGGCCGAGCCACAGGGTCGAGCCGATGGCCAGGGCGATGCCGAAGACCAGCGCCTCGCGCGGCGAGACCATGCCGGTGACGATCGGGCGCCGCTCGGTGCGGGACATCACCGCGTCGATGTCGCGGTCGATGTACATGTTCAGTGCGTTGGCGCCGCCGGCCGAGAGGTAGCCACCGAGCACGACCTCGAGGACCAGCCACGGATTCGGGACCCCGCGCTGCGCGAGGAACATCACCGGAACGGTGGTCATCAGCAGCAGCTCGATGATCCGAGGCTTGGTCAGTGCGACGAACGCCCCGACACGGGCCCCGAACGGCCGGTGCGCAGGAGTCGCCCCGACCGCCCCGGCGGGGCGGGATTCGACGGCGGTCACGAACACCCCAACTATCGATGAACTTCCACAGGCGTCCACCGGACCGATCGGTGCCGAGGTCTCCGCGCTGCGCGTACCACGCCACCTTAGACGCTCCATATATGCCTCCCGGCCCCGGGGTCCCCCGGCGAGCCGGAACCGCACACCGCCGGGTGAATCACCGCAGATCGGGCAGGTACCGGGTGGGCAAGGGCGTCAGCATGGGAATCGCGCCCGCGAAACCCCGGTTGTGGCCACCACGCAGGGTGAGGACCCTCGCGGGCGGTAGGCTCGCACACAGAAGCGGGATCAACCCTCCGTGACCGGCACCAGCGAAGCGTCCGGACCACAGCGACGTGGCCGACCCGGTCCCCTTCACGGGGTCACACTTCATTAGGGAAGGAGCCCTGAGTCAGGGTGAGCACGACGCCGAACGTATTCGAGTGGAGCGACCTGGACCAGCGTGCCGTGGACACGGCCCGCGTCCTGGCCATGGACGCCGTGCAGAAGGTGGGCAACGGGCACCCGGGCACCGCGATGTCGCTGGCCCCCGCCGCCTACCTCATCTTCCAGCGCTTCCTGCGCCACGACCCGACCGACCCGTCCTGGGTCGGCCGCGACCGCTTCGTCCTGTCCCCCGGTCACACCTCGCTGACGCTGTACACGCAGCTCTTCCTGTCGGGGTACGGCCTCTCGCTGGACGACCTCAAGGCGTTCCGCGTCGCCGGCAGCCGTACCCCGGGCCACCCGGAGCACGGTCACACCGCGGGTGTCGAGACCACCACCGGTCCGCTGGGCCAGGGCATCGCCAACGCGGTGGGCATGGCGATGGCGGCCCGCTACGAGCGCGGTCTGTTCGACCCGGCGGCCCCGGCCGGCGAGTCGCCGTTCGACCACACCGTCTGGGCCATCGTCTCCGACGGCGACCTGGAGGAGGGCGTCTCCGCGGAGGCCTCCTCGCTGGCCGGCCACCAGAAGCTGGGCAACCTGGTCGCGCTGTACGACGACAACCACATCTCCATCGAGGGTGACACCGCGACGGCCTTCTCCGAGGACGTCCTGGCCCGCTACGAGGCGTACGGCTGGCACGTCCAGCGGGTCACGCCGAAGTCCGACGGCGACATCGACGTCCACGCGCTGGCCGCCGCGCTGGCCGCCGCCCAGGCGGAGACCGAGCGCCCGTCGATGATCGCGATGCGCACGATCATCGCCTGGCCGGCGCCGAACGCCCAGGACACCGCCAAGGCGCACGGCTCGGCGCTGGGCGACGCGGAGATCGCCGCCACCAAGAAGGTGCTGGGCTTCTCCCCGGAGAAGACCTTCGAGGTCACCGAGCAGGTCGTCGACCACGCCCGTCTGGTGGTGCAGCGCGGCAAGGCCGCCCGCACCGAGTGGGAGGCCGGCTACCACGCCTGGCGCCAGGCGAACCCGGAGCGGGCCGCCGAGTTCGACCGGATCCAGATCGGCGAGCTGCCGGACGGCTGGGAGAAGGCTATCCCGGTCTTCCCGGCGGGCAAGGAGGTCGCCACCCGCAAGGCCTCCGGCGACACCCTGAAGGCCGTCGGCGCCCACATCCCGGAGCTGTGGGGCGGTTCGGCGGACCTCGCCGAGTCCAACCTGACCACGATCGACGAGGAGAGCTCCTTCCTCCCCGTCGGCAACTCGCTGAAGTCCGCCTCGCCGTACGGCCGGACGATCCACTTCGGCATCCGCGAGCACGCCATGGGCTCGATCATGAACGGGATCGCGCTGCACGGCCGGACCCGCATCTACGGCGGCACCTTCCTGGTGTTCTCCGACTACATGCGCCCGGCGGTCCGCCTCGCCGCCCTGATGAAGCTGCCGGTCACCTATGTGTGGACGCACGACTCCATCGGCCTCGGCGAGGACGGCCCGACCCACCAGCCGGTCGAGCACCTGGCCGCGCTGCGGTCCATCCCGGGCCTGGCGGTCGTCCGCCCGGCCGACGCCAACGAGACCGCCGTGGTCTGGCGGACCGTGCTGGAGCGGCAGACCAGCCACCCCGGCCCGGTCGGCCTGGCGCTCACCCGCCAGGGCGTGCCCACCTTCGACCGCGAGGTGTTCCACTCCGCGGAGGGCGCGGCCAAGGGCGGCTACGTGCTGGCCGAGGCCTCCGGCGCCTCGCCGAAGGTCATCCTGATCGGCACCGGCTCCGAGGTCCAGCTGGCCGTCCGCGCCCGCGAGGCCCTGGAGGCGGACGGCATCCCCACCCGGGTCGTGTCGATGCCCTCGATCGAGTGGTTCAACGAGCAGGACCAGGCGTACCGCGACAGCGTGCTGCCGCCGAACGTCCGGGCCCGCGTGTCCGTCGAGGCCGGGATCGCCCAGGGCTGGCGCGAGCTGGTCGGCGACGCCGGCCGGATCATCAGCCTGGAGCACTTCGGCGCCTCCGCCGACTACAAGGTGCTGTACCAGGAGTTCGGCCTGACCGCGGACGCGGTGGCCAACGCCGCCCGCGCCTCGCTCCGCACGGTCGAGGCCGTCTCCCGCTAGCGCACCTGCTCGCGAGCCGAAGGGCGCGCCGATGCCGAAAGTGACGAGCGACAAGCGAGCGCCAGCGAGCGTCGGAGCGAGGAGCGTCGGCATCGGGCCGGAGCGCCCGGAGGCGAGCGAGCGACGACGGCCGCGCCCCCTGACCGCACATCAGGTGGCGCGGCCCGTCTGACGACCCCACAGCAGACGTACCAAAAAAAGAGGATGAAGCACCATGACTGACGCTCTGAAGCGCCTCAGCGACGAAGGCGTGGCGATCTGGCTGGACGACCTGAGCCGCGAGCGGCTGTACAGCGGCAACCTGGCCGAGCTGGTGCAGGAGAAGCACGTGGTGGGCGTGACCACCAACCCGACCATCTTCCAGAAGGCCATCGGCGGCGGCAACGCCGCGTACGACGCCCAGCTGAACGACCTGGCGGTCCGCAAGGTCACCACGGACGAGGCGATCCGCATGATCACCACCTCGGACGTGCGGGATGCGGCCGACGTGCTGCGCCCGGTCTACGACGCCAGCAACGGCCGCGACGGCCGGGTCTCGATCGAGGTCGACCCGCGCCTGGCGCACCAGACCGCGCCGACCGTGGCCGAGGCCAAGCAGCTGTGGTGGCTGGTGGACCGCCCGAACGTGTTCATCAAGATCCCCGCCACCAAGGCCGGCCTGCCCGCCATCACCGAGGTGCTGGCCAAGGGCATCAGCGTCAACGTCACGCTGATCTTCTCGCTGGAGCGCTACCGCGAGGTGATGGACGCCTTCCTCACCGGCCTGGAGAAGGCCAAGGCCGCGGGCCTGGACCTGTCCCAGATCGAGTCGGTCGCCTCCTTCTTCGTCTCCCGCGTCGACACCGAGATCGACAAGCGGCTGGACAAGATCGGCGGCGAGGCCCGGGAGCTGCGCTCCAAGGCCGCGGTGGCCAACGCCCGCCTGGCCTACCAGGCCTACGAGGAGGTCTTCGCGTCCGACCGCTGGAAGGCCCTGGAGGCCGCCGGCGCCAAGCCGCAGCGTCCGCTCTGGGCCTCCACCGGCGTCAAGGACCCGGCCCTGCCGGACACCCTGTACGTGACCGAGCTGGTCGCCCCGGGCACCGTCAACACCATGCCCGAGGCCACCCTGGACGCCACCGCCGACCACGGCACGGTCACCGGCGACACCATCACCCCGAACTACGCCGACGCCAAGGCCGTGCTGGACGCCATCGCGGCGGCCGGGGTCGACTACGACGACGTGGTCCAGGTGCTCGAGGACGAGGGCGTGGAGAAGTTCGAGGCCTCCTGGAACGAGCTCCTGGACACCGTCACCGCCTCGCTCGCCGCGCACGGCGACCAGAACTGACCGCCTGCTCACACGAATCGCACTGAAAGCGGAGCCCACCCAGTGAGCAACACACAGCCCTATCCGGACATCGCGGGGGCGGCGGCCGAGGCCGAGCAGGGCGATCCCCTGCAGCCTCCGGTCAACCCGCTGCGCGACCCCTCCGACCGGCGGCTGCCGCGGATCGCGGGCCCGTCCGGACTGGTCATCTTCGGCGTCACCGGCGACCTGTCGCGCAAGAAGCTGATGCCGGCCATCTACGACCTGGCCAACCGCGGCCTGCTCCCGCCGGGCTTCTCGCTCGTCGGCTTCGCCCGTCGCGAGTGGGAGGACGAGGACTTCGCCAAGGAGGTCCACGACGCGGTCAAGCAGCACGCCCGCACCCCCTTCCGCGAGGAGGTCTGGCAGCAGCTGGCCAAGGGCATGCGCTTCGTCCAGGGCACCTTCGACGACGACGAGGCCTTCGAGACCCTGCGCAAGACGATCGAGGACCTCGACGAGGCGCAGGGCACCGGCGGCAACTTCGCCTTCTACCTGTCGGTGCCGCCGAAGTCCTTCCCGATCGTCGTCCAGCAGCTCAAGCGGCACGGCCTGGCCGACCCGCCGAAGGGCTCCTGGCGCCGCGCGGTGATCGAGAAGCCGTTCGGCCACAACCTGGAGAGCGCCCAGGAGCTGAACCGGATCGTCCACGAGGTCTTCCCCCGGGACGAGGTCTTCCGGATCGACCACTACCTGGGCAAGGAGACCGTCCAGAACATCCTGGCGCTGCGCTTCGCCAACCAGATGTTCGAGCCGATCTGGAACCGGTCGTACGTCGACCACGTGCAGATCACCATGGCCGAGGACATCGGCATCGGCGGCCGGGCCGGGTACTACGACGGCATCGGCGCCGCCCGGGACGTGATCCAGAACCACCTGCTCCAACTGATGGCGCTCACCGCCATCGAGGAGCCGGCCTCGTTCCACCCCAAGGCCCTGGTCGCCGAGAAGCTCAAGGTGCTCAGCGCCGTGAAGCTCCCCGCCGACCTCGGCAAGCACACCGTGCGCGCCCAGTACGCGAGCGGCTGGCAGGGTGGCGAGGAGGTCGTCGGCTACCTGGACGAGGAGGGCATCGACGCCAACTCCAAGACCGACACCTACGCGGCGATCAAGCTGGAGATCAACAACCGCCGCTGGGCGGGCGTCCCGTTCTACCTGCGGACGGGCAAGCGCCTCGGCCGCCGGGTGACCGAGATCGCGGTGGTCTTCCAGCGGGCGCCGTACCTGCCCTTCGACTCCTACGCGACCGAGGAGCTGGGGCAGAACGCCCTGGTCATCCGGGTGCAGCCGGACGAGGGCGTGACGGTGCGGTTCGGCTCCAAGGTGCCCGGCACCTCCTTCGAGGTCCGGGACGTGACCATGGACTTCGCCTACGGCGAGTCCTTCACGGAGTCCAGCCCCGAGGCGTACGAGCGGCTCATCCTCGACGTGCTGCTCGGCGACGCCAACCTGTTCCCGCGCCACCAGGAGGTCGAGCTCTCCTGGCAGATCCTCGACCCGATCGAGCAGTACTGGGACAGCCACGGCAAGCCCGCCCAGTACCCGGCCGGCACCTGGGGCCCGGCCGAGGCGGACGAGATGCTCGCACGAGACGGCAGGAGCTGGCGCCGGCCATGAAGATCGACCTGACGAACACCACGTCCAGCAAGATCAACGCAGCCCTGATGGACGCCCGCCGGGCCAGCGGTTCCACCGCGGCCGGCATGGTGCTCACGCTGGTGATCGTGACCGACGAGGGCAGCGCGTACGACGCCCTCAAGGCCGCCAACGACGCCTCCCGCGAGCACCCGTCCCGGACGCTGGCGGTGATCAAGCGCGCGGGCCGCTCCCCCAGGGCCCGTGCCGAGACGCGACTGGACGCCGAGGTGCTGGTGGGCTCCGACGCCGGTTCCGGCGAGACGGTCATCCTCCGGATGCACGGCGAGCTCGCCGCGCACGCCCAGTCCGTGGTGCTGCCGCTGCTGCTGCCCGACGCCCCCGTGGTGGTCTGGTGGCCGGACAACGCCCCGCAGCACCCGGCCCGGGACCCGCTGGGCGCGCTCGCCCAGCGCCGGATCACCGACGCCGTCACCGCGGAGTCCCCGGTCGGCCAGCTCGCCCAGCGGGCCGAGAGCTACACCCCGGGCGACACCGACCTGGCCTGGACCCGGATCACCGGCTGGCGCTCCATGCTGGCCGCCGCACTGGACCAGCGGCCGTCCACGATCACCTCCGCGGTGGTCGAGGGCGAGTCGTACAACCCCAGCGTGGAGCTGCTCGGGCTGTGGCTGCACAACCGGCTGCGGGTCCCGGTCGAGCGGGTGGTCACCGCCGGCCCCGGCATCACCGCCGTCCGGCTGCGGACCGACGACGGAGAGATCGTGCTCGACCGGCCGGACGGCCTGCTGGGCACCCTCTCCATGCCGCGCTCGCCCGACCGCCAGGTCGCGCTGAAGCGGCGGGAGACCTCGGAGCTGATCGCCGAGGAGCTGCGCAGGCTCGACCCGGACGACATCTACGCCTCGGCCGTCCGCACGCCGGTCGACCGGCTGCGGGAGCCGTCCGCGGAGCAGGCCGGGTCCGACCCGGCCGGCGACGACGCCGTCCCGGCGGCGGTGGCCGCGGGGGCGCGGGTGACGGCCCGGCTGTCGGAGGCCGGGGACGAGTCCGTCGCCGACACCGCCGACGGCGCGGACCCGGAGGCCGTCGCGGCGGGGAAGCCCGCCGGGAAGAAGGGCGCCGCGTCCCGGAAGCGGGCCGCCTCGTGACCGCGGGCACCCCGCAGCTCGTCGTCCACCGCGACAAGGAGCTGATGGCCCAGGCCGCCGCCGCCCGGCTGATCACCCGGATCGTGGACGCCCAGGCCGCCCGTGGCACCGCCTCGGTGGTGCTCACCGGCGGCCGCAACGGCAACGCCCTGCTCGCCGCGATCGCCGCCTCCCCGGCGCGCGACGCGGTGGACTGGGCTCGGCTCGACCTGTGGTGGGGCGACGAGCGGTTCGTCCCGGCCGCGGACCCGGACCGCAACGCGGTGCAGGCCCGCGGGGAGCTGCTCGACCGGGTCCCGCTGGACCCGGCGCGGGTCCACGTGATGCCCGCCTCGGACGGGGTGCACGGCTCGGACGTGGAGGCCGCCGCGGCGGCCTACGCCGAGGAGCTGGCGAAGGCGGCGGCGCCGGGGGCGCGGGTCCGGGTACCCGCGTTCGACGTGCTGCTGCTGGGCGTCGGTCCGGACACCCACGTGGCCTCGCTCTTCCCGGAGCACCCCGGTATCCGGGAGACCGAGCGCACCGTGGTCGGCGTGCGGGGGGCTCCGAAGCCTCCGCCCACCCGGATCTCGCTGACGCTGCCCGCGATCCGGGCCGCCCGCGAGGTCTGGCTGCTGGCGGCCGGCGAGGACAAGGCCGACGCGGTCGCCCTGGCCCTGGCCGGCCCGGGCGAACTCCAGGCCCCCGCCTCCGGCGCCCGCGGCACCGGACGGACCCTGTGGCTCCTCGACCGCGCCGCCGCCGCCCGCATCCCCGCCCAGCTCTACCCACCGGCCTCCGCCTGACCCGGGCACCCCGCCGAGGGCAACCGGCCAACCACCAAGGGGCGCGGGGAACTGCGCGCAGCGGAAGGGCTCGACGTCGGCCTCTCCCGCCTCGCGCAGTTCCCCGCGCCCCTGTTGTGCTTCCCGCATGCGCACCGCGGGCATGCGAAAGGGCGCCACCGGTATCCGGTGACGCCCCGTCAGGGTTCGTTCAGATCTCGCCGCGGAGCTTGGCCAGCGCCTCCGCGAGGATCGCCTCGCCGTCCGCGTCGGTCCGACGCTCCCGCACGTAGGCGAGGTGCGTCTTGTACGGCTCGTTGCGGGCCGGCGCCGGCGGGTTGTGCTCGTCCTGACCGGCGGGGAAACCGCAGCGCGGGCAGTCCCAGGTGTCCGGGATGGCCGCTTCGGCGGCGAAGCTGGGGCGCGTCTCGTGCTTGTTGGCGCACCAGAAGGAGATCCGGTTGCGGGGGGCGGACTCGCCGCGCTCCGCCTCGCCCATCGGGCCGGCGCCGACTCTGCTGCCTCGGATGGCGTTGCCACTTGCCACGGTCTGACTCCCTGCGCGTGCTGATGCCGGCCGCCGCGGCCTGCGGACGGTGGCGAAGTCGTCCTAGTGTAAGCAGCAGTTAAGGATCTGCCACCACCGGCTCCGACCCGGAACCGTCCGAGTATAGGTCGCGGGGCTACGGGCCGTCAGACGCGGGGCCGGGAAGCATTCCCGGACCGGGTCACTTGTACTTGAGCAGCAGGCTCAGCACCACGACGGAGGCGAACCAGCCCAGGCCCACGACGATGGTGATGCGGTCGAGGTTGCGCTCGGCCACGGCCGAGCCGCCGCCGGTGGACATCGCGCCGCCGCCGAACATGTCGGACAGACCGCCGCCCTTCCCCTTGTGCAGCAGCACCAGGAGGATCATCAGCACGCTCAGGATGATCAGGGCAATCGAGAACCCGAGAATCACGACGGGACCATCTCTCTTCGTATCTTCGGCGAAGGGGCCGGGCCGCGGCGAAAGCGGTCCGGCCCCAAAGCCTACGTTGCTGCGGAGGCGTTAGCCTACTGCCTGCTCACGGTAGCGCACGATCTTGACGAACTCGTCGGCGTCCAGGGAGGCACCGCCGATCAGGCCGCCGTCGATGTCCGCCTTGGCCATCAGGCCGGCCGCGCTGGAGGACTTCACCGAACCGCCGTACAGCACGCGGACCTTGTCGGCCAGCTCGGCCGAGTACAGCTCCGCCAGGCGGGCGCGGATCGCCCCGCAGACCTCCTGCGCGTCCTCGGGGGTGGCCACCTCGCCGGTGCCGATCGCCCAGACCGGCTCGTACGCGACGACGATCGACTCGGCGTCGGCGGCGGACACGCCCTCCAGGGCGCCGTCCAGCTGCGCCAGGGTGTACGCGACGTGGGTGCCGGCCTTGCGGATGTCCAGCGGCTCGCCGATGCACAGGATCGGGGTGATCCCGCTGCGGTAGGCGGCCTTCACCTTGGCGTTGACGATCGCCTCGTCCTCGCCGTGGTACTGGCGGCGCTCGGAGTGGCCGATCACCGCGTAGGCGCACTTCAGCTTGGCCAGCATCGGGCCGGAGACCTCGCCGGTGTAGGCACCGGAGTCGTGCTGCGAGATGTCCTGCGAGCCGTACTTGATCTTCAGCTTGTCGCCGTCGACCAGGGTCTGCACCGACCGGAGGTCGGTGAACGGGACCAGGACGGCCACCTCGACGGCCTCGTAGTCCTTGTCGGCCAGCGCGAAGGCCAGCTTCTGGGTGTGCTGGATGGCCTCGAGGTGGTTGAGGTTCATCTTCCAGTTGCCCGCCATCAGCGGGAGACGCTCAGTCATGCTGCCTTCAGCCTTCCAGGGCGGCGAGACCGGGAAGGGTCTTGCCCTCCAGGTACTCGAGGCTCGCGCCACCGCCGGTCGAAATGTGTCCGAACTTCGTCTCGTCGAATCCCAGGATGCGGACGGCCGCCGCGGAGTCGCCGCCGCCGACCACGGTGAACGCGTCGCTGTCCAGCAGCGCCTGCGCCACGGCCTTGGTGCCCTCGGCGAACGCCGGGTGCTCGAAGACGCCCACCGGGCCGTTCCAGAACACGGTGGCCGCGTCGGCGATCTTCTCGGCGAACAGCGCGCGGGTCTTCGGGCCGATGTCCAGGCCCTCCTTGTCCGCGGGGATGCCGTCCGCGTCCACGACCTCGTAGTCCAGGACCGGGGCGTGGGTCTTGGTGTCCGGGAAGGAGGCGGAGATCGCCACGTCCACCGGGATCACGAACTCCACACCGTTCGCCTTGCCCCGCTCCAGGTAGTCCAGCACCACCGGGATCTGGTCCTTCTGCAGCAGCGAGATGCCCACCTCGTGGCCGAGCGCCGCGAGGAAGGTGTACGCCATGCCGCCGCCGATCAGGATCCGGTCGGCCTTGCCCAGCAGGTTCTCGATCACGCCGACCTTGTCGGAGACCTTCGAACCGCCGAGGACCACCACGTACGGGCGGGCCACCTCCTCGGTCAGCCGCTTGAGCACCGTCACCTCGGCGGCGATCAGATCGCCGACCGCGTGCGGCAGGCGGGCCGGCAGGTCGTACACCGAGGCGTGCTTGCGGTGCACGGCGCCGAAGCCGTCGCCGACGTAGAGGTCGGCCAGGGCCGCCAGCTCGTCCGCGAAGGCGCCGCGCTCGGCGTCGTCCTTGCTGGTCTCGCCGGCGTTGAAGCGCAGGTTCTCCAGCAGCGTGACCTCGCCGTCGCCGAGGGCGGCGACGGTGGCCTTCGCGCTCTCGCCGACGGTGTCGGTCGCGAAGGCGACCGGCCGACCGAGGATCTCGCCGAGGCGGACGGCCACCGGGGCGAGCGAGAACTGCGGGTCGGGCTCGCCCTTCGGGCGGCCGAGGTGGGAGGCGACGACCACCTTCGCGCCGGCCTCGACCAGCTTGGCGATGGTCGGCGCGACCGCGCGGATGCGGCCGTCGTCGGTGATCGTGCCGCCCGAGAGCGGCACGTTGAGGTCGGCGCGGACGAACACGCGCTTGCCGGCAACGCCGAGGTCTTCGATCGTCTTCACGGTCTTCTGTCTCCTGGGGGAGGTGCTGAGCAAGGCGGCGGCACAGCGGTGGGCCACCGGGAGAGGTGAGGGTGCGCAGAGTCGGGCCCGGACGGTCGCACGCCGTCCGGACCCGACTCCTTACATCACGTCAGCTCCCGCGGTGTCAGAGCTGGCCACCGACGAGGGTGGTGAGGTTGACGAGGCGGTTGGAGTAGCCCCACTCGTTGTCGTACCAGCCGAGGACCTTGACCTGGTTGCCCTGGACCATGGTCAGCTGGGCGTCGAAGATGCACGAAGCCGGGTTGTTCACGATGTCCGAGGAGACGATCGGGTCCTCGGTGTAGGCCAGGACACCCTTGAGGGCACCCTCGGCGGCCTTCTGGAACGCGGCGTTGACCTCGTCCTTGGTGACCTCGCGCTCCAGGGTGACCACCAGGTCGGTGATCGAGCCGGTCGGCACCGGGACGCGCAGCGAGGTCCCGTCCAGCTTGCCCTTGAGCTCCGGCAGGACCAGGGCGGTCGCCTTGGCGGCGCCCGTCGAGGTCGGGATGATGTTCTGCGAGGCGGCGCGGGCGCGACGCAGGTCCTTGTGCGGGAAGTCCAGGGTGACCTGGTCGTTGGTGAAGGCGTGGACCGTGGTCATCAGGCCCTTGACGATGCCGAAGCTCTCGTTCAGCACCTTCGCCATCGGCGCCACGCAGTTGGTGGTGCAGGAGGCGTTGGAGATGACGGTGTGGTTGGCGGCGTCGTACTTGTCGTCGTTGACGCCCATGACGATGGTGACGTCCTCGTCCGTCGCGGGCGCCGAGATGATGACCTTCTTGGCACCGGCGGCGACGTGCTTCTTGGCCGCCTCGGCCTTGGTGAAGATGCCGGTGGACTCGACGACGATGTCGGCGCCCAGGTCGGCCCAGGGGAGGTTTGCGGGGTCGCGCTCGGCGGTGACCTTGAAGGTCTTGCCGTCGACGGTGATGCTGTCCTCGGTGTGCGAGACCTCGCCGGGGAAGGTGCCGAGGGTGGTGTCGTACTTCAGCAGGTGAGCCAGGGTCTTGGTGTCGGTCAGGTCGTTGACACCGACGATCTCGATGTCCGCGCCCTGGGACTTGACCGCTCGGAAGAAGTTGCGGCCGATGCGGCCGAATCCGTTGATGCCTACCCGGATCGTCACGAACCGATCTCCTTTGGGGTACGCCGGACTGCTCCGACGGGGTGGAATTTTGGGTGTCCCCGACCACCCATGACCCTACCCTCCGAAGCCGCGCGTGGGCACATCGCCTCTCCGGCGTGAGACGGCCGGAAAGGGGTGCGGGGAACGGCGCGAGGACCCCGCGGCAATTCCGCGTAGGCCCTTCGCGCGGGTTCCCCGCGCCCCTTTCCGACGGTGTTCCGGCGGAGTTCTAGTTGAGCGCCATTTCCTCGGTCAGACTCGCCTCGGTGTTCGGCAGGCCGAGTTCGGCCGCGCGCTTGTCGGCCATCGCGAGCAGGCGGCGGATCCTACCCGCCACCGCGTCCTTGGTGAGCGGCGGGTCCGCCAGGGCGCCGAGCTCCTCCAGCGAGGCCTGCTTGTGCTGCATCCGCAGCTGGCCGGCCGCCGCCAGGTGCTCGGGCACCTCCTCGCCGAGGATCTCCAGCGCCCGCGCCACCCGGGCACCGGCCGCGACCGCCGCCCGCGCCGAGCGCCGCAGGTTGGCGTCGTCGAAGTTGGCCAGCCGGTTGGCGGTGGCCCGCACCTCACGGCGCATCCGGCGCTCCTCCCAGGCGAGCACCGACTCGTGGGCGCCGAGGCGGGTGAGCAGCGCGCCGATCGCGTCGCCGTCCCGGATCACCACCCGGTCCACCCCGCGCACCTCGCGGGCCTTGGCCGGGATGCCGAGCCGGCGGGCCGCGCCGACCAGGGCCAGGGCGGCCTCGGAGCCGGGGCAGGTGATCTCCAGCGAGGAGGACCGGCCGGGCTCGGTGAGCGAGCCGTGCGCCAGGAACGCGCCGCGCCAGGCCGCCTCGGCGTCGCAGGTCGCGCCGGAGACCACGGCCGGGGGCAGGCCGCGGATCGGCCGGCCGCGCCCGTCCACCAGGCCGGTCTGCCGGGCCAGCAGCTCGCCGTCCTTGACCACGCGCACCACGTACCGGCTGCCACGCCGCAAACCGCCCGGGGCCATCACGACCAGGTCGGAGGAGTGCCCGAAGATCTCCAGGAGGTCCTTGCGCAGCCGGCGGGCCGCGATGCCCGTGTCCAGCTCCGCCTCGATCACGATCCGGCCGCTCACGATGTGCAGACCGCCCGCGAAGCGCAGGATCGCCGAGACCTCCGCCTTGCGGCAGCAGGCCCGGGTCACCGGGAGCCGGGAGATTTCGTCCTTCACCGCAGGAGTCATCGCCATGGGCCGATCCTTCCATGTGTCCGGAAAATCCGGTCGTACGCAGCGGCCAGGAGCTCCGGGTCGTGTCGCGGCGTGCCGTCGCTCCGGGCGACGGTGCCGAGTACCAGCGAGGCGCCCATCCGCTCGGCGGCCTTCTCCAGACCGGCCAGGTCGGCCTGCCCGAAGGCACCGCCGGTGACGGCCCGCTCGTCCACCAGGATCGCATCCACGGCCAGCTCGGGAGCGTGGTCGGCGATCACGTCCAGGTGACGTTGCGGGGTGAACCCCTCGGTCTCGCCGGGCTGCGGGGCCAGGTTGAGGGTGAGCAGGCGGCGGGCGCGGGTCTCGGTGAGGGCCTTGGCCAGCTCGGGGACGAGCAGGTGGGGCAGCACGCTGGTGAACCAGGAGCCGGGACCGAGCACCACCCAGTCCGCCTCCAGCACGGCCTGGACGGCCTCCGGCACGGCCGGCGGGCCGTCCGGCAGCAGCCGCACCGACTCCACCGAGCCCGGGGTGGCCGCCACCGAGGCCTGGCCGCGGACCGCGGCGACCTCGTCGGGGGCGACCGGGTCGTGGCCGCGGACCTGCGCCTCGATGTCCAGCGGGACGGCGGACATCGGCAGCACCCGGCCCTGGACGTTGAGCAGCCGGCCGACCCAGCCGAGCGCCTCGACCGGGTCGCCGAGCTGCTCCCACAGGGCGACGATCAGCAGGTTGCCCACGGCGTGGCCGCCGAGCTCGCCGGTGCCGGTGAAGCGGTGCTGGAGCACCTCGGACCAGGTCCGGCCCCAGTCGTCGTCCCCGCACAGGGCGGCCAGCGCCTTGCGCAGGTCGCCGGGCGGCAGGACGCCGAGCTCGCTGCGGAGCCGGCCGCTGGAGCCGCCGTCGTCGGCCACCGTGACCACCGCGGTGAGCTCGGTGGTCAGCCGGCGCAGCGCGGAGAGCGAGGCGGACAGGCCCTGCCCGCCGCCGAGGGCGGTGATTCTCGGCGCGCCCGGCCGTCCGGCCGAGCCGCCGGGGGTGCGGGCCGCCAGGGGCCCGCGCTCGCCCAGCCGGTTCTGGAGCTGCCGTGCTGGCGAGTAACCCGTCACACCGACCCCACGTTCCTGTCTCATGCTCCTTCGAGCGACGGACGGAGCGCAGCTGTCACACCCCGGCGGTCACTCCCTGCCCATGTCGCGGTGGACCAGCACCGTCTCGACACCGTCGGCGATCAGTCGCTTGGTCAGCCGCTCCGACATGGCGACGCTCCGGTGCTTGCCACCGGTGCAGCCTACGGCAAGAGTCATGTAGCGCTTGCCCTCGCGCCGGTAGCCCTCGGTGACGATGCGCAGCAGCTCCGCGTAGCCGTCCAGGAATTCCTGGGCCCCGGGCTGTTGGAACACGTACTCTGCCACGTCCGCGTCGGTTCCGGTACGGGCCCGCAGCTCGGGGACCCAGTGCGGGTTGGGCAGGAAGCGGCAGTCGACCACGAGGTCGGCGTCGACCGGCAGGCCGTACTTGAAGCCGAAGGACATCACGGTGGCCCGCAGCTCGGGCTCGTCCTTGTCGGCGAACTGGGCGTCGAACTTGGCGCGCAGCTGGTGGACGTTGAGGTTGGAGGTGTCGATCACCAGGTCGGCCTCGCCGCGGAGCTCGCGCAGCAGGTCGCGCTCGCGCTCGATGCCGTCGACGATCCGGCCGTCGCCCTGGAGCGGGTGCGGGCGGCGGACCGACTCGAAGCGGCGGACCAGGGCGTCGTCGGAGGAGTCCAGGAAGACCACCCGGAGCCGGACGCCGCGCTTCTCCAGCTCGTCGAGGGAGGTCAGCAGGTCGTCGAAGAAGGTGCGGCCGCGGACGTCGACCACCGCGCCGATCTTCGGCACGGCGCCCTGGGAGCGGGCGCCGAGGTCGACCATGGTGGGGATCAGGGCGGGCGGCAGGTTGTCCACCACGAACCAGCCGAGGTCCTCCAGACACTTGGCGGCGGTGGAGCGGCCGGCTCCGGACATCCCGGAGATGATCACCAGCTCCGGGGCGTTCTCCGTCCCGTTGGGCACTGTCACTTCTTTCCCCGCTTCGTAAGGGTTCTGCTGGGTCGATGACGGGCGGCGTCGACCGTCAGGGGTGGCTGAGGGGCGGGTCGGGCCCGGACTCCCGTGCGGTCCGGTCCCGGGGCCTCGGTCATTCGGCACCGTCGTCGATGATCTCGCCGGTCGCGGTGTTCACCGCGAGAGCGGCGGGTGTACGGGAGGCCAAGGCTGCGGCAACAGTCTCGGCGGTGCGGCGGCCGATGCCGGGGACCTCGCACAGCTCGTCCACGGTGGCCGTCCGCAGCTTCTTCAGCGATCCGAAGTGCTTGAGCAGGGCTTGGCGGCGAGTCTCGCCGAGCCCTGGGACCGAGTCCAGCTCCCCCGCCGTGAGCCGCTTGGAGCGCTTGGCGCGCTGGTAGCCGATGGCGAAGCGGTGGGCCTCGTCGCGGACCCGCTGGAGCAGGTAGAGGCCCTCGCTGGTGCGGGGCAGCACCACGGGGTCGTCCTGGCCGGGCAGCCAGACCTCCTCCAGGCGCTTGGCCAGGCCGCACAGGGCCACGTCGTCGATGCCCAGCTCGTCCAGGGCGCGCCGGGCGGCGGCGACCTGGGGCTGGCCGCCGTCGACCACCAGCAGCTGGGGCGGGTAGGCGAAGCGGCGGGGGCGGCCGGTCTCGTCGGTGAGCGCCTCCCCGGCCGGGGCCTCGCCGTCCTCGCTCACCTCGGGCACGGCCCACTCGCCGGTCTGCTCGCGCTCCTGGAGGTAGCGGCGGAACCGGCGGCCGATCACCTCGTGCATGGAGCGGACGTCGTCCTGGCCGCTGAAGCCCTTGATCTGGAAGCGGCGGTACTCGCTCTTGCGGGCCAGGCCGTCCTCGAAGACCACCATGGAGGCGACCACGTCCTCGCCCTGGAGGTGGGAGATGTCGAAGCACTCGATGCGCAGCGGGACGGAGTCCAGCTCCAGGGCGTCGGCGATCTCCTGGAGGGCCCGGCTGCGGGTGGTGAGGTCGGAGGCGCGCTTGGTCTTGTGCAGGGCGAGGGCCTGCAGGGCGTTGCGGTGGACGGTGGCCATCAGGTCCTTCTTGTCGCCGCGCTGCGGGACGCGCAGGTCGACCTGGGCGCCGCGCAGGCCGCCGAGCCACTCGTGGACGGCCGGGCCGGGCAGCGCGGGGACGAGCACCTCGCGGGGCACCGGCTCGGTGCCGGAGCCGTAGAGCTGCTGCAGGGCGTGCTCGACCAGGGCGGCGGTGTCCACGTCCTCGACCTTGTCGGTGACCCAGCCGCGCTGGCCGCGGACCCGGCCGCCACGGACGTGGAAGATCTGGACGGCGGCCTCCAGCTCGTCCTCGGCCAGGGCGAGCAGGTCGGCGTCGGTGCCGTCGCCGAGGACGACGGCGTTCTTCTCCATGGCGCGCTTGAGGGCCTCTATGTCGTCGCGCAGCCGGGCGGCCTTCTCGTACTCCAGGTCGGCGGCGGCCTGCTGCATCTGCTGCTCCAGGCGGCGCAGGTAGCCGCCGGTGCGGCCGGCCATGAACTCGCAGAACTCCTCGGCGAGGGCGTGGTGTTCGGCGGCGGTGACCTTGCCGACGCAGGGGGCGGCGCACTTGCCGATGTAGCCGAGCAGGCAGGGGCGGCCGACCTGCTGGGCGCGCTTGAAGACGCCGTTGGAGCAGGTGCGGACGGGGAAGACCCGCAGCAGCAGGTCGACCGTCTCGCGGATGGCCCAGGCGTGCCCGTACGGGCCGAAGTAGCGGACGCCCTTCTTGTGGGCGCCGCGCATCACCTGGACCCGGGGGAACTCCTCGTTCAGGGTGACGGCCAGCTCGGGGTAGCTCTTGTCGTCGCGGTACTTGACGTTGAACCGCGGGTCGAACTCCTTGATCCAGGTGTACTCCAGCTGGAGCGCCTCGACCTCGGTGCCGACCACCGTCCACTCCACCGAGGCGGCGGTGGTGACCATGGTGGCGGTGCGGGGGTGCAGGCCGGCGATGTCCTGGAAGTAGGAGGAGAGCCGCGGGCGCAGGCTCTTGGCCTTGCCGACGTAGATGACCCGCCCGTGGGCGTCGCGGAACTTGTAGACGCCGGGCGAGAGCGGGATCGCACCCGGTGCGGGGCGGTAGGTGGACGGGTCGGCCATGCCCCTACCGTACCCAGTGCCGGTGACCGTCCGTGGCGGGTTCCACGGGCGGAGACGGGCACCCGCGGGATTCCGGCGGGATTCGGGCGGATCTCCGGCCCCCCACCAGTGCCGACCTGCGGCGACGGGGGGGCCGGAGCCCCCGTCACCCCTTGGTGACCTGGAACTTCCCGTCCTTGACGGCGACCCGGTACTCGGGCAGCGGCTTGGGCGCCGGGCCGTCCTGGACGGCGCCGTCGGCGATGGCGAACTTGCTGGAGTGGCAGGGGCAGGAGATGACGCCGCCCTTCACCTCGTCGACCACGCAGCCGGCATGGGTGCACTTGGCGCTGAACGCCTTGTAGGTGCCGGCCTGGGGCTGGGTGACGACGATCTTCTCCTCGCGGTAGACCTTGCCGCCGCCGACCGGGACGTCGGCCTCGGCGCCCAGCTCGACCGGGCCGCCCGCGGCGAACTCCTTCGACTCGGAGGAGGCGGAGGAGCAGCCGGCCACGGCGGTGGCGGCCCCGGTGGCCAGCACGGCGGCGGCGCAGCACAGGACGGTACGGCGGGAGGCGGTGGGCTGGTCGGTGGGCTGGTCGGTGGCCTCGGACATCGGCAGGCTCCTGGGGGCGTGACGGGGCGGTGGCGGATCGGCGGAAGTCTATGCGGGATGCATGAGAGGGCCGCCCCGGTGGCCGGGGCGGCCCTCTTCCGTCCGCTCGCTACCGGCGGGCGGCCGCGGCCTTCTTGCGCGGGGTGCTCGTCCGCTTGGCCTGGGCGGGGACGTCCGGCGTCCCGCCCAGGAGGTCGCGCAGGAACTTGCCGGTGTGGCTGGCCGTGGTCGCCGCGATCTCCTCGGGGGTGCCCTCGGCGATCACGGTGCCGCCGCCGTGGCCGCCCTCGGGGCCCATGTCGACGATCCAGTCGGCCGTCTTGATCACGTCGAGGTTGTGCTCGATGACGATCACGGTGTTGCCCTTGTCGACCAGGCCCTCCAGGACCTTGATCAGCTTGCTGATGTCCTCGAAGTGCAGGCCGGTGGTGGGCTCGTCGAGGACGTACACCGTGCGGCCGGTGGAGCGCTTCTGGAGCTCGGCGGAGAGCTTGACGCGCTGGGCCTCGCCGCCGGAGAGGGTGGTGGCGGGCTGGCCGAGGCGGACGTAGCCGAGGCCGACCTCCTTGAGGGTGCGCAGGTGGCGGGCGATCGCGGGGACGGCCTCGAAGAAGTCGAGCCCCTCCTCGATCGGCATGTCCAGCACCTCGGCGATGGACTTGCCCTTGTAGTGCACCTCCAGCGTCTCCCGGTTGTACCGGGCGCCGTGGCAGACCTCGCACGGGACGTAGACGTCCGGCAGGAAGTTCATCTCGATCTTGATGGTGCCGTCGCCGGAGCAGTTCTCGCAGCGGCCGCCCTTGACGTTGAACGAGAACCGGCCGGGGAGGTACCCGCGGACCTTGGCCTCCTGGGTCTCCGCGAAGAGCTTCCGGACGTGGTCGAACACGCCGGTGTAGGTGGCCGGGTTGGAGCGCGGGGTGCGGCCGATCGGCGACTGGTCCACGTGCACCACCTTGTCGACCAGGTCGGTGCCGGTGATCCGGGTGTGCCGGCCGGGGACGCTGCGGGCGCCGTTCAGCTCGCGGGCGAGGTGCGAGTAGAGGATGTCGTTGACCAGGGTGGACTTGCCCGAGCCGGAGACGCCCGTCACCGCGGTGAAGGTGCCCAGCGGGAAGCCGACCGTGACGTCCTTGAGGTTGTGCTCGCGGGCGCCGTGCACGGTGAGCTGGCGCTTCCTGTCCCGCGGCCGGCGGACGGCGGGGACCGGGATGGCGCGCCGGCCGGAGAGGTACTGGCCGGTCAGCGACTCCTCGTTGTCCAGCAGCTCCTTGAGCGAGCCGGAGTGGACCACCTTGCCGCCGTGCTCGCCGGCGCCGGGGCCGATGTCGACCACCCAGTCCGCGGTCTTGATGGTGTCCTCGTCGTGCTCGACCACGATCAGGGTGTTGCCGATGTCGCGGAGCCGGACCAGGGTCTCGATCAGGCGGTGGTTGTCCCGCTGGTGGAGGCCGATGGAGGGCTCGTCGAGGACGTAGAGCACGCCGACCAGGCCGGAGCCGATCTGGGTGGCGAGCCGGATCCGCTGGGCCTCGCCGCCGGAGAGGGTGCCGGCGGCGCGGTTGAGCGAGAGGTAGTCCAGGCCGACGTCGACCAGGAAGCGCAGCCGCTCGTTGACCTCCTTGAGCACCCGCTCGGCGATCTTCTTGTCCCGCGCGGTGAGCTTCATCGCGCCGAGGAACTCGGCGCAGTCGCTGATGGACATGGCGGAGACGTCGGCGATGGACTTGTCGAGGATCGTCACGGCCAGCACCACCGGCTTGAGGCGGGTGCCGTTGCAGGAGGGGCAGTGCACCTCGCGCATGTACCCCTCGAAGCGCTCGCGGCTGGAGTCGCTCTCCGCCTCGGAGTGCCGGCGGGTGACGAACGGGACGGCGCCCTCGAAGGAGGTGGCGTAGGAGCGGTCGCGGCCGTAGCGGTTGCGGTACCGCACCTCGACCTGGGTCTTGTGGCCGTACAGCAGGGCCTTGCGGGCCCGCGCGGGCAGCCCGGCCCAGGGGATGTCGGTGCGGAAGCCCAGCTCGCCGGCGAGGGCGTCGACCAGGCGCTGGAAGTACTCCTTGGTGTGGCCCTGGGACCACGGGTGGATCGCGCCCTCCTCGAGGGACTTCTCCTCGTCGGGGACGACCAGCTCGGGGTCGACCTCCATCCGGTTGCCCAGGCCCGAGCAGTCGGGGCAGGCGCCGAACGGCGAGTTGAAGGAGAAGGAGCGGGGCTCCAGCTCCTCGAAGGAGACGTCGTCGTACGGGCAGTAGAGGTGCTCGGAGTACATCCGCTCGCGCTCGGGGTCGTCCTCGGGGAGGTCGACGAAGTCGAGCACCACCATGCCGCCGGAGAGCTTGAGGGCCGTCTCCACCGAGTCGGTGAGCCGGCGCTTGGCGCTCGCCTTAACCGTCAGGCGGTCGATGACCACCTCGATGGTGTGCTTCTCCTGCTTCTTCAGGGTGGGCGGCTCGGTCAGCTGGACGGTGGTGCCGTCCACCCGGGCGCGGGCGTACCCCTTGGACTGGAGGTCGGCGAAGAGGTCGACGAACTCGCCCTTGCGCTCCCGGACCACCGGGCTGAGCACCTGGAAGCGGGTGCCCTCGGTGAGCTCCAGCACCTTGTCCACGATGGCCTGCGGGGACTGCCGGGCGATCGGGCGGGCGCAGTGCGGGCAGTGCGGCTTGCCGATCCGGGCGAACAGCAGGCGGAGGTAGTCGTAGACCTCGGTGATGGTGCCCACGGTGGACCGCGGGTTGCGGCTGGTCGACTTCTGGTCGATCGAGACCGCCGGGGACAGGCCCTCGATGAAGTCCACGTCGGGCTTGTCCATCTGGCCGAGGAACTGCCGGGCGTACGAGGACAGCGACTCGACGTAGCGGCGCTGCCCCTCGGCGAAGATCGTGTCGAAGGCCAGCGAGGACTTGCCGGAGCCCGAGAGCCCGGTGAAGACGACGAGGGAGTCGCGGGGCAGGTCGAGCGAGACGTTCTTGAGGTTGTGCTCGCGTGCACCACGGACGACGAGGCGGTCGGCCACTGCTACGGGCGCCTTTCTCCGGGGCGGGAGGTGCGGTCTCTTCGGGTTGCTTCTTCCAGGATGCCGCACGCAGCCTATAGCTCACGCGTTCGAATATCGAGCTTGTCCAGCCGAGTACACCCGAAGGAGTGAACACGGGGGTAGCGTCTGGGCTGTCCAACGACCCGCCACCGGTCCGGGCAACGCCCGGAACCCGTCAAGGAGGCCGTATCCGATGACCGAAGCCGAGATCGCCGCCGGCTACCTGCACGCCGTGGCCGGGAGCACCGACCGCCTGCTGGCGAGCGTCGCCCGGCTCGCGCCCGAGGACGTCGCCGGCCCGTCCGGCCTCCCCGGCTGGACCCGCGGCCACGTCCTGGCCCACCTCGCCCGCAACGCGGACTCCCTGGTCAATCTGCTGGACACCGCTCGCACCGGGGTGGAGATCCCCCAGTACGCCAGCGCCGAGGCCCGCGAGCAGGGCATCGAGGACGGCGCCGGGCGCCCGCTCGACGTCCAGCTCGCCGACGTCAGGGAGAGCCACGAGCGGTTCGCCGCGGCGGCCGCGCTGCTGCCCGAGGAGGCCTGGACGGTGCAGCTGCGGCACCGTAAGGGGTACCTCTTCCCGGCCTGGCAGCTGCCGCTCAAGCGCTGGCAGGAGGTGGAGTACCACCACGTCGACCTGGCCGCCGGCCACACCCCCGCCGAGTGGCCGGAAACGTTCGCCGCCGGCGAGTTCGCCACCCTCGCCGAGCACTTCCGGACGGTGGACGGGCTGCCCGCCACCCTGCTGTTCGCCGAGGACGCCGGGCTGCGCGAGCAGCTGGGCTCCACCGAGGGCGAGCCGGTGGCCGTCGAGGGCCCGGTCCGGGCGCTGACCGCCTGGCTCTCCGGCCGCTCCGACGGCGACGGCCTGCGGGTCCACCAGCACGGGCAGGAGTTCGCGGACCCCCGCGCCGCCCTGCCGAAGCTGCCCCCGATGGGCTGACGGCGGGATGATGCAGACAGGACACCAGCGGCAGCGAGGAGCGGCGTGATGACGTACCACGGAGCGGTCAAGGTCGGCGGTCCCCCGGACGTCCGGGAGCTCGCCCACCTGATCATCACCAAGATCGCGGTGGGCCCCTACGACAACAACGCCTACCTGCTCCGCTGCCGGGCCACCGACGAGCAGCTGCTGATCGACGCGGCGGCCGAGGCCCCCGTACTGCTGGAGAGCGTGGGCGACCGGCTGGCCACCGTGGTCACCACGCACCGGCACCACGACCACTGGAGCGCGCTGGCCGAGGTGGCCGCCGCCACCGGCGCCCGGACGGCGGCCGGCCGGATCGACGCCGAGGGCATCGACGTCCCCACCGACCTGCTGCTGGACGACGGCGACCTGCTGCGGGTCGGCCAGGTCGAGCTGGTCTCGCGCACCCTGGTCGGCCACACCCCCGGCGCGATCGTGCTGGTCTACGACGACCCGCAGGGCCACCCCCACGTGTTCACCGGCGACTGCCTCTTCCCCGGCGGCGTGGGCAACACCTGGAAGGACCCGGAGGCCTTCGCCAGCCTCTTCAAGGACGTCAACGAGAAGCTCTTCGACGTGCTCCCGGACGAGGCCTGGGTCTACCCGGGCCACGGCAACGACACCACCCTCGGCGCCGAGCGCCCGCACCTCGGCGAGTGGCGCGAACGCGGCTGGTGAACCTCCCCTGGGCCGGCCGCCCCGCAAGGGCGGCCGGCCCCGGCACGCGGAAGGGGCCGCGACCGGATCGCTCCGGTCGCGGCCCCTTGCCGTCGGGTGCCCGCATCAAGGCCCGCCGTCAGGCGTCGGCCTTCTCCGTCTCGGCGGCCAGGGCGGCCTCCCGCTCCTGCTTCCGGGAGGCGACCAGGCTGGTCACCGTGGTGACGGCCAGCACCACCACGATGAAGCCCAGCGACACCGGGATGCCGATCTCGGGGACGTGCACCCCCTGCTCGTGCAGCGCGTGCAGCACCAGCTTCACGCCGATGAAGCCGAGGATCACCGAAAGGCCGTACGACAGGTGGACCAGCTTCTTCAGCAGGCCGCCGATCAGGAAGTACAGCTGGCGCAGACCCATCAGCGCGAAGGCGTTCGCGGTGAACACGATGTACGGGTCCTGGGTGAGGCCGAAGATGGCCGGGATCGAGTCCAGCGCGAACAGGACGTCGGTGGTGCCGATCGCGAGCATCACGATCAGCATCGGGGTCATCAGCCGGCGGCCGTTCTCCCGGATGAACAGCTTGGTCCCGTGGTACTTGTCGGTGGACGGGAAGCGCCGCTCGATCGACTTGAGCAGGCGGTTCTCCTCGAACTCCTCGTCCTCCTCGTCGCCCTGGGCCTCCTTGATCAGCTTCCAGGCGGTCCAGATCAGGAATCCGCCGAAGATGAAGAAAACCCAGGAGAACTGCGCCACCAGCGCCGCGCCGCCCGCGATGAAGACCGCCCGCAGCACCAGGGCGATGATCACACCGAACATCAGCACCCGCTGCTGGTAGATCCGCGGAACCGCGAACTTGCTCATGATCAGAATGAACACGAACAGGTTGTCCACACTGAGCGACTTCTCGGTGATGTAACCGGCGAAGAACTCACCGGCCGGCTGCGCGCCGGAATACCACCAGAGGAATCCGCCGAAGAGGATCGCCAGCGCCACCCAGACCGCGGTCCAGATACCGGCTTCCTTGATCGACACATCGTGCGGCTTGCGGCCGCCGATGAAGAAGTCGGCCACGATCAGCGCGATCAACACGCCGATGGTACCGATCCAGAGACCTGCGGAAACGTCCATTCGCTGCTCCTCCGGCAGATGGGCGAGACGGTCATCGTCACTGCCGGAGGTCTCTTCCACCCGTCGGTCAGCCGACCGGGCCGGTGCCCCGGGACGCCGCATGACCGGGCGCCCGTGATGACGGGGTCACCGCGAGGGAGTACTCCCCTCCGCTGCGATCGAGACTAACAGAACCACCAAGAGAAGGTAAAGAAGGTAAAGAACCGTCAGGGGGAACCTGCGGGCCCGGCCGTCAGCGGGCGGCCCCGCCCGGCCACGCCAGCCGCTCCAGCAGCGCGGGCAGCCCACCCGGTCCGGCCTCCGGGACCAGCGGGGTGTAGGTCCACAGGTGCTCGACCCACGGATCGGCCAGGTACTCCTGCGGGACCGGCGCCAGCCTGGTCAGGCCCCGCCAGAACGGGTCCAGCACCGGGCCGTACTCCCGGGCCTCCGCCCGGTCCGCCACCAGCAGCAGGAACACCCCGACCGACGGCCCCTCCTCGGCCAGGTAGCGCAGGGTGGCGACCGTCCGGTCGTCGAAGCCGTACGGGAAGTCGTGCACCAGCAGCAGCCGGTCGGCCGGGTCGACGTGCGGCGGCAGGGCGTCGGAGGCCCGGGCCCGCCGGGCCATCTGGACCAGGTCCACCCGCTCGACCAGGCTGTCCAGCAGGGCCGTCACCGAGGCCGCCCCGGTGGCCGGGGCGCCGGCCAGCAGCCCGGCCCGGGTGAACGGCGCCAGCAGGCCGGCCGCGTCGCCGCCCGGCGCGACCGCGTGCAGTCGCAGGCCGGCGGGCGGGTACGAGGCCAGCAGCCGGGCCGCGGTCGCCGCCGCCACCCGGACCGCGGCCGCCTTCAGCTCGGCCGGGTCCGTAAGCTCGGCCTCCGGGGAGCCCGCGCCCTCCGGGACGGCCCCGCTGTCCACCCACAGCCCGCGCTGCAGCGGCAGCCGGACCAGCAGCGGGACCTTCAGCCCCGGATTCTCCGGCAGGTGCAGATCGCCGATCCGCAGACCGTACGGCGGCTCCTGAAGCGGCTGCCAGTCGTCCCAGGCCGGGCTGGACCAGGAGGCCATCGGGGCCGGCATGGCCTCCTCGACCACCCGGATCTCGGCCAGCAGCTGGGCCGCGTCCCGGTCCAGGACCTCGCGGGCCCGGGCCTCCAGCTCGTCGCGCCGCTCCCGGGCCTGCATCCGGCCGAACTCGGCGTCCGGACCGAACCGGGTGCGCGGGTCGGAGAGCAGCGCCTCCACCTCGCGCTCCTGCCGGGTGTCCGCGTAATCCACGGCCGAGCGGTAGGCGGCGGCGGAGCGGGCGGCGTCCTCGAAGATGCCCCAGACCTGGTTGTAGAGCCGCTCGTCCATGGTCCAGCCGGCCGCGTCCCCGGCCACCGGCGGCGGGAAGCCCTCGGCGGCGGGCACGCCCGGCGGCGTCCCGTTCGGCGCCGTGGCATACGGGTCGTCGGAGAGGCCGAGCGGGGAGCCGCCCGCGGGGGTCGGCGCGGGGCGCCGCGGGTGGGCGGTGTCGATCGGCGTGCCGACGGCGCGGTCGGGCTGCGGCGGCATCCCGGCATCGCCGGTACCGGCCCCGGTGCCGGAGGCGGTGGGTGCGGGTCTGCGCGGATGCGCGGTGTCGATCGGCGCGCCGGGGCCACGCCCTGCGGGCACGGACGGGGTGTCGGCGGCCACCGGCGGGGTGAGCGCGGCGGCGGCCGCGGCCGGGTCGGCCACGCCGTGGTCGCGGAGCAGCGCCTCGGCGCCGCCCGCGTACCCCTGGCCGACCGCGCGGACCTTCCAGGTGCCGTTGCGCCGGTAGACCTCCAGGGCGACCACGGCGGTCTCCGGGCCGAGCCCGGCGAGGGTGAAGCGGGCGACCTCGGCGCCGTCGGGGCCGGCCACCGCGCAGGTGGGCGCGGCCAGCGCGCCGAAGGTGCCGGCGCCCGGCGGCAGCACCAGAGCGATCATCAGCCGGGCGACGCCGGCCGGCAGCGCGTCCAGGTCGAGGGCGGCCTCCTGCCCGGCCCCGGCCGGACCGGTCACCAGGACACCGGGCGGCTCGGGCGCGCCGTGGTGGGCCACCCGCCCGGGCTCCGCGGGCACCCGCCCGTCCTCGTCGGTCAGCAGGACGGCGACGGCCGGCGATCCGCCCGCCGGCACCCGGACGGTGATCCTCGTCCCGGGCAGCGGGTGGTTCTGCCCCCGCACCAGCTCGGCGGCGGCCATGGCGCTCTCCCTCTCCCCTGCATGCCTACGGCGGCTCCGACGCCGGGGCGTGGGACCGCCCGGGCCGTCGGACGGCCCGACGGCCCGTGACCACCGGATCCGATCAGAGGAAGGGCTCGATGGCGGGGATCATGTCCTGGAACGTCCGGGCCCGGGCCGGGGAGCCGATCGCGGTCATCTTCCAGCCGGCGCCGTCCCGCGAGACCTTGGCCATGATCTGGCCGGTGTGCGCCCCGCCGCCGGTGAGCTCGTAGCGGGCCAGCTCCTGGCCGTTGGTCTCGTCCACCAGGCGGCAGTGGGCGTTCTCCACCTCCTGGAACGTCTGACCGGTGTACGAACTCACGGTGAAGACGATCTGGGTGATGTGCACCGGGACGCGCGCCAGGTCGACGACGATCGACTCGTCGTCACCGCCCGCGCCGACGCCGCCCACGACGTTGTCGCCGGTGTGGCGGACCGAGCCGTCGTTGCTCACCAGGTGCTGGAAGAAGACCACGTCGGTGGGCGTGGACTCGGCGTACAGCAGGGCCGAGGCGTCGAGGTCGACCTCCCGGGTGCGACGGCCGAAGAGGCCGCGCCGGGCGGCCGCCTTCCAGCCGAGGCCCATGCGTACGACGGTCAGCGACTCGCCGGTGGACTTCTGCAGGCTGACGCTCTGGCCCTTCGCCAGGTTCACCGACACGGTGCTGTCCTCTCTACGGAACGCGGCGGCGCACACGAGGCCCCCGCCCCACCCTATGGCCTGGCGAAGCTCCGTCACACCCTCTTTGCGGCGCGGGCCCGACGAGGGGCGGGCGGGGACCGCGCGGATCACGCCATGCCGGCCTCGCGCATCTGCCGGAGCTCCTTCTTCAGCTCGCCCACCTCGTCGCGCAGCCGGGCCGCCACCTCGAACTGCAGCTCGGCCGCCGCGGTGTGCATCCGGTCCGTCAACTGCTGGATGAGGTCGGCCAGTTCGGCGGCGGGGAGGCTCTTGGCGGGCTTCCGGTCCAGCCCCAGGGCGGGCACCGGCGCCCGGCCCTTGCCCCCCGCGGCGCGGTACCCGGTGGCGAGCAGCGCCTCGGTGTCCACGTCCTCGGTGGAGATGGTGGCCAGGATGTCGCCGATCTTCTTCCGCAGCGGCTGCGGGTCGATCCCGTTGGCCTCGTTGTACGCCTGCTGGACGACGCGGCGGCGGTTGGTCTCGTCGATGGCCAGCTCCATCGCCGGGGTGATCTTGTCGGCGTACATGTGCACCTGGCCCGAGACGTTGCGGGCCGCGCGGCCGATGGTCTGGATCAGCGAGGTGCCGGAGCGCAGGAAGCCCTCCTTGTCCGCGTCCAGGATCGCCACCAGCGAGACCTCGGGCAGGTCGAGGCCCTCGCGGAGCAGGTTGATGCCGACCAGCACGTCGTACTCGCCGGCCCGCAGCTCGCGCAGCAGCTCGACCCGGCGCAGGGTGTCGATGTCGCTGTGCAGGTAGCGCACCCGGATGTCGAGGCCGAGGAAGTAGTCCGTGAGGTCCTCGGCCATCTTCTTGGTGAGGGTGGTGACCAGGACGCGCTCGTCCTTCTCGACCCGCTTGCGGATCTCGTGCACCAGGTCGTCGATCTGGCCCTCGGTCGGCTTGACGATCACCTCGGGGTCGATCAGGCCGGTCGGGCGGATGATCTGCTCGACCTGGCCGTCGCCACGGGAGAGCTCGTACTTGCCCGGGGTGGCCGAGAGGTAGACCGTCTGCCCGACGCGCTCCAGGAACTCCTCCCACTTCAGCGGGCGGTTGTCCATCGCCGAGGGCAGCCGGAAGCCGTGCTCGACCAGCGTCCGCTTGCGGGAGGCGTCGCCCTCGTACATCGCGCCGATCTGCGGGACGGTCACGTGCGACTCGTCGATGACCAGCAGGAAGTCGTCGGGGAAGTAGTCGAGCAGCGTGTTCGGCGGGGAGCCGGGCTCGCGGCCGTCGAAGTGCATCGAGTAGTTCTCCACGCCGGAGCAGGTGCCGATCTGGCGGAGCATCTCGATGTCGTACGTGGTCCGCATCCGCAGGCGCTGGGCCTCCAGGAGCTTGCCCTGCTTCTCCATCCGGGCGAGGGTGCCCTCCAGCTCCTTCTCGATGTCGTTGACCGCGCGCTCCATCCGCTCCGGGCCGGCCACGTAGTGCGAGGCGGGGAAGACGTAGACGGAGTCGTCCTGGCTGATCACCTCGCCGGTGATCGGGTGCAGCGTGTACAGCGCCTCGATCTCGTCGCCGAAGAACTCGATCCGGACGGCGAGCTCCTCGTACACCGGGAAGATCTCGACGGTGTCGCCGCGGACCCGGAAGGTGCCCCGGGAGAAGGCCAGGTCGTTGCGGGTGTACTGGATGTCCACGAAGCGGCGGAGCAGCGCGTCCCGGTCGATCTCCTCGCCGACCCTGAGCGGGACCATCCGGTCCACGTACTCCTGCGGGGTGCCCAGGCCGTAGATGCAGGAGACCGAGGCGACCACGATCACGTCCCGGCGGGTGAGCAGCGAGTTGGTCGCCGAGTGGCGCAGCCGCTCGACCTCCTCGTTGATCGAGGAGTCCTTCTCGATGTAGGTGTCCGTCTGCGGGACGTACGCCTCGGGCTGGTAGTAGTCGTAGTACGAGACGAAGTACTCGACCGCGTTGTTCGGCAGCAGCTCGCGGAACTCGTTCGCCAGCTGGGCGGCGAGCGTCTTGTTCGGCGCCATCACCAGGGTGGGGCGCTGGAGCTTCTCGATCATCCACGCCGTCGTCGCCGACTTGCCGGTGCCGGTGGCACCCAGCAGGACGACGTCCTTCTCACCCGCGCGGATACGGCGCTCCAACTCGGCGATGGCCGCCGGCTGGTCGCCGTTGGGCTGGTAGGGGCTGACGACCTCGAAGGGCGCCACGGACCGCTCGATACTCGTGATGGGACGCACGACTCCACCGTACGACCCACCACCGACAACCGAGGGCAAGATCACCGATCCCGGGCGACGGCCCGCGGGACGGCCCGGGACACCCTTGGCGACGGCCCCCGCGGCGCTCCGGTCAGCCCTTGGCCGCTCCGGTCAGCCCTTGGCGGAGTCGCGGGCCAGGGCGACCAGGCGGGAGATCGCGCGGAGGTACTTCTTGCGGTAGCCACCCCGCAGCATCTCCTCCGGGAACACCTGGTCGAAGGGGAGGCCGGAGGCCGTGATCGGGAGCTCCCGGTCGTACATCCGGTCGGCCAGCACGACCAGCCGCAGCGCGGTCGCCTGGTCGTCGACCTGGTGCACGCCGCGGAGGAAGACCGACTCCACGCCGTCCAGCAGCGCGCCGTACCGGCTGGGGTGGACGTTCTTCAGGTGCTCCAGCAGACCGTCGAAGTCGTCCAGCGAGGCGCCCGGGGTGGCGGCCGCGCGCTCGGTGACCGCCTCGTCGGTGTACGGCGGCGGGGCCTCGGGCAGGCCGCGGTGGCGGTAGTCCTGGCCGTCGATGCGGACCGGGCGGAAGTGCGCCGACAGGCCCTGGATCTCGCGCAGGAAGTCGGCGGCGGCGAACCGGCCCTCGCCCAGCTTCTGGGGCAGCGTGTTGGAGGTCGCGGCGAGCTTCACGCCGTTCTCCACCAGCCGGGACAGCAGGGTGGACACCAGCACCGTGTCACCCGGGTCGTCCAGCTCGAACTCGTCGATGCACAGCAGCGTGTGCCCGGACAGCGCCTCCACCGCGCCCTGGAACCGCAGCGCGCCGACCAGGTTGGTCAGCTCCACGAAGGTGCCGAACGCCTTCGGGCCCGGGGTGGCGTGCCACAGCGACGCCAGCAGGTGGGTCTTGCCGACGCCGTAACCGCCGTCGAGGTAGATGCCCGCCGGGCCGCTCGGGGCGGGGGCGGACCGGCGGAACCAGCTGCGCTTGGGGGCACCGGAGCCGTTGGTGTTGAGGGAGGCGGCGAACTGCTCCAGGACCTGGACCGCCTCGTACTGGCTCGGCTGCGAGCCGTCCGGGATGTAGCTGCCGAAGCTGACGCCGGCGAAGCGGGGCGGCGGGACCATCTCCGCCACCAGCCGCTCGGCGGGGACGGTCGGACGTCGGTCCGTCAGGGCTATCGCGGCGACGGCGTCGGGATGAGGGGCAGCAGGCACCTTAAGAGGGTACGCCCACGTGGGAACGGCTCCCGAGCCCACCCGGGCGAACGCAACCGGGCAGCCCGGAGGCGCAAGGTGCACGCAACCGGGCAACCCCAGGAACTGCGCGGGGGCACCGGGTGCAGCGGGTGCGTTCGGTGCGTCCGCCCGCCGCGGGCTGCACCGGGTGGGTGGTCGGGGGTGGTGGAAGACTCGGGGTATGCAGCTGTTGATCAATCCTGTGGGCCGGCCGGTGGGCGATCCGGGGTCGTTGGAGGCGCTGGCAGAGGTCTACGCGTACCCGGAGCAGGTCCGCGACGGCCGTCCGTGGCTGCGGGCGAACATGGTGTCGGGTCTGGACGGCGCGGCCCGGCTGGACGGTCTCTCCGAGGGCCTGTCCAGCTCGGCGGACAAGCGGATCTTCGGCGTGCTGCGGGCGCTGGCGGACGTGGTGCTGGTGGGCGCCGAGACGGTCCGGGCGGAGGGGTACCGGCCGGCCCGGGCGCGGGCGGAGTTCGCCGCGGCCCGCCGCGCCGCCGGGCAGCCCCCGGCCCCGGCGATCGCGATCGTCACCCGCAGCCTGCACCTGGACCTCACCGCCCCGCTGTTCACCGAGCCCCTGGTCCGCACGGTGGTGATCACCACCTCCGACTCCCCCGCCGAGCGGCGCCGGGCGGCCGCCGAGGTGGCGGACGTGGTGGTGGCGGGCGAGGGCGACGTCGACCTGCCGGCGGCGGTGCGGGAGCTCACCGGCCGCGGGTGGACCCGGCAGCTGACCGAGGGCGGTCCGCGGCTGCTCGGCCAGGTGGCGGCGGCGGGCCTGCTGGACGAGCTGTGCCTGTCGCTGGCCCCCCTGGTGACCGTCGGCGACGCCCCGCGGATCGCGGCCGGCCCCCGGCTCCCCGGGGCGCAGCCGATGCGGCTGGCGTCGCTGATCGAGGACGAGGGCTTCCTGTTCGGCCGGTACCTCCGCGCCGGGTGACGCCGCCGGCCCGCCCGCCCGGTGGTCCGTGTGGCGCGTGGGCAGCGTGAGGAAAGCGTCCTCCGGGCACTATGAGTACGGGGAAGGGACACCTGACCCGGGGGCCCGCACCAGCGAAGGGAGTCACGTGTTCAAGACCGTACTGATGATCGAAAAGGCGCTCTCCGACGCCGACGTGGAGCTGGTGACCACCCTCCACGGCGACGAGAAGGTCTCCTTCGTCGTCCTGATGCAGCCGCGCGGCAAGCAGGACGAGCTGCTGCGCTCGCTGGACGACGTGGCCCTGGGCCATCTCGACAAGGCGGTGCACGAGCACGACGAGAGCGAGGAGGAGCCCACTCTTGCGAGCGAATCACTGGCCCACAGCCTCCGCCACCTCCAGCAGGCCGGGGCGGAGGCCACCGGCGCGGTGGTCGAGGGCAGCCCTCTGGACCGGCTGAAGGAGGTCGTGGAGGAGAACGGCGCGGACGAGGTGCTGGTGCTGACCTCGCCGCACTTCGTGGAGGAGTTCTTCCACCGCGACTGGGCCTCCCAGGCGCGCCACAAGGTGGGCGTGCCGGTGCTGAAGCTGTTCGCCAGCGACTCCTGACCCG
Organism: Kitasatospora sp. HUAS MG31; assembly: GCF_040571325.1. Classification (GTDB taxonomy): domain Bacteria; phylum Actinomycetota; class Actinomycetes; order Streptomycetales; family Streptomycetaceae; genus Kitasatospora; species Kitasatospora camelliae. The sequence goes on along the minus strand of NZ_CP159872.1, from coordinate 5,397,244 downwards.
GGCCGCCCGCCGGCCCCGGTAGGGCAGAATCGTCCTTGCGGAACCTCCGCGAGGACGATTCGCCCTTCTCCCGCCTTCTGTACGGAGCACTCTCTTGAACGACGCCGCCCACGACCTGCACGCCCCGCACTTCATCGGTATCGGCGGCGCCGGCATGTCCGGTCTGGCGAAGATCCTGGCGGTGCGCGGCGCCCGGGTGTCGGGCAGCGACGCCAGGGAGTCCGAGACCGTGGCGGCGCTGCGCGCGCTCGGCGCCGAGGTGCACGTCGGCCACGCCGCCGAGAACCTGCCGGCCGGTACCAGCAGCGTGGTGGTCTCCAGCGCCATCCGCGCGGACAACCCGGAGCTGGTGGCGGCCCGCGAGCGGGGGGTGCCGGTGGTGCACCGCTCCGACGCGCTGGCCGCGCTGATGGGCGGCCGCCGGGCGCTGGCGGTGGCCGGCACCCACGGCAAGACCACCACCACCTCGATGCTGGCGGTCAGCCTGGGCGAGCTGGGCCTGGAGCCCTCGTACGCGATCGGCGGGGACCTGGACGTGCCGGGGTCGAACGCGCACCACGGCGCCGGCGAGATCTTCGTCGCGGAGGCGGACGAGTCCGACCGCAGCTTCCACAAGTACGCGCCCGAGGTGGCGATCGTGCTCAACGTGGAGCTGGACCACCACGCCAACTACGCCTCGATGGACGAGATCTACGAGTCCTTCGAGACCTTCGTCGGGCGGATCGTGCCGGGCGGCACCCTGGTGGTGTCGGCCGACCACGAGGGCGCCCGCGAGCTGACCCGCCGGGTGGCCGGCCGCGAGGGCCTGGCCGTGGTGACCGTCGGCGCCGCCGAGGACGCCGACGTCCGGGTGCTGTCGGTCGTCGCCCGCGGGATGACCAGCGAGGTCACCGTGCTGATCGGCGGCGAGGAGCTGTCCTTCACGGTCTCCGTGCCGGGCCGGCACTACGCGCACAACGCGGTCGCGGCGCTGGCCGCCGGCGTGGCCCTCGGGGTGCCCGCGGCCGACCTGGCCAAGGCGCTGGCCGCCTACACCGGGGTGAACCGCCGGCTCCAGCTCAAGGGCGAGGCGAACGGCGTGCAGGTGATCGACTCCTACGCCCACCACCCGACCGAGATGGCCGCCGACCTGGAGGCGATCCGGGAGGCGGCGGGCGCCGGCCGGGTGCTGGTGGTCTTCCAGCCGCACCTGTTCAGCCGCACCCAGCAGCTCGCCGAGGAGATGGGGCAGGCGCTGGCGCTGGCCGACGCCTCGGTGGTGCTCGACATCTACCCGGCCCGCGAGGACCCGCTCCCCGGCGTCACCAGCGAGCTGATCATCGACGCCGCCCGCCGGGCCGGCGCCGAGGTGGCGGCCGAGCACGCGTTCGCCGCCGCCCCCGCGCGGCTGGCCGGCCTGGCCCGCCCGGGCGACCTGCTGCTCACCATGGGCGCCGGCGACGTCACCACCCTCGGCCCCGAAATTCTGGCGGTCCTCGCCGACGTTGCATCCAAGGCCTGACCTCCAGGCCTGACGGACTACCCCGGGAGCCGGCCGTGAGCTACGAGATCGAGAAGACCGACGCCGAGTGGCGCGCCCAGCTGTCGCCGGAGGAGTACCACGTCCTCCGGCAGGCGGGCACCGAGCGGCCGTTCGTCGGGGAGTACACCGACACCAAGACGGTCGGCGTGTACGGCTGCCGGGCCTGCGGGGCCGAGCTGTTCAGCAGCGAGACCAAGTTCGACAGCCACTGCGGCTGGCCGTCGTACTACGCGCCGCTGGCCGAGGACCGGGTCGAGTACATCGAGGACACCTCGCACGGCATGCGGCGGGTGGAGGTGCGCTGCGCCCGCTGCGGCGGCCACCTCGGCCACGTCTTCGAGGGCGAGGGGTACGGGACCCCGACCGACCAGCGGTACTGCATCAACTCCGTCTCGCTGACGCTGAAGCCCGCCGAGTAGACCGCGGTTCCGGCCGGTTCGCCCCCGACCCGCTCCGTCCGGCCCACCGGATGCCAGACTGATCGTCTGTCGAACGGGTGCGGGAGGGGACGGACGTGGCAGGGCGGCGCAGCTCCGGGGTGTTGGCGATGCTGGCGGAGGCGCAGCGGGAGCAGCACCGGCGGGAGGAGGCCCGGCGGCGGGCGGCCGAGGCCGACCGGCGGGCGTACGAGCGGGCCCAGCGCGAGGCGCAGCGGTCGGCCGCCCAGGGGCGCAAGGAGGCGCTGCGCGCGTACCAGCAGGGCCGCGAGGCGGACGCCGCCCGGCGGACGGCCGAGCTGGACGCCCGGGTGGACCGGCTGCGCGGAGTGCTGGCGGCCGGGCTGGCCGGTCCGGCGTTCCATCCGGCGGAGTTGCAGGGGCCGGTCCGGGTGCCTCCGTTCGACCCGGGCCCGCTGGGCGTTCCGGTGCCGATGCCCGATCAGGCCTGGTACCTGGTGCCGCCGCCGGTCGGGGCGCAGGCGGCGGACCCGGCGGCCCGCCGGCGGTTCGACGCGGAGGCCGCGCAGGCCCGGGCCCGCTACGAGCAGGACTGGTACGCGGCGCAGGCGGCCGAGCGGCAGCGGCTCGGGCAGCTCGCCGAGTACCGGGCGCAGTACGACGCCTGGGCCGCCGAGCGGCTGCGCTGGGCGGCCGGGCAGGCCGAGCAGGCGGCGGGGCTGGTGGCGGGGCTGCGCGCGGGCGACCCGGCGGCGGTGGTGGAGTACTTCGAGACGGCGCTGCGCTGGCGGGACGACTGGCCGGAGGGCTTCCCGGTGGAGGGGGCGCTGACCTGGGACGCGGCGGCCCGCCGGCTGGTGGTGGAGCGGCGGCTGCCGGGCGCCGAGGTGGTGCCGGCGGTGGCGCGGCTGCGGTACGTCAAGGCCGACGACCGGGAGGCCGAGGTGGCCCGGTCGGCGACGGAGCGGCGGGCGCTGTACCGCGAGGTGCTGGCGCAGTGCGCGCTGCGGGTGCTGGACGCGCTGCTGCGGGCCGATCCGGGCGGGCTGGTGGAGTCGGTGGTGCTGAACGGCTTCCTGGACGCGGTGGATCCGGCGACCGGACGGGAGGAGCGGCGCACGCTGGTGGCGGTGGCCGTGGAGCGTACGGCGTTCCGGGCCCTGGCGCTGGACCGGGTGTCGGCCGTGGACTGCCTGGTGGAGGGGCTGGGCGGGCGGCTGTCGGCCCGTCCGGAGAAGGCGGCGCCGGTCAAGCCCGAGCTGCCGACCGACCCGGCGCCGATGGTGGCCGCCTCGACCCTCGCCCCGGACGGCATGGGCGCCGGGGACGGGGACGGCGGGGACGGTCCCGACCTGTTCGAGATGGATCCGATCGCCTTCGAGGAGCTGATCGCCGAGCTGTTCCGCCGCCGCGGCCTGCGGACCTCGACCACGGCCCGCAGCGGCGACGAGGGCGTGGACGTCCTGGCCGAGGACCCGGACCCGATCACCGGCGGGCGGATCGTCATCCAGGCGAAGCGGTACCGGCACACCGTGCCGCCGGCGGCGGTGCGCGACCTGGACGCCACCATGGTCCGGCAGGGCGCCAACCGGGGCATCCTGGTCACCACCTCGGGCTTCGGGCCGGGTTCGCGGCGCTGGGCGGAGGGCAAGCCGCTGACCCTGGTGGACGGGCCGACGCTGGTACGGCTGCTCCACGAGCAGGGGCTGTCCGGCCGGCTGGGCGGCACGGTCGCCGCTCCGGCCGCCGCTCCCCCGGCCGCCACCCGGCGCGGGTCCGGCGGGAGCCGGTCCGCCGCGGGACGGGCCCAGGAGCTCTCCCCCGGGCAGAACGTCCGGCCCGAGCCGGCCGAACTCGCCGAGCTCACCGTGGTGTTCGGCTCCACCGGCGCCGAGGCGGACCTCACCCTGCTGCTGCTCGCCGAGGACGGCCGGGTCCGCTCGGACGAGGACTTCGTCTTCTACCACCAGCCCACCGCCGAGGGCGGGGCGGTGACGCTGCGTCAGGAGGAGCGCACGGCGACGCTGCGCCCGCTGGACCTGCCGGGCACGGTGCACCGGGTGGCGATCTCGGTGAACATGGACGCCGACTCGGACACCACCTGCGCCCAGCTGCGCGACGCCGAGCTGCGGGTGTCCGGGGCGGCGGGCGGCGGCTGGTCGTTCCGGCCGCCGGCCGATCCGGCGATCTCGGCGATGCTGGTCGCCGAGCTGTACCGGAACGGGGGCGGCTGGAAGCTGCGGGCGGTCGGCCAGGGCTGGGCGGACGGCCTGGCCGGGCTGGCCCGCGCCCACGGCGTCGAGGTGGCCTGACCGCCGCCCCGGAACCGGCGGGGCCGGGCGGGCCTCAGAGCTCCCGTATGTGCTTCCACTCGCTCGCGCACCGGCGGTGGCCCAGCCGGTCGTTGGAACGGCCCGCCGAGTAGGCTGCCGACGCCGCCGGGGCATCGGCGGGGCGGAAGGCACGGACAGTCACGGGAGTCGTCATATGCGCGTCAGGTTAACCGTCGCGACGCCTGGCCACCGCTGAATTTCCGCGGGCCTCCCGAAAGCTCAATTCTCGCTCTGAGAACGGCTGATGCGGGTTGGCAGCGGACCTGCGGGGATACACCCTCAGCAGCAGGGCGCGACGAGCGCGACGAAGCCTCGCCGGCCCACCCTCTCTTTCATCTCCGCCGTTCGGCGAGCCCTCCGGAAAGGGGGCACACACATGACTGACATCCTTCCCCGGCTGGGGGTCGGCCTCGGCTGGCGTGCCGAGATCGACACCGTGGTCGAGCGGCTGCCGGGCCTCGACTGGGTCGAGGTGGTCGCCGAGAACATCTGCGCCGGGCACCTGCCCGCGTCGCTCACACTGCTGCGCGAGCGCGGCACCACGGTGGTGCCGCACGGCGTCTCGCTGGGCCTCGGCGGGGCCGAACTCCCGGACCCGGCCCGGCTGTCCCGGCTCGCCGGGGTGGCCGAGGCGGTCGGCGCACCGCTGGTCACCGAGCACCTGGCGTTCGTCCGGGCCGGCGGCCTGGAGGCCGGCCACCTGCTGCCGGTGCCGCGCTCCCGGGAGTCGCTGGAGGTGATCGCGGAGAACGTCCGGATCGCCCAGCAGCAGCTGCCCGTCCCGCTGGCCCTGGAGAACATCGCCGCGCACCTGCGCTGGCCCGAGGACGAGCTGACCGAGGGCCAGTTCCTCGCCGAACTGGTCGAGCGGACCGGCGTCCGGCTGCTGGTGGACGTGGCCAACCTGCACACCAACCGGGTCAACCTCGGGCTGGACGTGGCGGCCGAACTCGACCGGCTGCCGCTGGAGGCGATCGCGTACGTGCACGTCGCGGGCGGGATCGAGCGGGACGGGGTGTGGCACGACACCCACACCCACCCGGTCACCGAGCCGGTCCTGGAGGTGCTGGCCGCGCTCTGCGAGCGGGTCGGGCCGCCCGGGGTGCTGCTGGAGCGGGACGGCGCCTTCCCGCCGCCCGCCGAGCTGGCCGCCGAGCTGGCCGCCATCCGCACGGTGTACCGGGGGGTGCCGCAGCATGCCTGAGCAGCCGACCGCCCCGGAGGACCGGCTCGCCCCGGTCCGGGCCGCCCTGGCCGAGCGGCAGACCGCCCTGCTGGCCGCGCTGGTCGCGGGCGGACCGGTGCCGGAGGGCTTCGAGGAGGCCCGGATCCGCGAGCAGGGCCGCGGCCTGGCCGCCAAACGCCGGGAGACGCTGGCCCTGGTGGTGCCGGAGGTGGAACACATCCTCGGCGCCGACTACGGGCCGCTGTTCCTGCGGTACGCCGAGGGCCACCCGCTGACCGGCGGCTACCGGGGGGACGCCCGCGCCTTCGCCGAGTGGGCGCTGGCCGAACTGCCGCGGGCGCCCTGGCGCCGGGAACTGACGGGGTGGCTCGATCCGCCCGGTCGCCTGCGGGCACCCTGGCGGCGCCGGGCCCGCTGACCGCGGCCTGCCCCGGCCGGGATGGCCGACCGGGCACCACGAGCACGACCGTGCCGGCCCCACCGGCCGAGGACACCGAACACCACGAGCACGACCGTGCCGGCCCCGCCCGGCGCGAGGACACCGAGGCCGAGCCGCCCCACCGCGACGGCCCACCACGAACGAATCGGGGGAAAGACCATGTGGCACATCGAGTTCTACATCAGCCTGCTGCTGGTGGTCCCGGCGGCACTGTGGACCAGCATCGCCGTCCAGCGGGTGCGCCGGGTGCCCCGGCCGCAGGGCCTGCCGGGACGCGGCATCCCGCTGCTGGACGCGGCCTTCCTGGCCGGCGGACCGACCCGGGTGGTCGACGTGGCGCTGGTGCGGATGGAGCGCGAGGGCCGGGCGGTGATCTCCCGTTCGGGCCAGGTCACCATCACCGACCCGGTGGCCCGGGGTTCGGTCGAGTACGCGGTGATCAACGCCGCCGGGCGCACCCGCAGCTGTGAGCTGAAGAAGCTGAAGCCGGCCGTCATGCAGGACACCTCGGTCCAGGAGATCGGCAACCGGCTCGCCGACCGCGGCCTGATGCGCCGCCCCGAGCTGCAGCGCTCGGCCCGCCGGGCCCGCCGGATGCTCTGGCTGTCGGTGCTGGTCACCGTGGTCCTCGGCGTGGTCTCGCTCATCGTCTGGGCGGCCCAGTCGGAGGCCGAGCAGGCGGGCCGCAGCGGCCCGTTCGGCGCCTTCGCCGCGCTGCTGGTGGTCACCCTGGGCTTCCTGACCGCCACCCGGCAGCGCAAGGAGCGGATCACCCCGGCCGGCAAGCGCCAGCTGGAGCTGATGAGGCAGGGCAGCACCTGGCAGCCGCACGGCATCGACCCGGCGCAGGCCGCGCTGCTCGGCGCGGTGGCCCTCACCGGCGTGGCGGCCCTGGAGGACGACGCGATCCGCGAGGCCCTGCAGGCCCGGCTGGTGAGCTCCTCCTTCTCCGGTTCCTCCTCCTCGTCCTCCTCGACCTGCAGCTCCACGGACAGCAGCTCCTGGTGCGGGGCCTCCTCCAACAGCTGCGGGTCGTCCTCCTCCAGCTGTGGCTCCTCGTCGAGCAGCTGCGGGTCGTCCTCCTCCAGCTGCGGGTCCTCCTCCTCCAGCAGCTGCGGCTCCTCGTCCAGCTGCGGGTCCTCCAGCAGCTGCGGCGGCGGTGGCGGCTGCGGCTCCTGAACCGGAGGTCCGGGTCACAGTTCGGTACCGGGCCCCGGCGTTCCGTTCCTCCGACGCCGGGGCCCGGTCTAGAAAACTCCCATGTGGTTGCTGCTCCTCGTCCCGGCCTGCGCCGCCGCCGTGTTCTCCTGCGTACGGCTGGTCCGGGTGGTGGCGACCGCCGACGCCCTGGCGACGCACACCGCCCCGGCGGCCGGGAGCGCCGAGGCGGCCGGCGTCGGCCTGTTCGAGACCGCCTACCTGGCCGGCGGCCCCACCCGGGTGGTCGACCTCGCCCTGGTCCGGATGGCCGCCCGCGGCCGGCTCCACCTCGCGCACACCGGCTGGACCACCGTGGTCGACCCGCAGGGGCGCAGCCGCCTGGAACGGGCCCTGATCGAGGTCATCGGCCCCGAGGGCCAGTGCCGTACCGCCGACCTGCGCACCGGGATGGCGGCCCACCCCACCGTGCTGGACATCGGCGGCCGGCTCACCCTGGCCGGGCTGGCCACGCCGTCGGTGGTCCGCGAGAACGCGGTACGGGCCGTCCGGCAGGTCCGGTGGGCGCTGCTGCTGAGCCTGGGCCTGCTGGCGGCCTCGCTGGCACTGGCCGCACCGGGGACCGGGGACGCCCAGGCGGCGCTGGCCTGGTTCGCGCTGCCGCTGGTGCTGACCTGCGGGACGCTGCTGATGGCGCAGGTGGACGCGCACCCCTACCTGCTGTGGGCCGCGCCCGCGGGGCAGGACCTGCTGCGGACGGCCCGGCTGCCGCGGCACACCGAACCCGCGGACGACCCTGAGCGGGACCTCCTCACCGCCGTCGCCATGTCCGGCCCCGACGCCCACCCGGACCCCCGCCTCCGCGCGGCCCTCCGCCACTGACCCCCACCCCACGCGGCCCCCACCGGCACAACCGGCATAACCGGGGCAACCGGGTAACCGCAGGGGCGCGTGGGGCACCTCCCAGCCGCCAAGGCTGGGGGAGAACTGCGCGCAGCGGGAGGGCACACGTCGGAGCCTCCCGTTTCGCGCAGGTCCCCGCGCCCCTGATGAACCCGGGTGGCCGTATGTCAGACCAGGCCGGCGAGGAGCTCGCTCACGGCCTTGCGGCGGCCGGTGAAGAAGGGGACCTCCTCGCGGACGTGCAGGCGGGCCCGGGAGGGCCGCAGGTCCCGCATCAGGTCCACGATCCGGTGCAGCTCGTCCGCCTCGAACGCCAGCAGCCACTCGTAGTCGCCCAGCGCGAACGAGGCCACCGTGTTGGCCCGGACGTCCGGGTAGCCGCGGGCCATCTTGCCGTGCTCGGCGAGCATCGCCCGCCGCTCCTCGTCCGGCAGCAGGTACCACTCGTAGGACCGCACGAACGGGTACACGCAGACGTAGTCCCGCGGCCGCTCGTCCGCGAGGAACGCCGGGATGTGCGACTTGTTGAACTCGGCGGGGCGGTGCAGCGCCATGTTCGACCAGACCGGCTCCAGCACCCGGCCGACCGCGGTCCGCCGGAAGCGGTTGTACGCCTCCTGCAGGTCGTCGGAGTCCTCCGCATGCCACCAGATCATCAGGTCGGCGTCGGCGCGCAGGCCGGAGACGTCGTAGGTGCCGCGGACGGTGACGTCCTTGGCGGCGAGCTGCTCGAACAGCTCCTCGACCTCGGCGGCGAGGGCGGCGCGGTCCTCGGGCAGCTCGCCCTTGAGCTTGAACACCGACCACATGGTGTAGCGGATGACCTGGTTGAGGTCGCGGGCCTTCTTCTTCACGGGCTGCTCAGTGGTATCGGTCATGCGCCCATTGTCCCTTCCGTGGCGGGTCGGCCCGTCGTCGGGGTCGACAGATCGTCGAGGTTCAGGTCGTCCACCGCACGGCGGGCTCCGCCGATCACGGCGGGGATGCCGACCCCGTCGTACGCGGCCCCGCAGACCGTCAGCCGGCCTGCTCGGGCGACGTGGGCGCGGATCCGGGCGACCCGGTCGAGGTGGCCGACGGGGTACTGCGGGAGCCCGCCGAGCCAGCGGGTGACGGCGGTGGCGTACGGCGTGGCGCGCAGGCCGACGGCCTCGCGGAGGTCGGCGAGGGAGCGGGCGACGAGTTCCTCGTCGGGCAGGCCGAGGGCCTGCTCCTCGCGGTGCCGGCCGAGCGAGGTGCGCAGCAGGAAGGCGTCGGGGGCGGAGCGGTCCAGCCAGCCCCACTTGTTGGAGGAGAAGGTGGAGGCCTTGATCGCGTGGCCGTCCACCGGCGGGACCAGGAAGCCGCTGCCGTTCAGTGGGGTGCCGGCGAGGTCGGCGCGGCGGAAGGCCATGGTGACCAGGGCCATGCCGGCGTACTCGACGGCGGCGAGTTCGGCGGCGGCGCCGGGGGCGTCGGCGCGGAGCAGGGCGGCGGCCTGCGGGGCGGGGACGGTGAGCACCACGGCGTCGGCGTGGAGCACCTCACCGCGGCTGACGGCCCGCCAGCCGTCGGGGGTGCGGCGCAGTTCGTCGACCGGGTGGTCGGTGCGCAGGTCCACGCCGGCCGCGCGGAGGTGGTCGAGGGTGGCCTCGGGCAGGGTGCCGAGGCCGCCCCGCAGGCCCTGGAAGACCGGTCCGGCGGCGGTGGCGCGGCCGGTCAGCCGCTGGATGCCGGCGACCAGCGGGCCGCCGTCCCGGGCGATCTCGGCGAGCTGGGGGATGGCGGCGCGCAGCGAGATCTCGCCGGTCCGTCCGGCGTAGACGCCGCCGAGGAGGGGCTCGACCAGGCGGTCGACGACCTCCGCGCCGAGCCGCCCGCCGACGTACTCGCCGATGGAGACGTCCCCGGTGACGGGGTCGGTGGTCCGCTCGTGCCGGGCCCGGTCCAGGCCCTCGGCGGAGAGCACCCCGGAGTCGGCGAGCGCGGCGAGGTCGCCGGGAACGCCCATCAGCTGGCCGCCGGGGATCGGACGGAGGGTGCCCCGGCTCCAGATCGCGGCCTTGGCGGTGGTGGGGGGCTCCAGCCGGTCGCCGAGGCCGACCCGACGGGCGAGGTCGACGGCCTCGGGCCGGCGGGCGAGCATCGACTCGGCGCCGAGGTCGACCCGGACGCCGCCGACCTCGCCCGCCCTGAGCTTGCCGCCGACCCGGCCGGAGGCCTCCAGGAGGGTCACCCGGGCACCCTGCTCGACGAGGAACGCCGCCGCGGCGAGGCCGGCGATGCCGCCGCCGACCACCAGCACATGTGGTTCTGCCATGACCAGCAGTCTCGCAGCCTTTACGCGGAGGCCGGGCACCCCTCCGGCGCGATTCGAGCGCGCCTCGGCGGTGGCGCCGTGTCGGGGCTCAGCGGTGGCCTCAGCGGTGGCGGGTCAGCGCGTCCAGGCGGACCGTGCCCGGGCCGGTGCCGCCCGGGGGCGGGGTGATCACCACGCCGATCTCCCGGACGTGGGCGAGGTCCGCCGCGCCGGTGAGGTCGAGCGGCAGGATCCGCCCGTCGGGGTCGACCGGGGTGGCCGGGCCCTCGGAGCGGGTCCAGCCGGAGGGGTCGGCCGAGCCGCCGGTGCGGAGGTAGAGCCGGGCGGTGCTGCCGGCGGGGGCGCCGACGGCGGCGGTGAGCGCGGCGGCGCCGGTCAGGTCGGCGGGGGCGGTGCGGGCGAGCGTGACGGGCCCGGCGGCGAGGTCGGTCTCGGCCTTGAGCGCGTGGGTGCCGTCGGCGGCGCCCTCCCCGGCCGTGGACCAGGGCCCGCCGGTGCCGCCGGTACGGGCGAAGCCGTCGGTGCCGGTCTCGAACCCGGCCAGCAGCCCACCGGCCCGGACGTCGTCCAGGTAGACCGCGGTCCGGCCGCTCGCCCCGGCGGCCGGGGCGAACTCCACGCCGATCTCCCGGACATGGGCGCGGTCGGGCACCTTGGACAGGTCCAGGGTGAACCGGGTGCCCTTGGCGTCGACCGGCTTGGCGCCGGCGTCGGTCCAGGTCCAGGTGGAGGAGTCGGCGCCGGTCCCGGTGCGGATGTACAGCTTGGCCCGGGTGCCGCCGGCGTGGTTGCCCCAGAGCGCGGTGCGGGCGGTGAGGGAGAGGGTGGTCTCCGCGCCGAGGTCGAGCGGGCCGACCCGGTTGAGGAAGGCGGAGCCGGCGGCGAGGTCGATGTCGGCCTTGAGCGAGGAGGTGCCGTGGGAGGCCCACTCGGTGACCTTCCAGGGGCCGGCCAGCTGGTGGTAGCCGGTCCAGCCCTGGGTGCCGGACTCGAAGTCCTGGAAGACGGCGGCGGGTGCGTCGGCCGCCACGGCCGTGGTGTCGACCGAGCCGCGGTTGACCGTCCACGGGTCGTTCATCAGGGCCGCGCCGTTGAGGTTGCGGGCCGGGCTCCACTCGCCGTTCCACGCGAGGAAGTAGGAGGTCCGCGGGAACCGGTCGTGCAGGGCGGCGGCCCAGGTGGCGTAGTCGAAGGTGCCGCCGGAGCCGGAGCCGGGGCCGATCTCGGTGAAGGCGAACGGCTTGCCGAGGCCGAGCAGCCGCTCGTACCCGGCGGTTCCGATGGTCGACGGGCTGTTGCTGTAGCAGTCCAGGCCGACCACGTCGGCGTACGCCTTGCCGACGTAGTGGTCGGTCGGGTCGCCGCGCCCGCAGTCGGGGGCGTAGACCCAGAGCAGGTTGTGCAGGCCGCGGGTGCCGGTCAGGTGGTCGTAGGTGCTGCGCCACAGGGCGGTGAAGTCGGCGGGCGCCTGGCCGCCCCACCAGAACCAGTCGCCGTTCATCTCGTGGAACGGCCGGAACAGCACCGGCACGCCGGCGTCGGCCAGGGTCTGCAACCCGTCGGCGATCCGGTCGAGTTCGGCCCGCCAGGCCTGCCCGGCGGGGGTCGCCGGGTCGGTGAGGGAGCGGAAGTCCTGGGCGGGCAGCGGGCCGCGCCAGGGGGCCCCGGCGACCGGGTTGGGCAGGTGGACGCTGACCGAGACCAGGCCGCCGGCCCGGGCGTGGTCGATCAGCGCCTGGTTGCAGCCGGTGTCGATCCGGGTCGGCGCCGGGTTCGGGGCGGGGGTCCAGCCGCTCGCGTAGTCGCAGGCCAGGACGGCGGGGAACTGGCCGGTGCGGTCGGCGAGTTCGGCGACCTGCCGGTACTGGGCGGCGAAGTCCTTGCCGGACTCCGGGGTGTCGGCGCCGCTGTACCCGGCGAAGAAGCCGGAGGCCGTCCGGTGCGTCAGGCCGCGGTCGGGCAGGTGGCCGAGCCAGTCGAGCACCGCGCGGGTGCGCGGGGTCGCGCCGGCGTCGGCGGGCTGACGCGGGTGGGCGCCGGCCGTGGGCGCACAGGCGGTGGCCGAGCCGACCGCGGTCAGCGCGGCGACGCCGAGCACGGCGAACCGGTGGCGAAGTCTCATCTGGTCTCCCCCGAGAACGGACACCGGGGGCGGGCCCCCCGGTCCGTACGGAACCCTACGAGGTACGCCTCCGTGCCCGCGCACGTCACCCGGTTGACCGTGCGTCAGCCACCGGCCGTCCTCGGCCGGTCCGGCCCGGGCTCGGCCACCGCGCAGTGCTCGGCGGCCCGCTGCCGGAGTTCGGCGAGCCGGCGCCGGTGCGGCTCGCCGGCCGGTCCGAGATCGCACCACCGGGCCAGCAGGGCCTCGTCCGGCAGTCCCTGGCCGGCCAGGCAGCGGGCGATCGAGGACCGGCCGGCCGGCAGCCGCTCGGCCAGCTCCGGCAGGCCGAGCCCGAGGTCGGCGTGGAGGGCGCGCAGGGCCTCGACGAAGGCCCGGACCGGGCCGGCCATCCGGGCGGGAAGGGGCCGGAGCCCGCTGCCGGGCGCGTCGGGCCCGGGGTGTGGTGTCTGCTGCACGGCTGAGCATTGCAGCACAGCCCCGCCGTGGCCCGGCGGCGCCTTCCACTCCGTGGACGGGCCTTCGTAGATTCGAACGAGGCCTGGCCGTGACCGAGTTGGGATCATCCGAACGGGATCCGCGGCCGCCCGCCCGCCGTCCAAGGCCCGAATCGCGCGAGCGGACGTGACCGAGTGGCGGGGAGGACCTGATGGTTCGACGGGAAGTACGGGGCGGACGGGGGAAGGGCGGCCCGACGGTGGCGGCCGCGGTCGCCGCGGTGCTGCTGGCGGCCGGCTGCAGCGCCTCGGAGGGCGGAAGCGCGGCGAGCGCGGACCGGGGGGCGGTCGCCCCCGCCCAGGCCGGCGGCGGGAACGGGGCCGCACCGCAGGCCGGGGCCGCCGCGGCGAAGGGCGGCGCGGAGGCCGGCCCGTCCGCCCCGGCGGTGACCGACCCGAAGAACATCGCGTACACGGCCCGGCTGTCGCTGCGGGTCGCCGACGTGTCCAAGGCCCGGGACGAGGCCCGGGGCGCGGTCGAGGCCGCGCACGGGTACGTGGGCAGCGAGTCGGTCACCCAGGGCGCCCCGAGCCCGGCCGGGACCGCCGAGAGAGTCGGCAGCGGCGGCAGCGGGGGCGGCGCGGCCCCCGGACCCGGCCGGGTCCAGCTGGTCCTGAAGGTGCCCTCGGCGGCGCACCAGGCCACCCTGAGCGACCTCGGCCGGCTGGGCGACACCACCTCGATGTCCAGCCAGGCCGACGACCTGACCCAGCAGGTGGTGGACGTCGACTCCCGGGTGAAGAGCAAGCAGGCCAGCGTCGACCGGGTCCGGGCGCTGATGAACGAGGCCAAGTCGCTGAGCGAGGTGGTTTCGCTGGAGGGCGAGCTGAGCCGCCGCGAGGCCGACCTGGAGTCACTCAAGCGGCAGCAGCAGGAGCTGGCACAGCGGACCTCGATGTCCACCATCACCCTGGAGCTCTACGCCGAGCGGACCGCGCCCGAGCCGGCGAAGGAGAAGCGGCCCGGCTTCTGGGCCTCGATCGGCGACGCCCTGGCCGCCGGCTGGCGGGTGCTGATCGCGGTGCTCCGCGGGCTGCTGGTGGCGCTGGCCGCGGCGGCGCCCTTCGTGCTGGTGCTGGCGCCGCTCGGCTGGATGGTGCGGCGGCTGCGCCGGCGGGTCCGGCCGGCCGGCGCCCGTCCGGTGCTGCCCGCCCAGGCCGGCGCGCCGGAGCGGCCCGCCGCGCCCCCGCAGAAGGCCGAGCCGTGGACGGCACCGGCCGAGCGGACCGGGGAGGAGTAGCGGGGGGGCGGTACGGACGGCGGCGGGCGCGGGGCACATCCCGCGCCCGCCGCCGTCCGGTCCGTCAGCGGGCGCTGGCCTCGTGGACGAAGGCGACCAGGCGGGTCAGCGCGTCCGGGTCCATGGACGGCATGACGCCGTGGCCGAGGTTGAAGATGTGTCCGCTGTCGCCGATCGCCTGGGCGGCGTGCAGCACCTCGCGGGCCTTGGTCTCGACGACGTGGGTCGGCGCGTACAGCACGGCCGGGTCGAGGTTGCCCTGCAGGCCCTTGCCGGGGCCGACCCGCTCGGCGGCCAGGTTCAGCGGGACCCGCCAGTCGACGCCGACCACGTCCGCGCCGGCCTGGGACATCAGCCCGAGCAGCTCGCCGGTGTTCACGCCGAAGTGGATCCGCGGCACACCGTACGGCGCCACCGCCTCGAAGACCTTGGTGCTGGCGGGCAGCACCGAGCGGCGGTACTCGTCCGGGGCGAGCGCGCCGGCCCAGGAGTCGAAGAGCTGGACGGCCGAGGCGCCGGCCTCGATCTGGATCTTCAGGAAGGCCGAGGTGATCTCCGCCAGTCGCTCCACCAGGGCGGCCCACAGCTCGGGCTCGCCGTACATCATCGCCTTGGTGTTCTCGTACGTCCGCGACGGGCCGCCCTCGATCAGGTAGCTGGCCAGGGTGAACGGCGCGCCGGCGAAGCCGATCAGCGGGGTGGTGCCCAGCTCGTCCACCAGCAGGCCGATGGCCTCGGTGATGTACGGCATGTCGTCCGGCTCCAGCGGGCGCAGCCGCTGGAGGTCCTCGACGGTGCGGATCGGGTCGGCGATCACCGGGCCGACGCCGGGCTTGATGTCCACGTCGATGCCGACCGCCTTCAGCGGCACCACGATGTCGCTGAAGAAGATCGCGGCGTCCACCCCGTGCCGGCGGACCGGCTGAAGGGTGATCTCCTTCACCAGGTCCGGGCGCATGCAGGACTCCAGCATCGGGATGCCCTCGCGCACCTTGCGGTACTCCGGCAGCGAGCGGCCGGCCTGGCGCATGAACCACACCGGGGTGTGCGGCACCGGCTCCCGGCGGGCCGCGCGCAGGAACACGGAGTCGTACGCCGCGCCGCGGCGCGCGGGGGTGGTCCGGCCGGTCTGTGCTGCGGGGTTCGCCGCGGGAGTCTCAGTCACGGGTCAAATCTTCGCACGCGGCCGCGATCGGCCCCCTCGCCCGCCACTCGTGCCTTCCTCCAGACCGTGGCCGGATCCCGGTCGGCGGGGCGGCTCCGGCGCGCCGCGCCCACGAAAGTGCTCGGAATGCACCGCCGGGGCACCTAGGCTTCCGCACATGGCAGCGGTCGGCGGGCAATCCGCACAGGATGGTGGTACGGGCAAGGAGTCGGCGCCGATCGAGTTCCGTGAGGCGGTCGAGGCGCTGGCCGGAGCGGTGCTCCGGCCCGAACTCCAGGTCTCCCCCGTCCCGGCCCCGCGCCGGCTCGCCCCGTTCGCCTTCGCGCTCTCCGCCTCGGTGGAGGTGGAGGGCGAGGAGCTGGCGGACGGCACCCTGGTGCTGCTGCACGACCCGGCCGGCCAGGAGGCCTGGGGCGGCGAGTTCCGGATCGTCACGATGACCCGGGCCGAGCTGGAGCCGGAGATGGCCGGCGACCCGATGCTGTCCGAGGTGGGCTGGGCCTGGCTGATGGACGCGCTGCAGGCGCACGGCGCCGGCTTCGCCGAGGCGGGCGGCACGGTGACCCGCTGCCACTCCCAGGGCTTCGGGGCGCTGGCCGAGCGCGGCGCCTCCACCGAGATCGAGATGCGGGTCTCCTGGAGCCCGGCCGACGGGCGGTTCGAGCGGCACCTGGCCGCCTGGGGGGACCTGCTGTGCACCTGCGCCGGCCTCCCGCCGGTCGCGCCCTCGCCGCTGCCGGTCGCGGACGCGCCGTCACTCGGCGGAGTGGTCCCGATGCCGGCGCGCCGACGCCCACGCCCCCACTGAGGGACACCGCCGCCGCGCGCGGCCGGAGCCACCCGCAGGGCTGACGGAGTGTGACTTGTGGCGCACTCCGTGTCAATTGGCAGGTCAGGAGCGATCATCCGGCTTCGGATTTGATCGAATCTGTGCGATTTCGGGGCATGTCGCCATCGGTCACCTGCACGGTTTGTCCGTATTGTTACTCACTAAATCGTGATCTTTCGCTAAAGCCGGGCACGCATGATGCCGAAGGTGTCAGTGACCCTTTCCAAACGCGGAACACTCCGACCGCCCCCATCGGGGTTCCGTCCGCCACTCCCCGCAGGAGGCCTGGTGTCGGTCCTTCTTGAGCACCCCGCAAACGTGGTCGCGTACCGCCCGACGAAGCCCACCGCGATGGTGGTCATCGCTGATCCCCGCGTCCGGAACACCGTCACCCGGCACCTGTGGGCCCTGGGCGTCCGCGACGTCATCGAGGTCTCCTCGATCGCCGAGGCCCGCCCCCGGGTCAACACGCCGCGCGACATCTGCATCGCCGACGTGCACCTGCCGGACGGCTCCGGCCTGACCATCCTGGCCGAGACCCGCGCCGCCGGCTGGCCCAACGGGCTGGCGCTGTCCGCCGCCGACGACATCGGCGCGGTCCGCAGCGCGCTGGCCGGCGGGGTCAAGGGCTACGTGGTCACCGGTACCCGGACCAACCTGGCCATGCCCGGCCGCCCCGGACTGCCGATCGGCGCCGCCGGACTCGCCGGACGGATGCGCCGCCCCGGCATGCCGGGCCACCCCGGCGCGCACGGACAGCCCGGTGCGAGTGCCGCGCCCGGCGCCCCCGGCACGCAGACCGCCGCCTACCGGGAGCTCTCCGGCCGCGAGGTCGAGGTCCTGCGGCTGGTGGCGGAGGGCCAGTCCAACAAGGCGATCGGCGTCGCGATGGGCCTGTCCGCGCTCACCGTGAAGAGCCACCTCGCCCGGATCGCCCGGAAGCTGGGCACCGGCGACCGGGCCGGTATGGTCGCCGTCGCGCTGCGCACCGGAATCATCCACTGACGGCATCCGAACCATCCTTGGCGGCGGCCCGGAGGAACGTTTCCTCCGGGCCGCCGCGGCTGCCGTTGAGCGGGCCGTCGGCGGCTCGCCGGGAGCCCGTCGGCGGCTCGCGGCCGGCCGGCCGGTGACCCCCGGCACATGTCCCACCATCGTGCGACCAGTCCGACAACACTCCCGGTGTCGGGTGCCGTCGTACCCTTGGGGGGTGACCGACGCCGTAGCAGCCATCCCAGAGACAGCCCCGGTCCCGCTTCTTGAGCCGCGGGAGGGGCTGCCACCGGTCGTGGCCGACGACGCGGCGCTGGCCGCGACGGTCGCCGCCTTCGCCGCCGGCACCGGTCCGGTCGCCGTCGACGCCGAGCGCGCCTCCGGCTACCGGTACGGCCAGCGGGCGTACCTGATCCAGTTGCGCCGGGCCGGCTCCGGCACCGCCCTGATCGACCCGATCGGCTGCCCCGACCTGAGCGCGCTCGGCGAGGCGCTGGCCGACGCCGAGTGGGTGGTGCACGCCGCGACCCAGGACCTCCCCTGCCTCGCCGAGGTGGGCATGCGGCCGACCCGGCTCTTCGACACCGAGCTGGCGGGCCGACTCGCCGGGTTCCCCCGGGTCGGCCTCGGCCCGATGACCGAGAGCGTCCTCGGCCTGTCGCTGGCCAAGGAGCACTCCGCGGTGGACTGGTCCACCCGGCCGCTCCCGGAGCCCTGGCTGCGGTACGCCGCGCTGGACGTCGAGGTGCTGGTCGAGCTGCGCGACGCGCTGGAGGCGGAGCTGGCCGGCCAGGGCAAGCTCGCCTGGGCCCTGGAGGAGTTCTCCGCGCTGGCGAACGCCCCGCGGCCGGCCCCCCGGGTCGACCCCTGGCGGCGCACCTCGCAGCTGCACAAGGTCCGGCGCCGCCGCCAGCTGGCCGCCGTCCGCGAGCTCTGGGAGACCCGCGACCGGATCGCCCGCGAGCGGGACGTCTCCCCCGGCCGGGTGCTGCCGGACGCGGCGATCGTCAACGCCGCCCTCGCGATGCCGCTGAACGCCCCCGCGCTGATCGCCGTCCAGGGCTTCGGCCCGCGGGTCAACCGCCGGCAGCTGGACCAGTGGCTGGCCGCGCTGCAGCGGGCCCGGGAGATCCCGGAGGCCCAGCTGCCGCCCGCCTCGGCGCCGCACGACGGGCCGCCGCCGCCGCGCGCCTGGGCCGACAAGGACCCGGTCGCCGCCGCCCGGCTGTCCGGGGCGCGGGCCGCGGTCTCCGAGCTCGCCGAGCGGCACAACCTCCCGGCCGAGAACCTGATCACCCCGGACCTGGTCCGGCGGGTCTCCTGGGAACCGCCCGCCCCGGCCGACGCCGAGTCGGTCGGCGCCGCGCTGCGGACGCTCGGCGCCCGCCGCTGGCAGGTCGCCCTGGTGGCCCCGGCCATCGCGGCCGCCTTCGCCGCGGCGGCCTCCCAGTAACAGGCCGTAGCAGGCCGACCACAGGGGCGCGTGGGGGTACGTCCCAGCCTTGGCGGCTGGGACGTACCCCCGCGCGCCCCTTGTGATTGCCCGATTGCGTGCCCGGTCGTGTCGCCCGGTTGCCCAGGCGGACCGCCGTCCGCGTACGTGGTGCGCAACACACTCCCCCGCACCCCCGTCTCCCCTGGGCAAGTTAGTTACCGGCGGGTAGCATGACGGTGAAGCAGCGCCGCTCCACCCGTGAGCCGTGCGGACTGCGCACCACGTCATGTCCCCCTGGGAGGAGAGCCCCCGTGCCTCGTACCGCGAGGGACGTCGTCTTCGTCGACGGCGTCCGCACCCCGTTCGGCAAGGCAGGCCCGAAGGGCATCTACGCCGAGACCCGCGCGGACGACCTGGTCGTCAAGTGCATCCGCGAGCTCGTGCGCCGCAACCCGAACCTGCCCGTCGAGCGCATCGACGAGGTCGCCATCGCCGCGACCACGCAGATCGGCGACCAGGGTCTGACCATCGGCCGCACCGCGGGCCTGCTCGCCGGCCTGCCGAAGTCCGTCCCGGGCTACGCGATCGACCGCATGTGCGCCGGCGCCATGACCGCCGTCACCACCACCGCGGGCGGCATCGCCTTCGGCGCGTACGACATCGTCGTCGCCGGTGGCGTCGAGCACATGGGCCGCCACCCGATGGGCGAGGGCGTGGACCCGAACCCGCGCTTCGTCTCGGAGAAGCTGGTCGACGAGTCCGCCCTGTTCATGGGCATGACCGCGGAGAACCTGCACGACCGCTTCCCGCACATCACCAAGGAGCGCTGCGACGCGTACGCGGTGCGCTCGCAGGAGAAGGCCGCCAAGGCGTACGCCAACGGCGACATCCAGCCCGACCTGGTGCCGATCGCGGTCCGCAACTCCAACCCGGCCGCCGGTGAGACCGGCTGGGGCCTGTCCACCACGGACGAGCCGATGCGCCCGGGCACCACGATGGAGTCGCTGGCGGGCCTGAAGACCCCGTTCCGCCCGCACGGCAACATCACCGCCGGGAACGCGGCCGGCCTCAACGACGGCGCCACCGCCTCGCTGCTGGCCGCCGAGGACGTCGCCGAGGAGCTGGGCCTCCCGGTCAAGATGCGCCTGGTCTCGTACGCCTTCGCCGGCGTCGAGCCCGAGGTGATGGGCATCGGCCCGGTGCCGGCGACCGAGAAGGCGCTGGCCAAGGCCGGTCTGACCATCGACGACATCCAGGCCTTCGAGATCAACGAGGCCTTCGCCGTCCAGGTGCTGGCCATGCTCGACCACTTCGGCATCGCCGACGACGACGAGCGGGTCAACCCGTACGGTGGCGCGATCGCCTTCGGTCACCCGCTGGCCTCCTCCGGCGTGCGCCTGATGACCCAGCTGGCCCGCCGCTTCGAGCAGCGGCCCGACGTCCGCTACGGCCTGACCTCCATGTGCATCGGCTTCGGCATGGGCGGCACCGTGATCTGGGAGAACCCGCACTTCGAGGGTGGTAAGTGACCATGAGCACCACTGAGCTGCTGAAGCGCGCCGCCGAGCTGTTCCCGGGCGAGGTCGTCACCACCGCGCACGTCCGCCACCTGGACCTGCCGCTGCAGGCCGGCAAGCTGGCGCTGATCACCCTGGACAACGGCTTCGACCACACCAAGCCGACCACCTTCGGCCCGGGCTCCCTCGCGAAGCTCTCCGAGGCGCTGGACCAGGTCGAGGCCGAGGCGGCCGAGGGCACGATCGTCGCCGCCGCCATCACCGGCAAGCCGTTCATCTTCGCGGTCGGCGCCGACCTCAAGGGTGTCGAGGTGCTCAAGGAGCACTCCGACGCGCTGGCCATCGGCAAGGGCGGCCACGACGTCTTCAAGCGGATCGCGGCCCTGCCCGTCCCGACCTTCGCCTTCTACAACGGCGCGGCGATGGGCGGCGGCGTGGAGGTCGGCCTGCACGCCACCTACCGCACCGTCAGCTCCGGCGTCCCGGCGTTCTCGCTGCCGGAGGTCTTCCTGGGCCTGGTCCCGGGCTGGGGCGGCTGCAGCATCCTCCCGAACCTGATCGGCCCCTCGAAGGCGATCAAGGTCATCATCGAGAACTCGATGAGCCAGAACAAGCAGCTCAAGGGCAAGGAGGTGTTCGAGCTCGGCATCGCGGACGCGATCTTCGAGCCGGCCGACTTCCTGGAGCAGTCGATCCTGTGGGCCGCCAAGGTCCTCAAGGGCGAGGTGCTCGTCGAGCGCGAGGAGATCGACCGCGGCAAGGCCTGGGACGACGCCGTCGCCTGGGGCCGCCTGGTCGCCGACGGCAAGGTCCACGGCGCCGCTCCCGCCGCCTACAAGGCGCTGGACATCATCGCCCAGGTCAAGGACCAGGACCTGCAGGCGGGCTTCGACGCCGAGGACCGGGCCCTGGCCGACCTCATCATGAGCGGCGAGCTGCGGGCCGGCCTGTACGCCTTCAACCTGGTGCAGCGCCGGGCCAAGAAGCCGTTCGGCGCCCCGGACAAGTCGCTGGCCCGTCCGGTCTCCAAGGTCGGCGTCGTCGGCGCCGGTCTGATGGCCTCCCAGCTGGCGCTGCTGTTCGCGCGCCGCATGGAGGTGCCGGTGGTCCTCACCGACATCGACCAGGAGCGCATCGACAAGGGCGTCGGCTACGTCCACGCCGAGATCGACAAGCTGCTGGCCAAGGGCCGGATCGGCAACGACAAGGCCAACAAGCTCAAGGGCCTGGTCACCGGCCACCTGGACAAGGCCGTCGCCTTCGGGGACGCGGACTTCGTCATCGAGGCCGTGTTCGAGGAGATGGGCGTCAAGCAGAACGTCTTCGCCGAGCTGGAGGCCGTGGTCTCGCCGACCACCATCCTGGCCACCAACACCTCCTCGCTGTCGGTCTCCGAGATGGCCTCGAAGCTGCAGCACCCGGAGCGGGTCGTCGGCTTCCACTTCTTCAACCCGGTCGCGATCCTCCCGCTGCTGGAGATCGTCCGCGCGGAGAAGACCGACGACGCCTCGCTGGCCACCGCGTTCGGGGTCGCCAAGAAGCTGAAGAAGACCGCCGTGCTGACCAAGGACGCCCCGGCGTTCGTGGTCAACCGGATCCTGCTCCGCTTCATGGACGCGATCCAGAGCGCCATCGACGAGGGCACCCCGATCGAGACGGTCGAGAAGGCCGTGCTGCCGCTCGGCCTGCCGATGTCCCCGATCGTGCTGCTGGAGCTGGTCGGCCCGGCCATCGCCCTGCACGTGTCGGAGACCCTCGCCGCGGCCTTCCCTGAGCGGTACACCGTCTCCGAGAACCTCTCCAAGCTGGTCAAGGCCGGCAAGCGCGGCTTCTACGTCTGGCAGGACGGCCAGCAGGTCCTCGACCCCGAGGTCATGGCGCTGCTCTCCTTCGGCGAGACCGTGCTGACCGAGGAGCAGGTCCTGGCCAAGGCCCTGGAGGCCGTCGCCCAGGAGATCGGCCTGATGCTCGACGAGGGCGTCGTCGGCGAGGCGCAGGACATC
Source organism: Kitasatospora sp. HUAS MG31 (assembly GCF_040571325.1). Lineage (GTDB taxonomy): Bacteria > Actinomycetota > Actinomycetes > Streptomycetales > Streptomycetaceae > Kitasatospora > Kitasatospora camelliae. The sequence continues at coordinate 5,375,204 of NZ_CP159872.1, read as the reverse complement.
GACCTGTGCATGATCACCGGCGCCGGCTGGCCCTTCCACCTGGGCGGCATCACGCCGTACCTCGACCGTGAGGGCGTCTCCGAGCGGGTGAACGGCAAGAAGTTCCTCGCCCCCGGCCTGGCCTCCGTCCCGATCTGACGGTCGCCGCCCCGCCTGACGCACCATCGCTCGGCGCGTCGGTGACCGAAGGGCCGCACCCACTCCGGGTGCGGCCCTTCGGCGTTGAGGCATGTTCACCTCACGGGAAGGGTCGATCGTAATCAAAACGTTGACCCCACCGTAGTTTGATCTTCACTCGATGGCATAGGCTCGCCCATCGAACACCCTTCCAACGACCGCCCGAGGACCGTCGCTCCATGGTGAAGCTCAGCGCTGCGCAGGCGGTGCAGCTCAAGCACCGAATGAACGCGACCCGCCTCAGAGGCCTCGTGGTCGCCTTCGTGATGGCCGCCTGCATCGCGGCGATGCTGTTCGCCGCACTCCGCCCGTCACCCCGTCTGTTCGTCGGCGTCGGCCTGCTCGGCTACGCCGCCGAGATGTACCTGCACATGCAGGAAGCGCAGATGATGAAGCGGCTCGGTCAGCTCCGAGCCGGCGTCACCATGCGCACCGTGCTGCGGACCTCGCTGCTGCTGGTCCTGATGGGCCGGATCGGCCTCACCGCCGACGCGGTCTACCTGCAGGCCGCCGTGCTGGTCCCGCTGCTGCTGGTGCTCCAGGCGCTGTACTCGGCCGTGGCCGCCGGCATCCGGCGCAACCGGAGCCTGCCGGTGGTCACCCGCAACCTGCCGCTCGGCGACCTGCGGATCTCCGACACCCCGCCCACCCGGCTGCTCAGCAAGCCCGGCCAGCGCCTGCTCCACCAGGAGCTGCTGGTGCTGCTCGGCATCGTCGGCTACATGGTGACGGGCCGCCACTACTGCCTGCCCGCAGGCCTGCTGGCGGCCAGTGTGACCGCCCTGCTGACCATCCTCCAGCTACTGCCCTCGCTGCGCCGGGCGCTGCGCTTCCCCAAGCGGGAGGCGGTCCTCGCCCACATCGACCAGTGGCTCGCCGAGTACCGGCCGGACGTGGTGCTGTACTTCAGCGGCGGCAAGGACTCCGCGTACCAGGTCAACATGTGGCTGGACACCATGGCCGACCTCGCGGGACGCGGCCACCGCCCGATGCTGGTGATGCGTGAGCGCGGGCTGGTGCGGCAGCTCAACCCGACCGCGCTGCCGGTACTCTGCGTCCCGGCCGCCACCCACCTGATGAACATGGACATGTCCTCGGTGCGGGTGGCGCTCTACCCGGCGAACGTCGGCAAGAACATCCACTTCCTGCGCATCCCCGGCGTCGTCCACGTCTTCATCGGCCACGGCGACAGCGACAAGCTGGCCAGCGTCAACCCGTTCAGCAAGGTCTACGACGAGGTCTGGGTGGCCGGCCGGGCCGGCCGCGACCGGTACGCCCTGGCCGGCGTCGGCGTCCGCGACGAGGAGATCGTCGAGGTCGGCCGCCCCCAGCTGGACGAACTGGCCGCCCGCCCGACCGCCCGCACCGGGCTGATCCCGACCGTCCTCTACGCCCCCACCTGGGAGGGCTGGACCGAGGACCCGGGCAACACCTCCCTGCTGCTGGCCGGCGAGAACATCGTCAAGAAGCTGCTCGGCGGCGGCGAGCCGGTCCGCCTGCTCTACAAGCCGCACCCCTTCACCGGCCTGCGCGACCCCAAGGCCAAGAAGGTCCACGAGCGGATCGTCCGCATGATCGAGCGGGCCAACACCAAGCGGTCCGCCCAGGAGCGCTGGCAGGACGCCGCCAAGGAGGGCGCCGCCGAGCGGGCCGCCGCCCAGACCGAGGAGAAGCGGCTGGTCGCCGAGCTGGACCGGCTGCGCGCCGAGCTCACCGACGACGACACCGACGACGCCCAGCTCTCCCGCGACAGCGGCCGCGACCTCGACAAGGCCGCTGCCGACGGCGCCGGGGACGGTGAGCAGGGCGGCCTCGCCGCCCTCCGCGCCGCGTACGCCGAGGTGTACTGGCGTGCCCGCGGTTCCTGGGAGCACCAGGTGATCGAGGCCACCGGCCCGCACCTGTACGACTGCTTCGAGCAGGCGGACCTGCTGATCAGTGACATCTCCAGCGTGGTCTCCGACTTCATCTGCACGCTCAAGCCGTACGCGCTGACCGACACCGCCCGCCTGGGCGTCGGCGAGTTCCGCGAGCAGAACACCGCGGCCCGCGCCGCCTACCTGCTCAAGCCGAACGCCAAGGGCATCCCCAAGCTGGTCAGGATGCTGACCCGCCCGGAGAACGACGTGCTGCGGCCGTACCGGCTCGAACTGCGCGACTACCTGCTCGGCCCGCAGCACCCGCTGTCCATGGACCGCTTCGCCGAGGCCTGCCGGGTCGCGGTGGCCCGCGCGGACGCCGAGGCCGAGGCCCGGACCCCGCACCAGCCCGAGCACGAGCAACTGCTGGACGCCTTCGAGGACACCATGACGCTCCGGGCCGTCGAGATGTAGCACCCGGCCCGCCTGCGCCGACCCGCACCGCTGCACCGCCACCCGCACGTCACGCCCCCTTCGACGGGAGACCTCATGAAGATCGCCTTCCTGCTCCACAACCGGTACGGCATCGGCGGCGCGATCACCAGCACGCTGAACCTCGCCGCGGCCCTGTCCGACGAGCACCAGGTGGAGATCGTCTCGACCCGTCGCGACCGTGACGTCCCGGCGCTGCCGGTGGACCCGCGGGTGAGCGTGGTCGACCTGACGGACCTCCGCGAGCACTCCCATCTGTACGACGGTGACGACCCGCTGGCCGCCAAGCCCGCGAAGGTCTTCCCCAAGGAGGACTCCTTCCGCGGCAAGGAGTTCAGCCGCCTCACCGAGGTCCGACTGGCCAGGTACCTCGCCGAGACCGACGCCCACGCGGTGATCGCGACCAACCCGGGGATCGCGATCTGCCTCGCCAGGATGGGCGGGAACTACATCAAGGGCGTCCAGGAGCACCGCTTCCTCGCCGACCACTCCGCCGCCCTGCGCAAGCTCCTCCCGGAGGCGTACAAGAAGCTCGACGTGGTCATCCCGGTGAGCCGGGAGGAGGCCGAGAACGAGCAGAAGGCGCTGGCCCACACCGGCGTACGGGTGAGGTCCATCCCCAACTGCGTGCCCGTCCCGCCGATCGCGCCCTCGGACTCCACCAGCAAGATCGTGATCTCGGCCGGCCGGCTGGTGCCGTTCAAGCAGTACCACCACCTGATCGAGGCGTTCGCCAAGGTCGTGGCGCAGCGCCCGGACTGGCAGCTGCGGATCTACGGCGGCGGCCCCGAGCGCGCCAAGCTGACCACCCGGATCGCCGATCTCGGGCTGGGGAACAACGTCCTGCTGATGGGCTCCTCCAACCAGATGGAGGTGGAGTGGCCCAAGGGCTCGATCGCGGCCTCGTCCTCGAACTCCGAGGCCCTGCCGATGAACATCATCGAGGCGATGTACGCCGGCCTGCCGGTGGTGAGCACCGACTGCGACTACGGCCCGCGCGAGATCATCACCGAGGGCGTCGACGGGCACCTGGTGCCGGTCGGTGACACCGACGCCCTCGCCGCGCAGATCCTCGGGCTGATCCAGGACGACGAGCGCCGGGCGCACATGGGCCGGGCCGCCCAGGACAGCGCCCGCCGCTACCTGCCGCAGGAGGTCGCGGCGCAGTACCACGGTCTGCTCAACCAGCTGGTGGCGGACCGCGGGCTGCCCACCACCGCCGACTGGTGGGTCACCCCGCACGGCGACATCGTGGTGCGGCTGGCGATCACCGCGGGGATGCCGCCGGTCCGGCTGCTCTGCCTCAACCGGGAGGCGCCGGAGGGCGCCCAAGCGGTCCGGTTCGAGTTCCAGGAGGGCCCGTCGCAGGACCTGACCGCGGTCATCCCCCAGGCGGGCTGCCCGCTGGCCGAGGGCCACTGGGACGTGTACGCCGAGTCCGTCGACGGGCAGGCCCGGCGCCGCCTGAAGTCCGGTGTCAGGGACGAGCGGGGGATGCTGTACGCGGCCGGCCCGCGGCACGAGGGCCCGGTCCTGCAGTCGCGGATCCCGTTCACCGCGGACGACGGCTCGTTCTCGATCCGTACCTGGGTCCGACCGGTGCACGTGGAGTCCGACTCGATCGAGATCGCCGACGGGCACATCACGGTCGGCGCCTCGCTCTGGGGTGCGGCGATGTTCCAGACACCTGTGGTGGTGGCCAAGTCGCGGCAGGACCCGCAGAAGAACTTCGAGGTGCAGGCGGCCCAGCTGGGACCCGACCGGCTGAGCTTCAGCGTGCCCTGTTGGGGCCTCGCCCAGCAGCGGACCACCGCACACGACGTCTGGGACCTCTGGGTGCGCCTCTCCCCCGAGGTGCCGCTCGTCCGGGTCGGCCGGTTCATGGGCGACTTCCACGACAAGAAGACCGTCCTGCAGTACCCGATCACCGTGATCCCGGACACCCCGCGCGGACGGACCCGGGTCCGTCCCTTCTACACCGTCAACAGCGAACTCTCGCTCAACGCGGTCGACATGGAGAGCTGACCCCCCCTCGGCTCCCGCCAGCTCCACCGGCGGCGCACCGCCATGCGCCGTCGCCCCGAAGAGAAGGACCCCCGCATCATGAAGTCCGCGGCCCCGGCAGCCCCCCTCACCGTCGCCGTCATCCTCGCCGGCGGATCAGGCCAGCGCATCGGGCTCTCCATCCCCAAGCAGCTGATCAAGATCGCCGGCAAGACCATCCTGGAGCACACCCTCGCCGTCTTCGACGAGGCGCCGGGGATCGACCACGTGATCCTCATGATGCACCCCGGCTTCGTGGCCGAGGCGGAGGCGATCGTGGCGGGAGCCGGGCTGCGCCGCCCGGTCCGGATCGTGCCGGGCGGCGACACCCGGAACGCGACCACCGAGCTGTCCTTCGCCGCCGTGTCCGAGCTGACCGGCGGCGAGGACGGCAAGGTGCTCTTCCACGACGCGGTGCGCCCCCTGGTCTCCCAGCGGATCATCCAGGAGTGCATCGACTCCCTCGACACGTACCGCGCGGTGGACGTCGCCATCCCGTCCTCCGACACGATCATCGTGACCACGACCACGGGCATGGCCGCCGGCGAGCACGAGATCATCACCGACGTGCCGGACCGCTCCCGGCTGCGCCGCGGGCAGACCCCGCAGGCGTTCTGGCTCTCCACGATCCGCCGCGCCTACGCGCTGGCGGCGGGCGATCCCGGTTTCGTGGCCACCGACGACTGCACCGTGGTGCTGCGCTACCTCCCGGACACCCCGATCCATGTGGTGGCCGGCGAGGAGCGGAACATGAAGGTGACCCAGCCGATCGACATCCACATCGCCGACAAGCTGTTCCAGCTCTCCACCAGTACCCTCGCCGAGCCCATCCACCCGGAGGACTACCGGGAGTACCTCACCGGGAAGACCCTGGTGGTCCTGGGCGGCTCGTACGGGATAGGCGCCGACATCGCGGCGCTGGCCGGGGAGCACGGTGCCCGGGTGTTCAGCTTCAGCCGGAGCACCACCGGCACCGACGTGGCCGACCCGGAGAGCGTGGCGGCCGCGCTGGAGCACGCCTACGTCGAATCGGGCCGGATCGACTACGTGGTGAACACCGCGGGCGTGCTGCGGATCGGCCGGCTGGCCGACCTGAGCGCCGCCGAGGTGGACGAGGCGCTGCGGGTCAACTTCATCGCCCCGGCCTCGATCGCCCGGGCGGCCCACGCCTACCTGGCGAAGTCCCGTGGCCAGCTGCTGCTGTTCACCTCCAGCTCCTACACCCGCGGCCGGGCCGAGTACAGCCTCTACTCCTCGGCCAAGGCGGCCGTCGTCAACCTGACCCAGGCGCTCGGCGACGAGTGGTCGGGCGACGGCATCCGGGTGAACTGCGTCAACCCCGAGCGGACGCTGACCCCGATGCGGGTCCAGGCGTTCGGTGAGGAGCCAGCCGGTTCCCTGCTGTCCAGCCGGACGGTGGCCCGGGCCTCCCTCGACGTCCTGATCTCCGACATCACCGGGCAGATCGTCGACGTCCGTCGGGACACGGCGCCCGCAGCGCTCTGACCTGCGGCCCTCCGGATCGGTCCGACCGGGCGACCGGAACCGGGCGACCCGTGCCGACGTCGCACACTGCAGCCCGGATCATGATCGGGACGCACTCGGGAGGGAACCCATGGTGGCAGCCGACCGCACCCGAATAGGGCGCCGCAGCCTGCTGCTGGCCGGTGCCGGCACGTTGGCGGCACTGGGCGCGGCGGGCTGCGGATCGGGAGCGGGCGTGCCGGCCCCCACCGGCCCCCGCTTCGACCTGGCGACGGCCAGCGACCGGCTCATCCGGGAGAAGCCGCTGTGGTACGGCACACTGCCGCAGTCCTTCGCCTTCGACCGGGTGCACGGGCACATCTACGTCACCCAGGCCGTGGAGTCGGACGCCCTGCTGCCCGGGGACCGCGAACCCGCCTCCACGGAGGAGGGGGTCAGCGGCGACCTCTGCGTCAACAAGCTCGACCTGGAGGGCAACCGGCTGGAGTTCATGCGGCTGAAGGGGTTCGGCCACGGCGTCGGCCTCGGCGTGGAGGTGGTGGGCGGGTCGGTGTACGTCTGGACCGAGACCGACGTCAACCCCGAGTCGGGATACGGCCGGGCCCTGGCCCGGACGCGGTTCACGCACCGGGCCGTGCTCACCATGGCGGACGAACAGGTGGCGGTCCACAATCCGGTTCCCGGCTCCACCTCCAATCAGCCGTCGATCGACCCGCACACCGGCCGGCTGGCGCTGCGCCACCGCCGCCAGGGGCAGCACTACTACCGGCTCTTCGACCTGGCGGACGTCGTCCGGGGCCGGTACGACCGCCCGATCCTGGAGGTGGCCGAGACCGACCTGACCGACTCGGACGAGGACGTCTTCCAGGGATTCGCGCTGATGGGCGACTTCGTCTACCGGCTGCAGGGCACCGCGTACACCGACACCCTCGACACCGACCGGCCGCCGCACATCAATCCGAAGGGCTCCAAGGGGAACGCCAGCGTGTCCTCCATCGACCTGCGCACCGGCCGGGTGGTGGAGCGGGTCCGTACCGAGGCGGCCTGGACGCTCGACTGGCGGGAGCCGGAGGGGATCGCGGTGGATCCCAGCGGCCCCCGGCTGTGCATGGGCTTCGGCGGCGGCCAGGGACGGCCGTGGACGTTCACGGTGTACACCAAGAGCACGCTGGTCCCGGACCGGTCGGGGCAGCCCACGGCCGCTCCCTCCGGGGGTGGCCGGCCGTCGGGTGGGGCTAGCCCTTCCTGAGGCGGTAGATCACGGTGTCGCCGGTGATGCCGACGACCTCGTAGTGGGTGTCGAGCAGGCTCTCGATGCGGGGGACCATGCCGGGCTGGTACGGGGCGGTGCCGGAGTCGTCGACGACCACCTCGGGGAGGCCCTTGGCGAGCTCGGCGTCGAAGGTCTGCCAGGCGTTGCTGACGCTGTACTGCTCGCCGACCTTCTGGTCGTCCTTGCCTCCGCTGTAGTTGGTGAGGAAGCCGGCGGTGAGGTAGCGGGTGGCCGGGCGGCGGTCGGCCAGCCAGTACAGCTCGGGGTGCATGCCCCAGACCAGGACGGTGTCCTTGGGGCTGGTGCGGGCGGCGACGGCGGTGGCGACCTCGGCGGTCTGGTTCAGCTTCTGGCCGGGCCAGAAGACCGCCAGGCCCCAGAAGAAGGTGCAGGCGACGGCCGAGTACACCAGGACCGGCTTCCAGCGGACCGCGCCGGTGGAGACCGCGCCCACGCCGAGCAGCACCAGCGCCGGCATCAGCTGCAGGTAGTAGTGGCCGTAGAAGTGGAAGCCGACGCTGACCGCGACCACCGAGGAGAGCAACCACACCCACAGGTCCACGGTGGAGCCGTACTCCTCGCCGCGGACCGGCAGCGGCCGGTGCCGCAGCCGGCGCCACACCCGGTGGCCCAGCGGCGCCAGGAAGCCCAGGGCGGCGGCGGCCAGGATCGCCCAGTTGCCGAAGGCCCGGCCGAGCATCTGCAGCCAGTTGGAGCCGAAGGAGGCGTAGTCGCCGCTGCCGGTGACCACCCAGAACAGGAACCCCTTGGGCTTGGTGAGGATCACCGCGACCAGGGCTATCGGCAGGGCGAACCCGAAGGAGGTCTTGGCCAGCGCCGGGCGCCACGGCACCCCGCGCCACCGGGCGTCCTGGTAGAGCATCCAGAGCACCGGCAGCATCACCGCGCCGCCGGTCTGCTTGGTCAGCGAGCAGAGCGCCACCGCGATGCCGGCCGCCAGCCAGCGGCGCCGCTCGGCGTACCGGAAGGCGGCGACCATGGCGGGCAGCATGAAGACCTCGAAGGTCGCCGCCTGGGTGTCCTCCGGGGAGAGGCCGATGGAGAGCAGCAGGTAGAGCACGCCGGCCGCGCCGCCGGCCCGGTTGCCCCAGCGGCCCCGGGCGATCGAGGCGAGCAGCACGGCGGTGGCCAGGTGGGCGCCGATCGCCAGGGTGCGCAGCGGCCAGAGCGAGCCGGAGCCGAAGACCGCGAAGCAGGCCTGGTAGAGCCAGGGAAGCAGCGGGGGCTTGCGGTCGACCACGGTGTCGTACAGGACGCCGCCGTCGGCGAGCATCCTGGCCTGGGTGGCCAGGTACCCCTCGTCGGGGCTCCAGACCGGGCGCAGGAAGGACGGGATGTGGGTGACCGCGGCCAGCAGGGCGAGCAGCGGCACCAGTCTGGTCCAGTACCCCACGCGGACTCGCTCGGGCAGGCGCGCGGTGAGGGCGCTCGGGCTCGGGCGGGTCGCGGTGTCGGTGGGCACGGATGACAACCTACCGGGCCGTGGTGTCGGCGGTCCTGCCGGTATCGGGATCGCCCGCCGCGGGGACGGGTCCGCGCGGCGGCCGCCTGGGCACAAACAGCGGCCGTTCCTGGGCCTAGCCGGCCGGGCGGACCGAGGCGTCGCGGAACTCGGTGTGCGCATCCTCGGTGTACGCACCGACGCCGCCCTGCAGGTACGGGCGCTCGGTGTCGGTGAAGTCGACGAGGTGGCGGCCGTCCACGATGACGCTGGCGGTGGCGCCGGTCTGCCGGATGTCGACGGCGTACCAGGGGCCGACCGGGTAGGAGGGCGGGCCGGTGGCGAGGAAGCGCTGGCTGCCGGGGTAGGCCGGGTCCTCCTTGCCGAGTTCCCAGCCGGTGGGCTTGAGGGTCAGGTAGTAGAAGTGCTGGGTGTCGGTGAAGTGCCAGAGCACCCAGGCGACCTCCCAGGAGTTGGGGGCGGGCCGGCGCAGTTGTTCGGTGGTACGGGTCTGCACCCGGTAGCGGAGGTCGCCGTAGGAGGCGGTGGAGACCACCAGGCTGGCGTGGGTCTCGTCGGGGCGCTGGGAGCGGGCGGGTTCCAGGACGAGGACGCCGTCCCGTTCGCCGGTGAACCCGCCGCCGTCGAAGACCGAGCGCCACGGGCCGTGGACGGTGCCCTCGGGCCAGCGCTGCAGTCCGGAGCCGGAGGTGAGCGCGACCATCACGACGACCAGGAGCAGGGCGATCGGGACGACCAGGAGCAGGACCCTCCGCCAGGCCCGGGCGGGGAGCAGCAGCGGGCCGGGGTCGGCGGGAGACGGGGGCGGGGGCGGGCCGCGGGTGGCGGCGGCCCGGTTCGGCCGGTCCGGGTCCATGGGCACCAGCATGCTGCCTGGGCGGCCGCTTGTCGTCCGCGCCGGGACGGCGGGGCTCCGCACCGGGGCGGTGGGCGTCCGCACCGGGCCCGGGGACCACCGCGTCGGGCCGGCCGACGACGGCGTCCGACGAGCCCCGTTCCGGAGGCGGCGGTGGCCGCAGGGGTCCCGGGGGTCGCGGCTCACCAGCGGGCCGGCAGGGCGTCGCCGGCGGCCGCTCCGACGGCGATCCCGGCGGCGGGCCCGGCGGCGAAGTCCTCGGCGAGCCGGGTGGTGATCCGCTGGGCGGCCCGTCCGTCGCCGAACGGGCTCGGCGCCTCGGCCATGCTCCGGTAGAGGGCCGGGTCGTCGAGCAGGCCGTTGGCGGCGGCGTGGATGGCGTCGGGGTCGGTGCCGACCAGCCGGGCGGCGCCGGCGGTGACCACCTCGGGCCGTTCGGTGGTGGTGCGCAGCACCAGGACGGGCTTGTCCAGGCTGGGCGCCTCCTCCTGGACCCCGCCGGAGTCGGTGAGGACGAGGTCGCTGGCGGCGAGCGAGGCGGTGAAGTCGAAGTAGTCCAGCGGGTCGGTCAGGGTGATGTTCGGCTGGTCGCGCAGCGCGGTCACCAGGACGTCGCGGACGGCGGGGCTGCGGTGCACCGGCAGCAGGATCTCCACGTCGGAGCGGCGGGCCAGGCGCAGCAGGGTGGCGGCCATGGCGCGCATCCGGTCGCCCTGGTTCTCCCTGCGGTGCAGGGTGACCAGGATGCCGCGCAGGCCGGTGCGGAAGGCGGAGCGGCCGGCCGCGCGGCGGCGGACCCAGAGCAGGTTGTCGATCACGGTGTTGCCGGTGACGTAGACGTTGTCGGCGGGGACGCCCTCGGAGCGCAGCCGGGCGCCGGCCCGTTCGGTGGGGGCGAAGTGCCAGCGGGTGAGGCGGCTGACCAGGAGCCGGTTGAGCTCCTCGGGGAAGGGGTTGTCCAGGACGCCGCTGCGCAGGCCGGCCTCGACGTGGGCGACCGGGATCCGCTCGTAGAAGGCGGCGAGGGCGCCGCACAGGGTGCTGGTGGTGTCGCCCTGGACGATCACCAGGTCGGGGCCCTCGGCCCGGAGCACCCGGCCGATGCCCTCGACCAGGCGGCCGGTGAGGTCGGAGAGCTGCTGGCGGTCCTTCATCACGGCCAGGTCGTGATGCGGGGTCAGCTGGAGGCGGGCCAGCATCTGGTCGAGCATCTCGCGGTGCTGGCCGGTGTTGACCAGCAGCGGGGCGAAGTCGGTGGACTCCTCCAGGGCGCGCAGCACCGGGGCGAGCTTGACCGCCTCCGGCCGGGTGCCCAGGATCACGGCCGCGTGCAGTGGGCGGTGGCCGTGGTGCTGCGGCCGGTCCGGGGTGGCTCCGGCGGCGGGGTCGGGCAGGGGGAGACGGGACATGGCGGTGGCTCCTCAGCGGCACGAAGGTGCGGTGACAGGGGGGTCCGGTACGGGTTCCGGGGCGGCGCGGGGCGCGCCGGGTCCTGGCCCGTCGTCGGGTACGGGTCCGGGGGGAGGGGACGTCCGGGGGCCTCGGCTGCCGGACGTCAGGTGGTGCCGGACGTCAGGTGCGGGCGGTCTTCAGCCAGCCGGTCCGGCCGCTGACCACGCGTCCGACGGCCCACCAGCCGGCGGCGAACCACAGGTAGCCGTAGGCCACGAAGAGGTGGGCCAGCAGCAGGCAGCGCAGGGCGCCGAGCTGCCGCTCCCGCCGCTTGTACACGTAGGCGTAGGCGTAGGCGGGGGCGAAGGCGAGCAGGTAGAGCGGCACCAGGTAGATCAGGGGGAAGGTGTTGTGCCCCTGGGTGATCGAGTCGGCGGCGAAGCCGAGGATCCCGGCCAGGAAGGCCAGCGGGAGGAAGGAGGTGAGCAGCAGCAGCGCGGGGCTGGAGAGGTGGTAGGTGAGGTCGGCGGCCGCGCCGGCCGGGATCTCGCGGAGCACCGTCGGCAGCAGGCGCATGGCCTGCATGTGGCCCTGGAACCAGCGGGAGCGCTGGCGGACCAGCAGCTTCAGCCGGATCACGGCCTGCTGGTGGACGGCGGCGCTGGGGCAGTACTGGTTCTCCCAGCCGCGGGCGATGAGGCGGACGCCGAGGTCGAGGTCCTCGGTGAGCCGGTCGCTCCAGGGGTCGGGGCCGAGCGAGCGCAGGGCGCTGAGCCGCATGAACTGGCCGTTGCCGCCGAGTCCGACGCTGCCGATGTGGCGGCGGGCGGCCTGGAAGATGTCGGTGTAGACGACGAACTCCATGTCCTGCATGCGGGTCAGCAGGCTGTGGCCGCGGTTGTACATCCGCACGCCGATCTGAACGGCGCCGGTGCGGGGGTCCGTGAAGTAGCGGTCGGCCTCCTCGACGGCCCCGGCCGCCAGCCGCCCGTCGGCGTCGAGGACGCAGACGACGACCTCGTCCGGGTCCCGGTCGGCGACGATGCCGGACTCGACCAGGTGGCGCAGGCCGTCGTTGAGCGCGGCGCCCTTGCCCCGCCGGGCGTTGGGCAGGTGCCGCTGGTGCAGCAGGACGCGGTGCGGGTCGGCGGCCCTGACGATCTCGGCGGTCCGGTCGTCCGAGGCGTCGTCAACCACCAGGACGAGGCAGTCGGTCCGGGGCAGTTCCATCAGCCGCCGCAGGCTCTCGCCGAGGACGCGCTCCTCGTTGAGACAGGCGAGGAGGAAGACGTAGGTCCGCCGCTGCTCGCCCGGGTCGACCAGGTGCCAGCGGCGGCGGGAGAGGGCGAACAGCCCGGAGTTGTAGGTCATGGTGGTGACGATGACGGCGGTGCTCAGCCAGAGCAGGAGGGTCACCACGGCGCACCCCTTCGGACGGCCGTTGCGCCGCTTCCGCGGCCCTCCTCCGCGTCGGGGCCGGGGCGGCCGCCGCGGCCCCGGAGGCGGAGCGCCAGGCCGGCGAGCAGCAGGACGAGGCCGGTGCAGGCGTAGAGGCCGAAGCCCGCGCCGGCGACCTGCAGCAGGATCCTGGCGACCGCTGATCCGGAGATTCCGGACGGAAAGACGGACGCCGCCGTGAAACAGAGTCCACTGGTGACTCCGCAGCTCCCGTACATGGGACTGCCCAATCGGAGAACGGGGTGGTGGGACGGCCCGGAATGGACACGGGCCTGCCAGATGTCGAGTCTGCGACGGGTGGCCGGCTGTCGGGTGGATCTCGCACGCGCCGTGGCGCGGGGGGGGGGCCGGCTCCGTTCGTCACGCACCCCTGGGGGACTGATCACGGCCAACGTACCACGCGGCACCGACCCATTCAACAGTCGAATTCCCTTGCGGTGAGAATTTTCTTGGAATTGACCCACCGCACACTGTTGACACGTGGACGAAGCGGTGGCAACGTCACTGATAAGCCTGCACTGCAGGGTCGCAGACAGCTCTGACGCTGTGCCGAGGGCAGTACGCCTCGAAGACCGCAGGCTCTGGCCGGGGGCGAAGTACCAGGTCAGAAGCAGGTTTCGGGCCGGTCGGGGGCCGGCCGGGGGTTCTCATCGCAGTCCCGGGGGTTTCACCACAGGGCCGCGTCCGCTTCCAGCCGTGCGCCGGGAGACGGATATCCCATGGGCCCTGGCGGCGTCCATTCCGTGACACCGTCGGCGGCGGGCACCGTGGCCCGTAATTTCCCGTGTCCAGGAATTGAATCCTCATTCCCACGAGGGGCCACCATGCCTGTAAATTCCAAGAGCCGGAGGTGGGGACACCCGTCGCGGTCCGCGGCGGCCCTCGCCATCGTGCTCGCCGCGGGGCTGGCCGCGCCGTACGCCGCGTCGGCCAAACCGCCGCCCGACAAGCCCGAAAAGAGCTCGACCTCCATCGAGAAGAAGTCCACGGACGTCTCCGGCGCCTACGCGGACTACCAGAAGCAGGCGGACCAGGAGCGCAAGAAGAACCCGCACGAGAAGGTCAAGCCCAAGAACCAGAAGGACGCCGGCACCAGCACCGCGATGCAGGCCGCGCCCGCCGCGCTGACCGCCCAGGCCACCCAGGCGGTGCAGGCCGCCCAGCAGGCAGTGACGGCGGCGGCCACCGCGAACACGCTGGTCCTCTACGACACGGCCGGCCCGTACGGGCACCTCGGCGAGCTGTACGCCATGGTCACCGCCAACCTCGCCGGGCACTTCGGCCAGGTCACCACCAAGCCGGTCTCCCAGTACCAGGCGGGCGAGGCCAACAGCTACACCGCCACGATCTACTTCGGCTCCACCTACTACGGGGCGCCCGACACCAACGGCCAGCCGATCCCGGACGCCGTCCCGGCCTCGTTCTACAGCGACGTCACCACCACCAGCCACCCGGTCATCTGGGTGTACGACAACATCTGGAACCTGGCCAACCAGGTCGGCCCGGCGCAGTTCGCGGCCACCTACGGCTGGGACCCGACCAACTCCTTCTTCAACTACAACCAGATCACCTCGGTCAACTACAAGGGCCAGGCGCCCACCCGCAGCAACCTCAACGGCGGCGGCGTGCTGGGTGACACCATCACCGACCCGAGCAAGGTGACCGTGCTGGCCCAGTCCACCGACAGCACCGGTGCGACCGTCCCGTGGGCGATCCGCTCGGGCAACCTGACGTACATCGGTGACGTCCCGTTCAGCTACGTGAGCGAGACCGACCGCGTGATGATCTTCAGCGACCTGCTGTTCGACGCCCTGGCCCCCGGCACGACCACCCGGCACCGCGCGATGGTCCGGCTGGAGGACATCAGCCCGGCCGACGACCCGACCCAACTGATCAACACCGCCCGGTACCTGAAGTCCCAGAACATCCCGTTCAGCTTCGGCGTCATCCCGGTCTACACCGACCCCAAGGGCACCTACAACAACGGCCGGGCCGAGACCATCAAGCTGTCCCAGGCCCCCCTGGTGGTCGCCGCCCTCAAGTTCATGATCGCCAACGGCGGCACCATGCTGATGCACGGGTACACCCACCAGTACAGCAACATCGCCAACCCCTACGACGGCGTCACCGGCGACGACTTCGAGTTCTACCGCGCGCAGTGCTCGGTCACCCAGACCCCGCCGTACCAGTTCCGGGCCCCGTGCCAGAACACCGACTGGGTCATCCACCAGGGACCCGTCGCGGACGACTCGGCCGCCTGGGCCAAGAGCCGGGTGGACAACGCGATCAAGGAGTTCAAGGCCGCCGGCCTCACCCCGCCGACGATCTTCGAGTTCCCGCACTACGCCGGCTCGGCCACCGACTACAAGACCTTCGAGCCGCTGTTCTCGGCCCGCTACGAGCGCTCGCTGTACTTCAAGGGGCAGCTCAGCGGCGGCCCGATCGACTACAGCATGCTCATCGGCCAGTTCTTCCCCTACCCGGTGAAGGACGTCTACGGCGAGACCGTGCTGCCCGAGAACCTGGGCAACTACGAACCCGTGATGTCCAACAACAACCCGCCGCGGCTCCCCGCGGACATGATCAACTCGGCCAAGCTCAACCTCACCGTCAGGGACGGCTTCGCCAGCTTCTTCTACCACCCGTCGTACGGCCTGAGCGCACTGCAGCAGACCGTCACCGGCATCAAGGCGCTGGGCTACACCTTCGTCTCCCCCGCGTCCGCGCTGAATCCCTGATCACCCGTCAACCCCGCCGCCGGCCGGTGGTCCGGCCGGCGGCGGGACCACACCCCGAGGACCAACGCCATGTGCGGCATCGTCGGATACACCGGGGACGTCCCCGCCCTCGACGTCCTGCTGGAAGGACTCGACCGCCTGGAGTACCGCGGGTACGACTCGGCCGGCGTGACCGTGCAGAGCGGCGACCGGATCGCCACCGACCGGCGGGCCGGAAAACTGAACGTCCTGAAGAAGTCGTTGGCCCAGTCTCCGTTGCCGGTGGGGTCGACCGGGATCGGGCACACCCGGTGGGCGACCCATGGTGGGCCGACGGACGCGAACGCCCATCCCCACCTGGACGACGCGGGCCGGGTCGCGGTCGTCCACAACGGCATCATCGAGAACTTCGCGCAGCTGCGCGCGGAGATCGCCGAGCGCGGTCACACCCTGCGTTCGGAGACCGACACCGAGGTCGTCGCCCACCTGCTGGGCGAGGCCTACACCGGGGACCTGGCCGAGGCGATGCGGGTGGTGTGCCGCCGCCTGGAGGGCGCCTTCACCCTGGTCGCCGTCCACGCCGACGCCCCCGACGTGGTGGTCGGCGCCCGCCGCAACTCCCCGCTGGTGGTCGGCCGCGGCGAGGGCGAGAACTTCCTCGCCTCCGACGTCGCCGCGTTCATCGCCCACACCCGCGAGGCCATCGAGCTCGGCCAGGACCAGGTCGTCGAGCTGCGCCGCGAGGGCGTCACCGTGACCGGCTTCGACGGCAGCCCGGCCACCGTCCGCGAGTACCACGTGGACTGGGACGCCTCCGCCGCCGAGAAGGGCGGCTACGACTACTTCATGCTCAAGGAGATCGCCGAGCAGCCGAAGGCCGTCGCCGACACCCTGCTCGGCCGGATCGGCACCGACGGCCGGCTCACCCTCGACGAGCTGCGGATCTCGGATGCGGACCTGCGGCAGGTGGACAAGGTCGTCATCGTCGCCTGCGGCACCGCGTTCCACGCCGGCATGATCGCCAAGTACGCGATCGAGCACTGGACCCGCATCCCCTGCGAGGTCGAGGTCGCCTCCGAGTTCCGCTACCGCGACCCGATCATGGGCCCGGGCACCCTGGTCATCGCCATCTCCCAGTCCGGCGAGACCATGGACACCCTGATGGCGCTGCGGCACGCCCGCGAGCAGGGCGCGAAGGTCCTGGCGATCTGCAACACCAACGGCTCCACCATCCCCCGCGAGTCCGACGCGGTCCTCTACACCCACGCCGGCCCCGAGGTCGCGGTCGCCTCCACCAAGGCGTTCCTGACCCAGCTGGTCGCCTGCTACCTGGTCGCCCTCTACCTCGGCCAGGTCCGCGGCACCAAGTGGGGCGACGAGATCCTCGCCGTCATCAAGGAACTCGGCGACGCCCCCACCCTCATCGAGCAGGTCCTTGAGACCATGGAGCCCGTCCGCGAGCTGGCCCGCGGCCTCGCCGACGCCCGCTCCGTGCTCTTCCTCGGCCGCCACGTCGGCTTCCCGGTCGCCCTCGAAGGCGCCCTGAAGCTCAAGGAACTGGCCTACATGCACGCCGAGGGCTTCGCCGCCGGCGAACTCAAGCACGGCCCCATCGCCCTCATCGAGGAGGGCCTCCCGGTGGCCGTGGTGGTCCCGACCCACCGCGGCTGCACGGTCCTGCACGACAAGATCGTCTCCAACATCCAGGAGATCCGGGCCCGCGGCGCCCGCACCATCGTCATCGCCGAGGAGGGCGACGAGGCGGTCGTGCCCTACGCGGACCACCTGATCCGCACCCCGGCCACCCCGACCCTGCTCCAGCCGCTGGTCTCCACCGTCCCGCTCCAGGTCTTCGCCTGCGAGCTGGCCACCGCCAAGGGCCACGAGGTCGACCAGCCCCGCAACCTCGCCAAGTCCGTCACCGTCGAATAGCGGACCGGGCCCCGACACACCGCCCGCCCGCGCCGACCCCACCTCCCGAGCCGGAGGACCTCATGACCACGCAGTCGCTGGCCGCCGTCACCCTGCCGCCGCAGACCGGTGCCGCGCCGGATCGCGGCCACCCGGGCGGCGACGCCCCGGACCACGAGTCGCTGGCGGCCGTCCGGGCTACCATCACCGCCTACGCCCCGCGCCGGCTCCCCGAGCTGGAACGGGAACGGGACCAGGCCTTCGCCCAGGCCCTGGGCAGCGGCAGCCTCCGCCCGGTGCACCGCTTCCTGCACCGCTGGCAGGCGGTGGCCTCCACCGAACGCGAGCTGGCCGACATCACCCGGGCCGTCCGCGAGGAGTTCCTCCACCACCCGGCCACGGGCCACCGGCCCACCGCCGCCCGGGCGGCGGCCGCCCTGGAGTTCGCGGCGATCCTGCTCACCGCGGCCGCCGAACCGCCCGGTACCGACTGACGGCGGCCGACGACGACGCACGAGGTGGCGGGCCCGGAGGACCGGGCCCGCCACCTCGTGCACGCATGCCCTACGGCCCCTGCGTGCCCGCCGGCGCGTCCGACGCCCCGCGCAGGTGCAGCCGGCTGTGGCTGCGGCCGTAGATGAAGTAGACCACCAGGCCGATGGCCAGCCAGACCAGGAACCGCCACCAGGTCTGCACCGGCAGGTTGAGCATCAGCCAGAGACAGGCCGCCACCGAGAGGATCGGCAGCACCGGCACCCACGGGCAGCGGAACGACCGGGGCAGGTCGGGGCGGGTCCTGCGCAGCACGATGACGCCGATCGACACCACGATGAAGGCGAACAGCGTGCCGATGTTCACCAGCTCGCTCAGCTCCTCCAGCGGGATCAGTCCGGCCAGCACCGCGACCACCAGGCCGAGCAGCAGCACCGCCCGGGTCGGGGTGCCGAACCGCGGGTGGACGGCGGAGAACAGCCGGGGCAGCAGGCCGTCCCGGCTCATCGCGAAGAACACCCGGCTCTGCCCGAGCAGCATGATCATGGTGACCGAGGTCAGACCGGCCACCGCGCCGACGTTGATGATGTCGGCGAACGCCTCCTGGTCGACCGCCTTGAAGGCGTCCGAGAGCGGGGCGTCGCTGGACAGTTCGGTGTACTTCTGCATGCCGGTGACCACGATGGAGACCGCCATGTAGAGCACGGTGCAGATGAGCAGCGAGCCGAGGATGCCGCGGGGCAGGTCGCGCTGCGGGTTCTTGGTCTCCTCGGCGGTGGTGGCGACGATGTCGAAGCCGATGAAGGCGAAGAACACCACGGCCGCGGCGGTGAAGATGCCCATCACGCCGAAGTCCGTCGGTGTGTAGCCGAACAGCACTTGGATCAGTGGTGACTCACCGCCGCTCTTGTCGGCGGTCGCCTGCGCGGGCGGGATGAACGGGTCGTAGTTGTCGGCCTTGATGAAGAACAGGCCGGCCACGATGACGATCAGCACCGAGATGACCTTGATCACCACGATCACCCGGGTGACCTCGGCCGACAGGTGCATCCCCAGCAGGATGATCGCGGTCAGCACGGCCACCAGCAGCGCGGCCGGCAGGTTGAAGCTCCAGCCGTGGTCGTCCGCGCCGGAGATCCCGTACGGGAGGGTCCAGCCCGCGCTCTCCATCAGCGACTGCACGTACCCGGACCAGCCGACCGAGACCACGGCGGCGCCCAGGGTGAGCTCCAGGACCAGGTCCCAGCCGATGATCCAGGCCGGCAGTTCACCGATGGTCGAGTACGCGAAGGTGTACGCCGAACCGGCCACCGGGACGGTGGAGGCGAACTCGGCGTAGCAGAGCGCGGCCAGCGCGCACACCACGCCGGACGCGGCGAAGGAGAGCGCCACGGCCGGTCCGGCGGTGTTCTTGGCGGCGGTACCGGTCAGCACGAAGATGCCGGTGCCGATGATCACGCCCACGCCGAAGACCGTGAGGTCCAGGGCGGAGAGCGTGCGGCGCAGGGCGTGGCCGCTCTCGTGGGTGTCCGCGAGGGACTGTTCGACGGGTTTCGCCCGGACCAGCTCACGCAAAAGCGATCTCGGGGGTGGCGCGGTGCTCATGGAGGCCTCCGGATGCTCGACCGGTCACCGGTACCCCGGGTCCGGGCCCCTGTCGCGCCGTCCGCCCGTTTTTCACCCGGACACCGCAGCCACCCGGACGCCGCAGCCCAGCCCGAAACGGCGGTGGGCCGTGGACGCGTCCCCCGCGTCCACGGCCCACCGGGGCTCGACCGGGCTCAGGCCCGGACCGGCTCCGCGTCGAGCTTGGCGACCAGGGTGGACACCTTGGCGGCGATGTCCGGGGCGGTCAGCCCGATCTGGGCGAGGATCTCGCCGCGGGAGGCGTGGTCCAGGAACTCCTGGGGGATGCCGAAGTCGCGCAGCGGCAGGTCCACCCCGGCGTCGCGGAGGGCCTGGGCGACGGCGGAGCCGACGCCGCCGGCCCGGCCGTTGTCCTCGACGGTGACGACCACGCGGTGGCGGGCGGCGAGGCCCGGCAGCGCCGGGTCGACCGGCTTGACCCAGCGCGGGTCGACCACGGTGGAGCTGATGCCCTGGACGGCGAGCAGCTCGGCGGTCTCCAGGCAGGTCGGGGCGAGCGCGCCGACGGAGACGATCAGCACGTCGGCCGGCTCCTCGGCGTCGCCGCGCAGCACGTCCATGCCGCCGACCCGGCCGACGGCGGGGACGGCGGGGCCGACGGTGCCCTTGGAGTAGCGGACCACGGTGGGGGCGTCGTGGACCTCGACGGCCTCGCGCAGCTGGGCGCGGACCTGGTCGGCGTCGCGCGGGGCGGCGAGCCGCAGGCCGGGAACGGTCTGCAGGATCGACATGTCCCACATGCCGTTGTGGGAGGCGCCGTCGGTGCCGGTGACGCCGGCCCGGTCCAGGACGAAGGTGACGCCCAGCTTGTGCAGGGCGACGTCCATCAGGACCTGGTCGTAGGCCCGGTTGAGGAAGGTGGCGTAGACGGCGACCACCGGGTGCAGGCCGTTGGTGGCCAGGCCGGCCGCGGAGACGGCGGCGTGCTGCTCGGCGATGCCGACGTCGAAGATCCGGTCCGGGTAGGCCTTGGCGAAGGGGGCGAGGCCGACCGGGTGGAGCATGGCGGCGGTGATCGCCACGATGTCCTTGCGCTCGCGGCCGAGGGCGACCATCTCCTCGCCGAAGACCGAGGTCCAGTCCTTGCCGGAGGACTTCACCGGGAGGCCGGTGTCGGGGTGGATGACGCCGACCGCGTGGAAGCGGTCCTCGTCGTTGTTCTCGGCGGCGTGGTAGCCGCGGCCCTTCTCGGTGATGCAGTGGACGATGACCGGGCCGCCGAAGCCGCGCGCCTTGGTGAACGCGGACTCCAGGGCCACCAGGTCGTGGCCGTCGATCGGGCCGATGTACTTGAGGCCGAGGTCCTCGAACATGCCCTGGGGGGCGATGAAGTCCTTGAGGCCCTTCTTGGCGCCGTGCAGGGTGTCGAACATCGCCTGGCCGACGACGGGGGTGCGCTGCAGCGCGTCCTTGCCCCAGGAGAGGAACCGCTCGTAGCCCTGGGTGGTGCGCAGGGTGGAGAGGTGGTTGGCGAGGCCGCCGATGGTGGGCGAGTAGGAGCGCTCGTTGTCGTTGACGACGATGACGACCGGCAGGTCCTTGGCGTCGGCGATGTTGTTGAGCGCCTCCCAGGCCATGCCGCCGGTGAGCGCGCCGTCGCCGATCACCGCGACGACCGGGCGGTCCTTGTGGCCCTGGATCTTGTTGGCCTTGGCCAGGCCGTCGGCGTAGCCGAGCACGGTCGAGGCGTGCGAGTTCTCGATCACGTCGTGCTCGGACTCGGCGCGGGACGGGTAGCCGGACAGGCCGCCCTTCATCTTCAGGCGGGAGAAGTCCTGCCGGCCGGTGAGCAGCTTGTGCACGTAGCTCTGGTGGCCGGTGTCGAAGAGGATGCGGTCGCGCGGGGAGTCGAAGACCCGGTGCATCGCGATGGTGAGCTCGACCACGCCCAGGTTGGGACCGAGGTGGCCGCCGGTCTTGGAGACCTCCTCGACCAGGAAGCCGCGGATCTCCTCGGCCAGCGACGCCAGCTGCGCAGGGGTGAGCCGGTCGAGATCGCGCGGTCCCCGAATGCGGGTCAGCAGGGCCACCCGTTCCTCCTCGTGTCTGTCTCCGGACCCGGCGGGCCCGACGGGCTTGCCGCCCATGGTGACGGGGCGCTCCGGCGTGAGTCGGAGTGCCCCGGCGGTCGAGTCTAATGTCCACCTGCCGGACGCCGTGCGGCGCGGCCCGGTTGACACACAGGACGAGGCCCGGCACCCGAAAGGTTCGAGTGCCGGGCCTCACATCTGGTACGGCGTGTCGTCAGCCTCGCCCGGAGGACTTCTGGGTCTTCCGGGAGACGGAGTCGAGCACCACGGCGGCGAGCAGCACCGCGCCGGTGATCATGTACTGGATGGCCTGGTTGACGTGGACCAGGTCCAGGCCGGTGATGATCGACTGGATGACCAGGATGCCGAGCAGGGCGGACCAGGTCTTGCCGCGGCCGCCGAAGAGGCTGGTACCGCCGATGACGGCCGCCGCGATGGAGTTCATCAGGACGTTGCCGCTGCCGAGCAGCTTGTCCGCGGAGCCCTGCTGGGAGGCGATGAACAGGCCGCCGAGGGCCGCCATGCCGGCCGAGATCATGAAGACCGAGATCCGGACCCAGGCGACGTTGATGCCGGCCCGGCGGGCCGCCTCGACGCTGCCGCCGACCGCGAAGATCTGGCGGCCGTAGGAGGTGCGGCGCAGCACGAAGTCGGTGATGACCACGACCGAGAGGAAGATCACCAGGGGCAGTGGCAGGCCGCGGTCCTGGTTGAGCATGTAGGCGGCGACCAGGCCGATGACCGCGATCAGGCCGGTGCGCAGGGCGATCTCGCTGGTCGGCCGGGCGAGCAGGCCGGCGGCGCTGCGGCGGCGGGAGTCGAGCAGCTGGCCGGCGCCGAACAGGACGATGCCGAGGACGGCGAAGGCCCAGGTGAAGAAGACGTCGCCCTCGCCGAGGAAGTAGGTGTCCAGGTTGGCGAGCACACCGTCGTTGATGACGTTGACGGTGCCCTTGTCGCCGAGGACGTACATCTGCAGGCCGCTCCAGGCGAGCAGACCGGCCAGGGTGACCACGAAGGCGGGGACGCCGATCTTGGCGAAGAAGAAGCCGTGCAGGGCGCCGATGGCCAGGGCGGCGGCGATGGCGATCAGGATCGCCAGCCACTCGTTCATGCCGTTGCGGACCGAGAGCACCGCGGCGACGGCGGCGGAGACGCCGGCCACCGAGCCGAGCGAGAGGTCGATCTCGCCGAGCAGCAGCACGAAGACGATGCCGACGGCGATGAGGCCCGGGCCGGCGATCCACTTGGTGATGTTGGTGAGGTTGTCTGCGTTCAGGAAGTCGCCGGTGATGCCCTGGAAGATGGCGCCGATGAGGATCAGGCCGAGGACGACCGGGACGGAGCCCAGGTCGCCGCTCTTCATCTTGCGGCGGAACTCGTCCAGGTAGCCGGCGAAGCCCGACTGACGGACCAGCAGCCGCGGGTCGACCGCGGCCGGCGCCTGGGCGGGGGCCTCGGGCGCCTCGGAGGTCTCGGACGTCTCGGACGTCGAGGGGGAGGTCTGGGGGGTGGTCACTTCGCTTCCTCCGCGAGACGTGCCTGACGCCGGGTCACGGCGTTCTCGGTGGCGCCGGTGATGGCGGAGATGATCTCCTCGTGCGAGGTGTTGGCCACCTCGAAGACGCCGTTGTTGCGGCCCAGGCGGAGCACCGCGACGGTGTCCGCGACGGCCTTGACGTCGGCCATGTTGTGGCTGATCAGGATCACGCCGAGGCCGCGGTCGCGGAGCCGCTCGACCAGGTCGAGGACCTGGGCGGTCTGCTCGACGCCGAGGGCGGCGGTGGGCTCGTCCAGGATGACGATCTTCGGGTCGCCGACCAGGGCGCGGGCGATGGCCACGACCTGGCGCTGGCCGCCGGAGAGCGCGGCGATCGGGATGCGGACGCTGGGGATGCGGATCGACAGGGTGTCGAGCAGCTCCTTGGCGCGCTTCTCCATCGCGACCTCGTCCAGCGCGCCGAAGCGGCGCAGCTCGCGGCCGAGGAAGAGGTTGCCGACCACGTCGAGGTTGTCGCAGAGCGCGAGGTCCTGGTAGACGGTGGCCACGCCCAGCTGCTGGGCGTCGTGCGGCCGGTGGATGTTGACCGCCTTGCCGTCCCACTCGATCGACCCCTCGTCGATCGGGTGGACGCCGGCGATGGTCTTCACCAGCGTGGACTTGCCGGCGCCGTTGTCGCCGACCAGGGCGACCACCTCGCCCGCGTGGACCTCCAGATGAACGTCGGTGAGCGCCTGGACGGCACCGAACCGCTTGGAGACCCCGCGCAACGCCAGTACGGGTGCGCCTGTCACGTGAACCATCTCCTTTTCCCGTGCCGTCGCGATCGCGTGGCGCGTGGGCACGGCTGCCCGGGCGCCGACCCGGGGCGCGCGGGGGTAGAGCGAGAAGTGAAGGGGGGCGCGGCGGGCGGTGGCCGTCGCGCCGAGGGGCGGCGCTTCCCGGTGCGTCGGGGAGCGCCGCCCTGGTGGGGATTACTGCAGGCCGGCGGCGGCGCAACCGGCGGCGTACTCGCCGGTGCAGATCTCGGCGGCCTTGTAGAGGCCGTCCGCGATCACGGTGTCCTTGATGTTGGCCTTGGTGACGACCTTGGGCTCCAGCAGCTTGGCCGGGATGCCCTTGTCGGTGTCGCTGTCGATGGTCGCGGTGGCGACCGACTTGACGTCCTTGCCCTGCAGCAGGCTGACGGCCAGCTCGGCGGCCGAGTCGGCCAGCGGCTTGTAGGCCTTGTAGATGGTGTAGGACTGGTCGCCCGTGACGAGGCGCTGGATGGCGTCCAGACCGGCGTCCTGGCCGCCGACCGGCACGGTGATGCCGGAGGACTTCAGCTGGGTGATGATGGCGGCGGCCATGCCGTCGTTGGCGGAGTAGACGGCCTGGAAGCCGTCCTTGCCAAGCTGGGTGATGGCGGCGCCGATCTTCTGGCCGGCCACGGTGGGCTTCCACTCACCGGACTGCTCGTAGACGACCTTCTTGACCTTGCCGTCGAGCGCCTTGTGGGCGCCGGACTTGAACTTGGCGGCGTTCGGGTCGGCCTCGTCGCCGTTGATCATGACGATGTTGGCGTCCGCGGCCTTGGCGCCGAGGGCCTCGACCAGGGCCTGGCCCTGGAGCTCGCCGACCTTCTCGTTGTCGAAGGAGACATAGGCGGCGACCGGGCCGGTGGCCAGGCGGTCGTAGGCGACGACCTTGACGTTCTTGGCGGCCGCCTCCTTGACCCAGGACTGGGTCGACTTGGCGTCCACGGCGTCCAGCACGATCACCTTGACGCCCTGCGCGATCAGGGTGTCGAACTGCTGCTTCTGCTTGGCGGCGGAGCCCTCGGCGTTGCTGTACTTGACGTCGCAGTCGCTGCACAGCGCCTTGACCTTGGCCTCGATGAAGGGCTTGTCGAAGGACTCGTAGCGGGTGGACGAGGCGTTCTCGGGGAGCAGGAGACCGATCGACTTCGAGTCGCCGGAGGACGCGCTGTCCTTGCTGTCGCTGCCGGCCTTGCCGCAGGCGGCCATGGACAGGGCCATCGAGACGGCGGCGGTTCCGATGACGGCGCGACGCAGAATTGCGTTCATTGGGGGTGCCTCCCTGACAGAGCCGCAACGTTGCGGCGAGGTGGAAGGGAGTCAACCCGCGCTGCCCGCTTGTCGTCAATAAGTAAAACCGGGAGACCGGCGATCCGAACCCTTTCGTTATCTTCCTGAAGGCGAAGCCGAGATCGATCGGCCAGGAACCACCCGGGTTCACCCCGGCACCGCCCCGGCTTCACCCAGCCGACGCTCAGGCGTTGGCCGCCGCCGGCTGCCGGATTGCGCCCGATTCGCCCATTTCGCTCATCACCAGGGCCAGGGCGCCGAGCACCTCCGCACGGCCACCGAGCGTGCCCGGAACCACCGAGAGCTGCCGGGCCGCGCTCGGGATGGCGTACCGCGAGACCGAGTCCCGGATCGGGGAAAGCACCAGCTCACCGGCCTCGGCAAGGTCGCCGCCCAGGATGATCCGGCGGGGGTTGAGCAGGTTGCAGAGCGTGGCGACGCCCATCCCGATCTGCCGCCCGGCGTCGGCGATCACCCGGCGGCAACCCAGGTCACCCTGCTGGGCCAGCTGGACCATGCCGGTGAGGGTCAGCTCACCCGGGTGGTTGGCGTTCAAGAGGTTGAGCAGGTAGCGGGAGCCCACGAAGGTCTCCAGGCAGCCTCTGTTGCCGCACCGGCAGACCGGGCCGGCCTCGTCCAGGGTGATGTGCCCGATCTCCCCCGCGGTACCGCCCGGACCGCGGTAGATCTGGCCGTTGATGACCAGTCCGGAGCCGACACCGCTGGCCACCTTGATGTACGCCAGGTCGCCGAGCCCGCGTCCGGCGCCCCAGACCAGCTCGCCGAGCGCGCCCAGGTTGGCGTCGTTGTCCACGTACACCTGCATGCCCAGGCGCTGGGAGAGCTCCTGGCCCGGCCGCACGCCGGTCCAGCCGGGGAGGATCGCGGTGGAGCCGAGCGCGCCGGTCTCCACGTCGATCGGGCCCGGCACGCCGAGGCCCACGCCGATCACCTTGTCCGACTTGAAACCGGCCTGTTCGAGCAGCCGGCCGACCATCGCCTCGGCGCGGTCGAAGCCCTGCTGCGCGGAGACGTCCACGTCGATCGGCTCGCTCTCCTCGGCGAGCACCCGGTGCGCCAGGTTGCCCACCGCGACCCGCAGGTGGGTGTGGCCGAAGTCGACGCCGACCACGATGCCGGCGTCCCCGCTGAGCGAGACGCTGCGGGCCCGGCGGCCGCCGGAGGAGGTGTCGGCCACCACGACGGTGCCGCTCTCCTTCAGCTCCCGGACGATGTTGGACACCGTGGCCGCCGACAGCCCGGTGCCGCGTGCGATCTCGGCCTGGGTCAGCGAGCCGGCCATCCGCACGGCGCGCAGCACCCGTTCGAGGTTCGCCCGGTGCAGCGAGGACTGCGATCCCGGTGTGTCCATCGACATGATTCACCCTCCAGGGTGCCGCGTCCTCGCGGCTCGTCCAGCGTTCAGCTTCAACTTCTGAACTCTATGCTCGGCCAGGCCCGGGCGGGGGAGTCAAGACGGAACGGAGATCGTTGCGAAACCTCCGCTCTGACGGGAATTCCCAGCTCGACACCGGGGGGGACGTGGGAGGATGCCCCCATCCGAGCCTGACGAAGGAGTCCTGCGAGTGCCTGGCACCAACTTGACCCGTGAGGAGGCCCGCACCCGGGCCGAGCTCCTGCACGTGGACGCGTACGACATCGAGCTCGACCTGAGCTCGGCCCGCGAGGGCGGTACGTTCCGGTCCACCACCGTGGTCCGATTCTCCGCCACCACGCCGGGCGCTTCCACTTTCATCGACCTGGTCGCGCCGCGCGTCGCGGAGGTCGTCCTGAACGGCGAGGTCCTGGACCCGGCCGGCTTCGCCGACAGCCGCATCCCCCTTCCGAACCTGAAGGCGGAGAACGAGCTGCGGGTGGTCGCCGACTGCGCCTACACCAACACCGGTGAGGGCCTGCACCGCTTCGTCGACCCGGTGGACGGCGAGACCTACCTCTACACCCAGTTCGAGGTGCCGGACGCCCGCCGCGTCTTCGCCTCCTTCGAGCAGCCCGACCTCAAGGCGGCGTTCCGGTTCACCGTGACCGCCCCCGAGGGCTGGGTCGTGGTCTCCAACTCCCCCACCCCCACCCCGTCCGGCGAGGGCGACACCCGGGTCTGGGCCTTCGAGCCCACCCCGCGGATGTCCACCTACGTCACCGCGCTGGTCGCCGGCCCGTACGTGGGCGTCTTCGACGAGTACCGCGGCGCCGGCCGCACCGTCCCGCTGGGCGTGTACTGCCGCCCGTCGCTGCGCGAGTTCCTGGACGCCGAGGCGATCTTCGAGGTCACCAAGCAGGGCTTCGACTACTTCCAGGAGAAGTTCGACTTCGCCTACCCGTTCGCCAAGTACGACCAGCTCTTCGTCCCGGAGTTCAACGCCGGCGCGATGGAGAACGCGGGCGCGGTGACCCTGCGCGACCAGTACGTGTTCCGGTCCAAGGTGACCGACGCCTCGTACGAGATGCGCGCCGCGACGATCCTGCACGAGCTGGCCCACATGTGGTTCGGCGACCTGGTCACCATGGAGTGGTGGGACGACCTCTGGCTGAACGAGTCCTTCGCGACCTTCGCCGAGGTGGTCTGCCAGGCCGAGGCGCCGAACTCGAAGTGGCCGCACTCCTGGACCACCTTCGCCAACCAGATGAAGACCTGGGCGTACCGGCAGGACCAGCTGCCCTCCACCCACCCGATCATGGCCGACATCCGCGACCTGGAGGACGTCCAGGTCAACTTCGACGGCATCACCTACGCCAAGGGCGCCTCGGTGCTCAAGCAGCTGGTGGCGTACGTCGGCCAGGACGCCTTCTTCCAGGGCGTGCAGGCGTACTTCAAGCGCCACGCCTGGGGCAACACCCGGCTGTCCGACCTGCTCGGCGCCCTGGAGGAGGCCAGCGGCCGCGACCTGAAGACCTGGTCGAAGGCCTGGCTGGAGACCGCCGGCATCAACCTGCTCCGCCCCGAGCTGCGGATCAACACCGACGGCGAGATCGAGTCCTTCGCCGTCCTGCAGGAGGCCCCCGCGCTGCCCGCCGGCGCCCGCGGCGAGGCCGTGCTGCGCCCGCACCGGATCGCGATCGGCCTCTACGAGCTGGTCGACGGCGCCCTGGTGCGCACCGACCGGATCGAGCTGGACGTGGACGGCCCGCGCACCGAGGTGCCCGAGCTGGTCGGCCGCCACCGCCCGGCCGTCCTGCTGCTCAACGACGACGACCTGACCTACGCCAAGGTCCGCCTGGACGAGGACTCGCTGGCCGTGGTCACCGAGCACCTCGGCGA
Organism: Kitasatospora sp. HUAS MG31; assembly: GCF_040571325.1. GTDB lineage: Bacteria > Actinomycetota > Actinomycetes > Streptomycetales > Streptomycetaceae > Kitasatospora > Kitasatospora camelliae. The sequence continues at coordinate 5,347,021 of NZ_CP159872.1, read as the reverse complement.
CTTCGCCGACTCGCTCCCCCGCGCGCTGTGCTGGGCCTCGGCCTGGGACATGGCCCGCGACGGCGAGCTCGCCACCCGCGACTACCTCGCGCTGGCCCTCTCCGGCCTGCAGCGGGAGAGCGACATCGGCGTCGTCCAGTCGGTGCACCGCCAGGTCAAGCTGGCCCTGGAGCTCTACGCCGACCCGGCGTGGCGTCCGCAGGGCCTGGCCACCTGGGCGGAGGCCGCCGAGCAGCGGCTGCGCGCCGCCGCCCCCGGCAGCGACCACCAGCTCGCCTGGGCCCGGACGCTGGCCGCCGCCGCCCGGACCGACGGCCAGCTCGACCTGCTGGCCGGCCTGCTCGACGGCACCGCCGCCCTGGAGGGCCTCGCGGTCGACACCGAGCTGCGCTGGACCCTGCTCACCCGCCTGGTCGCCACCGGCCGCGCGGACGAGAAGGCCATCGACGCCGAGCTGGCCCGCGACAACACCGCCGCCGGCCAGGAGCACGCCGCCACCTGCCGCGCCGCCCGGCCGACCGCCGCGGCCAAGGCCGAGGCCTGGGCCTCGGTGGTGGAGTCCGACGAGCTCACCAACTACGTCCAGGAGGCCGTCATCGCCGGCTTCCAGCAGGCCGACCAGCGGGAGCTGCTGGCGCCCTACACGGCGAAGTACTTCGCCGCGATCAAGGGCATCTACGAGACCCGCAGCCACGAGATCTCCCAGCAGATCATCGTCGGCATGTACCCGGCCTACCAGGTCGAGCAGGCCACCCTGGACGCCACCGACGCCTGGCTGGCCACCGCCGACCCGGCCCCGGCCCTGCACCGGCAGGTGGTCGAGGCCCGCGCCGGTGTGGAGCGGGCGCTGAAGGCGCAGGCCGCGGACCACGCGGCGGGCGCCCGGGCGCTGGGGCACTGACCCGGCACCGCGCCTGACCGCACGACAGCCGCCCGGAGGCTCCTGCGCTCCGGGCGGCTGACGTCTGTTTTCGGGCGGCTGACGGATGTTCGGGCGGGTTCGGGGGCGGCCTGGTGCGGCGCACGGCCCCCGGAAACGGCTGAGCGCCGCGCGGGGGGATCCCCGGCGGCGCTCGGCGGCGGGCCGCTTACTTGGCGGCGCCCTTGTCCTTGCCCTTCATCCAGCCCGGCAGCATGACCAGGCCGGCGATCAGCAGGAAGGAGGCGATCGGCAGCACCACGAACAGGCCGATGACCGCGCCCGTGCTCAGGGGGGCGCCCGGGTCGTCGCCGTCGTCCCGGACCAGCGCCATGGCGGGCGACGACATCATCATCATCAGCGTGGCCGCTGCGGAGACCGCACCAGCGCGCAAAGCGTTCCTCTTGTCCACGCTGCCACGGTACCGGCCGCTCATCCGGCCCCGCGCGCCGGGGTGGGCCTTCCGGAGTGCTCGTCCAGCGCCGCGACCAGCCGGGTCGTCGCCGGGGACGCCGCCAGCCGCTCCAGCGTGACCGGCATCCCCTCGGCGTCGGCGACCGGCAGCCGCCAGTTCGGGTACTGGTCCCAGGTGCCCGGCAGGTTCTGCGGACGCGGGTCGCCCACCGCGTCCGGCAGCCAGACCCCGACCAGCTGCGCCGGGGTGGCGAGCAGGAAGGCGTACAGGGCCTCCGGCGTGGGCTCGCCGCCCTCCGGGACCAGGCCGAGCCGGGTCAGCTCGGTGCGCCACTCGGCCAGCTCGGCCGCCGCCTGGGCCTGCTCCTCGCCGAGCGGGCGGGCCAGCAGCCCCAGCCGGTGCCGCAGCTCCACGTGCTCGCCGGACAGCCGGGCCGCCGTGCTCGGCAGGTCGTGCGTGGTGAGGGTGGCCAGGCAGCCGGACCGCCAGCGCTCCGGCGGCAGGATCTCGCCCTTGGCCCGCCAGTCCCGCTCGAACCAGAGCACCGAGGTGCCCAGCACCCCCCGGTCCGCCAGCTCCTCCCGGACCCCGGGCTCCACCGTCCCCAGGTCCTCGCCGATCACGTACGCGCCCGCCCGGTGCGCCTCCAGCGCCAGGACGCCGAGCATCGCCTCGGCGTCGTAGCGGACGTACGCGCCCTCGGTCGGCGGGTTGCCCGCCGGCACCCACCAGAGCCGGAACAGGCCCATCACATGGTCGATCCGCAGCGCCCCCGCGTGCCGGGCGGCGGCGCGCAGCAGCTCCGCGTACGGCGCGTAGCCGGCCTCGGCGAGGGCGTCCGGCCGCCAGGGCGGCAGGCCCCAGTCCTGGCCGTGCGCGTTGAAGGCGTCCGGCGGCGCGCCGACCGAGATGCCCTCGGCCAGGACGTCCTGCAGCGCCCAGGCGTCCGCGCCGTCCGGGTGCACCCCGACCGCCAGGTCGTGGATCAGGCCGACCGCCATGCCGGCCTGCTCCGCGGCCCGCTGGGCCTGCCCGAGCTGCTCGTCCACCAGGAAGGCCAGCCAGCGGTGGAACTCGATCCGGTCGGCCAGCTCCGTCCGGGCGGCGGTCACGTGCGGGCTGTCCGGGCGGCGCAGACCCCTGGGCCAGTGCCGCCAGCCGGTGCCGTGCGCCTCGGCGAGCGCGTTCCAGGTGGCGTACCGCTCCAGCCACTCCCCCTCGCGCGCCACGAACGCGCGGTACGCCGCCTCCCGGCCCGCGCCGCGCCGCACCGTGTGCAGCACCTCCAGCGCCTGCCGCTTGACCGCCCACACCGCGTCCCGGTCGATCAGGCCGTCGTGCTCCAGCACCTCCTCGCGCAGCGACCGCGCCCGCCGCAGGATCTCGCCCAACTCCTCGTGGGCGTAGGCGTACTCGGGCACCGCCTCGATCCGCAGGTGCACCGGGTCGGCGAACCGCCGGGAGGACGGGCGGTACGGCGAGGGGTCGGAGGGCGCCCCGGGCAGGCCCGCGTGCAACGGGTTGATCTGCAGGAAGGCGGCGCCGAGTTCGTGGCCGGCCCACTGGGCGAGCTCCGCCAGGTCGCCCAGGTCGCCCATGCCCCAGGACCGTTCCGACAGCACCGAGTACAGCTGCGCCAGGAACCCCCAGCCGCGGCCATCCGGCCCCGGCAGCCGGTCCGGGGCGACGATCAGCGCCGCGGCCGCCTCCCGGTCGCCGGCCCGGGCCCGCAGCCGGTGCCGGCCGAGCGGGAGGTCGGCGGGCAGCCAGTGCGAGTGCCCGCGGGGCAGCGTCCACGCGCCGCCCTGCTCCAGCTCGACCACCACCGACGCCTCGGCCGGCACGTCCAGCGCCGTCCGCCGGCCCGCCCGCGCCACCACCGTCGGTGGCAGCAGCCGGGCCGCCGCCTCGGCCCGGTGCCGCTCCAGCGCCGCACCGACCGCCTCCGGCGTCCCGGCCTCCACCCCGAGCGCGGCCAGCACCGCCACCAGCGTCCCCGGCGCCACCGGCACCGGCCCGCTGCCCGGGTCGTACGTACTGTCCACCCCGTACGCGTGCGCCAGCGCCACCAACTCCGGTGGCGCCGGCGGGTTGTCCTCCGCCGGCACCTGCTCACTGCCGGCCTGGTCACGGTCAAGGTATGCGGCCACTCTGCTGCTCCCTGCCCTCCGTCTGGAGACACCGAACGCGAACAGCCACAGTCCTACCCGTACCGCCCACCCCCGACCCCGACCGACACGGCACGGCTGTGACCGGAATCGGTGGCGCGCGAACGACGGCGCCGCCCTGCGGGAGGAGTCCCACAGGGCGGCGACAGGGGTCCGACAGGCTCGGCGCGGGAGGGAATCAGCCCTCGGCTGTCCGCAGATCCCAGGAGATCCGTTCGCCTGCGGCGGCCCGGACCCGCCCCAACCGCTCGCGGTCGGACTCGACGAGGGAGAGGATCTCGAAGGCGTAGCTCGCCGCCCCGACCGACTCCCCGGACAGCACCTCGCGATAGAGCAGCCAGAGCCCGGCTCGCACGGCCTCCTCGCACTGCTCCACGAGGTCGGTCTCGCGCGGCAGGGAGGGGTCCTGCCCCTCAGCCGAGAGAATGAAGAGCAGGGCCTCCAGCAGTCCGAACCGATGAGGGGGCGGCACCTCGTCGGCCAGTGCCGCCAGGAGCACGGACACGGTCGGGAGGGCGGGCTCCAACAGCAAGGAGCCCGGCGTCGTCACGTGGTCGCTCAGTTCCCCTCCGTCCATCGGCGGCCCGTCTTCGAGGGCCAGCCTCCGGAACTCCTGGGCGAGGTGCTCCGCGGGCTGACCGCAGCCGCACCTCATGGAGGCCCAATCGTGGCGCTCGACCTCGATCTCCAAGAGCTCCATGGCTGCCGACCCCTTCCTACTGGTGATTCCAGACACCCCCTGGCTCGCCCTTGATGCCAGGAACGAAGTTGGACTCCGGGTAGTCGCCCTGACAACCCGTGCAGACCTTCTTCGGGAAGGCGGTGAGGAGCCCGTCCTTGCCGCGCCTGACCTGGACCGCCACGGTGAAGATAACCTCCGACGGGTTGCCTCCGAGCGCCAGGAGGGCATTTCCTTCCGCGCAGTACGCACACCCGGACGAGGCCAGGGCGATGTCTCCGGTACGGGTGTTCAGTGCGGCCACATAGGTGCGCTTACCCGTCTTCGAGGAGCGACTGAACAGGGCGAACGCGGAGAGCCGCTGCTCGGCGAGCTGAAGCCGCTCGGCCTGGTTCCACCCGGGCTGGGCCTTGTCCACCTCGATCACCGCGGGGCGGTCACCCGCATCTCCCCGCGTGGTCGGGCAGTTGTGGACCAGGACCGAAGTGGTGCCGGCCTGCACGTAGTACGTGTGGAGCTGGTCGACGGTCAGGTTGTGGGTGGTGACGGCGTACTGGTAAGTGCGGACCGTGGTGACGGTGAGGGTGGAGCCGTCGGGCTGGCGGAGGTGCTCGCCGGGCTGGAGTCCGCCGGCGTCGACCCACTGGTGGCGGGTCTCGCTCCAGTAGGGGTGGTGGTAGGTGGAGGTGAGGGCTGCCGGGGGGCCGCGGGGGTTGGCGTCGTCGGCGAGGGTGAGGTCGGTGAACTGCTTGTCGTCGGGGGTGGTGATGGTGGTGGTGACGGTCTTCGGGGCGGTCTCACCGGTCTGCGGGTCGGTGGCCATGACCACGTCGCCGTCCCGGACGTCCTCGATCGCCTTGGTGCTGCCGTCCGCCATCAGCACGCGGGTGCCGGACGGGAAGCTGTTGCACTTGGTCGGAGCGGCCTCCGCGTCGGCTTCGGCCTTCGTTGCCTTGTTCTCCGTGCTGGCGGCGTCGCCGGCCGTCTCCTTGGCGGCTTTCTCCTCGGCGGCCTTGGCCGCCTTGGCTTCGGCCGCTCGGGCCTCGCCTGCGGCACGTCGGGCCTTGGCCACCGCGCTGGAGGCGTCCGCGGCGGCGCGTTCACCCGCGCGGATCACGTCGTAGGCCTTGTCGATCTCCTTGTAGATCTTGACGGCCTTGATGCCGACCTTGATCGCCTTGAAGAGCTTGCCCCAGGGCACCGCGTTGAGCGCGGTGTTGACGCAGGCCATCACGTCGCCCTTGGTGAAGCAGTCGCGGGCGTCGTTGTAGCCGATCAGGTCGCCGATCATGTCGACGACCTCGTGCACGATGTGGTCGCGCTTGCGCTTGCCCTCGGCGACGGTCTTCTGGGCCGCGTCGTAGTCGTCCTGCGCCTGCTGCTCCTCCGCGGTCGGCGGAGGCTCGGTGTTGCGGGTAGGCGTCCGCTGCAGGGAGCGGCACTCCTCAGGGGTGTCGCAGGCGACCCGCAGACCGTTGGCGTCGGACTTGTTGACCGGGCTGTTGTTGGCGTACGCGTAGGCGTTCCACTGCTGCGGATCGCCCGCGTCCATGATCGGGTCCGGGCTGATGAACCGGCCGGTCTTGGGGTCGTACTCGCGGGCGCCGAGCAGGGTCAGACCGGTGGCCGTCTCCTTGGTGCCGCCCACGAAGCCCTTGTTGCCCGCCCAGACACCGGCTCCCGGCTGGGTACCGCGCTCGTTGCCGAACGGGTCGCTGGGACGGCGGGTCTGGGAGAGGTCGCCCGCGTTGAACTGGACGCCGTTGGTGCCGTGCGGGTCCGAGCCCTGGTAGGCCAGGGTGGAGGCGCCGCTGGTGGTGGTGCGGGTGACGGCCAGCCCGCCCGGAGCGGCGTAGGTGCGCACGTTGGTGACCGCACCGGTGCCGGTGTCCAGGGTCAGCTGGTCGCTGCCGAGGTGGAGCGTGGTCTTGCCCGGGTCGCGGCGGATCAGCTGGTTGCCGGCGGTGTCGTACAGGTACGAGGTGCCGGCGCTCTCGCCGGTGCCGGTGATCCTGTCGAGCTTGCCCTGGTCGTTCCAGGTCAGGGTCTTGGTGCTTGGCGTGCTGGTGATGGAGCTGGTGTTGCCGCTCGGGTCGTAGCCGAACGAGGTCACCGAGGTACCCGACGGGCCGGTCTCGGTGGACTTCAGCAGGGCGTGCGGGCCGCCGCTGCCGGTCTTGAGGTCGGCGGACGGCTTGTTCGCGCCGGTGCCGAACTCCTGGGTGACCGTCACGTCCTTGGACGCGGTGCCGGTGACGTCCTTCTTCACCAGCTTCTTGCGGTTGCCGATCGTGTCGTACTCGTAGGTGTGCCAGTACGGGGACGGACCGCCGACGCTCGGCTTGCCCGTGCCGTCGACCGCCGGTCCGGCGGCGTTGGCGCAGCCGCCGATGCCGCGGACGCTGGGCTGGGGAGCCGTGGTCTGGGTGCCGGTGTCGGTCCAGGCCTGGGTCAGCCGGCCGAGGTGGTCGTGCGAGAAGCACTGCAGGTCGGCGACCAGGCCGTCCTGGGCGTCCCGGACCGAGGTGACCTGGCCGAGCTGGTTGTAGGTGTAGTCGTTGACGTCGACGCTGGCGGTCGGCGCGTTCTGCTTGTCCAGGATCGACCGGACGACCCGCCCGGTCGGGAGGTCGTAGTCCGTGGTGGACACGATCTGGGCGCCGGAGACGCCGACGGTGGTACGGATGGTGCGGCCGTACGGGTCGTACCGCAGGTCCGCGACGTAGGTCGTATTGGTGAAGCCGATGGAGCTGGACAGCGAGGACGGGTTGCCGAGGATGTCGGTGCCGAAGGTCAGCGTCTCGGCGGCCATGCCGGCCACGGCCGGCAGCTTGGTGGTGGCCAGGCGGCCGTACGCGTCGTACGTGTTGACGGTCTCGTAGACGCCGCCCAGCTTGCCCTCGGCGGTGGCCGGGATGGTGACCTTGCTGCCGAGCTCCCGGTAACCGCTGTCGTAGCCGGTGATCTCCGAAACGTAGGCACTGCCGCCCGCGCCGCCCACGTACCGGGTGGTCGAGGTCGGCTTGCCCAGCGCCTTGGTGTCGTAGACGAACGCCCCGACCTGCTTCGCCGGGTCGACGGCCGTGCCCTCGTAGCTGGCGATCGGGCGGCCGAGCAGGTCGGTCACGGTGGTCGCGCTCTTGCCACGGGCGTCGGTGGCGGTGGCGAGGTTCCTGGTGTCGTCGTAGACCGTGCGGCTGGTGCCGGAGTCCGGGTCGGTGGACTTCACGGAGCGGCCGAGCAGGTCGTACTCGAAGGTCCACTGGTTGCCGGCGGCGTCCTTGCGCCAGAGCTCCTTGCCCTGGGCGTTGTACCCGTACGTGGACTCGTCGTACGCGCCGGTGGGCTGGTTGGTCTTGTACTGCCGCAGCGCGACCGTCTGACCGCGGCCGTCGGTGACGGTGGCGGAGGCGTAGCCGCCGGACGGCGGGATGCTGCGGGTCTCGTCGACGCCGGGGTACTCGGTGCGGGAGCGCCACTGCTCGATGCCGTAGGACTGGAAGACCGAGGCGGTGACGCGGCCGAGGCCGTCGAAGACGGAGACGCTCTGGGCGGGGATCTTGTTGTCCGGGGTGGCGCCGCCGCCCGGGACGAACAGGGCGCCGGCGGGGGCGGCCTGGTCGTTGTAGTAGGCGGAGCTGGTCTTGACCTGGTAGCCGTGCGAGTCGAAGAGCGCGTCGGTGATCATGCGCCCGAACGCGCCGGACGGGGTGGAGGCCTGGGTCTGGCGGATGCGGCCGAGGCCGTCGTAGATGGTGAAGGACGAGGTGTAGGTCTTGCCGTCGCCCATCAGGGCCTGGCTGAGCGTGGTGGACGGCGCGTTGGTGCCGTTCATCGCGTACGAGAACACGCGGTCGGCCGGGGCCTTGGCGGACCGGTCGCTGCCGGGCTGCCAGACGGCGACCAGGCGGCCGAGCGCGTCGTGGTCCTGCTCGCTGATCCGGCCGTTCTCGTCCTTGGCCTTGACCGGGGTGGCGCGGCCGACGTCCAGGGTGGTGACGGTCTGCCAGCCGAGCGGGTTGGTGTGGGTGATCTGGGTGGGCAGGGAGCCGGTGGCCGGGAAGTACTCGGTCTTCGTCACCGCGCCGTTCGCGTGGCCGGCGTCCTTACGGGTCGGGTCGGTGGTGCTGGTGACCCGGCCGTAGTCGTCGAAGGCGGCCTTGGCGGTGGTGCGGTAGACGGCCTGGCCGTTGGTGTCGTACCGCTCCAGCACCTCGGTGGCGGTCTGCTCGGACTTGGCGCCGGACTGGCCGAGCGGCAGGCCGTCGTAGTAGGCCCGGGTGTCGGCCACGGTGTTGACGCCGGTCGGGCTCTGGCCGCAGGCGCCGGAGAGCACCAGCGTGCGGGAGGCGAGCTGGGTCAGCGCGCCGTTCGGGCCGGTGGCGTACTCGAAGGTGGTGCAGAGCCGCTGCTCGGGGTGGGCGAGGTCGGCCTTGTCGTCGACCACGGCGGGACGGCTGGCGAGCGTGCCGTCGTACTGGGAGGTGCGCTCGGCGGTGCGCCAGGTGCCGTCGGCGAGCTTGGAGCGGGTGGTGACCTTGCCGGTGTTGACGGCGCGCGCGGTGATCGCGGGCATCTCGCCGGACTGGGCCCGGGTCGCGGTGACGGCGCCCTGCCACGGGTCGCTGACCACGTCGGAGACGACGTTGCCGCCGTCGCGGTCATAGGTCAGGGTCTGCCGGATATAGCCGGAGAGGACGTTCTCGTCGGTGATGGTGCCGCCCTGGACGTCCGGCACGCTCACGGATCGCTTGGAGCCATTGGCCAGGACGTCGCCGTCCATGCCGCGCAGGAAGGTGGAGACGGACTGGGTGCGCGGCGCCTCGCCCGCGTTGCCCGAGCCGGACCGGGTGGTGACCGTGGCGTAGCCGCGGAACTGGTCCCAGGTGCGGGTCTTGGGGTCGGCGAGCTCGGAGTCGTTGCGGTGCCAGGCGGCGCCGCCGCCGTACTCGTAGTCGGTCACCGTGGTGACCTGGCCGGCCACCATGTCCTGCTGCGTCACCGACTGCACCAGGATCTTGTTGAACCAGTCGTTGACCGGGTCGGGCGCGGACTGGCCCGGCAGGTACCACTTGACCGGCATGCAGGCCATCGTGTTGCCGTCCTCGGAGGACGGCATGGTGCCCTTGAGGCGGGAGCACTCGGCGGGCTTGTAGACGACGTTGATCCGGCCGCCGGTCTCGGTGGTGATGGTCTGGATGCGCGGACGGTTGTACAGCGGGGCGGAGGCGACCGTGCCGTCGGGGCGGCGGACGTCGCCGTCGACGCGGTTGGCGATCTGCAGCGGGGCGAAGCCGACGGCCGGCAGGGTGACCGGGGTCGGCTTGCCGTTGGAGCCGGTGCGCTGGACGGAGTCGAGCCAGAGCGCGGGCGAGGTGCCGTCACCGGGGTCCTGGAAGGACTGGTTGAGGGCGAAGGAGTCGACGGTCCGGTACTGGGTGCCGTCGAGCACCTCGGTGTCGATCCGGGTCAGGCGCTTGGTGGTCCAGAAGGTCGGCGAGACGACGGTGCACTCGCCGGTGGCCGGGCAGTTCTGGTCGACCGGGGTGTCCGGCCAGGACTTGGCGTTCTCCTTGGTCCGCTGGGCCGGGTCGCAGGTGATCGCCCCGGAGGGCGTGCAGCGCTCGGTGGTGCGGAACCACACCTGGGCGGCGGGCTTGGCCGCGCCCTTGGCGGCGACCTGGTCGGGCAGGCGCTGGCCGTAGCCGATCCAGACCGGGTAGCTGCCGCGGTTGTAGACGGCGCGGGTGCCCTTGCCGTTGTTCTGGCCGCCGCCACGCTCGTAGAAGTTGTCCTCCTGCGCGTAGCGGTAGGTGATCAGGTTCTGGTGCGGGTCGACGACGTAGTCGAGCGACCACTGCCAGCCCATCTGGGACCAGGAGCCGGTGGCCGGGGAGCCCGTGCCCAGGCACTTGTCCTGGCCACCGGGCCAGTGCACCGGCACGGTGGAGACGGAGTTGGCGGCCGGGTCGGTGCCGTCACCGCCGGGCAGGCGGCCCGCGCCGAAGTAGAACTGGGTGCCGTCGACGGTGGTGACCCGCCAGGCCTCACCGGCCCAGGCGCCGTTGTTCTGGTTGGTCAGCCGCTCGACCTTGGTGCCGTCCTCGCCCTGGAGGTGCCAGACGCAGGAGTTGTCGTCGCGGACGAGCTGGCCGGCGTGGCCGGCGAGGGAGAGCGAGAGCAGGTCGCCACCCCAGCACTGGTCGCCGGAGTTCTCCACCCCGGCGTCCTTGCAGCTCTTGTAGCCGCGGCTGATGGAGCCGGGGTGCCACTCCCAGCCGTCGCCGATCCAGGAGGGCTGGGCGTTGGTGGAGGCGGTCCGGCCGTCCACCGCCGAGGAGTCGTAGCCGAGCGAGATGCTCGGGGCCGCGCCGCCGAGTGCGGACGGCAGCTCGACGGTGTAGCCGTAGGTGAAGTTGGCGGCGTTGGCGCCCGCCTGCCAGGAGGCGGAGGGAGTGAGCGGGGAGGCGGCGAAGTCGCCGCTACTGCCGGAGGGGCCGGCCTCGACGGCGAGAGCGACGCTCTGCCCGGCGGCCGCCTGCGGGGCGGCGAAGGCGCTCGGCGCCTGGGACTTGGCGGCCCCGGCGGCGGCCGGGAGCTCGACCTCGGCGACCAGGCGGCCATCGGCGTCGCGCTGCGCGGCGACCGGGGTACGGGTGGTGCAGCCCGCGGCCCCCGGGGTGGTGAGGGCGCAGCCGGGCAGCTGGACGACCCGGGCGCGGTCCGCCCAGTTGGCGCCCGCGGCCTTGGCCCAGGAGGAGGGGTCGAGGCCGACCCTGACCTTGCCGGCGGGGGCGCCCTCGCCGGTGTCGGTGAGGGCGACGAGTGCGCCGTTCACGCCTGCCGAACGGGTCTTGGCCGGGTCGGCGACGTCCACCTTGACCTTCGCCTCGCCGCCCTTGGCAGGGGCGAGCGGGGCGAACTGCTTCCGCGGCTTGGCCTCCTGGGTGCGCGTCACCCAGACCGGCAGGGTGCCGGCCTGCGCGGCGGGCGCGTCGGCGGCGTCCCGCGCGGCCGGGGCGGCCAGCGCGCCGCCCGCGAGGGCGGTCGCGCTGCCCGAGGGGGTCGCGGCGTCGGCCGGCGGGGTCCACGCCTTGCCGGTGGGCGCCGGCTTGGGGTTGGTCCTGGCGTCGCCGCCCTTGACCGGGTCACTGCCCGGCAGCGGCGTGTTGGGCGGTACCCAGACCTTGGGAGGTTTCGCCGCCTTGGCGACCGCCTCCGCGGACGGGATCGTCACCACCGACATCAGCACGGCGAGCGCGCAGGCCGCGGCGATCCGCGATCTACGGGCGCCCGGGCGCGCCAAGAAGCCACCCCGACGAGACAACTGATTCCCCCACAGGACAGGAGCGCGAGAAAACGGGCAGACCAAGGCCCAGATCACGGGCACCCTACGGAGCGGGTGTCCGACGCGTACAGAGAAATCCGCGAAGTTCCCGGCGTGGGCAACGTCACACCGCGGCCAAGAGGTGACTCGTCGGACACAAAGGACATTTGACGGATCAAACGCTTTGACAGCGGAGGATCTGTGTGGGGATTGTGCGCCTGACCTCTGCTCACTCACCGCTCACTGCGAGGATCTCCACTTTGTGGCCTACCCATCCCGTGCGGATACGCAGACCCGGCGCCGCCCGCGGACGCCGGTCGTTCGGCGCCTCGGTCCTGCCGATCGCCGCCACCGCCGTGCTGTCGCTGAGCGCGGGCCTGCTGGCCGCGCCGCCTGCGCTCGCGGCCGACGACCGCGGCCACGGCCCGGCTGCCGCGAGCCGGCCCGACCTGCCCGCCAAGCCCGCCCCGACCGAGATCGAGAAGGCCGTCCGGGCCGCGCGGGCCCAGGCGCAGCGGACCGGGAAGGCCGTCCCGATCGACCGGCTGACCGATGCCGGTTCGCAGACGGTCGCCAATCCGGACGGCACGCTCACCACCGAGTCCTCGCCGGTCCCGGAGCGGGTGCAGAACCCGGACGGGAGCTGGCGGCCGGTCGACGCCACGCTGCGGACGGCGGCGGACGGGAGCGTCGCCCCGGCGGCCGTGCCCTCGAAGCTGGCGTTCTCCGGCGGCGGCGACGGCCCGATGGCCACCATGACCACCGCGGACGGCCGGAAGCTCGCGGTCAGGGCGCCGTTCCGGCTGCCGAAGCCGACCCTGGACGGCGACAGCGCGCTCTACCCGTCGGTCCTGCCCGACGTGGACCTGCAGCTGACCGCGACCCCGCAGGGCGGCTGGCGGCAGGTGCTGATCGTGCGGACGGCCGAGGCCGCCGCCAACCCCCAGGTGCGCAGGCTGCACCTGGACCTCACGGTCGACGGGCTCACCGTCCAAGCCGACGCGGCCGGCAACCTCACCGCCGCGGACGCCTCCGGGAAGGCCCGGTTCACCGCGCCCAGCCCGGTGATGTGGGACTCGGCCGCCGCGCCGGCGGCCACCGGGGCCGCGGCAGCCAAGAAGTCCGCGCCGGCGGCCAAGGCGGCTCCGGCCGAGGAGGCGGCGGCGGTCTCCCGCTCCACCGCGAAGGGCCCGGGCGAGCACGCCAGGGTCTCCCCCATCGCCGCCACCACCGACGGCCGGGGCATCGACCTGGTGCCGGACGCCTCGGCGCTGGGCAAGGGCACCGGCCCCTGGTTCGTCGACCCGGGCTGGAACCCGACCGCCGACAGCACCAACCAGGCGTGGGCGCAGGTCCAGGAGTACTTCCCCGAGTCCAAGCAGTACAACAGCACCTCGTACAACCAGGACAAGCCGGCCACCGGCTACTGCGGCTACATCGACTCGGCCAACCCGTGCCCGGAGACCGGCCGCACCCGGGCGTACTTCCGGATCGGCATCAACTCCCAGATCCACAACACCACCGTGCTGGACGCCCGGCTGAAGGCCACCATCGTGTCCTCCTCCAGCCCGTCGACCAGCACGCCGATGGGCCTGTACTGGACCGGGCCGATCAACGAGTGGACCCGCTGGAACGCGCAGCCCTGCGGTACCGGCTCCACCATGCAGAACTGCTCGAAGATCGGCATGAACTGGATCAAGGGCACCGGCGAGATCTCCTTCGACGTCACCTCGCAGATGCGCCAGGCGGCTGCGCAGAAGTCGCCCGACTTCACCTTCGGTCTCGCTCCGGACGACGAGTACAACAAGTACTACCGGCAGCGGTTCAACAACACCCCGCACATCGTGGTCACCTACGACATCCAGCCCACGGTGTGGTGGCCGCGGACCCGTCCGTCGCCCGGCTTCGCCAGGGACGGCAGCTCGGCGGACTGCTTCATGCCGAACCAGACCCACCCCTGGGACAACCCGGGCTGGGTCGGCGCCACCGGCCTGACGCTGACCACCGCGACCTGGTCACCCACCCATGAGCAGCTGCTGACGACGTTCCAGATGTGGGACGACGACAACAACGGTGCCAGCAAGTACTTCCCGACCGGCTGGAACGGCGAGTACGGCGATGCCACCGTGAACGTCCCCGCCGACCAGCTGATCGACGGCCACCAGTACGGCTGGCAGTCGAACACCACCGACGCCACGCTGACCAGCGGCAACACCGACTGGTGCTTCTTCCGGGTGGACCGCACCCCGCCGACCGCGAAGGTCACCTCCACCGACTTCCCGGAGTCCGGGACCCTCGGGGCACACCCCAAGCTGGTCGGCCAGGAGGGCGAGTTCACCCTCACCGGCTCCGACCCGGCGCCGACCACCGGCACCCGGACCTCCGGCCTGGCCTGCGCGCGCTGGACCACCGACCCGGTGGAGGCCGCCGCGACCGGCTGGCGCTGCACCGACGACGCCACCGACAAGCGGATCGTCCGGATGACCGACGGCGCGGCGAAGGTCAAGGTGACCCCGGCGAAGTGGGGCACCAACTTCGTCTACCTGCAGACCCAGGACAACGCCGGCAACCTCTCGCAGCTCGCGGTCTACAGCTACTACGCGCCGTTCAATCCGGCCGGTCCCAAGCCGGTCTTCGGCGACATCACGGGTGACAGCAAGCCGGACATCCTGCTGCCGGACTCCAGCGGCAGCCTGCGGGTCATCGGCGCCGGAACCGACGCCTACGCGGCCCCGAACGCCAAGGGCCAGACCGCACCGGGCGGCAACGGCTGGAGCACCCTCCAGTACGCGCACCGGGGCAGCCTCGGCGAGAAGAGCGTCGACGACCTCGTCGTCCACGTACCGGGCGACCCGGCGCTGCTGATCTACACCAACGACGTGGCCAACGCGAGGTTCGACGACCAGGCGCCGGTGGCGGTCGCCAAGCCGACCGGCTGCGCCAAGCCCGACTTCACCCCGATCGACTGCGCCGCCCACGGGTTCGACACCCGGGGCAGCTGGGCCAAGGTGAGCCAGATCGCGGCGTTCGGCTCGCCCACCGGCGACACCGGCCAGGTCCGCGGCACCGGGATCTACGCCCTGCCGTACACCTCGCTGCTGTTCGTCGAGGACGGCCGGCTGTGGCTGGGGACCAAGGGCGCCACCAACCAGCTGGACGGCACGGCCATCCTGCTGTCGGCCAACGACAAGGCCTGGGACACCTACGACCTGATCACCCCGGGCCGTGCCAACGGCAACGACTTCCCCACCCTGTGGGCCCGGTCCAAGGCGGACGGGACGGTCCACGCCTTCACGGTCAAGGGCACCAAGGACGCCCCGGACCTCAGCGGCTTCACCGACCCGACCAAGGGCTGGATCGCCAACGGCGTCGACCCGAAGCTCTACTCCCGGGTGGGCTCCGACGGCGACGTGACCGGTGACGGCATCCCCGACCTGTGGGCCGTGGACACCAACCGGCAGCTGGTCTACTTCGCCGGCAAGGGCTCCGTCGCCGACCAGGGCAACGGCATCGTCTACCCCACGGTGTCGGGCCTCGCCGCCCCGGTCCAGCTCGGCAACCTCAACCTGCCCCGGGCCCAGTGGAAGCTCACCGACCCGGGCGGCACCACCGTGCCCAGCGCGGTGGGCGACTACCCGGGCACCGCGTCCGGCGTCAGCTGGCCGACCGAGCCCGTCGACGGCCGCACCACCGCCTACGCCTCCCTGGACGGCACCGCGGCCAGCATCACCACCGGCCGCACCGTGATCGACCCCCGCTCCAGCTTCACCGTCCGGGTGAAGGCCAAGGCGAGGGCCACCGGCGGCGTGGTGGTCAGCCAGGACGACAACCGGGCCAGCGCGTTCATGATCTACGCCGACACCCGGCTGAACAGCTGGATCTTCACCATCGGGACCGCCGACGACGACAACTGGTCCTACGACGGCACCTGGACGTCCAACGAGCGGGCCCGGGTGCTCCTCGACACCTGGACCGACCTGACCGCGGTCTACGACGCCCCGACCGGCGCGATGCGCCTGTACGTGGACGGCGTGCTCGCCTCGACCGGGTACCACAGGGCGTCCAACACCCCGCCGCCGACCGGGAACCTGGTGATCGGCCGGTACAAGTACCAGGGCCAGCCGAACGCCTTCTTCAAGGGCGGGGTCAGCAACCTGACGGTCTATCCGTACGCGTCCTCGGTCACCGCGCCCGGCGCCACCGGGCCGATCGCCTTCGCCGGCGCCCCGACCAGCTGCGTGGACAACGACTACAACCGGACCACGGACGGCAACAAGATCCAGGTCACCGGCTGCAACGGCACCGAGGCGCAGCGGTTCGAGGTCCGCAACGACGGCACCCTCCGCGTCACCGGCAAATGCGTGGACACCCTCAACAGCAGCCCGGCGAACCAGGCGGCGGTGGTGCTGATGACCTGCAAGGGCACCGACAGCCAGGTGTGGCTGCCGCGGGCCGACGGCAGCCTGTTCAACCCGGTCTCCGGGCGCTGCCTGGACCTGCCCTGGGGACGGCCGGACCCCGGCACCCAGCTGCAGCTGTTCGACTGCAACGGATCCTCGGCCCAGAAGTGGACCACCGCGACCCTGGGCACGGCCCCGCTGCCGGTGACCCCGCTGTAGCGGCCTCCGCCGGACCGGGAGCGGCCCGCAGTGCCCCGTGCACTGCGGGCCGCCGCGTCGTCCGGGCCGGGTGCCGGACGGTGCGGACGGCGGAGCCGCGCCAACTCGGACATACCGCCCATAGCAAGCAGCGACGTTGACACCGGCGCAACCAGCTGATGGGCTGGCCGCGTCAAGACGGTGGCATGGCGAGGCGGGCGTGCGCGGATCCCGGGCCGGGGCCGGTGAGCTGCAGGTCCGGGGTGGTGCGAGGAGGCTCCTGTGCAGGCGCGTGTGTCGGTGGCCGCCGGGCGGCGGCTGAGGCAGCAGATGGTGCAGAGCGCGGCCCTCCGCGAGGTGCTGGCCCACCCGGCCGCCCTGGCCGCCCGCCGGACCGCCGCGCGGACCGCGCGTCAGCTCGCGCCCAAGGCCGCCGACCGCTTCATCGCCGACATCAAGGGCACCGAACCGCTGCTGGCCTCGGTCCGCGCCGAGCGCCGCCACGGCCGCCGCTCCGGCACCCTGCAGCTGGCCGCCACGCTCTCCGCCGCCGCCGTGGTCGGCGGCCTGCTGGTGAGCGCCCCCGGGTACGCGGCGCCGATCGGCGACCAGCGCGCGGTCAGCGCCACCCTCAACGACGCCCTCCCGCTCGGCTCGGTGAGCGACCCCCACCTGTACCCGCGCCCGCAGGCGATGCGGACCGCCGGCCAGCCGGTCGGCCTCCCGCGGACCGTGACCGTGGTGGAGTCCCCCGGCGCGGACGCCCCGGCCGTGGACGCGCTGCGGCAGCTGCTCGGCTCGGCCGGCGTGGCCGAGGTGCTCCACGCCTCCGGTTCCCAGGCACCCGCGGCCGGCTCGCTGGTGGTGTACGTGGGCGGCCCGCGCGGGGTCGCGGGCACCCCCGCCGAGAAGGTGCTCGCCGACCTGGCGACCGCCGCCGGCGAGCCGGACCCGGCCGCCCTCACCCCGGCCGGCCTGCCCTCCGGCGGCTACGTGCTGGCCTCCGGCCTGCTCCCGGTGCCCGGCGGCACGGGCAGCTACGGCGCGGTGGTCCTGGCGGGCACGGACGGCACCGGCACCTTCTACGCGGTGCAGAGCCTGCGCCAGCTGCTCGCCGCCCTGCCGCCCGGCCCCGGCCAGGAGACCGGCAAGGGCTTCCCCGGCGTGACCGTCCGCGACTGGCCGAGCGGCGCCCCGGTGCGCGGCACCGCCGAGACCTTCTACGGCACCCCGTGGACCGCGGACCAGCGCCTGTCGCTGATCGACTTCCTGGGCCGCACCAAGCAGAACTACTTCCTCTACGCCCCCGGCGGCGACCCGTACCGGCTCTCCCGCTGGCGCGAGGCGTACCCGGCGAAGCAGCTGGACGAGCTGCGGCGGCTGACCGCCCGGGCCCGGGCGAACCACGTCACGCCGGCCTACGCGATCGACCCCGGGCAGTCGTTCTGCTTCAGCTCCGGCAAGGACCTGGACGCCCTGACCGCCAAGCTGGAGGCGCTCCGCTCGGCCGGCTTCGAGGCGTTCCAGCTGCAGTTCCTCGGCGTCAGCTACGACGAGTGGCACTGCTCGGGCGACCGCAAGGCGTACGGCAGCGGGCCGGCCGCGGCCGCCAAGGCGCAGGCCGAGCTGGTGACCCGGGTCCGCGAGCGGCTCGCCGCGAAGGGCCGCCCGGTGCAGCTGTCGGTCCAGCCGACCGAGTACCAGAAGCAGGGCGCGACGCCGTACCGGACGACGCTGGCGGCGGCACTGCCGGGGGACGTCCAGGTGGTCTGGAGCGGCGGCTCGGTGATCGCGGAGCAGATCTCGGGCGGTCAGATCACGGACACCGCCGGGCTGTTCGGGCGACCGCTGATGACCCTGGACAGCTACCCGGTCAACGACTCCACCCCGGACCGGCTCTACCTGGGCGGCTACGCGGGCCGCGACCCGGAGGTGGCCAAGCGGTCGGCGGTGCTGCTGTCGGCGGCGATGAGCCAGCCGGTGGCCTCCCGGATCCCGCTGGCCACGGCCGCGGACTTCGGCTGGCAGCCGGACGGCTACCAGGCGGCCGACTCCTGGCGCTCGGCGCTGCGCTCGCTGGCCGACAGCGACGCGGAGCTCGCCGCGCTCACCGCGCTGGCCGGCAACAGCTCCTCCTCGCCGCTGGCCAAGGAGGAGTCCGGCTACCTGGCGCCGCAGCTGGAGCGGTTCTGGACCACGCTGGAGCCGACCTCCGGGGTGGCCCCCGACCTGGCGAAGCTGCACGAGGCCGCCGCGCCGGCCCGCGAGGCCTTCGGCGCGATGGCCGACGCCCGGCGGGTGCTGGCCACCGACCCGATCGCGGCCGAGGCCGGCCCCTGGCTGGACCGGCTGGCCACCTACGGCCGGGCCGGGCAGGCCGCGGTGGACATGCTGCTGGCCCAGCGCGGCGGGGACGGCACGGCCGCCTGGCAGGCCCGGGTGGAGCTGCGCCGGCTGCGTGAGCAGCTGGACCGGACGCCGGTGACGGTCGGCGCCGGGGTGCTGGACGCCTTCCTGGAGCGGGCGCTGAAGTCCGCCGACACCTGGTCCGGGATGACCGCGGGCGGGGCGACCGCGACCACCACCCTGGGCACCGCGCAGGACCACGTGCCCGGCCTGATGACCGACGGCGCCGCCGACACCTTCTACTGGAGCGCGGCCCCGCCGCAGCCGGGCGACGCGGTCGGCCTGGACCTGGGCGCCTCCCGCCCGCTCGGCACGGTCACCGTGCTGATGGGCTCCTGGGGCGACGGCCCGGACGCGGCCAGCGCGGCCGAGGACTACCTGCACGACGGTGTGCTGGAGTACACCACCGGCAGCGGCGGCTGGCAGCAGCTGGCCCGGGTGCACGACCAGAAGAGCGTCTCGGTGACCGCCCCGGCCGGGGTGAGCGCCAAGGCCGTCCGGCTGCGGGCCACCGGCGGGCAGAAGACCGCGGTCGCGGTGCGCGAGTTCACGGTGTCCGCGCCCGGCGACACCCCGGCGCAGGTGAGCGCCCCGCCGGCGCTGCCCGGCTCCTCCGCCGCCGCGGTGCTGGACGGCGACCCGGACACCGCGTACCGGGCGGCGGCCGCCCCGGGGGCCTTCGACGCCCCGCTGGTGGTGGACCTGGGCGCGGCCCGTCCGCTGGACCGGGTGACCGTGCTGACCGACCCGACCGTCCGGGCCGCCGCGACCGCGCAGGTGCGCGGGGCCGACGGCACCTGGACGCCGATCGGCACGGTCCGGCCGGGCTACAACGAGCTGCCGGTGGGCGGCCGGGCGGCGGACGCGATCCGGCTGGTCTGGGCGGCGGGCGGCGAGCCGCCGGTGGTCAACCAGATCATCCCCTGGTACGCCGACACGCCGGTGGCCCGGATGACCCTCGCCGACCCGACCGTGGACGTGGTGGCCGGCCAGGCCGTGCCCGTGCAGGCCAGGGCGGTGCTGGAGGCCGTCCGGCCGGACGGCCTGACCGGCGAGCTGAAGGCCGAGGTGCCGGGGGTGGCCAAGGGCCTGTCGGTGGTGCCGGCCGGTGCCGTCGCGGTGCCCCGCGGCGGCCGGGTGAGCGCCCCGGTGGCGGTCGCCGCGGCGGCCGACACCCCGTCGGGCACGTACCAGGTGCCGCTGACCTTCACGGTGGGCGGGATGACGGTCCGCCAGGTGCTCCAGGTGCACGTGGTGCCGCCGACCGGCGGGCCGGACCTGGCGTCGACCGCGGTGGCGAGCTCCTCGGCCGACGAGACGCCGGCCTTCCCGGCCTCGGCGGTGGCCGACGGCGACCCGAGGACCCGCTGGTCCTCGCCGGCGGTGGACGACGCCTGGGTGCAGCTGCGGCTGCCGAAGCCGGTCCGGCTGGGCTCGGCGGTGCTGCACTGGCAGAGCGCCTACGCCTCCGCGTACCGGGTGCAGGCCTCGGCGGACGGGGTCACCTGGACCACGGTCGCCACGGTGGAGGACGGGCGCGGCGGCCATGAGACGGTCCGCTTCGACGCGCCGGACACCCGGTTCCTGCGGGTGCAGGGCGTCAGCCGGGCCACCAAGTACGGGTACTCGCTCTTCGGCGTGGAGCTGTACGCGGTCACGGCGCCCTGAGCCCTGAGCCCACGCCCTGAGCCCGGACCTGGTCCGGTCCGGGGCGTCTCAGGCGCCGAGCAGGTCCGCGACGGCCTCCAGCGAGCCGATCGCGCTCTCGGCAGGGGCCCCGGCCCGGTCGAGCAGCAGCGCCTGGAGGCCGGCCGCCCGGGCCGCGGCCAGGTCCTCCACCGGGTGGTCTCCGACGTGCAGCACCCGCCCGGGCGGCAGGCCGAGCCGGCCGGCGGTGACCAGGTAGATGCCGGGGTCGGGCTTGCTCACCCCGCAGTCGCCGCCCCGGACCACCACGGGGAACACCTCGTGGAGGCCGAACCAGGCCAGGTCGGCGGTGCCGTTGGTGGTGACCGCCAGCGGGATGCGGGCGGCGGCCAGCCGTTCCAGCACGGACCGGGTCTCCGGGAACAGCTCGGTCCGCTCCGCGCGGACCCGCAGGAACTCCCGGTAGATCCGCTCGGCCCGGTCGGGGTGCGGCTCGCCGATCCGGCGCAGGCTCTCGGCGAAGGCGGCCCGGCGGATCGCACCGAGGCCGGCACCGGGCATCGCGGCGGCGGTCTCGTTGCGGATCTCCTCCAGCTCCTCGGGGGTGTGGTGATCGCCGAGCAGGCGGGCGCTGTGCTCCATGGCGGGCCGCCAGCCGGACGCGAAGTCCCACAGGGTGTCGTCGGCGTCGAAGGACACGGCCGCGATGGGCTCGGGCACCGGAACTCCGTTCGATCGGGGGTCGGACCCGGTCATTGTGCCGCGCCGGCCCGGCGGGCGGCCGCAGGCACACGGCGGGCCGCCGACGCTCCCGCTGCGGGGTGCGCCGGCGGCCCATGAGGCATACCGGGTGTGACGGGCAGAGGCCCTTGTCGGTCAGGCGGAGAGCGGTTCGGGGCGCTCTCCGCGGCGGACGGGGTGCGAGCGGCCCAGCGGTGCCGGGAGGGTGCCCCCGTGGTCGGTATGGTCGCGGTGCTCGAAGTCGCGGAACTGCTCCTGGCCGCCGTACGGCTCCAGGTAGGGCCGCCAGCGCGGGTCCTTGATACCCGTGCCGATCACGCGCCAGGCCAGGCCGCTGGGGGCGGCCGGGGGGCGCTTCATCCGCCAGCCGAGTTCGGTGAGGTGGCGGTCGGCCTTGGTGTGGTTGCAGCGCCGGCAGGCGGCGACCACGTTGTCCCACCGGTGCTGGCCGCCCCGGCTGCGCGGGATGACGTGGTCGACGCTGGTGGCGGTGGCGCCGCAGTACACGCAGCGCCCGTGGTCTCTGGCGAACAGGGCGCGGCGGGTGAGGGGGACGGGCCCGCGGTACGGGACCTTGACGAAGCGGGTGAGGCGGACGACGGACGGCGCCGAGACGGCGCTGGTGGCGCTGTGCAGAGTGATCTCCGAGTCCTCCAGGCTGACCGCCTTGTGGTTGAGGACCAGGATGAGTGCGCGGCGCATCGACACGATGCCGAGTGGCTCGTACGACGCGTTGAGGACCAGGACATGCGGCACGGAGGCCTCCTTGGACGCCTGCGGCGCGTGGCTCGCGCCGGGACGAGCGGGTGATCGCGATCGGGCCGCGATCTCCACCAGTGTCGCCTTACGCCGTCGTACGACGCCACCATTTCCCTGTGAACGGACCGGCACGACCCCGGGCGGGGGTGTGCGTTCCGTCATATCCGGTATGCCCCACACACCGGCGCGCCGCACCCGCCGTGCCTGGTCGGAGCGGTCGCGGGGGTGTCCGGGCCCGGCTGACGGCGTGTGGGGAAGCGGGTCGCGGGGCCGCTAGTCTGGGACGGGTCGGTCCGCCCGGCCGGGTGGTCCGAGCCTCGCTCCCGCCTGGAAGGAAGACCCGCACGTGCTCCGGTCCGGTGCCGTCGGCCTGCTCGCCGAAGAAACCCCCCAACCCTCCCCCCTGACCGATCTCCGGCTGCCGACCAGCGCCGACGAGGTGAGCAGTACCACGCGGGAGGCGGCCAGCTGGCTGGACGCCAACTGGCAGGGCTGGGTCGAGGGCGCCCTGCGGATCATGTTCATCGTGGTCCTGGCCCTGGTGCTGCGGGCGGTGGTCCGCAAGCTCATCGACAAGCTGATCGCGCGGATGGGCCGGCCCTCGGAGGCCGATGTCGAGCTGAGCCGGTTCGGCGGCCTGCTGGCCAACAGCGGGGTGGTGAACACCGAGCGCCGGCAGCAGCGCTCGGAGGCGATCGGCTCGGTGCTGCGCAGCGTGGCCTCGTTCTCGATCATGGGCACGGCCTCGCTGATGGTACTGGCCGCGCTGGGGGTGAACCTGGCTCCGCTGCTGGCCAGTGCCGGTGTGGCCGGTGTGGCGATCGGTTTCGGCGCGCGGAACCTGGTGACCGACTTCCTCTCCGGCGTTTTCATGATCATGGAGGACCAGTACGGCGTCGGCGACGAGATCGACACCGGGGTGGCCACCGGCACGGTGCTGGAGGTGGGCCTGCGGGTCACCAAGCTGCGCGGTACGGGCGGCGAGATCTGGTACATCCGCAACGGCGAGGTGAAGCGGATCGCCAACATGAGCCAGGGCTGGGGCACCGCCACGGTGGACGTCCAGGTCGGCTACCGGGAGGACCTGGAGCGGGTCCAGGCGCTGATCGAGGAGACCGCGGAGCAGCTGGCCAAGGAGTCCCCGTTCGACGAGGTGATCTGGGGTCCGGTGAAGGTGCTGGGCGTGGAGTCGGTGGCCACCGACTCGGTGGTGCTGCGGATCGAGGCCCGCTGCACGCCGGGGCATGCGGCGGAGGTGGCGCGGACGCTGCGGATGCGGCTGAAGGCGGCCTTCGACCTGGCCGGGGTGAAGCTCAAGGAGGACGCCGCCGCGGCCGCCGCGGGCACGGCCGCCGCGCCGATCGCCGCGGTGGTGGAGATCGCCGCGCCGTCGGCGCTGGCCGATCCGGCCTCGCCCACGGCGATGGCGGCCAAGCCGATCCCGGCGCAGTCCGCGGAGTAGTCCCGGTACGGATTCCGGCGAGAGCCCCGTTCCCCCCGGTGGGAGCGGGGCTCTCGCGTGTCCGGTAACGCTTCGGCATCCGCGCATTGACACGGCCCACCCGGCGATTGGAAACTTTCCTAACAGTTGGCCCGAGGCACCCCGGCGGAGGAGGATCGACCCGTGACCGACACCACCCGTTCCCGTTCGCCGCTGGCCGGCACCCCGAGCCTGCTGCGCGCCATCAACGACCGTGCCGCCCTGGAGCTGCTGCTGGCGGGCGGCCCGCTCTCGCGCACCCAGATCGGCACCCTGACCGGCCTGTCCAAGCCCACCGCCTCCCAGTTGCTGGCCCGCCTGGAGGCGGCCGGCCTGGTCGTCCCGGTGGGCACCACGGCGGGCGGGCCCGGGCCGAACGCGCAGCTGTACCAGGTCAACCCGGCCGCCGGGTACGTCGCCGGGCTGGACGTGACCAGCGGCCACATCCGGGTCGCGGTTGCCGACATCACCGGGGTCACCCTGGCCGAGCACCTGGTGACCACCCGGGGCCGGCCGGCCGCCGACACCGTGCGGACGGTGGCCGAGGCGGTGGCGGAGACCGTCCGGCAGGCCGGACTGCCGGAGGGCTGCCTGCACCAGGTGGTCATCGGGATCGGCGGCGCCCTGGACCCGAACAGCGGCCGGCTGCGGTACGCCACCCACCTGCCCGGCTGGCACTCGCCGCGGCTGGTGCCCGAGCTCCAGGAGGCCCTCGGCACCCCGGTCACCATCGAGAACGACGTCAACCTGGCCGCCATCGCCGAGCAGGCCTTCGGCGCGGCGGCCGGCTGCGAGGACTTCGTCCTGCTCTGGGCCGAGGAGGGCATCGGCGCCGCGATCGTGATCGCCGGCCGGCTGCACCGCGGCTTCACCGGCGGTGCGGGCGAGGTGGGCTACATGCCGGTGCCCGGCACCCCGGTGGTCCAGGACGTCCGGCGCAAGGGTTCCGGCGGCTTCCAGGAACTGGCCGGCGAACCCGCCGTCCTCGCCCTGGCCAGACAGCACCGGATCACCGCCACCAGTGCCGAGCAGGCCGTCACCCTGGCCCTGGACGCCCCCACCGGCGAGGAATTCCTGACCGAGCTGGCCGACCGGCTCGCGGTCGGCCTGGCCGTGATCGTCTCGGTGGTCGACCCCGAGCTGCTGGTGCTCTCCGGCGGCACCCCGACCGCCGGCGGGGAACGGCTGCGCGAGCTGGTCCAGGCGTCGCTGGCCCGGATCGCCGTCCCGCGGCCCGAGGTCCGCAGCTCCACCGTGCCCGGCTCCCCCGTCCTCCACGGCGCGCTCCAGCGCGCCCTCGCCTCCGCCCGGGACGCCGTCTTCACCACCCACTGACCCCGCACCCGGCCGCACGCCTCCGACCCCGCACCTGACCCCGCACTCCGACCCCGCACCCGTGAACCACCGCACGAGCCGACCGCACCCATCCCCCGCACACGGGCCGACGGGCCATGCCCGCTGCCCGCGTACCCCCAGGAGAACGCTCACGTGGACACCCAGCGCACACCCCGCCGCCGCCCGCTCACCGCCCTCGCCGGCGCCGCCGCCTGCCTCGCCGTCCTGGCGACCGGCTGCACCGGCTCCCCCGCGGCCGGCGGCGAGGACGGATCCGCCTCCGGACAGGACGTCACCCTCACCTTCTGGCACGGCTGGAGCCAGGACAACGAGGTGAAGGCGATCGACGCCAACATCGCCGCCTTCGAGAAGCTGCACCCCAACATCCACGTCAAGGTGGTCGGCAACATCGCCGACGACAAGAGCGAGCAGGCGCTGCGGGCCGGCGGCGCCGAGGCCCCCGACGTGGTCTCCTCCTTCACCACCGACAACGTCGGCAAGTTCTGCGCCGCGAACGTGTGGAGCGACCTCGGCCCGCTGCTGCGCAAGGACGGCATCGACCCGGCGAAGACCTTCCCCGCCGCGATGCTCGCCTACAGCCGGTACCGCGACAACCAGTGCGCCCTGCCGCTGCTCGGCGACGCGTACGGCCTGTACTACAACAAGACCGCCTTCGCCGCCGCCGGGATCACCGCCCCGCCGCGGACCTTCAGCGAGTTCGAGGCCGCCGCCCTCAAACTGACCGTCGCCGACGGCGACTCGTACCGGCAACTCGGCTTCATGCCGAACTACCACGGCTACGAGACCGCCATCGCCCACTACCTCGGCCAGTACGGCTCCACCTACTTCGGCCCGGACGGCCGGTCCACCGTGGCCACCGACCCCACGGTGGCCGCGGCACTGCGCTGGCAGAAGTCCCTGGTGGACAAGCTCGGCGGGTTCGAGAAGCTGGAGCGCTACCGCACCGGCTTCGGCGACGAGTTCAGCGCCAAGAACCCCTTCACCACCGGCCAGGTGGCGATGGCCCTGGACGGCGAGTGGCGGACCGCCTCGCTCGCCGAGGACAAGCCGGCCTTCGACTGGGCCACCGCGCCCTTCCCCGTCCCGGACGGCCAGGCCGCCAGCTACGGCCGCGGCTACCAGACCGGCACCATCATCGGCATCGCCAAGGGCAGCCGGAAGCAGACCGCCGCCTGGGCCCTGGTCAAGTACCTCACCACCGACACCGACGCGGTGGTCTCCTTCGCCAACGCCATCCACAACGTGCCCAGCACCCTCGCCGCCCTGGACTCCCCGAAGCTGGAGGCCGACGCCAACTTCCGCACCTTCCTGGGCATCGCCAGGCACCCCGCCTCCGGCACCACCCCCGCCTCGATCAACGGCGGCGCCTACCAGGTCTCCCTGCAGAACCTGAGCTACGAGGTGGAGTCCGGCCGGCAGACCGACCTCGCCGCCGGGCTGGCCGCCACGGCCAAGGAGATCGACGCGGCCGTCGACCAGGCGAAGTGACGGCGCTCCCATGGCCCTTCCGCTCCCCTCCGCCCCGGCCGCGCTGCGCCGCAGACGCCGCCGGGAGCACGCCCGCACCCTGGCGTTCCTCTCCCCCTGGCTGATCGGCTTCGGCGTCTTCTTCGCCTACCCGCTGGTCTCCACCGTCTACTTCTCCTTCATGCGGTACGACGGCTTCACCGCCCCGACCTTCGCCGGACTCCGCAACTGGGACTACGTCCTCACCCGGTACCCGTTCTTCTGGCAGGGGCTCGGCAACACCCTGTGGCTGGTGGCCGTGATGGTCACCCTGCGGGTCGCCTTCGGGCTCGGCATCGGCCTGCTGATCACCAAGGTGAAGACCGGCGCCGGCCTCTTCCGAACCGCCTTCTACCTGCCGTACCTGGCCCCGCCGGTGGCCGCCACGATGGCCTTCGCCTTCCTGCTCAACCCCGGTACCGGCCCGGTCAACCACCTGCTCGGCGAACTCGGCCTGCCGCAGCCCGGCTGGTTCACCGACCCCGCCTGGTCCAAGCCCGCGCTCACCCTGCTGGCCATGTGGGGCGTCGGCGACCTGATGGTGATCTTCATGGCCGCGCTGCTGGACGTGCCGCGCGAGCAGTACGAGGCCGCCGAGCTGGACGGCGCGGGGCCCTGGCAGCGGTTCCGGTACGTGACCCTGCCCGCGATCTCGCCGATCGTGCTGTTCGCCGTGGTCACCGGCGTGATCCAGACCATGCAGTACTACACCCAGGCGATCGTGGCCGGGAAGGTCGCCAGCGGCGTCATCGGCGGCTCCGGCCAGCAGTTCGAGCCCGGCTACCCGCACGGCTCCACCTGGACCCTGCCGCAGATGGTCTACAGCCTCGGCTTCCAGCGGTTCGACACCGGCTCGGCCTGCGTGGTCGCGGTGATCCTGTTCGCCCTCTCGATGGCGTTCACCTCGGTGCTGCTGCGCCGCAGGTCCGGTCTGCTCGGGGAGGACTGAGCGATGGCACTGGCGTCTTCCCTGCCCGCCCGGACGGCCGTCCGGCCGTCGGCCTCCCTCGCCCGGCGGCGGGCCGTGCTGCACTGGGTGGCCGTGCACTCCCTGGCCGTCGCGGCGGCCCTGTTCTTCCTGCTGCCGTTCGTCTTCGTGTTCCTCACCTCGGTGATGAGCGACCAGCAGGCGCTCACCTCCGACCTGTGGCCGCACCGGTGGCGCTGGGACAACTACCTCACGGTGTGGCGCACCCCCGGCTTCCTCACCTGGTGGCGCAACACCCTGCTGTACGCCGGCGCGGGCACCCTGCTCACCGTGGTCTCCAGCCTGCCGGTGGCGTACGCGCTGGCCCGGTTCCGTTTCCGCGGCCGGCACCTGGCGCTCACCGCGGTGGTCGCGATGATGATGCTGCCCCCGCAGGTCACCGTCATCCCGATGTACCTGTTCTGGGCCAAGCAGCTCCACCTCACCGGCTCGCTCTGGCCGCTGGTCGTCCCGATGCTGTTCGGCGACGCCTTCTCGATCTTCCTGCTGCGGCAGTTCCTGCTGACCGTCCCCCGGGAGTACCTGGAGGCCGCCCGGATCGACGGCTGCGGCGAACTCCGCACCCTGCTGCGGGTGGTGCTGCCGATGGCGAAACCGGCGGTGGCCGCGGTGGCGCTCTTCCAGTTCTTCTCCTGCTGGAACGACTACTTCGGCCCGCAGATCTACGCCAGCGAGAACGAGGGCGCCTGGACGCTCAGTTACGGCCTGGAGTCGTTCAAGGGCGCCCACCACACCAACTGGAACCTCACCATGGCCGCCACCGTGCTGGTGATGGCCCCGGTGATCCTCCTCTTCTTCCTCGCACAGAAGGCCTTCATCGAAGGCGTGACACTGACAGGGGTCAAGGGCTGATGTCCACACTGAAGTTGGCGATCGTCGGCGGCGGGTCCACCTACACGCCGGAGCTGATCGACGGATTCGCCCGGCTGCGGGACACCCTCCCGATCGGCGAGCTGGTGCTGATCGACCCCGCCGCCGACCGGCTGGAGCTGATCGCCGGCCTGGCCCGGCGGATCTTCGCCCGCCAGGGCCACCCCGCTGCCGTCACCACCACCACGGACGTGACGGCCGGCGTCCAGGGCGCCGACGCCGTCCTGCTGCAGCTGCGGGTCGGCGGCCAGGCGGCCCGCGACCGGGACGAGACCTGGCCGCTGGAGTGCGGCTGCGTCGGCCAGGAGACCACCGGCGCGGGCGGGCTCGCCAAGGCACTGCGGACCGTCCCGGTGGTGCTGGACATCGCCGAACGGGTCCGCCGGGCCAACCCGGACGCCTGGATCGTCGACTTCACCAACCCGGTCGGCATCGTCACCCGCGCCCTGCAGACCGCCGGACACCGGGCCGTCGGCCTGTGCAACGTGGCCATCGGCTTCCAGCGGAGGTTCGCCGCCCACCTGGGCGTCGCCCCCGAACTGGTCCGGCTCGACCACGTCGGCCTCAACCACCTCACCTGGGAACGCGGGGTCACCCTGCTCGACGCGCCCGGCGCCGCCGGCGGCCGCGAGGTGCTCCCCGAACTGCTCGCCGCCCACGGCGAGGCCATCGCCGCCGACCTCCACCTGCCGCTGCCGGTGATCCGCCGCCTCGGCGTCGTCCCCTCCTACTACCTGCGGTACTTCTACCAGCACGACCTCGTGGTCGAGGAGCTCAGGGCGAAGGGCTCCCGGGCCGCCGAGGTCGCCGCCATCGAGAAGCAGCTGCTGGAGCTGTACGCCGACCCCGCCCTGGACACCAAGCCCGAGCTGCTCGGCCGGCGCGGCGGCGCCTTCTACTCCGAGGCCGCCGTCCAGCTGATCGGCGCCCTGCTCGGCACCGACGGCACCACGGGCGTGCAGGTGGTCAACACCCGCAACGACGGCATCCTGCCCTTCCTGCCCGACGACGCGGTGATCGAGGTCCCCGCCGAGGTCGACCCGCAGGGCGTCCGCCCGCTCCCGCAGCGCCCGGTCGAGCCGCTGTACGCCGGGCTGATCGCCGCCGTCACCTCGTACGAGCAGCTGGCTCTGGACGCCGCCTTGCACGGCGGCCGGGACCGGGTCTTCGACGCCCTGCTCGCCCACCCGCTGATCGGCCAGATCGACCTCGCCGACCGGCTCACCGACCGCCTGATCGCCCACAACCGCGCCCACCTGGCCTGGGCGTGACCGGCACTGTGAACACCGCGCACCGCCCTGGGGGGAAGCACTGATGGACCGTCACAGACACGGGCTGCCGCACCGGCCCGCGCCACCGGACCCGGCCGGGCAGGAAGCGGGCCGGCCGCCGGCGGCGGTGCTCGCCATCGACGCCGGGAACAGCAAGACCGACGTGGCCCTGGTCGCCGCCGACGGGACGGTGCTCGGCACCGCCCGCGGCGGCGGGTTCCAGCCGCAGGCCGACGGGTTCGAGGAGGCCGTCGCCGCACTGGGCCCGCTGGTGGACGCCGCCGCCCGGGAGGCCGGCCTCGGGCCGGTCCCGGTCCCGGTCCCGGGTCCGGTTCCAGGCAGTGCTGGGGAGCCCCCGCTGTCCGAGCACGTCAGCGCCTGCCTCGCCAACGCCGACCTGCCCGTCGAGGAGGAACGGCTGCGGGCCGCCATCGCCGCCCGGCGCTGGGGCGCCACCACCGCCGTCGTCAACGACACCTTCGGCCTGCTGCGGGCCGGCGTGGACACCCCGCGCGGCGTGGCCGTGGTCTGCGGCGCCGGCATCAACTGCGTCGGCCTGCTGCCGGACGGGCGGACCGCCCGCTTCCCCGCCCTCGGCATGCTCACCGGCGACTGGGGCGGCGGCGGGGGCCTCGCCGCCGAATCCATGTGGCACGCCACCCGGGCCGAGGACGGACGCGGCGCACCCACCGCCCTCGCCCCCATGATCGGCGCGCACTTCGGGCTGCCCGGCGCCGGCGCCGTCGCGGAGGCCGTCCACCTCGGCGGGCTGGACCCGTCCCGGCTGCACGAGATCGTCCACGTGCTGTTCGCCGCCGCGGAGGAGGGCGACCCGACCGCCCTCCAGTTGATCGACCGCCAGGCCGACGAGATCACCCGGCTCGCCCTGGTCGCCCTGACCCGGCTCGACCTGCTCGACGAACCCACGCCCGTCGTCCTCGGGGGCGGCGTGCTCGCCGCCAACCGGCCGCTGCTGATCGACAACCTCACCGCGCGGCTGGCCCGGGCGGCACCGCTCGCCGAACCGCGGGTGGTGGTCGCCCCGCCCGTCCTCGGCGCAGCCCTCCTCGGCCTCGACCACCTCACCGCCGCCCCCGCCGCCCACCAGCACCTCCGCAACGCCTACCCCGCCACCACCCGCCCCGTCGCCGCCTGATCCCCCCGCCGCCGGACCCACCCAGGGGCCGCACCCCCACCGGCGGCGGGGCCCATCCGCAACCCGGGCAACCCAAGGGGCCCCCGGGGTGACCCGACTGCCAGGCCCGATTGCGTGCGCCCGGTTGTCGTCAGGTGGGGCGGCGGCCCTGGTAGGTGCGGCGGTAGTCGCGGGGGGCGACCCCCACGCGGCGGGTGAAGGCGGGGCGGAGGGAGACCGCGGAGCCGAAGCCGCTGCGGACGGCGATGTCGTCGACCGGGAGGTCGGTCTCCTCCAGCAGTCGCTGGGCGTGCAGCACCCGCTGCTCCAGCAGCCACCGCAGCGGCGGCACCCCCGTCGTCCCCCGGAACCGCCGGGCGAAGGTCCGTTCGGCCATGAGGGCGAGCCGAGCCATCCCGGCGACGGTCCAGGGGTGGTCCAGTTCGGCCAGGACGGCCGCCCGGACCGCCGCGAGCGGGTCGTCACCGGAGGCGTCGGGTACCGGGGAGGGGATGAACTGGGCCTGTCCGCCGGCCCGGAAGGGTGCGGTCACCATGGCCCGGGCGATCCCCGCCGCGGCCTGCTGGCCGTGTGCCTCGCGGACCAGGTGCAGGCACAGGTCGATCCCGGCGGCCACCCCGGCGGAGGTCCAGACGGCGCCGTCGCCGGTGAAGAGGACGTCCGGGTCGACCACCACGGCCGGGTAGCGCTCGGCGAGCCGGGCGGCGACGTACCAGTGGGTGGTGGCCTTGCGGCCGTCCAGCAGGCCGGCGGCGGCGAGGACGAAGGCCCCGGCGCAGAGCGAGGCGATCGGCACGCCCCGGGCGTGGGCGGCGCGCAGCGCGTCGAGCAGGGCGGGGTCGAACCCGGCCGAGGGGTCCTCCATGCCCGGGACGATCACCAGGTCGCAGTGGAGGAGGTCCGCGAGTCCGGCGTCCGGGACCCGTTCGAGGCCGCCGCCGAGCCGTACCCGGGTGCCCTCGGGTCCGCAGACCCGGAGGTCGAAGGCGGGCAGGCCGCCGCGGCTCGTCCGGTGGGCGGCGAAGACCTCGCCGATCACCGCGTAGTCGAAGGCCCGGACCCCGTCGAAGACCACACATCCCACCGTCCGCATGGCAGGAATCTATCGATGGGAGGCTTTCCGGCCTCTCACCGGGCTCGGGTGCCGCGCCACAGGATGGAGCCATGACGAACACCGCGGCCTTCGATGCCGAACTGACCATCACCGACGACGCCGTCCTGATCGTGATCGACGTCCAGCAGGGCTTCGAGGACCACGGGTTCTGGGGCGAGCGGGACCGCCCGGAGGCGGAGGAGCGGATCGGCGCCCTGCTGACCGCGTGGGAGGGGACCGGCCGGCCGGTGGTGGTGGTCCGGCACCAGTCCGCCCGCGGGCCGCTGGTCCCGGGCACCCCGGGATACGAGCTCAAGCCGTTCGTCGCGGAGGCCAGGGCGGACCTGCACATCACCAAGACGGTCAACAGCGCCTTCTACGGCACCCCGGACCTGCACGCGTGGCTCCAGGAGCGGGGGGCCGAGCAGCTGGTGATCGTCGGGATCATGACCAACGTCTGCAACGAGACCACCGCGCGGATGGGCGGCAACCTCGGGTACGACGTGGTGTTCCCGATCGACGCGATGCACACCTTCGCCATGGCGGGACCCGACGGGGAGTCCATCCCCGCGGCCGAACTGGCCCGCGGCACCGCGGCGGTGCTGCACACCATGCGGTTCGCCAAGGTGGTCACCACCGAGGACGTCCTGAAGGCCGTCTGATCCCCCCGCCGGGGTTCGACCCGGGGATGACCCCTCCGCCGGGAGGAGTAGACCGGGCCGCCGGGATCCTCATCCGGGCCGATCCGGGCCGATCCGGCGGCCGCCTAGGGTGGCGGCCATGGACGATCTCGCAACCCTGGCCCAGCGGACGGCCGACCGTCTCGCGACCCGTCACGTGGGGGTGGTGGTCGCGGCGGTCGGCGGCGGCGCCGCCGAGGTCCGCGGTGCCGGGGCGGCGGGCGGCCCGGGCGGCGGCCCCGGCCCGGACACCGTGTTCGAGATCGGTTCGGTGACCAAGGTGTTCACCGGGCTGGCGCTGGCCCGGCTGGCCGTGGCCGGCGCCGTGGAGCTGGACGAGCCGCTGGTCCGGCTGCTTCCGGCCGAGGCGTGGGTCCCGTCCCGGGGCGGCCGCGAGATCACCCTGCAGCACCTGGCCACCCACACCTCGGGCCTGCCCCGGCTGCCGAAGGGCCTGCTGCCGGCGGCCCTGCTCCGGCCGAACGCGCCGGACCCGTACGCCGGCTGCACCGCCGAGCGGCTGCTGCGCGGGCTGGCCGCCACCCGGCTGCGGGCGGTGCCGGGGCAGCGGTTCCGGTACTCCAACCTGGGTGCCGGGCTGCTCGGGCTGGCCCTGGCCCGGCGGGCCGGGACGGACTTCGCCGGCCTGGTCGAGCGGGAGGTCTCCGCGCCGCTGGGCCTGACCGCGACCGGCCTCGCCGAGGTTCCGGAGCGGGCGGCCCGCGGCCATGCGCCGAACCGGCGGCCGGTGCCCGCCTGGCACCTGGCGGACCTCGCCGGGGCGGGCGGCCTGCGCTCCACCGCCACCGACCTGGTGTCCTTCCTCCGCGCCCAACTCGGGGAAGGCGGTGAGGAGATGGCCAAGGCGGTGACGCTCACGCACGCGGTGGAGCACCGGATGCACCCGTTCGCAAGCGTGCACCTGGGCTGGATGAGCCACCGGCTGCACCCGGGCCAGGGCGGCTACCTCCAGGTGTGGCACAACGGCCGGACGGGCGGGTTCGCCTCGTTCCTCGGTCTCGACCCGGAGCGGGGTGTCGCGGTCGCGGTGCTCTCCAACACCCGCCGCCCGGTGGACAACGAGGGCTTCGCCCTGCTGCGGGAGCTGCAGCGCGGCATCGGGTGACCCGGCCCCGCGCTCAGTGCAGGTGGTCGGCCACCCAGACGGCGAGGGTCTTGGCGCAGCCGTCCACCGACTCCCGCCAGGTGCGGTCGGCGTCCGCGCCCGCCTCGTCGCTGACGTGCTTGACCAGCCGGACCGGCACCCCGGCCCGCTCGGCGACGGTGGCGACGGCGTACCCCTCCATGTCGACCAGGTCGGCGGCGAGGGCGAGGCGGTCGCGGGCGCCGGGGTCGGAGACGAACAGGTCGCCGGTGGCCAGGACCGGGCCTTCGCCGTCGCCGACGGTGATCGGGGCGCCGTAGACGCGACCGGTCAGCGCCTTGAGCACGGGGGTGTCGATGTCGTGCTGGAGCACCCGGGCGACCTGGTGGGTGCCCTCCCAGCCGGACTTGAGCGCGCCGGCCGTCCCGAGGTTGACGATCTCCGAGGGCTTCGGCCCGGAGGCCAGCACGGTGGCCAGCCCGGCCGCCGCGTTGATCTTCCCGATGCCGGTGAGCAGCACCGGGAGCCGGTCGTCGAGGTGCGCGGCCTCCTCGCGGACGGCGAGGACGAGCAGCGGTCGATCCGGGGAGATGGTGCCGATGAGACGCATGGGTCCCATGCTACAAAGCCGGCCCCGCGCCCCCGTCCCGGCCACGGGGCCCCGGGAACCGGGCGGCCTGTCCGGGCGTCCCCTGGGTCGGTACGTCCCGGGTTGGGTCGAAGGACCGGAAGGTCGACGCTCAAGTCCGGCCCAACTCAGGTGTGATCGTCGGAGCCTGCGGCCATACTGCTCGCAGGGAACGCCTGGGGCCGGGCGGGCCGCAGGGGAGGGTGGGGCGGTGGCGACACCAGCAGTGGCACCAACGAAGGCACCGACGACGACCACGACGGCACCGGCGAACGCGCCGGTGCCGTCATCGACCGGTGGCCCCGTGGCAACTCCGTTGCCGGGCACCGGGATTCAGGTCCGGGGGGCGATCGGCGGCGGGCTGTCCCGGCTGCGCCGGGCGGCGGGGACCCCGCCGGGCCGGCTGCGGGTGGCGGGGGCCGTCCTGGCGGGCGTGGTCCTGCTGTTCGGGGCCGTGACGGCGTGGCAGGTGGACACCCGGGCGGAGGCCTCCGGCCGGCTGCTCTCCTCCAGCGGCCCGCTGAGCCAGGACGCGGCGGAGATCTACCGCTCGCTGGCCGACGCGGACACCGCCGCGGCGAGCGGCTTCCTGCTGGCCGCCCAGGAGCCGCCGGAGCTGCGCAAGCGGTACGAGGACGACCTGGCCACCGCCTCCGGGCTGCTCGCCCGAGCGGCGGCGCGGACCACCGCCTCCTCGGAGGCGCAGCGCTGGGTCGCCGAGCTGAACCGCCAACTCCCGCAGTACGCGGGCCTGGTGGAGACCGCACGGGCGAACAACCGGCTGGGTCTGCCGCTGGGCAGCGCCTATCTGCGGTACGCCTCGGCGCTGATGCAGGACTCCATGCTGCCGAGCGCCCAGCGGCTGGTGGACGCGGAGTCCCGGCAGCTGAAGGCGGACTACGCGGAGGCGAAGTCGGTGCCCTGGGCGGCGCTGGTGCTGGCGGTGCTGGCGCTCGGCGTGCTGGGCCGGTACCAGCTGGCGCAGTTCCGCCGGACCAACCGGGTGTTCAATCCGGGGCTGGTGGCGGCCACGGGGGCGGTGCTGGCGGTCTCCGGGTGGCTGGCGGTCGGCGGGGTGGCGGCCCGGGTCGCGCTGGACGACAGCTGGCGGCTCGGGGCGCGGCCGCTCCAGGAGCTCGACCGGGTACGGATCGCGGCGCTGCAGGCGCACACCGCGGAGAACCTGGACCTGGTCGCCCGGGGCGGCAGCGAGCTCTACGGCCGGCGCTGGACGGACGCGGCGACGCCGCTGGCGGGTCCGACCCGGATGCCCGGTTCGATCGCCTGGGCGGTGGTGGTCACCTCGGGTCCGGCGCGCGGTCCGATGGAGGAGGCGGAGAAGCAGTTCGCCGCCTGGCAGGCCCGGCACGGGGAGGCGGCCGAGAAGTCGGCCCGGGGCGAGTACGACGCCGCGCTGGGGCTCACCCTCGGCGGGCCGGACACCGCGGCCGGGGCGTTCGGAGCGATGGACCAGGCGTTCGGCCGGGCCGCGGTGGCGGACCGGCAGGAGTTCGAGCGGGCCGCCGACGGGGTCGCGGGCGGCCTGGAGGCGCTGGCGGCGGGTGCGGGGGTGCTGGCCGTGCTGGCGGCGGTCGGTGTGGCCAGGGGGGTCGGCCGGCGGCTGGCCGAGTACCGGTAGAGGGGGTCGGGATGGGAATCGGGACGAGAACGCGGACGCCGGGGCGGGCCCTGGTGGTCGCGGCGGCGCTGGCGGCGGGGCTGCTGGGCGCGGGCACCTCCTCGGGTGCCGCGGCGCCCGGGGCGGTGCCGGGGGCGGTGCGGCAGGCTCCGGCGGGCGGATCGGCGCCGGCGCTGGACGACACCTGCGACACCGCGAAGAGCCTGCCGCCGGCCAGGAACGCGGGCGGCGCCAGGATCCGGAAGATCCGGGAGCGCGGCACGCTGGTGGTCGGCGTGGACCAGAACAGCTACAACTGGGGCTACCGCAACCCGCAGTCCGGCCGGATCGAGGGCTTCGACATCGACCTGGCCCGGGCCGTGGCCGCGTCGGTCCTGGGCGACCCGGAGAAGATCACCTACCGGACGGTGCCCACCGCGCGCCGGATCGAGGCGGTCAAGGCCGGCGAGGTGGACATGCTCATCCGGACGGTGACCATCACCTGCGACCGCCTCAAGGAGATCTCCTTCTCCGCGCCGTACTTCGAGGCGGGGCAGCGGACGGTCACCCCGAAGGCCGCGAAGGCGACCTCGGTGGCGCAGGCGTTGAAGGGCAAGCGGGCCTGCTCGGCCGCCAAGACCTCCTCGGCGACCGAGCTGGAGAGCGGGAAGTGGGGCCAGGCCACCACGAAGCTGCTGGACAACCAGCTGGACTGCCTGGTGCTGATGCAGCAGGGCCAGGTGGACGTGACGCTCACGGACGGGGTGGCCGCGTACGCGCAGGCGGCGCAGGACCCGCGGGTGGAGGTGTCGCCGGACACCATCGTCCCGGCCTGGATGGGGATCGCGGTGAACCAGGGCGACCCGGACCTGGTCGCCTGGATCAACGCGGTGCTGGCCGAGTACCGGTCGAACGGCGGCTGGAAGGCGAGCTACGACCGCTGGCTGGCGCCGACCATGGGCCCGGTGCCGGGCTTCTCGCTGCCGTCCTAGTGGTAGGTGTACGGCCGGGGCGCCCCCGGACGGGCGGGGGCGCTCGGAGCCGGTACCGCCGTCCGGTGGCGCTCGGCCATCCGGGAGACTTTCAGCCGACAGGGCCCCGACGGCCCGTCGGTGACCGACAATCCGTCATGCGCGGTCCGGTGCCGGCGTCCGAGGCGGCCGACACCGGGCGGCGGCCGCGGCGCAGCGCCGCCGTAGGGAGGGAGGACCCGCGTTGGCAGGAGGTGCCGGCCCGGCGATGAGCCGGGAGGAGGTGGACCGTGCGCTGGCCCGGCTGGGCGCCGAGCGCGACGCCGTCGAGGCCGCGCTGCTGGCCCTGCAGGACCACCCCGGTCGGCGGCTGCTGGACGGTGCCGAGCTGAGCGGCCGGACGCGGGAGCGCTGGGCGGTCGCCGAGCAGGGGTTCGCGCTGCTCTGGGCGCTGTTCGACCGCTACTCGGAGGCGCTGGCCTCGGCGCGGGCGGTGCGCTCGCGCCGCAGCCGTCCGGGCTCCGCGGAGCTGGCGGAGCTGAGCGAGCTGCTGTCCGGGGCCGCGGTGACCGTGTCGGGCGGCCAGCTGCCCGAGGCGGCGGGCCAGTTGGGCGGGCCGATGCGGCTGGTCGAGCGGGTCAGCCTGGCCGAGCTGATGGAGCGGATGAACGGCTGGTACGCCGTGGTGCTGGAGGTGGTGAACGCCGCCGACGCGGTGTGGTCCGCGCTGCCGGCCCGGATCGACCTGCTGCTGGCCGAGCTGGGGCGGGTGCAGATGCTGGCCGTCTCGGTGGGGGTGCGGCCGGGCGGCCACCCGCTGGCGGACGACCTGGCGGGGCTGGCCCGGGAGCTGGGCGGGCTGCGCGGCGAGGTGCTGGCGGATCCGCTGGCGCTGTGGCGGCCGAGCCGGGTGCCGGCGCAGCGCGGCACGGTGGCCGGGGAGGCCGCGTGGGCGGCGCCGACCGGGATGGTGGACACCGCCCGGTACGACCGGGCCGGGCGGGCGCTGGACGACGTCCGGGTGGAGCTGGAGAGCCTGCTGCGGCTGCGCGACGAGTCGCACGAGCGGCTGCAGCAGGTCGCGGATCTGCTGCAGCGGGCGGACGCCACGCTGGCCGAGGCCCGGCGGGCGCGCGGCGAGGTGCTGGCGAAGATCGCGTCGGCGGAGGTGCCGGCGGTGCCGGGTCCGGCGTCGGCGCTGCGCGAGCGGATCGGGCTGGCGGTGGAGTACCAGCAGACCGGCCAGTGGCACCGGCTCGGGCCGCTGCTGGACGCGCTGGAGGACGCGGCCGCCAAGGAGCTGGGGCGGGCCCGGCACTCGCTGACCGAGGTGGCGCAGCCGCTGGCGGTGCGGGCCGAGCTGCGCGGGCGGCTGGAGGCGTACAAGGCGATGGCCGCCCGGCTCGGGCTGTCCGAGGACCCGGTGGTCGTCGAGCGGTTCGAGAAGGCCCGGTGGCTGTTGTGGAGCGCGCCGTGCGACCTGCGGGCGGCGGCCGACGCGGTCGGCCGGTTCCAGCGGGCGCTCAGACCGGCGGACGGGAACCAGGACTCACAGGGGGGTTGAGGGGATGGGCGAGGCGTGCACCCGGCCGGACTGCTCCGGCGAGGGCCGGATCGACGCGGACGGCTACTGCGACGAGTGCGGGCTGGCCGCCGAGCCCGGGGCTGCGGTGCCGCCGGCGCGGGTCTCCCCGGAGTCCGGGGGTTCGGGGTCGGCCCGCAGCGGCAGCGCGCGGTCGATGTCCGGCCGGTCGCGGTCGCACCGCTCGTCACGGACCGGCGGCGGCCGGTCGGTGTCGGTGCGCAGCGGCCGGGGTTCGACCGGGACGGTCCGCCGCGGGAACCTGGGAGCGGGGCTGGTGACGGTGCCTCCGGTGCCGGCCAGGGACCCGTCCGCGGCGGTGCTGGCCGATCCGCAGGTACCGGAGCGGAAGCGGTTCTGCAGCAAGTGCGAGAGCCCGGTGGGCCGGGAGAAGAACGGCCAGCCGGGCCGTCCGGAGGGGTTCTGCACCAAGTGCGGCACGCCGTACTCGTTCAGCCCGAAGCTGTTCCGCGGTGACCTGGTGGGCGGTCAGTACGAGGTGCTGGGCTGCCTGGCGCACGGCGGTCTGGGCTGGATCTACCTGGCGGTGGACCGGCGGGTGAGCGACCGCTGGGTGGTGCTCAAGGGCCTGCTGGACACCGCGGACGAGGACGCGCTGGCGGTGGCGATCGCCGAGCGCCGGTTCCTGGCGGAGGTGGACCACCCGAACATCGTCCGCATCATCAACTTCGTCGAGCACCCGGACCGGCGCGGCGGGGCGAGCGACGGCTACATCGTGATGGAGTACGTCGGCGGCAAGTCGCTCAAGGACATCGCCAACGAGCGCCGCACCCCGGACGGCCGGCGGGACCCGCTGCCGGTGGAGCAGGCGATCGCGTACGCGCTGGAGGCGCTGCCGGCGCTCGGCTACCTGCACGCGCGGGGCCTGGTGTACTGCGATTTCAAGCTGGACAACGTGATCCAGAGCGAGGACTCGCTCAAGATCATCGACATGGGCGCGGTCTGCCGCGTCGACGACGACGGGCCGGTCTACGGCACGGTCGGCTACCAGGCCCCGGAGATCGCCACCGACGGCCCCTCCCCCGCCTCCGACCTCTACACCGTGGCCCGCACCCTGGCGGTGCTGACCTTCGACTTCCAGGGCTACACCGACACCTACCGGTACGACCTGCCGGGGCCGGAGGAGGTCCCGGTCCTGGCCCGGTACGAGTCGTTCTACCGCTTCCTGGTACGGGCCACCGACCCGGACCCGGCCCGCCGGTTCGCCTCCGCCGAGGAGATGGCCGACCAGCTCACCGGGGTGCTGCGGGAGGTGCTCAGCCTCCAGGACGGCATGCCGCGCGCCGCGCTCTCCACGCTGTTCGGCCCGGAGCTGCGGGTGGTCGACACCGAGCTGGCCTCCGGGCCGCTCGACGCGGCCGCCGCGGCCCTCGCCCTGCCCGCGCCGCGGGTGGACCCGGCCGACCCGCACGCCGGGCTGATCGCCGCGCTGCCCGCCGGCGCGCCCGCGGAGGCGCTCGCCGCGCTCCGGGCGGCCGGCGGGGACTCGGCGGAGGTACGGCTGCGCACGCTGCGGGCCCACCTGGAGCTCGGCGACCCGGCGGCGGCCGGCGCGGTGCTCCAGGCGCTGGAGGCCGACCACCCGGAGGACTGGCGGGTGGTCTGGTTCCGCGGCCTGACCGCGCTGGTGTCCGGCGCGCCCCGGGAGGCCGCCGAGGCCTTCGACGCGCTGTACGACGCCTTCCCGGGCGAGCCGGCGCCCAAGCTGGCCCTGGCCGTCTGCGCCGAGCTGCTCGGCACCCCGGAGGACGCCGCCGAGTTCTACCGTCTGGTCGGCACCACCGACCGGGGCTACGTCGGCGCCGCCTTCGGCCTGGCCCGGGTCCGGCTGGCGGCCGGCGACCGCGGCGGCGCGGTGGGCGCGCTGGAGGCCGTCCCGGAGGTCTCCACGCACTTCACCGCCGCCCGGATCGCGACGGTCCGCGCCCGGCTGCGCGGCCGGGCCGCCGAGGAGGAGATCGGCGCGGAGCTGAACCGCTGCTCGGAGCAGCTCGCCGCGCTGGCCCTGGACGCCCGGCGGCGCGAGGAGCTGGCGGTGGAGGTGCTGGACTCGGCGCTGGCCTGGGTGCGCTCCGGCGCGCCCGGCGGAACCGGCCAGGTCACGGTGCTCGGACATCCCGCCGCGGAACGGGAACTGCGGTTCGCCCTGGAGCACTCCTATCGGGTGTTGGCACGGTTGTCCGACCGCGCCGAGACAAGGATCGAGATGGTGGAACGGGCGAACCGAGCCCGTCCCCGGACGTGGGTGTGAGCCATGCCGCAGCAGACCGTGTGCCCGAGCTGTGCCGAACCGCTGGACCCCGAGGACGCCTTCTGCGGCGCCTGCGGGGCGGGTCTGACGGGCCCTCCGACGGTGGTCGACGGGCCGTCACCCGTGCCGCCCTGCGGCCACTGCGGTTCGGTGGAGCTCGCCCCGGACGGCTCCTGCGGGGCCTGCGGCCAGGCCAGGCCGCGGCCGCGCGACCACCAGGAGAAGGCGCTGACCGGCGTCGCCGGGGTCTCCGACCGCGGTCTGCGGCACCACCGCAACGAGGACGCCTTCACCGTGGCCGGCACCTCGCTCCCCGGCGGTGAGCCGGCGGTGGTCGCGGTGGTCTGCGACGGCGTGTCCTCCTCCTCCCGGCCCGACGAGGCCTCCGCCACCGCCGTGGACGCGGCCTGCGACTGGCTGCTCGGCGCGCTGGAGCGGGGCGAGGAACCGGCCCGGGCGATGCGCGGGGCGATCACCGCGGCCGCCCGCGCGGTCACCGAGCTGGCGTACGACCGGACCGCGCAGGCCCAGGCGGCCGGGGGCCACCTGAACGCCCCGGCCTGCACCTACGTCTCGGCGGTCTCGGCGGCCGGCCTGGTCACCATCGGCTGGGTCGGCGACACCCGCGCGTACTGGATCCCGGACGACCGCGAGTCCGCGGAGCCGTACCGGCTGACCGAGGATGACTCCTGGGCCGCCCGAATGGTGGCCGCCGGGCTGATGGGCGAGGCGGAGGCGTACGCCGACCCGCGCGCCCACGCGATCACCGGCTGGCTGGGCGCCGACGCGGAGGAGCTCGTCCCGCACACCGTCAGCTTCACCCCGCACGTGCCGGGTGTGCTGCTGGTGTGCACCGACGGCCTGTGGAACTACGCCGAGGCCGCCACCGACCTGGCTTTCTTCGTCCGCGCGGACGCCCGGACCGAGCCGCTGGCCGCAGCCAGGTCGCTGGTGGACTTCGCGGTGGCGGCCGGCGGGCACGACAACATCACCGTGGCCGTGCTGCCGATCGACCCGCGGCGGGCCGCGGCCGTGGCGGACCACGAGGCCACCCTGATCGACCTCCCGACCCAGCAGGCCGGCCACCAGGACACCCTGCCGGACCTGCCCCGGGTGCCGCCGGTCCCGGCGTACGCACCCGCCAGCACCGACTGACGTCCGCTCACCCGACTGCTCGACAGGAGCTCCCGGTTATGGCAAGTCTGTCCCGGCCCACCGCCCCGCGATTCGACGTCGAGGTCTTCCAGAACGAGTACCTCGCCGACGGGGCCCGGGAGGTCAACGCGATCGTCACGGTCACCGCCACCGGCGGCGGCACCTCGGGCGGCCGCCCGCTCGGGCCGGCCGACGGCGGGGCGGCCCCGGCCGCCGCGGTCGTGATCATGGTCGACTGCTCCGGCTCGATGGACTACCCGGCGGCCAAGATGCGCAACGCCCGCGAGGCCACCGGCGTCGCGATCGACACCCTGCGCGACGGCGCCGCCTTCGCCGTGGTGGCCGGCACCCACGAGGCCCGCGAGGTCTACCCGGGCGGCGGCCGGCTCGCCGTCGCCAGCCCGGACACCCGGGCCGAGGCGAGGTCGGCGCTCCGCAAGCTCTCCGCGGCGGGCGGCACGGCCATCGGCACCTGGCTGGCCAAGGCCCACCAGCTGTTCGACTCCCGCCCGGACATCGCCATCCGGCACGGCATCCTGCTCACCGACGGGCGCAACGAGCACGAGAAGCCGGAGGACCTCCAGCGGGTGCTGGACGCGGCGGCCGACCGGTTCACCGCCGACTGCCGCGGCGTGGGCACCGACTGGGAGGTGGCCGAGCTGCGGCGGATCTCCTCGGCGCTGCTCGGCACGGTGGACATCGTCGCCGAGCCCTCCGGCCTCGCCGAGGACTTCCGGGCGATGATGGCCGGCGCCATGGGCAAGCAGGTCGCCGACGTGGCCCTGCGGGTGTGGACGCCGGCCGGCGCGGTGGTGAAGTACGTCAAGCAGGTCGCCCCCGCCCTGGAGGACCTCACCGGCCGCCGCGCCGAGGCCGGGGCCCGGGCCGGCGACTACCCCACCGGCTCCTGGGGCGACGAGAGCCGCGACTACCACGTCTGCGTGGAGGTGCCCTCGGCCGCCGTCGGCGAGCGGATGCTGGCGGCCCGGGTCAGCCTGGTCCGGCCGCAGCCGGACGGCACCGCCGAGGTGCTCGGCCAGGGCCTGGTCAAGGCGGTCTGGACGGACGACCTGGCCTCCTCCACCCGGATCAGCCCCCAGGTCGCCCACTACACCGGCCAGGCCGAGCTGGCCTCCTCCATCCAGGAGGGCCTGGCCGCGCACCGCGCCGGCGACCTCGACCGGGCCACCGCCAAGC
This sequence comes from Kitasatospora sp. HUAS MG31, assembly GCF_040571325.1. Lineage (GTDB taxonomy): Bacteria > Actinomycetota > Actinomycetes > Streptomycetales > Streptomycetaceae > Kitasatospora > Kitasatospora camelliae. The sequence goes on along the minus strand of NZ_CP159872.1, from coordinate 5,304,434 downwards.
TGGGCAACGCCGTCCGGATCGCTCACCGGACCGGCAACGGCGGCACGCTCAAGCTGCTGCAGAAGGTGGTCGACGTAGTGGACGCCAAGGAGGGTACGGTTCGATTCCGGAGGAACGTCAGCGACGCCGACTCGATGACGCTCGACACCCAGTCGACCAAGACCGTACGTGTGAAGAAGTGACCGGCCACCCGCCCGGGGCCGGCCCAGCTGGAATGTGGGGGACCTGATGCCGATCTGCCCTAGGGGCCATGAGTCGCAGGCCGAGGACTGGTGCGACTTCTGCGGCTTCCCGATGACTCCGCCGCCCGGTCTGGCCGTCCCGGGCGCCCCGTCCGCCGCGGGCGCCGGTCCGCGTCCCCCGGCCGCCGACCCGTTCGGCGCACCGCGGCCGGCCGACCCCTTCGGCGGCCGGCCCGCTCCCCCGCCGTTCACCCCGCCGCCGGCACCGGCCGGGCCCGAGCCCACCGCCGGCCTGGCCACCTGCCCGATCTGCCGCACCCCGCAGACCGGCCGGTACTGCGAGGACTGCGGGTACGACTACGACCTGGCCTCCCCGGCCCGGCCGCAGGCCCCCCCGGCCGGCGGCTACGGCTTCCCGCCGCCCGCGGCCGGCCAGCAGCCGCCTCCGCCGCCGCCGAGTCTCTCCCCGCCGGCCTCCCCGCAGGCCCCGCCGCCGGCTTCGCCGTACCGGCCCTCCCCGTTCGAGCGGCCGGCCCGCGAGCCGGGCGGGTACGAGCCGGGCGGGTACGAGCCGGGCGGGTCGGCGCAGCCGCCGTACCAGCCGACCGCCTACGACCCGCCGGGCTCCTACGACCCGGCGGTGGGGCACGAGCAGCCGGTCCGGCACGAGCCGCCGGCGTTCGACCCGGCGCCCGGGTACGAGCGTCCCGCGGGCTACGAGCGCCAGGGCGGGTACGAGCGTCCAGCCGCGTTCGAGCGTCCGGGCGGGTACGAGCGCCCCGCGGCGTTCGAGCCGGGCCCGGCCGCGGCCTTCCCGGAGGCGGAGGACGTCGAGCGGACCGGTCCGGTGTACGCGCAGCCGGGTCCGGCCGGGCCGGGCGACGAGTTCGGCACCTCGTTCCACCTGGCGCCGCCGGCCGGTGCCGCGTCGGCGCCCGCCCGGACCACCTGGATCGCGGTGGTGTCGGCCGACCGGGACTACTTCACCGACATGATGGCCCGCAGCGGCCCGGAGGCGGCGGGGCTGTTCTTCCCGCCGTACTGCCCGGAGCGGCGGATCCCGCTGACCGGCCGCGGCCAGCTGCGGATCGGCCGGCGCAGCGCGCACCGGGGCACGGTGCCGGAGATCGACCTGTCGGTGGCCCCGGAGGACCCGGGCGCCTCGCACCAGCACGCGATGCTGGCCGAGCAGGCCGACGGCAGCTGGGTGCTGGTGGACCAGGACTCCACCAACGGCACCACGGTGAACGGCAGCCCCGACCCGGTGCCGCCGCACACCGCGATCCCGCTGAACGACGGCGACCGGGTCCACGTCGGCGCCTGGACCACCATCACGCTCCACCGGTCCTGACCCATCCTCAAGATTCGCACAAGTGACCGTCGGCCATGGCCCCGGACCCCTAGGGTCTGGGCCATGACTGATGCGATCACCGCGGACGGGATCCGGAAGCGGTACGGGGACGTCCAGGCCGTCGACGGGGTCTCGCTCTCCGTCCGGTCGGGCGAGTTCTACGGCATCCTGGGCCCGAACGGCGCCGGGAAGACCACCACCCTCGAAATCCTCGAGGGCATCCGCGAGCCCGACGAGGGCCGCGTCGAGCTGCTGGGCATGGCGCCCTGGCCGCGCAACACGAAGCTGCTGCCGCGGATCGGCGTGCAGTTCCAGGCGTCGGCGTTCTTCGTGAAGCTGACGGCCCGGGAGACGATCCGCACCTTCGCCTCCTTCTACGGCGTCGGCCCCCGGCGGGCCGACGCGATGCTGGAGCGGGTCGGGCTCTCCGACTCCGCCTCCCAGCTGACCGACAAGCTCTCCGGCGGCCAGGCCCAGCGGCTGTCCATCGCCTGCGCCCTGGCCCACGACCCGGAGCTGGTGTTCCTGGACGAGCCCACCACCGGGCTCGACCCGCAGGCCCGCCGCAACCTCTGGGACCTGCTCCGGGACATCAACGCCGAGGGCCGCACGGTGGTGCTGACCACCCACTACCTGGACGAGGCCGAGGTGCTCTGCGACCGGGTCTCGGTGATGGACCGCGGCCGGGTGCTGCGGACCGGCGCCCCCGCGGCCCTGGTCCGCGAGATCGACGACACCGTCCGGGTCAGCGTGGAGTCCGGCCTCCTCACCGCCGACCGGGCCCGGGAGCTGTTCTCCGCCGCCGGCGCCGAGATCACCGCCCTGGAGGACGACGGGGTCAGCCTCGCCGTCTCCACCCGCGCGCCCGCCCCGGTGCTGGCCGTGCTCGCCGAGCAGGGCGCCCTGCGCGGCCTGGAGGTCCGCGGAGCCACCCTGGAGGACGTCTTCCTCCAGCTGACCGGACGGGAGTACCGGGCATGACCACCACCTCGGTCGCCACCGAGCACGAGCCCCGGCAGCGGCCCGAACCCGAGCGGGAACGGGTCAGCGCCTTCGCCGGACTGGCCCGGGTGATGCTGCTCGGCTTCCTCCGGGACCGCACCGCGCTGTTCTTCGTGCTGGCCATGCCGCTGATGTTCCTGCTGCTGTTCGGCACCCTGCTGAAGTCCGCCGGGGCGCCGCACGTCAAGGTCGGCCAGGTCGGCCAGGTACGGCTGCTGGACGCCGTCCAGGGCGAGCAGCGCGCCGCGCTGGAGAAGACCCTCAGCGTCTCCACCTTCACCGATGCGCCGACCGCGCTGGAGAAGCTGCGCAAGGGCGAGCTGGACGGCGTGGTGGTGCAGGGCCCGGACGGCGGGGTGCGCCTGAGCATCAGCGTCTCCGACACGGTCAAGGCCGGGACCGTCCAGGGCATCCTCGACTCGGTGGTGCAGTCCGCCAACCAGGCCGCCACCGGGCAGCCGCCGGCGTTCACCCTGAGCACCGACCAGGTCGAGGACGAGTCGCTCCAGCCGATCCAGTTCCTCACCCCCGGCCTGCTCGGCTGGGCGGTGGCCACCGGCGCGGTGTTCGGCGCCTCCTTCACCCTGGTCAACTGGCGGCAGCGGAAGGTGCTGCGGCGGCTGCGACTGGCCCCGGTCTCGGCCGGCGCGGTCATCACCGCCCGGGTCGGGGTGAGCGTCCTGGTCGCGCTCGCCCAGACCGCGATCTTCCTGGGGGTCGCCACCCTGCCGTTCTTCGGCCTGCAGCTCACCGGGAACTGGTGGCTGGTGGTACCGCTGGTGGTCTGCGCCACCATCGCCTTCATGTCGATCGGCCTGGTCACCGGCGCGGTGGCGAAGACCGAGGAGGCGGCCAACGGCATCAACCAGGTCATCGTGCTGCCGATGTCCTTCCTGTCCGGCTCCTTCTTCCCGCTGGACGACGCGCCGCCGTGGCTGCAGACCGTCTCGCACGCGCTGCCGCTGCGCTACCTGGTCACCTCCGCCCAGTCGGTGCTCAGCCGCGGCGGCGGGGTCATGGACGTGCTGCCGGCCATGGGCGGGCTGCTCGCCTTCGCCGCGGTGATGTCGGCGATCGCCTGGCGGTTCTTCGACTGGAACGACGCGTAGGGCGTCCGGGGGTCGGTGGGCGCTGCGCGGCGCGCAGGCCGTCCCCCGGACCCGTTCGACCGCGGGGTCGTAGGCCGGAAGTCCCGGTGTACGGCCCCGTGGGCCGTCTGCGACCATGGTCGGGTGAACGAGACCCGGAGTGAGACGCTTCCAGAGGAGACCTTCTTCGAGGCCGTCGGCGGCGAGGCGACCTTCCGGAAGCTGGTGCACCGGTTCTACCAGGGCGTCGCCCAGGACGAGCTGCTGCGGCCGATGTACCCCGAGGAGGACCTCGGGCCGGCCGAGGAGCGGTTCGCGCTCTTCCTGATCCAGTACTGGGGCGGCCCGCGCACCTACAGCGAGCAGCGCGGCCACCCGCGGCTGCGGATGCGGCACGCGCCCTTCGCGGTGGACCGGGCGGCGCACGACGCCTGGCTGGGGCACATGCGCACCGCGCTGGACGAGCTGGGCCTCCCGGCCGAGGCCGAGCGGCAGCTGTGGGACTACCTCACCTACGCCGCCGCCTCGATGATCAACACCGCGGGCTGAATCCCCGCCACGCGGGCTCCCGGGTCTGCTCCCGTCCCCGCCACGCGGGATCCCGGGGGTTCCTTCCTTCCCCGCCACGCGGGCGTCCGTCCCCGCAGCTGGGCGTCGGGCCTCAGCGCAGCGGGCTGAGGCCCAGTCCGGCGCCCGGGGCGTCCGTGGTGCGCAACACCACCGAGCCCGCCGCGGCGCTCAACCGCAGCCAGCCGCCGGCCCGGTGCACGGTCAGCCGCCCGGCCGGACGCAGGAAGCCGATGGCGTACGCCGCGTGGGCGGCCCGCAGCGGCAGGTCGGGGACGACCTCCAGCGGCCGGGACCAGATCTCGTCGGCGATCGCGTCCACCACCTGCCGGGTCCGGTGGTGCTCCGGGACCTCCTCGGTGCGCCGCTTGAACTCCCGTACGCCGGCCATCAGTTCAGGGAAGACCCGGTCCGCGGCGGGTTCCGCGACCGGCTGCCAGCCGGTCCGCGGCGGGAGCAGCCCGGCCCAGGCGGGACCGGTCACCGGCGGCGGCACGGCCACGGTGCCCGCCGGCTCGTCCACCGCCTCCAGCAGCTGCCCGGCCGAGACGGTCGCGTCCAGCGCCCGCTCGATCCCGGCCAGCCGGGCGGTCCTGATCGCGAGCACCCCGGAGCTACCCAGCGGCAGCCGTCCGAACGCGGCCAGCACCCCGCCGCCCTCCACCGCCGGCACGGCCTGCAGCCGCACCACGGCGGCCCGGTCGAAGCGCAGCAGCCTGGCCAGGAAGGCGGTGAGGTCGGCGGCCTCGCCGGTGTCGGCGAGGTCCAGCGGCGGGGTGGCGGTCAACGGAGGTCAGCTCACTCGGGTCCGGTACGGCCCTCGGGCCGCGTCAGCGGGATGCGCGCGGCCCCTCCCGGGGACCGGGTGCGGGGTCGCGCCGGGTGCGGGCCTCGGGCCCGGAACGGGTCAGGCCGTGACGACGGCGGCCGGCGCCTCGTCCATGAAGCGGCTGAGGAACGCCTTCTCCACCGGGCTGATCCGGCGCGGCCGGCCCTCGACCAGGTCGTAGGGGACCACCACGGTGGAGGCCCGGACGTAGACCGTCTCGGTGCCGTCCTCGGCGGTGTCCTTGATCTCGTAGGAGACCGTCAGCGAGGCGCCGCCGATCTTGGTGACCCAGGTCTCGACGGTGACCGGCGCCGGCCGGTGCACCAGCGGGCGCTTGTACTCGATCTCGTGCCGGGCCACCACCGAGCCGCCCGCGAACTCACCGGCGCCGGCCTCGGCGGCCTGGGTGAACATGAAGTCGATCCGGGCCTCCTCCAGGTAGCGCAGGAAGACCACGTTGTTGACGTGGCCGAAGGCGTCCATGTCGGACCACCTCATCGGGCAGGCGTAGATGTGGCGAGCCACGGAGATCTCCTCGAACTCTTCCTCGCCCGCGCGGGGGATCACGGGCGTCGGCCCGGCCGGCCGCCGGAGGGCGGCCGGGCCGGGCCGGGGTCGGGCTGCGGTCAGCCCCGGGTCAGCTTCTTGTAGGTGGCCCGGTGCGGACGGGCGGCGTCGGCGCCCAGCCGCTCGATCTTGTTCTTCTCGTAGGACTCGAAGTTGCCCTCGAACCAGAACCACTTGCTGTCACCCTCGTAGGCGAGGATGTGGGTGGCGACCCGGTCGAGGAACCAGCGGTCGTGGGAGATGACCACGGCGCAGCCGGGGAACTCCAGCAGGGCGTTCTCCAGCGAGGAGAGCGTCTCGACGTCGAGGTCGTTGGTCGGCTCGTCGAGGAGCAGCAGGTTGCCGCCCTGCTTGAGGGTGAGCGCCAGGTTGAGGCGGTTGCGCTCACCACCGGAGAGCACACCGGCCGGCTTCTGCTGGTCCGGGCCCTTGAAGCCGAACGCGGAGACGTAGGCGCGCGAGGGCATCTCGACCTGGCCGACGTTGATCCAGTCGAGGCCGTCGGAGACGACCTCCCACAGGGTCTTCTTCGGGTCGATGTTGGCACGCGACTGGTCGACGTAGCTGATCTTGACGGTCTCGCCGACCTTGACACTGCCGGAGTCCGGGGTCTCCATGTCCTGCAGCATCTTGAACAGCGTGGTCTTGCCGGCGCCGTTCGGGCCGATGATGCCGACGATGCCGTTGCGCGGCAGGGTGAAGCTCAGGTCCTCGATGAGGATCTTCTCGCCGAAGGCCTTGGAGAGCTTCTCGACCTCGATGACGATGTTGCCCAGGCGCGGGCCCGGCGGGATCTGGATCTCCTCGAAGTCCAGCTTCCGCATCTTGTCGGCCTCGGCCGCCATCTCCTCGTACCGGGCGAGGCGGGCCTTGGACTTGGCCTGGCGGCCCTTCGCGTTGGAGCGGACCCACTCCAGCTCTTCCTTGAGCCGCTTGGCGCGCTTGGCGTCCTTCTGGCCCTCGACCTTGAGACGGGACTGCTTGGTCTCCAGGTACGTGGAGTAGTTGCCCTCGTACGGGTAGGCGCGGCCGCGGTCCAGCTCCAGGATCCACTGGGCGACGTTGTCCAGGAAGTACCGGTCGTGGGTGACCGCGACGACGGTCCCGGGGTACTTCTCCAGGTGCTGCTCCAGCCAGTTCACCGACTCGGCGTCCAGGTGGTTGGTGGGCTCGTCGAGCAGCAGCAGGTCGGGCTGCTCCAGCAGCAGCTTGCACAGCGCGACGCGGCGGCGCTCACCACCGGAGAGCTTGGTGACCGGCCAGTCGCCGGGCGGGCAGCCCAGGGCGTCCATGGCCTGCTCCAGCTGGGCGTCCAGGTCCCAGGCGTTGGCGTGGTCCAGGTCCTCCTGGAGCTTGCCCATCTCGTCGAGCAGCTCGTCGGAGTAGTCGGTCGCCATCAGCTCGGCGATCTCGTTGAACCGGTTGAGCTTGCCCTTGATCTCCTTGACGCCGTCCTCGACGTTCTCCAGGACGGTCTTGGACTCGTCGAGCGGGGGCTCCTGCTGGAGCATGCCGACGGTGAAGCCCGGGGAGAGGAAGGCGTCGCCGTTGGACGGCTGGTCCAGGCCCGCCATCATCCGGAGGACGGTCGACTTACCGGCGCCGTTGGGGCCGACGACGCCGATCTTCGCTCCGGGGAGGAAGCTGAGCGTCACGTCGTCAAGGATGACCTTGTCGCCGTGTGCCTTGCGCACCTTGCGCATGGTGTAGATGAATTCCGCCACGTGAGATCGCTCCGGCGTCGTCGTGAGTAATCGGCTTGCAGCATTCCATTGTGCCGTAAGGCGCACCCGGACCCGAACGGCCGCCGTGGGCGGACCCGTCCGGCCGCTGTCCGCGGGCGGGTGACCGGCCGCCGGGCGGCGGCGGACACGGGCCGGCCCCGCCCTCCGCTGCAGGGGAGGACGGGGCCGGTCTCAGCTCGCCCGACCGCCGGGATCAGCCGGCGGCCGGGGCGTGTCCCTCAGGGACGGGGCTGCTCAGGCACCGCTGTGGCGGCCGCGGCGGCGCAGCGCGAAGACCGCGCCACCACCGGCGAGCACCAGGGCGCCCGCGATGCCGGCCATCAGGCCGGTGCCGGCGCCGCCACCCGTGGTGGCCAGCTGCGGGCCGGTCGGGCTGGCCGACGGGGCCGGAGCGGTCGGGGAGGCGGTGCTGCTGTCGGTCTTGCAGTTCAGGATGCCCTGGAAGCGCTCCGAGAACTTGAACGGACCGGTGATGGTGAAGTCGTACTTCGCGTCCTCGGCGACCTTGACCGGGATGGTCTGGGTCTCACCGGGCTTGACCGTGACGGTCTTGCCGCTCAGCTCGAACTTCCACTCCTGGTCGCCCTTGTTGGTGGCGGTGACCACGACGGCGTTCTGGACGCAGTCGACCTTGGCGGTGACGGCCGGGATCGGGCCGGTCGGGGCCCAGCTGACCTTGCCGACGGCGTTGGTCTTGACCGGCTTGGTGCCGGCCAGGATCAGGGTCTGGCTGTGCTTGCCGTTCTTCTCGCCGACGAAGGCGCGGCCGACGGAGAGCTCGGCCTCGGTGCTGGCGGTGACCTTGGCGCTGCCGGCCTCGGCACCGGCGGGGGTCTTGGCGAAGAACTGGTCACCGTTCTTGGCGGTGGTGACCGGCTTGCCGTCCTTGTCGGTCAGTACGACGCCGGCCTTCTTGCCGGCCTCGTCCAGCGCCAGGTTCACCGAGTCCGAGTTGGACTTCACGGTGATCGGGCCGAGCTGCTCGCCGCTCTTGCCGGCGACCGAGGCGGGCTCCAGGCTCAGCGAGGCCTTGGGCTCCTCACCCTGCTTGACGTCGGCGACCTTGTCCTTGAGGTACTTGGTCAGCGCGGCCGCGTCCTCCTTGACGGGCTTGGCGTCCGCGCCGTCCGAGAAGGACCAGATCGCGGCCTGGGTACCCGCGGCGGCCTCGTTCTCGTCGAGGTCGGCGATGCCCGAGGCCTTCTTCAGGTCGTCGACGCTCTTGGTCGGGAAGGAGTTGAGCAGGATCCACTTGATCTTGGCCGCCGCCTCCGGCTTGCCGGCCAGCGAGCTCGACTTCCAGTCGGTCTCGTTGTACTCGGCGTCCGGCTGGGTCGGGTTCATCAGGTCGATGCAGTAGGCGAGGAGGGCCTTCTTCTCGTCCTGCTCGCCGGCCGGCAGCAGCTTGAACAGACCGCCGTCGATCGCCGGACGGTCGCCGATCTTGATCTGGCCGCTGAACTTCAGACCCGGCAGCAGCTTCGCGGTCGCGCCCGCGGTGCCCGGCCCGTCGGCCGCCATGGCACTGGTCATGCCGAGCCCGCCGCCCACGATCAGGCTCGAAGCGAGCATGACAGTGGCTATGCGGGAAACGGCCCGCCCCTGCTTGTGGAACATGAGTTGATCCCTCCGGGCCGGATCTTGCCGCTGGCAACCGGCCCCTGCAAAGCGACGCCCCCTGTGACGTCGCTGCACGTGTGTGGACCAGACGCATCATATTGACCGTTTCGGTCGTTACACCCGCCGTGGCAAATCCGGACGATTCCGTGGCCCTATCGTTACCAACCAGTCGGATGGTCCGTTCTGTTGATGAGTCGACATAAAGTCACGGCAGGTCAGGAGCTTGTTCAGGATTGCACTTCTTCACGCCGGTGCCGACTTGATCTGATCACCTCACAGAAGTGATCATCACATCTCCCTCATCCGCCTCGCTCAACTCCCCCACCCCCGAGGCTCCGACCGGACCCGCCGCCTCCGCTCCGCCACCGCCCGGAACCTCCCCCTCCGCGGCCCGGCGGGCCCGGACGGCGGCCACGATCCACTCCGGCACGGCCTCCTCCACCCGGGCCACGCCCGCCTCACCCGAGGCACCGCCGCCCTCCCCGGGCGTGGTCGAACCTCCGCCCGGGGAGGGGGACTTGGTCTGGACCGCCCAACGGAACGCCGAGGTCCCGCGGGCGAGGTCGTGACCGACCGAGCGCGCGTCGATCTCCACCGCCGATCGCCGCCGGTCGTCCTCACCCCACTCACGGACCCTCAGCCGGCCGCTCACCACGACCGGATCACCCTTGTTCACCGAACTGACGAGGTTGGTCGCCAGCCACCGCCAGGCCACCACGGTGACCCAGGTGGTGTCCCCGTCCGTCCACTCGCCGCGGCCGCGGTCGAAGCGCCGCTCGGTCGCCGCCATGCGGAAGTTCGCCACCGGCACACCGGCCGCGGTCTGGGTGTACGTCACCGCGGAGGCGACATTCCCCACCATCGTCACGAGGGTCTCGTTCATCGGTCCACCGCACCTTTCCCAGCAAATTCACGGATTCCTGTCAGAATTCTCAGACGGTCCCGTCGACGGGTCGAGCGTGCGGAATTGGCGAACGTCTCGCCAGTCCTCGGTGAATTCCTGTGGAAAACCCCGGGGTGTGGATAACCCGAGTCCCTCACAGGGGTGAATTCCGGACCCAATCCGACATGTCGGGAACCGTCTCCACGGCGCGACCATGACAACATCACTCCACCCCGGAGAGCCGTGCGCTCCCGGAACGTTCCCCGAACGGGTGGTCGGAGCCCCGCACCGGCCACGTCATCCGACCGGAGGAACCCAAATCCCGCCCCCCACCGCCACTCCGGCCGGGCATTCTCCGCACCGAATCCATAACGGGTGGGGCCGCAGCCCCGTAACGACTGCACAACGTCCGGCTCCAGGACGGTCCAGATCGCTGCACACCCGTCCGGCAGCTGCGATTATCGGACCGCTCCACCGCGCCCGACACACCCCTCCCGGGGGCCGAAGGCCCGGAGGGGTTCCCGGACACCCGTATCCTGTCCCGGACCCGGGTCGTCGCGGCGTGTCCAGCGACCCGCACAGCACGGCCAAGGCCCGGCCGGGGGCCCACCACCCCACCGGCCCCCATAGCTCAGCGGATAGAGCACCCGCCTTCTAAGCGGTAGGTCGCAGGTTCGAATCCTGCTGGGGGCGCCACCCTGCGCGGCCGCACCACGGCGCGCGACCCGTTCACCCCGCGCGTGCCGACCCCCGCGCTCCCGCGGCCGCCTCACGCAAGCGCCGGCGCACGCCCTCCCGCGGCCCGCCGGCTTGCGGCCCCGCGCCTTCTCAGGCCGCGGCGATCCCCGCCAGGTAGGCGTCCAGCAGCGCGGTCTGCCGCTCGGCCGGGAACTCGGCGGGGGCGAACAGCGCCTGCACCACCAGCCCCAGCACGAAGCTCTGGGCCGCCGCGGCCACGTCCTCGGCCGGCCGCCCGGCCGGCAGTTCGCCGAGCCGCCGCGCGTCCTCGACGTGCCCGGTCATCCGCCGCCGGGCGGCCCGGTACCGCTCGGCGTGCTCGGCGGCCAGGTCGGGGTCGGCCAGGGCGACGTCCCAGGAGCTCACCCAGATCCGGTTGCCGGCGGCGCTCTGCGGGGTGAGCGGGAGGATGTCCAGCAGGACCGCCCGCAGCATCGCCAGGCCCACCGCCCCGCCGGCGCGCTCCTCCGCGGGCCGGGGCCGCTCGGCGGACTGCCGGTCCAGGACGTCCAGCGCGTGCTTGAGCAGGGCCCGCTTGCTCGGGAAGTAGTGGGTCAGCAGTCCGGTGGAGGCTCCCATCTCGGCGGCCACGGCGCGCAGTGTCAGCCCTTCGAAGCCGCGCTCGGCCAGCACCCGCCAGACCGCCCGGGAGACGTCGGCTCGGCGGGCGTCATGGTCTCCACGGGCGGGTGTCATGCGCGCTATGGTACCTACCAAACGTTTGTTATGTACCGCGCTCCGGGCTCCCGGCCGCTCCCCCGGCCGCTCCCCCGGCCGCGCCCGCGCCGCTGACCGGAGGACCGTGCCATGTACGCCGTGCCGCTCGCCGAGGACGCCGAGCTCCGATCGCTCGAACCGTGGCAGGCCGAGGAGTTCCTGGCCCACATGGACCGGGCCCGGGCCAACACCGATCCGTTCATCCCCTGGGCCCGCCGCTCCACCGACCTGGAATCCGCCCGGGCCACCCTCCAGTCGTACGCGGACCGCCAGGCCTCGGACTCGGGCCGGATCTTCGGGATCTGGTCGGCGGGCACGCTGGTCGGCGGCGTGATGTTCGTGCACTTCGACGTCGGTACGGGCAACTGCGAGATCGGCGCCTGGGTGGAGAAGGCCGGCGAGGGACGCGGGCTGGTGAGCGCCGCGGTCCGCCGTCTGATCGATTACGCACTGGTCGAACGCGGGCTGCAGCGGGTCGAGTGGTGGAACAGCACGAGGAATCCCCGGAGCCGGGCGGTGGCGCAGCGGATGGGCATGCACCTGGACGGCGTGTTGCGGGAGAACTTCCCGCACGACGGCGTCCGCCTGGACATGGAACTGTGGTCGGTGCTGGCCCGCGAATGGCCCGGCGCGGACACCGCCGCGGACTCCTCCGGGAACCCCGCCGGGAACACTTCTGCGGACGGCACCCCGAAAACCGCGTGACAGGACCGCCGGCCGCCCCGAGGATCGACCGGCCCGCACGCAGCCCCGTTCCGCCCGGCGCACCGGGCGCGAGCCGCCGCTCCCGAGGAGTCCCGTGGTCCAGCGCAGCACCGTGCCGAGTCTCTTCCCGCCGCCGGGGTACGCCCACACGGCCGTGGTCCCGCCGGGTACCCGGCTGGCCTTCCTCGCCGGCGGCGTCCCGCTGGCCGGGGACGGCACCCTGGTCGGCCCCGGCGACCACGTGGCCCAGACGCACCAGGTGCTGGCCAATGTGGCCGAGGCGCTGCGGCACGTGGGGAGCGGGCTGGAGTGGGTGGTGGCGTCCACGGTCTACGTGGTGGCCGCCGATCCGGGGCCGCTCTCCGCGGTCTGGGAGGTGGTCGACGCCTCGGGCCTGGCGGACGGTCCGCACACCTCCACCCTGCTCGGGGTCTCCACCCTGGGCTACACCGGGCAGTTGGTGGAGATCACAGTGACGGCCGTGGTGCCCGGACCGGCGGCTGTGGAAGGGTGAGGCGGCGGGGTCCGGAGCGGCCGGATCGGCGAGCCCGGAGGCAGGAATGGCCATGCAGCCCGTCGACACCGGCGTGGAGGGACTGCGTGCCCGGTACGGCGGCGCGGTGGCGACGCTGGTGCTGGACCGGCCGCACCGCCGCAACGCGCTGACCCTGAGCATGTGGCAGGGGCTGCCGGGGGTCCTGGACCGGCTGGCGGCGCTGCCGGGGATCCGGGCGCTGGTGCTGACCGGCGCCGAGGGGACCTTCTCGGCGGGTGCGGACATCGCCGAACTGGCCGGTGTCTACGGCGATCCCGCCCGGGCCGACGCCTACCACGCGGACAACGTCGCGGCGGAGGAGGCGCTGGCCGCCTTCCCGCACCCGACCGTGGCCGCGGTGAGCGGGGACTGCGTGGGCGGGGGCTGCCAGCTGGCGGTCGCCTGTGACCTGCGGTTCGCCGCGGAGGGCGCCCGGTTCGGGATCACCCCGGCCAAGCTGGGGGTGGTCTACCCGGCGGTGCCGACCGTGCGGCTGGCCCGGCTGGTCGGGCCGTCCCGGGCCAAGTACCTGCTGTTCTCGGCGGAGTTGGTGGACGCGGCGCAGGCCGAGCGGTTCAACCTGGTGGACCGGGTGGTGCCGGCGCCCGCCTCGGTGCTGGAGCAGGCGCTGGAGTTCGCCCGGGTGGTGGCGAACCGTTCCCCGCAGACCATCGGCGCGGTGAAGGACGCCCTGGCCGGTCCGCTGGAGCTGGCCGGCGAGGCGGTGGCGCCGTGGGAGCGCAAGTCCCGGCTGGCCCCGGACGTCCGGGAGGGCCTGGCCGCCTTCCTGGAGAAGCGCGCCCCGCAATTCTGAGCGCCGGGCGGCCGCCCCACCGGGCCCGGCCGCCCCGCACGCCCGCCGTTACCGGATCGGCAGCCCCGAGATGGCCCGGGCGATCACCAGCCGCTGGATCTCGCTGGTGCCTTCGAAGATGGTGTAGATCGCGCTGTCCCGGTGCATCCGCTCCACCGGGTACTCGCGGGTGAAGCCGTTGCCGCCGAGGATCTGCATCGCCTGCGCGGTCACGTACTTGGCGGTCTCGCCGGCGTACAGCTTGGACATCGAGCCCTCGGCGCTGGTGAACGGCTGGTTGGTGGCGGCCATCCACGAGGCCCGCCAGACCAGCAGCCGGGCCGCGTCGATCCGGGTCTTCATGTCGGCCAGCTGGAAGGCCACGCCCTGGTTGTCGATGATCGGCCGGCCGAACTGCGTCCTGGTCCTGGCGTAGTCCAGGGCGACCTCGTACGCGGCCCGGGCGATGCCGATCGCCTGGGCGCCGACGGCCGGGCGGGAGGCCTCGAAGGTGGCCATGGCGGCGTTCTTGCCGCCCTTGCGGACGCCCTCGCGGGCCCGGGCGAGGCGCTCGTCGAGCTTCTCCTTGCCGCCGAGCAGGCAGTGGCCGGGCACCCGGACGCCGTCCAGGACCACCTCGGCGGTGTGCGAGGCGCGGATGCCGTGCTTCTTGAACTTCTGGCCCTGGGCGAGGCCGGGGGTGCCGGGCGGGACGATGAACGAGGCCTGGCCGCGGGCGCCGAGCTCGGGTTCGACGGTGGCGACGACCACGTGGACGGCGGCGATCCCGCCGTTGGTGGCCCAGGTCTTGGTGCCGGTGAGCACCCACTCGTCCTTGGCCTCGTCGTAGACGGCCCGGGTGCGCAGCGCGGAGACGTCGGAGCCGGCGTCGGGCTCGGAGGAGCAGAAGGCGGCGACCTTGACCTCGTCCGGGGTGCCGAACATCTGCGGGGCCCAGGTGCCGATCTGCTCCTCGGTGCCGTTGGCGAGGACGGCGACGGCGGCCAGGGTGGTGCCCACGATGGACAGGCCGATGCCGGCGTCGCCCCAGAACAGTTCCTCCATGGCGATCGGGATGCCGACGCCGGAGGGGTCGAAGAACTGCTGGGCGTAGAAGTCCAGCGAGTAGATGCCGAGCTTGGCGGCCTCCTGGATGATCGGCCAGGGCGTCTCCTCGCGCTCGTCCCACTCGGCGGCGGCCGGGCGCATCACGTCGGCGGCGAAGCCGTGCAGCCAGTCGCGGACCGCGATCTGGTCCGGACCGGGGTCGAGGGAGAAGGTGCTCATGGTGCGTGCCTCCTGGGAGGGTACGGGCTGCGCGGACGGCCGGGCCGGAGGGTGTTACCTCCGGTAACATGGACGGAGTCTGCTACCGGCAGGTAATCGCTGTCAACGACCGAGCGAGGAGCAGCGGATGTCATCGGAGCCCCGCCGCGAGCAATTGCTGAACGCGGCCGACCGGGTCGTCCAGCGCGACGGCCCGGGCGCGAGCATGAACGCCATCGCCGCCGAGGCCGGGATCACCAAGCCGATCCTGTACCGACACTTCGGCGACCGGAACGGGCTGATCCGCGCGCTGACGGAACGCCACACCGGCGGCCTGATCGCCGCCGTGCGGGCCTCGCTGAACGAGCCGCTGGAGCGCCGGGACCGGGTGGAGCACGTGCTGGACACCTACCTGGCCGCGATCGAGTCCCGCCCGCAGGTGTACCGGCTGCTCACCCACCCCGAACCGGGCGACCCGACCGGCGCGGGCAACGCCCTGGCCCCGGCGCTGCGGCGGATCGCCGAGGAGATCACCCGGGCGATCCAGGCACAGGTGGACCTGGGGGCGGAGAGCCCGCTGCTGTCCGAGGTCTGGGGGCGGTCGATCACCGGGATGGTGCTGGCGGCCGGGGACTGGTGGCTGGAGCAGCGGCCCTGTCCCCGCGCCCAGATGGTCCGGGCCCTGGCGGATCTGCTGTGGGGCCGGCTGGCCGCGGCGGCGGCCCTTCCGGTCCCGGCGGCTCCCCAGCCGGAAACGTGAGGGGCGCTCACCTCTTGTGCGGGCTCGGCGGGGTGAGGGAGGATCGGCGCTCGACGGCCACCACCCCACCCCTTGTCCGAGGTGCATCGTGCGTATCCGCCGTACCTTAGCCGCGCTCTGTCTGGCCGCCGCCGTCCTGGGCGGCGCCACCGTCCCCGCCGCGGCGGCGGACCCCGGGCAGCGGCAGACCACCGCCCGCGTCCCCTTCCCCACCGGCACCACGGTGGACGCCTCCGGGCGCACCCTGTTCGCCGACCCCCGCGGCCGGGCGCTGAACCTGCGCGGGTTCAACCTCGACAAGTACGCGGAGGCCACCGAGGCCGATGTCGGGGCGATCGCCGCGCACGGGTTCACCCTGATCCGGCTGCCGGTCTCCTGGACCCGGCTGGAACCCGCCCGCGACCGCTACGACCGCGCCGAGTTCGACCGGGTGCGCCGGGTCCTCGACTGGGCCGAGGAGTACGGCCTGCTCGCCGTGGTCGACTTCCACCAGGACGTCTACGGGCCGAAGTTCGGCGGCGGGGACCGCGGCATCCCGGTCTGGGCCACCCGCGACGACGACCTGCCGTTCACCCCGGACCCCGACGACTGGTTCGCCGGCTACTTCCAGCCCGCCGTCCAGGCCGCCTTCCGCCACCTCTACGACGACGCCGACCTGCGCCGCTGGCAGACCGACTTCTACACCACCGTCGCCCGCGAACTCCTGGGCCACCGCGCGCTGCTGGGCTACGACCTGTTCAACGAGCCGTTCGGACCGATCGAGGGCGACCCGAGTGACCCCGCCGTGCTGGCGGCGGCCGCCGCGGAGCTGGAACGCGGCCGGCTCGCCGACATGTACCGCCGGCTGATCACCGCCGTCCGCGCCGTGGACGACAGCGCCTGGCTGTTCGTCGAGCCGACCGTCCTGGTCGGACAGGGCGTGCCCACCGCCCTGCCCGGCTTCGCCGACCCCCGCCGGGGCCCGGATCGGATCGGGTACGCCCCGCACTTCTACGACACCGCCGTGGAGGCGGGCCGGGACTGGGACCCGACCGGCGGCTTCGTCGAGGCGTACACCGCCGCGATCACCGCCTACCCGCGGGCCCACCGGCTGCCGGTCCTGGTCGGCGAGTGGGGCCCGCCCAGCGCCCGCACCCCCGGCAACGCCGACCTGGTGCGGCGGCAGACCGCGGCCATGTCGGGCTTCGCCGCCGCCTGGACCATGTGGTACTGGTGCCGCGGCGACGGCGGCTACTGCGCGCTCGGCCCGGACGGCCGCCCGGCCCCCGGCCACGGACCCGCCTTCGGGCCGTACGCCACCGCGGTCGCCGGGACCCCGGTCGCCGAGACCCTGCGCGACGGGGTCTACACGCTCACCTTCACGCCCACCCGCCCCGGCGGCTGGACGGAACTCGCCCTCGCCGACACCGCCCGGATCACCGTCACCGGCACTCCGGTCACCGTCGTCCACCGCACCCCCGGCGCCGCCCGCGTCCTGCTGCCCGCCGCCCGCCCGCACACCACGGTCACGGTGACGGTGACGCCGTAGGACGCCTCCACCGGGGCGCGCGGAACCGCGCCCCGGTGGCTGCCCGCCGTCAGGCCAGCCCGCGGCGGGCGAGCAGCGGCGCGATCTCCGGATCCCGCCCCACCACCGCCCGGAAGCAGTCCAGCGCGTCCCTCGACCCGCCCCGGGCCAGCAGCTCCCGCCGGAACACCTCGCCGCTCTCCCGCACCGGCCGGCCGGCCGACCCGAACCACTCCACGGTGTCGGCGTCCAGCACCTCGGACCAGATGTAGGCGTAGTACCCGGCGCTGTACTCGCTGGAGAACACGTGGTTGAAGTAGGTCGTCCGGTACCGCGGCGGGATCGCCGGCACCGCGAGCCCGGCCTCGGCCAGCGCGGCGGCCTCGAACTCCAGGGCGTCGGCGATCTCCCGGCCGGCCGGGACGGTGTGCCAGGCCCAGTCCAGCAGGGCGGCCGCCAGGTACTCGACCGTACGGAAGCCCTGCCCGAAGTTCTCCGCGGCGGCCATCCGCTCCACCAGCTCGGCCGGCAGCGGCTCGCCGGTCTCGTGGTGCCGGGCGTAGTTGGCCAGCACCTCGGGCCGGGTCATCCACATCTCGTTGACCTGGGACGGGAACTCCACGAAGTCCCGCGGCACCGCCGTCCCGGAGAACAGCGGATAGCGGACGTCCGAGAACAGCCCGTGCAGCGCGTGGCCGAACTCGTGGAACAGCGTCCGCACCTCGTCCCAGGTGAGCAGGGCCCGCTCGCCGGGCGCGGGCCTGGCGATGTTGAGGTTGTTCACCACCACCGGCCGCTGGCCCAGCAGCGCGGACTGGCTGACCAGTTCGTTCATCCAGGCACCGCCGCGCTTGGACTCGCGGGCGTGGAAGTCGGCGACGAACAGGCCCAGCGGGCTGCCGTCCTCCTCGAACACCTCGAAGACCCGGGCGTCCGGGTGGTACGCGGTCAGCTCGGGCCGCTCGGCGAAGGAGAGCCCGTACGCCAGGCCGGCGGCGTGGAAGACGCCGTCGTGCAGCACCCGCTCCAGCTCGAAGTACGGGCGCAGCGCGGAGGTGTCCAGGTCGTAGGCCGTCTTGCGGACCTGCTCGGAGTAGAACGCCCAGTCGTGGGCGGCGAGGTCGGTGACGCCGTCGGCGGCGGCCGCCTCGGCGAGCCGGGCGGCCTCGCGCTCGGCGTTGGCGACGGCCGGCGGGACGAGCCGGGCGAGCATGGCGGAGACCGCCTCGACGCTGCCGGCGGTCTCGTCGGCGACCACGTGGGCGGCGTGGCTGGGGTGGCCGAGCAGGGCGGCGCGCTCGGCCCGCAGCCGCGCCATCCGGATCGCCAGCGGACCGTTGGTGTCGACGGCGCGGTTCAGCGAGGCGTCCAGCAGCCGCGCGCGCAGGGACCGGTCGGTGAGCTGCGCGAGCTCCGACTGATTGGAGAAGTTCTTCAGGCTGAGCACGTACGCGCCGTCGTGGCCCAGCGCCCGGCCGTTCTCGGCGGCCGCGGCGACGGCGTCCGGGGAGAGGCCGTCCAGTTCCTCGGCGGTGTCCACGACCAGCGCCCGGGCGAGGGTGTCGGTGTGCACGTTCCTGCGGAAGGCCGCGGAGTCGGCGGCGAGTTGGGCGTTGATCTCGCGCAGCCGCTGCTGGTCCTCGGCGGACAGCCGGGCGCCGGCGCGGACGAAGCGGGTGTGGTACCGCTCCAGCAGGCGCAGCGACTCGGCGTCCAGGCCGAGGGTGTCGCGGGCCTCGTACAGGGCGCTGATCCGGGCGAAGAGGGCGGCGTCCAGGTGGATCGCGTCCTCGTGGGCGGCGAGCCGGGGGCTGATCTCCGCGTCCAGCTCCTGCACACCGGGGGTGGTGTCGGAGCCGTCCTGGTTCATGAAGACCAGGTTGACCCGGCGCAGCAGGGCACCCGAACGCTCCAGCGCCACCACGGTGTTGTCGAAGGTGGCCGGCGCCGGGTCGGCCGCGATGGCGGCCGTCTCGGCCAGCTGGTCGGCCATGCCCCGCTCGAACGCGGGCAGGTAGTGCTCTTCCCGGATCTCGGCGAAGGGCGGGATCTCGTACGCCAGGGTGCTGGGCGCGAAGAAGGGGTTGTCGCTCATTCGCCCGACCCTACGCGGTGGGGCGGGCCCGGCGGCACCCCCGGATTGTCGGTGCCGGCGGGTACCGTCGTACCCGTCCGACCCGCGGCTCGAACGGAAGGAGGCCGGTGCCCGATGGCCCCGCGGTACGCGTTGGTTCCCGACCCGCACGGCCCGGCCGGGCGGCTGCAGCCGCTGGCGGAGGACGGCACCCCGCTGGGCGCTCCGGTGTCCGTGGCGAGCCTGGCCGAGGCGGTCGCGCAGGTGGAGGACGCCGAGCGTCCGCGCTGGGTGTGGGCCGCCGCCGAGAGCGCGTACGCGCCGCTGCTGCCGCTGCGGCTGGCCCGCTGCCACGACCTGCGGCTGGTGGAGGCGCTGCTGCTGGGGCAGGAGAGCCGCTGGGGGGAGCCGCGTTCGCTGGGTGCGGCCTGGGCCCGGCTGCGCGGCCTGCCGGTGCCGGCGGATCTGCCGGAGTCGCCGGGCACCGACGAGCAGGCCGGCCTCTTCGCCCCCGATCGGCTGCAACTGCCGCCCGGTACCGACCCGTTGGAGGCGGTGGTGGCCGTCCACGCCGGGCAGCAGCGGCGGTTGGCGGCCATCGGGGACGATCGGGCCAGGTCCCGGTTCCGGCTGCTGGTGGCGGCCGAGTCGGCGGGGGCGTTGCTGGCCGCGGAGATGGCGTACGACGGGCTGCCCTGGCGGGCGGATCTGCACGACGCCCGGCTGACCGAGCTGCTCGGCCCCCGCCCGCACGTCGCCGGCACCCAGCCCAAGCGGCTGGCGGAGCTGGCGGTGGAGCTGCAGCAGGCACTGGGCGCGCGCCCGTTCAACCCGGATTCGCACGGGCAGGTGCTGCGGGCCTTCGCCGAGCGGGGCATCCAGCTCGGCTCCACCCGGACGTGGGAGCTGCGCGGCGTCGACCACCCGGCCGCCGCCCTGATGATCCGTTACAAGGAGCTGTCCCGGATCCACGTGGCGCACGGCTGGGCCTGGCAGGACGCCTGGGCCCGCGGCGGCCGGTTCCGGCCGGAGTACGTGGTCGGCGGGGTGGTCTCCGGGCGCTGGGCGAGCCGGGGCGGCGGGGCGCTGCAGATCCCGCGGTCGCTGCGCGGCGCGGTGGTCGCCGACCCGGGCTGGACGCTGGTGGTGGCGGACGCGGCGCAGCTGGAGCCGCGGGTGCTGGCCGCCCTGTCGCAGGACGCCGGGCTGGCCCGGACGGCCGCGGCTGGCGACCTGTACGGCGCGCTGGCCGCCACCGCGTTCCACGGCGACCGGGAGAAGGCCAAGCTCGGCCTGCTGGGCGCCATGTACGGGCAGACCCGGGGCGGGATCGGCCCACTGCTGGCCACCCTGCGCCACCGGTACCCGGCGGCCATGGGGTACGTGGAGGCGGCCGCCCGGACGGGGGAGGACGGCGGGATCGTCCGGTCGCAGCTGGGCCGGTCCTGCCCGCCGCCCTCTGCGGACTGGCTGGACCTGACGGAGGCGCCGGAGACGGCGGGGGACGCGGGCGGCCGCTCGGCGCGGGCCCGCGGCCGGTTCACCCGGAACTTCGTCATCCAGGCCAGCGGGGCGGACTGGGCGCTGGCGCTGCTGGCCGCGCTGCGCCGCCGGCTGGCGGTGATGGCCTCCGGGACGGACCGGCCGCATCTGGTCTTCTTCCAGCACGACGAGGTGGTGGTGCACACCCCGATCGACCTGGCGGACGCGGTGGTGGCGGCGATCGCCGAGTCCGGGGAGGAGGCCCGGATGCTGGTGTTCGGCGACACCCCGGTGCGGTTCCCCCTGACCACGGCCGTGGTGGAGTGCTACGCCGACGCGAAGTGACGGCCGCTCACGGCCTCGGCCGCGGTCACGGCCGCGGTCACGGCCCCGCTCACAGCTTGCGGAAGCCGCGGGCGTCCTCGGCGGCGGCCGTCACCTCGGCGAGCGCGGCGCCGGCGGAGGCGGCCACCACGGCGGCGACGGCGCCTTCCACGAACGGCGCGTCCACCAGGACGGCGCCGGGCCGCGGGTGGTCGGCGAGCGCGGCGCGGGCGGTCAGCACCGAGCTGCCGAGGTCGGGCAGGACCACCACACCGGCCCCTGTATCGGCCTCGGCGACGGCCCGCAGCACCAGGTCGTAGCTGGTGCCGAGCCCGCCGTCCTCCGTCCCGGCGGCCAGCGCCACCCGGACGGCGCCGCCGCCCAGCTCGGCCAGCAGTTCCCGCAGACCGGCGGCCATACCCGCACTGTGCGACACCAGCACCACGCCCACCAGATCGGCCATGGCCCGACTCTAGGACCTGTCGGCGGCATCGCGTCGGCGGCTCGGAGGGGTGCAGCGGCCCACCGGGCCCTGACCAGCGGCCCCGGATTCCGGACCCGGCGTGTCGGATCGGGCACGGTGGGCATCCGGCTGGCGTAGCGTCGGGCCCGATGCCTGCCGAGGGAGAGCCGCCGTGAAGAAGCTGATCAACACCCCGGAGACGCTGGTCGCGGACGCCCTGACCGGGTTCGCCGCCGCCCACCCGGGCCTGGCGGTGGACGTGGAGGCGCGGGTGGTCACCCGGTCCGCCCGTCCCGCCGCCGGGAAGGTGGCCCTGGTCTCCGGCGGCGGGTCCGGCCACGAGCCGCTGCACGCGGGTTTCGTCGGCCCGGGCATGCTGGACGCCGCCTGCCCGGGCGAGGTGTTCACCTCCCCGGTGCCGGACCAGGTGCTGGCCGCAGCCCGGGCGGTGGATGCCGGGGCCGGGGTGGTGTTCCTGGTGAAGAACTACTCGGGTGACGTGATGAACTTCCGGCTCGCGGCGGAGCTGGCCGCCGAGGAGGGCGTCGAGGTCCGCCAGGTCCTGATCGACGACGACGTGGCCGTGGAGGACTCCACCTGGACGGCCGGCCGGCGCGGCACCGGCGCGACGCTGGTGGTGGAGAAGACCGCCGGGGCGCTGGCCGAGCGCGGCGCGTCCCTGGAGGAGGTGGCCGCGCTGGCCGCCGAGGTCAACGCCGCCTCGCGGTCCTTCGCCCTGGCGCTGACCGCCGCCACCGTGCCGGCCGTCGGCAGGCCGGGCTTCGACCTGCCCGAGGACGAGATCGAGATGGGCGTCGGCATCCACGGCGAACCGGGCCGCCGCCGCGCCCCGATGCGCCCGGTCCGGGAGCTGGCCGCCGAGGTGGTGGAGACGGTGCTGGCCGACCACGACCTCTCCCCCGGCGACCCGGTGATCGCGCTGGTCAACGGGCTCGGCGGCACTCCGCTGCTGGAGCTGTACGTGGTCTTCGGCGAGGTCCACGCCCGGCTCGCCGAGCACGGGGTGACCATCGTCCGCAGCCTGGTCGGCAACTACGTCACCAGCCTGGACATGGCCGGCTTCTCGCTCACCCTGACCCGCGCCGACGCTCGGCTGCTCGACCTGTGGGACGCCCCGGTCGACACCCCCGCCCTCCGCTGGTCCTGAAGGAGCCCGACCGCCATGGACCCGACCGCCCTGGACGTCCCCCGCACCCTCGCCTGGCTGGCCGCCGTCGACGCGGCCGTGGAGCGGCGGGAGGCCGAACTCACCGCTCTGGACGCCGCGATCGGCGACGGCGACCACGGCAGCAACCTGCGCCGCGGCTTCACCGCCGTCGCCGCCGCTCTGGCCGGCCCGCCGCCGGAGACGGTCGGCGCGGTGCTCACCAAGGCCGGGACCGTCCTGATCTCCAAGGTCGGCGGCGCCTCCGGCCCGCTGTACGGCATCGCGCTGCGGGCGATGGGCGCGGCCCTGCTGACCGCCACCGCCGGCCCGGCCGAGCTGGCCGCGGCACTCGCCGCGGGGCTGGACGCCCTGCGGGGGCTGGGCGGCGCCCAGCCCGGGGACAAGACCATCGTCGACGCGTACGCCCCGGCCCTGGACGCCTTCCGGCAGACGGCCGACCGGGGGCTGGCGGAGGCGGCCGGCGCGGCCGCGGCGGCCGCCGAGGAGGGGGCCCGGGCGACCGTCCCGCTCCAGGCCCGCAAGGGCCGCGCCTCCTACCTCGGCCCGCGCAGCATCGGCCACCAGGACCCGGGGGCGACCTCGACGGCCCTGCTCTTCGCGGCGCTCGCCGAGGCCGTCCGGGCGCCGTAGGGCGGGTCCCTCAGGGCCGCGGGGCCGTTCCCGCGTCGGCGGGTGCGGCGCCGTCGTCCGCGGGGTCGCGCCGGTCCTCGCGTCCCGGGGTGAGCCTCTTCTCCCGGTCCGCCCGGTCGTCCCGGCAGACCAGCATCAGCAGGGCGTCGTCGTTGAGCTCCCCACCGGTGTGCACCAGCAGGTCGGCGTAGACCCGCCCGACGGCCGACTCCAGTTCGGCGAGGGAGCGGTCGGCGCCGCGGACCAGCGGGCCGACCCGTTCGGCGAGCGGGTAGAACTCGCCGGTGCGGTGGTGCCGGGCCTCGATCACGCCGTCGGTGCAGAGCACCAGCACGTCCCCGGTGTCGAACGGGACGTTCAGCGGCTCGGGCTCGCCGGGGGTGAGCGAGCCGAGGCCGAGCGGTACCCACGGTTCGGCGGCCTCCAGCACGGCGACCCGCCCGTCCCGGCCGACCTGGATCGGCGGCACGTGCCCGAAGTGCAGCAGCTGCACCGACCCGGGCTCGCGGAACTCGCCGAACAGCGCGGTGGTGAACTCGCCGTCGGGGGCGTGCCGGGCGACGCTGGCCTCGATCCGGGCGGCGACCGACCCCAGCCGCTTCTCGTCGTACGCGGCCTCGCGGAACGCGCCGAGCACCACGGCCGCGGTCTGCACCGCGCCGAGGCCCTTGCCGCGGACGTCGCCGACGATCAGCCGGGTGCCGTGCGGGGTGTCGAGGACGGAGTACAGGTCGCCGCCGATCCGGCCGGCGTCGGCGGCGGAGACGTACCGGACGGCGAGGCGCAGCGGGCCGACGGTGGGTTCGGGCTGGCGGAGCAGGGCGCGCTGGGCGGCCTCGGCGACCGAGCTGACGGCGGCGAACGCGGCGGCACGTCTCATCCGCAGCTCGGCGACCATGGCGCTGAACACGGTGAGGGTGACGAAGCTGACCATGGCGCCGTAGAGGAAGCGTCCGTCTCTGAGGTCGACGACCTGGTCGTGGTTGCTGAGGCCGAGCAGGGCGAGGAAGGCGACCGCGCAGACGCCGAGCAGCTCCCGCGGTTTGAGGGTGAGCGAGGCGACGGACGGGACTACCACCATCAGCGGGGCGAGGTAGCGGTCCTGGCCGGAGAGGAAGTCGGCGAGGGAGACGATCAGCAGGGCCAGGACGGCGGGGGCGGCCCGGCGCCAGAACGGGATGTCCTGGAGGTCGGCGACGAGCAGCGCGTTGCGGCGACGGGCGGGCATGACCCCGCCGGCGTCGGCGACCGCCGACCGGACACGGCTGAACCAGAGCACATTTCGAACATATCGGACGGGGCGATCGGCCGCGCCACACCCGGCGTTCCGGCCCGGCTCCCGACTCCGCCATAGCCCCGCCGCGGCGGGGGCGCGCCGGGGAGGGCACCAGAACGGGCGAATCGTGGCGTTCCGGCTACGTACCGACGGCGGGGAGGGGTCATGCTGCGATCCGAGCCACACGCCCCACCGCCCGAGGAATACCCCTAGGGGGTATGGTGTTGTGAGCAGACAGAGAACACCGAGAACGACGACCCGGAGGTCACCATGGCCAGCACCGTCACCTACTCCGTCACCGGCATGAGCTGCGGCCACTGCGAGAAGTCGGTCAGCTCCGAGGTCTCCGCCCTCCCGGGCGTCACCGAGGTGGCCGCGGACGCCAAGGCCGGCACCGTGACGATCTCCTCCGAGGCGCCGCTCACCGACGACCAGATCCGCGCGGCGGTCGACGAGGCCGGCTACGAGCTGGTCGGCCGCTCGGTCTGATCCCCGCGGGGGCGGGCCCCGGCCCGCCCCCTCCCGTCCCTCCCCCGAGGAGTCACGAGCATGAGCACCAGCACCCCGGACATAGGCACGGCCCCGGTCCGCGACCGGATCGAGCTCGCCATCGGCGGGATGACCTGCGCCTCCTGTGCGGCGCGGATCGAGAAGAAGCTCAACCGGATGGACGGCGTCGAGGCGACGGTCAACTTCGCCACCGAGCGGGCCCGGGTCGAGTTCGGCCCCGAGGTGGGCGTCGCCGACCTGATCGCCACCGTCGAGCGGACCGGCTACACCGCCGAGCCCCCGCCGGAGGCCGTCCCCGCCCCGGCCGGGGAGGGCCCCGGGGAGCCCGCCGCCGAGCCCGACCCGCTGCGCGCGCGGCTGCTGGTCAGCGCCGTGCTGACGCTGCCCGTGGTGCTGCTCTCCATGGTCCCGACGCTGCAGTTCGACCACTGGCAGTGGCTGGCCTTCGCCCTGACCGGCCCGGTGGTGGTGTACGGCGGCCTGCCGTTCCACCGCGCCGCCTGGACCAACCTCAAGCACGGCGCCGCCACCATGGACACCCTGGTCTCGCTCGGCACCCTGGCCGCCTTCGGCTGGTCGGTGTGGGCGCTGTTCTGGGGCGACGCGGGCATGCCCGGCATGCGGCACGGCTTCACCCTCGCGGTCGGCGGCACCGACGCCGCGAGCACCCTCTACCTGGAGACGGCGGCCGCGGTCACCACGCTGATCCTGCTCGGCCGCTGGCTGGAGGTCCGCTCCAAGCGCCGCGCGGGCGCCGCCCTGCACGCCCTGCTCGACCTGGGCGCCAAGGAGGTCGCGGTGCTGAGGGACGGCCGCGAGGTGCGGATGCCGGTCGACCGACTGGCCGTCGGCATGCGCTTCGTGGTCCGCCCCGGCGAGAAGATCGCCACCGACGGCGTGGTGGTGGAGGGCAGCTCCGCGGTCGACGCCTCGATGCTCACCGGCGAGTCCGTCCCGGTCGAGGTCCAGGTCGGCGACAGCGTCACCGGCGCCACCGTGAACGCCGGCGGCCGGCTGGTGGTGGAGGCCACCCGGGTGGGCGCCGACACCCGGCTCTCCCGGATGGCCAGGCTCGTCGAGGAGGCGCAGAACGGCAAGGCCGCCGCCCAGCGGCTGGCCGACCGGATCTCCGCCGTGTTCGTCCCGGTGGTCGTCCTGATCGCCCTCGGCACCCTGGTGGGCCGGCTGCTCGTCACCGGCGACCCGACCGGGGCGTTCACCGCCGCCGTGGCGGTCCTGATCATCGCCTGCCCGTGCGCGCTCGGCCTGGCCACCCCGACCGCCCTGATGGTCGGTACCGGGCGGGGAGCCCAGCTGGGCATCCTGATCAAGGGCCCGGAGGTCCTGGAGAACACCCGGCGCGTCGACACCGTCGTCCTCGACAAGACCGGCACCGTCACCACCGGCCGGATGGCCCTGGTCGCCGTGCACACCGCCGAGGGCACCGACCGCGACGAGGCGCTGCGTCTGGCCGGCGCGCTGGAGCACGCCTCCGAGCACCCGATCGCCCGGGCCGTCGCCACCGCGGCCGCCGACCGGCTCGGCGACCTGCCCGCGGTCGAGGAGTTCCGGAACGTGCCCGGGCTCGGCGTCCAGGGCGTGGTCGACGGCCACGCCGTCCTGGCCGGACGGGAACGCCTGCTCGCCGACCGGTCGCAGCACCTGCCGCCCGTCATGGCCGAGGCCAGGCGGCGGGCGGAGGCCGCCGGCCGGACCGCCGTCGCGGTGGGCTGGGACGGCGCGGCCCGCGCGGTGCTGGAGATCGCCGACGCCGTCAAGCCGACCAGCGCCGAGGCCGTCACCCGGCTGCGCGCCCTGGGCCTGCGCCCGGTGCTGCTGACCGGCGACAACCGGACCGTGGCTGAGGCGGTCGCCGCCGAGGTCGGCATCGCCGCCGAGGACGTGGTCGCCGAGGTCCTGCCCGAGGACAAGGTCGCCGCCGTCCGCCGGCTCCAGGCCGAGGGCCGGGTGGTCGCCATGGTCGGCGACGGGGTCAACGACGCCGCCGCGCTCGCCCAGGCCGACCTCGGCCTCGCCATGGGGACCGGCACCGACGCCGCGATCGAGGCCGGCGACCTCACCCTGGTCCGCGGCGACCTGCGCTCGGCCGCCGACGCGATCCGGCTCTCCCGCCGCACCCTGGCCACCATCAAGGGCAACCTGTTCTGGGCCTTCGCCTACAACGTGGCGGCGATTCCGCTGGCCGCGGCCGGGCTGCTCAACCCGGTGGTGGCGGGCGCCACGATGGCCTTCTCCTCGGTCTTCGTGGTCACCAACAGCCTCCGCCTGCGCCGCTTCGACGCGGCGGCCTGAAAGCGCGGCCTGAAGACGGCGGCCTGAAACCACCGGGGCGCGGGGAGCCTGCCGGAGCCTTTCGGCTCGCGGAGCTCCCCGCGCCCCTGCGCGTACCCGCGTACCCGCGCTACCGCCCCAGCAGCTCCCCGCCGTTGCAGTGCAGGATCTCGCCGGTGATGAAGCCCGCCTCCGGCGAGGCCAGGAAGTACACGGCCGCCGCGACCTCGCCCGACTCGCCGATCCGGCCGAGCAGGGTCCGGGCCGCCCGGCGGGCCACCTCGGCCTCGTCCAGCCGCGGACCGAAGAACTCGGTGCCCGAGACGGTGCCCGGGGCCACGATGTTGGCGGTGATCCCGGACGGGCCGAGCTGGGCGGCCAGGAAGTGGTTCCAGGCGTGCAGCGACGCCTTGGCGGCCCCGTACGAGCCGGCGCCGCGCAGGGCCGCGATGGAGCTGACGGTGACCACCCGGCCGGAGCCCGGGGTGAGCCGGTCCCGGACGGACTCGGTCAGCAGCACCGCGGTGAGCACGTTGCGCTCGAAGTCGCCGCGCCAGCGGGCCAGCAGCGCGTGCGGGCCGGCGCCGATCACGGTCTCCCGGCTGCCGGCGTTGTTGACGAGCACGTCGATCCGCTCGGGCAGGTGGGCCAGCGCGGCCTCGACCGCGTCCGGGTCGGCGAGGTCGCAGACCAGCGGGGTGACCGCCGCGCCGAGTTCGGCGGCCGCCTGCTCCAGCACCGCGCGGCGGCGGCCGACGATCACGATCCGCTCGCCCGCCTCGGCGAACCGGCGGGCCACCTCGAACCCGATACCCGTGCCACCGCCGGTGACGACGACGTTCCTGGCCATCTGCGCACTCCCTCCCTGACCCGTCACCGCCCGGGGCAGCGGGCGGTCCGTACCGGAATGGCACGATTCCTATCACGCAGGGTCGCCGTGGCTGTGGGGAGGGTGACCGATCGGGTCGCTGATGGTGTGTGATATGTGGGGGCCGGGCGCCGGATCCGGGGTGACACCGGACGCACACGGAGCGTGGAGAGAGGCAACTCACACCCCCCAGCCGTAACTTTGCCACCCCGGATACGTCTTACCTTGTGAAGTGCGGCACCTCTCCAGGTCGCCGCCGAGGGGCTCCGGCGGGCCCCGGACGGCTGCCGTTCCGGCAGCCTCACGCACGACGCCGGGGGTCGCGGGCCGGTCGGGAATGCTTTGAGCGGCCGTTCCCGGCCCCGGCGACCCCGGCGTCGTGCGAGCTGACCACCAGCGGACCGGGCGGCGTGCCCCGGTGCGCCGAAGGGCCCGGTCGCACTCCCGCGACCGGGCCCTTCCTCACGACACGGGGTGTCAGCGACCGTCGAGCGGGACGTAGTCGCGGATCGCGGTGCCGGTGTAGATCTGACGCGGACGGCCGATGCGGCTGGTCGGGTCGTTGATCATCTCGTGCCAGTGGGCGATCCAGCCGGGCAGGCGGCCCAGCGCGAACAGCACGGTGAACATGCTGGTCGGGAAGCCCATCGCGCGGTAGATCAGGCCCGTGTAGAAGTCGACGTTCGGGTACAGCTTGCGCGAGATGAAGAAGTCGTCGTTGAGCGCGTGCTCCTCCAGCTTCAGCGCGATGTCGAGCAGCTCGTCGGTCTTGCCGAGCTGGCCGAGCACCTCGTGCGCGAGGATCTTGACCTGCGCGGCGCGCGGGTCGAAGGCCTTGTACACGCGGTGGCCGAAGCCCATCAGCTTGACGCCGTCCTCGCGGTTCTTCACCTTGCGGATGAAGGCGTCGACGTCGCCGCCGTCCTTCTGGATCTGCTCCAGCATCTCCAGCACGGCCTGGTTGGCGCCGCCGTGCAGCGGGCCCCACAGGGCCGAGATGCCGGCCGAGATCGAGGCGAACAGGTTGGCGTGGCTGGAGCCGACCAGGCGCACGGTGGAGGTCGAGCAGTTCTGCTCGTGGTCCGCGTGCAGGATCAGCAGCTTGTCCAGCGCGTTCACCACGACCGGGTTGATCTCGTAGTCCTCGGCGGGGACCGCGAAGGTCATCCGGAGGAAGTTCTCGACGTAGCTCAGGTCGTTGCGCGGGTAGACGAAGGGCTGGCCCATCGCCTTCTTGTACGCGTACGCGGCGATGGTCGGGAGCTTGGCCAGCAGGCGGACCGTCGACAGGTGGCGCTGCGCGGCGTCGAACGGGTTGTGGCTCTCCGGGTAGAAGGTGGAGAGCGCGCCGACCACCGAGGACAGCATCGCCATCGGGTGGGCGTCCCGCGGGAAGCCCTGGTAGAAGCGCTTGACGTCCTCGTGCAGCAGGGTGTGCTGGGTGATCTCGGTGTTGAACGCCTTCAGCTGGTCGGCGGTCGGCAGCTCACCGTTGATCAGGAGGTACGCCGTCTCGATGAAGTCGCCCTTCGCGGCGAGCTGCTCGATCGGGTAGCCGCGGTAGCGCAGGATGCCGTTGTCACCGTCCACGAAGGTGATCGCGGACTTGTACGCGGCGGTGTTGCCGAAGCCGTTGTCCAGGGTGACCAGGCCGGTCTGCGGGAGCAGCTTCGAGATGTCGAAGCCGGCGTTGCCCGCAGTGCTCTCGACGACGGGGTACTCGTACTCGCCGTCCTGGTACCGCAGTACTACCGAGTTGTCGCTCACGTCTTCCTCACCGACGAAATGAATGCTCATCCGAGTGCTCTGCTGTCTCCACGATCCTCCATCCGGAGGACAGCCGCGCATCCGGGGTGGGCCGAGAAGGGCC
Source organism: Kitasatospora sp. HUAS MG31 (assembly GCF_040571325.1). Classification (GTDB taxonomy): domain Bacteria; phylum Actinomycetota; class Actinomycetes; order Streptomycetales; family Streptomycetaceae; genus Kitasatospora; species Kitasatospora camelliae. The sequence continues at coordinate 5,274,601 of NZ_CP159872.1, read as the reverse complement.
CCGTCCTACAAAAGCTGTCGCCGCAGCCGGTATGAACCGGACAAGATCGGCACCTGACCAGGTTCCGCTCTAAATCTCTTCACGTCAAGACAACCTCTGACCGTAGCCTACGGCTGGATGATCATCCAATTGTCAGCCGGTGGTCGAGTGCGGAATGCCTCCGACCTGCGCTGACGGATCTCACGGCCTGCCCGATCGCCTTCCGTGACCCTACGAGTACAACGAGCTTCCGGGCCCTGGTCACGGCCGTGTAGAGCAGATTCCGCTGCAGCATCGTCCACGCGGAGGTCGTGACGGGAATCACCACCGCCGGGTACTCGCTGCCCTGCGAACGGTGGATCGTCACCGCGTACGCGTGCGCCAGCTCGTCCAGCTCGTCGAAGTCGTACGGCACCTCCTCGTCCTCGTCGGTCAGCACCGTCAGCCGCTGGTCGTCCACGCTCAGTGAGGTCACCACCCCCACCGTGCCGTTGAAGACGCCGTTCTTCCCCTTGTCGTAGTTGTTCCGGATCTGCGTCACCTTGTCGCCCACCCGGAACGTCCGCCCGCCGAACCGCCGCTCCGCCAGCCCCTCCCGCGCCGGCGTCACCGCCGCCTGCAGCAGGGTGTTCAGGTTGCCCGCGCCGGCCGGACCGCGGTGCATCGGCGCCAGCACCTGCACGTCCCGCCGCGGATCCAGACCGAACCGCTGCGGGATCCGCCGCGCCACCACGTCCACCGTCAGACCGGCCGCCCGCTCGGCGTCCTCCTCCGCGAACAGGAAGAAGTCCGGCAGGCCGTCCGTCACCGGCGGCAGACCCTCGTTGATCCGGTGCGCGTTCGTCACCACCCCGGACTGCTGCGCCTGCCGGAAGATCCTGGTCAGCCGCACCGACGGCACCGGGCTGCCCGGCGCCAGCAGATCCCGCAGCACCTCCCCCGCCCCCACCGAGGGCAGCTGGTCCACATCCCCCACGAACAGCAGGTGCGCCCCCGGCGCCACCGCCTTGACCAGCTTGTTCGCCAGGATCAGGTCCAGCATCGACGCCTCGTCCACCACCACCAGGTCCGCGTCCAGCGGACGGTCCCGGTCGTACGCGGCGTCACCGCCGGGCCGCAGCTCCAGCAGCCGGTGCACCGTCGACGCCTCCGCACCCGTCAGCTCCGCCAGCCGCTTCGCCGCCCGGCCGGTCGGCGCCGCCAGCACGACCTTCGCCTTCTTCGCCAGCGCCAGCGTCACGATCGACTTCACCGTGAACGACTTGCCGCACCCCGGGCCACCGGTCAGCACCGCCACCCTCCGGGTCAGCGCCAGCTTCACCGACTCCCGCTGCTCCGGGGCCAGTTCGGCCCCCGTCCGGCGGGCCAGCCAGCCCAGCGCCGCCTCCCAGTCCACCTCCGCGAAGTGCGGCATCCGGTCGGTGTCCGCCCGCAGCAGCCGCAGCACCTGGTTCGCCAGCGAGATCTCCGCCCGGTGGAACGGCACCAGGTACACCGCCGACACCGGCTCCCCGCCCTCGCCCGGCAGCTGCTCCCGGACCACCCCCTCGGCCGCCACCAGCTCCGCCAGGCAGTCGATCACCAGCCCCACGTCCACCTGCAGCAGCTTCACCCCGTCCGCGATCAGCCGCTCCTCCGGCAGGTAGCAGTGCCCCTGGTCGCTGCTCTGCGACAGCGCGTACTGCAGGCCCGCCTTCACCCGCTCCGGGGAGTCGTGCGGGATCCCCACCGCCTGCGCGATCCGGTCCGCGGTCAGGAACCCGATGCCCCACACATCCGACGCCAGCCGGTACGGCTCGTTCTTCACCACCCCGATCGAACCGTCGCCGTACTGCTTGAAGATCCGCACCGCCAGCGAGGTCGACACCCCCACGCCCTGCAGGAAGACCATCACCTCCTTGATGGCCTTCTGCTCCTCCCAGGCCGCCGCGATCTTCTTCGTCCGCTTCGGCCCCAGCCCCGGCACCTCGATCAGCCGGCCCGGCTCCTTCTCGATCACCTCCAGGGTCTCCACCCCGAAGCGCTCCACGATCCGCTCGGCGAACCGCGGACCGATGCCCTTGATCAGCCCCGAACCCAGGTAGCGCTGGATGCCCTGCACGGTGGCCGGCAGCACCGTCGTGTAGTTCTCCACCATGAACTGGCGGCCGTACTGCGGATGCGAACCCCACCGCCCGAACAGCCGCAGCGACTCCCCCGGCTGCGCGCCCAGCAACGCCCCCACCACGGTCAGCAGGTCGTTGCCGCCGCGCCCGGTGTCCACCCGGGCCACCGTGTAGCCGGTCTCCTCGTTGGCGTAGGTGATCCGCTCCAGGACACCGTCCACCTGGGCCAGTTGCCGTGGCACCGCCGGGTTCTGCTGCGCCGGCTGCTGCTTCGTGGCCACGGGACCCCTCTCGCTGGGTGGAGACCTCGGTCGGTCGGAACCGCCGGCCGGCCCGGTGTGTACCGGACGGATCCGGGCCGCCCTGGGCACCGTACCGCCCACCACCGACAGTTTCGGGCGCCTTGTCCCACTCCCTGCCTCCGTGCGCCCTCTGCCCCCCGCCGTCCTGTGCCCCCTGCGCGACCTGCGGCGGCACTGCGACGGCCCACGGGTGGCACGGTGGCACTCGGTGCCTAGGGGTGGTGCCACGGGCGAGCATGGGGCGCTCAGGGCGTTCGCCGAGCGTCCTGGGCTGCCGGGCCCATGATCCCTCCCGCTGCTGACGGTCCGCCAGTCGGGCTTAGAGTCCGGGTGTGAACGATCTGATCATCCGACCCGCCACCGCCGAGGACCTCCCCGCGATCGTGGCCATGCTCGCCGACGACCCGCTCGGCGCCACCCGGGAGTCGCCCGAGGACCTCACCTGCTACCGGGAGGCGTTCGCCCTGATCGTCGCCGACCCCCACCAACACCTGGTCGTCGCCGAACGCGCCGGACGCACCGTCGGCACCCTCCAGCTCAGCGTCATCCCCGGCCTGTCCCGCCGGGGCGCCACCCGCACCGTCATCGAGGCCGTCCGCATCCACGCCGACGAGCGCGGCGCCGGCCTCGGCACCGACCTGATCGAGTGGGCCGTCGCCCGCTCCCGCGAACTCGGCGCCGACCTCGTCCAGCTCACCTCCGACAGGACCCGCACCGACGCCCACCGCTTCTACGAACGGCTCGGCTTCACCGGCTCCCACCTCGGCTTCAAGATGCCGCTGACGGAAAAGGTCTGACAACGCGAAAAACCCCCGTCCGGTTTCCCGGACGGGGGTTTCTCTGAATGATTGTTCGGCGGCGTCCTACTCTCCCACAGGGTCCCCCCTGCAGTACCATCGGCGCTGTGAGGCTTAGCTTCCGGGTTCGGAATGTAACCGGGCGTTTCCCTCACGCTATGACCACCGAAACACTATGAAACTATCCGCCGGCAAGACGGGTCGTGGTTTCAGAACCAACACAGTGGACGCGAGCAACTGAGGACAAGCCCTCGGCCTATTAGTACCGGTCAACTCCACCCCTCACAGGGCTTCCATATCCGGCCTATCAACCCAGTCGTCTACTGGGAGCCTTACCCTCTCAAGGAGGTGGGAGTGCTCATCTCGAAGCAGGCTTCCCGCTTAGATGCTTTCAGCGGTTATCCCTCCCGAACGTAGCCAACCAGCCATGCCCTTGGCAGGACAACTGGCACACCAGAGGTTCGTCCGTCCCGGTCCTCTCGTACTAGGGACAGCCCTTCTCAACACTCCTACGCGCACAGCGGATAGGGACCGAACTGTCTCACGACGTTCTAAACCCAGCTCGCGTACCGCTTTAATGGGCGAACAGCCCAACCCTTGGGACCTACTCCAGCCCCAGGATGCGACGAGCCGACATCGAGGTGCCAAACCATCCCGTCGATATGGACTCTTGGGGAAGATCAGCCTGTTATCCCCGGGGTACCTTTTATCCGTTGAGCGACGGCGCTTCCACAAGCCACCGCCGGATCACTAGTCCCTACTTTCGTACCTGCTCGACCCGTCAGTCTCACAGTCAAGCTCCCTTGTGCACTTACACTCAACACCTGATTGCCAACCAGGCTGAGGGAACCTTTGGGCGCCTCCGTTACCCTTTGGGAGGCAACCGCCCCAGTTAAACTACCCACCAGACACTGTCCCTGATCCGGATCACGGACCCAGGTTAGACATCCAGCACGACCAGAGTGGTATTTCAACGTCGACTCCACAACAACTGGCGTTGCTGCTTCAAAGTCTCCCACCTATCCTACACAAGCCGAACCGAACACCAATATCAAGCTATAGTAAAGGTCCCGGGGTCTTTCCGTCCTGCTGCGCGAAACGAGCATCTTTACTCGTAATGCAATTTCACCGGGCCTGTGGTTGAGACAGTCGAGAAGTCGTTACGCCATTCGTGCAGGTCGGAACTTACCCGACAAGGAATTTCGCTACCTTAGGATGGTTATAGTTACCACCGCCGTTTACTGGCGCTTAAGTTCTCAGCTTCGCCTAGCCGAAACTAGACTAACCGGTCCCCTTAACGTTCCAGCACCGGGCAGGCGTCAGTCCGTATACATCGCCTTACGGCTTCGCACGGACCTGTGTTTTTAGTAAACAGTCGCTTCTCGCTGGTCTCTGCGGCCACCCCCAGCTCGGAGTGCAAGACTCGTCACCAGGAATGGCCCCCCTTCTCCCGAAGTTACGGGGGCATTTTGCCGAGTTCCTTAACCACAGTTCACCCGAACGCCTCGGTATTCTCTACCTGACCACCTGAGTCGGTTTAGGGTACGGGCCGCCATGAAACTCGCTAGAGGCTTTTCTCGACAGCATAGGATCATCCACTTCACCACAATCGGCTCGGCATCAGGTCTCAGCCTCAATGAGTGACGGATTTGCCTATCACTCGGCCTACACCCTTACCCCGGGACTACCACCGCCCGGGCTGGACTACCTTCCTGCGTCACCCCATCGCTCACCTACTACCACCTTGGTTCAGCGGCTCCACCACTCCCCTTCGCCCGAAGGCTCCGGGGCGGCTTCACGGCCTTAGCATCAGAGGGTTCAACGTTGGCGCTTCAAAGCGGGTACGGGAATATCAACCCGTTGTCCATCGACTACGCCTGTCGGCCTCGCCTTAGGTCCCGACTTACCCTGGGCAGATCAGCTTGACCCAGGAACCCTTGGTCAATCGGCGCAAGAGTTTCCCACTCTTGTATCGCTACTCATGCCTGCATTCTCACTCGTGAACCGTCCACAACTCGATTCCTCGGCTGCTTCACCCGGCACACGACGCTCCCCTACCCATCCACACAGCCGTTGGGCCTACACGTGTGAATGACACGACTTCGGTGGTGTACTTGAGCCCCGCTACATTGTCGGCGCGGAATCACTTGACCAGTGAGCTATTACGCACTCTTTCAAGGGTGGCTGCTTCTAAGCCAACCTCCTGGTTGTCTCTGCGACTCCACATCCTTTCCCACTTAGCACACGCTTAGGGACCTTAGTCGGTGTTCTGGGCTGTTTCCCTCTCGACCATGGAGCTTATCCCCCACAGTCTCACTGCCGTGCTCTCACTTACCGGCATTCGGAGTTTGGCTAAGGTCAGTAACCCGGTGAGGCCCATCGCCTATCCAGTGCTCTACCTCCGGCAAGAAACACACGACGCTGCACCTAAATGCATTTCGGGGAGAACCAGCTATCACGGAGTTTGATTGGCCTTTCACCCCTAACCACAGGTCATCCCCCAGGTTTTCAACCCTGGTGGGTTCGGTCCTCCACACGGTCTTACCCGCGCTTCAACCTGCCCATGGCTAGATCACTCCGCTTCGGGTCTTGGGCGTGCAACTCAATCGCCCTATTCGGACTCGCTTTCGCTACGGCTACCCCACACGGGTTAACCTCGCTACACACCGCAAACTCGCGGGCTCATTCTTCAAAAGGCACGCAGTCACAGTCCGAAGACTGCCCCCACGGCTTGTAGGCACACGGTTTCAGGTACTATTTCACTCCGCTCCCGCGGTACTTTTCACCATTCCCTCACGGTACTATCCGCTATCGGTCACCAGGGAATATTTAGGCTTAGCGGGTGGTCCCGCCAGATTCACACGGGATTTCTCGGGCCCCGTGCTACTTGGGAGATGAGCAAGCAAGCCGCTAATGTTTCGTCTACGGGGGTCTTACCCTCTACGCCGGACCTTTCGCATGTCCTTCGACTACACCAACGGTTTCTGACTCGCCGACCGGCCGGCAGACCGATCAAGCTCATTCCCACGACCCCCAAGCGGCAACCCCTGCCGGGTCTCACACCACTTGGGTTTAGCCTCATCCGGTTTCGCTCGCCACTACTCCCGGAATCACGGTTGTTTTCTCTTCCTGCGGGTACTGAGATGTTTCACTTCCCCGCGTTCCCTCCACACTGCCTATGTGTTCAGCAGCGGGTGACAGCCCATGACGACTGCCGGGTTTCCCCATTCGGACACCCCCGGATCAAAGCTCGGTTGACAGCTCCCCGGGGCCTATCGCGGCCTCCCACGTCCTTCATCGGTTCCTGGTGCCAAGGCATCCACCGTGCGCCCTTAAAAACTTGGCCACAGATGCTCGCGTCCACTGTGCAGTTCTCAAACAACGACCAGACACCCAAACTCAACACCCCGAACCGGGATGCCTCGCATGAGGCCGGCAACTCTGAAGCAACAACCTTGATGGCCGTTCCTTCAGGACCCAACAGCGTGCCCGACCCGATCCCTCGCAAACAATCACGTTCCACGCCGAAGCAGTACTAGTGGCTTGCGCCAAACCGGTGCCGAATAGTCAACGTTCCACCCATGAGCAACCGTGCGAGACATTCGCTCGCAGTCGGCCATGTGCTCCTTAGAAAGGAGGTGATCCAGCCGCACCTTCCGGTACGGCTACCTTGTTACGACTTCGTCCCAATCGCTGGTCCCACCTTCGACGGCTCCCTCCCAAGGGTTAGGCCACCGGCTTCGGGTGTTACCGACTTTCGTGACGTGACGGGCGGTGTGTACAAGGCCCGGGAACGTATTCACCGCAGCATGCTGATCTGCGATTACTAGCAACTCCAACTTCATGGGGTCGAGTTGCAGACCCCAATCCGAACTGAGGCCGGCTTTTTGGGATTCGCTCCGCCTCGCGGCATCGCAGCCCTTTGTACCGACCATTGTAGCACGTGTGCAGCCCAAGACATAAGGGGCATGATGATTTGACGTCGTCCCCACCTTCCTCCGAGTTGACCCCGGCAGTCTCCTGTGAGTCCCCATCACCCCGAAAGGCATGCTGGCAACACAGAACAAGGGTTGCGCTCGTTGCGGGACTTAACCCAACATCTCACGACACGAGCTGACGACAACCATGCACCACCTGTACACCGACCACAAGGGGGCGCCCATCTCTGGACGTTTCCGGCGTATGTCAAGCCTTGGTAAGGTTCTTCGCGTTGCGTCGAATTAAGCCACATGCTCCGCTGCTTGTGCGGGCCCCCGTCAATTCCTTTGAGTTTTAGCCTTGCGGCCGTACTCCCCAGGCGGGGAACTTAATGCGTTAGCTGCGGCACCGACGACGTGGAATGTCGCCAACACCTAGTTCCCAACGTTTACGGCGTGGACTACCAGGGTATCTAATCCTGTTCGCTCCCCACGCTTTCGCTCCTCAGCGTCAGTAATGGCCCAGAGATCCGCCTTCGCCACCGGTGTTCCTCCTGATATCTGCGCATTTCACCGCTACACCAGGAATTCCGATCTCCCCTACCACACTCTAGCCTGCCCGTATCGAATGCAGACCCGGGGTTAAGCCCCGGGCTTTCACATCCGACGCGACAGGCCGCCTACGAGCTCTTTACGCCCAATAATTCCGGACAACGCTCGCACCCTACGTATTACCGCGGCTGCTGGCACGTAGTTAGCCGGTGCTTCTTCTGCAGGTACCGTCACTTGCGCTTCTTCCCTGCTGAAAGAGGTTTACAACCCGAAGGCCGTCATCCCTCACGCGGCGTCGCTGCATCAGGCTTTCGCCCATTGTGCAATATTCCCCACTGCTGCCTCCCGTAGGAGTCTGGGCCGTGTCTCAGTCCCAGTGTGGCCGGTCGCCCTCTCAGGCCGGCTACCCGTCGTCGCCTTGGTGGGCCGTTACCCCACCAACAAGCTGATAGGCCGCGGGATCATCCTGCACCGCCGGAGCTTTCCACCCACCCCCATGCAGGAGCAGGTCATATCCGGTATTAGACCTCGTTTCCAAGGCTTGTCCCAGAGTGCAGGGCAGATTTCCCACGTGTTACTCACCCGTTCGCCACTGATCCACCCCGAAGGGCTTCACCGTTCGACTTGCATGTGTTAAGCACGCCGCCAGCGTTCGTCCTGAGCCAGGATCAAACTCTCCGTGAATGTCAACCCGTGATCGGGCATCCCACTCGCGGAAGAGCGGCACGGCAACCACCGGAATAAGGTGATCCCGCGCACTGCGTCCTCGCTAGTGTTATTTCAAAAGGAATCTCCAACCGATCCGAACGGACCGGCCGGGGATGTCAACATATCTGGCGTTGACTTTTGGCACGCTGTTGAGTTCTCAAGGAACGGACGCTTCCTTCGGACCGCCTTCCAGCGGGCCCTCCGGGCGCTTCGTTCTTTCGTGTTTCCAGCTTATCAGATGTTTTCCGCTCCGTTTTCCGGAGTTTCATTCATCCGCTTCGCTTTCGCCTTTCGGCGCTCCCGAACTCTACCAGAGTTCTTCCGGCCGTTTTCCCGCTCGAAGTTCGAACTCCGATTGGAATTCGAAAAGCGGGCCACCCGGCCGTGGGGCAACCCGGAGAACGTTACACACCGGACCGCCCGGGGTCAAAACGCCCCCGCCTGGAGTCCCGGGCGGGGGCGAGGGGCCTCGTCGGCTCAGCGGACCTCGGTGATCTCCGGGCCGCGGGCGAACGGGTCGAGCGAGGTGTTGCCGTAGGCGGCGTCGCCGCCGGCGCCGGCCGCGTCGGCGACCATCTGCGCGTCCTCGGGGAGCTTCAGCACGATCGGGTCGCGCGGGGCCATCGGGGCCTCGCCGCGCACCACGACGGTCTGGCGGAAGACCTCCTCCAGGATGCCGGCCATCTCCGGCTGCACCGCGGCCTGACCGGAGATCACACCGCGGAGGAACCAGCGCGGGCCGTCGCAGCCGACGAACCGGACCAGCTGCACACCCTGGGTGCCGTCGGGCAGCTGCACCGGGACCTGGGCGCGGAGGTGCCAGCCGAGGCTGCCCTCCTCCTCCTCGATGAGGCCGCCCTGGGCGGTGATGCCGTTGGCGATCTCGTCGCGGACCTCACCCCAGATGCCCTCGGACTTGGGGGCCGCGAAGGCCTGGAGCTGGATGGCGCTGTTGCCCAGGACGAGGGTGGCCGCCACGATCGCGTCGCCGGCCACCTCCACCCGGAGCTCCATGCCCTCCACGCCGGGGACGAGGAGACCGCCGAGGTCGACCCGGCCCTCCTCGGGCTTCTCCAGCTCGGAGAGGTCCCACGGACCGTCCGGGCGGGGGGCGGGCGGCAGGCCGACGCGGTCGGCCGGGTCCAGCTCGGTGTCGTTCTCGCTCTCGGCGGAACCTGCGACGTCATCGGCCGTCTCGTCGGGGCTGATGGCGTCCTCGGCGAGCTGCTCGACAGCGTCCTCGCTCTTCTGGCGACGACGGAACACGGTCACTGTCCTTCCCGGTCCTAATACCGAACCCAATACCGAACGAATACTGCAAGACCTAGCTCTGCTCGTACCCAGCTCGGCGCCTGCGAGACGCGGGCATGCTAAACCGCGGCGTGGCCGCCGGTCGACCCGAACCCGCCCTCGGCGCGTGCCGACCCGGGAAGTTCGGCCACCTCGTGGAAGCTCGCCTTCTCGACCTGCTGGATCACCAGCTGGGCGATGCGGTCCCCTCGGCGGAAGCTGACCCCCTCGCGCGGGTCCAGGTTGACGACGATCACCTTGATCTCACCACGGTACCCGGCATCGACCGTCCCCGGGGCGTTCACCAGTGCAACTCCGCAGCGGGCGGCGAGTCCGGACCGCGGGTGCACGAACGCGGCGTAACCGTCCGGAAGCGCGATGGCGACACCGGTGGGGAGGACGGCGCGCTCACCGGGGGCGAGTTCGGCGTCCACGGTGGTCCGCAGGTCGGCTCCCGCGTCGCCGGGGTGCTCGTAGGAGGGCAGCGGCAGCTCGGGGTCGACGCGGCGGATCAGGACGTCCACCGAGGGGCGGGGGGTGATGCTCACGGATTTACCTCGAAGGCTCGGGCGCGCTTGAACAGGTCCGGGTCGTCCAGGGCCTTCTTGATGTCCTCGGGACGACCGTGCGTGGTGAAGTGTTCCAGCTTCACCTGGATGAAGAGCGCCTGGGCGCGGATCGCCACCGGTCCGTCGGGACCGCCGATGCGTCCCTCGGCGGCGCCGTAGATCTTGCGGCCGTGCGCGCCGGTGACCCAGGCGTGGATGTGCAGCGAGGCGTCCACCGGCACCGGGCGGACGAAGTCGCTCTCCAGTCGGCCGGTGACGGCCGGTGTGTGCAGCAGCCAGTTGAGGGTGCCGATGGTCTCGTCCATGGCCGTCATCAGTACGCCGCCGTGGGCAAGCCCCGGGGCGCCCTGGTGCTCGGGGCGGACGGTGAACTCGGCGGTGACGTTCAGGCCCTCGCCCGCCACGGCGATCAGCTGCAGGCCCTGGGGGTGCTGCGGACCGCACCCGAAGCAGTGGTCGTAGTGCGAACCGAGCAGGCTGCCGGGCGCCGGCGCCTCGGGGGCGCGCGGCGGCAGGACGGCGTCCGCCGGGGGCGTGGTGGGGGTGAGGAAGGCGGGGCGGTCGGCGGACTCGGCCGTGTCCTGCGACGCCGGTGGGGAGGCGAGGGGTCCGTTCACACCCTCGACATTACCGGCCAGTAGCTTCCGGCGGCAGGGGTGTCGGCGGGGCTGTCGCGGGCCCGTGCCCACAATGGGGGCATGTACGACGAACGTCTCACCGTCCCGCGGTCCTGGTGGCTGCTCCCCGTCGCGGTCGGGATCTCGCTCGCGCTGATCATGCTGCGGTTCAGCGCGGTGGCCGCGCTGGCCGCCCTGGTGGTCGGCGCGGTCGGGGCGGCGGCCGCGCTGAGCAGCTACGGCTCGGCGCGGATCCGGGTGGTGCAGGGCTCCCTGGTCGCCGGGCAGGCGCGGATCCCGGTCACCGCCCTCGGCCGGGTGCACGTGCTCAACCCCGCCGAGGCGGTGGCCTGGCGCGGGGTGAAGGCCGACCCCCGGGCGTTCATGCTGATGCGCAGCTACGTGCCGACGGCGCTGCGGGTCGAGATCGACGACCCGGCGGACCCGACGCCGTACGTCTACCTGTCCACCCGCTCGCCGCAGCGGCTGGCGGACGCGCTGGCCGAGGCGCACCGGGCGCAGCCCCGCGGCTGATCGTGCCGCGGGCCGGTGCGGCTGCCAGGAGGCCGCCGGTGGGTGGCCGGCAGGTCGCCGGTGGGGCCCCCGGTCAGGGCCCCGGAAACGGAGGAGGGACGGTTCCGCGTGGTGCGGGACCGTCCCGGTTCCTTTGGCGGGTGTGCCGCGAGGGCGCGGTACCCGCCGGGTGCGGCCGCTGCGGGCGGCCGCTGTTGCTGCCTCCGGCCCTGCTGCTCAGGGCCGGCCGGGGCGGCATACCGGGCTGGCGGTGGGGTGTCGCCGGCCCGGGCCCGGGCCGCCCGATGGTCAGGCGCCGCAGTCCCGGCAGATCGGCTGGCCGTTCTTCTCGCTGTACAGCTGGCTGCGGTGGTGCACCAGGAAGCAGCTCATGCAGGTGAACTCGTCCGCCTGGCGCGGCAGCACGCGGACCGACAGCTCCTCGTTGGAGAGGTCGGCGCCGGGCAGCTCGAGACCCTCGGCGGCGTCGAACTCGTCGATGTCGACCGAGCTGGTCGCCTTCTCGTTCCGGCGGGCCTTGAGTTCCTCGATGCTGTCCTCGTTGAGGTCGTCATCGGTCTTGCGTGGGGTGTCGTAATCCGTTGCCATGTTTCGCTCTCCCCCTTTGGGTGTGTGCGGTATCTCCAGCGCACGTAACGCATGGGGGGTCGGTCTTGTGCCCGACCCGAGGCCGAGATTGTGCCTTACTTCAAGCCCTGTTACTCAATCGACACCCGGCTGCGGGCCCGTTGGGGTGATCGAACATGTTCCGAACGGTCGGCGGGGGTGTCGGCCGTCACGTCGCCGAGGGTCCGGGCGGTGACTACCCGGGGTAGCCGGCCGGGCCGCCGGGGATCTCCAACTCTCCGGCCGGGCAGTCCGGTTGACGGGGAATCGACAAGCCGGCGGCCGTGTCGGAGCCGTCACCCTGCGCGACCGTCTCACCCGGACCGGTGATCGCCGAACGGGCCGGTCCGGAGATACCACGCTACCCGATGTGACGTTGCCCACACCTGGAACTTTTCCTGTGAAATCCTGACATTCCCACCGGCTGAGACGGCGGCCCGGGGTGACGGACGACCGGGACGGCCCGCGGCCCGACGGCCAGGGCGGAAACCTGGCGCAAACCGAGCGGGAAGGCCGGCGGAAACGGCTGGAAACGGCCGGAGCCGACCGGGCCCCGGGTGGTGGGCGCGGGCCGGCGGTGCGGGGTCTCACCGGCGGGTCCGGGCAGGTCCGGCGCAGGTCCGGGCCGGACCTGCGCCGGTCCGACCCCGGGTGGGGTCGGACCGGCGGTTGCGGGTCAGGCCTGGGCGGCGCGGGCGGCGCGGCGGGCCAGCAGGGCGGCCTGGCGCTCGTCGAACTTGGTCGCCTGGGTGTTGAGGCCGTCCAGGAACAGGCCGAGCTCCTCCTGGGCCTGCTGGCCCTCGGGGCCGAGTCCGCCGATCTCCATCACCTTGAGGTGGCGCAGCACGGGCTGCAGCACGTCGTCGTGGTGGATGCGGAGGTTGTAGACGCCGCCGATGGCGATCTGGGCGGCGGCCCGCTCGAAGCCGGGGATGCCGTGGCCGGGCATCCGGAAGTCGGTCACCACGTCGGCGATGGCGCGCATGGCCTGGTCGGGGGCGATCTCCAGGGCGGCCCTGAGCAGGTTCCGGTAGAAGACCATGTGCAGGTTCTCGTCGTTGGCGATCTTGGCGAGGAGCTGGTCGCAGATCGGGTCGCCGGAGTGGTGGCCGGTGTTGCGGTGGGCGATCCGGGTGGCGAGCTCCTGGAAGGCCACGTACGCCACCGACTGCAGCATGCTGTGGGCGTTGTCCGACTCGAAGCCCTCGGACATGTGGGACATCCGGGCCCGCTCCAGCTCCACCGGGTCCACGGCGCGGGTGGTGAGCAGGTAGTCGCGGATGGCTATGCCGTGACGGCCCTCCTCGGCCGTCCAGCGGTGCACCCAGGTGCCCCAGGCGCCCTCGCGGCCGAACATCGAGGCGATCTCGTGGTGGTAGCTGGGGAGGTTGTCCTCGGTGAGGAGGTTGACCACCAGGGAGACCCGGGCCAGCGGGGTGACCTCGGACTGGTCCAGCGACCAGGCCTCGCCGCCGAGCACGCCGTCGAAGTCCCGCCCCCGGCTCCACGGCACGAACTCGTGCGGCATCCACTCCTTGGCCACCTTGAGGTGGCGGTTGAGCTCGGTCTCCACGACCTCTTCGAGGGCGAGGATCAGCCGGGCGTCGGTCCAGGCGGTCGATGCGGTGCGCTGCACGGGGGCGATGGTCACGGCTGTTGCTCCTGAGGGCGGACGGGGGCGTCGGACCGGGGGCGCCGGTAGCGGGCCGGTCGCTCAGGGTCGGCTCACCGGCTCACTTACGGCTGCGTAGGTTACGACACCGTAAGTTGTCTCGCGGGGAAATGACAAGCCGCCCCCGCCTGGCCTTTAACTGGTTCTGACACGGGTCGGGCGGCCCGTCGGGGTCACGGGGGGCGGGGAGCGCCGCGACGGCGGCCCGGACACCGGGGAACGGTCCGGGAGCCGGTCCCGGGACATGCCACAGGCCCTCCGGAAGGGTCTCCGGAGGGCCTGTGCGGCGCTGTACGGGCCCGGTGGGGCCCCTGGGTCAGCCGGGGCTGCCGGGAATGCGAACGCGGAGCGTCAGGCCGCCTCCGGGCCGCGAGACGGCCTCGATGGTGCCGCCGTGGGCGCGCACCACCGAGCGGACGATGGACAGGCCGAGGCCGACGCCCTTGTCGCTGCGGGTCCGCTCGGTGCCCTTGACCCGGCGGAACGGCTCGAAGATGTGCTCCAGCTCGTACCCGGGGACCACCGGGCCGGTGTTGCTGACCACCAGCTCGCCCCCGCCGCCGGGGGCCGGGGCGGTGGTGACCTCGACCCAGCCGTCGGCGGTGTTGTACCGGACGGCGTTCTGCAGCAGGTTGAGGGCGAGCCGCTCCAGCAGCACGCCGTTGCCGGCGACACCGGCGGGGTTGAGTTCGGTGCGCAGCGCGACGTGCCGGGCGTCGGCCTCGGCGCGGGTCTGCTCCAGGGCCCGCTCGGCGACCTCGGAGAGCTCCACCGGGCGGCGTTCGACCAGCTCGTTCTCGCTGCGGGCGAGCAGCAGCAGGCCCTCGACCAGCTGCTCGCTGCGCTCGTTGGTGGCGAGCAGGGTCTTGCCGAGCTGTTGGAGGTCCGGGGAGGTGTTCGGGTCGGAGAGCTGCACCTCCAGCAGGGTGCGGTTGATCGCCAGCGGGGTGCGCAGCTCGTGCGAGGCGTTGGCGACGAACCGGCGCTGGGAGTCGAAGGCGCGGTCGAGGCGGCCGAGCATGTCGTCGAAGGTGTCGGCGAGCTCCTTGAGCTCGTCGTCGGGGCCCTCCAGCTCGATCCGGCGGTGCAGGTCGGAGCCGGCCACCTCGCGGGCGGTGCGGGTGATCCGGCCGAGCGGGTGGAGGACCCGGCCGGCCATGGCGTACCCGGCGGCGAAGGCGATCACGGCGAGGCAGACCAGGGCGGTGAGCGCCTTGCGCAGCAGGGTGTTGAGGGCCTGGTCGGACTGGACGGCCTGGTACTGGGCGAGGTAGCGGTCCAGGGTGGCCTGGTCGGCGATCTCGATCCCGCTGGGGGTCCTGACCCGGACGCCGTCGGCGAGCATCAGGTGCGGCAGCACGGCGTCCTGGAACGCCTGCCGGACGAAGTAGTACATCAGCAGCAGCAGGACCACGCCGGCCATCAGGAACATCCCGCCGTAGAGCAGGGTGAGCCGGATCCGGATGGTCGGGCGCAGGGCCAGCCAGGCGAGCAGGCCGCCGGAGTGGTCCTCGTTGTGGTCGCCGGGGTGGTCGCCGCCGGCGGATCGTTTGGTCCCCCGGGTGTCGGCCGGCTGTCCCGTCCCGTTCTGCCCCGTCCCGTTCCGGGCGGTGCCGTCGTGGGCCGTGCCGTCGTGGGCGGTGGCGAACGCGGGCGGGGGGCCCGCCGGACGCGGGGGTACCGGCCCCGGGCCGCCGGCGGGCGCGCCGGGGGCCCCGCCGGTGGGGGGCGGGGTGGTCATGGCCTGTCCTCTCGGTGCTGCGGTGTGCGGGTGGTACGGGGCTCAGATGCGGTAGCCGGAGCCGGGGACGGTGACGATCACCGGCGGGTCGCCGAGCTTGCGGCGCAGGGTCATCACGGTGACCCGGACGACGTTGGTGAACGGGTCGGTGTGCTCGTCCCAGGCCTTCTCCAGGAGCTGCTCGGCGGAGACCACGGCGCCGCCGGCCCGCATCAGGACCTCCAGGACGGCGAACTCCTTGGGGGCGAGCTGGACGGTCCGGCCGTCCCGGATGACCTCGCGGCGGCCGGGGTCGAGGCTGATGCCCGCGCGCTCCAGCACGGGCGGCAGCGGCACGGTGGCCCGGCGGCCGAGCGCGCGGACCCGGGCGACCAGTTCGCTGAAGGCGAACGGCTTGGGGAGGTAGTCGTCGGCGCCGATCTCCAGTCCCTCGACCCGGTCGCTGATGTCGCCGGAGGCGGTCAGCATGATCACCCGGGTGGCCAGGCCCTGCTCGACGACGCGGCGGCACACGTCGTCGCCGTGGACGAGCGGGAGGTCCCGGTCGAGCACGACCACGTCGTAGTCGTTGACCGCGATCCGCTGGAGCGCGGCCTCGCCGTCGTAGACGACGTCGACGGCCATCGCCTCCCGGCGCAGTCCGGTGGCGACGGCCTCGGCGAGCAGCTGCTCGTCCTCGACGACGAGTACCCGCACGGTGGTGTTCCCTTCTGCTGGAGCGGCCCACCGTGCCTGCCCGTGCGGACCGTTGTGCGCCGGGCGCGGGCCAGGCCGCACCGGGGTCGGGGCCGCTCTGGGCCTCGGCGACGGGCAGACGGGTCCGACGGTGTCTCCATCCTGCCTGGTCCGTCGGTAAAGCAGCGGTAAGACCGGTGGACCGGGCGGCCCGGGCGGTCCCGTCGGGCCCAAAACGGAGCCGTGGACCGCCGATTGGACTGTGACGCGGGCAACTTTTGGGTTCCGGGGAGGTTTCCCGGCCGCGCGGGCGGGGAGGACAGCTTCACACCAGCGATGCCGCCGGGCGGCGGATCGCACCCACCCGCCGTGTGTCCCATCCGCACCGGTTCGGGGATCGAACGTCAGGCAGCGGCCGCAGGCCGTCTCCCGCGCCCTACCGGGCCCAGCTCCGGTCCAGGACGTCCGCCTGGCCTCGCTCCCGGGCCCGGGGGACGCGCGGGCCGTGCCCGTCCGACACAGTAAGGGGGCCCGTATGGACGCCTTCACCGCCGGAATCCTTCAGCGCATACAGAACGCCGAGCAGGATCTCCACCGGGCGCTCGAGTCCGGCGACGAGTTCCTCGCCGAGGTCGAGCAGTCCGAACTGGAGGATCTGCGACGGTTGGCCGCCGAGCACGGGGTCGACCCGGTGCAGGGGACGCACCGCGTCGCCGCCTGACCGGCAACCGCAGCACCGCACCACCGGCCCCGCACAGCAGGGGGCCTGCACAGCACAGCACAGCACCGCGAGCCCTGGCACCGTCCGTGTGCCAGGGCCCTTCGTCGCCCGGGAGCGCCGCTCGCCGGAAAGGGGCGTGCCGCACGGATCCTGCCGAACCCCGGCAGGATCCGTGCGGCACGCCCCTTTCCGTCACACGGGTCTCTAGTCGTGCCAGGCGCCGAGGGCGTCCAGGCGGGCCTGGAGCCGCTCGAAGGTGCCGGGCGGGGCGGCCACCGTGAGGTCGCCGTCCGGCTCCAGGCCGGGGCGGCCGCCGGCCAGGGCGCCGGCCTCGCGGGCGATCAGCACGCCCGCGGCCCGGTCCCAGGGCGCGAGGCCGCGCTCGTAGTAGCCGTCCAGCCGGCCGGCCGCGAGGTCGCACAGGTCGACGGCGGCCGCGCCGCCGCGCCGGATGTCGCGGACCTCCGGCATCAGCGAGCGCAGCACCTCGGCCTGGTGTTCGCGGACCGCCTGGACGTAGTTGAACCCGGTGGCCACCAGCGCCTGCCCCCACGGCGGGACGGGCCGGCACGAGATCGGGCTGCCGCCGAGGAAGGCGCCGCCGCCCAGCACGGCGTGGAACAGCTCGCCGCGTGCCGGTACCGCGATCACCCCGACCACCGCCCGGCCGTCCAGCTCGGCGGCCACGCTGACCGCCCAGTTGGGCAGCCCGTACAGGTAGTTGACCGTGCCGTCGAGCGGGTCGACGACCCAGCGGACGCCGCTGGTGCCGGGGCGGTCGGCGCCCTCCTCGCCGAGGTAGCCGTCGGCGGGCCGGCGGGCGCCGATCAGCTCCAGCACCAGCTTCTCGGAGGCCAGGTCCATCTCGGTCACCACGTCGACCGGGCTGCTCTTGGTGGCCGCGACGCCCAGGTCGGCGGGGCGGCCGTCGCGCAGCAGGGCGCCGGCCCGGGTGGCGGCCTCGGTGGCCACCGCGAGCAGCGCGTGCAGCAGGTCGGGGCTGGGCGCGCCGCCCTCGGGGGCTGCGGGGTTCGGCGCGGCGGGGCTGGACACGGCGGGGTCTCCTCCGGAGGCGGGTCGGGGCGGCTCAGGCTGGAGCCGGACGGGTCAGAGCTGGGCGGCGGCGGGCCTCGGGCCGCGCGGGTTGGGGCAGCAGGCGGTGGCACACCGGTCGTGGCTGGGGCCGAGCGCGCCGAGGGCCCGGCGCTCCACCGTCCGGCCGCGCTCGGTGGCCGCCCGCTCCAGCACCAGCTCGCGGACGGCGGCGGTGAACCGCGGGTCGGCGCCGACGGTGGCGGCCCGGGCGACCGGCAGGCCCAGCTCGGCGGCCTTGGCCACGGCCTCGGTGTCGAGGTCGTACCGGACCTCCATGTGGTCGGACACGAAGCCGATCGGCACCATCACCACGGCCGGGGCGCCGGCCTGGTGCACCGCCTCCAGGTGGTCGCAGATGTCCGGCTCCAGCCAGGGGATGTGCGGGGCGCCGCTGCGCGACTGGTACACCAGCTCCCAGGGCCGGTCCGCCACGCCGGTGGCCGCGGCGACCGCCTCGGCGATCTGCCGGGCGACGTCCAGGTGCTGGGCCACGTAGGCGCCGCCGGGCTTGTCTCGGGCCGGGTCGTCGGGGGCGCCGGAGCTGTCGGCCATCGCCACCGGGATGGAGTGGGTGGTGAAGGTGAGCCGGGCCCGGTCGCGGACCGGCGCGGGCAGCTCGGCGAGGGCGGCGAGGGTGGCGTCGGCCATCGGCCGTACGAAGCCCGGGTGGTTGTAGAAGTGGCGGAGCTTGTCGACCCGCAGCTCGGGCAGGCCCTCCTCGGCCAGCTGCTCCAGCGCGTCGGCGAGGTTCTCCCGGTACTGCCGGCAGCCGGAGTAGCCGGCGTAGGCGCTGGTGGCGAGCACGGCGATCCGGCGGTGTCCGTCGGCGGCGATCTCCCGCAGGGTGTCCACCAGGTACGGCGCCCAGTTGCGGTTGCCCCAGTAGACCGGCAGGTCCAGGCCGTGCTCGGCGAAGTCCTTGCGCAGCGCGGCGAGGAGCTCGCGGTTCTGCTCGTTGATCGGGCTCACGCCGCCGAACAGGAAGTAGTGCTTGCCCACCTCGGCGAGCCGCTCCTTGGGGATGCCGCGCCCCCGGGTGACGTTCTCCAGGAAGGGCACCACGTCCTCGGGTGCCTCCGGGCCGCCGAAGGAGAGCAGCAGGAGCGCGTCGTAGGGCGCGTGGTCGGTGGAGGTGCGCGAGTCGGACATGGAACCGATCCTGCCACCTCACCTCCGCCGGACGGTGGAAGGGCGGCGGAGATGCGTCGGACCCCCGACGGTTCGTAAGCTGTCTTTACCAGTCATGTTCCTTACCCACCCAGCGGAGCCCGCGTGCTGTCCAGTTACCGCCAGATCTTCGCCGCCCCCGGCACCCTGGCCTTCTCCTCCAGCGGCCTGATAGCCCGTCTGCCGATCTCCATGACTGGCATCGGCATCGTGACGATGCTGTCCCAACTGCGCGGCTCGTACGGACTGGCGGGCATGGTCGCCTCGGTGCTGGCGCTGTCCGCGGCAGCGCTCGGACCGCTGGTGTCCTCGCTGGTCGACCGGCACGGGCAGCGCCGGGTCACCCTGCCGGCGACCGCCGTGACCATCGCCGCGGCCACCGGGCTGCTGCTCGCGGCCCGGTTCGGCGCCCCCGACTGGACGCTCTTCCTGTTCGCCGCCGGCATGGGCGTGATGCCCAGCACCGGCTCGATGGTCCGCGCCCGCTGGGCCCACCTGTACCGGGAGGCGCCACCCCGGCTGCACAGCGCCTACTCCTTCGAGGCCGTGATGGACGAGGTCTGCTTCATCGTCGGCCCGATCCTCTCCATCGGCCTGGCCACCGCGCTCTTCCCCGAGGCCGGGGTGCTGCTGGCCGGCGTCTTCCTGACCGTCGGCGTCCTGCTGTTCACCGCCCAGCGCCGCACCGAGCCGCCCGTCCACCCGGCCGCCCACCACGAGGGCCGCTGGGCGATCGCCTCCGAGGGCCTCCAGGTGCTGGTGCTCACCTTCGTCGCCACCGGCGCCATCTTCGGCTCGGTCGAGGTGGTCACCGTCGCCTTCGCCGAGGACCAGGGCCACACCGCCGCCGCCAGCATCGTGCTGGCCGTGTACGCCCTCGGCTCCTGCCTCGCCGGCCTGGTCTTCGGCACCCTCAAGCTCAAGGGCTCGATGCCCGGGCGGTTCCTCGGCGGCGTCGCGGGGATGGCCGCCGCCATGGTGCCGCTGGTGGTCGTCGCCCAGCTGTTCTCCGGCACCGCCGGCCTGGTCGGCATCGGCGCCGCCCTGTTCCTGGCCGGCCTGTCCATCTCCCCCACCCTGATCACCGCCATGGCCCTGGTCGAGCGGCTCGTCCCCGCCTCCAAGATCACCGAGGGGATGACCTGGACCACCACCGGCCTCGCCCTCGGCGTCGCACTCGGCTCCTCGGCCGCGGGCTGGGTGGTGGACGGCGCCGGCAGCCCGGCCGGCTACTGGGTGCCGCTCACCGCCGCCGCCTTCGCCGCACTGACCGCCCTGCTCGGCCTGCCCCGGCTCCGCGGCGGCCTGCGCCCCACCGCCGTCCCGCGCGGCGAGACCTCCCTGCAGCACTGACCCACGGCTCCTCCACGCCCCCTCGCTCCCGGCTACGCGGGGCATGGACCTGGAACCGCCGAGTGACTACGCTCCCCCTACCCACCGGTAGTTCGTGACAGGAGGCACTCGGATGCCGCACGGCACCACCACCGACGGCTGGCGCAACTGGGCCGGCAACCAGAGCGCCCGCCCCAGCCGGGTGGTCACCCCCGGCTCGGCCGAGGAGATCGGTGAGGTGCTGCGCCGCGCGGCCGAACAGGGCCGCACGGTCAAGGCCGTCGGCTCCGGGCACTCCTTCACCGCCATCGCCTCCGCCGGCGAGGGCGTCCTGCTCCGTCCCGACGCGCTCACCGCCGTCCGCCGGATCGACCGCGAGGAGGGCACCGTCACCGTCGAGTCCGGCCTCCCGCTGCACCGGCTCAACCGGCTGCTCACCGCCGCCGGCCTCGCGCTGACCAACATGGGCGACATCGAGGTGCAGACCGTGGCCGGCGCCACCAGCACCGGCACCCACGGCACCGGCCGCGACTCGGGCTCCCTCGCCGCCCAGATCCGGGCCGTGGAGATCGTCCTCGCCGACGGCACCGTCAAGCAGTGCTCCCCGCACGAGAACGCCGAACTGTTCGAGGGCGCCCGGCTCGGCCTCGGCGCCCTCGGCGTGGTCACCGCCCTCACCTTCGGCGTCGAACCCGCCTTCCTGCTCACCGCCCACGAGCAGCCCATGCGCTTCGACGAGGTGGTCGACCGCTTCGACGACCTCACCGCCGTCAACGAGCACTTCGAGTTCTACTGGTTCCCGCACACCGACCGCTGCTCCACCAAGCGCAACAACCGCAGCCAGGGACCGGCCGCGCCGCTGCCCCGCGCCAAGGCCTGGCTGGAGGACGACCTCCTCTCCAACACCGTCTGGGAGGGCGCCTGCCGCATCGGCCGCCGCTTCCCCGCCACCGTGCCGGGCATCGCGCGGATCGCCAGCCGCGCCTGGTCCGACCGCAGCTACACCGACACCGCGTACAAGGTGTTCACCAGCCCGCGCAAGGTCCGCTTCATCGAGATGGAGTACGCGGTGCCGCGCGAGGCCGCCACCACCGTGCTGCGCGAACTCAGGGCCATGGTCGAGCGCTCCGACTGGCGGATCAGCTTCCCGGTCGAGGTCCGCACCGCCCCCGCCGACGACATCTGGCTCTCCACCGCGTACGGCCGGGACAGCGCCTACATCGCCGTCCACCTCTACCGCGGCACCGCCGAACTCGGCTACTTCACCGAGGTGGAGAAGCTCATGACGGCCCACCAGGGCCGTCCGCACTGGGGCAAGCTGCACACCCGCGACGCCGCGTACCTGGCCGGGGCGTACACCCGTTTCGGGGAATTCACCGCGCTGCGCGACAAGGTCGACCCGGACCGGCTGTTCGCCAACGACTACCTCCGACGGGTCCTCGGCGCCTGACCGCACGGACGGCGGTGCACAAGTGGCGCACGGGCACCGCACGGACGGCGCGCGGGGTCTATCCCACCGTCCCCGGGGCGCGCGGCATTTCGAACAAGTCTGCCGATCTTGCGCAGAGAAGGACACAAGGGTCGAAAATCTGGTTCCGAGCGGTCGATATATGTGAAGATGATCACCGTCCGGTGACCGGAGGTCGGCCAATGGAGTGCGGACTCTTGAGAATCCGGTGATTCGCGGGAGACT
This sequence comes from Kitasatospora sp. HUAS MG31, assembly GCF_040571325.1. Lineage (GTDB taxonomy): Bacteria > Actinomycetota > Actinomycetes > Streptomycetales > Streptomycetaceae > Kitasatospora > Kitasatospora camelliae. Next base: position 5,252,529 of record NZ_CP159872.1, on the reverse strand, counting down.
TGAGCGGCGAGCCGCCCCTCTTGTTGCCACGAATGGAGTACTGTTCGTGGAGCCTGAGCCTTCGGTCGACTTGTCGACTGCCCATCAGACGGTGGCACCGGGGCCGGGCGCGACGTCGACCGGCGACGTGGCGAACAGGCAACCGTGCCACAGCGGCGCGCCCGGGCGAAAGCCCGACACGCCGGGTAACTCTGCAAGGTTGTGGCCAGTCGCACGCGGGCAGGCCACACTCAGTACGGGAGCAGCGACGCAGGTGACGTCGGCAGGCACCACCCGGGAGGTAACCGTGCCCGAACTGCGCGTCGTGGCCGTCAGCAACGACGGCACACGGCTGGTGCTCAAGGCTGCCGACAGCACGGAGTACACCCTCCCCATCGACGAGCGGCTGCGCGCCGCCATCCGCGGGGACCGGCCGCGCCTCGGCCAGATCGAGATCGAGGTCGAGAGCCACCTCCGCCCCCGGGACATCCAGGCGCGGATACGAGCCGGTGCCTCCGCTGAGGAGGTCGCGCAGGCCGCCGGGATCTCGGTCGAGCGGGTGCGGCGTTTCGAGGGCCCGGTGCTGGCCGAGCGCGCGTTCATGGCCGAGCGCGCCCGCAAGACCGCCATCCGCCGGCACGGCGAGACCACCGGACCGCAGCTGGGCGAGGCCGTCGCCGAGCGGCTCGCGCTGCGCGCCGCCGAGAAGGACACCGAGCGCTGGGACTCCTGGCGCCGCGACGACGGCACCTGGGAGGTCATCCTCTCCTACCGCGCCGACGGCGAGGGCCGCAGCGCCTCCTGGACGTACGACCCGCCGCGGCGGCTGGTGCAGCCGAACGACGACGAGGCGCGCGCGCTGATCGGCGAGAACGTCGAGCGGGACGAGGACTCCGTCTTCCCGTTCATCCCGCGGATCGCCCGGCTGCCCCAGGAGCGCCCGCCGCGCCCGATGATCGAGCGGCCCTCGGCCGACCGGATCATGCAGGCGCGGGAGGTCCGGGACGTCCGCGAGGTGCGGGAGGCCCGGGAGGTGCGGGAGGTCCGCGAGGCGACGGCGGACGGCCGGGACTCGCTGACTAGCCTGCTGGACGTGGTGCCCGCGTTCCGGGGCGACCTGGCGATCGGGCCCGCCCCGGAACCGGCGGTGGCGGTGGCCGCCTCGTCGGCGACCACCGGTGACGGTGTCGAGGAGGCGGAGGAGTCCGCGGGGGCCGCAGCTGCGGCGGCGGCCGGCGGTGCCGGCGCGGCGAGCGTCGGGGCCGGGTCCGCGTACGCGGACATCCTGATGCCGCGGTCGGTGTCCCCGCACCGCGACCGGCTGGTCGGGACGACGGACCGGCAGGCCGAGGCGGACGGGGTCCGGCCGGGACGCCGCGCGACGGTACCCAGCTGGGACGAGATCGTCTTCGGCAGCCGCCGCAAGAAGCCCGAGTAGCCCGGGCAACCGGTCAACCCCAGGGGCGCGGGGAACTGCGCGAAGCGGGAGGGTGCGGCGCCGCACCTTCCGACTTCGCGCAGTTCCCCGCGCCCCTTACTGGTTGACCGCCAGCCACCGTGTCAGGGGGTGGGGCCGGTGGTGGCGGGGTTGGTGGGGGTGGCGGACCATTCGCTCCAGGAGCCGGGGTAGAGGGCGGCGTCGGGGTGGCCGGCGAGGTGGAGGGCGAGGACCTCGTGGGCGGCGGTGACGCCGGACCCGCAGTAGACGGCGACGGGCTGGTCCCCGAGGCCGAGGCCGCGGAAGCGGGCGACCAGGTCGGCGACGGGCAGGAAGCGGCCGTCGGGGCGGAGGTTGTCGGTGGTGGGGGCGGAGACGGCGCCGGGGATGTGTCCGGCCCGCGGGTCGACGGGTTCCACCTCACCGCGGTACCGCTCACCGGCACGGGCGTCCAACAGCAGCCCGGTGTGGGCGAGTTCGGCCGCCTGGGCGGCGTCCACGGTGGGGAGGCGGCCGGGTTCGGGGCGGAAGTCGCCGTCCGCGGGGGCGGGGGTGTCGGTGCTCTCGGGGAGGCCGGCGGCGCGCCAGGCGGCGAGGCCGCCGTCGAGCACCCGGACGTCCTCGTGGCCGGCCCAGCGCAGCAGCCACCAGGCGCGGGCGGCGGAGGTGGCGGGTCCGGCGTCGTAGACGACGACCGGGCGGCGGGCGGTGACGCCGGCCCGCCGCAGGGCGGCGCCGAGGACCCCGGGGTCGGGCAGCGGGTGGCGGCCGCGGGGCCCGGGCGGGGCGGCGAGTTCGCGGTCCAGGTCGAGGTAGTGGGCGCCGGGCAGGTGGCCGGCGGCGTACTCCTGGTGGCCGGGCGGGCCGCCGAGCTGCCAGCGGATGTCGAGGAGCACCGGCGCGTTCGCCGAGCCGAGCGCCTCGGCCAGCTCGTGGACGGGGATCAGGGGCGTCATGCCGCCATTGTGGCCTGCGCGACTCCGCCCTTTGTACGGTCTTTGCGCGGCTCGCCGGTCCACCGGGGGTCGACGGGGGCTCCGGGGTGCCACCATGCGGCCTTGAGGTCTCGGCTCCGGTGTGGAGGTGCGCGTGACTGCGCTGAGGATGCGGCTGGCCCAGGGCATGCCCTGCTGGGTGAGCCTGATGACCGGCGACCTGGGGGACGCGATGGCGTTCTACGGCGCCCTGCTGGGTTGGGAGTTCGAGCCAGGTCCGGACCAGCTCGGCGCGTACGTGCGGGCCAGCCTGCACGGCGCGAAGGTCGCCGGTCTGGGGGTCACCCCGGCGGGGACGGACTACCCGGTCGAGTGGACCACGTACTTCGCGGTGGACAGCGCGGACGAGGTGGCGCAGCGGGTACGGGAGTGCGGCGGGACGGTGGCGGTCGGGCCGCTGCAGGCGGAGCGGGCCGGGCGGATGGCGATCGCCGCGGACCTGTCGGGCGCGGTGTTCGGGCTGTGGCAGGGCGGGGAGCACCTGGGCTGGGAGGTGGTCGGCGAGCCGGGCGCCCCGGCGTGGAACGAGCTGGTGACCGCGGACGAGGCCAGCGCGATGGTGTTCTACCGGTCGGTGCTGGGCCGTTCCGTGGTGGCGGCGGAGGCCGGCGCGGTGGCCCGCGGCGAGGACGACGCACAGCTGCTGGTGGGCGGCCGCCCGGTGGCGGGCATCCGGCACAGCTCGGACCTGCGGGAGGGCCCGGCCCGCTGGCGGGTCCACTTCGCCGTGCACGACACCGACCTGACGGTCCACCAGGCGCTCGCCCTGGGCGGGCGGCTGCTGCTCGGGCCGTACGACACCCCGTACGGGCGGGTGGCCCGGCTGGCGGACCCGCAGGGCGGGCGGTTCTCGGTGGTGCGGCTGCCGGAGCCGGACGGCCGCTGAGGTCCCTCGGCGGCCGTCGGCAGCCGTCCGTGACGTCGGCGGCGTCGGCGGCCGTCCGTCAGCGGGCTTCGAAGGGCAGCACGTCCGGGGAGAGCACGGCGGCGCGGGAGGTGGCGGCGGTCAGCCGACGCCGGTGGTGGCGGCGGCACAGCACCTCGTAGCCGATCTCGTCCTCGTTGACGGCCACGTCGCCGATCACCACCTGGGCGCCCTCGACGACCATCACCCCGCCGACCGTGCGGGCGTTGTGGGTGGCCCGGGCGCCGCACCAGCACAGCGCCTCGACCTGCAGCACCTCGACCCGGTCGGCCAGCTCGATCAGCCGCTGCGAGCCCGGGAACAGCTTGGTGCGGAAGTCGGTGGTGATGCCGAAGGTGTAGACGTCGATGCCGAGTTCGTCCACCACCCGGGCCAGCTGGTCGATCTGGTCCGCGGAGAAGAACTGGGCCTCGTCGCAGATCAGGTAGTCGACCTTTCCGCCGGCCGACAGCAGGTGCACCACGTGCGCCTGGAACTCGAAGTCCTCGGTCACCTCCACGGCGTCGGCCCGCAGGCCGAGTCGGCTGGAGATGGTGGCGGCGCCGGCGCGGTCGTGCCGGGTGAAGATGATCCCCTTGCGGCCGCGCGCGGCGTGGTTGTGGTCCATCTGGAGGGCGAGCGTCGACTTGCCGCAGTCCATCGTGCCCGAGAAGAACACCAGTTCAGCCATGGGTGGTGCGGGGGCCTTTCAGCTAGTGGTTCAGGCGCGGACTTCGAGCAGCGGGACGAGCTGCTCGACCGGGGTCATCGAGCCGTGCAGGCCGACCATCGAGGACTCCCCCGGCTCGCTCCGGGAGGCGATCACCGCGATGTCGTCGCGCGCGGCGGCGACCACGTCGCCGATCCGGTGGTAGACCCGCTCGTCGACCACCGGGCCGAACCAGCCGGCCGCCACCGCCTGGTCCCGGGTGGCCACCCACATCCGGTCGCCGAGCACCTCGCTCCACACCGCGTGGACGTCCCCCGCCGCCCCGGGCACCGCGTACACGTGCCGGGCCCGGCCCTCACCGCCGAGCAGGGACACCCCGGCCCGCAGCTCCCAGTCCTCGTCGAAGTCGACCCGGTCCTCCGGCGCGATGTCGATCATGCCGTGGTCGGCCGTCACGTACAGCGCCGACCGCGGCGGCAACTGCTCCGCCAGCCGGCGGACCAACCGGTCCACCGTGTCCAGCATCATCCGCCAGTCGTCCGAGTCCACCCCGAACCGGTGCCCGGCCCCGTCCAGCTCGCTGACGTACGTGTACACCAGCGCCCGGTCGTGCTCCGCCAGCCAGCGCGCCGCCAGGTCCATCCGCTCCTCGCCCGTGGTCCGGCCCAGGAACGTCCCCCCGGACAGCGCCACCTGCGTCAGCGGCGTGGTCGAGAACAGCGGCGAGGACACCTGCGCGGTCGCCACCCCCGCCGCGTGCACCCGCTCGAACACCGTCGGGTGCGGCTGCCAGCTGCGCGGCTCCACCGGCGGCTGCCAGCGCAGCTGGTTCATCAGGTAACCCGCCCCCGGCACCGCCACCGTGTACCCGGCCAGGCCGTGCACCCCCGGCGTCAGCCCGGTGCCCACCGAGGCCAGCGAGGTCGCCGTCGTCGACGGGAACCCGGCCGTGATCGGCGCCGAACCGGCCACCAGCGAGGTCAGGAACGGGCAGTACTCCGGGTGCCGACGGATCAGCTCCCAGCCCATGCCGTCCACCAGGAACACACAGACCCGGTCGGCCGGCTCCAGCACCAGGCCGCTGCGGAAACCGTCCACACCGAGCCCGGCCGCCACGGCCGGCAACAGGTCCGCCAGCGAACCCGACCCGTACTGCGGAGCCGGGGCGTCGGAGGGATCGAGGATCTCGAAGGAGTCGTAACCGAGGTGCATGCGGAGCGTCGGCCTCAGACCCGTCCGGCGACGGTCGCCTCGGACAGCGCCCGCGCGAACACCAGCGCCTGCGCCACCGTCTCCGGCCCGTCACCCGCCTCCGACACCCGCAGCGACAGGTCGTCCGCGGTCGCCGACCCGGTGTACCCGTGATCCGCCTCGCAGTTCGGGTCCGAGCAACCCGCCGGCTCCAGATCCAGCCGCTGCACCGCACCCCAGCCGATCGTCAGCACCACCTCGCGCGGCAGCGTCCCCGGCGTGTACGTCTCCGGATTCGACACCATCCGGCTCACCACCACCGAGTTGATCCGGTCCAGCCGGACGCTCTCCGTCGACGTCGTCGCGTACGGCACCGGATTGCCCGCGTCACCGTTCTGCTCGTCGGTGTGGCTCACCACGAACCGCGACGGCGTCAGCACCAGCACGGTCACGTGCCGCCGCACCTCGTTCGCGTCGAAGGTGGTCTCCTGGTGGACCAGGTACGAGGTGATCGGCTCGGTGCCCACCGCGGACTCCACCGCCTCGGACACCAGCGCCGGGTAGTAGCCGCTGCGCTCGATCGCGGACCGCAGGTCCTGCGTGGTGGTGGTACCGGTCTTCGCCATAACTCCATCCTGGCATGTCCCGCCGACGAAGCGGGTGGCACTGCGCCGGACTTTCCGGGCCTTCGGCGCCCCGGAGGGCAGCCACGCAAGGTTACAGGGTGCTCATGGCGCGTGGCCCCAGATCGGTCCGCACCGGGAGCGGGGCGATCCGCACCCGCGCCCCCAGCACCGCCAACCCCTGCGGCGCCACCACCACCGGCTCCAGATCCACCCCCGCCACCTCCGGCAGATCGTCCACCAGCCGCGACACCCGCAGCAGCAACTCCTCCAGCGCCCCCGTGTCCACCGGCGCCGCACCCCGCCACCCGAACAGCAACGGCGCCGCCCGCACCTCCCGGATCAACCCCGCCACGTCCCGGTCCGTCGCCGGCACCAACCGGTGCGCCAGATCACCCAGCAACTCCGCCGGCGCCCCCGCCAGCCCGAACGACAGGATCGTCCCCACCGCCGGATCCACCGAGGCCGCGATCACCGTGTCCACCCCCCGCGGCGCCAACCGCTGCACCACCAGCCGCGCCCGCCCCGCCCCGCCCAGCAGCACGTCCAGCTCCCGGTGCGCCCGCCGCAGCTCCGCCTCGCCCGTCAGGTCCAGCCGGACACTGCCCAGGTCCGGCCGGTGCCGCAGGTGCTCCGCCGTCGCCTTCAACGCCACCGGGTACCCCAGCGCCGCCGCCGCCCGCACCGCCGCCTCCTCGTCCGGCGCCGGCAGCACCGGACTCACCTCGATCCCGTACCGCCCCAGCAGCTCTGCGGCCTGCCCCTCCGGCAGCGTCACCCGCGCCCCACCCGGCTGCAGCCGCGCCGCCACCGCCTCCCGCGACCCCAGCGCCGCCTCCACCAGCGCCCGCGCCCCCGCCTCGTCCACCCCCTCCAGCTCCGGCACCCGCGCCGTCCCGACCGCCTCCTCGCTGCTCCGCCGCCAGGCCGCGTACCGGACCGCGTCGGCCAGCGCGTGAACCGCCCGCTCGGGCGCCGGGTACGCGGGCACCCGCCCCTCGCGCAGCCGCTCGGCGAGGCCGCCGAGCGCCAGGTGGACCAGCAGCAGCGGCTTGCCCAGCTCCCGGCCGCGCCGGGCGGCGTCCAGCAGGGCCCGGGCGATCTCCGGGTCGTCCTCGCGCACGGCCGGGTCCGGGACGGCGCCGTGCACGCCGATCGGCGGGATGGCGACCGCGATCACCGCGTCCACGGCCGGGTCGGCGAGCGCGGTGTCCAGCGCGATCCGGAAGTTCTCGCCGGTGGCGCCGGTGGTCAGGTCCACCGGGGTGCGCGGGCGCAGCCCGGCGCTCAGGCAGGCGTCGTAGCTGAGCAGGCCCAGCGAGTCGGAGTTGCCGACCACGGCGACCCGGTCGCCGGCCGGAAGCGGCTGGGCGGCGAGCAGCTCGCCGGTGTCGAACAGCTCGGTGATGGTGTCCACCCGGATCACCCCGGCCTGCTGGAACAGGGCGTCGGCGGTGGCGTCCAGCAGCCGGCTGGCGGCTGGCTGGACGGCGTGCCCGGGCGGCAGGCTGCCGGTGTGCCGGGCGCCCTTGAGGACCACCACCGGCTTGGCGGTGGCCAGTCGGCGGGCGATCCGGGTGAACTTGCGGGGGTTGCCGAAGGACTCCAGGTAGAGCAGCACCACCTCGGTGGCCTCGTCCTCCTCCCAGTACTGGAGCAGGTCGTTGCCGGAGACGTCGGCGCGGTTGCCGACCGAGGCGAAGGAGGAGACGCCCAGGCCCCGGCGGTGGGCGCCCTCCAGCAGCGCCACCCCGATCGCGCCGGACTGGCAGAACAGGCCGAACGGGCCGCGGGCCGGCAGTGCGGGGGCCAGCGAGGCGTTGAGCGGGTGCTCCGGGTCGGTGTTGAGCAGGCCGAACGCGTTCGGGCCGATCACCCGCATCCCGCCGGCCCGGGCCTGCCGGACCAGGGCACGCTGGCGGTCCAGGCCCTCCGGGCCGGTCTCGGCGTACCCGGCGGTGAGCACCACCAGGCCCTGCACGCCGTGCGCACCGCACTCGGCGACCGCGGCGGGCACGGCCGGCTCGGGCACGGCGAGCACGACGAGGTCCACCGGCCCGGGGATGTCCGACAGCGCGCGGTGGGTGGCCACCCCGTCCAGCTCGGTGCCCGGCTCGGCGTTGCGGTTCACCGCGTACACCGGGCCGTCGAAGCCCGCCGCGAGGTCGCGCAGCACGGCCCGGCCGACCGACTGCGGGTTGCGCGAGACCCCGACCACGGCCACCGAGCGCGGGGTGAGCAGCCGCTGCACCGAACGGGCCTCGGCGCGGTGCTCGCGGGCCCGCATCACCGCCAGCGAGGCGGCGGTGGGCTCCAGGTCCAGCTCCAGGTGGACCACGCCGTCGGCGAAGCTGCGGTGCTGGGTGTAGCCGGCGTCGGTGAAGACCTTCACCATCTTGCGGTTCTCCGGCAGCACCTCGGCGGTGAACCGGCGGATGCCGCGCTCCTGGGCCACCGCGGCGATGTGCTCCAGCAGCGCGGAGGCCACGCCCCGGCCCTGGTGGGCGTCCTGCACCAGGAAGGCCACCTCGGCGTCGGTCCCGGTCTCCGAGGGCCGCCCGGAGGCGTCGGTGCGGTCGTAGCGGACGGTGGCGATGAAACGGTCCCGCACCACCACCGCGAGGCCGACCCGGTTGACGTAGTCGTGGTGGGTGAACCGCTTGACGTCCTTGTCGGACAGCCGTGGGTACGGGGCGAAGAAGCGGAAGTACTTGGACTGGTCGGAGACCTGCTCGTAGAACTCCACCAGCCGGTCGGCGTCGGCCGGGGTGATCGGCCGGATCCGCGCCGTGCCGCCGTCGCGGAGCAGGACGTCGGCCTCCCAGTGCTGGGGGTAGCCGTGCTCGTCGTCGCCCTGGCGCGGGGGGCGGGCCGCGGAGTCGTCCACGTCCGCCAGGTTATCCGCCGCGGGGCCGCCCGGCTGCGGGCGTGCGCGGAATGCCGGGCGCCGGGCGGGACGCGGGGTGGGGCGTGGGGTGGGACGTGCTGGCGGGCGGGACGCGGGGTGGGGCGTGGTGGTGGCGGGCGGGCGTGCGCGGACTCCGGACGGCGTGCAACACTGGTCTAGACAACATGCTCCACCAGCACCACCCGAAAGGCACGTCCCATGGCAGAGCGCCGCGTCACCGTCGGTTGGGCCGAAGGCCTGCACGCCCGTCCCGCCTCCATCTTCGTCCGCGCCGTCACCTCCACGGGCGTGCCCATGACCATCGCCAAGGAGGGCGGCACCCCCGTCAACGCCGGCTCCATGCTCGGCCTCCTCGGCCTCGGCGCCGAAGGCGGCCAGACCGTCATCCTCGCCTCCGAGGCCGACGACGCCGACGGCGCCCTCGACCGCGTGGCCAAGCTCGTCCAGGGCGGCCTCGACGAACTCCCCGCCGCCTGAACCCACCACCCCGAAGGGGGCGCACCGCCCGGCGGTGCGCCCCCTTCGTCGTGACCCTCCGGCACCCGGGGCGGATGCTCAGAACACCGACCATCCGGTCGCCGTCGTCAGCGCGTCCAGCGCCGCCACCCCCAGCACCGAGTTCCCCGCCGCGTCCAGCCCCGGACTCCACACGCACACCGAACCGCGCCCCGGCAGTATCGCCAGCACCCCGCCGCCCACCCCGCTCTTCCCCGGCAGCCCCACCCGGTACGCGAACTCCCCCGCCGCGTCGTACGTCCCACAGGTCAGCATCACCGCGTTGATCCGCTTCGCCTCGCTGCGCGACAGCAGCCGCGAACCGTCCACCCGCACCCCGTGCCGCGCCAGGAACAGCCCCGCCAGCGCCAGGTCCCGGCAGCTCGCCGAGATCGCGCAGTGCGCGTAGTAGTGGGCCAGCACGCTGTCCACCGGGTTGCGCAGATTGCCGTAGCTCGCGATGAAGTGCGCCAGCGCCGCGTTCCGGTGCCCGTGCCGGGCCTCCGAGGCCGCCACCGCGTCGTCCGTCCCCACCTCCGGGTTCCCCGACTCCGTCCGCAGGAACTCCCTGACCGCCCCCACCGCGTCACCGGTCAGCTCCAGCAGCCGGTCCGTCACCACCAGCGCACCCGCGTTGATGAACGGGTTCCGCGGGATGCCGTGCTCGGTCTCCAGCTGCACCAGCGAGTTGAACGGATTGCCGGACGGCTCCCGGCCGACCCCGCGCCACAGCCCGTCCCCGCCCTCGGCCAGCGCCAGGGCGAGCGTGAACAGCTTCGACACCGACTGGATCGAGAACGCCCGCTCCCACTCCCCCACCCCGTGGACCGCCCCGTCCACCGTCGCGATCGCCATCCCGAACGCCCCCGGATCGGCCGCCGCCAGCGCCGGGATGTAGTCGGCCGACCGGCCCCGCGCCCCGCCGCCGAGCGCCTCGGCCATCACGTCCTGAAGAAGCTGCTGGTAGTCCACGGCGGCCATTCTGCACAGCGGCCGCCGACGCCCCGCACCGAACCGGACATTTCGACTTGAGCGATTACGCCGGATCGGATGATCGGCCCGCATTCCGCCCCCGCCGGCCACCCCGGCCGCCGAGGCCGGCGCCATGCACGAGTTCGACCTCGAAAACCCCGAGCACGCCGACCTGTTCGGCTTTCTCCAAGCGGACGGACACCTGTGCGAGGGCACCCGCAACCGGGGAAGCCTCGACGGCGGATCGGCCCTACCGAAGAAGGCCGGGGTGCGCCTCCCGCGCACCCCGGCCTCCGACCGACTCAGCCCTTCACGCAGACGACCTGCTTGAGGTGGGCGACCACCTCGACCAGGTCGCGCTGCTGGTCCATGACCTTCTCGATCGACTTGTACGCGCCCGGGATCTCGTCGACCACGCCCGCGTCCTTGCGGCACTCCACGCCCTGGGTCTGCTCGACGAGGTCCCGGGTGGTGAACCGCTTCTTCGCCGCCGTGCGGCTCATCTTCCGGCCGGCGCCGTGCGACGCCGAGTTGAACGCCGCGGCGTTGCCCAGACCGCGGACGATGTACGAACCGGTGCCCATCGAGCCCGGGATGATGCCGTACTCGCCCGAGCCAGCCCGGATCGCGCCCTTGCGGGTCACCAGCACGTCGACGCCCTCGTAGCGCTCCTCCGCCACGTAGTTGTGGTGGCAGCTGATCATCTCGTCGAAGCCGACCCTCGCCTTGGGGAACTCCCGCCGCACGACGTCCTGCAGGAGCGTCATCATCATCGCCCGGTTGTACTTGGCGTACTCCTGCGCCCAGAACAGGTCCTGGCGGTAGGCCGCCATCTGCGGGGTGTCCGCGATGAACACCGCGAGGTCGCGGTCGACCAGCCCCTGGTTGTGCGGGAGCGAGCGGGCCACGCCCATGTGGTGCTCGGCCAGTTCCTTGCCGATGTTGCGCGAACCGGAGTGCAGCATCAGCCACACAGCGCCGGCCTCATCAACACACAACTCGATGAAATGATTACCGCCGCCGAGGGTTCCCATCTGCTGCGCCGCCCGCTCACGCTTCCAGAGCACCTCGGACGCGATGCCGTCGAAGCGCTCCCAGAGCCCGCCGAAGCCCGCCGTCGAGAGGCCGTGCAGCTTCCCCGGGCCGACCGGCTCGGAGTGCAGGCCTCGGCCGACCGGGATGGCCTGCTCGATCTTGGAGCGCAGCCGCGACAGGTCGTCGGGCAGGTCGGCCGCGGTGAGCGAGGTCTTGACGGCGGTCATTCCGCAGCCGATGTCCACGCCGACCGCCGCGGGGCAGACGGCGCCCTTCATGGCGATGACGGAGCCGACGGTGGCGCCCTTGCCCAGGTGGACGTCGGGCATCACGGCGAGGCCGTGCAGCCACGGGAGCGAGCTGATGTTGCGCAGCTGCTGCATGGCCTGGCCCTCGACGGTGGCCGGGTCGGTCCACATCCGGATGGGGACGCGGATGCCGGGTACTTCGGTGTACGACATGGTGGTTTCGACCTCCACGGGTCGTGTGTTTCCAGCGTAGGTGGGTGCCGTGCGTGGAGTCCCGGTACGGCTCGGGGAAGTGTGGGGCCGCGCTCAGGCGGTGGGGCAGCCTCGGAGTGGTCTCGGGGAGCGTCGCTCGACCCGCATGGTGACCGCCTCCTTCCGGGCTGTGTGTGGTGGCCGCGGTGTGCGGCTGCGGGAGTATCTACCCATGGCGTCCGGTGGGGGTGCAACGGATTAAACGGCACGGGCCCGGCGGGAGCTGGTGCTCCCGCCGGGCCCGTGCCGCGGTGGCCGGTGTCGCCGTCGGCCGCTGCGTGTTGCCGTGTGTCGCCGTGTGCCGCCGGTCAGTTGGCGATGACGGTGACCTCGCCGATGCCGAGGGCCCTGACGGGTTCGGTGATGGTGGCGGCGTCGCCGACGAGGACGGTGACGAGCCGGTCGGGCGGGAAGGCGGCGACGACGGCACGGGTGGCGGACTCCGTGTCGAGGGCGGCGAGCTGCCGGTAGATCTCGCCCTGGAAGTCGTCGGGCAGGTTCTGCTCGACCTGGTCGGCGAGGGTGGCGCCGACGGAGCTGGCGGTCTCGTACTTGAGGGGGGCGACGCCGACGAGGTACTGGACGGCTTCGTCGCGTTCGGCGTCGGTGAGACCCTCGGCGGCGAGGGTGCGCAGGATGGTCCAGGTGTCGGCGAGGGCGGGGGCGGTGGAGTCGGTGTCCACGGAGCCGCTGATGGCGATCAGGGCGCGGCCGGTGCCGTCGGCGGCGGAGCGCAGGGGCTGGGCGAAGGCGCGGACGCCGTAGGTGTAGCCCTTCTCCTCGCGCAGGACGCGGTCGAGGCGGCTGGTGAGGGTGCCGCCGAGGCAGTAGGTGCCGAGGATCTGGGCGGCCCAGGTGGGGTCGTGGCGGTCGGGGCCGATGCGGCCGATGAGGAGCTGGGTCTGGACCGATCCCGGGCGGTCGACGATGATCACGCGGCCGGTGTCGTCGGCGGTGACGGGGGCGTGGGTGCCGGGCTTGGCGGTGGGGCCGGTCCAGGTGCCGAGGGTGGTCTCGAGGGTGGCGAGGAGGTCGCCGCCGGTGAGGTCGCCGACGATGACGGCGGTGGTGGTGGCGGGGTGGATGTGGGCGTCGTAGAAGGCCTTGACCGCGTCGCGGTCGACGGTCTTGACGGTGTCGGTGGTGCCGCCGCGGGGGCGGGAGAGGCGGTCGTCGGCCTCGAACAGGGTGGCGTAGAGGGCCTTGGCGGCGCGCCGGGCGGGGTTGGCCTGCTCGTGGACGATCTCGTCGAGGCGGTTGGCGACGAGGCGTTCGATCTCGTCGGCCGGGAGTGCGGGGGCGCGGAGGGCGTCGCCGAGGAGGGTGAGGCCGCGTTCGAGCCGGGAGGCGGGGACTTCGAGGGAGACCCGGAGGGCGGGGTGGTCGGCGTGGGCGTCGAGGGTGGCGCCGGCGCGCTCGAGTTCGCCGGCGAACTGCTCGGCGGTGAGGGTGTCGGTGCCCTCGCTGAGGGCGCGGGCGAGGATGCCGGCGACGCCGTCGAGGCCCTCGGGTTCGACGGCGAGGGGGGCGTCGAGGATGAGGTCGACGGAGACGAGCTGCTGGCCGGGGCGGTGGCAGTGGAGGACGGTGATGCCGTTGGCCAGGGTGGCGCGTTCGGGGGTGGGGAAGGCCCAGGGGGTGGAGGTGCCGGGCTGGGGCTGGGGGTGGAAGGTCATCGCGGGGGTGGGGTCGCTGCTCATGCGGCCGGCTCCTCCTGGGTCTCGGCGTCGTCGGTCGTCGCGGTGTCGCCGGGGTGGTCGGCGTCGTCGCCGTCGGTCGGCGTGGTGGGTTCGTAGACGAGGACGGCGCGGTTGTCGGGGTGGAGCCGGGCGGCGGCGACGGCGCGGACCTCCTCGGCGGTGACGTCGAGGACCTTGTCGAGTGCGCCGTTGACCAGGCCGGGGTCGCCGAAGAGGACGGCGTAGCGGCAGAGTTCGTCGGCGCGGCCGGCGACGGTGGTGAGGCGGTCGAGCCATTCGCGCTCGATCTGGGCCTGGGCGCGTTCGAGTTCCTCGGCGGTGGGGCCTTCGGTGGCGAAGCGGGCCAGTTCCTCGTCGACGGCGGCCTGGATCTGCTCGTTGGTGGCGCCGGCGCTGGCCTTGACGTCGAGCCAGCCGAGGCTGGGGGCTCCGGCGAGGCGGAGGAGGCCGAAGCCGGCGGCGACGGCGGTGCGGTCGCGGCGGACGAGCCGGTTGTAGAGGCGGCTGGATTCGCCGCTGCCGAGGATGGTGAGGGCGAGGTCGGCGGCGTCGGCCTCGCGGGTGCCGTCGTGGGGGAGGCGGTAGGCGGCCATGGTGGCGCGGCTGGGGACGTCCTCCTCGATGAGTTCGCGGATCTCGCGGCCGATGGTGTCGGGGAGGGTGCCGTCGCGGGGTGGCTGCTTGCCGTCGTGGGCGGGGATGGTGCCGAAGTACTTCTCGACCCAGGTGATGGCCTGGTCGGGGTCGATGTCGCCGACGATGGCGAGGACGGCGTTGTTGGGGGCGTAGTAGGTGCGGAAGAAGGTGCGGGCGTCCTCGAGGGTGGCGGCGTCGAGGTCGGCCATGGAGCCGATGGGGGTGTGGTGGTAGGGGTGACCGTCGGGGAAGGAGAGAGCGGTGAGCTTCTCGAAGGCGGTGCCGTAGGGGACGTTGTCGTACCGCTGGCGGCGTTCGTTCTTGACGACGTCCCGCTGGTTCTCCATGGAGGTGTCGTCGAGGGCGGCGAGGAGGGAGCCCATGCGGTCGGCTTCGAGCCAGAGGGCGAGCTCCAGCTGGTGGGCGGGCATGGTCTCGAAGTAGTTGGTGCGCTCGAAGCTGGTGGTGCCGTTGAGGCTGCCGCCGGCGCCCTGGACGAGTTCGAAGTGGCCGTTGCCGGTGACGTTGGCGGAGCCCTGGAACATCAGGTGCTCGAAGAGGTGGGCGAGGCCGGTGCGGCCCTTGACCTCGTGGCGTGAGCCGACGTCGTACCAGAGGCAGACCGCGGTGACGGGGGTGAGGTGGTCCTCGGAGAGCACCACGCGCAGGCCGTTGGCCAGGCGGTGTTCGGTGATGGCGATGCCTCGGTCGGAGGCGGGTGCCGGGTTGGCCATGCGGGGTCCTTCCCGTCTTCGGTGGTCCGTGCGGGGGCGGCTGTCGTGTTCCCCCATTGTGGTGCAACGTCCGGTGGCCCGTGTGGTGTCCGCGCTGGTCGCGCGTTCGCCACGGGCGGAAGGGGTGGCGGGCTGCGGGGGCTTGTGGGGGCTGTCGGGGGGAGGGTCCACAATGGGGGGCGCCGTGCCCCCGTAGGGTTCGACCGGGGGACGATGTGTTCCACCCCGCCAGCAGACGCAAGGGAGCCCCGCCGCGATGGCCCGCCGCAGTTCGCCCACTCCGCCGCCCGGTGACTTCGAGGAGCGGATCCTCGACGTCGATGTCGTGGACGAGATGCAGGGCTCGTTCCTCGAGTACGCGTACTCGGTGATCTATTCGCGTGCGCTGCCGGATGCGCGGGACGGTCTGAAGCCGGTGCACCGGCGGATCCTGTACCAGGCGAACGAGATGGGTCTGCGGCCGGAGCGCGGGCACGTGAAGTGTGCGCGGCTGGTCGGCGAGGTGATGGGCCGGTTGCATCCGCACGGTGACGCGTCGATCTACGACGCGGTGGTGCGGATGGCGCAGCCGTTCTCGATGCGGTTGCCGTTGATCGACGGGCACGGGAACTTCGGTTCGCTGGGGAACGACGATCCGCCGGCGGCGATGCGGTACACGGAGTCGCGGCTGACGGCGGCGTCGATGTCGCTGGTGGAGTCGATCCACGAGGACACGGTCGACTTCGGGCCGAACTACGACGGTAGTGAGCAGGAGCCGTTGGTCCTGCCGTCGGCGTTCCCGAATCTGCTGGTGAACGGTGCGACGGGTATCGCGGTGGGTATGGCGACGAACATGCCGCCGCACAACCTGTCGGAGGTGGTGGCGGCGGCGCGGCACCTGATCAAGCACCCGGCTGCGGATCTGGACACGCTGATGCGGTTCGTTCCGGGTCCGGATCTGCCGACGGGTGGCCGGATCGTGGGGCTGTCGGGGATCCGGGACGCGTACGAGTCGGGCCGGGGGACGTTCAAGATCCGGGCGACGGCGTCGGTGCAGGACGTGACGGCGCGGCGCAAGGGCATCGTGGTGACGGAGCTGCCGTACGCGGTGGGTCCCGAGAAGGTGATCGCGAAGATCAAGGATCTGGTCAACGCGAAGAAGCTGCAGGGGATCGCGGACGTCAAGGATCTGACGGACCGTGAGAACGGTCTGCGGCTGGTGATCGAGGTGAAGAACGGCTTCGTTCCGGAGGCCGTTCTGGAGCAGTTGTACAAGTTGACGCCGATGGAGGAGACCTTCGGCATCAACAACGTGGCGCTGGTGGACGGTCAGCCGTTGACGCTGGGGCTCAAGGAGCTGTTGGAGGTCTACGTCGACCACCGGTTCACGGTGGTGAAGCGGCGGAGTGACTTCCGGCGGCGGAAGCGGCAGGACCGGCTGCACCTGGTCGAGGGTCTGCTGGTGGCCCTGGTGGACATCGACGAGGTGATCGCGCTCATCCGGTCGAGTGAGGACGCGGCGCAGGCGAAGGAGCGTCTGATGGCCCGGTTCGGGCTGTCGGAGACGCAGACGGCGTACATCCTGGACACGCCGCTGCGGCGGTTGACGAAGTTCGACCGGGTGGAGCTGGAGGCGGAGAAGGCGAAGCTGATCTCGGAGATCGCGGAGCTGACGGAGATCCTGGAGTCCGACGCGAAGCTGCGCAGCGTGGTGTCGGGCGAGTTGGGCGCGGTGGCGAAGCAGTTCGGGACGGCGCGGCGGACGGTGTTGCTGGAGGCGGGGGCGGTGCCGAGTGGGGCGCTGGCGGTGCCGCTGGAGGTGGCGGACGATCCGTGCCGGGTGCTGTTGTCGTCGACGGGTCTGCTGGCGCGGACGTCGGGGATGGAGCCGGTGGAGACCGAGGGTGCCCGGGCGAAGCACGATGTGATCGTGTCGGCGGTGCCGGCGACGGCGCGTGGTGACGTGGGTGTGGTGACGTCGGCGGGCCGGGTGTTGCGGCTGGCGGTGATCGATCTTCCGGCGGTGCCGGAGGGGTCGGCGGCGTTGGCGGGTGGGGCCGCGGTGGGCGAGTTCCTGCGTCTGGAGGCGGAGGAGTCGGCGTTGGCGTTGACGACGTTGGACGAGTCGTCGCCGGGGTTGGCGTTGGGCACGCTGCAGGGTGTGGTGAAGCGTGTGGTGCCGGAGTGGCCGGCGAACAAGGACGAGTTCGAGGTGATCGCGCTCAGGGAGGGCGATCGGGTGGTCGGTGCGGTGGAGTTGCGTACCGGCGAGGAGGATCTGGTGTTCGTCGCCTCGGATGCGCAGTTGCTGCGGTATCCGGCGGGTCAGGTGCGGCCGCAGGGTCGGCCGGCCGGTGGTATGGCGGGGATCAAGCTGGCGGACGGGCAGCGGGTGTTGTCGTTCACGGCGGTGGATCCGGCGGCGGATGCGGTGGTGCTGTCGGTGGCCGGTGCTTCGGGGACGTTGGCGGGTGGGGTGCAGACGACGTGGAAGGTGACGCCGTTCGAGCAGTATCCGCGGAAGGGCCGGGCGACGGGTGGGGTGCGGTGCCAGCGCTTCCTGCGCGGGGAGGACGGTCTGGTGTTCGCCTGGGCCGGTCCGGTGCCGGCGCTGGCCGCGGCGGCGGACGGTTCGCCGGTGGCGCTGCCGGAGCGTGACCCGCGCCGCGACGGTTCGGGGTCGCCGGTGGCGAAGCCGGTGGCGGCGGTGGGTGGCCGCGCGTAGCGGTCGGCCGGTGTGAGAGGGGTGCCCGCTGTTCGGCGGGCACCCCTTCGTGGTGGTCGGGCGGTCGGCGGGGACCGCGACGGCTGCGGAGCCGTTCCCTGTCAGCCGAAGGCGGCCTCGATGCGGGCGGCGCTCTCGCCGCGCTGCTCGGGCACCGTCGGCTGGTCGTCGTGGACGCGGACGGTTTCCGCGAGCTCCGACATCAGCGCGACGTAGTGCGGGAGGTCGGGCAGCGACGGGGTGGTCAGCGACATCACCAGCAGGGACCGGGTCTTGGGCAGCGGGATGTACACGTCCACGTTGACCAGGGGGATTGCCGCGGGTCGTGGTGCGTCCGCCGACGGGGCGGGTGGTGTCCACTCGATGGCCATGAACTGGACGAGTGCGGGACCGACCTCGACCTCGGTGCGGTAGACGTCCACCGAGGGGTTGAGTGACAGCGATTCCTGGAGGGTGCCGGTGATGGTCTCGAGGTCGCCGGAGTCGATGGTGTCGCTGCGGATGATCAGCGAGGCGGTGCTGACCCGGTCGTCCTCGGTGGCGAACATGCAGATGCCCGCGTAGCTCGCGCCGTCCCCGGCGGCGGCAGCGGCCACGTCGGCGTACAGCTGCTGGACGCCTTGGCGTTGGTAATCGGTGCCGCCGGACCAGATCTCCGAGGCCACCTCTTCGAGGTGGGCCCAGCGTTCCTCGTCGGTGAGGTGCATGCCGAGGTCGTGGAAGTCGACCGGGACGTCGAAGTCGAAGCCGATCTCGGGCTGGCTCGCGGCCGTGTGGGGGCCCTGGTCGGCCGTCATGGGTGTCTCCTCGTTCACAGCAGGTTGGATCGCCATCCGGTGGCGGGTACCAGGGTGATGCCGAACGGTCCTCCGGAGCGGGCCACCAGGCCGCGCGAGGAGGCGATCGCGTGGATCCGCTCGGGGGGCAGGCCCCGGTAGTCCTTGGGTGAGATCAGCAGGGCGTTCCCTTCGGATCCGTAGCGCAGGTAGGTCCAGCCGTGGAAGCTGCCGGCGCCTTGGCGCTGCTCCTGGTACGCCTTGAGGGCCACGTCGCACAGCCGGTTCATGTGCGCGTCCCATCGCCGGGGGTCGGTGCCCCATTCGCGCGCGAACCGGGCCGGGCCGACCCAGCGGGTCACGGGGCGGAAGAGCACCCGGAGCACCTCGGCGTCGAACCTTCCGTCGGTCAGGAGGTCGGAGGCGGTGATGAAGGGAAGGATGACGAGCCGTCCGAGGAAGCTGAGCGGCACCCAGATCCATTGGAGGACGAACCAGATGATCAGTCCGGTCTTCGACCGTGGTCCGGCGGAAGGGGTGAGGGGCGTTCCGGTCGGTGTGGTGTGCTGTCCGTACACCTAGTCCCCCTTCACGGCGGCGTAGATGTCGGTGACGATGCCCGGCACCTCGGCGGCGGCCAGCGGTCCGCGGGACCACCAGGACATCGGGTCGAGCGAGCCGTCCACCCGGACCGCGGCCTTGAGGGAGTCGAACTCCCTCAAGACCGGCAGCTGTGCGAGCCTGCTGGTCTTCATGCCCTCCATCATGGTCTCGCCCGCGGTGTGGGCCAGGTGCGTCTCCCAGGCCAGCTTCATGCGGTTGCCGAAGCCCGGCAGGGCCTTGAACTCGGTGACGAGGTCGGTGCCGCGATCAGCGAAGCGGGTGACCTGTGAGGCGGTGCCGCGGGTTGCCTCGCCGATCTGGCTCACGATCTTCGCCTTTCCGACCTCCCGCACGAACTCGGTGGTGGACCGGGCGCCGTTGACGACCTTGGGGACGAGCTTGGTGCTGACCTTGACGGCGCCCTTGGCGGCGGTGCCGAAGAACTTGCCGGCCGGGAGGATGCCGAGGCCGTCGCCGATCAGGTCCATGGCGCTGACGTTCGCTCCGCCGAGTTTCGCGAGGCCGTGGGTAGCCAGGGCGCCGGCCGAGAGTACGCCGCCGGCCAGGGCGAGTGCGCCGGCTAGCGGGGGGAACCAGGCCGTGCACAGGGCGGCGACACCGAGCACCGTGGAGGCGATCGACATCCAGTCGCCGATCTTCTTGAGGAGGTCGGCGTGCTTGGTGGCCCACTCCTTGATGGCGTGGCCGGCCCGCTTCATGCTGTCCTTGAACTTGTCCCAGAGGCTGGTCTCGGGGGCGTTCTGGTTGGCTTTGCGGAGTGCCTTGGCGACCTTCTCGGCGGCGTCCCCGTGGTCTTCCTTGAGTTCCTTGGCGCGCTTCTTGATGGCTTCGAAGGCGTCCTCGGCGTCCTCCAGGGCGCGCTTGGCGTCGTCGAGTTCCTCGCCCGCGCGGTTCAGGTCGCGCTGGGCGCCGTCGATCTGGGCCTGGGCGTTCTTGAGCGCGGCGTCGTCGGTGTAGAACTGGCCGGCGAGGCGGAAGGCCGGGTTGTCGGCGGCGGAGTTGTAGCGGCTCTTGGCCTGGTCCTTGGCCGTCTCGCACTGCTCGCAGCGCTGCTTGGCGGCCTGGGCCTCGGCCTCGTAGCGGCGGGCGACCTCCTGGAAGGAGGTGAGCTGGCTCTTCCAGGAGTCGAGCTGCCGGGCGGCTTCGCGGACGGCGTCGTCGCTGTCCCGGAGCATCTTCGGCAGTTCGGTGACCTTGTTGGCGAAGGCCTCGGCGGTGTCGCCCTGCCAGGCGCCGCCGGCGCGGGTGAGGGAGGAGAGCGTGTTGGAGGCGCTCTCCAGCGCGCCGGCCGCCGTGTTGAGCCGGCCGACGAGGGCGTCGACGTTGCCGGGGTTGCCCGGGGCGGGGTCGAATCCGAGGGCGGGGAAGTCGGCCTTGTCGCTCACGCCTGGCCTCCGGCGAACGCGTCACGCAGGGCCTGTTCGGTCTCCTGGTAGGACTTCTTGGTGATGGTGAGGCCCTCCTCGACCTGCTGTGTGCCGTCGGCGATCTTCTTGATCGCGTCGTCCCAGCTGTCGTGGAACTCGTCGCAGGCGTGGTCCAGGGCCGTGCTGCCGGTCGTCTTCGGACCGGTGTCGCGCATGGCGTTGAGTGCGGTTCGCAGTTCGTCCTGGCTGCGGTGCAGATCCGCGAGCAGCTTGTCGAGATCACCGATCTCGACCTTGAAGAACGACCCCATGGCTCCCCCGTCGAACAGTCAGTTTCAGGTCAATTTCGGGCGCCAGCATAACGCTGTGCTCGAACGGGTTTCCGATCTGTTACCGGCCGGCGGTCGGTTCGGTCCGGAATCGGAACCATCGGGATCATGATCGCGTCCGGCAGGGGGCCGTCACGCCGCCGGCCGGTTCCGGCGGACTGCCGGGGGCGGTCCCGGCCGGGGCGTGCCGTCCGCTGTGCTCACGAGGAGAACTGATGAACCACCCGACCGTCCTTCCCGTCACCGGCGCCGCCCTGGCGTCGGTGCCGCGGGTCCGTGAGGCCGCGGCGTCGGCATCGGCCCGGTTCGGGGTCGATCTGCTGGACGACGCGGTGGCCGCCCGGGTGGTGGCCGACCATGAGCGGCTGAGGGACACCGGGGGCTGGCATGACGAGGTCGGCGGTCTGCTGGTGATCGGTGGCGTGGTGGCGGCGCTGGTTCTCGGCGGCGATCTCGGCTCGCCGGTTCAGGCGAAGGTGGCGGCGCAGTTCGGCGCCGCCTGTCTGGCGGTTCCGTTGGGCGTCCTTCGTCTGGGTGCTGGGGAGCCGGTCGGGCGGTCGCAAGCGTGAGGCGGCGGCCCGGTTCGCGGCGTACGCGGCGCTGCTGGAGCTGGCGCGTGGCGCGGGTGCGCCGGTGGCGGTGCCGGCCGGGTGGGCCCGGGAGCGGGCCGGGGTGTCCGGGGAGCGGGCGGATGACGCGGGTCTGCTGCCGGTGGTGCCGGCGCAGCTGATCGCGCAGCGGCCCGAGGTGCACCGGGAGGCGTTCCGGTTGGGCGCCGAGCGGGGTGTGGACTACCTGGACGAGCGGTCGGTGCGTGAGTTGCTGGCGGCGCAGAGGCGGGCGGTGGGCCGGATCCGGGTGTGGGCGGTGTGGTGCACGCTCGCGCTGTGCGGGACGGGTGCGGCGGCCGGGGTGGCGCTGACCCTGGTGAGGGGCTCCGCGGGGCGGGGCGGTCTGTTCGTCGCGGCGGGCGTGCTGGGCGCGGTCTGTGCGCTGCTGCTGGGCCAGGTGCTGCGGAGTGTCCGCGGGTGGCGGGTGAGCGGGGTCGCGGACCGGGCGCACGGTTACCTGCTGCTGCTGGAGGCGGCGCACCGCGGCGGGGTGGCCGTTCCGGCGCTGCCGTCCTGGCTCGACATCCGCGAGCGTTCGAAGAAGTGGAGCTGAGGGGCCGGCAGGGGAGGACACGGCGGTGGGGCCGTCGCCGTGGGTCCGTTCGGGTGCCGAGGGTAGGCTTGCCTGAGTGAGCACTTGCGCGACCCTCTCCCGCGAACTGACCGAACCGCTGGCCGCCACCGCGGCGACGGCGGCGACCTGGCTGCTGGTGGAGCAGACCGGGCCGTGGGGGGCCAGGGCGCTCACCGAGAGCCACCTGGACCCGGAGCTCGGCCGGGCGCTGGAGGGGGCCGCCGCGGGGACGGGGGTGCGGGTCGCGCTGGTCCGGCGTCCGGGGCGGCACGCCGACTGTCTGCCGGGGGCCCGGCACGAGGTGATCGTGGCGCACACGGCGCCGGGCCGGTCCTGGGTGCGGCGGGCGGCGGTGGCCGACGCGGGCGAGCTGCTGGGGCTGGACTTCGCCGCGCTGGGCGCGGGTGAGCACGGCGGCTGGGGGTTCGAGCACTCCGGTGGGCCGATCGCCCTGGTGTGCACCAACGGCCGCCGGGACCGCTGCTGTGCGCTGCTCGGCCGGCCGCTCGCGGCGGAGCTGGTCTCGGCGGCGCACAGCGAGGTGTGGGAGGTGACCCACCTCGGCGGCCACCGCTTCTCCCCCACCATGCTGGTGCTGCCGTACGGCTACGCGTACGGGCGGCTCAGCGGTGCCACCGCCAAGGACGTGCTGGCGTCGACCGCGGCCGGGCACACGGTGCCGGAGTGGTCGCGCGGGCGCTCGTACTGGGACCGGCCGGGTCAGGCGGCCGAGCAGGCGGTCCGGGAGCTGACCGGGGTGACCGGCGCGGACGAGTTGACGCTCCGCCAGGACGCGGACGGTCCGGGGCAATGGACGGTGCTGGTGGCGCTGGCGGACGGCCGGAGCTGGCGGGTGACGGTGGCGGAGGGGGCCAGCGAGCCGCCGCGGGCCGAGAGTTGCGGGAAGGCGCCGGCCACGCCGTCGCGGATGGACGTCGTGGCCGTCGAGGAGCTGTAGGGAGTCTGCGGGGCCGACCGGATCGTCCGCGGTCCCGCGCCGCCGGCTGTCCGGGGCGGCGGCGCGGGACCGCGGGGTACGGGTCAGCCGGCGGCCTTGCCGACGAACTCGGTGGTGTAGGTCTTCGCCAGGTCGATGCTGCCCTCCTTGCCCTTGACGTCGGGGTGGAAGGCGGCGAGGACGGCGAGGACGGTCTTCGGTCCCTCGGCGGGCATCACGCCGTCGGTGGTGAACATCGGCAGGGTGGCCTTGATCGCGGCCGCGTACTGCTCGGCGCCGCCCTGGGCGTAGTCGGCGGGCATCTTCGCGGCGATCTCCTCCGGGCTGTGGGTGCTCATCCACCTGAGGGTCTTCACGAAGGCGTTGGCCAGCTTCTGGACGGTGTCCTTGTTCTGGTCCACCCACTGGGTGTTCATGTAGAGCGAGGAGGAGGGGTAGAGGCCGCCGAGCGCGGCCTTGGAGCCCTCGGGGGTGCGCATGTCGTAGAGCACGGTGCCGAGGTTCTTGGACAGGATGGTGGCGACCGTCGGGTCGGTGGTCATGCCGGCGTCGATGGAGCCCTGCTGCATGGCGGCGATGAAGGTCTGTCCGGCGCCGACCGCGATCGGGCTGAACTCGCTGACCTGGACGCCGTTCTTGACGGCCAGGTACTTGGTGAGGAAGTCGGTGGAGGAGCCGATGCTGGTGACGCCGAGCTTCCTGCCCTTGAAGTCGGCGCCGCTCCTGATGGCGTCGGCCTGCTTGGCGGAGACCACCTCCACCTCGCCGGGGGCCTGCGAGAACTGGACCACCGACTCCACGCTCTTGCCCTTGGCCTGCAGGTCGATGGTGTGGTCGTAGAAGCCGACGGCGCCCTGGACGTCGCCGGCGAGCAGCGCGGTGGTGGCGTTGACGCCGGCGGGCTCGCTCATCAGCTCGACGTTGACGCCGGCCTCGGCGAAGTAGCCGAGCCGCTGGGTGAGCATCGCGGGCAGGTAGATGACCTTGTCCAGGCCGCCGACCATGATCTTGACCTTGGGTCCGTCGACGACGGGGCCTGCGGGGGCGGCCCCGTTGTGCGACAAGCTGGCGGCGTCGTTGGCACAGGCGGTGAGCGGGAGGAGCAGCGCGGCGGCGAGGGCGGCGGCGAGGGTTCTGCGCATGGGGGTGCGACCTCTCGGGAGGCGGAACAGGGGGGAGCGGAACGGGGGTGGGGGGACGGCGCGTGGGGGACGGCGCGTGGGGGACGGCGTGTGGGGGGACGGCGTGTGGGGGGACGGCCGGTGCTCAGCGGCCGTCGCCGGCGTCGGCGGGCTTCCAGCGGAAGAGCCGCTTCTCGGCGAAGGTGAGCAGCCCCTCGGTGAGCAGGGCGACCACGGCGAGGATGGTCATGGCGGCGTACACGCCGGCGGCGTTGAAAGTGCCCTGGGCGGCGGCGACGAGCAGGCCCAGGCCCTTGGTGGCGCCGATGTACTCGCCGACGATGGCGCCGATCAGGGCGAAGCCGAAGCTGACGTGCAGGCTGGTGAAGATCCAGGTGGTGGCGGCGGGGATGACCACCTGGAGGGTGACCCTGCGGTTGTCGGCGCCCAGGATGCGGGCGTTGGCGACCAGGTTGCGGTCGACCTCGCGGGCGCCCTGGAAGGCGTTGAAGAAGACCGGGAAGAAGACCAGGACGACGGCGGAGGCGACCTTGGAGGCCGGGCCGAGGCCGAACCAGATCAGGAAGATCGGTGCGAGGACGATCCGGGGGATCGCGTTGAGGACCTTGATGTAGGGGCCGAGGACGTCGGCGAGGAAGCGGATCCGGCCGAGCGCGATGCCGAGCAGGACGCCGCCGATGACGCCCACGACCCAGCCGGTGAGGGCCTCGTACAGGGTGTAGCCGATCTGTTCGCCGAGGGAGCCCTGGGCGGTGCCGTGGGTGGTCCACTGCCAGATCTGGTCCCAGATCCGGGACGGCTGGGAGAAGTTGAACGGGTCGATGAGCTCCTCGCGGGCGGCCAGCTCCCACAGGCCGAGGAAGCCGATCAGGACGGCGGCGCGGGCGGCGGCCACGCCGAGGCGGCGCTTGCGGGCGGCGCGCCGGCGGACCTCGGTGCGGGCGGTCGCGGCGGGCGCGGGGGCGGGGGCGGCGACGGCGGACTCAAGCGGCACGACCCGCTCCTCTCTCACGGGTGATGCGTACCTCTTCGCCGAGCGAGGCCCAGATCTCGCGGTACAGCTCGACGAACCGGGGCTCCAGGCGGACGGCCTCGACGGTGCGGGGGCGGGGCAGGTCGACGGTGAAGACCTCCTTGACCGTGGCGGGTCCTGCGGTCATCACCACGACCCGGTCGGCGAGGGCGATGGCCTCGTCCAGGTCGTGGGTGACGAAGACCACCGAGGAGCCGGTGCCGGCCCACAGGTCCAGCAGCTGGTCGGACATCAGGGCCCGGGTCTGCACGTCCAGGGCCGAGAACGGCTCGTCCATCAGCAGGATCCGGGGGTCGTTGACGAAGGTCTGGGCGAGGGCGACGCGCTTGCGCATGCCGCCGGACAGCTGGTGCGGGTAGCGGTCCTCGAAGGCGGCCAGGCCCACCCGGGCCAGCCAGTCGCGGGCGCGGTCGCGGGCCTCGCCGGCCGGGACGCCGCGGAACCGGGGGCCAGCCATCACGTTGGACAGCACGGTGCGCCACGGGAAGACGGCGTCCTGCTGGAAGACGAAGCCGACCCGCGGGTCGATGCCCTCCACCGGCTCACCGTGCACCCGCACCTCGCCCTCGGTGGGCTCCTCCAGGCCGCTGACCAGGGTCAGGGTGGTGGACTTGCCGCAGCCGGTGGGCCCGACCACCGCGACGAACTCGCCGGGGGCGACGGTGAGGTTCAGGTCGTGGACGGCGGTGTGCAGGGAGCCGGACGGGGTCCGGAAGCGTTTGGTCGCGCCGGCCAGCTCGATCGCCGGGGCTGCGTTCATGGTGACCTCCAGGGGTCGGTGCTGTGACCGGGAGGTTAGGAGCGCGGCCGGGCGGCGCGGGAGCCTTGCGGGCGTATCGCGGGTTTCGGGCGTTGAGGGCTGTTCTGCTCGTTTTGCTTCCGCTACAACAGCGGGCGGGGGCTGACAGAAACACCGGGGAAACATAAGGTGGCCGGTCCCGCCCCCAGCCGCCCTCGTGGAAGGAGACCCGCGATGAGGCGACCGCACTGGCCCCGCCGGGTCTTCGCCCAGCTGCTGCTGAGCCAGACGGTGGTCACGGTGGGGGTGACGGCGGTGACGGCCGGGCTGTTCCTGGCCCCGGTCAGCCGGGAGCTGGACCGCGACGCGATGCAGCGGGCGCTGTCGATCGCGCAGGTCACGGCGCAGGACGAGGTGGTGGCGGCGGCCGCGGCCGCGCGGGACTCGGCGGTGGTGCAGCACCACGCGGAGCAGGTGCGGCTGGCGACCGGCGCGAGCTTCGTGGTGGTCACCGACACCGGCGGCATCCGACTCTCGCACACCGATCCGGCGCGGATCGGCCTGCCGGTGTCCACCGATCCGCAGCCGGCGCTGCGCGGGGAGAGCGTGACGGCGATCCAGCAGGGCACGCTCGGCCGGACGGCCCGTGGCAAGGTGCCGCTGCGGCTGGCGGACGGGCGGATCGTCGGCGAGGTGTCGGTCGGGATCAGCGACGGTTCGATCCGCCGCCGGCTGGCCTCGATGGCCGCGGGGATCCTGCTCTGCGCGGGGGTGGGCCTGGCGGCCGGGCTGGCGGCCACGCTGCTGCTGGCCCGCCGGCTGAAGCACCGCACCCACAACATCGCGCTGGCGGACATCTCGGCGCTGCTCGTCGAGCGGGAGGCGATGCTGCACGGCATCCGCGAGGGTGTGGTGGCGCTGGACCGGCGGGGCCGGATCCGGCTGGCCAACGACGAGGCCGTGCGGCTGCTGGGCCTGCCCGAGGGCGTCACGGGCCGGACCGTGGACGAGGTGCTGCCGCCCGGGCGGCTGGCCGACGTCCTGGCCGGCCGGATCGCCGGCGCGGACCTGCCCGCCGTCCGGGACGACCGGGTGCTGGTGGTGAACCGGATGGCCACCGCCGACGGCGGCGCGGTCACCACCCTGCGCGACCGCACCGAGCTGGAGTCCCTGGTCCGGGAGCTGGACAACACCCGCAGCCTCACCGAGGCGCTGCGGGCCCAGGACCACGAGCACGCCAACCGGATGCACACCCTGCTCGGCCTGCTGGAGCTGGGCCGGCACGAGGAGGCCGCGGAGTTCATCTCCGAGCAGTCCGGCTCGCACGCGGCGGTGGCCGCGGGCATCGCCGAGCGGGTCCAGGACCCGCACGTGGCGGCGCTGCTGGCCGGCAAGGCGGCGGTCGCCCAGGAGCGCGGCGTCCGGCTGCTGATCTCCCCGGGCAGCCACCTGCCGGACGCCGCCGTGGACGCCCGCGCCCTGGTCACCGTGATCGGCAACCTGGTCGACAACGCCCTGGACGCCGCGCAGTCGGCCCTCGCCCCGGCCGGCCCGGCTTCGACACCGCGCGGCGCCGTCCCCACGGTCGAGGTCGCCCTCCGCGCCGACGGGCCCGCCCTCCTGGTCGAGGTCGCCGACAGCGGACCCGGTATCCCGTCCGACCTGCGCGAGCTGGTCTTCGAGGAGGGCTGGACCAGCAAACAGGCCCCCGCGCACCGCCCGCGCGGCCTCGGCCTGGCCATGGTCCGCCGGCTGGTCGAGCGGGCCGGCGGCCGGATCGAGAGCGACGACTCCCCGCTCGGCGGCGCCCGGTTCCGGGTGCTGCTCCCCGAGGCCCTGCACCTCACCGCTCCCCTGGAGGCCCGATGATCGACGTGCTGGTGGTGGACGACGACTTCCGCGTGGCGGAGGTGCACTCCGCGTACGTCGCCAGGGTGCCCGGGTTCCGGGTGGCCGGCCGGGCGCACAGCGCCGCCCAGGCGCTGGCCGCGCTGGAGCGGCGCCCGGTGGACCTGGTGCTGCTGGACCACCACCTGCCGGACGAGACCGGGCTCGCCCTGGTCCGCCGGATGCGACAGGGCGGCATCCCCGGGGACGTGATGATGGTGACCGCCGCTCGGGACGTGTCCACCGTGCACGCGGCGATGCAGCACGGCGCCCTGCAGTACCTGGTGAAGCCGTTCACCTTCACCGGGCTGCGGGAGCGGCTGGTCGCGTACGCCGAGCTGCGGCACACCCTGGCGGGGGCGTCCGCGCGGGAGGCCGGCCAGGACGAGGTGGACCGGATGTTCGCGGCCATGCGGCACACCGCCTCCCCGGCCGCCGCCCTGCCCAAGGGGCACTCGGCACCGACCACCGGCCTGGTGCTGGGCGCGCTGCGCGAGGCGGGCCGGCCGCTGTCCGCCCAGGAGGTGGCGGACCTCACCGGCCTGTCCCGCTCCACCGCGCAGCGGTACCTGAAGCAGCTGGAGCAGGACCGCCGGCTGCGGCTGACCCTCCGGTACGGCGACACCGGCCGCCCGGAGCACCGCTACGTCCTCGCGCCCCGCGGCTGACCCGGCCCGGCGGGTGCCCGGCCGCGGGCTTGGACCGGTCGGTCTCAGCCGGTCGGGAAGGTGCGCTCGCCGGTGACCGACCAGACCTCGGCGATCCGGCCGTCCGGGGTGAGCCGCAGGACGTCGATGCCGCTCTTCGGCGTTCCGGTGCCGCTCCGGGCGGACCAGCGGATCGCGGCCTCGGTGCCGTCGGTGATCGCCGGCCCGTCCAGGCGGTAGCGCAGCCCGGGGCGCAGGGCGCGGAAGTCGGCGATGAACCGGGCGAGTTCCGCCGGTCCGCGCAGGCCGTCGCCGCCGGGGACGGCCGCGCCGAACCGGACGGTGCAGTCCTCGGTCACCAGGTCGGCGGCGAGCTGGAGTTCGCCGTTCCACAGCGCGGTCCAGGCCTCCCACGCGGTCGTCACGGCCATCGGGTTCGTCGGGCTCGCGGTCATGGCGGGGTCCTCTCGTTCGGAGGCCTCCATCCTCCGGCCGGTCCGCGACAGCCCCCTGTCGGTGATGGCCGTCACATCGCCCGTCGCCGACGCGCCGTCACGCCGTCACCCCCGTGGCGTCGAGGCCGACCAGTTCCCGCCCCAGCGCGTCCAGTTCGGCGAGGTCCACGCCCCGGTCCGGGGCCCGCTCGTCGAGGGCGCGGACCTCGCGGATCCGGTCCAGCCGGAAGCCGCGGACGGCGGAGCGCAGCCGGCACCAGCCGATCAGGTACCAGTGGCGCTCGCCGAGGAAGCCGAGCGGTTCCACCTGCCGCTCGGTGAGGCCGCCGTTGCGGTCGCGGTAGTGCAGGGCCAGGACCCGGCGTTCGGCCAGCGCCTCCTGGACGGCTCGGGGGACGCTCCCAGGGCCGGTGGCCGTACCGGTGTCCGCGGCCGGATGTGCGCCGGCTACCACCAGCCGGACCCTTGACGCGGTCTCGTCGGCGGCCGCGCGCTGGGCCGCGGGCATCACGGCGCGGACCTTCTGCAGGGCGCTGCGAGCGGCCTCGGCGAACGGACTGCCGGCCAGGGCGCGCAGGCCGGCGGCGAGGGCGACGGCCTCGGCGGGGGTGATGGCGAGCGGCGGCAGGGTGCGGGTGCGGTCCAGGACGTAGCCGCCGCGGCGGCCGGGCCGGGCGTGGAGCGGCAGGCCCGACTCCTGCAGGGCAACGAGGTCGCGCTCGACGGTCCGGGTGCTGACCTCGAACCGGCGGGCGAGGGTGCGGACGCTGAGTGGACGCGGCGAGGCGGCGCGCAGTTCCTCGGTGATCGCGTACAGGCGGTCGGTCCGGTTCATGGGTCCGACCGTACCGGTTACGTCTTCTGACGTAGTGTCAGACGTGATGCAACCCACAGTGACCGAGCTGTCACGTTCATGACATAGTCGGGAGGGCAAGGCCAATTCGGCTCTGATTCAAAGGAGAACAGCAGCCATGATCTCGCGTATCGCAGGTCTGGTAGGAGTGGCGGCAGGGGTGCTCGGGGCGGTGGCCGCTCCGGCGGCAGCGGCTCCGGACGCAGGATGCCAGACGGTGGTGAACCGTCCGTGCGCCTGGCAGCAGCCCGGCGGCTTCGGCGTCGTCGGCGCCGGCCGTATCGAGGCGGCGGACCAGCGGCAGCTGACCGTCCTGCGGGTCGAGGTGAAGATCCAGCGTGCCTGGGGCAGCCCGTGGGAGACGGTCGCGACCACGACCCGTGTCCAGCAGGGCTCGGTCCGGGTCAACACCCCGGCGGTGATCACCGAGTACCGCACCATCGTCTGCGCCACCGGCGGACCCGCCGACAGCGCCGAGCCGCACCCGACCACCTGTACCAACTAGCCCCGCCGCAGGTCACGACGGACGCCACCGACACCGGGTGCCACCGGCGTGACCGGTGAACCCGGGGGCGCGGGGAACCGCGCGGATCGGGGAGGACTCGACGCCGCGGCCTCCCGCCGCGCGCGCTGGTCCCCCGCGCCCCTCACCCCACTCCGGCGGACCCGGTCCGCCGGGGTGGACCGGCGTCACACCGCCCCGGCCCCCGTCAGCGAACGGACTTCCAGCTCCGCGTACTTGTCCCCGTCCGCGTCCTCCCGCGAGGTGACCGTGCCGAGCCACCCCGCCAGGAATCCCAGCGGGATGGAGACCAGCCCCGGGTTCTCCAGCGGGAACAGCCGGAAGTCCACCCCGGGCAGCACCGAGGTCGGCGTCCCCGACACCACCGGCGAGAACACCACCAGCAGCACCGCCGGCACCAGGCCGCCGTACACCGCCCAGACCGCGCCGCGAGTGGTGAAACGCCGCCAGAACAGGCTGTACAGCAGCGTCGGCAGGTTCGCCGAGGCGGCCACCGCGAAGGCCAGGCCCACCAGGAAGGCCACGTTCAGCCGCTGGGCGAACAGGCTCAGCACGATCGCCAGCGCCCCCGTCCCGACCGCCGCCAGCCGGGCCGCCACCACCTCCTGACGCTCGCTCACCTCGCGCTCGTCCGGGCCGCGCCAGGCCCGCGCGTACAGGTCGTGCGCGAAGGCGGCCGAGGAGGCCAGGGTCAGCCCGGCAACCACGGCCAGGATGGTGGCGAAGGCGATCGCCGAGATCAGCGCGAACAGCACCACGCCCCCGGTCGAGCCCGCACCCCCGCCGAGGTGCAGGGCGAGCAGCGGGACGGCCGTGTTGCCCGCGGGGTTGGCGGCCCGGACGGGCCCGGCCCCGACCAGGGCGCCGGCGCCCAGGCCCAGGACGATCGCGGTCAGGTAGAAGCCGCCCACCAGGGCGATCGCCCAGACCGTGGAGCGGCGGGCGGCCCGCGCGGTGGGCACCGTGTAGAACCGGCTCAGGATGTGTGGCAGCCCGGCCGTACCCAGCACCAGGGCGAGGCCCAGGCTGACGAAGTCCAGCCGGCTGAGCGCCCCGGAGCCGTACCGCAGCCCGGGCTCCAGGTAGGCCCGGCCGGCGCCGCTGTGGTCGGCCGCGGCCCGCATCAGCGCGCCCGGGTCGCCGTGGAACCGGAGCAGCACCGCCGCGGCCAGCAGGACCGCGCCGACCAGCAGCAGCAGGGCCTTGACGATCTGGATCCAGGTGGTGGCCCGCATCCCGCCGACCGTGACGTAGACGATCATCAGCCCGCCGACCGCCACGATCGTCCAGCCCTTGGCCGCGCCCCCGCCGGCGCCGAGCAGCAGCGCGACCAGGCTGCCCGCGCCGACCATCTGCGCGACCAGGTAGAGCAGGGTGACCACCAGGCTGGCCGTGCCCGCCGCCGCCCGGACCGGGCGCTGCCGCATCCGCAGCGCCAGCACGTCGGCCAGGGTGTACCGCCCGGTGTTGCGGACCAGTTCGGCGACCAGCATCAGCACCACCAGCCAGGCCACCAGGAAGCCGATGCTGTACAGCACGCCGTCGTAGCCGTACAGGGCGATCAGGCCGGTCACCCCGAGGAAGGAGGCGGCGGAGAGGTAGTCGCCGGAGAGGGCGAGGCCGTTCTGCAGCGGGCTGAAGTCGCGGCCGCCGGCGTAGAAGTCCTCGGCGGCCTGGCCGCGGCGCCCGGCCCAGAAGGTGATCGCCAGGGTGACCAGGACGACGGCCGCGAACAGGGCGACCGCCGGCCCGCGGTGGTCCACGAGGCCGTTCACCGGTCCGCCTCCCGCCCCGTGGTGTCCGGCCCGGCGGTGTCCGGCCCGGTCACCGGAGCCGGTCCTGGGTGTCCCAGCGCAGGTCCAGGGCGGCCCGGTCGCGGGTGGTCCGGGCGTGCCGGGCGTACAGCCAGGTGAGCAGGAAGGTGGAGGCGAACTGCAGCAGGCCGAGCAGCCAGGCCACGTTCAGCGGGCCGGCCACCGGGCGGCGCATCAGCCCGGGGGCGAGCGCCTGGGCGGCGAGGTAGCAGAGGTACCAGCCGAGGAACACCGCGGTGGCGGGCAGCACGAAGCCCCGGTAGGAGCGCCGGATGTCCTGGAAGGCGGGGCTCTGCTGCACCGCCCGGTACACCTCGGCGGCCTGCGCGGCCTGCGCGGACGGGACCGCGGGGTCGGCCGGGCCCACCGCTACCTGCCGCGCGGCCGCGCCCACCGGCCGGGCCGGACCCACCGCGCCCACCGGACGCGCCACGGCGGACGGCCGGGCGCGCCGGTGCCGCCCCCGGCCCGCGACGGCGGCGCGCCGGGCGGAGGGCGTCGGCGGCACCGCCCACCAGTCGAAGGTCTCCTGCTGTGCCACGGCTGCTCCACGGTCGGACTCGTGCCGGAAGGAATGCTTCCGGTCGTACTCGGCCACCAGGATGGGACCACCGGACCCTCGGCCGACAGCCCTTGCAGATACGTTCACCCGATGTGGTGAGCGCACGTCAGATCCCGCGCTCCGCCCGGATCCTGGACGCCGAAGGGGCCCGCCACCGCGCGGTGGAGGGCCCCTTCGGGACGTGCGGCCGTCAGGCGTCGATGCGCGAACGGTCCAGCGTGGCCGCCGAGTCGACGATGAACTCGCGGCGGGGCGCCACGTCGTTGCCCATCAGCAGGTCGAAGGTCTTCTCGGCCGCCTCCAGATCGCCGAGGTTGATCCGGCGCAGGATCCGGTGGCGCGGGTCCATGGTGGTCTCGGCCAGCTGGTCGGCGTCCATCTCACCGAGGCCCTTGTAGCGCTGGATCGGGTCCTTCCAGC
Source organism: Kitasatospora sp. HUAS MG31 (assembly GCF_040571325.1). GTDB lineage: Bacteria > Actinomycetota > Actinomycetes > Streptomycetales > Streptomycetaceae > Kitasatospora > Kitasatospora camelliae. Next base: position 5,219,731 of record NZ_CP159872.1, on the reverse strand, counting down.
GCAGCCCCTTGCCCTGGAACTCCAGCAGCGTGCGCCGCAGTTCGGAGTCGGAGTAGGTGTAGTGGTACTTTTCCTGGCCGCGCTTGGGGTTGGTGAGCTCGATCCGGTGCAGCGGCGGCACGGCGGCGAAGACCCGGCCCTGCTCGACCATCGGCCGCATGTACCGCTGGAACAGGGTGAGCAGCAGGCAGCGGATGTGCGAGCCGTCGACGTCGGCGTCGGCCATGAAGATGACCTTGCCGTAGCGGGCCTGGTCGATGTCGAAGGTGCGGCCCGAGCCGGCTCCTATGACCTGGATGATCGAGGCGCACTCGGCGTTCTTGAGCATGTCGCTCACGGACGCCTTCTGGACGTTGAGGATCTTGCCACGGATCGGCAGCAGCGCCTGGAACTCGGAGTTGCGGGCGAGCTTGGCGGTGCCGAGCGCGGAGTCTCCCTCGACGATGAACAGTTCGCTGCGGTCGACGTCGTCGCTGCGGCAGTCGGCGAGCTTGGCCGGCAGCGAGCTGGTCTCCAGCGCGGTCTTCCGGCGCTGGGCCTCCTTGTGCTGGCGGGCGGCGACCCGGGTGCGGGCGGCGGCGACGACCTTCTCCAGGACGGCCCGGGCCTGGACCTTCTCGTCCTTCTTGGCGGAGGTCAGGAAGGCCTTGAGCTCCTTGGCGACCACGGCGGCGACGATCCGGTTGGCGGCCGAGGTGCCGAGCACCTCCTTGGTCTGGCCCTCGAACTGCGGCTCGGCGAGCCGGACGGTGACCACCGCGGTGAGGCCCTCCAGGGCGTCGTCCTTGGTGACGTCGTCCTCGGCGACGCGCAGCAGCTTGGCGGCGCGCAGCACCTCGTTGACGGTCTTGGCCAGCGAGCGTTCGAAGCCGGTGACGTGGGTGCCGCCCTTGGGGGTGGCGATGATGTTGACGAAGGAGCGGGTGGTGCTGTCGTAACCGGCGCCCCAGCGCAGCGCGATGTCCACGCCGAGGTGCCGGGTGACCTCGGTCGGGGTCATGTGGCCGAGCTCGTCGAGGACCGGGACGGTCTCCTTGAAGTTGCCCTCGCCCTGGAGCCGCAGCACGTCGCAGATCGGCTTGTCGGGGGCGAGGAACTCGCAGAACTCGCCGATGCCGCCGTCGAACCGGAAGGTCTCCTGCTGGGGCTTGTCGCTCTCGGTCAGCCGCTCGTCACGGACGACGATGGTGAGTCCGGGGACGAGGAAGGCGGTCTGCCGGGCGCGGTTGTGCAGCAGCTCCAGGGAGAGCTTGGCGTCCTTGAGGAAGATCTGCCGGTCGGCCCAGTAGCGGATCCGGGTGCCGGTGCGGCCGCGCGGGGCCTTGCCCTTGCGGGTCATGCCGCCGGCGGGCTCGAAGGCGGCGTCCGCGCCGAGGTCGGCGAACCGGCCGGGGGTGCCGCGCCGGAAGCTGATGGCGTGGGTGTGGCCGCTGCGGTCCACCTCGACGTCCAGCCGGGCGGAGAGGGCGTTGACCACCGAGGCGCCGACGCCGTGCAGGCCGCCGGACGCGGCGTAGGAGCCGCCGCCGAACTTGCCGCCGGCGTGCAGCTTGGTCATCACGACCTCGACGCCGGACAGACCGGTCTTGGGTTCCACGTCCACCGGGATGCCGCGGCCGTTGTCGCGGACCTCCACCGAGCCGTCCGGGTGCAGGAAGACCTCGATCTTGTCGCAGTACCCGCCCAGCGCCTCGTCCACCGAGTTGTCGATGATCTCCCAGAGGCAGTGCATCAGGCCACGGCTGTCGGTGGAGCCGATGTACATACCGGGGCGCTTGCGGACGGCCTCCAGGCCCTCCAGGACGAGCAGGTGCCGCGCGGTGTAGTTGGAACCGTCCTCGCCGGTCACCAGAGAGGACGGGACGGTCGATTCTCCACTCACGCTCTGCACTCCTCCATGACGTTGACGGACACCCCGCATGCTCTCAGCAACTGAGACGCCGCCTTTCCGGGCCCGCGCGACGTGTACGCGCTGCGCGAACACGTCCTTCGCCGGATGCGGGGGCTCCAGGGTGCCATCTCCGGCCGACACCACGGGTTCTGGCGGACCGTACTGTCGGCGAAGGGCGGCCGAGCTGCTGTGATGCAGGTTACCGGGACCCCTGGAGGGGCTTCTGCAGCTGCCCGGTAGAGGCTTATGCTACGCGGACCTCGGACACCGGCTCGAAGGGCCGTTCGAGGTCCACGACGGGTCCTCGGATCCGGCAGGCATGAACCGCCGGGCCCTGGGGCACGTCCTCATCAACAAGCAGAATCCTCAGAGAGAAAAGCCACGAGCGGGAACGAATTCGACCTGGTTGGATGTTGATCCTGGTACACAGCTCGTCGAGCTAGAGAAGAGGCGACGTGACTACTGTTCTGACCCCTGCGAGCCCGCTCACCGCGGCAGACCGCTGCGACCGTTGCGGCGCCCAGGCCTACCTGCGCGTCGTCCTCGCCAGCGGCGGTGAACTGCTCTTCTGTGCCCACCACGGACGGAAGTTCGAGCCCGAGCTCAAGAAGCTCGCCGTCGAAATACAGGACGAGAGCGGGCGCCTCACGGCGACTCCCGCCTCGGCCACCGACGACGAGCGCTGATCTCACGGCCCGCTCCCCGCGGGCCGGATCGTGCTCCAGGCCACGGGCCGGGTGGTCGACCCCAGGGTCGGCCGCCCGGCCCCGGCCTTTTCTCCGCCGGGTACGGGCGGTGACCGCCGGTCAACTCTCCGCAGCAGCGCGCTGAGTGACCGTCAGAGTGCGGAGCGTACCGACGCGGCGACGGCCGACATCCGGGTGTAGACCCCCGGGTGGACGGCCTCCGCGCAGCCGGTGCCCCAGGAGACCAGGCCGACCAGCCGGCCCTCCACCACCAGCGGCCCGCCGCTGTCGCCCTGGCACGCGTCCCGGCCGCCCTTCTCCGCCGCCGCGCACACCATCGTCCGCGCGTCGAACGGACTCTCCCGCCCGCCCGGGTAGGCGTGCGCACACACCCCGTCCTCGATGATCGGCAGCTCCACCGACCGGAGGGTGGGCGAGTAGCTGCCGTCCCCGCGGGTGTCCCCCCAGCCGAACACCGTGGCCGGCGTGCCCGGCTGGTACGGCCCGGTCTCCCCCGGCGCAGGCATCTCGATCACCGTCCGCCCGGCCAGCGGCTCCGCAAGCGTGAGCACCGCCACATCGCGGCTGTTGAGGCGGAAGCTGTACGCGGGGTCGATCCACACGTCCCGGACGGTGACCTCCTTGCCCTCCCGGCCGCGCAGGTCGTCCCGGTCGGCGATCGCCCGCAGGCCCGGACGGTCCACCCGGCGACCGGTGTGCTCGTCGTAGAAGCAGTGCGCGGCCGTCACCACCTTGGTCGCGCTCACCAGCGCCCCGCCGCAGAACTGCCCGGAGCGGGCGCTGCCGAACTGCTGGCGGCTGCCCAGCGCCACCATCCACGGATGGTCACGGGTACTCACGTTCGATCCGCCGACGATCCGGCGCTGGGCCTCGGCGGGCGCGGCCGCGCTCAGCGCGATCAGCGGGGAGGGCAGTGCGGCCAGCGCGAGCAGCGCGACCGCCCGGTGGCGGAGCAGGGCCGAGAGCGTGTCCGGGATGGGCGGCACCGGTGGTCTCCAGAGTGGTTCGGCGGCAACGGGCAACCGACACAGCGTAGGCAGCCGGTCACCCGTCGTGTCGCCGAACCGCCGCGCCGCCACCCGGACGGGCGACCGGCCCGGGGCGTCCGCGTCACGGTGCCGCCGGACGCCGGAAGGGCCCGGAGCCGAGGCTCCGGGCCCTTCACGGGACGGACGGGATCAGTCCAGGTAGTCGCGCAGCACCTGGGAACGCGACGGGTGGCGCAGCTTGGACATGGTCTTCGACTCGATCTGGCGGATACGCTCACGCGTCACGCCGTAGACCTTGCCGATCTCGTCCAGGGTCTTCGGCTGGCCGTCGGTCAGGCCGAAGCGCATGGAGACCACGCCCGCCTCGCGCTCGGACAGGGTGTCCAGCACCGAGTGCAGCTGCTCCTGGAGCAGGGTGAAGGAGACCGCGTCGGCCGGGACGACCGCCTCGGAGTCCTCGATCAGGTCACCGAACTCGCTGTCGCCGTCCTCGCCGAGCGGGGTGTGCAGCGAGATGGGCTCGCGACCGTACTTCTGGACCTCGATGACCTTCTCCGGGGTCATGTCGAGCTCCTTGGCCAGCTCCTCCGGGGTGGGCTCGCGGCCCAGGTCCTGGAGCATCTGGCGCTGGACGCGGGCCAGCTTGTTGATGACCTCGACCATGTGCACCGGGATACGGATGGTGCGGGCCTGGTCGGCCATCGCGCGGGTGATCGCCTGGCGGATCCACCAGGTCGCGTAGGTCGAGAACTTGTAGCCCTTGGTGTAGTCGAACTTCTCGACCGCACGGATCAGACCGAGGTTGCCCTCCTGGATCAGGTCCAGGAAGAGCATGCCGCGACCGGTGTAGCGCTTGGCCAGCGAGACCACCAGGCGGAGGTTGGCCTCCAGCAGGTGGTTCTTGGCGCGGCGGCCGTCCTCGGCGATGATCTCCAGCTCGCGCTTGAGCTTGGGGGCGAGCTTGTCGGCGGCCGAGAGCTTGTCCTCGGCGAACAGGCCGGCCTCGATGCGCTTGGCGAGCTCGACCTCCTGCTCGGCGTTGAGCAGCGGGACCTTGCCGATCTGCTTGAGGTAGTCCTTGACCGGGTCGGCGGTGGCACCGGCGACGGCGACCTGCTGGGCAGGCGCGTCGTCCTCGTCGTCGTCGGAGAGGACGAAGCCCTCCGACTCCTCCTCCGGCTCGCCCTCGGGCTTGTCGCCCGGGAGCGCCGCGTCCTCGAGCAGCTCCTCCTCGCCGCCGAGCTCCTCGTCGCCCTTGCCGCCGGCCTTGGCGGCGGTCTTCTTGGCGGCGGTCTTCTTGGCGGGGGCGGCGGCCTTCTTGGCCACCGTCTTCTTGGCGGGGGCCGCGGCCTTCTTGGCGACCGCCTTGGCCTCGACGGTCTCGATCGTCTCGACGACCGTGACCTCGGAGCTGGTCACGGTGGCCGGGACGGCCACCGGCGCCGGGGTCGCCGCAGGGGCGATCCGCACCGGGGGCTTGGTGGGCGCGGCGGGGGTACGGGTGGTGACCGTCTTCGCAGCGGTGCGCTTGGCGGGGCTCTTGGCCGCGACGCTCTTGCGCTTGGACCCCGCGGGTTCAGCAGCGCTGACCATGAGGTCCACCCCTTCCTCAATCAGCACCTGGTTGAGGCTGCGCATGACGTTCTTCCACTTGGTGACCGGGATCTGGTCCGCCTCGAACGCCTGGCGCACGTCGTCACCGGCGATCTGCCCCTGGGCCTTGCCCCGCTCGATGAGCGCGAGCAGAGCCGCGGACTCGGCGATCTCGGGGGGAAGCGAACGGGATGTGCTGGCCGACACGAACAACCTCTCGGACGATGAGTGAACTCGAACCCCTACCCGGCCGCCCGAGGGCTCACGGTGTCTGGGTTTGCAGGACGGCAGCAGCGCCGCAGACCAACACAGCATTTTGTCATGGTGGTGGTATTCCGGAGCTGCTTCCGCTCCGTACACATCGCTGCCGCCCCTCAAGTGTTACGCATGCCGTTCGTGGCGCCGGTCACATCGCCCGGCGACGTCCGTCACACATCCCTGAACAGCGCATCGGCGGTCCTCGGCGGACCCGCCCCCCGGCCGCGCGGGGCGGCGGGCCGAGGGGGCGACGGGGTCCGCGAGGGTCCGGTCCGCGGGGATCCCGTCCGCGAGGGTCCGGTCCGCGGGGATCCGGTCCGCGGGGATCCGGTCCGTGGAGGTCCGGTCCGCGGGCATCCCGAGGGCTCGGGGCCCGGGGCCGCCCGTGGTCGCCGGTCCACCGGGGCCGCCGGCTCAGTGCTCGCGGGGACCGGGGACGGCGTGCTCCACGTCCGGGTGGACGGTGAGCAGCGCGCGCACGGCCGCCTCGGCGGCGGTGCCATCACCGGTGCCGAGCGCGTCGACCAGGCGGGCGTGCAGGGAGATCGCCGTGTCGGAGGGGCGCTCGCAGGTGGCCGAGGGGCCGCCGGACACCTGCAGGGCGCAGGAGACGATCCCGGACAGGTGCTCCAGCATCCGGTTGCCGGCCATCTGCAGCACCAGGCCGTGCAGCTCGACGTCCGCCCGCCCGTAGCTGGCCAGGTCGCCCTGGGCGGCGGCGTGGCCCATCACCTCGGTCAGCTCGACCAGCCGCTGCTGAACGTCCTCCCGGCCGTGCCCGGCGGCCAGCCGGGCGGCCAGCGGCTCGATGGCCCAGCGCAGCTCGAACAGCTCGCGGCGCTGCTCGTCGCGCTGCGGACCGAAGGCGCGCCACTCGATGATGTCGGGGTCGAGCAGGTTCCAGTCGCCGACCGGGCGGACCCGGGTGCCGACGTTCGGCCGGGCACTGACCAGGCCCTTGGCCTCCAGCACGCGCAGCGACTCGCGGACCACGGTGCGGGAGACCTCGAACCGCTGGCCGATCTCCTCGGGAACCAGGGGGCGGTCGGCGCCGAGGTCGCCGGAGACGATCATCTGGCCGAGCTGCTGGACCAGCTGGCCGTGCAGGCCGCGGCCGCGGCTGCTGGTGGTCTTGCGGCCGACCCTGGACAGCTCGGCCTCGGCGCCCTCCCAGCGGGGGGCGGGCGGGGTCGGCCGGTCGGCGTACGGGAAGCGGTCAAGCTCACCGGCGGGGATCACGTCGGCGGGGCGGGCGGTGGTCATGGCGGGGTGCGCAAGGGTACTCACAGCTCCTTTGTCGGCGATCGGCGCGCACGCCTTGAGGATTCTCGTGAAAAGCACACGAAAGGGTGATCGACCGTGACCGGATAATTGACTTCTTATCAGGTGGAAGCGACCATACCGGTCACATCAGGTCAGAGGTTGCAGGAGAGGCGACCTGACCGGACGTCAGGACGGGGGTCCGGGCATTCTGCCGTGTACGGGCGGTACAGGCCGGGGGGCCGGAGAGGCCTCAGAGCGACCGTCGGCGGAGCTGCGCCACGAGTGCGGCCAGGGCCAGCAGCACCAGCGGCGCCGCCAGCAGGACCGGGAGCAGCACCGGTACGGCCTGCCCCGGCACTTGGGACGCCGCGGGGCCGCCGGGCACCCAGTCGAGGCCGTACTGGAACGGCATCACCTCCCGCACCCAGGACGGCCAGTCCTGCCCGGAGCGGCGCAGCAGCAGGCTCACCGCCGGCTCCACCAGGGCGGGCAGGGCGCAGAGCAGCAGCAGGCCGGCGGAGGCACTGCGGAACAGCGAGGCGGCCAGCACGCCCGCCGAACCGCCCGCCGCCACCAGCAGGACGAAGGCCGCGGCCGCCCGGCCGAGCGGACCCACCTGGCCGCCGTCCAGCAGGCCGCCGTCCACCAGCCCGGAGCGCAGGACGGCCGGGTCGAACAGCACCGCCGCGTCCACCGAGGGCGCCAGCGCGACCCCGACCACCAGCAGGTTCACCAGCAGGCCCAGCAGCGCCAGCGCGGCGGACACCAAGCCGACCACCACGGCCTTCCCGGCCACCAGCCCCACCCGGCGAGCCAGCGACACCTGCGAGGCCGACAGCCCGGGGTGGCGCACCTCGTGCCCGTACGACAGCGCTCCCAGCGCCCCCGCGCCGAGCGCGGCGATCGGGAGCGGCAGCAGCGGCACCACCGCGGTGACGCAGCGGACCGCCGCCGAGGAGGACAGCACGCCGGCCGGCACCTGGCGCGCCAGTACGGCGGCCACCGCCGCGTCGCAGATCAGCACCGCGGCGAGGATCAGCCAGGTCGAACGGAGGCCGCCCAGGCGGCGGGCCTCGTATGCCAGAACGCGCACGGTCACTCACTCCGCATCTCGGGCCCACCGGCGGGACGCCCCTCGGGGCGGGGCTCGGGGTGGGGTTGGGCTTGGACCTCGGGCTCCGGCTCGGGCTCGGGCTCGGGCTCCGGCTGGGCGTTGGCCTGGAGTTGGGTCGGGGGCTGAAGGCCGGCCGGCTGGTCGGGGTCGCCGGGACGCGCGTGGCGTCCGCGCCGCTCGGGGAGGGCGGGACGGTCTGCACCGGTGACGGGCGCGGGGCAGGACGAGGCGGACGAGGCGGACGGGGCGGACAGGGCGGACGGGGCGGACGGGGCGGGCGCGGCGCCGAGGGCGGTCGCTCCCCCCGGGCGGGCGGCCGCCTGGTCGGGTACCTGGGAGGACGTCCGGGCGGACGTCTCGGCGGGCCGGCCCTCGGCCTCGGCGGGCTTGACCACGCGGGCGAGCAGGGCGGTGGCGACCGTGTCGGCGGCGGTGGTCACGGCGACCGGGCCGGGCCGGCTGCCGGTCTCGACGGGACCGTCCGCGGCGGCGTGCAGGATCCGGGCCTCGGCGGTGAGCGACGGCTCGGCGATCGCTTCCGGGTCGGGGGAGGACGCCGCCGCGCCGCTGCCGGCGGCGGCCCCGAGGGGACGCGAGCCGCCGGGCGTCCGGGAGCGGGTGACGCGGGGCGGCCGGACCTGGCCCGAACGTCCGGACCCGGTGGGGAGCGCCGGGTGCGGGAGCGGCCGCTCGACCACCCGGTCGGCCAGTTCGTGCAGCAGGATCCCGTGCCGGTAGGCGAGTTCGCCGATCTCGGTACGGCCGAGCCCGCTCACCGCGAGTCCGGCGCCGCCGCTCCGGCGGACCTGGGCGCCCTGCCCGATCAGCAGGTCGGCCAGCCGGGCCATCTGGGGGCCGCGGACCGCCACCTCGGGGTGCAGCCGGGCGCGCCGGAAGTCGGCCACCGGCTGGTCGGTCAGCAGCCGGCCCTGGTCCAGGGTGACCACCCGGTCGGCCAGGGCGGCGGCCTCCTGCGGGCTGCGGGTGGTGGTCAGGACCGTGCCGCCGGCCACCGCGAAGGAGCGCAGGAAGGAGTGGAACCACTCGGCGTTGCGCGGGGTGAGGCCCTCGGTCGGGGCGTCCAGCAGGAGGGCTCCGGGATCGCCGAGCAGGGCGGCGGCCAGGGCCAGCCGGCGGTGCATGCCCGGGGAGAAGGCGCGCAGACGCTGGTCTCCCACCGAGGCGAGCCGGGTCTGTTCCAGGAGTTCGTCGGCGCGCCGGGCGGGGACCCCGACGGCCCCGGCGAGCATCCGCAGGTGGCTGCGGGCCCGTAGCCCCGGGTGGCCGCTGCCGGGCCGGCCGCCGGCGAGCAGAACGCCGACCTCGCGCTCGGGGTGGCGGATCCGGCGGTACGTCCGACCACCGAACAGGGTGACCCCGAGGCCGCGTTCGAGTTCCACCATCAGGCGCAGGGCGGTGGTCTTGCCGGCGCCCTCGGCGCCCAGCAGGACCGTGACCATGCCCGGGCGGGCGTCGAAGGTCAGGTCCAGCAGCGCCGGGGGGCGCCCCGTCCGGTAGACCTTGGTCAGTCCGGTGATCTGGATCATCGCTGCCTGCTCCCGTCCTCCGCCGACGCCAGCACACTAGGACGCGGCCGAGGAGAATTCGGGCATTCCGGAAGCGCCACGATCGGTGGGGCCACGCAGCTCACCCGATCAGGCGACCGGCGCCCTCCGGATGCCGTTGGCGGCGAGCAGGAGCCTTGCCGCGCCGACGATATGACTATGCGTCAGATACCTGCGGGCCCGCGACGGGCTCGGCCGGGGCTCGGCCCAGGTGGGGAGGCGGCCGCGCTCAGGACTCCGGGCGCAGCATCGGCGGGTTGAGGACGGTCGCGCCGCCCGCCGTGAAGAGCTGGGCCGGACGTCCGCCCTGACGGGTCGTCGTACCGCCCGAGGGCAGCAGGAAGCCGGGGGTGCCGGTGACCTTGCGGTGGAAATTCCGCGGGTCGAGGGCGACGCCCCAGACCGCCTCGTAGACCCGGCGCAGCTCGCCCACGGTGAACTCGGGCGGGCAGAAGGCGGTGGCCAGCGAGGAGTACTCGATCTTCGAGCGGGCACGTTCCACGCCGTCGGCGAGGATCTGGCCGTGGTCGAAGGCGAGCGGGACGCCGTCGGCGGGCGAGCCGCCGAGCAGGTCGCCCACCGGTGCCCAGCGCGCGCTGCTGGCGTCACCGCCGGGACGCGGGGTCGGCAGGTCCGGGGCGAGCACCAGGTATGCCACGCTGACCACCCGCATCCGGGGGTCGCGCTGCGGGTGGCCGTAGGTCGCGAGCTGCTCCAGGTGCGCGCCGGCCGCCGCCTGGCCGGCGGAGTGGGCGCGCAGGCCGGTCTCCTCGGCGAGCTCGCGGGAGGCGGCCTCGGCCAGGCCCTCGTCCGGGCGCACGAAGCCTCCGGGCAGCGCCCAGTAGCCCTGGAAGGGTGCCTCACCCCGCTTCACCAGCAGGGCACACAGCGCGTGATCCCGCACCGTCAGCACCACCAGGTCGACCGTGACTGCGAACGGGGGGAAGGCCGACGGGTCATAACGCGACATGGCGACGATCATAGTCGTCTTTCTGACGATAATGACAGGGTCGCGGCAGATGCCCGGGCGAGCCGCCGGGGCTCCCGCGAGCGGGGCACCAGCGGGCCACCAGGAGCGCACCGGGCGACGCCCCGGGAGCCCGGACGGCACGCGCGGCTGCGGGCGGACCCGGGCCGCGCCGGGCCGTCATCCGCACGGGAGCAAGCCGAACCGCCCGGACCGCGCGGCTAGCCCGCGCCCAGCTGCAGGTCGGCGGGCGCCTCCTCGACGACCGCGACGCCGATCCGGCTCACCCGGACGGAGAACGGCTCCCCCGCCACCCGGAGCCCGGTCAGCTCCAGCTCGCCCAGGGGCGCGGTGCTGGCCGGGCGGACCACCACGCGGCCGGCCGGGACGTCCGGCCGGACCCCGGCCAGGGCGAGGACCAGGTGGACGCCGGCTGCCGCCGACACCGCCGCCGGGCCGCAGGCGGCCGGGTGCGGGACGGGCGGGCAGCCGCTGACCCTCTGCTCCCCCGCGTACATCTCGGGCAGTCGGCCGTCGACGTGGGCGCTGGCGTCGAGCAGGCCCTCCAGCAGGGCGCCGGCCTCCCGTTCGAAGCCGGCCTCGGAGAGCCCGGAGACCGCTAGGACGGTCTCGTGCACCCGGACCGCCCCGCTGCGGTGGCCCAGCGGGTTGAACCGGGCGGACTTGGCGCTGAGCGTCCGCAGGCCCCAGCCGCAGTCCAGCTCGGGGTTGGCGAACCGCTGGGCGAGCAGGCGGGTCTGCTCGCGGTCCAGCAGGCCCTCGTGCAGCCCGCCCTCGGCGGCCAGGCCGAGGTCGAGGAGGTGGACCAGGGTGGAGGCCACGGCCGGGACGGGCCGGTCCTCCGTCAGCAGGGCCGCCGCCGGACGGCCGCCCGACAGGTCGTCGATCCAGAAACGGTCGCGGAAGCGCTCGCGCAGCCGGGCCGCCCAGGCGCGCCACTCCTCGGCGCCGGGCCGGCCGAACGCCTCCAGCAGGTCGGCGCCGTGCAGCGCGGCCCGGTGGGCCTGGGCCTGGACCTCGACCCGGGCGGGGGCCGGCCGGGCCGCGCGGTCGGCGGCCGTCCGGCTCAGGTCGGTGACGAACCCCTCGGGACCGTCCGTTCCGTCCGCGACGGCGGTGCGGAGGGCGGCCAGCGCCCGCTCGGCGGCGGGGAGCAGCTCGGCCACCTCCGCCCGGGGCAGGCCCCACCGCCAGGCCTCGGCCAGCACGGTGACGAAGAGGAGGGTGGCCTCGGTGGCAGTGCAGGAGGGCGGCAGCTCCGGCCCGCCGTGGCGCAGCGGGCCGGGGATCAGGCCGTCGATCCGGGTGCCGGGGGCGGCGGCCGGGGCGTTCGCGCCGGGGGCGGCGGCGGTGCCCGACGAGGAGGGCTCGCCGGATCCGCCCGGTCCGGTGATCGCCGGTGCGCCGCCGGTCTGCTGGCGGCGGGCGAGGGCCCGCAGGGTGCCGGCGGCGAGCCGGGTGCCCAGCGGCAGGGTGAGCCGGGCGGCCCAGAGCGCGTCGGCGGTGGTGAGGCCGAAGCGCCAGGGCGCGCCGGAGGCGGCGTACAGGTCGGTGGGGCGGTCGGCGTCGGCGAGCAGCAGCCCGCCGAGGGTGTCGAGCGATCGGGTCAGCAGCCGCTCGGCGCGGGTGTCGTCGCAGCGGACCTCGGGCTCGGCCCAGGGCAGCGGGACGCCCGGTCCGCGGCCGGTGGGGGGCCGGCCGGCGACGGCTTGGGTCTCGGAGTCGGCGCGCAGCTCCACCGACCAGCGGGATCCGGGCTGGACCTCCAAGTCCCAGCGCAGCACGCCGGCGCCGGCCAGCACGGCGTGCGGGGAGGGCTGGGCGCTGACGGTGGCACTCCGGCCGTGTCCGGCCCAGCGCAGACCGGAGGACTGCACCTGGGCCGGGAGGTCGGCGGAGCGGCGGCCGGCGGCGATGTCGGTGAGCAGGCCGAGGTCGGTGCCGAGCGCGATCTCCAGCGGGAGCCGGGCGGGGCGGGCGCCGGTGTTGCGGACGGTGACGGTCTCCACGCCGTCGGCGTGGCGGAGCCGCTCGACGGTGAGCGCCGGATCCGGGTCAGGGTCGCCGGGGATCCGGATGGCACCGACGAACCGGGCGGCAGCGGCCGAGGTGAGGGTGCCCTGGAGCGGCATCGGCTCGATGCCGCCGAGCCGGACCTCCATCCTGGCGACCGTGCGCACCCCGGTGTGGAAGAAGCCGTGCAGGCCGTGGCCGCGGAGCTGGCCGTCCGGTCCGGAGGAGGCCATCGCAGGGGCGTTGACACAGAGCACGGCGTCGTGGGCGGCGGCCGGTGCCGGACGGGCCGGGCCGGGCTGCCGGGGCCCGCCGGCCGGCGGTACGGGTGCGCCCGTAGGCGGTACGGGTGCGCCGGCGGGGCCGCCGAAGGTGCCTCCGGCCGGAACCGCGGGCCCGGTGGTGCCGGGGACGGCGGCACCCGGGGCGGGGTGGGGGCCGACGGGTGCGCCGGTGCCCGCCGGGGGCGGGTAGGCGACCGCCGTGCCGGGTGTCGGCGGCAGCGGCGCGGCGCCCGGCGCCGGCGGGAACGGGGAGGCGGCCGGGGCCACTGCCGGTGTGCCTGTGGGGGCGCCGCCGGTGGGGACACCGCCGGTGCGCCCGTCGGGGCCGCCGGGCGGCTGTGGTGAGGCCGGGCCGGTGGCGGACGGGTGTGGTGATGGCCAGGTGGCGGTCACCGGGGTCTCCTCCCCTCGGACGGCCGGCTGCCCGCGCTGCTGCCGCGGGCAGCCGGCCGCGAGCGTGCTCGATCGCGGTCTGTGCTGCTGCTCTGCTCCTGGACAGGTCCCCCGGGGTGGAACGGCCCCTGCGGACGGCCTCGGCGCGCGTGGGCGGTGCCCGGTCCGTGCGACCCTGCTCCGTCGACCGCGCCCTCCGGGACGCTGTCGCGCCCGGCCCCGCCGGGACGGCGATGTCCCGCAGGATGAAACGTCCTTCACCCGCCCCAGGTCACGCCGCGGGGCGGTCTCGCAACCCCCGTCCGGTCGCCCGGCCCGCCCTGCACGCCCCCGCCGGAGCCGTTCACCGGCCCCGGCCGGCGGCGCCCTTCCGCTCGGTCGACCGGCCCGCCCGCGCACGTCGCGGAGGCCGGACCGCCGCTCGCGCGCCGTCCCGGGAGGAGGCCGACCCCCGTGCGGCGGCTTCCCCCGACGGCTCCTGTCCGCCGCCAGGATACGGTGCGGGTGCGATGGCGCCCGCACCGGAGACCCCGCGGACGGGACGCCCGCCCACGTCACGACCAGCTCGCACCGAGGAGTTGTATGTCCACCGCCTTCCGGCTCACCGGGATCACCGCGACCGACCACGTCTTCCGGGTGCCGCTCGACCACGCGGCACCGGAGGGCGAGCAGATCGAGGTGTACGCCCGGGAGGTCGTCGCCAGCGGGCGCGAGCGTGAGGATCTGCCGTGGCTGCTCTTCCTCCAGGGCGGCCCGGGTGGCAAGGCCGGCCGCCCGCTCGGCCGGGACGGCTGGCTGACCCGGGCCCTGGACGACTACCGGGTGCTGCTGCTCGACCAGCGCGGCACGGGCCGCTCCACCCCCGCGACCCGGCAGACCCTGGCCCGCCGCGGCGGGCCGCAGCAGCAGGCCGACTACCTCGCGCACTTCCGGGCCGACTCGATCGTGCGGGACGCCGAGCTGATCCGCCGCACCCTGCTGGGCCAGGACCGCCGGTGGAGCCTGCTCGGCCAGAGCTTCGGCGGCTTCTGCACCCTGACCTACCTCTCGCTGGCCCCCGAGGGCCTGCGCGAGGCCTTCGTGACCGGCGGTCTGGCGGGCCTGCGCAGCTCCGCGGAGGACGTCTACCGCGCCGCGTACCCGCGGGTGGCGCGCAAGAACGAGGAGCACTACGCGCGCTTCCCGCAGGACGTGGCGGCCGTGCGGCGGATCGCGGCGCACCTCGCCGAGCGCCCGGCGGTGCTGCCGGACGGCGGGCTGCTGACGGTGCGTGCGTTCCAGTCGCTGGGGCTGCTGCTCGGGGCCGGGACGGGCTCGTACACGCTGCACTACCTGCTGGAGGAGGCGTGGGTGGAGGGTGTGGACGGCCCCGAGCTGTCGGACGCCTTCCTGTCCGGAGCGCAGGCGCAGCTCTCCTTCGCACAGGGCCCGCTGTACGCGGTGCTGCACGAGTCGATCTACGGCCAGCGCTCGGTGGACAAGGGCGCGACCAACTGGGCTGCGGAGCGGGTGCGCCGGGAGTTCCCGGAGTTCGACGCGGAGCGGGCGCTGGCGGCGCCGGACCAGCCGGTGCTGTTCACCGGGGAGATGATCCTCCCCTGGATGTTCGAGACCGACCCGGCGCTGCGGCCGCTGGCCGAGACCGCCCAGCTGCTCGCCGAGCGGACCGACTGGCCCGACCTGTACGACCCGGAGCGGCTCGCGGCGAACCAGGTGCCGGTGGTGGCCGCCGTCTACCACGACGACATGTACGTTGACACCGCCGACTCGCTGGCCACGGCCCGCGCGGTGCGCAACGTCCGGACCTGGGTGACCAACGAGTGGGAGCACGACGGTCTGCGGGTCAGCGGCGGGGCCGTGCTGGACCGCCTGATCCGGATGGCGCGCGGCGAGGCGTAGGGCGTGTCGCGGTCGTCGGGGTCGCCCCGGCGGCCCGCCCCGGCCCGGCCTGCGGGGGCCGTCCCGCGAGCCCGGGTGGCGTTCGGGAACGGCTGCGGATGCCGCGGCCGGCCGCGGGCCGGGTGGACTCCCGTGGTGGACCGGGCGACGCGGCGGCCGGGTGCCCGGGCCACGCCGGGGCCGGCCGGCTCGGCGGGGCGCCGGCGCCCGGACGGCGGATGCCATCTCAGCCGCCGTCGGCGTGGTCGCGGGAACGGCGGTCGGCCTGACGGCCCAGCCGGGCAGTCCGGGCGGTCCGGGCGGTCCGGGCGCGCAGGCCCATCCGGCGCCGGGCCGAACCGGCCCGGTCGCCCGGATCCGGTTCGCCGGGCCCTGCCGTCGCGGAGGGCGGATCACCCGGCGAGTCGGCCGACGGGTCGACCGGTGCGGCGCGGGCCCCGGGGTCGGGGCTGGTGACGGGGCTGCCGGGCCCGGGCGGGCCCGGATCGCCATCGGGCGCGTGGGGGTCGGCCTCGTCGGCCGGCCCGTCGTCCCGGTCACCGCCGGGCGGCGAGGACACCAGGGTGCCGACGGTGGCCGCCGCGCGGCGGTCGGCCTGATCCCGTCCCTTGCGGACGACCGCCAGCAGCTGGTCCGGCCGCAGTCCGCTGTTGAGGGACTGGTACAGCAGCTGGGCGAGGGTGTAGCCCGGCTCGATGTCGAGGGCGCGGGAAAGCACGATCCGCGCGGTGGCGGCGTCGTCGGCCAGCCAGGCCGTCCAGCCGAGCAGGGTCATCGGCGGAGCCGCGAGGTGCTCGAACGGGGGCACGCTGCGCTGGACCAGGAACCGCCACAGCCGCTGGGCCACCCCCAGCTCGTCGGGCTCGGCGTACTCGGCGCCGCGGTCGCGGCCCAGCTTGTCCTGAAGGCCGATCAGCAGCCGGGCGGTCCGGGCGGTGTCGAGCTCCGTCGCCCCGGCCCGGAACTCGGCCATCGCCTCGGCGAGCAGCTCGGAGGTGCGGTCCACCGCGCCGAACCGGCCGTCGGTGCCCGTGATCTCCCGGATGAACGGCGGACCGGCCTCCTCGATGGCCCGCCGCTGGACCTCCGACAGCGGCGGGCCGACCGGTGCCAGGCCGGCCACGATGGCCTTCCGGCTGCCGCGCGGCGCGAGCCCCGCGTAGGTCGCCGCGGCGGCCAGCGGGCTCGGCAGCCCGGCCGGCCGGATCGGGGTGCCGGACGGGTCGCAGCAGCCCGGGCCGGTGCAGAGGAAGGACCACCACCGGCCGTCGGAGACGCAGAGCGACTCCTTCACCGTGACCCCGTCCTGCTCGAAGGCCACGGCCAGCAGGCGGGCGAGCGGGCCGAACTCGGCGAGCACCGCCCGTCCACCCGCACCCGGGTCACCCGGGTCACCCCGCCCGCCGGCGTCCGGGTCGAAGTCCTCCTGGCGGCCCTCCCCCGGCGCCCGGGGAGGCGGATCGGCCTCGGTCGCCGGACGGCGCACCGCCGCCGGCTCCGCACCCGGCCCGGCGTCGCGGCAGAGGTAGAGCAGGACCTGGTCGGGCCGCCGGTCGCGCTGCTCGGAGAGGTTGATCAGCAGCCGGGCGGTGTCTCCGGCCACCTTGGGCCACAGGCCGACGTCCTCCGGGATGTCGACCCGGATCACGCCGCCCTGCTGCAGCCCGGGGCCGTGCAGCCCCACGGCGACCACGCTGTCGTCGGGGTAGAAGCCGAGCAGGTACGGCAGCATCTCGGCCATGTCGGCCGGGCCGCGCATCCGCACCGGGAGGTGGCCGGGGAGCGCGCCGGGCAGGTCGGCGGGGAGGATCGGGGCACGGTCGTCGCTGTGCTGGTTCATGCCGGAGAGGGTGCCTCGGGAACGAGCCCCCCGACGGGATCACCCGAATGGCTGTGGAGAAACGCCGGGCATCAGCAATCCGTCCCTCGTGTGGGTGACCCGCCCCGAACGGCCACCCCACCGCACGCCCGCCCCACCGCGCCCTTCCCCACCCGGCGGTTCGCGGTCTGTCAGTCCCGCACGGTATGCATGAGCCATGGACCCGCGCACCCCGGACCCCATCACCCCCGCCACCGACGCCACACACCCCTCGCACCCCACCGAACCGACCGGCTCCACCGGCTCCACCGGCCCCGCCGACGCCACCACCCGTGCCGCCGTCCGCGACCGGGCCGAGGCCGTGCTGCGCGAGCTCGCCGGCCCGTCCGCCGTGCTGCGGGAGGACCAGTGGCTGGCCATCGAGGCCCTGGTCGTGGATTCCCGCCGGGCTCTGGTGGTGCAGCGCACGGGCTGGGGCAAGTCCGCGGTGTACTTCATCGCCACGGCGCTGCTGCGGTCCCGCGGCGCCGGGCCGACGGTGATCGTCTCCCCGCTGCTCGCCCTGATGCGCAACCAGGTGGAGTCCGCCGCCAAGGCCGGTATCCACGCGCGGACCATCAACTCGGCCAACCCGGAGGAGTGGGAGGAGATCCAGGCGGAGGTCGCGGCCGGCCGGGTCGACATCCTCCTGGTCAGCCCCGAGCGGCTGAACAACCCGGACTTCCGCGACCAGGTGCTGCCCAAGCTGGCCGCTTCCACCGGCCTGCTGGTGGTGGACGAGGCGCACTGCATCTCCGACTGGGGCCACGACTTCCGCCCGGACTACCGCCGCCTGCGGACCATGCTCGCCGAGCTCTCCCCCGGCGTCCCGGTGCTGGCCACCACGGCCACCGCCAACGCCCGGGTCACCGCCGACGTCGCCGAGCAGCTCGGCACCGGCAGCGCCCTCGCAACCGGGAGCCCCGGCACCCCCGGCACCACGGGCACCGGCAGCACCGCCGCCCTGGTGCTCCGCGGCCCGCTGGACCGCGAGAGCCTCTCGCTCGGCGTGCTCCCGCTGCCCGACCCCGCCCACCGGCTGGCCTGGCTCGCCGACCACCTGGACGAGCTCCCCGGCTCGGGGATCATCTACACGCTGACGGTGGCCGCCGCCGAGGAGGTCACGGCCTTCCTGCGCGGGCGAGGCTTCCCGGTCGCCTCCTACTCGGGCCGGACGGAGGACGCCGAGCGGCGCGGCGCCGAGGCCGATCTGCTGGCCAACCGGGTCAAGGCGCTGGTCGCCACCTCCGCCCTCGGCATGGGCTTCGACAAGCCGGATCTCGGCTTCGTGGTGCACCTGGGTTCGCCGGGCTCCCCGATCGCGTACTACCAGCAGGTGGGCCGAGCCGGCCGTGGGGTGGACAAGGCGGAGGTGCTGCTGCTGCCGGGCCGGGAGGACGAGGCGATCTGGCGGTACTTCGCCTCGCTGGGCTTCCCGCCCGAGGAGCAGGTCCGGCGGACGATCGACGCGCTCGCCGAGGCGGGCCGCCCGATGTCCACCGCCGCGCTGGAGCCGCGGGTGGACCTCCGCCGGACGCGTCTGGAGACCATGCTCAAGGTGCTGGACGTGGACGGCGCGGTCCGCCGGGTGCGCGGCGGGTGGACGGCCACCGGCCGGCCCTGGGAGTACGACGGCGCGCGCTACGCGAAGGTCGCCGAGTCCCGCGTGGCCGAGCAGCGGGCGATGCGGGCGTACGCGTCCACCGACGGCTGCCGGATGGAGTTCCTCCGCCGCCAGCTGGACGACCCCGAGGCCATGCCCTGCGGCCGGTGCGACAACTGCGCCGGGCCGAGGCACTCGGCCTCGGTGTCCGAGGAGGCGCTGGCCGCCGCGCGGGCGGCGCTCGGCCGGCCGGGCGTCGATTTCGAGCCGCGGCGGCTGTGGCCGACCGGGATGGACGCGCTCGGGGTGTCGGTGAAGGGCAGGATCCCGGCCGGGGAGCAGGCCGAGACCGGTCGCGCGCTGGGCCGGCTCTCCGACATCGGCTGGGGCAACCGGCTGCGCGCCCTGCTCGGCGAGCAGTCGCCGGACGGTCCGGTCCCCCGCGAGGTGCTGGACGCGATGGTGGGCGTGCTGGCCGACTGGGCGCGCGGTCCCGGCGGCTGGTCCGGCCCGGCGGGCGCCGACGGGTCCCGCCTGGACCGGCCGGTGGGCGTGGTCGTCATGGCCTCCGCCACCCGGCCCGAGCTGGTCTCCAGCCTGGGCGAGCAGATCGCCGCGATCGGCCGGCTGCCGCTGCTCGGGCGGATCGGGTATGCGGACGGGCGACCGCCGCACGGTCCGCGGAGCAACAGCGCGCAGCGTCTGCACTCGGTGTCCGGTGCGCTGGTGCTGCCGGCGGAGCTGCGGGAGGCGCTGGCGGCGTCGCCCGGTCCGGTGCTGCTGGTCGACGACCTGGTGGATTCCGGCTGGACGGTCACCGTGGCGGCCCGGTTGCTGCGGAGGGCGGGAGCCTCGGCCGTGTTGCCCTTGGTCCTGGCGGTACAGGGCTGACGACGGCTGCCGGGAGGCCCCGGACGGGGACGGACGGGAGGGGATGTGCCTGCTGGGACGCGTGGTGCGGAGCCGGCAGGGCCGAGCGCGGGGGCCGGTCGGACCGGCCGGCCCGGGGTGCGCTCGCGAACCTCTCCGCCGTCCGTCGAATGGCACTGTGCCGCGGGTGGAATATATCCGGCAGAACCGCCGCATTCGGGCGGCGTCCGGGATTTCGTCGTTGCCGCTGGAGCGGCTCTGACCTGAGAATTGGAGCCGTACCCGACGTCTGGTCCCGCGACCCTGCCTTTGGCGTACGCCCGCGCATCCGTGCGCCCGACGGCCCGGGAAGGAGGATCGTGATCGACGGCTTCGACCGGGGTTCTTCCCGGGGGGACGGCGCCCGGATCCTCGACCTGACGGCCTGGAACGAGCTGGACGTCCCGCTGCTGCGGGCGCCCCGCGAGTTCGTCGCGGAGCTCCACCAGCGGCACCTGCCGCAGCCGGGCACCACGGTGATCGCGGTCCTGGACGCCGAGCACCGGGTGGTCGCCTCGGCGTCCTTCACGCCCCGGTCCCACGTCACCGACGGCTGGCACCACCGGAACGCGATCCTCACCCAGCTCCGCCGGATCACCCCGCACGACCTGCGGCTCTCCGCGCCCAACCGGACGGCGGTCCTGCTGCGCTGCCGCGAGGGCGGGCCGGACTGGACGGAGCAGGACGGCGCCTGGATGTGGGCGCTGCGCGACGCCGCCGAGCTGCACGGGCTGCGCTGCGGCTCGTACCTGACGCTGACCCCGGCGGGCTGGCAGTCGATCGGTGACGGGCGGCGCGGACGGAATCCGCACTCCGGGTCCTGGGCCGAGGGCCCGGTGCACACCGTGACGGAGCTGCCGCCGCGGATCGCCCGCGAGTCCGACCACCGCTGGCGTCCGGCCCGTCCGGCCCGGCTGGGCGCGCTCGACGCCGTCCGCCGCACCGGCACCCGCTGACGTCCGGGCCCACCGGGCACGGCGGCCTCACCGTGAGCGGCACCACGGGAGGCACCGCAGCCGAGCAGAGCGGGTGCCGCCCTCGGTGAGGGCGACACCCGTGGTGGACTCGCTCCGGTCGTCGGGACCGGTCAGCGAACGGCGATCACGCGAAGGCGGGCTTGCCGGCGGACGGGAACAGCCGGGCGACCAGCTCGGACCCGCCGCAGACCACGAGCAGCGCGCCCGCGTGGCCGAGCGCCTTCTTGGCGGCGCGCTCGACCTTGGCGGGGGCGGAGCCGTTCACCACGAGCACGACCACCTCGCGGCGCATCGGCCGGGTCGCGGCGGCGTCGGCGTAGAACACGTCCGCGCCGTCGACGAGCTGGGCCCAGTAGCGGCCCTCGCCGAAGGACAGCTCGTGCTGCTGCCAGGGGTGCGGCTCGCCGACCGTGAGCACCAGCACGTCGCCGGGGCTGCGGCCGGACTCCAGCAGCATGTCGACGACCTCGTCGGCACGCTCCAGGGCGTCACCGACGGCGGCGGCGAAGAGCTGCACGACAGGCTGCGGCGCGGCGGGCCGGGGGCCCGGCTTGGGGATCGACGCGGCTCGCGGCGGTGCCGGGCGCGGAGGCGCCGGGCGGGGGCCGGGGACCGGACGGGGGGTGGTGGCAACGGGCATACGGGGGGCAGGTGCGTCCGACGTGTGGGGAAGGGGAACGCCGGGGCCCGGGATACTCTCGTGAATCTCCGGCTCCTCGGGGAAGACAGGCATACCCGGATGTCTATCAAATGCCGGTCGGATGCGCACGGGCGCCCCACCTGTTGGGCACCGGGGGTACGGAAACGACGGCCCGTACACCCCTTGCTGACAGCCCGTCAGAAGCCGAGGGAGAGTTGCTCGCCCACCTGCTCGACCAACCGTCCGCGCTTCAGGTGGCGCCACTGGGGCAGCGAGTCGAGGTACGCCCAGGACAGCCGGTGGTACTCGGTGGGACCGAACTCCTCCAGCGCCGCGCGGTGGACGGGCGAGGGGTAGCCGGCGTTCTCCTCGAAACCGTAGGACGGGTGGTCGGCGCCGAGTTCGGCCATCAGACCGTCGCGGTGGACCTTGGCCAGCACCGAGGCGGCCGAGACGCAGACGCAGGACTGGTCGCCCTTGATGACCGTCCGGACCCGCCACGGCCCGCCCAGGTAGTCGTGTTTGCCGTCCAGGATGATCGCGTCCGGCTGCACCGGCAGGGCCTCCAGCGCGCGGATCGCCGCGAGCCGCAGCGCGGCCGTCATCCCCAACTCGTCGCACTCCTGCGGCGAGGCCTGGCCGATCGCGTAGGCGGTGACCCAGTCGGCCAACATCGGGGCGAGGGCGTTGCGGCGGCGCTCGGTGAGCAGTTTGGAGTCGGTCAGCCCCTCGGGGGGACGGCGCTGGCCGGTGATCGCGGCACCGACGGTGACCGGACCGGCCCACGCGCCGCGGCCGACCTCGTCGAGCCCGGCCACCACGGTGGCTCCGGTCCGGCGCAGCGAGCGCTCCACCGAGTGGGTCGGGGGGTCGATGGGCATGGGAGGAGTCCGTTTCGGGTCTGGTCGGGCACCGCCCAGCCTACGCCCCGGCCGGACCCGCTCCGGCACGCGGGCGGTCCGCGAAAACCGGCCCGGATCCCCGCCGATGATCCCGGTCACACTCCGGCCGCGGGCCCCGCGCGCCGGGCACCCGTGGGGCGGAAGAAATTCTCCGAACCCGCCTGCAACCCCCGGCGGGGATGGACGTCTCCAGGGGTGAGGGCACGGAGAGCGAGACCGGCGGCAACGTCCGGGGGGACCGACGCGCCGGCCGCCTTCACCCACACACCGTCAGTTCGTCACCGCCGGGGGAAACACTTCATGCGCACGCCCGTTATGTTCCGCTTCGTCCGCAATTCCGTCGCCACCACCACCGCCGCCCTCACCCTCGGCATCGCCCTCCCGCTGCTGACCGGCGGCACCAGCGCCTGGGCGGTGTGCGGCTCGGACCTGCACGACGCCGGCCGGACGCCGGCCCCGGCGCACCAGGGCGAGCTGTCGGTCACCCAGAACGCCACCTTCGACTCGATCACCGCCGGCGGCGCCACGGTGGAGATCCCGGTGCGGATCACCAACACGACCGACGCCGCGTACGAGCGGGTCGAGCCGATGATCGGGCTCGCCCACTTCGTCAACGGGCACGACCTGAACCCGACGGACGTCAAGGTCTCCTGGAAGCAGGGGAAGGGCGGCTGGCACGCGCTCCCCCTGCAGCCGGGCTGCACGCGCGGGATCGTCAACAAGAGCGACACCCTGCCGATGCTGAAGCTCGGCAAGGGCGAGTCCGCCGACATCACCTTCCGCTTCTCCGTCCCGGCCGACGTCCGGAAGGACCTGGACTGGTTCGACTACAGCCTCAGCGCCCAGGGCGAGGACAACAAGAGCGGCACCGCCCTCGGCACCCTGACCGTCGTCCACCCCATCGCCTCGGCCAAGCCCACCGCGCCCGAGCCCACGGCCACGGCCACGAAGCCCGCCGGGGCTGCCGTGGTCCCCGCCGCCGTGACCACCGCGGCTGCCACGGCGGACACCCAGGCCACCCAGGCCGCCCCCGCCACCCCGGCCGCCGCTGAGGGCGACGGCACCACCGAGCTCGCCAGCACCGGGTCGAACGGGCCCACCACGGTCCTCGCCGCCGCCGGAGCCGTTCTCATCGTGATCGGCGGCGGCGCCCACCTCGTCCTGCGCCGCCGCGCCGCCGAGCGCTGACCCGGACGGCCACGAGGAAACTGCCGACAGCGGCAACGCCGACCGGCCCCGCCCCCGAGAGGGAGCAGGACCGGTCGGCGTCGCTCGGACCCGCAGCCCGGGCCGCGCGCTCAGTACCCGTCGCCGTACTCGCGGAAGCCGGCCTTGTGGCAGGCCGCGCCGCGGTCGGGCCCCGCCGGGCGCGCGGTGAGGATGTCCCGGGCCCGGGACTCGGAGAGGCTCATCGCGTACCAGGGCAGCGGCTCGCCGGCGCCGGCCGTCTCCGCGCTGATCACCTGCAGGGCACAGGTCCGCTGGTCCGCGGGCAGCCGGTCGAGGGCGGGGACGGCGTCCGCGGACAGGCCGCGCAGGTAGCCGACGTCGATCGTCCCGGTGCGCTCGTAGCGGGCCACGTTCTGCTCGGCGATCAGCGCGTCCGGCGAGATCAGGCCGAAGACCGCCACCGCGACCACCGCGCTCAGCACCACCGCGCGGGGCAGCCAGCGCTGCGCGGTGACCACGCCCCCGGCGATCACCAGCACGAAGACCACGCCGAGCCAGATCTCGACCGCCGCCACCGAGATCCGCAGCCGGGTCAGCCCGAAGGCGTCCATGTAGAGCTGCATGCGGTAGAGCGCGGCCACCGCCACCACCAGGGTGAGCGTGCAGAGCAGGGTGAGCAGGATCCTGACCAGCAGGCGGTCACCGTCGTTGGCGCGCGGGGCCCAGCGGCGGGCCACGGCGACGACCACCATGGTGAGCACGATGACCCAGAGCAGCTGCCAGAAGCCCTGGCGGGCGTACTCGGCGGGGGTCAGGCCGGTACGGGCCATGATCTGGCCGCGGCCGCCGATCAGGACCACCAGCTGAACGACCACGAAGCCGCCGAACAGCAGGTTCATCGCGATCATGGGCAGCGCCCACTCCAGCCGGCCGCGCGGGGTGCCGGGCTTGACCGGCAGCCGGTCCCACCGGCGCGGCGCGGCGGCGGCGTGGGCGGCGGCCAGGGCCA
Organism: Kitasatospora sp. HUAS MG31; assembly: GCF_040571325.1. GTDB lineage: Bacteria > Actinomycetota > Actinomycetes > Streptomycetales > Streptomycetaceae > Kitasatospora > Kitasatospora camelliae. The sequence continues at coordinate 5,195,706 of NZ_CP159872.1, read as the reverse complement.
TGGTCAGGCCGAAGAAGAACATCACGAAGCGGTAGGGCAGGTTGCCGGCCTCCAGGTCCGGCATCAGGTCGTCGAACAGGTCGGCCACCGTGGAGTCGGCACCGGCGAACAGCGCACCGAAGATCACCAGCAGCACGGCGGTGACGCCCACCGCGCGGAGGATCGGCATCACCTTGGCGCGCGCCGGCATGCCCTGGCCGCGCAGGGCCAGCAGGCTCCAGGCGACGCCGGGGATGAGGTGCTCCCAGAGGCCGATCGGGCCGAGCAGCACGCCCGGCCAGCGGCGGCCGCCGTGCAGCGCCAGCGAGCCGGTCGCCACCGCGCCGACCATGGCCAGGAAGACCGGCCAGCCGGCCTCGTACAGGGCGGGGACGGCCAGCAGGAGCATGGCCCCGGCCGCCCACACGGCCGTCCACGGGCGCACCTTCCGGCCGACCGCGGCGGCGGCGAGTCCCGCGCCGACGGCGGCGACCACGGCGACGAGCAGCAGGTTGACGCCGAGTCCGTCGCCGAGGAACAGCGCCGACACCACACCGCACGCCCCCGCGGCCGCGAGCACCCGCGGGTGCGGCAGCGCCGGCCGCTTCGGCTCGGTGGCGGTCACCCAGGCCGGCTCCGGCGGCGGCAGCGGCGGGCGGTACGGGCTGCCCGGCGGCCGGTACGCCAGCCCGGGAGCGGGCGCGGGCTGCGCGTACGGGCCGGGCTGCGGCGGCGGGCCCGGCTGCGGCCACGGCTGCGGGGCCGGCTGCGGGGTCGGACCGGGCTGCGGAGCACCCGGCGCCTTCGGCGTCTTCGGCGTCTCGGCGCCGGCCTCCGCCGTGCCACCCGCCTCCGTCTTCCCACCGGAGGCAGCGGCCTCACCGGAAGCAGCAGCCCCACCGGCAGCGACAGCAGCCCCCGCCCCTCCCGCCGGCGCGGCGGCCTCGGCGGCCTCGGCGCGCTCGGCGTCGGGGACCGGGCGCGGTGGCGGCGGCGACCCCGCCGACTCGGGCTCGGACGGACTGGACATGGGACCCCCTCGGTTCGCGGACGCACGGCGGATCGAACACGGGTTTCCGCCGGCGGTGACCGCGACTCTAGGGCTCCCGAGCAGCGATTGAACAGGTTCAAAAGCACCGAGGGACGCCAGTGTCGCAGAGTTGTGACACTTGGCGCCCCTCGGCTGACTCCGGATCAGCGCTCTTCGCCGGAGCGGGCGGTGGCCTGCCGGCGGCCGTCAGGACGGTCCGTACCGCGAGATCAGTACGACCCGTACAGCGAGTACTGCAGCGAGGTCCTCACCGCCGGCCCGAAGCTGCTCGGCCAGGTGCCGAACGGCACCACGGTGTTGCTGTACGCGCCCGAACCCGAGGGCCCGGAGCCGTAGTTGATGTTGTTCACCGAGGCGCTCACCCCGTTGCTGTTGTAGACCAGCCAGTACGAGGTGTTGGCCGCCAGGGTGGTGTTCACCGGCACCTGGTTCCAGGCGTTGGCGGTGAGCGTCCCGCTGGTGGAGGCGGTCACCAGGGTGCCGGGCGAGCCCGCGCTGTCGGTGTAGACGGCCAGCTGGAACTGGTCGTTCGGCGCGGAGCCGATGGCGCCGACGTGCACGCTGAGCGCGGTCAGCGGGACGGGCGTGGCGCCGGTGGTGATCCGGGAGCCGTTGAGGTGGTTGGAGTCGGTGTCGTCGATCAGGGAGCCGATCGCGGTGTTGCCGATGGTCTTCGGCGGGGCCCCGCCGGTGGTGAAGGAGACCGCGGCCGGGGCGGCCAGGGCGTTGCCCGCGGTGTCCTTCACCCCGCCGGCGGTGGCGGTGTAGCCGGTGGTCAGCGCCAGCGCCGCGCCCGGGGTGAACACCGCGCTGCTGGTGGCCGCGTCGTACGAGACGGCGCCGGCCACCGGGGTGCCACCGGCGGTGGTCTTCAGGCCGAGGGTGGCGGTGGTGACGGTGGCCGGGTCGAGCGGCTCGCTGAAGGAGAACCGGACCGTCGCGGACGGGGCCACCCCGGTGGCGCCGTTGGCCGGCGAGGTGCCGGTCACGGTCGGGGCGGTGGTGTCCTGGCCGTAGTTCGCGGTGTAGGAGCCCACCGCGCCGTCGAAGAAGGCGTAGGCCACGCCCTTGATCGTCTCGATCCGGTAGCTGACCGCCTGGTTGCCCTTCTTGATCCCGGCCAGGCTGCCGGACGCCGACTGGACCGGCACCATGGCGCGCAGGCCGTTGGCCCCGCCGGTGATGTCGAAGGTCAGCGCGCTGCCGCTCCAGGCCAGCTTGGAGAAGGCCGAGCCGTTGCGCCCGTCCAGCCAGGTGAGCATCTGGCGGCCGGAGACCACCGGCACACCGCGGGCCTTGGCGGCGGAGATCACCGCGTCGGAGGCGCTGGAGGCGGCGAAGTCGGTGTGGATGTTGGCGTTCAGCGCCGCGTAGTACCCCTGGGCGCCGTACGCGGCGTCCAGCAGGGTGGTGACGGTGGACGGGTAGGACTGGCCGGACTCGTCGGTCAGTTGGGTGGTGGCCTGGTACTCGTCGATCACCGTGCCGTCGGTGTCGGCGAACTTCATGATCTGACCGGTGCCGTTGAAGTAGCCGGGACGGTCCTTCACGAACCCGGAGGGGTAGTAGTAGTAATCGGCGTCCAGCCGGATGCCGCTGGCCAGCTTGGTCTTGGCCTGGGTGGCCCAGTCGTCCCACTCCACGCAGTGCGTGCGGCTGCTGGACGGGCCGGGCAGCGAGCCGTACTTGGCCTTCCACTCGGTGAGCTGCGCGGTGTAGAGCGCCTGGAGGTCGGCGGGGCTGCCCCAGGGGTGGCAGCCGGTGGTGATGTGGACGCCCACCTCGAAGCCCTGGTCGGTGTAGGCCTGGGCCTGCGCCGGGGTCAGCGGGTCGTCGGTGTAGATGTAGGAACTGCCGCGGACGCACTCCCAGTTGGCCACGTTGCAGCCGGCCGGGCTCTGGGCGATGTAGCCGTCCCAGCGGCCGGCCGTGCCACCGACGCCGTGGTCGTCGCCGGTCATCACGACCACCGCCTTGACGTCCCGCGGGAAGTACCAGAACCGCGGAAGCGGCTTCTTGCCGGAGTCCATCAGGGTGATCAGGTTGGCGAGCAGCCGCTGCTGCTCGTCGGCGATCGGGATCAGTGCCTTGTCGAGGTTGTTCCAGTCCGGCTGCCCGTTGGTGCCGAAGAACATCTCGCTGGCCTGGTAGCCGTCGGCGCCGTCGCGCTGCTGGCCGGCCCAGGCGATGTTGCCCTGGCGGGTCTGCACCACGGACTTGGCGAGGTCGTAGGTGAAGGCGGCGGCCCGGCCGCTGCCGGCGGTGCGCACGGTGACCGCGGGGTTGGCGGTGGCGGTGGCCGCGTCGCCGTACAGGGTGGCGACGGCGGTGGCGCCGTTCAGGGTGTAGCGGTCGGCGGTGCCGTGGAAGCCCATGGTGTCGGCGGTGAGGCCGGTGCCGGGGGCTGCGGAGGTGTCGACCTTGAGGTAGGCGTCGGCGAGGGTGCCGCTGGTGGCGGTGAGGCCGAGCAGCGGGGCGAGCTGCTTGTCCGGGCGCATCGCGATCAGCCGGCCGCCGCCGTTGGTCCAGGTGCCGAACATCGAGGTCTGGGCGGCGGTCAGCTGGGTCTCGCCGAGCAGCACCAGGTCGTAGGAGGCGAGCATCGCGGCGGTGACGGACGGGAGGTCGACGACCTTGTAGTAGTTGAGGCCCTCGGCCTTGAGGATCTCGGTGTAGTACCGGGTGTAGGGGTTGGCCGGGTCGGCGACCAGCAGGATCGGCCCCTCGCTGCCCGGGCCGGAGCCGGGCGGGGTGGTGCCGCCCCCGTCGGTGGTGTACGTGGCGTACATCGAGTAGTTGAGGGTGCCGGTGGAGACCGCGCCGAAGCTGGACGGCCAGGTGCCGTAGGCCACCTGGCCGGAGGAGTACCCGCTGGTGCCGCCGGAGGCGAACTTGAGGTTGTTGACCGCGGCGCTGCTGCCGTTGGAGTTGTAGACCAGCCAGTACGGGGTGTTGGCCGCGAGGGTGGCGGTCAGCGGGACGGTGTTCCAGGCGTTGGCGGTGAGGGTGGCGCCGGCGCTGGAGGCCAGCAGGCTGCCGGGCCGGCCCGCGCTGTCGTTGTAGATCGCGACCTGGTACTGGTTGTTGGGGGCGGCGCCTACCGCGCCGACGTACACGCTGACGCTGCCGACCGTGCCGCCGCTGGACCCGGTGACGTACCGGGAGCCGTTGAGGTAGTTGGAGTCGGCGGAGTCGGTGGACGCGCCCACCGTGGTGGTCCCCAGCACGGCGGTGGCCGCCCGGGCCGGCGTCGCCGCCAGGCCGGTCGCGGCCAGGAGGGCGACCAGCAGGCCCGCCACACGTCTTTTCACTTTCACGCCACAACCCCCAGGATCTGATGGTCAGACAGGCCTATCGGCCGGTACCGGTGTACCGGGTGGGGGGTGCGCACGTCCTCGGAATCCACACATTCGCGGTGCATGCCAGAGCGGGGTCCGGCCGCGGCGGTTCAGCCCTTGACCGAGCCCGCGAGCAGACCTCGTACGAAGTACCGTTGGAGCGCGAAGAACACGGCCAGCGGGACGATCAGCGAGAGGAAGGCGCCGGCCGTCAGCAGTTCCCAGCGACCGCCGAAGGATCCGGAGAGCTGGGCCAGCCGGACGGTCATCGGGGCGACGTCGGAGGTGCCGCCGGAGAAGGTGAGGGCGACCAGCAGGTCGTTCCACACCCACAGGAACTGGAAGATGGCGAACGAGGCCAGGGCCGGCGTGCACAGCGGCAGCACGATGGAACGGAAGATCTTGAAGTGCGAGGCCCCGTCGACGATCGCGGCCTCCATCAGGTCGCGCGGCAGCTGGGCGATGAAGTTGTGCAGCAGGAAGATCGCCAGCGGCAGGGCGAACATGGTGTGCGCCAGCCACACCGGCGCGTACGTGCCGCGCAGGTCGACGGCCGGGACGAGGGTCACCGGTCCCAGGTGCGCGCCGCCGGAGAACAGTCGCAGCACCGGGATCAGCGCCATCTGCAGCGGCACGATCTGCAGCGCGAAGATCACGAAGAACACCGTGTCGGCGCCCCTGAACCGCACCCAGGCCAGCGCGTACGCGGCCATCGCGGCCAGCACCAGGGGGAAGAGCGTGGCCGGGACGCTGATCGCCAGCGAGTTGACCAGGTACGGCATCAGGCCGCCGCTGGTCCCGAACCCGTCCTCGAACAGCACCGTGTGGTAGTTGGCCAGGCCGAGGTCGGGGTGGACGAACGCCTCCCACCAGCCGCTGGTGGCCACGTCCTGCTTGGGCCGCAGCGAGGTGACCAGCAGGCCGAGGGTGGGGATCGTCCACAGCACGGTCACCGCGATCACCAGGATCGAGGCCAGCGGGCTGCTGAACGCCCGGCGCACCGGGGAGGGGGCTGAACTCATCGGACCGAGCGCTCCTTCCGCAGCTGCACGATGTTGTACGCGACCAGCGGGGTCACCGCCAGGAAGAGGATCACCGCGAGCGCGCTACCGCGGCCGACGTCGAACTGGACGAAGGACTGCGAGTACATCTCGTTGGCCAGCACCTGGGTGCCGAAGTTGCCGCCGGTCATGGTGCGGACGATGTCGAAGGCCTTCAGGGTGGTGATCATGACGGTGGTGAGGACCACCACCAGCGTGGTGCGGATCATCGGCACGGTGACCGAGCGGAACAGCTGGAAGCCGGTCGCGCCGTCCAGCCGGGCGGCCTCGGTGATCTCGTCCGGGATGGCCTTGATGGCGGCGGAGAGCACCACCATGGCGAAGCCGGTCTGCACCCAGACCATCACGGCCATCAGCAGGAAGTTGTTGAGCGGCTGCTCCAGGATCCAGTTCGGCGGGTGCTCCCAGCCCAGGCTGACGGCCAGTTGGCTGAGCAGGCCGATCTGCGGCTGGGAGGGGTCGCGGGCCTCGTAGACGAACTTCCAGATGATGGAGGCGCCGACCAGCGAGACGGCCATCGGCATGAAGATGAGGGACTTGTAGACGGCCTGCCCGCGCATCCGGTCCACCAGCAGGGCCAGCACCAGCCCGAGCCCGGTGGCCGCCAGCGGCGCCACCACCAGCCACAGCAGGGTGGTGAGCAGCACGTCGTGGATGCCGGGGGTGGTGAACGCCCAGCCGTAGTTCCGCCCGCCGACGAACCGGGTGGAGTCGTCGCCGTGGAAGCTCAGGAAGACGGTGCGCACCAGCGGGACGACCAGGCCGACGGCCAGCAGCAGGGCGGCGGGCCCGAGCAGGACGGCGACCGCCAGCGGCCGGGTCAGCCGGCCCTTGGCCCGTCCGGCGGCGAAGAAGACCACCAGCAGGACGCCGAGGAATCCGGCGATGGCGCCGAGGCTGTTGCCGAGCTTGATCGAGGCGTCCGTCCACGTCGAGTCGGCGAGGCGGAGCACCCCGGCGGCGTGGGTGGGCACGTCCGTGGGCATACGGGCAATCCCTCCTCGGGGCAGGGTGAGGGGCAGCGCGGGCGGGTGGACCCGCGCTGCCCGGGGACGGCCTTTACTGCGGCCAGGCCGCGTCGATGTCGGCCGCCACCTTCGGGATGGCCTGTCCCTCGGCGAACCAGGCGGTGAACGCCTTCCACTCGGCGCCGGCGCCGACCGCGGCGGGCATCAGGTCGGAGGCGTCGAACCGGAAGGTCGCGGCCGGGTCGGTGAGCGCGTCGGCGGAGATCCGGTCGATCGGGTCGGTGTAGAGGCTCTTGTCCACGCCCTGGTTGGCGGAGACCCAGCCGCTGGAGACCTTGACCCGGCTGCTCGCCCAGTCGGAGCTGGAGAGGTAGTTCTGCACGGCCTGCACCTCGGGCCGGCCGGCGAACGCCGCGAGGAACTCGCCGCCGCCGACGACCGGGCTGGAGACGGTGGGGCTGACGGCCGGCAGGTGGAAGGCGAAGATGTCGCCGTCCGGGGCGATGCTGGTGCCCTTGGGCCACTGCGCCCGGTAGAAGGAGGCCTGCTGGAGCATGGCGCACTTGCCGGTGAGGATCGGGGCGCCGGCGTCCTGGAAGGTGGTGGTGGCGATCGACTTCACGTCGCCGATGCCGCCGTTGACCCAGGCCGGGTTCTGCATCCAGCCGGCCACCGTCCCCATCGCGGTGGTGATCTTCTCGTCGGAGAACTTGACCTTGTGGCTGACCCACTGGTCGTAGACCTCGCCGCCGTAGCTGCCGAGGACGACCTCCTCCAGCCAGTCGGTGGCCGGCCAGCCGGTGGCGGTGCCCGAGCCGATGCCGCCGCACCAGGGCCGGGTGGTGCCGGAGGCGGCGATCCGGTCGCTGAGCGCCATCATCTCGGCCCAGGTCTTGGGCACCTGGTAGCCGGCCTGCTTGAAGGCCTTGGGCGAGTACCAGACCAGGGACTTCATGTTGGCGCTCATCGGCGCCGCGTAGAAGGTGCCGTTGACCGAGCCGTAGGTCTTCCAGACCGGGCTCCACTTGTCCTGGTTGGCCACGGTCTGGGCCGGCGGCTTGACCACCTTGCCGCTCTTCACCATCTGGGCGAGCAGGCCCGGCTGCGGAATGATCGCGAAGTCCGGGGCGTTGCCGCCGGCCACCCGGACCGGGAGCTGGGACTCGAAGTCGTTGGAACCCTCATAGGTGATCTTGATGCCGGTACAGGAACTGAACTCGGCCCAGGACTTCTCCAGCGAGTCGGACTCCGGGCTGAGGATGGAGGCGTACATCGTCACCTTGGTCCCGGCGTGCCCGGCGTACGCCTGGTACTTGGCGCAGTCCCCGGTCAGCGGGGAGGCCTCGGCCTGAGCCCCGCTCGACCCGGAACTGTTGGAGCAGGCCGCCGTGAGGGCCAGGGCGAGCACGGCCCACGCGGCCGACAGGCGACGGTGCCTTCCGGTAGCGGTCGGGATGGGGGTCAATGCGGTCCTCCTCGCAGGGCACGGGTGGTGCCGACAGTAAGACAGAACGACACTGCGCTGAACCGGAGATGCGGATCGGTACCCAGCCCGCGGCTGGCTTGAAGACGTTAACCCACCGGTCACCCCGCGCCAAGGCATGTGTTCGACCTTCATCGACCGGCGCCCCAGTTGTTACCGGCCCGCGTCGGGACCGCCCCACCCGTCCCGCCACGGCCCACCCGCCCCGCACGCGCCGCGGGCACGCACGCGTCAAAGACCCCGCCGCCCGGCGGAGCTACAGCCGCACCGGCAGCTCCTTGAGGCTGTTGACCACCGCGGACGGGCTCGGCCGCAGCTCGGCCGGGTCCACCGCGAGCGCCAGGTCCGGGAACCGCTCGAACAGGGCCGGCAGCGCGATCCCCGCCTCCAGCCGGGCCAGCGGCGACCCCGGGCAGACGTGCGGCCCGTGCCCGAAGGACAGGTGCCGGGCGGCCTGCCGGGTCACGTCGAAGAGCTCCGCCGTCGTCCCGTGCTGCGCCGGGTCCCGCCCGATCGCGTTGTAGGAGACCAGCACCGCGTCCCCCTGGGGGATCACCACCCCGCCGACCTTGATCTCCTCGGCGGCGAACCGGAACAGGAAGTTGCTGGTCGGCGGCGTCCACCGGAGCGACTCCTCGACCACGGCCGACCAGTCCGCCCCGCCGGAGCGGACCAGGGCCAGCTGCTCGGGGTGGGTCAGCAGGGCGCGGACCGCGTTGGTGATCAGGTTGACGGTGGTCTCGTGCCCGGCGGCGATGATCACCCGCAGGGTGGCGGCGGCCTCCTGGTCGGTCAGCGGCCCGCCCTCCACCTCGGCGCTGAGCAGCGCCGAGGTCAGGTCGTCGCCCGGCTCGGCCCGCCGTCGCGCCACCAGGTCGGCCACGAAGGCGTTCAGCGCGGCGATGGTCTGCTGCACCGACTCGGGGGTCTTCACGCTGCTGAAGAACCGCTCGTACAGCTCGCGGATGTAGGCGTGGTCCTGCTCCGGCACGCCCATCAGCCAGCCGATCACGGACATCGGCAGCGGGAAGGCGAAGACCGTCTTCAGGTCCACCACCGGGCCGGCCGCCGCCACGGCGTCCAGCAGCGCGGCGGTGACCTCCTCGATCTTCGGGCGCATCAGCTCCACCCGGCGCGGGGTGAAGGCCTGCGCCACGATCGCGCGCAGCCGCCGGTGCTCCGTCCCGTCCGTGGTGACCATGGAGGGGCCGGGGACCGCCAGGCCGATCAGCGGCCAGGTCCGGGGCACCTCCCCGCGCTGGAACGCCGCCCAGTGCTCGGCGCTCTTGACCAGCCGCGGATCGGTGAGCAGCTCGCGGGCCTCCGCGTGCCGGGTGACCGCCCAGCCGGCCACGCCCATCAGCTCCACCGGCACCACGGCGCCCGCCGCGCGCAGCCGGGCGCCCTCGGCCGGGTTGTCCGAGGCCAGCGGGTCCATCACGAAGGGTGCGGTCATCGGTCGTCTCCTGTCAGTCGGCCACAGGTCGGTCGGCCGCGGGTCAATCGGTCACAGGCCGGTCGGCCACGGGTCAATCGGTCACAGGCCGGTCGGCCACGGTCAGTCGGCCACGTAGCCGGGCGTGAAGGCCACCGGCAGTGCCACCAGGGCCCGCACCCAGGCGGACGGGCGCCACACCAGCGCGCTCTCGGTCACCGCGAGGCGCAGGTCCGGCAGCCGGTCGAGCAGGACCTCGATCGCCGTGCCGGCGATCACCTCGGCGGCCTCCCGGGCCGGGAACGGGCAGCCGTGCTCGCCGGCCGAGAAGCTGAGGTGGGCCCGGTTGCCCTCGGCGGGCCGGCCGTCCTCCTGCCGCACGGTGGGGTCGGTGTTGGCCCCGGCGAAGCCGAGCAGCACCATGTCGCCCTTGGCGATCCGCTGCCCGCCGAGCTGGGTGTCCCGGGTCGCCCAGCGGCCCGCGAAGATCTGGGTCGGGGTGTCCTCCCAGAGCGCCTCGCCGAGCGCCTGCGCCACCGAGCGGCGGCCGCCGGAGAGCGAGGCGGCGAACCGCTCGTCGGTGAGCATCAGCCGCAGCGCGTTGGAGATCCAGTACGCGGTGGTCTGGTGGCCGGCGATCAGCAGCACCCGCAGGTCCCGCATGACCTCCTCGTCGGTCAGTCCGGCCGGGTGCTCCAGCAGGCGGGAGGTGAGGTCGACGGTGGGCCGCTCGCGGCGGCGCCGGACCAGCGAGAGCATCACGTCGAGCAGCTGCTGGGCGCCGGCCTGGGCGTCGGCGCCGCCGTCCAGCATCGCCAGCAGGGCGCGGATCAGCAGCGGGGTGTCGTCCTCGCCGAGCCCGAACATCCGGCACAGCGCCAGCAGCGGCAGCTGGTGCGCGTACTCGGCGACCAGTTCCGCCTCGCCGCGGCCGGCGAAGGCGTCGATCAGCCGGTCGGCGATGTCCTCGCAGAACTTCCGCAGCTCGTACGGGTCCACCGCGGCGAGCGCGTCGGTGACGGCGGCGCTGCGGCGCTGGTGCTCGGCGCCCTCGGTGTAGAGGAGCGAGGGCACCGGGGCCATCATCGGCTTCAGCGGCCAGTCGGCGGGGATGCTCGGCCACAGGTGCCAGCGGCTGGAGTCCCGGCCGAACACCTTGGGCTGGCTCGTCACCAGTTGCAGTTCCCGGTAGCCGATCACCAGCCAGGCGGGCACCCCGCCGGCCAGCTCCACCGGCGCGACCGGGCCGTGCGCCTCGCGCAGCTCGCGGTAGACCCCGCCGGGGTCGGTCTGGAACCGCGGCCCGTACAGCGGCGCCGCGTCCGGGTGGACCGGGCAGCCCGGCGGCGGGGCGGGCTCGGAGACGGGCTCGGGCTCGGCCCCGGGGGCGGTCACGGGCTCGGTCACGGCGTGGACTCCTCTTCGGCTTCGGCCGCTTCGGCCAGGTCGTGGAGATGGCGCACCAGGGCGAGCAGGACCTGCTTGCTCGACTCGCGGTCCCGGGCGTCGCAGTCCAGCAGCGGGACGTGCGCGGGCAGGTCGAGGGCGGCGCGGACGTCCTCCAGGGCGTGCCCCTCGCCGCCGAAGTCGTTGCGGGCCACGACGAAGGGGGTGCCGCGCTGCTCCAGCCGGTCGATGGCGTGGAAGGACTCCTCCAGGCGGCGGGTGTCCACCAGGACGACGGCGCCGAGCGCTCCCGTGAACAGCCGGTCCCACAGGAACCAGAACCGCTCCTGCCCGGGCGCGCCGAACAGGTAGAGCACGGCGTGCTCGTCCAGGGTGATCCGGCCGAAGTCGAAGGCCACCGTGGTGGAGCGCTTGCCGCGGATGCCGGAGAGGTCGTCCACCTCCTCGCCGGCCTTGGTCATCATCTCCTCGGTGTTGAGCGGACGGATCTCGCTCACCGAGCCGACCAGGGTGGTCTTGCCGACGCCGAAGCCGCCGACCACCACGATCTTCAGGCCGTTGTCCGTGGTGGACGCCAGCGGCGTCCGGAGGTCCGGCAGCAGCGCGGCGTCAGAGCCGTTGGAGGCCATGGAGCACCTGCTTCAGCGTGTCGAGGTCGGGGAGGTTCGCCTTGGCGGGGGCGAACCGGGGGTGGCGGGCGGTGATCCGGCCGGTCTCCAGCAGGTCGCCGAGCAGGATCTTCACCACGCTGACCGGCAGGGCGAGTTCCGCGGCGACCTCGACCACCGCGGTGGGCGTGGCGCACAGCTCCAGGATCCGGGCGTGCTCCGACTGCATCCCGGCCACCGGCTCCTGCTCGGTGACGATCAGGGTGACCAGGTCGAAGGCGTGCTCCGGCGGGCGGCTGCGCCCCCGGGTGACGGTGTAGAGCCGGTCCGGGCTGTCGTCCCGGTGCGAGGGCCCGCTCATCGCGCCGCCCGGCCCGGCTCGCGCCGCGCGCTCACCCCGCGGCCCGGATCTCGCGCGGCGGGGCGCTCAGGTACGTGCCGATCTGCTCGATCAGCCCGTGCATGTTGTGTCCGACCACGCCTACGTCCGCGTCGTCGTCGGTCACCACGGCCAGGTGGGCGCCCTCGCCGGCGGCGACGATGCACAGGATCCCGCCGTGGAACTCGGTCATCGACTGCCGCACCCCGCCGCTGCCGTCGCCGAACTCGGCGGAGGCGCCGTACGCCAGGCTCTGGATGCCGGAGGCGATGGCCGCCAGCTGGTCCGCCTGGTCGGTGCCCAGGCCCGCGGTGTGGCAGAGCTTCAGGCCGTCGGCGGACAGCACCAGGGCGTGCCGCGTGCCGGGCGTGCCGTCCAGCAGGTTGTCCAACAGCCAGGCCAGGTCGCGGTCGGTACTGCTGCTCATCGGGAATCGTCCTTCGGGTGTGCGTCGGGGGTGGCGGGCCCCTGCTGCAGGGCCTTGCGGAACGCGCCGAACCGGGCGGCCGAGGCGGCCGGGCCGGAGCGGACGGACTGCGCCGCCGGGGCGGGCGCGGCCGGGCTGGTGAGGGTGGGGGCCGTGGTCAGGGTCTGACCGCGGCGGCGCTGCGGGAGCCCGCCGACCCGGGCGGGGACGGCGGCGGGGGCGGCCGGGCCGGGCTCCGGGCGGCGCGGCTCGACGGCGGCCCGCGGGTTGGGGGCCGCGGCGGCCTCGATCGCCTTGGCCACGACCGGGGCCGGGTGGCTGATCAGCTGACCGGGGATCAGCACGACCACGCCGGTGCCGCCGCGCGCGGAGGGCCGGAAGGAGATCGCCATGCCGTGCTTGCGGGCCAGCGAGCCGACCACGGCGAGGCCGAGCCGGGTGCCGGAGGAGAGCGCGGTGAGGTCCGCGGCCCCGCCGGAGACGGCCTGCTCGGCGCGGCGCAGCCAGCTCTCGCTGAGGCCCAGACCGCCGTCCTCGACGGTGATCACCAGGCCGGAGTGCGCCTCCTCGACGTACACGTGGACCTCGGCCGGCGGGGCCGAGAAGTTGGCGGCGTTGTCCATCAGCTCGGCCAGTGCGTGCATCACGCCCTCGGCGGCGAAGCCGGCGACCGCGGCGGTGGAGGCGGAGTGCAGCCGGACCCGCTGGTAGGCGCCGATCCGGCCGAGGGCGCCGCGCAGGATGGACTCGACGCCGATCGGCTTGGTCCAGCGGCGGCCCGAGCGGGCGCCGGTGAGCACGGCGATGGAGTCGGCCATCCGGCCCACCTGGGCGGTGGAGTGGTCCAGGCTGAGCAGGTCGCCCAGCACCTCCTCGGAGTGCCGGTGCTGCATGTCGCGCAGTTCGGCGTGCATCGCGGTGGCCAGCGCCTGGACCCGTCCGGCGGCGGTGGCGCAGACGGCGAGGGCGGCGGCCCGCTGGCGCTCGCCGTGACCGATCTGCTCGGCGACGGTGCGCAGCAGGCCGGCGTGCGGGGCGTCGCGGTGGTCGGCGAGGGCGGTGTCCACCGAGGAGCCGGCCCGCAGCCGGTCGATCACCTCGGGCAGGACCTGGTCGCGGAGCGCGGCGAGCGCGGCGCGGTCCTCGGCGGCGGTGACCGCCTCGGCGCGCAGCACCGCGGCCTCGGCCTCGGTGCGGGCCAGTTCGGCGCGGGCGGCCCTGAGGTCCTCGCGGTCGCGCTCGGCCTCGGCCTGGGCGGCGGCGAGGGCGGCGCGCAGGGCGGCGGCGGCATTGTGGGTGGCGGTGAGGTCGATGTGCAGGGCACCGGCCCGGCCCCGCAGTTCGGTCACCTCGTGCCGCAGCGGGCCGAGTTCGGCCTCGGCGCGGCGGGCCCGGCCGGCCAGCCGGGCGGCGGCGAGCACCAGGGCCGCCCAGCACACCGCGGCGACGCCGACGGTCCCGGCCACGGCCGGGCGGTGGGAGGGGGCGGTGGTGGCGACGGACGCGACGGACGCGCCGATCCCGGCCACGATGCCGACCAGGGCCCACAGGGTGGTGCCGCCGTCCCGGCCGGGGTCCACCTCGCGGGCGGGGCGCGTGCGAGCTCTCATCTGTCCGGTCCTCGGGGGCAGGTGTCAGCGGCGGTGCGGTCGTCGGCGCGCGTCCGCCCGGGGCGCTCGCAGGAGGGCGATTCGGACGGACGATCGGTTCACGCGGTCAGCAGATCATATCCATTCACCTTTTGGACTCAACCGTCGAGTTGACGTTCAGTCGCACAAGCTGACGCTGCGCATCCGTACCAGCCGGGGAATCCCTGGTCGGAGCGGGGGTGGCCGGCCCCCGCTCGGACGGTCAGGCCTCCCCCAGCCCCGCCTCGACCTTCCGGCGCAGGGCGTCGGGGTCCAGCCCGTGGTCGGCCAGCACCCGGGCGGCCAGCCCCTCGCCCTCGCGCAGGATGCCGAGCAGCAGGTGCCCCGGCGCGATGGACTTCCCACGCAGCCGGAGCGTCTCGCGCAGGGAGAGTTCCAGCACCTTCCTGGCCCGGGCGTCGAACGGGCTGCGGAGCTTCGACGGCCGCTCCGCGGGCGCCGGCCGGTCCATCGCCCCCTCGCCGAAGGCGGCCTCCACGGCCTCCCGGACGGCGTCCAGGTCCACGCCGATCGCCGCCAGCGCCCGGCCGTCCATGTCGCCGCGGGTCAGCCGCACCACCGCGGCGCGCGCGGTCGGGTGGTCCAGGCCCATCTCCACCAGCACCGCTGCCGCGGGGTCGGCCGGCTCCCGGAGCAGGGCGAGCAGCAGGTGCTCGGTCCCGATCCGCTCGTGGCCCAGCTCCCGGGCCTCGTCCTGGGCGCCCGTCACGACCCTCCGGGCGGCGGCGGTGAACCTCTCGAACATCTCAGCCCTCTCCTCTCGACCCACCGAAGATCCGCTTGGCGTACTTCTTGTGCACGGCCTGCCGGCTGACGCCGAGGCAGCCGGCGATCTCCTGCCAGGACCAGCCCTGGCTCCGCGCGTTGCCGACCTGGAGGTCCTCCAGACGGTCGGCCAGGTCGCGCAGCGCCCGGACGGCCCGCAGGCCGATCGCCGGATCCCGACTGCTCGCGTCCGCCGCGAGCTGCTTGGTCTCGCTCATGCTGTCAACTTAGGTTGACAGTCGCGGATTGTCAACCAAAGTTGACAACCGGAAGGGGTGAGGGGTTCTCCAGGCCGATCAGCGGAGGCAGCGGCCGATCAGCGGTGGCAGCGGCCGGTCAGTGGTGGTAGCGCTCGGCCAGCACCCGCTCGAAGGTGATCCGCCCGTCCCGGTGCTCCGGCGCCAGGTGCCGCCCCTCCCGGTACGCCCGGAAGGTCCGCCCCGGCAGCCGGACCGGCAGCAGGGGCCGGTGCAGCCCCCGTGCCGCCAGGTACGACCGGGCGAGCTCCTCGAACGCCCGCACCTCCGGCCCCCCGAAGTCCGCCACCCGGCCGGACGGACCCACCGCCACCAGCTCCGCCAGCCGCCCGGCCACGTCCCGGACGTCCACCGGCTGGAACCGCAGCCCCGCCGGCACCGGCATCACCGGCAGCCGGGCCGAGCCGTCCATCAGCCGCAGCAGCAGGTCGTGGAACTGGGTCGCCCGCAGCACCGTCCAGCCCGTCCCGGCGTGCTCCACCTCCCGCTCGGCCGCCAGCTTCGCCCGGTAGTACGGCAGCGGCACCCGGTCGATCCCCACGATCGACACGTACAGCAGGTGCGGCACCCCGGCCGCCGTGGCGGCCCCGGCCAGCCGCCGGGCCGCCGCCACGTCCCGCCGGCCGTTGGTGGTGGCCAGGTGCACCACCACCCGGGCGCCGGCCACCGCGGTCGCCACCCCCTGCCCCGTCACCAGGTCGCCGACCGCCCAGGCGTGGTCGCCCGGCGTGTGCGCCTGCCGGCTCAGCACCCGCACCGGCTCGCCCTCGGCCAGCAGCCGGCGCACCACCGCCCGCCCGAGAGTGCCGGTACCGCCCGTCACCAGGACCGCTTCCACCGTCCGCTCCCCTCTCCGGGCCGGACACCGCCCTGCTCGGTACCCGCCCGGGCCCGGCACCGGCCGACGGCCGGCCGCCTGGCTCGTGTGAGAAAGTCGTCCCCGCCCGACCATCCTCGGTGACGCGCCCGGAGACCACGAGATGAACCGCCTGGAACGCTGGGAACGCCGTACCCAGACACCATTGATCGGCCTGGCCGTGCTCTTCGCACTCGCCTACGCCGCACCGATCCTCGCCCCGAACGCCGACCCGCTGCTGCTGCGCGGAGCCGTCTGGACCGAGTGGGCCGTCTGGGCGGGCTTCACCGCCGACTACGCCGTCCGGCTCACCCTGGCCGAGCACCGCTGGGGCTTCGTCAAGGGCAACCCGCTCTCGCTCGCCGCCGTGGTGCTGCCGCTGGTGCAGCCGCTCCGGCTGCTGCGGCTGGTGTCCACCCTGCTGCTGGCCGGGCAGCGGGTCCGGATGGCCGCCCAGGTCCGGCTGACCACCTACGTGGTCGGCGCGGTGCTCGGGCTGCTGGTGTTCGGCTCGCTGGCCGTGCTGGAGATCGAGCGCTCCTCCCCCACCGCCAACATCCGCACCCTCGGCGACGCCCTCTGGTGGTCCTTCACCACCATGACCACCGTCGGCTACGGCGACCACACCCCCACCACCGGCCTCGGCCGGCTGCTCGCGGTCGGCCTGATGCTCTCCGGCATCGCCCTGCTCGGTGTGGTGACCGCCAACATCGCCGCCTGGTTCATCGCCCGCTTCGAGGCCGACGACCGGATGGACCACCTCAACCACCAGGCGATCCTCGACCTCACCGCCGAGGTCCGCGAACTCCGCCGCCAGCTCGCCGAGGTCACCGGCACCCCCGTTCAGCCCCCGCCGCCCGCGTCCGAGCCCCTCGCCCTCGCCGACGACTGAGGCCGGCACCCGGCGGGGGACGGCGGAAACAGCGGAAACAGCGGAGGGGACCACCCGGTGGGTGGTCCCCTTCACTGCGACCGCCGGTCACCGGATCGGTGACCGGCGGTCAGCGGCGTCAGCTGCAGCCGCTGGTGGAGCCGCAGCCCTCGCAGAGGTAGCAGCTGCCGGCGCGGCGCATCTTGGTGCCGCAGGAGAAGCAGAGCGGCGCGTCCGCGTTCATCCCGAGCTGGATCTCGGCCAGCTCCGTGGAGTTGTGGGCCTTGGCCGGCGCGGACTTCGGCTGGTCGGCGACCGGGAGCTGCGAGACCGGCGCGACGGCCTGGGGCTTCTCGGTCCGCGGCGCGGACTGGGCCAGGCCCTCGACGTCCACGTCCTCCTCGACCGGCTCGTAGGAACCGGTCTCCAGGTGCCGCTGGCGCTCCTCGACCGAGTGGATGCCGAGGGCCGAACGGGTCTCGAAGGGCAGGAAGTCCAGCGCCAGGCGACGGAAGATGTAGTCGACGATCGACTGGGCCATCCGCAGGTCCGGGTCGTCCGTCAGACCGGCCGGCTCGAAGCGCATGTTGGTGAACTTCGAGACGTAGGTCTCCAGCGGAACGCCGTACTGCAGGCCGACCGAGACGGCGATGGAGAAGGCGTCCATCATGCCCGCGAGGGTCGAGCCCTGCTTGGACATCTTCAGGAAGACCTCGCCGAGGCCGTCGTCCGGGTAGGAGTTGGCGGTCATGTAGCCCTCGGCGCCACCCACCGTGAAGGAGGTGGTGATGCCGGGACGGCCCTTCGGCAGGCGGCGGCGGACCGGACGGTACTCGACCACCTTCTCGACGACCGGGGCGGGCGCCTGGGCGGCCTTCTCCTCGGCCGGCGCGGACTTGGTCTTCGCCGACAGCGGCTGGCCGACCTTGCAGTTGTCGCGGTAGATGGCCAGCGCCTTGACGCCGAGCTTCCACGCCTCGAAGTAGATCTCCTCGACCTCCTCGACCGAGGCGTTCTCCGGCATGTTGACCGTCTTGGAGATGGCGCCGGAGATCCACGGCTGGATCGCCGCCATCATCCGCACGTGGCCCATCGGGGAGATCGACCGCTCGCCCATCGCGCAGTCGAACACCTCGTAGTGCTCGGTCTTGAGGCCGGGGGCGTCGATCACGTTGCCGTGCTCGGCGATGTGGGCGACGACCGCCTCGACCTGCTCGGCCTGGTAGCCGAGCCGCTTCAGCGCGCGCGGGACGGTGCCGTTGACGATCTGCATCGAGCCGCCGCCGACCAGCTTCTTGAACTTGACCAGCGCCAGGTCCGGCTCGACACCGGTGGTGTCGCAGTCCATCATCAGGCCGATCGTGCCGGTCGGGGCCAGCACCGAGGCCTGGGCGTTGCGGAAACCGTTCTGTGCGCCGATCCGCAGCACGTCCGCCCAGGTGGCGGTGGCGGCGGACCAGACCGGGGCGTCCAGGTCGTCCACCGACACGGCGGCGCCGCTGGCGTCCGCGTGCTGCTGCATGACCCGCTGGTGCGGGGCGGCGTTGCGGGCGTAGCCGTCGTACGGGCCGACCACGCCGGCCAGCTCGGCGGAGCGGCGGTAGGCGGTGCCGGTCATCAGCGAGGTGATGGCACCGGCCAGGGCCCGGCCGCCCTCGGAGTCGTACGCGTGGCCGGTGGCCATCAGCAGGGCGCCGAGGTTGGCGTAGCCGATGCCCAGCTGGCGGTAGGCGCGGGTGGTCTCACCGATCTTCTCGGTGGGGAAGTCGGCGAAGCAGATGGAGATGTCCATCGCGGTGATGACCAGCTCGACGACCTTGGCGAAGGTCTCCGCGTCGAAGGAGTCGTCCTCGCGGAGGAACTTCATCAGGTTGAGCGAGGCGAGGTTGCAGCTGGAGTTGTCCAGGTGCATGTACTCGCTGCACGGGTTGGACGCGTTGATGCGGCCGGACTCCGGGCAGGTGTGCCAGTGGTTGATCGTCGAGTCGTACTGGATGCCGGGGTCGGCACAGGCCCAGGCGGCCTCGGCCATCTTGCGGAACAGCTTCTTGGCGTCGACGGTCTCGATGACCTCGCCGGTCATCCGGGCGCGCAGACCGAACTCGGTGCCGTTCTCCACCGCGGTCATGAACTCGTCGGAGACGCGGACCGAGTTGTTGGCGTTCTGGTACTGGACGGAGGTGATGTCGTCGCCGCCCAGGTCCATGTCGAAGCCCGCGTCGCGCAGCGCGCGGATCTTCTCCTCCTCCTTCACCTTGGTCTCGATGAAGGCCTCGACGTCCGGGTGGTCCACGTCGAGCACGACCATCTTGGCCGCGCGCCGGGTGGCGCCGCCGGACTTGATGGTGCCGGCGGAGGCGTCGGCGCCGCGCATGAAGGAGACCGGGCCGGAGGCGTTGCCGCCGGAGGACAGCAGCTCCTTGGAGGAGCGGATCCGGGAGAGGTTCAGGCCGGCACCGGAGCCGCCCTTGAAGATCATGCCCTCTTCCTTGTACCAGTCGAGGATCGACTCCATGGAGTCGTCGACGGCCAGGATGAAGCAGGCGGACACCTGCTGGGGCTGCTTGGTGCCGACGTTGAACCAGACCGGCGAGTTGAAGCTGAACACCTGGTGGAGGAGGGCGTGGGTCAGCTCGTGCTCGAAGACCTCGGCGTCCTCGGGGGTGGCGAAGTAGCCGTGCTTCTCGCCCGCGGCACGGTAGGTGAGCACCACGCGGTCGATGATCTGCTTGAGGCTCCACTCGCGCTGCGGGGTGCCCACGGCGCCGCGGAAGTACTTCGAGGTGACGATGTTGACCGCGTTCACCGACCAGAAGTCGGGGAACTCCACGCCGCGCTGCTCGAAGTTGATCGAGCCGTCGCGCCAGTTGGTCATCACGACGTCGCGCCGCTCCCAGGTGACCGCGTCGTAGGGGTGGACGCCAGGGGTGGTGTAGATGCGCTCCAGCCGCAGGCCGGCCTTGGGCGTCTTGGCGGCGCCCTTCACCGCCTTGTCCGACTTCGAGCCGCGTGCGGAACCGCTCGTCGTGTCCGTCACTGTCTTCCTCCTCCTGGGCAAACGCCCTAGGCACCCCGATTACTCCGGGGGTACCGCTGGTTCGCTTCTCCTGTGTGCGGGCAGGCGGGAACCCGACCGCGGTGCACGTTGTGTGGCGATGTGTGCGCACTCCGGGAGCGCGCTCCGGCCCGGGGGACCGGGTGGGACGGCCGAGCCGTCAGGGGGCGGCGGCGGGCACCGGGGCGCCGGCCTCCGCGGTGAGCGGCCGGTCGTCGCGGAGCTCCGCGATGGCGGCCTCGAAGTCCTCGAGGTTGTCGAACGCCCGGTAGACGCTGGCGAAGCGCAGGTACGCGACCACGTCGAGCTCCTTCAGCGGACCGAGTATGGCCAGCCCGACGTCGTGCGTCGACAGTTCGGCGCTTCCGGAGGCGCGGACGCACTCCTCGACCCGCTGGCCGAGCTGCGCGAGCGCGTCCTCGGTGACCGGGCGGCCCTGGCACGCCTTGCGGACACCGGAGATCACCTTCTCCCGGGAGAAGGGCTCGGTGACGCCGCTGCGCTTGATCACCATCAGGGTGGCCGTTTCCACCGTGGTGAATCGGCGGCCGCAGTCGGGGCACTGGCGGCGCCGGCGAATCGAGCTGCCGTCGTCGCTCGCACGCGAGTCGACCACTCTGCTGTCCGGATGCCGGCAGAAGGGGCAGTGCACCTGGGACTCCCTCCCTGCGGGCATGACGAACGGACTCGGAACCTCGGACCACTGTACCGGACCACGGCGGCCGACGCGGACCCCGACCACAACCTGTAGTCCCGACCGAGCAGGCTAGCCACAAGATCTGGGGCGAACGGCTCGACGCGCCGCTACGGGTCGAAATCTTCACGGTGGGTGAAATAGACTGTTCGCATCGAACATTTAAGCGAGCTACACCCAAGGCCTTGATCGAGTCAGCCAACCTCGAATAAATTCACTCGAACGTGTGTTTGGCGCAACCTTTCGATAGGTGCACCAGTTGAGCTGGACAAAGGGAGAGCACCTGTCGAATGAGGGGCCGCCATGACCACCGTTAACGCTGTCGACGCCAAGACCGCCATCCCGGTGCAGGAGCGTTCCGGGCGCACCACGGACCAGGAGAGCATGGACCAGAGCATGAGCCGAAGCCACCCCGTCGAGGACGCCGCGCTCGTGGCGCAGACCCCCGTTCGCTCCCTCCCCGGCCGTCCTCCCGGCATCCGCACCGACGAGGCGGGCCTGACGGAGCGCCAGCGCCGCGTCATCGAGGTCATCCGGGATTCGGTCCAGCGCCGGGGCTACCCGCCGTCCATGCGTGAGATCGGCCAGGCGGTCGGGCTGAGCAGCACCTCCTCGGTGGCGCACCAGCTGATGGCGCTGGAGCGCAAGGGCTTCCTCCGCCGCGACCCGCACCGCCCCCGGGCGTACGAGGTGCGCGGGGTCGAGGTGGCCCGCCCCAACACCGCCGACACGGCCGGCCGCCCCTCCACCTCGTACGTGCCGCTGGTCGGCCGGATCGCAGCCGGCGGGCCCATCCTGGCCGAGCAGACGGTGGAGGACGTGTTCCCCCTGCCGCGTCAGCTGGTCGGCGAGGGCGAGCTGTTCGCGCTCACCGTGCGCGGTGACTCGATGATCGACGCGGCCATCTGCGACGGCGACTGGGTGACCGTCCGCCGCCAGCCGGTGGCCGAGAACGGCGACATCGTCGCGGCCATGATCGACGGCGAGGCCACGGTCAAGCGGCTGAAGCGCGAGGACGGCAAGATCTGGCTGATGCCGCACAACCCGGCGTACGAGCCCATCCCGGGCGACAACGCCACCATCCTCGGCAAGGTCGTCGCCGTCCTGCGGCGCCTCTGAGGCACCCGGCCGGCCACGGAAGGGGCGTGTGGGGGTACCTCCCGGCATTCGACCGGGAGGTACCCCCACACGCCCCTTGTGGTTGCCCGAGCGGGTTCCCGCGCCGCCCTCGGAGCTACTTCACAGGCTTGACCGGCGCCGCCGAGGCGTCGATGGCCGCCAGCGACCTCCGCACCTGGTTCCGGTCGGTGGTGTACCAGAAGTCCGGCATCGAGGACCGGAAGAACCCGCCGTACCGGGCGGTGGCCAGCCGCGGGTCCAGGACCGCGACGATCCCCTTGTCGTCCGCGGCGCGGACCAGCCGGCCGGCGCCCTGGGCCATCAGCAGCGCCGCGTGGGTGGCCGCCACCGCCATGAACCCGTTGCCGCCGCGCTGTTCCACGTCCTTCTGCCGGGCGCTCATCAGCGGGTCGTCGGGCCGCGGGAACGGGATCCGGTCCATCACCACCAGCTGGCAGGCGGAGCCGGGCACGTCCACGCCCTGCCAGAGCGACAGGGTGCCGAACAGGCAGGTGGACGCGTCCGAGGCGAACTCGCGGATCAGCTCGCCCAGGGTGTCCTCGCCCTGCAGCAGGATCCGCTGGTCAAGCCGCTCGCGCAGCGCCTCCGCGGCGGCCTGGGCGGCCCGCATCGAGGAGAACAGGCCCAGCGTGCGCCCGCCCGCGGCCCCGATCAGCTCGGCCAGCTCGTCCAGCATCTCCGGCCGGTCCGGCTCCCGGCCGGGCGGCGGCAGGTGCCTGGCGACGTAGAGGATGCCCTGCTTGGGGTAGGTGAACGGGGAGCCGACGTCGATGCCGCGCCAGTACGGCGGGGCGTCCTCGCCCGGCTCCACGGGCGGCTCCTCGGCGGTGCGGACGTCCGGCAGGCGCCCCTCCACCGGCAGGCCGACCGAGGCGGCGACCCCGTTGAAGTCCCCGCCGAGCTTGAGCGTGGCGGAGGTGAGGACGACCGAGCGCTCCTTGTAGAGGTTCTCCCGCAGCAGGCCGGAGACGCTCAGCGGGGCCACCCGCAGGGAGGCGGCGCCCAGCCCGAAGCGGTCGCTGCGCTCCACCCACACCACGTCGTACTCGGACTCGGTGAGCAGCCGGTCGGCCGTCTCGTGCAGGGTCTCCGCCGAGGCCATCGCCTGCTTGCGGACCGCGTCCTCGTCGCTGAGCGCCTTGTCGCGGGTCTCGCCGAGCGAGGTGATCACCTGGCGGCAGGCGTCCCGGATGCCGGCGACTGCGTAGCCCAGGTACTCGGGCATCTCCTCGATCCGGCCGGGCTGGGCGGTCTCCATCAGGCCGTGGAAGTTCTCGGCGGCCGCCTGCAGGGCGTCCACCGCCTTCTCGTTGGCGAGCTTGGCGGCCCGCCGTACGGCGCGGTTGACGGCGTGCACGGTGAGCTCGGCGGTGGCGGCGCCGGTGACCCGGTTCACCAGCTCGTGGGCCTCGTCGATGATCAGCAGCCCGTGCTCGGGCAGGACCGGGGCGCCCTCGATGGCGTCGATGGCCAGCATCGCGTGGTTGGTGACCACCACGTCGGCCAGCTTGGCCCGCTCGCGGGCCTGCTCGGCGAAGCACTCCTGGCCGTAGGCGCAGCGGCTGGCGCCCAGGCATTCCTTGGAGGTGACCGCGAGCTGGGCCCAGGCCTTGTCGGAGACGCCGGGCGAGAGGTCGTCCCGGTCGCCGGTGTCGGTCTCTTCGGCCCACTCGCGCAGCCGGAGCACCTCGCGGCCGAGCTTGCCGGTGGGGCCGCCGAGGGCGTCCACCGGGTCGAACAGGCCGTCGCCCTCGTCGGTCGGGGTGCCCTCGTTCGCCCGGTGCAGGCAGAGGTAGTTGGAGCGGCCCTTGAGCATGGCGAACAGCGGGCGGCGGCGCAGCGTCGGGTGGAGGACGTCGACGGTGCGCGGGAGGTCGCGTTCGACCAGCTGGCGCTGCAGGGCGAGGGTGGCGGTGGCCACCACGACCCGGTCGCCGTGGGCGAGGGCGGGCACCAGGTAGGCGAGGGACTTTCCGGTACCGGTGCCGGCCTGGACGAGCAGGTGCTCGCCCTCGTCGACGGCGGAGGCGACCGCCTCGGCCATCCGGACCTGGCCGGGGCGCTCCACGCCGCCGACCGCGGTGACGGCGGCGTGCAGCAGCTCGGGGATCCGGGAGGTGGGGACGGCCGGGGTGTCGTCGTCGCCCGCCGGGGGCTGGGGTGCGGAGTCGTCTCTCATGGCCGTCCCAGCCTACGGGGCGGGAGTGACAGTGCGGGGCCGTTGGCCCGAGGGGGCGCCCGCGGGGTGGAGCGGGTCGGTGGGCAGCAGGTCGGGCAGCCCCTCCGGGTGTCCCGCGGGCAGGGTGGGCTGGAGGGGGACGGTCGGCGGTCCGGGCGGGCCGAAGGTGGTCCAGGCGGTGCGGTCGGGCAGGTCGTGGAGGGTCGTCCCGGCGACGGCGTTGAGGATGACGGCGGCGCGGTGGGCGCCGAGGCCGAGGTCGGGGGTGCCGACCCCGTGGGTGTGCAGTTCCGCGTTCTGGACGTAGAGGCCGCCGGTGAGCGGCGGCCTGGTGGCGACCCGGTGGTCGAGGTCGACCCGGTAGCGGCCGTCGGTGTCCCAGTCGACGAGGTCGGCGATCGGGTCGAGGGCGGCGGGCCGGACGGACCGGTAGCCGGTGGCGAGGACGAGGGCCTCGGTGCGGATCCGGTACCGGTGGCCGGAGTCGACGTGCCGGCAGGTGAGGTCGACGGTGCCGCGGGGGCCCTCCTCGGCGGAGGTGACGGCGGTGCCCGGGAGGATCTCGACCGGTTCGGCGTCGAGCGGGCGGCCGACGGTCCGCTGGTAGAGGTGGTCGTGGATGTCGGCGAGGGTCTCGGCGCTGGCGGCCTTGTGCAGTTGCCACTGGGCGGGGACGAGGGCGTCCCTGACCTCGGCGGCCAGGCCGTGGAAGTAGCGGGTGTAGTCGGGGGTGAACTGTTCCAGGCCGAGCTTGGAGTACTCCATGGGCGCGATGGCCCGGGTGCGGGTGAGCCAGCGCAGCCGGGTGCCGTCGCCGGAGCGGGTGCGCAGCAGGTCGAGGAAGACCTCGGCGCCGGACTGGCCGGAGCCGATGACGGTGATGTCCCGGGCGGGGGCGAGCCCCTCGCGCCGGTGGAGGTACTCGGAGGAGTGCAGGGTCCGCGGGTGGCCGCACAGGAGGGCGAAGGCCTCGGGGCGGACCGGCCGGGTGCCGACGCCGAGGACGACGTTGCGGGCCCACCGGTCGCCGCGGTCGGTCTCGGCCCGGAAGAGCCGGCGCGGGCCGTCCCAGTGCAGGGCGGTGACCTCGGTGCCGAAGCGGCAGTTGGGCAGGCGGTCGGCGGCCCAGCGGCAGTAGTGCTCGTACTCGCGGCGGGGCAGGTGGAACCGTTCGGCGAAGTAGAAGGGGAAGAGCCGGCCGTGCGCGCGCAGGTAGTTGAGGAAGGACCAGGGGCTGGTCGGGTCGACCAGGGAGACCAGGTCGGCGAGGAACGGCACCTGCATCCGGGCGCCGTCCACCAGCATGCCGGGGTGCCAGCTGAAGGCCGGCTTGGCGTCGAGGAAGAGCGTGCGCAGGCCGTCGGCCCGGTCGGCCAGCGCGGCCAGTGACAGGTTGAACGGGCCGATGCCGACGCCCAGCAGGTCGTACGGGTCGGGCTGGGGGTGGTCCATGGTGTCCTAGCGGGCGTCGCGCCGGCGGATCATCAGCGCGGCGCGCTTGGCGGGCAGGTCGAGTACGGCGGCGCGGGTGTACCCGGCGCGGAGGAAGGCCCGTACGGAGGGGGTGTTGCGGAGGTCGGGTTCGGCGAGGACGCGTGGGCAGGCGGGCCGGCGGGCGAGGATCCGCTCGGTGAGGGCGGCGATCAGCGGGGAGCCGAGGCCGCGGCCGCGCCGGTGGGCGGGGCCGATGAGGAGGTGGAGGCCGGTGTCCCCGGGCCGGGAGGGGTAGTGCGCGGCGAGCGGGTCGAGGTCGGCGCGGTAGACCTCCCAGTAGCTCATCGGGGTGCCGTCGAGCAGACCGAGGCAGGGGGCGCTGCGGCCGTCGCCGTCGAGTTGGGCGCGCAGGTGGGCCTCGGTGGTGGCGGGGGGTCCGGCCAGTTCCCACCAGGCGTCCACGGCGGGGTCGTTCATCCAGCGGGTGAGCAGCGGGAGGTCGTCGGGGAGGCGGACGGGCCGGAGCCGGAACTCGCCGGCGGGGGTGGGCATCGGGCCCCAGCCGGCCGCCTCGGCGGCCAGGCCGCGGTCGGGGCCGGTGGGGGCGGGCGCGGGGGTGGTGGGGGCCGGCGCGGTCGCGGTCGGGGTCATGCGCCGGCCACCGGATTGTCGATGCCCACATAGACGGACTGGGATGCCACCGGGCCGACGAGTTCGTCGAGTCCGTTCAGTCGGGTGAGGAGGTTGGCCTTGCAGCGCAGGGTCGGGCTGTGCAGCAGGTGCTCGGGCAGGGCGGAGCCGGTGGCGGCGGCCCGCGGGCCGGCCAGGAAGCGGCGGAACGCGGCGAGCAGGACCCGTTCGTCGGCGAGCCGTTGGGAGCCGAAGGCGCCGATCAGGCCGAGGACGTGGTTGATGCCGAGGTAGTAGGCGAAGCGCTCGTCGGCGACGGCGTCGGGGACGAAGGTGTCGGAGGCGTCCCCGATGCCGGGCAGGCGGGCGGAGAGCCGG
This sequence comes from Kitasatospora sp. HUAS MG31, assembly GCF_040571325.1. Taxonomy (GTDB): domain Bacteria; phylum Actinomycetota; class Actinomycetes; order Streptomycetales; family Streptomycetaceae; genus Kitasatospora; species Kitasatospora camelliae. Next base: position 5,169,662 of record NZ_CP159872.1, on the reverse strand, counting down.
TCGGCCTGCGAGGCGCGGAAGTAGTAGCCCTGGTTGTCGCGGTAGCGTCCGCCGACCGGCCAGCCCTCGGCGTCCAGCAGGACCAGGCTGTTCTGCTGGTGGGCCTCCAGGGCGATGCCGGCGCGGCCGTCCAGCCAGAGGATCGGCAGCACCACGGCGTCCAGGTAGCGCAGGAACCATTCGGCGGCCACGGTGGCCTCGGGCCGGCCGGCGCGGGCGGCCAGTTCGGTGATCAGGCCTGCGAGTTGGGAGTCGACCCGGCCGAAGGGCTGTTCGGCGACCAGGCCGGCCACGCAGGCGGCGCGGTCGGCGGGGCCGAAGGGCTGCTGCCGCAGGACGGTGTCCAGGCCGCTCGGGTCGCCCAGGGTCGGGTGGTCCACGCCGACCCAGGCGGGGTCGCGGACGATGTCGAAGCCGGGGTGCTCGGCCCGCCACTCGGCGCCGAGGCCGGACTCCAGCAGGCGGTGCACCTCGGTGCCGCGGTGGAGTTCCTTACGGAGGTTCTCCCGCCGGGAGTTGGTGATCCGCAGGCCGAGCGAGAGCTTGAGCATCCAGGGGGTGCCCGGCCGGTAGACGGTGCGGACCGAGGAGGTGGGGTGCCAGGGCTCCCCGGCCGGTCCGAGGTCGTGCAGCAGCCCGCGTTCCAGCAGCCGGGCGACGGCGGGCCGCAGTGCCGCCTCACGGGCCTGCCAGGGGTGCAGCGGGAGGGCGGCGGTGCCGGGCGGGAGCAGGTCGGGCCGGCCGTACAGCTCCGCGGTGATCTCCTCGGCGGGCCGGCCCGCGGCGGAGCCGACGGCGAGCAGCTCGCGGTCGACGGCGAACCAGTGCAGCGGGAAGGAGCCGTGCAGTTCGGGCGAGTATGCGGCGCCCTGGGCGGGGCCGAGGCCGTCGCGGCTCTTCGGGGTGGGGTGCAGCGGGTGGCCGAGCAGGAGGGCCTGCTCGGCGCGGAGGAAGGGGCCGGCGTCGGTGGCCGGGGTGGTGCGGCGGTGGCCGAGGATGTCGGTGGTGCGGCCGACCGAGTCGGCGACCCGGGCGGCGAGGTCGGCGACCTGGCCCGCTCCGGGGCGTTCGCCGGCGGCCCCGGCGATCAGGGCGGCGGCCGTGACGGCGTCGACCGGGTCGGCGCCGGAGGCGGTGAGGAGGCCGACCGGGCCGAAGCGGTGCCAGCCGCAGGGGGACCAGTACCGGACGGGGGCGGCGAGTCGGGCGGCGCCGCCGAGGACGGGGACGTGCAGCACGCCCTCGGCGTCGGGCGAGGCGCCGGTCTCCCGGGCCCAGCAGCGCAGCAGGCACTCCACGGCGGCGTGCTCGGCGGCCAGGGCCGGGTCGGGCCGGAGCAGCGGGTCGGGCGCGGTCCGGTGGTCGGCCGGGTCGGCCGAGGCCGGGGGGACTCCGGTGAGGGTGGTGCTCAAAGGCACTCCTTGGGCCGTGGAGACTCGTGGGGGACACGGCGAGTCGATTGGGAGTAAGGGCTACCTATCTCCGACGCGTGATCACAAGATCGACCCACTCGTTGTGATGAATGCCGGAGGATCACTCACCCGGACGGGCGATTGCTGTCACCCTTCCGAACCCACTGGATCACTAACCGGTGACTCACCGTCAACATCCGCCCCCTGTCGTACCGTCCTCCCCACAACCGGTGCGAGACTGGCCGCGGACGTCGAGGGGGGGACGAGGACATGGCATCGATACGGCGAGGATCCGTGATCTGTGCGGTCGCCGCGGCGGTGCTGGCCGCCGCGGTCGGCTGCACCACGTCCGGCGGGGACGGACTGCCGCACAGCTGGGAGGAGTTGCGGAGCTGGCGGTACCAGGAGTGGGACGCCTGGGCGTCGAAGCACGTCTTCGACAACCCGGCGGTGGGCGACCTGTGGACCCCGGACGCGATGGACGGGGCGCCCCCGCAGCAGCCCGCACCGGCCGCCGCCGTCCGGGAGGGCAACGACCCTCCGCCCGCGCCGGTACAGGCCGTCCCGGTGCCCCGGCCGTACACCATGACCCCGGCCTCGGCGAAGGTGTTCATGACCGCGCCGAAGGGCGGCACCGGGCAGTGCTCGGCCACCGTGGTGGCCGACCCGGCGCACCCCGGCAGGAGCAACCTGGTCTGGACGGCCGCGCACTGCGTCCACGAGGGCAAGGGCGGCGACTGGTACCGGAACATCGTCGTGGTGCCCGCCTACAACAGCTCCGGCGCGGCCAGCGACCACCACAAGGCCTCGCTCGCCGACGTGGCCCCGCTCGGCCAGTGGTGGGCCGACAAGGTGATCACCTCGCCGCTGTGGACGGTCGAGGGCGGGCACTCCGGCGACGCCGCCAACCAGTACGACTTCGCGGTCATCCGGGTCCGTGACCCGCAGGGCGGCGACCGGTCGCTGGAGGAGGTGATCGGCCGGGCCGTGCCGGTCTGGTTCGACGCCCCGCGCGAGGCGCTGGAGATCTCCGCCTGGGGCTACCCCTCGGTGCAGCCCTTCGACGGACAGGAGTTGAACCGCTGCGACGGCGGCCGGCCCGGCCGGTACTCCTTCGACGCGAAGCGGCCCGCGATGTACGCCATCGGCTGCACCATGACCGCCGGCGCCAGCGGCGGCGGCTGGTTCGCCACCATGCCGGACGGCCGCCAGGGGCTGGTCAGCAACACCTCGGTCGGCGCCGCCGGCCACGCCTACCTGCTCGGCCCGTACCTGGAGGAGGTCGCCCGGCAGGCCCTCGCCTACCTCTCGAAGAAGTGAGCCGCCACCGTGCGCGGCCCGCTGCAGTCCGCCCACCGCACTCCGGAGAACGGGGATCGAGTCCATGCCACGAACCGTCCGAGGAACCCGCCGGACCGCCGGCGCCGCCGCCGTCCTGACCGTTCTGAGCCTGGCCGCCACGGCCTGCGGAAGCGATCCGCAACCCGCGGCCGCTCCACCGCCCGCCGCCGCGTCGACCGGCGGCAAACCGGCCGTCAAGCTGCCGGAGTCCCTGCAGGACCTCAAGAACCTCAAGGTCGAGGACCTGGCCGCGTGGGCCGAGGAGCACGGCTTCAAGCCGGAGTCCCTGCAGGACTACTGGGACAAGGCCAAGATGCTCGCCGCCCAGGGCGTCCGGCCCAAGGACGCCAACATCGCCGAGGCCCGCACCCCGACCCGGGACCAGGTGGTCTTCCCGCCCGCCATCCCGGCCAAGGCCCAGCCGCACCCGTACAACGCCAACACCGCCGTGGTCGGCAAGATCTTCGCCGAGGTGAACAAGAACACCTACTCGGAGTGCTCCGGCACGGTCGTCGCCGACCCCCGGCACCCGGGGAAGAGCAACCTGGTCTGGACGGCCGCGCACTGCGTGCACGGCGGCAAGGGCGCCGACTGGCTCAAGAAGACCAGCTTCGTCCCCGCCTTCAACCGCCCCGGCGCCCCCGCCGGCCGCAAGGACGTGCCCTTCGACCAGCTCGCCCCGCACGGCGCCTGGACGGTCGAGGACATGTACGTCATGCCGCAGTGGACCCAGGAGGGCGGCGAGAAGGGCAGCGGCGCCAGCCAGTACGACTTCGCCGTCCTGCGGGTCCGCAACGAGCGGGGCGGCGGCGGCAAGTCCCTGGAGGAGTCCGTCGGCGGGGCCGTGCCGATCTGGTTCAACGCCCCGGCCGACCGGCTCACCGCCTTCTCCTCGTACGGCTACCCCGCGGACGCGCCGTTCGACGGCATGGAGCTGGAGCACTGCGACTCCACGGTGAAGCCGGTGCCGTACGTCTACGACCCCGCGCGGCCGCCGATGCTCGCCATGGGCTGCACCATGACCAGCGGCTCCAGCGGCGGCGGCTGGTTCGGCGCCAGGGACGGCAAGCCGGCCCTGGTCAGCAACACCTCGGTGGGCAACTCCACCAACACCATGCTGGCCGGGCCGACCCTGGGCGACGAGGCCCGCAAGATGTTCGAGTACTTCTCCGCCAAGCGCTGAGCCCGGGGCACCGGGGCGACCGGTACGCACGAGGGGCGCACGGGGCAGCGCGGGGTGGAGGAGCACGACTCGTGCTCCTCCACCCCGCGCTGCTCCCCTGTGGGTTGCCCGACGGCCAGGGCCGGACGTCCGGGCCTAGGCCAGGGCGGCCGCCGTGTACCGCTCCAGCTCCGCCGCCAGCTCGGCCTGCACCTTGGCGTGCAGCAGCGTGCCTTCCGCGATGTGCTCGGCCGAGATCAGCTCGCCCTCCGCGTGCACCCGGGAGACCAGGTCCCCCCTGGTGTACGGCACCAGGACGTTCACCTCGACCGCCGGCCGCGGCAGCTCGGCGTCGATGAGCTTCAGCAGCTCCTCGATGCCCTGCCCGCTGCGGGCGGAGACCACGATCGCGTGCGGCTCGCGGCGCAGCAGCCGCTGGAGGACCAGCGGGTCGGCGGCGTCCGCCTTGTTGATCACCACGATCTCCGGCACGTCCTGGGCCTCGACCGAGACGATCACCTCGCGGACGGCGGCCAGCTGGGTCTCCGGCTCGGGGTGCGAACCGTCGACCACGTGCAGGATGAGGTCCGCGTCGGCGACCTCCTCCATGGTCGAGCGGAACGCCTCGACCAGGTGGTGCGGAAGGTGCCGGACGAACCCGACGGTGTCGGCCAGGGTGTACACCCGGCCGCTCGGGGTCTGGGCCCGCCGGACGGTCGGGTCCAGGGTGGCGAACAGCGCGTTCTCCACCAGGACGCCGGCCCCGGTGAGCCGGTTGAGCAGCGAGGACTTGCCGGCGTTGGTGTACCCGGCGATGGCCACGGACGGCACCTGGTGGCGCTTGCGCTCCTGGCGCTTGGTGTCGCGGCCCTTCTTCATCTCGGCGATCTCCCGGCGGAGCTTCGCCATCTTCTCGCGGATCCGGCGCCGGTCGGTCTCGATCTTCGTCTCACCGGGACCACGGGTGGCCATACCGCCGCCCGAGGAGCCGGAGCCACCGCCACCCATCTGCCGGGAGAGCGACTGACCCCAGCCGCGCAGCCGGGGCAGCATGTACTGCATCTGGGCGAGCGAGACCTGGGCCTTGCCCTCCCGGGACTTGGCGTGCTGGGCGAAGATGTCGAGGATCAGGGCCGTCCGGTCGACGACCTTGACCTTGACGACGTCCTCGAGGTGGATCAGCTGGCCCGGGGTGAGCTCACCGTCGCAGACGACGGTGTCGGCGCCGGTGGAGGCGACGATGTCCCGCAGCTCCTGGGCCTTGCCGGAGCCGATGTAGGTGGCGGCGTCGGGCTTGTCACGGCGCTGGATCACGCCGTCCAGCACCTCGGAGCCGGCCGTCTCGGCCAGGGCGGCGAGCTCGGCGAGCGAGTTCTCCGCCTCCTCGACCGTGCCGTCGGTCCACACCCCGACGAGGACCACGCGCTCCAGTCGGAGCTGGCGGTACTCGACCTCGGTGATGTCCTCGAGCTCGGTGGACAGGCCCGCGACACGGCGCAGCGCCGCACGCTCGGAACGGTCGTACTGCTCGCCGTCGTAGTGGTCGAAGCCCTCGTCGATCGCCGCGAGGTCCTCGTCCATCAGGGCCTCGGCCCGGAGGTCGGCGAGTCGGCGGGTGGACTCGCTGGAAGTGGTGCGGCTGTCGAACGTGGAGGTCATCTCATCCTTTGGGTCTCAAGGGAGGCCGGTGCGACACGCACCCAGGAGTCTGCCCCATGACCACGTCGCCAGACACGGCGGGTGAGACGAGCTACCCCTGCAGGCCGCGGACGGAACCGGCGCTACTGCTTCCGGTGAACGCCGCGGACCGGCCCTGAATTCCCCACGATGGTCGCACGCCGTCGGCGCCCGGGTCATCCCCATTTCGATCGGTGCCGGCCCGGTAGACGTCGTACACCCCGGAGACCCGCAGCATCGCCCGCATCACCCCGGGGAGGGCCGCGGCGGCCGGCAGCTCGACGGTGTAGGTGTGCCGGACCCGCAGCTGCTGCGGCGGCTCCACCTCCGCCGAGGAGATCCCGACCCCCTCACCGGAGATCGCGGCGGTGAGGTCGGCCAGCAGCCTGGGTCTGTTGAGCGCCTCGGCGTGCAGGGTGGCCCGGTAACCGTGGGCGGGCTCGGCGTCAGGGATCCAGGCGAGCTCCACCGGCCCGCGGCCGGCCTCGCGCATCTGCCAGCCGGCCGGGCACTGGGCGCGGTGCACGGCGACGGCGCCGCCGCGGATCACGAACCCGGTCACCTCGTCCGGCGGCACCGGGGTACAGCAGCGGGCCAGCCGTACGGGCGCGCCGGGCCGGCCGAGCACGGCCACCGGCGAGCGGCGCGGCCGGGCGGCCGGGGCCGCCGGCGCGGCGGGCCGCCCGGCCGCGGCGTCGGCCGGGCGGTCCTCGGCCGGATGGGCGTCCTCGACCGGTTCCGCGTCCTCGGCCGGGCGGTCGGCCAGCCAGCGCTCGATGGCCAGCCGGGCGGCGGGGGTCCGGGCGTGCTCCAGCCACTCGGCGTCGGGCCCGGAGGGCTCGCCGGCCGACTCGGTGAGGACGGCCAGCACGTCGCCGTCCCGCAGCACGGTGGACAGCGCGGTGAGCCGGCCGTTGACCCGGGCGCCGATGCAGCGGTGGCCGGTCTCCTCGCCGAGCAGGTACGCGGCGTCCACGCAGCTGGCCCCGGCGGGCAGCTGGAGCGTCTGCCCGGTCTCGGTGACGGCGGTGATCTCGCGGTCGTCGCGGAGGTCGGCGGTGAGCGCGGACCAGAAGGCGTCCGGGTCGGGGGTCTCCTGCTGCCACTCCAGCAGGCGGCTCAGCCAGCCCGGCCGGGCCGGGTCGGTCCGGTCGTCCGGCTCGTCCTCGGCCGCCGCCGGGCCGGGCCCGGGATCGCCGAGGGCGACCACCCCGGTCTCCGCCACCCCGTGCATCCGGCGGGTGCGCACCAGCACCTCGACCACCGCGCCGCCGGTCAGCGCCACGGCGGTGTGCAGGGACTGGTACAGGTTGAACTTGGGCGCGGCGACGAAGTCCTTGAACTCCCCGGGCAGCGGCGTCCAGCAGGTGTGCAGCTCGCCCAGGACGGCGTAGCAGTCGGCGTTCTCCTCCACCACCACCAGCACCCGGCCGTAGTCCGCCGGCTGGAGGCCCTGCGGGCGGCCGTCCGGTCCGACGGCGGCGGTGCGCTTGAGCAGCACCCGGTGCAGCGAGACGGAGTGCCGGGGGCGGACCGAGACGGCGGCGGTGATGCCGGCCTCGGCGAGCTGCCGGCCGAGGGCCTCGGCGAACGGCTGGAGCAGTTCGTCCGGCCGCTCCTCGTGGGCGGCGGCGAGGGCGCCGGTCCGGGCGTGCTCCTCGGGGTGGAGGGTGGCGAAGACGATGTCCTCCAGCTCGGCCTTGACCACCTGGATGCCCAGCCGCTCGGCGAGCGGGATCAGCACGTCCCGGGTCACCTTGGCGATCCGGATCCGGCTGGCCGGCTTCATGTGCCGGATCGTCCGCATGTTGTGCAGCCGGTCGGCCAGCTTGATGACCATCACCCGGACGTCGTCCCCGGTGGCCACCAGCATCTTGCGGAAGGTCTCGGCCTCGGCCGCCGCCCCGAAGTCCACCTTCTCCAGCTTGGTGACGCCGTCGACCAGGTAGGCCACCTCGGGGCCGAAGTCCTCGGCGACCCGATCCAGCGTCACCTCGGTGTCCTCCACGGTGTCGTGGAGCAGAGAGGCGACCAACGTGGTCGTCCCGGCGCCGAGTTGGGCCAGGATCATGGTGACGGCCAGCGGGTGGGTGATGAACGGCTCGCCGCTCTTGCGCAGCTGGCCGCGGTGGCTGGCCTCGGCGAGCCGGTACGCCCGGCTGAGCAGTGGGAGGTCGGCCTGCGGGTGGTGGCGGCGGTGCGCCTGGACGATCGGCTCGATCGCGTCCGGGACCGGGCCCCGGCCGGTGGCCAGCAGGGCCGCCCGCCCGGCCCGCCCGAGCGCCGCCCGGCTGAACCGGCCGGGCTGTCGCGTGGTGCCGACCGCGCCGGGACCGGCGGCCGGCAGCGACGGAACCCCAGCGCCCTTGAGCTCGGGGCCAATGGTCATCTGCACCTCCGGCAGCGATCACCGGAGCGCCTCCCGACCCGGTGGTCCATGCTACCGAGGACAGCACGTTCCGCGATGCCGTGCTCCCGTTCCGTGACCGCAATCACCCGAACGGGGGGATTCGGCCGACCCGTGAACGGGCAAAGCGGGCCGGCCGAAAGCCCGCAGGGGTCAGCCGGACAGGCCGGACAGCCAGGACGGGTCCAGCGTGCCGGAGGCCACGATCACCGCCGGACCGGTCTTCTCGACCCGCCCGTCCGGGAACACCTCGATCACCAGCCGCCCGCCCAGCACGTCCACCGTGTACCGGACGGACTCGCCGGTCGCCGTCGGGTCCGCCCCGTCGCGGCGGGCCGCGGCCACCGCGACCGCGCAGGCGCCGGTGCCGCAGGAGAGGGTCTCGCCGGAGCCGCGCTCGTGCACCCGCATCGCCACGTGCCGCGGCCCGCGGTCCACCACGAACTCCACGTTCACGCCCTGCGGGTAGACGCCCTCGGGGCTGGTGGCCGGCGCCTCGGCCAGCTCGCCCGCGTCGTCCAGGCTCGCGACGAAGGCCACCGCGTGCGGGTTGCCCATGTTGACGTTCAGGGCGGGCCAGCGCCGGTCGCCGACCGCGACCTCGACGCCCTCGGGGCCGGGCACCAGGGCGCGGCCCATGTCGACGGTGATCTCGCCGGGCGTGCCGTCGGCGGCGTCCTCGGCGATCCGGACCTGCCGCACGCCGGCGCGGGTGGCCACCGCCAGCGGACCGGGCTTCGCCAGCCCGGCCTCCACCAGGTACCGGGCGAACACCCGGACGCCGTTGCCGCACATCTCCGCGATCGAGCCGTCGGCGTTGCGGTAGTCCATGAACCACTCGGCCCGGTCGGCCAGCTCGGCGGCGGCCGGATCGGCGGCCGAGCGGACCACCCGCAGCAGCCCGTCCCCGCCGATCCCGGCCCGCCGGTCGCACAGCGCGGCCACCGTCGCCGGGCCCAGGTCGAGCCGGCCCTCGGGGTCGGGGATGATCACGAAGTCGTTCTGCGTGCCGTGGCCCTTGAGGAAGGGCAGGCCGGTGGTGGAGTCGCTCACACCGCCGATGGTACTGGCGGGCCGGAAGCCGGGTCCGCGGCGTCCGGGGAGCGGGCGGGCGGTCAGCCGCGCAGGTGGACGACCCGCCAGACGGCCAGGGCCACCGCCACGCCGGCGAACAGGGTGTAGAGGACGATCGCCCGCCAGCCGGCCCGTTGCCCGCTGCCCCGGCGCGGCACGCCCGGCCACTTGTACCCGGCCTTGCGCGCGGCCATCGCCCCCCAGCCGACCGAGGCGGCGGTGAGCAGCAGGCCGAGCATGCCGATCATCGCGGAGGCGCTGTCGCCGCCGAAGGCGAGCGGGAAGCCGAACATCAGCGAGCCGAGGGTGGCCATCAGCACGATCGGCAGGATCTGCCACCAGCGCAGCCGGCGGCGGGGGCGGATGTCCCGCTCGTGCACCACGCCGAGTTCGGCGAGGTCCTCGATCACGGGCATCGCGATGGCGTAGGAGGTGGTGGGGACGACGAGCTCGGGCAGGGTCTCGGACCCATCGGACATGCTGTCCGGCAGCTCGTCGGTCTCGGGGCCGGTACCCGTGGACACGCGGCCTCCCCTGACGGCTCGACACGAGCTCACAGGCTCGCGGGCGGTGAGGCCGGCCCGCGCGACCGGCCTCGATTACCACCGATGATGGCATGTCCAGGCAGCGGAGCAGGGCGTCGGACGCCGTGATCGGGTGATCCGATGCCAGGACGTGATCCGGCCGTAACCCCCGGTTCCCCGTGCACCTGCGGCTGCGGGTGCAGCTGCGCGGGCGTCCCGGCCGGAACCCGTGCCCAGCTGGCCGGATCCGCTCGCCCGGCCCCGGTTCCGGCCCAGCCTCCGCTCCGCCCCCGGGGGGCCGGATCAGCCCGCCGGGACGGGACGCGGCTGAGTGCGGATCAGGTCCAGCGAACGTTCCAACAGCTCCACCGGGTCCGCGCCGGCCGGCCGGGCCAGCCAGTGGATCCGGTCGTCCCGGCGGAACCAGGACTCCTGGCGGCGGGCGAACCGCCGGGTGGCCCGGACCGTCTCGTCCCGCGCCTCCCGCTCGGTGCACTCGCCCGCGAAGTACGCCAGCACCTGCTGGTAGCCGAGTGCCCGGCTCGCCGTCCGGCCCTCGCGCAGCCCGGCCTTCTCCAGCTCCCGGACCTCGTCCAGCAGCCCGTCCCGCCACATCCGGTCGACCCGCAGCTCGATCCGCTCGTCCAGCTCCGGACGCGGCACCTGGACGCCGATCTGCACCGCGTCGTAGACCGCGGTGTGCCCCGGCAGGTTGGCGGTGAACGGCTGCCCGGTGATCTCGATCACCTCCAGCGCCCGGACGATCCGGCGCCCGTTGCTGGGCAGGATCGCCTCGGCGGCGGCCGGGTCCAGCGCGGCCAGCCGCCGGTGCAGCACGCCCGAGCCGGCCTCCGCCAGCTCCGCCTCCAGCCGGGCCCGGACCTCCGGGTCCGTCCCCGGGAACTCCATCTCGTCCACCGCGGCCCGCACGTACAGCCCGGAGCCGCCGACCAGGACCGGCGTCCGGCCCTGCGCCAGCAGCCGGTCCATCTCCGCGCGGGCGAGCCGCTGGTACTCGGCGACACTGGCGGCCTCGGTGACCTCCCAGATGTCCAGCAGGTGGTGCGGGATGCCGCCGCGCTCGTCCGCGGTGAGCTTGGCGGTACCGATGTCCATGCCGCGGTAGAGCTGCATCGAGTCGGTGTTGATCACCTCGCCGCCGAGGGTGCGGGCGATGGCCACCGCCAGGTCGGACTTGCCGGCGGCGGTCGCGCCGACCACCGAGACGACGCGGGGAAGGGGGGTTGCGGAACTGCTCACGGGTCCAAGTCTCGCAAACCTCCGGACACCGGCGTGTCGCGGCCGGTCCGGAGAACAAACCGGGCCGCCCGGAGCGTTGCACCTGGTGCACCGCCGGTGTCGGCAGGTCCAGGCGGCTCCCGGCAGGTCCCGGCAGGAGGAGCGCAGCGATGAGTCTGAAGGACAGCCTCAAGGGCAAGACCGACGTGCTCAAGGACAAGGCCAGTCACCTGGCCGGCAAGCACAACGACACGATCGACGAGATGGTCGACAAGGCCGGGCACGCGGCGGACGCCGCCACCCGGCACAAGTACACCGAGAAGATCGAGCACGGCACGGAGAAGGCCAAGCACAAGGTGGACGAGTTCGCCACCAAGCCGCGGACCGACTGGGGCCCGAAGGGGTCCTGACCGGCTCCGCGCGGAGCCGGCGGTGGTCAGCGGCCGGCGGGGTCGGCCGTCAGCGCCAGGAGGCCACGAAGTAGCCGACCCCGTACGGCGCCGCCTCGTACCGCAGCTCGGCGTTCAGCCCGGCACCCCGCGCGGCGCCCGCCAGCACCTGCCACGGCGCCCGGCCATCCGCCTGCAGCTCGGCGCAGAGCGCCGGGTCCAGCGCGGCCAGGGCCTCGGTGTCCGCGGAGGCGAGGGCCCCGGCGATCATCGCGTCGTGGCCCTCCGCCCGCTCGTCCAGGTACCCGGGGGCCTTCACCGAACGGCACGCGCTGCCGTCGCCCAGCACCAGCAGACCCACCCGGTCCGCCAGCTCCGCCAGGCCCTCGCCGAGGCCCAGCAGGCGGTCCGGCGCGGTGTCCGGACGGACGGCGCACGCATGCGTGGGGAGCTTCGCCCCCGCCTGCTCCAGCAGCCACGCCCCCACCGTCAGCGCGGGCGACAGCTCCGGCCCGTCCACCCCGCCGAGCGGCAGCCGGACGGCCACGTCCACGCCGTACCGGTGGAACGACCCGATCCCGCCCTCGGTCCACACCCCGCCCTTGGCGCCGGTGCCGACCACCACGATCAGCTCCGCCCCCGCGTCCAGCAGTTCCCGGACCGCGTCCCCGCACGCCGCGCGCAGATCGTCCAACTCCCCCGCCGCCCCGGCAGCCACCTCCGGCACCAACACCGGCGGACACGGACACACAGCAGCGGCAACGAGCATGTCGATCACTCTATCCGCACCCGCCCCACGCAACCGGCGGACGCCGCAGCACAGAACCCCACCCGCGCTGCCCGGCCCTCACGCAACCGGCCGACCACCCACCCCTGGTGGCCGACCGTTCCCCTCGACCGACCCGGAGGGTCAGTCGCAGCCGCACCCGCCCGCCTTCGGCGCAGCCGCCTGCACCGGCGCCCCGATCGTCGGCAGCCCCAGCATCACGCCGACCGGCTTCGCCGCCGCCGCGGCCTGCCGCTTCTCCCACGCGTCCCCGGCCCGGGTGCGCCGGACGGAGATCGCCGGCCCCTCCGCCAGGAGGTGGTGCGGGGCGGCGTAGGTGATCTCCACGGTGACCATGTCGCCGGGACGGACCGGCTCCGCGGGCCGCTCGAAGTGCACCAGCCGGTTGTCGGGCGCCCGCCCGGACAGCCGCGCGGTGCGGTCGTCCTTCTTGCCCTCGCCCTCGGCGACCAGGATCTCCAGCTTCCGGCCGACCTGCTTCTTGTTCTCCTCCCAGGAGATCTCCTCCTGGAGGGCGATCAGCCGGTCGTAGCGCTCCTGCACCACGGCCTTGGGGATCTGGTCCGCCATCTCGGCGGCGGGGGTGCCGGGCCGCTTGGAGTACTGGAAGGTGAAGGCGTTGGTGAACCGCGCCTCGCGGACCACGTGCAGGGTCTGCTCGAAGTCCTCGTCGGTCTCGCCGGGGAAGCCGACGATGATGTCGGTGGAGATGGCGGCGTCGGGCATGGCGGCCCGGACCTTCTCGATGATCCCCAGGAACCGCTCCTGCCGGTACGAGCGCCGCATCGCCTTGAGGACGGTGTCGGAGCCGGACTGCAGCGGCATGTGCAGCTGGTGCATCACGTTCGGGGTCTCGGCCATCGCGGCGATCACGTCGTCGGTGAAGTCGCGCGGGTGCGGGGAGGTGAAGCGGACCCGCTCCAGGCCCTCGATCTGCCCGCAGGCCCGCAGCAGCTTGGAGAACGCCTCGCGGTCGCCCAGGTCGGAGCCGTAGGAGTTGACGTTCTGGCCGAGCAGGGTGACCTCGACCACGCCCTCGGCGACCAGCGCCTCGACCTCGGCGAGGATGTCGCCGGGCCGGCGGTCCTCCTCCTTGCCGCGCAGCGCGGGGACGATGCAGAAGGTGCAGGTGTTGTTGCAGCCGACCGAGATGGCGACCCACGCGGCGTAGGCGGACTCGCGGCGGGTGGGCAGGGTGGAGGGGAAGGTCTCCAGCGACTCCAGGATCTCGACCTGGGCCTTCTTCTCGACCGCGGCGCGCTCCAGGAGGGCGGGCAGGTGGCCGATGTTGTGGGTGCCGAAGACCACGTCGACCCAGGGTGCCTTGCGCACGATGGTGTCGCGGTCCTTCTGCGCGAGGCAGCCGCCGACGGCGATCTGCATGCCCTGCTTCTGCTGCTTCGCGGGCGCGAGCCGGCCGAGGTTGCCGTACAGCTTGTTGTCGGCGTTCTCGCGGACGGCGCAGGTGTTGAAGACCACCAGGTCGGGATCGCCGTCCTGGTCGGCCTTGGTGTAGCCCGCCTCCTCCAGCAGCCCGGACAGGCGCTCGGAGTCGTGGACGTTCATCTGGCAGCCGTACGTGACGACCTTGTAAGTTCGCAAGCTCTCCTCCATACCCACGACAGCAAGGGTACGGGCAGCGGGACGGCCCTCCCGCAGGGCCGCCGGGCCTGGCACTATCCCTCTCATGGCCGATACGTCACTCGCCGCCCGGACGGGCGCCACCGTGCGCGCGGCCGCCCGGAGCCGGACGGCCCGCGCGGCCGCGGCCCTGCTGCTGGTGCTCGGGGCGGTGGCCGGCTGGTGGCTGTCCTCCTCCGGCCCGGCGGACTACCCGAAGGGTGAGACCCGCCTGGCCACCGGGGTCCCTCGCGGCGTCTACGACCGGTACGGGCACCTGCTGCGCGGCTACGTGGCCACCGCGATGCCCGGGGTGGACCTGCGACTGGACAACTCCGAGGGCTCACTGGACAACCTGGAGCGGGTCACCTCGGGCAAGGACGACTTCGCGATCGCCACCGCGGACGCGGTGAGCAGCTTCGACGGCCCGGGCAAGCCCCGGCTGCGGGCGATCGCCCGGCTGTACGACGACTACCTGCAGCTGGTGGTGCCGGCCGGCTCCCCGGTGAAGAAGACCTCCGACCTGCGCGGGAAGCGGGTCGGGGTGGGCCAGGCCAAGTCCGGGGTGAACCTGGTCACCCGGCGGCTGCTGGAGGCGGCCGGGCTCGACCCGGACCGGGACATCAAGCCGGCGATGCTGGGCGTCGGCGACGCCGCGGATCAGCTGAGCACCGGCCGGCTGGACGCCTTCTTCTGGTCCGGCGGCCTGCCGACGGCGGCGCTGACCGACCTGTCCGACCGGTTCCCGATCCGGATCGTGCCGCTGGCCGACCTGGCGGAGACCCTGCACCAGCGCGAGGGCGCCGGGGTGGACGCGTACCGGGCGGCGACCATACCGGCGGACGCGTACCCGAAGTCGGAGCCGCGGAACACCGCGGTGGCGACGGTGGCGGTGCCGAACCTGCTGGTCACCCGGGACGACGTGGACCCGGCCCTGGTGCAGGGCGTGACCCGGGCGGTGATCAACGGCCGGGACACCATCGGCTCCGAGGTGCACGCGGCCCAGCTGGTGGACCTGCGCACCGCCGTCTACACCGATCCGCTGCCGCTGCACGAGGGCGCCCGCCGGTACTACACCTCGGTCAAGCCCTGACCCCTCCCGCGGGCCCCGGCCCCTCCCGACGCCCCGGGACGACCGGCCTCAGAGGTCCGTCTTCCGGCGCGGCGCCGCCAGGGTCACCGCGAGCCCGTGCGGCTCGACGGGGCTGAAGGAGAGCTCCCCGCCACCGGCCAGCAGCAGGGTGCGGGCGATGGAGAGGCCGAGGCCGGAGCCGTCCACGTTCTGGTGCCGGGGGCTGCGCCAGAACCGGTCGCCGATCCGCTCCAGCTCCTCCTCGGTGAGGCCGGGCCCGGTGTCGGCCACGGTGACCGCGACCTCCTGCTTGTCGGCCGCCACGGTGACCGAGACCCGCTCGCCGGCCGGGGTGAACTTGATGGCGTTGTCGAGCACCGCGTCCAGCGCGCTGCCGAAGCCGATCGGGTCGGCCCAGCCCTGGGCCCGGGCGGGCCCGTCCCAGACCAGGTCCACCCCGCGCTGCCCGGCGCTGGGCCGCCAGGCGTCGAGCCGGGCCAGGACCAGGGCGGTGAGGTCGACCGGTTCGGGCTCGGGCCGGGCGTGCTCGGCGGTGGCGAGGCCCAGCAGGTCGTCCAGCACCCGGGCCAGCCGGGTGCCCTCCTCGCGGACCGCGCCGAGCTCGGCGTCGTGGCCCTCGGGCAGTTCCAGGCCGAGCAGCTCGACCCGCAGCATCAGCGCGGCCAGCGGGTTGCGCAGCTGGTGGGAGGCGTCGGCGACGAAGGCCCGCTGCTGGTCCATGGCGAAGACCACGTGGTCGGCCATCTCGTTGAACGAGCGGGCGAGCCGCCGCAGCTCGGGCGGGCCACCGCTGGGCGCCACCCGGGCGTTCATCCGGCCGGTGGCGATGTCGTGGGTGGCCCGGTCGAGGGTGCGGACGGGCCGCAGCACCCAGCCGGTGAGCCGGACGGCCAGCAGGACGGCGACCACCATGGCGAGGCCCTCGCCGGCGCCGATGACCAGCCAGCGGTGCAGGATCCGGGAGCGCAGCGGGCCGGTCGGCGACTCGGTGATCACCACGGCGACCACGTCGCCGTCGCGGACCACCGGGAGGGCGACGGTGAGCGTGCGGTCCTCGTCCCAGGGCCAGGCCTGCGGGGGGTTGTGGCTGCGCCGCCCGTCCAGTGCCTCGCGGAAGGCCTCGGCGCCGGGACTGTCGCCGGTGGGGGCGTGCCAGTCGGCGGGCGCCACCGCGATGGCGCTGCCGTCGCGGTGGAAGACGCCGATCCGGGCGCCGTAGAGCTCGTGGTAGCGGGCGGCCTCGACGGAGAGGGCGTGCAGCCGGCTGGTGTCGCCCTGGACGGGGAGGGCGTCGCCCTTCATCGCCGCGGTAGACCGGCCCTGGGTGGGCAGGTCCTGGGCGAAGCGGGCGGCGTCGTCGATCCGGTCGACCACGACGGCGCTCTGCTCGGCGGCGGCCATCAGGTAGCCCAGCGGCACCCCGAGGGCGGCCAGCACGCAGGCCATCAGGGTGAGCAGGATGCCGAGCAGGCGGTTGCGCACGGAGGGTCAGCGCCCCGCTTCGCCGGAGTCGGCGGGGAGGTCCGGGATCAGCCGGTAGCCGACCCCGCGGACGGCCTCGACCAGGCCGGGGAGCCCGAGCTTGGTGCGCAGCGAGCCGATGTGCACCTCCAGGGTGCGGCCGTTGCCCTCCCAGCCGGAGCGCCAGACCTCGCTGAAGATCTGCTCGCGCCGGTAGACCACGCCGGGGCTCTGGGCGAGCAGGGCGAGCAGGTCGAACTCCTTGCGGGTGAGCGCCACGTCGCGGCCCTCCACGGTGACCCGGCGGCGCTCGCGGTCGATCACCACCCCGCGGGACTCCAGCGGGCCGGTGGGCGTCTCGGTGTTCTCGGCGGGCGTGCCGGCGGTGCCGCGGCGGGCCACGGCGTGGATCCGGGCGAGCAGCTCGCCCATGTCGTACGGCTTCACCACGTAGTCGTCGGCGCCGAGGTTGAGGCCGTGGATCCGGGAGCGGATGTCGGCCCGGGCGGTGACCATGATCACGGGCACGCCGCTGCCGGCCCGGATCCGGCTGCACACCTCGAAGCCGTCCCGGTCGGGCAGCCCGAGGTCGAGCAGCACGACGCGGTACGGCTCGTTGCCGTCCGGGACGAGGGCGTCCAGGGCCTCGTGCCCGCTGCGGGCGTGGCGGACCTGGAAGCCGTGCCGGCCCAGGACCGCGACCAGTGCCGCGGCGACCCGGTCGTCGTCCTCGACGAGGAGCAGTCGCATCCGTGCCCTTCCCTCGGTGCCCTTCCGGGCGGGTGCCCGGATTCGTGTTCCTGCCATTGTCATGGCTCGGCTGGGAAAGCGGGATTCCCGGCCGGTGCCACCACGGCATCCATGCCCATCCGCCGG
Organism: Kitasatospora sp. HUAS MG31; assembly: GCF_040571325.1. GTDB lineage: Bacteria > Actinomycetota > Actinomycetes > Streptomycetales > Streptomycetaceae > Kitasatospora > Kitasatospora camelliae. The sequence goes on along the minus strand of NZ_CP159872.1, from coordinate 5,152,600 downwards.
GCCCGGGTCAATCCCGATCGGCCCGATCCCGGTGACCGTTACGCAGCCGATACCGGGCGCTCCGCGACCGTCCGTGGCCGGATCGTGATGCTCAGTTTTCGCTCAGATCGGCTGACGTGGCATCGTCGCGTTCCCTATGGTCGCCCCACCGGGGGCTGCGGGCTCCGCCGGCCCCGGCCCCCGGTACCAGGCCAGGCATCACCAGCACTGCAGCCCAAGGGAGTTCACCCTGGGATCGGACGCGAGGGAGCAACGCGCGATGCTCGAAAAGACCCCCACCGACGCCGGCACCGCGCAGGCTCCCCTGGTGGTGCTGAGCGGGGTCAACAAGCACTTCGGCGCGCTGCACGTGCTCCAGGACGTCGACCTGGAGATCGCCCGCGGCGAGGTCGTGGTCCTGCTGGGCCCGTCCGGCTCCGGCAAGTCGACGCTGTGCCGCACGATCAACCGGCTGGAGACCATCGACTCCGGCGCGATCAGCATCGACGGCCGCCCGCTGCCCGCCGAGGGCAAGGAGCTGGCCCGGCTGCGCGCCGAGGTCGGCATGGTCTTCCAGAGCTTCAACCTCTTCGCACACAAGACCGTGCTGGAGAACGTGGTGCTCGCCCAGGTCAAGGTGCGCAAGGTGGCCAAGGCCGAGGCCGAGCGGACCGCCCGGGAGCTGCTGGAGCGGGTGGGCGTCGCCGCCCAGGCCGACAAGTACCCGGCGCAGCTCTCCGGCGGCCAGCAGCAGCGCGTGGCGATCGCCCGTGCGCTGGCCATGAAGCCGAAGGTGATGCTCTTCGACGAGCCCACCTCGGCGCTCGACCCGGAGATGGTCAACGAGGTGCTGGAGGTCATGCGTTCGCTGGCCGCCGAGGGCATGACCATGGTCGTGGTGACCCACGAGATGGGCTTCGCCCGCTCCGCCGCCGACCGCGTCCTGTTCATGGCGGACGGCCGGATCGTCGAGGAGAGCACCCCCGATGCCTTCTTCTCCGCGCCGCGGACCGACCGGGCGAAGGACTTCCTTTCGAAGATCCTCCACCACTGAGCCCGAAGTTGATCTAGCGTCAGTGCCGACCTGCGCGCCGGGGCCCCCGCCCCGGGGCGCGTACGGACCTTCCCCCAGTGCCCGGTCGACCCGTGGCCACAACCGAGGAGAACAGCCCTCATGAGGACTCGTCGTACCATCGCCGTCGCGCTCGCCGTCATCGCGCTGACCGCCACCGCCGCCTGCGGCAAGGAGGGCTCGCCGAACGCCGAGGGCGGCGACTCGGCCGCCAAGCTCCCCACCTACGCGGTGAAGTCGGATGTCAAGATCGCCTCCAAGGCCCTGGAGGACGCCAAGAAGAACGGCAAGCTGATCATCGGCGCCAAGTCCGACCAGCCGTTCCTGGGCTTCGAGGACACCTCCACCGGCACCCGCACCGGCTTCGACATCGAGATCGCCAAGATGGTCGCCGCCGACCTGGGCTTCTCCCCCGAGCAGATCGACTTCAAGACGATCAACTCGGCCAACCGCGAGACCGCCCTCAAGGACGGCCAGATCCACCTGTACGTCGGCACGTACACCATCAACGACGAGCGCAAGAAGTCGGTCGGCTTCGCGGGCCCGTACTACGTGGCCGGCCAGGACCTGCTGGTCCAGAAGACCAACAGCGACATCACCGGCAAGGACTCGGTCAAGGGCAAGAACATCTGCTCGGCCACCGGCTCCACCTCGGTCAAGCGGATCAAGGACCTCGGTGGCACCACCACCGAGTACGACGCCTACTCGCTGTGCGTGGACAAGCTGCTGACCGGCGAGGTCGACGGAGTCACCACCGACGACGCGATCCTCAAGGGCTTCGCCGCCAAGAACCCGAACAAGCTCAAGGTCGTCGGCCAGCCGTTCTCCAAGGAGCCCTACGGCGTCGGCATGTCCAAGGACGACAAGGCCCTGCGTGACGCCGTCAACGACGCGCTGAAGGCGCACGAGGACAACGGCGACTGGAAGAAGGCCTACGACGCCACCCTCGGCCTCTCCGGCGCCGCGGCCCCCGAGGTCCCGCAGCTCGAGCGCTACTGACCGGTCTCCTGACACACCTTTAGCTACGAGAGGAGGGCCGCCGGCATGGACATGCTGCTCGAGGACGGCAATTTCTCCATATACCTCCGCGGCTTCCTGCAGACGATCGAGCTGAGTGCGATCAGCGCCGTGCTCGCCCTGCTGCTGGGCGCCTTGCTGGCGGCCTTCCGGGTGTCCCCGGTGCCGGTGCTCCGGGTCTTCGGCACCACCTGGGTCACCGTCTTCCGGAACACCCCGCTCACCCTGCTGTTCTTCGCGGTGGTCTTCGGCCTCCCCCGGCTCGACGTCCACCTCGACAACTTCACCTTCGCGGTGATCGCGCTCAGCGCGTACACCGGCAGCTTCGTCTGCGAGGTGCTGCGGTCCGGGATCAACACCGTGCCGCTCGGCCAGGCCGAGGCCGCCCGAAGCCTGGGCATGGGCTTCGGTCAGACCCTCGGCCTGGTCGTCCTCCCCCAGGCGGCGCGGACCGTGCTCACCCCGATGAGCAGCATCTTCATCGCACTCCCGAGGAACGCGGCGGTCGCCGGCGCGTTCAACGTGGCCGAGATGTTCTCCGTGCAGAAGGTCCTGACCGAGAAGGGCTACGCCATCATCCCGATCTTCCTCTGGGTGGCCATGGCCTACCTGGTCCTCAGCTTCAGCATCAGCGGCCTGTTCCGCTTCCTGGAGAAGCGTCTGGCGGTGGTCCGATGAGCTCCGCGACCGCGTCCGTCCTCTACGACGCCCCCGGCCCCCGGGCCCGCGTCCGCTACCGGATCCTCGGCGCCCTGGCCCTGCTCGGCATCGCCGGCCTGATCTGGTACGCCTACTCCAGCCTGAACGAGGCCGGGCAGTTCTCGCCCGAGATGTGGGAGCCGTTCCAGTACAAGAAGGTGCAGGAGCGCCTGCTCGACGGCGTGGTCTCCACCCTGCAGGCGTTCGGGCTGGCGGCGCTGTTCTCGCTGGTGCTCGGTGTGCTGCTGGCCGTCGGCCGGTACGCGGACAACGCGGTCATCCGGACCTGCTGCACGGCGTTCACGGAGTTCTTCCGGGCGATGCCGCTGCTGATCATGATCTTCGCGCTGTACCAGACGGTCTTCAGCCGTGAGCCGATGTGGGCGCTGGTGATCGGCCTGACCCTGTACAACGGCTCGGTCCAGGCCGAGATCCTCCGCGGCGGCATCAACGCCCTGCCGAGCGGCCAGTCCGAGGCGGCGTACGCGCTCGGCATGCGCAAGTCCCAGGTCCTGCTGACCATCCTGCTGCCGCAGGCGGTCCGCGCGATGCTGCCGGCGATGATCGGCCAGCTGGTGGTCACCCTCAAGGACACCTCGCTCGGCTACATCATCACCTACCCCGAGCTGCTGTACGTGGGCAAGCTCATCGCGAGCACCACCTCCACCCCCGAGGGCTACCCCTACATCCCGGTGGTCCTGGTGGTCACGCCGATCTACGTCGGCATGTGCCTGCTGCTCACCGCGCTCGCGACCTGGCTGGAGGCGCGTGCCCGACGCGGCGCGAACCGGCGTACACCGGCCGCTGCTTGACGGGCACCCGGGTGATCTGTTGCATTGCTCTTCGTGACACCACCTGGGACTTCCCTCGCACGCGGGCGAGTCACGGAAGCTGAAGCCGGCCCGACCGCTCCTTCCGGACACCCCGGGGCCCCGACGTGGACCCGGTGATCGTGGTCGGGGCCGGGCCGGTCGGCCTGGCCCTGGCCCTCGCGCTCGCCCGCAGCGAGGTGCCCAGCATCATCCTCGACGAGGGCTCCGGAGTCTGCTCCGAGGGCCCTCGCTCGCTCGTTCTCGGGACCGACACCACCGCCTTCCTGACCAGGCTGGGCTATGCCCGGGCCGCCTCCGACGCGGCCCGCTGGGACGCCCTCACCGTCTGGCGCCGCCGCTCCGAGGTGCTCCGGGTCCCGCTGGAGGACCGGCCGGTGCTCCACCTCCCCCAGCACCGCCTGCAGCGCGGCCTGCGGGACGCGGTCACCGCGACCCCGCTGATCCAGGTGATGCCGCTGTCCAGGGTGGTCGAGCTGGAGCAGGACGCGGACGGGGTCTCGGTCCGCACCACCGGCACCCGCGACGGCCGGGACACCTGGTGGCGCGGCAGCCACCTGGTCGGCTGCGACGGCGCCCGGTCCACCGTCCGCAAGCTGCTGAGGATCCGCTTCCCCGGCCGGCCCGCCGTCGACCGGCACGCGGTGGCCACCGTCCGGGTCGACCTCCCGTTCCCCGGCGAGGCGCGGCTGCACCGCGAACCGCCGTGGCGCGGCGACCGCGAGGCCTCCGCCCGCCCGCTCCCGGACGGGCTGTGGCGGCTCGACTGGCGGCTCCCGCCCGGCCGGCCCACCCCCGCCGAACCGGTCGACCCGCACGCCACCTGGCCCGGCCTGGTCACCGGCGACACCCTGCTCACCCGGGTCCGCTCCGCCCTCACCGGCTGGTGCGGCGAACTGCCCCGGTACGAGATGCTCGCCGCCGCCGACCACACCGCCCAGCAGCGGCTCGCCGCCCGGTTCCGGGTCGGCCGCTGCTTCCTGGCGGGCGACGCCGCCCACCTGCACGGCGCCCTCGGCATGCAGAACCTGGTCGACGGGCTGCGCGACGCCGAGAACCTCGCCTGGCGACTCGCCCTCGCCTGGCATCTCCACTCCGGCGGCCCGCAGCCGGGCGGCTCGCTGCTCGACGGGTACGAGACCGAGCGGCGCGGCGCGGTCGGCGCCCGGCTGCGCGCGGTGGACCAGAGCATGCCGCTGCTGCGCCCGCTGCGCGGCTGGCAGCAGACCCGCCGCTCGCTGCTGACCGGCTCGTTCCGCAAGCACGCCCCGCTGCTGGCGGACGGTCAGCTGGGCACCGGCCGGTTCGGCGGCGCCCCCGCCTACCCGGCCGCGCCCTCCGGGGTGCCCGGGCGGGTCCCCCCGCAGCGCGGCACGGGCCGCGGCACCGCGCTCACCGAGAACCTCCCCCCCACCGCCCCCGGCGTGCTGGTCCCGGACGTCCCGGTGGTCACCACCGAGGGCTCCACCGAACGACTGCACAGCCGCCTCGGCGGCGGGTTCCTGCTGCTGCTGGTCGCGCCGGGCACCGCGGTCTGGTCCGCCGAGCACTGGCTCGGTGCCGGCCTGATGCCCCGGCTGGCCGAGGTGGCGGCGGCGCTGCCGGTCCCGACCGAGGTGCTGGTCACCGAGGAGTACCCGGGGGCCGGCCCGCACACCGTGCTGCTGGTCCGGCCGGACGGCCACCTGGTGGGTACCGCGCAGGGCCCGCGGGCCGAGGCGCTGCAGGCCCTCGCCGAGGGCTTCCAGGAGCAGGAGGAGCTGCCGGACGGCGGCGAGCGGCTGCGCGAACCGGAGGCCGCGGAGAGCTGACGGCCGGGGCGCGAGGCAGCTCGTGGTCCGGCGGGCGGCGGTCCGGCGGGCCGTCAGCGGGCGAACTCGGTCGCCCGGCTCTCCCGGACCACCGTTATCCGGATCTGCCCCGGGTAGGTCAGCTCCTCCCGGACCTGCCGGGCCACCTCGCGGGCGATCGTCCGGGCCCGCAGGTCGTCCACCAGCTCCGGCTGGACCATCACCCGCACCTCCCGGCCCGCCTGCATCGCGAACACCTTGGACACCCCGTCGTGCGCCTTCGCGATCTCCTCCAGCCGCTCCAGCCGCTTGACGTACGTCTCCACCGACTCCTTCCGGGCCCCGGGCCGGCCGCCCGAACAGGCGTCCGCGGCCTGGGTCAGCACCGCCTCCACGGTGCGCGGCTCCACCTCGCCGTGGTGGGCCTCGATCGCGTGCACCACCTCGGGCGACTCGCCGTGCCGCCGGGCGAACTCCGCGCCCACCGCCGCGTGCCCGCCGGGCACCTCGTGGCTGAGCGCCTTGCCGATGTCGTGCAGCAGCGCGGCCCGCCGGACCAGCTCCGGGTCCACGCCCAGCTCGGCCGCCATCATCCCGGCGATGTGCGCGGACTCCACCAGGTGCCCCAGCACGTTCTGCCCGTACGAGGTGCGGTAGCGCAGGGTGCCCAGGGTGCGCACCAGCTCCGGGTCCATCTCGCCGATCCGCACGGCGAGCAGGGCGTCCTCCCCGGCCCGCACGCACAGCCGCTCCACCTCGGCCCGGCTGCGCTCGTGCGCCTCCTCGATCCGCGCCGGGTGGATCCGGCCGTCGGCGACCAGCGACTCCAGGGTCAGCCGGGCACTCTCCCGGCGCACCGGGTCGAAGCAGGAGAGCTGCACCACCCCGGGGGTGTCGTCCACGATCAGGTTGACCCCGGTGACCGCCTCGAAGGCCCGGATGTTGCGGCCCTCCCGGCCGATGATCCGGCCCTTCATGTCCTCGTTCGGCAGCTTGAAGCCGGTCACCACGGCCTCGGCGGTCTGCTCGGCGGCCAGCCGCTGGATCGAGGCGGCGATGATCTCCCGGGCCCGCCGCTCGCCGTCGGCCTTCGCCTGCCGCTCGATCTCCCGGACGGCCACCGCCGCCTCCCGGCGGGCCTCGCTCTCGGCCTCCCGCAGCAGCTCGGCCCGGGCCTGCTCCGCCGTCAGGCCGGCGGCCCGCTCCAGGGTCCGGCGCCGCTCGGCGGCCAGCTCGGCCAGCTCGCCGCGGACCCGCTCGGCCTCGACCGCCCGGGCCGCCAGGTCGTCCTCGTGGCCGTGCATCCGGTGCAGCTCGGCGAGCAGCAGCTCCTCGCGGCGGTCCAGTTCGGTACGGCGCTGGCGGAACATCAGCCAGGCGGCGCCCAGCACCAGGAACAGCGCCCCGACCAGCACCAGGGCGGCCCACACCAGCGGAGAACCCGACCCCGCCCCCGAAGCGATCCCCATCCGGCCCCACTCCCCGTCCCTGCGCGGGCGATGGCCGTAGCGCGGTCGAAGCGATCCCCCACTGGGTGCGAGGCTAAGCCGAGGTTACGAAACGGTCAAGATGTGATCGCGGCCGGTGCGTTGTGATCTGATCCGGTGTCACCACGGGCTGTCGTCGGTGCTGTCCTCCGCGTCCAGCGCGGCCCGGACCACCCGGAAGGCCAGACCCTCGCCGTACCCGCGGCGGGCCAGCATCCCGACCAGGCGGCGGATCCGGGTGTCCCGCTCCAGGCCCCGGGTCGTCCTCAACTTCCGCTCCACCAGCGCCCGGGCGGCCTCCGACTCGTCCTCCGGGTCGACCCTGGCCACCGCCTGCTCCACCAGCTCCCCGGCGACGCCCTTGGTGCGCAGCTCCTGGGCCAGCGCCCGGCGGGAGAGCCCGCGCACCGCGTGCCGGGACTCCACCCAGGCGGCGGCGAAGGCGGCGTCGTCGATCAGGCCGACCTCCTCGAAGCGGGAGAGCACCCGCTCGGCCACCTCCTCGGGGATCTCCTTGCGGCGCAGCGCCTCGGCCAGCTGCTTGCGGGTCTTGGCCGCGCCGGTCAGCAGGCGCAGGCAGATGTCCCGGGCGCGGGCCTCGGGATCGGCCGGCTCCTCGCGGCGGCCACGACCGGACGGCTCGCGCTCGGCGTCACCGAAGCGGTCCGCGTCCCCGAAGCGGTCGGTGTCGCTGCGACGGTCGGTGTCGCCGTGGCGGTCGGACCGCTCGGGCCGTGTGCCACCGCTCGACCGCCGGTCACGGCGCCGGCCGGTGCCCCGGGCCGGGCGGCCGGGCTCGGCGGGCTCGCCGGATCCGGTGGGCCAGGGCTCGTCTGGGGCGCCGCCCGGGAGGTCGGCCTGCTCCTCGGCCAGGGCGCTGCGCCGGCGCCGCCGCCCGGTGGGCAGGTCGGAGGCCCGGAGCAGCTCCGGCAGATCGGTCGGCTCGGCGGATGCGTCCGCCGGCTCGGCGGGGGCGGGGCGCCGGGCACGCCGCGACGACCCGGCGGAGGTCTCCCCGTCCTCCGCCGGACCGTGCTGCGCGGGCTCGCCGGCCGCCCACCCGGCCCCGGGCCGGGCGTCGCCGCCCCACCGCCCGCTCTCGCTCCGCCGACCGGCACGCCGGCGCGGCCGTACGACCGGTGGCTCCGGCTCCTCGTCCGAGGGCTCGGCGACGGCCGCGAACCAGTCCGGCGGGCCCAGCTCACCGGACTCGTCGGCCGAGCCCGGTGCTCCGGCGGGATGGTGCGTCAACGGCTCAGGCCTTGGCCGCCGCCGTCTTCTTCGCCGTGGCCGACTTGGCGGCCACGACGGGGGCCTCGGCGGCCGGGGCCGCGGCGGCGCCGGCCTCGGTCTCGACCTTCGGGCCGATGCCGAGCTTGCCCTTGATCTTGGCCTCGATCTCGTCGGCCAGCTGCGGGTTGTCGCGCAGGAAGTTGCGGGCGTTCTCCTTGCCCTGGCCGAGCTGGTCGCCCTCGTAGGTGTACCAGGCGCCGGACTTGCGGATGAACCCGTGCTCCACGCCCATGTCGATCAGGCCGCCCTCGCGGCTGATGCCGACGCCGTAGAGGATGTCGAACTCGGCCTGCTTGAACGGCGCGGCGACCTTGTTCTTGACCACCTTGACGCGGGTGCGGTTGCCGACCGCCTCGGTGCCGTCCTTCAGGGTCTCGATCCGGCGGATGTCCAGGCGGACCGAGGCGTAGAACTTCAGCGCCCGGCCACCGGTGGTGGTCTCCGGGGAGCCGAACATGACGCCGATCTTCTCGCGCAGCTGGTTGATGAAGACGGCGGTGGTGTTCGACTGGTTGAGCGCACCGGCGATCTTGCGCAGCGCCTGGCTCATCAGGCGGGCCTGCAGACCGACGTGCGAGTCGCCCATCTCGCCCTCGATCTCGGCGCGCGGCACCAGGGCCGCCACCGAGTCGATGATCACCAGGTCGATCGCGCCGGAGCGGATCAGCATGTCGGTGATCTCCAGGGCCTGCTCACCGGTGTCCGGCTGGCTGACCAGCAGGGCGTCGGTGTCGACGCCGAGCTTCTTGGCGTACTCCGGGTCGAGCGCGTGCTCCGCGTCGACGAAGGCCACCGTGCCGCCGGCCCGCTGGGCGTTGGCCGCCAGGTGCAGGGTCAGCGTGGTCTTGCCGGAGGACTCGGGGCCGTAGATCTCGATCACGCGGCCGCGCGGGATGCCGCCGACGCCGAGGGCGACGTCCAGCGCCGTGGAGCCGGTGGGGATCACGTCGATCGGCTCGTTCGCCTTCTCGCCGAGGCGCATCACCGAGCCCTTGCCGAACTGCCGCTCGATCTGGGCGAGTGCGGTCTCTAGGGCCTTCTCGCGGTCCGTACCTGCCATGGCTTCCACCCTCGGGTTCTGTGCGTTGCGCTTCATCGTCCTCGACGCTAGCGCGTACCACCGACAATCGGCCCGGATCGGGCTCGGCCTGTGGAAAACTCCTCGCCGAAGAGTATAAGGAACACGCGTTCGATTTCGAGCACGGCGCCTACTCTTCTCCGTCCTCCCGGTCCTGACCTGCGGAATCGTCCGAATGATCGCCGCGCATCAGGCGCCGGAGTCGGCGCGCGGCGGCCCGTCTGCGCTCCCTGCGGAGCCTGCGTGCCTCCCCGCGGTCGATCCGCGGGTCCGTGGTCACCTCGTACCGGCGGACGTACGTCCCGACGAACCCCTGCAGGGTGGCCGCCACCGGGATGGCGATCAGCGCACCCACCGCGCCGAGCAGCGCCGCCCCGGCGATCACCGCGCCGAAGGCCATCGCGGGGTGCACGTCCACCGTGCGGGCGGTGATCCGCGGGTGCAGCAGGTAGTTCTCCACCTGCTGGTAGACCACCACGAAGCCGAGCACCCAGAGCGCGTCCAGCGGCTGGTCGGTGAGGGCCACCAGCACCGGCAGGGCGCCGGCGATGTAGGTGCCGATGGTGGGGACGAACTGCGACACCACACCGACCCAGACGCCCAGCGCGGCGGCGTACGGCAGGTCGATGATCTGGAACATGATCCAGTGCGCCACCGTGGACACCAGGGCCAGCAGCGCCCGGGAGTAGAGGTAGCCGCCGGTCTTGGCCAGCGCGATCTCCCAGGCCCGCAGCACCTCGCCCTGCCGGGCGGGCGGCAGCAGCGAGCAGACGGTCCGCCGCACCCGGGGGCCCTCGGCGGTGAGGTAGAAGGTGAACAGGCCGACCGTGAACGCCTGGAACAGCCCGCCGATCACCGTGCTGGAGACGCCCCAGACGTTGTCCGCGGCCTGCTGGACGTACTTCTCGATGGCGCCGGAGTCGCGGAGCACCCGGTTCTGCAGCTCGCCGAGCGAGAAGTCCTGGTCGAAGGTGCGGTTCACCCAGCCGATCAGGTTGTCCAGCAGGTGCGGCAGCCGTCCGGCGATCTGCGAGATCTGGTCGACCAGCAGGGTGCCGAGCGCGGTGAGGAAGCCGGCCACGGCGACCGCCAGCCCGATGAACACCAGGAAGGTGCCGAGCCCGCGCCGTATCCCGCGGGCAGCCATCCGGTCCACCGCGGGCTCCATCGCCAGCGAGAGGAAGAACGCGACCAGCAGCATCACCAGCAGGTCGATCAGCTGGTGGAAGGCCCAGTCGGCCAGCTGGAACAGCCCCACCAGGAGCAGCGCCAGCACCATCGCCCGCGGCAGCCAGCGGGGCATCCCCCCGCCGGGCCGCGCACCCCGGCCGGCGTCCTCCCCGCCGGCGGGCGGGTCGGGCGGCGGAGGTGCGTCTGCGCTGCTGGCCACCGGGACAGTCTCACCCATAACGGGACGAAACCGGACGGCTCCAGCCGGTGAGTCGGCTGCCGCGGCCCGGCACCACCGCGCCCTCAGGGCGGGGTCACCGCAGCAGCGGCGAGACCCCCTGGGTCCGGCAGACCACCCGCCAGACGTCCTTGGCCTCCCAGCCGGCCTCCAGCGCCTGCCGCACCGTCCGGCCGCCGAGCTCGCTCATCACGTGGTCGCTGGCGAACGACTCCGCGTACGCCTCGCCGAAGTGCTCGTACATCCGTCGCCAGAACTCGGTCAGCCTCATGGCTCCCAGTATTCCGGAGCGGTCCGCCACCCCGCCCGGTCCAGGGCGTACTCCACCTCGCCGTGCTCGGCGCCCGCGATCGGATCCGGCCAGTCCTCGTGGAAGGTGCGGACGTACCGCAGCCCGGCCTTCTCCAGCACCCGGCGGGAGCCCAGGTTCACCGCCATCGTGTAGCCGACCACCCGCCGCACGCCGAGTTCGCCGAACCCGCGCGCGACCAGCGCCCGGGCGCCCTCGGTGGCCAGCCCGCGGCCCCAGGCGGCGCGGCGCAGCCGGTAGCCGAGTTCCACCTCGCCCGCCTCCCGGCCGGTCGGCCGGAACTCGAACCAGCCGAGGAACTCCCCGCCGTCCCGGTCGAGCGCGGCCCACCAGGCGAGGTCGGGGGTGTCGCGGTAGTGCCTGAGGTAGAGCGGGATGATCTCCTGCTCGACCACCGCGCGCGGGGTGGCCCGCCCGCCGCTGAGGTACCGCATGACCCCGGGGTCGGCGTCGAGCTCCACCAGCAGGTCGGCGTCGGCGGGGGTGAACCGCCGCAGGGTCAGCCGCTCGGTCTCCAGGTACACGGACATCCCCCGATCCTGCCCCGGGCCGGGCCGGAGCGCGCCCGGTTTTCGGACCGGGCCCGCCGCGGGCCGGCCGGAGCCCGGGGTCGGCCCGGGCCGCGGGCCTGGCCGCAGCTCCGGGTCGGCCGGAGCCGCGGGTCAGCCGGAGACCAGGTCGAGCACGCCGGCGCCGTAGTACTCGCGGTCGTGGCAGCCCCCCGGCAGCATCGGGCAGTTGGCGGCGGCGGTGTCGGCGAGGTGGGCGATCAGCCGGTCCGGCCCCCACTCGGGATGGCCGGCGGCGGCCACGGCGACGGCGCCGGTGACGTGGGCGGCGGCCATCGAGGTGCCCGCCAGGGCCGCGTACTGCCCGCCGGGCCAGTCGGAGACGATCGCCCCCTGCGACCCGCCGTCCGGGTCCCCGCCGGGTGCGGCGATCGAGATCCGGCCGCGTCCGAAGTTGGTGTACGAGGCGGGCAGGCCGCGCCGGTCCACGGCGCTGACGGTCATCACCCCGGGCAGCTCGCCGGGCAGCCGGATGCACTCGGTGCCCAGCTCCCGGTCCTCGGCGGGGCCGGACATCCGGTCGTTGGGGCTGCGCCGGTCGTCCCGTCCCGCGGTGAGGTCCTGGGCGTCGTTGCCGGCGGAGGCGACGACCACCGCGCCCTGCCGCTGGGCGTAGGCCACCGCCCGGCCCACGGCGGCGATCAGTGCGGCCTGGTCCGGGTCCTCGGGGCAGTTGTACTTCCAGGGGTCGGCGAAGTAGCTGTCGTTGATGGCCTTGGCGCCGTGGTCGGCGGCCCAGAGCATGCCGCAGACGATGTTCTCGGCGTAGTACTGGCCGAGCGGACCGAGCAGCCGGACGGCGGCGATCCGGACGCCGGGGGCGACGCCGGTGACCCCGTGGCCGTCCCGGGCCGCGCCGACGATCCCGGCGACGTGGGTGCCGTGGCCGCTCTCGCCGACCCCGGGGTCGGGCCGCCAGGCGCCGAACCGGGCGTCCGGCCGGCCGTCGGCGCAGGAGACCGAGGCCTGCGGGTCCACGGCGGAGCGCAGGTCGGGGTGGGTGTCGTCGACCCCGGAGTCGAGGACGGCGACCAGGACCCGGCGCAGCGCCTGGGGTGCGGCCGGGACCTGGCGGTCCACGGCGCGGTCGCCGGTGGGGGTGCGCAGCAGGGCGGAGAAGCCGGCCGGTGCTCCGTTGGCGCCGATCATGTCGAGGTTCCAGTCGCTCCGCTCGGCCGGGTCGGGGAGGGTCGCGGTGGAGTCGCCGGCGGCGTCCGCACCGTCGGCGGACCCGGAGCCGTCGCTGCCGGGGGTCTGTCCGCCGATCCGGCTCTCCAGGCTGGCGGTGCCGTCCAGGACGCCGGCGAAGCCGCCGGCGCCGCCGATCGGGCGCGGCGGCCCGGGGACGGCCGCGGTGCGGGTGGCGCCGACCGCCGCGATGCCGGGCCGGCTCCGCAGCCGTTCGGCGAAGGCGCCCTGGGCGTACACCAGGACCGCGCCGATCTGCGGGTAGTCCTGGACGACCCGGCCGCCCTCGGCTTCCGCTTCGGCCGCGGCGGCCGCGGCGCCCCCGGCGTCCGGCCGCTCGGCGAGCACCAGGTAGCTGAGGTAGGGGCGGCCTTGCCCGGCCACGTACGGGACGGCGCCGCCGAGGAGGAGGGCGGTGAGCATCATGGCCGCCAGCACGCTCACGGGGCCCGTGCGGCGCCGGGCGCGGCCGCCCCCGGCCGGGCTGACCTGCTCCATGGCAACGGCCTCCACTCGTGGGCTTCGGGCCTGGAACATCACCATATGAGTCGATTGTCGGGATTGCCCCGCCGGCTGCGGCATCCGAAGGCCGCGTCCGAGCCGCGTGTCGCACCACGCCGGTCCCACACCGAGGCCGCACCGGGACCCACGCCGGGCCTCACCGGACCCGCGCCGGGCCCCGCGCCGACCCCGGCTGCCGCCGCCCGCACCGCGCCCGGGCCCGGATTGTCAGACCCGCCGGGCACCATGGGGGCATGGCGCAGCGCACCCTCCCCGACCCCCTGGACGGCTTCGCACCGGCGACCAGGGCGTGGTTCAGGGGTGCCTTCTCCGCGCCCACCGAGGCGCAGGCCCGCGCCTGGGAGGCGATCCGGAGCGGGACGGACGTGCTGGTGGTCGCGCCCACCGGCTCCGGCAAGACCCTGGCGGCCTTCCTCTCCGCGCTCGACGGGCTCAGTTCCACCCCACCGCCCGCCGATCCGCGGCGCCGCTGCCGGGTGCTCTACATCTCGCCGCTGAAGGCCCTCGCGGTGGACGTGGAGCGCAATCTCCGGGCCCCGCTGACCGGCCTTCGCCAGGCCGCCGTCCGGCTCGGGCTGCCCGAGCCCGAGGTGCAGGTCGCCATCCGCTCCGGCGACACCCCCGCGGCGGACCGCCGCCGTTTCACCACCCACCCGCCGGACATCCTGATCACCACCCCCGAGTCGCTGTTCCTGCTGCTCACCTCGGCCGCCCGGGAGGCGCTTCGCGGGATCGACACGGTGATCCTGGACGAGGTCCACGCGGTGGCCGGCACCAAGCGCGGCGCCCATCTGGCACTCAGCCTGGAGCGGCTGGACGAGCTGCTGGAGCGGCCGGCCCGGCGGATCGGCCTGTCGGCCACCGTCCGGCCGGTGGAGGAGGTGGCCCGGTTCCTCAGCCCGCGGCGCGGCGCGGCGATCGTGCAGCCGCCCTCGGCCAAGGAGTTCGACCTGTCGGTGGTCGTCCCGGTGCCCGATCTGGACGACCTGCCGGCCCCGGCCGAGGCCGCCGGTCCCGGCTCGCCCACCTCCACCGGCTCCTCCGTCCAGGCGGGCTCGATCTGGCCGCACGTCGAGGAGCGGATCGTCGACCTGGTCCAGGCCCACCGCTCCACCATCGTCTTCGCCAACTCCCGCCGGCTGGCCGAGCGGCTGTGCAACCGGCTGAACGAGATCGCCCACGAGCGGGCCACCGGCGAGCCGCTGCCCGAGGCGCACGGCCCGGCCCAGCTGATGGGCGGCTCCGGGGCGGCGGCCGGTGCCCCGGCGGTGATCGCCCGGGCGCACCACGGCTCGGTCTCCAAGGAGCAGCGGTCCCTGGTGGAGGAGGAGCTGAAGGCCGGCCGGCTGCCCGCCGTGGTGGCCACCTCCAGCCTGGAACTGGGCATCGACATGGGCGCGGTCGAGCTGGTGGTCCAGGTGGAGTCGCCGCCCTCGGTCGCCTCCGGGCTGCAGCGGGTCGGCCGGGCCGGCCACCAGGTGGGCGCGGTCTCCACCGGCGTGGTGTTCCCCAAGTACCGCGGCGACCTGGTGCAGTCCGCGGTGGTCACCGAGCGGATGCGCTCCGGCGGCATCGAGGCGCTGCGCGTCCCCCGCAACCCGCTGGACGTGCTGGCCCAGCAGCTGGTCGCGATCACCGCGCTCGACACCTGGGACGTGGACGAGCTGCTGGCCCTGGTCCGCCGGGCCGCGCCGTTCGCCACCCTCCCGCAGTCCGCCTTCGACGGCGTGCTCGACATGCTGGCCGGCCGGTACCCGTCGGACGCCTTCGCGGAGCTGCGTCCCCGTCTGGTGTGGGACCGCGTCGCGGGGACGGTCACCGGCCGCCCCGGCGCCCAGCGGCTGGCCGTCACCTCCGGCGGCACCATCCCCGACCGCGGCCTGTTCGGCGTGTTCATCGCCGGCGCCGACCCGAAGAAGGGCGGCGGCCGGGTCGGGGAGCTGGACGAGGAGATGGTCTACGAGTCCCGGGTCGGCGACGTGTTCACCCTCGGCACCACCTCCTGGCGGATCGAGGAGATCACCCACGACAAGGTCCTGGTCACCCCGGCCCCGGGCGTGCCGGGCCGGCTGCCGTTCTGGAAGGGCGACACCCTGGGCCGTCCGCTGGAGCTGGGCCGCGCGGTCGGCGCCTTCGTCCGCGAGGTCGGCGCCCTGCCGCCGGAGGCCGCCTCGGAGCGGCTGCGGGCCGCGGGGCTGGACGACTGGGCGGCGGCCAACCTGCTCGACTACCTCGCCGAGCAGCGGTCCGCCTGCGGCCACCTGCCGGACGACCGGACGATCGTGGTCGAGCGGTTCCGCGACGAGCTGGGCGACTGGCGGATCGTCGTGCACTCCCCGTTCGGCGCCCAGGTGCACGCCCCGTGGGCGCTCGCCCTCGGCGCCCGGCTGCGCGAGAAGCACGGCCTGGACCCGCAGGTGATGCACGCCGACGACGGCATCGTGCTGCGCCTGCCCGACGCCGACCTGCTGGACTTCCCCTCCCCCGAGCAGCCCGCCGCCGAGGAGGCGCCGGTCGGCGCCGACGCCGTGCTCTTCGACCGCGGTGAGGTCGAGCAGATCGTCACCGACCAGGTCGGCGGTTCGGCGCTGTTCGCCTCCCGGTTCCGCGAGTGCGCCGGCCGCGCCCTGCTGCTCCCGCGCCGCAACCCGGGTCGGCGCACCCCGCTCTGGCAGCAGCGCCAGCGCGCCTCCCAGCTGCTGGAGGTGGCCGCCGAGTACGGCTCCTTCCCGATCGTGCTGGAGGCCGTCCGCGAGTGCCTGCAGGACGTCTTCGACGTGCCCGGCCTGGTCGAGCTGATGGGCGACCTGGAGTCCCGCGCGGTCCGCCTGGTCGAGGTCACCACCCCCGAGCCCTCCCCGTTCGCCCGCTCACTGCTCTTCGGGTACGTCGCCCAGTTCCTGTACGAGGGCGACTCCCCGCTCGCCGAGCGCCGGGCCGCCGCGCTCTCGCTGGACTCCCGGCTGCTGTCCGAGCTGCTCGGCCAGGCGGAGCTGCGCGAGCTGCTCGACCCGCGGGTTCTGGCGGAGCTGGAGGCCGAGCTCCAGCGCCTCACCCCGGACCGCCGGGTCAAGGACGCCGAGGGCGTGGCCGACGCGCTGCGCCTGCTCGGCCCGCTGGGCGAGGCGGAGCTGACCGCCCGGGGTGCCGAGCCGCTGTGGGCGCTGGAGCTGGAGGCGGCCCGCCGGGTGATCCAGGTCCGGGTCGGCGGCGAGCTGCGCTGGGCCGCGATCGAGGACGCCGGGCGTCTTCGGGACGCCCTGGGCACCCCGCTGCCGGTGGGCGTCCCGGAGGCCTTCACCGAGCCGGTCAGGGATCCGCTGGGCGACCTGCTCGCCCGGTACGCCCGCACCCACGGGCCGTTCACCGCCGCCGAGGCGGCCGCCCGGTTCGGCCTGGGCAGCGCCGTGGTCGCCGGCACCCTGCAGCGGCTGACCGCGGCCGGACGGCTGGTCCAGGGCGAGTTCCGCCCGGTCGAGGGCCACACCGCGACCGTGGAGTGGTGCGACGCCGAGGTGCTGCGCCGGCTGCGCCGCCGCTCGCTGGCCGCGCTGCGCCAGGAGGTCGAGGCCGTCCCGCCGCGCGCGCTGGCCGCCTTCCTCCCGCAGTGGCAGCACCTGGCCGGCCACCGGCTGCGCGGCCTGGACGGCCTGTACCGGGTGGTCGAGCAGCTGCAGGGCACCGCGCTGCCCGCCTCCGCGCTGGAGAAGCTGATCCTCCCGGCCCGGCTGGCGGACTACTCCCCCGAGCTGCTGAACGAGCTGATGACGGCCGGCGAGGTCGGCTGGTCCGGCGCCGGGGCCCTGGCCGGCAAGGACGGCTGGATCAGCCTGCACCTGGCGGAGAACGCGCACGTGCTGCGCCCCGAGCCCGTCCCGCCCGCGCTCACCCCCGTCCACACCGCCCTGCTGGAGGCCCTGGCCGGCGGGTACGGCCTGTACTTCCGCCAGCTCGCCGAGCGGATCCCGGACACCCCGCCCGCCGAGCTGACCGACGCCCTGTGGGACTTGGTCTGGGCCGGGTTCGTCACCAACGACACCCTGGCCCCGCTGCGCGCCCTGCTCGGCTCCGGCCGTACGGCGGGCTCCACCGCGCACCGCGCGCCCCGGGCCACCCCGCGCGGGCGGTACGGCGGTGCCGGGCGGGGCCTGGGCCGTCCGGCGGCCGCGCTGCGCTCGGGGCCGCCGACGGCCGCCGGGCGGTGGTCGCTGCTGCCCGCGTACACCGAGGACCCGACCGTCCGCGCGGCCGCCCAGGCGCAGAGCCTGCTGGACCGGCACGGCGTGCTGACCCGCGGCACGGTGGCCGCCGAGCGCGTCCCGGGCGGCTTCGCGGCGGCGTACCGCGTGCTGTCGGCCTTCGAGGAGCGCGGCCGGGCCCGCCGCGGGTACTTCGTCGAGGGGCTGGGCGGCGCCCAGTTCGCCATGGACGGCGCGGCCGACCGGCTCCGCTCGGTCAGCGGCCGGCTGGAGCGGGCGGCCGCCGCCGAGTGGTCGGCCGGCCCGGCGGAGCCCCCGCAGGCGCTGGTGCTGGCCGCCGCCGACCCGGCGAACGCGTACGGCGCCGCCCTGCCCTGGCCCGAGCCGCCGGCCGCCGCGACGGCGAAGGCCGGCACCGCGCACCGGCCGGGCCGCAAGGCGGGCGCGCTGGTCGTCCTGGTGGACGGGGAGCTGGTGCTGTACGTGGAGCGCGGCGGCAAGTCGCTGCTGTGCTGGGAGGAGCGGGAGGAGCCGCTGCGCGGCGCGCTGGAGGCGCTGGCGGGGGCGGTCCGGGAGGGCGCCCTGGGCAGTGTGACGGTCGAGCGGGCCAACGGCGTCCCGGCCCTCTCCTCCCCCCTGGGCCCCGCCCTGGAGTCCGCCGGCTTCCACCCCACCCCGCGCGGCTACCGTCTCCGGCCGTGAGCGGGCAAGTGGCCGAGCGGCCGGGCGGGCACCCCGGTCCAGCCGGTCTAGCCGGCCTCCTCCGGCGTACGCCGCCGCGCGCCTCTGGGCGCCGCCGTACGGTCGCTGTGCACGGGTATCAGCCCGAGACTCCACCCCCCGGCCGCCAGGGCACCCAGCACGGCCTCACCGGCCCCCACGGCCCGCCCCAGCAACAGCACCCCGCCCGCCAGGACGAGCAGCAGCGGCAACCGCCCCCGGACAGCAGGAAGCCGGAGCACGGTCGCCCAGGCACCGGCACACGCCGACCAAGCACTCCGCACTCCGGCCTCCTTCGCTCACACCCCGCACCGGACCCGGGCGGGACGGACGAGGCCCGTCAGGCCGCGACCACGTCCATGGCGGCAGCCTTGGACGACATCGCCCCCGCCCGGTCGGACCCGGGAGCCGGCAGCGGCACCGGTTCGAGGACCGGCCTCAGGAGATCACCCTCGGAGAGGGTGGCCATCGCCGCAAGTTCGGCGAGCGACAGCTCGTCGCTGACCTCGCGCATGACCTCGGACATCCGGACGTCGAGCGCGTCGCAGATGGCGGAGAGCAGCTCGGAGGAGGCCTCCTTCTGCCCCCGCTCCACTTCGGAGAGATACCCGAGCGAAACCCTGGCGGCTGCCGACACCTCGCGGAGTGTGCGGCCCTGGCGCTGGCGCTGCCGACGCAGCACATCGCCCAGCAGGCGACGGAGCAGGATCATCGGTGCCTCCCTCCTCGGACTGCGGATCGAGATGTCACGACCCCACCGTACCGCCTTGTCCGCATCGCGTGCGGGGACCATGGTCGTGTTCACTCTGGGCTGCAAGGCTGTCCCCTCCCCTGTCTCATCCCCCGCCCGGACCGTCAAAGCGCCCGAACCGGGCTCCCAGCGGGGACCGCACGGCGCGTCAACTGGCTGATACCTGCCCAGCCAGGCCATCCGGTCTAACACGATCCTCCGGTGTCGGAGGCCAGTTCAGTGATTTCGGCAAACCCCCGCGCGACGGGGATTCAGCCGCTACGGATGCGCCGGGCGTTCCCCCGGCAGACGGTCCAGCAGCAGCCGCAGCGCGGCCGCCACCGCCCCACGTCGGATTGTGGCACGCTCCCCCGACAACCGGGGCGAGACGACCAGTGTTCCCGCCGGCCCGGCCAGGGCGACGTGGACCGTGCCGACCGGCCGGCCGTCCTGCGGCTCGGGACCGGCCACGCCGGTGGTGGCGAGACCGTACGTCGCCCCCAGCACCCGCCGGACGCCCTCGGCCATCTGCCGGGCCACCACCGGGTGCACGGCGCCGTGGACGGCCAGCAGTCCCTCGTCCACGCCCAGCACGGAGGCCTTGAGGTCGGTGGCGTACGCGGTGACCGAGCCGCGGAAGGTCGCCGAGGCGCCCGGGATCTCCACCAGGGCGGCCGCCAGCAGCCCGCCGGTGAGCGACTCGGCCACCGCCAGGGTGGCCCCGGCCGCCTTCAGTTCCTCGTGCGCCCGCCGGGCGAGCTCCCCCTCCACCGCGGTCATGCCCCCGCCTTCTCCTTCGCGATGCCCTCGCGCCGCAGGCGCAGCGCCTGGGCGACGTAGTCGAGTCCGGTGACGACGGTGAGCAGCACGGCGACGCCCATCATCACGGCCCGGGCGGTGGCCAGCGGCCCGGTGAGCACCAGGACGTACATGCCGACCGCGATGCCCTGGGTCAGGGTCTTCATCTTGCCGCCCCGGCTGGCCGGGATCACCGCGTACCGGATGACCCAGAACCGCATCAGCGTGATGCCGAGCTCGCGGGCCAGGATGACCACGGTCACCCACCACGGCAGGTCGCCCAGGACGGACAGGCCGACCAGCGCCGCGCCCATGATCGCCTTGTCCGCGATCGGGTCGGCGATCTTGCCGAAGTCGGTGATCAGGCCCTTGCGCCGGGCCAGCTCGCCGTCGAACAGGTCGGTGATCATCGCGATGGCGAAGGCCGCCCAGGCCACCGAGCGCCACTTGGGGTCGTGGCCGCCGTTGGCGAACAGCAGCGCGACGAAGATCGGCACCAGCAGCAGCCGGACCATCGTCAGCACGTTGGCGATGTTCCAGACGCCGGGCGCGGCAGGCAGCGCCGCCTCCGGCCGGCGGCCGGGGTGGGCCGCGGCCGGCGCGCCGGGCCCCTTGGTCATTCGGATCCCCCCGCGCCCACGGCGCTCACCAGGGCCTCGGCACCGGCCGGGGCGTCCTCGACGGGCAGCAGCTCGGCCACCAGGTCCACGCCCTCGGTGCCGACCACCCGGGCCCGGTAGTACCGACCGATCTCGGCGTCCTCGACGCCCAGCAGGGTGGTGAGGCCGTCGGTCTCCGGGGCCTGGTGGGCCGCCCGGCCCTCGACCACGCCGTCCTCGACCGACTCGACCAGGACGAGCACCTCGGTGCCGATCCGCTCCTCGGCGCGCTGAGCGGTGAGCTCCTCGGCCAGCCGGGAGAGGGTGGCCAGCCGCTCGGCGACCACGTCTTCGGGCAGCTTGTTCTCGAAGCCGGCCGCCTCGGTGCCGTCCTCGTCCGAATAGCCGAAGACGCCGATGGCGTCCAGCCTCGCGTGCGAGACGAACCGTTCCAGCTCGGCGAAGTCCTCCGCGGTCTCACCGGGGAAGCCGACGATGAAGTTGGAGCGGACACCGGCCTCCGGGGCCTTGTCCCGGATGGTCTTCAGCAGGTCCAGGAACTGGTCGGTGGAGCCGAAGCGGCGCATCCGGCGCAGCACGGCCGGGGCCGAGTGCTGGAAGGACAGGTCGAAGTACGGGGCGACCTTGGCGGTGCCGGTCATCGCGTCGATCAGCCCGGGCCGCATCTCGGCCGGCTGCAGGTAGCTGACCCGCACCCGCTCGACGCCCTCGACCGCGGCGATCTCGGTGAGCAGGGTCTCCAGCAGGCGGATGTCGCCCAGGTCCTTGCCGTACGAGGTGTTGTTCTCGCTGACCAGGACGATCTCGCTGACGCCCTGGCCGGCCAGCCAGACGGCCTCGTTCAGCACGTCGGAGGGGCGGCGGGAGACGAAGGAGCCGCGGAACGCGGGGATGGCGCAGAACGAACATCGCCGGTCGCAGCCGGAGGCGAGCTTGACCGAGGCCACCGGGCTGTCGTCCAGCCGCTTGCGCAGGGCGCGCGGGCCGGAGGCGGGGGCGACGCCCTCCGGGAGGTCCTCGGGGGCGCCGTGGCCGGGCAGGGCGACCTCGGCGGCCGCGGCCTGCCGCTCGACCGGGGTGAGCGGCAGCAGGGTACGGCGGTCACGCGGCGTGTGCGCCTCGACGTGGCCGCCGGAGAGGATGGTCTGCAGCCGGTTGGAGATGTCGGCGTAGTCGTCGAAGCCGAGGACGCCGTCGGCCTCGGGCAGCGCGTCGGCGAGCTCCTTGCCGTAGCGCTCGGCCATGCAGCCGACCGCGACCACGGCCTGGGTGCGGCCGTGGCCCTTGAGGTCGTTGGCCTCCAGGAGGGCGTCGACCGAGTCCTTCTTGGCGGCCTCGACGAACCCGCAGGTGTTGACGACGGCGACGTCGGCAGCGGCGGCATCGTCGACCAGGCGCCAGCCGTCGGCCTCCAGTCGCCCGGCGAGTTCCTCGGAGTCGACCTCGTTGCGGGCGCAACCGAGCGTGACCAGGGCGACAGTGCGGGGTTCAGGCATGGTGCCAAGATTAACGCGCGGCCCCCGGTGCCGTTCGCCCCGGAGGCCGCGCGCTGCTCACCGCGGGCTGTTCGGTCAGCCTGCCTGCGGGTCGCCGGGCGTGTAGGTGAGATGCACCACCTGGCCCTCGGCGCCGGCGGGACCGAGGTCCTTGCCGTTGACGTACAGGTGGACGGCCCCCGCGTTGCCGATCACCAGGGTGATCTTCTTGGGGTCGGTGAAGGTCTGGTCCTGCCCGGACTCCAGGTTGTTCGAGAACAGCGACTTGCCCTTGCTGTCCTTGGCGGTCACCCAGCTCTTGTCCTTCTCGGCCACCAGCTTGACGGTGACCTTGTCGGCCGGGGCGGCCGCGATCGGCGCCAGGCTGGTCTCCGGGGCGGGCGGCTGGGCGGAGGCGGTGACCGGGGAGGCGGCGCCGCTGGGCAGCGGGGCGCTGGCGGAGCCGGCGCCGGCGTCCCGGGAGCTGCCGGAGAACAGGTTGAAGCCGATCAGCGCGACCACCGCGACGATGGCGGCGACCATGGCGGCCGTCCAGTTCGGCCGGCGGTGGTCGGAGACCCTCATCGGGCCGGTGTCCGGCATCAGCTGGGTGGGCCGCTTGCTGGCCGGGGAGCCGCCGTGGGCGGCGTCGTAGCGGGCGATCAGGGCGTCGCCGTCCACCCCGACCGCGCGGGCGAGCAGGCGGATGTTGCCGCGGGCGTAGAAGTCACCGCCGCAGCGGTCGAAGTCGTCCTCCTCGATGGCGTGCACGATCGGGACCCTGACCCGGGTGCTGGTGCTCACCTGATCAACCGTCAGACCCGCCGCGATCCGGGCCGACGCGAGCACCCTGCCGATGCTCGGCCCCTGGTCGACGGGCAGCTCGGCCTCATCCGGGCCGTCGTTGCGGGGGGACTTGCCGATGGTCACTGGAGCGCCTTTCGAGCGTTGGCCACCTGCTGAGAAGACAGTCTAGGGGCGGGGGCGGAACGTTTCTCAAGCGGAAATGGCCCGAACGTGCGCCGCCGGGCCCGTGCGGACTGACGGGCGATCAGCCGGTCTGCCGTGCAAACGCCCCCGCCCCGAGTGGACGAGAGAGTACCGGATCCGGTTCCCGCCTCCCACATTGGACCGAACGAGTGAGACGGGCCGGAGGTCAGCCCCGCAGGGTGATGAGTACCCCGTCCAGTTCGTCCGGCTTCACCAGGACGTCGCGGGCCTTGGAACCCTCGCTCGGTCCGACGATCCCCCGGGACTCCATCAGGTCCATCAGCCGGCCCGCCTTGGCGAAACCGACCCGCAGTTTGCGCTGGAGCATCGAGGTCGAACCGAACTGGGTGGAGACCACCAGTTCGGCCGCCTGGATCAGCAGGTCCAGGTCGTCGCCGATCTCCTCGTCGATCTCCTTCTTCGGCCCGCCGCCGACCACGACGTCGTCCCGGTACCGGGCCGTCATCTGGTCCTTGCAGTGCTGGACCACCTTGGCGATCTCGGCCTCGGTGACGAACGCGCCCTGCATCCGGACCGGCTTGCTGGCACCCATCGGCAGGAAGAGCGCGTCGCCCTTGCCGATCAGCTTCTCCGCGCCGGGCTGGTCGAGGATGACCCGGGAGTCGGCCATCGCCGAGGTGGCGAAGGCCAGCCGGGACGGCACGTTGGCCTTGATCAGGCCGGTCACCACGTCCACCGAGGGCCGCTGGGTGGCCAGCACCAGGTGGATGCCGGCGGCCCGGGCGAGCTGGGTGATCCGGACCACCGAGTCCTCGACGTCCCGCGGCGCCACCATCATCAGGTCGGCCAGCTCGTCGACGATCACCAGCAGGTACGGATACGGCGTCAGTTCGCGCTCGCTGCCGAGCGGCGGGGTCACCGTCCCGGCCCGGACGGCGGCGTTGAAGTCGTCCACGTGCCGGAACCCGAAGGCGGCCAGGTCGTCGTACCGCATGTCCATCTCGCGCACCACCCACTGGAGGGCCTCGGCGGCCTTCTTGGGGTTGGTGATGATCGGCGTGATCAGGTGCGGGATGCCCTCGTACGCGGTGAGCTCGACCCGCTTGGGGTCGACCAGGACCATCCGCACCTCGTCCGGGGTGGCCCGGACCAGCACCGAGGTGATCAGGCAGTTGATGCAGGAGGACTTGCCCGCGCCGGTGGCGCCGGCGACCAGGACGTGCGGCATCTTGGCGAGGTTGGCCATCACGGTGTGGCCCTCCACGTCCTTGCCCATGCCGACCACCATCGGGTGGGTGTCCTCGGCGGCGCTGCGCGAGCGCAGCAGGTCGCCCAGGGTGACCATCTCGCGGTCCCGGTTGGGGATCTCCACGCCGACCGCGGACTTGCCGGGGATCGGGCTGATGATCCGCACGTCGGGGGTGGCCACCGCGTACGCGATGTTCTTGGCCAGGGCGGTGATCCGCTCGACCTTCACGGCCGGGCCGAGCTCCACCTCGTAGCGGGTGACCGTCGGGCCGCGGGTGAAGCCGGTGACCCTGGCGTCCACCTTGAACTCGGCGAAGACGCCGCTGAGCTGGGCCACCACGTCGTCGTTGAGCTTGGAGCGGGCCTTCGCCGGGGCGCCGTGCTCCAGCAGGTCCAGCGGCGGGAGGGCGTAGGTGATGTCGCCGGCCAGCTGGAGCTGCTCCATCCGGACCGGGGCCGGGCCGTGCTCCTCGGGGGCGCCGGGGCCGCCGCTGCGGGCGGGCGGGACGGCCGGCTCCTCCGGCGGCGCGGTGTTGTCCTTGACCTGGTGCACGATGTCGGCGACCAGCGGGGAGGCCGGCACCCCGTAGACCAGCGCGCCGTCCAGGTCGGCGGCGACGCCGGCGGCCAGGCTGCGGGTCCCGTACGGGTCCTTCTCGAAGGAGAGCGGCTCGCCCTCGGGCTCGGCGGGCTCGTCGGGCCTGCGGCGGCGGCGCCGGCGGCGGGCGGACAGCTCGTCGTCGGAGCCCTCGATGGTGATCGGCAGCGCGTCGGGGTCGGCGTCCTCCGGGGGCGCGGTGGAGAACGCGCGGGCGGCGCCCGGGGCGGGCTCCTCGCCGGGCAGCGGCTCGGCCACGCCGAGGCGCACGCCGACCTGCCGCAGCCGTTCCGGGATGCGGTTGACGGGCGTGGCGGTGACCACCAGCAGGCCGAAGAAGGCGAGCAGCAGCAGCAGCGGGACGGCCAGCGGCGGGCCCGCCGCGGCCATCATCGGGGTGGAGGCGGCCCAGCCGAGGATGCCGCCGGCCTGCCGTATCCGGGTCGCCCCGCTGGACATGCCGGGCGCGCCGCAGCCGATGTGCACCAGGCCGAGGACGCCGACCACCAGGGTGCTGACGCCGATCAGGATCCGCCCGTTGGCCTCGGGCACCTCCGGGTGGCGCATCAGCCGGACCGCGACGGCCAGCAGCAGCAGCGGCACCAGCACGTCGAGCCGGCCGAAGAGGCCGGAGACCACGTTGGTGGCGGCCTCGCCCAGCCAGCCCTGCGGGCTGAACCAGGTGCCGACGGCGGTGACCAGGGCCAGGGCGAGCAGCAGCAGGCCGACGCCGTCCTTGCGGTGCGCCGGGTCGAGGTTCCTGGCCCCGTCGCCGAAGCCCCGGAACACCGCCCCGACGGCGTGCGCCAGCCCCAGCCAGAGGGCGCGGACGGCACGGAAGAGTATCGGGCGGGGAGGGGGCGGCGCGGGCTTGGCGGCCGCCTTCTTCGCCGCCGCCTTCCTGGCGGGGGGTCCCGGCACCGCGGCTTTCTTGGCCGCGGCCTTCTTGGCCGGGGCCTTCCTGGCCGGCCCGGGCTTCGGGTTGCGCGCGGCGCTGCCGGGCGTACGTGTGGCCATGGGTCAGCAGCCTACCGGCGCCGAGGGGTGCCGGACATGTGACCGAGCGGAAGCCCGCGGCCGTGTCGTCGACGGCCCGTCACGGCCGCCCGGCTCACCCGCTCGGCGGATCCTGACGCCGGCTCGCCCCGGGCTGAAACCGCCTCACCCGGAGCCGGGGCGCAGCGCGTCCAGGGCACGGCGCAGGCCCACGAGCTTGCGCTCCAGGTGGGCCGCCGTGGCCGCGGCGGCCGTCTCGGCGGAGCCGTCCAGCTGCTTGGTGAGCGCCTCGGCCTGCTCCTCCACCGAGGCCAGCCGGGCCGACAGCTCGCCGAGCAGCGCGCCGCCGAGGGCCGGCTGCTCGCTGTTCTCCAGCTGCAGGCGCAGCAGCGAGGCCTGCTCCTTGAGCTGGCAGTTCTTCATGTACAGGTCGACGAAGACGGAGACCTTGGCGCGCAGCACCCACGGGTCGAACGGCTTGGAGATGTAGTCCACCGCGCCGGCCGCGTAGCCGCGGAAGGTGTGGTGCGGGCCGTGGTTGATGGCGGTGAGGAAGATGATCGGGATGTCCCGGGTGCGCTCCCGGCGCTTGATGTGCGAGGCCGTCTCGAAGCCGTCCATCCCGGGCATCTGGACGTCCAGAAGGATCACCGCGAAGTCGTCGGTGAGCAGCGCCTTGAGCGCCTCCTCGCCGGAGGCGGCCCGGACCAGCGTCTGGTCCAGCGCGGAGAGGATCGCCTCCAGCGCCAGCAGGTTCTCCGGCCGGTCGTCGACCAGGAGGATCTTCGCCTTCTGCACCGGGACCCGCCCTCCTGCCGGTTGATGTCCGAGGGTCGGCACACGCGTACCGCCCATCACTGCCCCGGTCATGCTAGCCGTACCCCCTTGCCCGCCACAGGCTCGGTGCGACCCGTTACCGGTCGGTCACTGTTCGCAACGATTGGGCGACCCTACCGGGTTCCCGGCCGGGGCCGCCAGTGGCGGCGGGCCGGGAACCCCCGCCGCTATCCGACCCCCAGCCACTGGCGCATGACCGCCAGCAGGTGGTCGATCTCGACCGGCTTGGTGACGTGGTCGGTGGCGCCTGCCTCCAGGGACTTCTCGCGGTCGCCCTTCATCGCCTTGGCGGTGAGCGCGATGATCGGCAGCCCGGCGAACTGCGGCATCCGGCGGATCGCCTCGGTCGTGGCGTAGCCGTCCATCTCCGGCATCATGATGTCCATCAGGACCAGGGCCACGTCCTCGTGCTGCTCCAGCACCTCGATGCCCTCGCGCCCGTTCTCCGCGTACAGCACGGTCAGGCCGTGCTGCTCCAGCACGCTGGTCAGGGCGAAGACGTTGCGGATGTCGTCGTCCACGATCAGGACCCGCTCGCCGTCGAACCGTCCGGCCGCGGCGGTGGGCCGGCCGGCCGAGGGCTCGACGGGCTGGCGGGGCAGCGCCTCCGGGACGGGGCTGCGGCGGCGGCGCTCGGCGGCCCCGCGGCGGCGTTCCTCGGCCAGCTCGCGGACCTCCTGCGCCCAGTGCTCGGCGGGGGTGCGCACCTCGGCCGGCGGGTCGAGCACCAGGGCCGGCAGGGCGGCCGGGACGGCGGCGGGAGCGAGGGCGCGCACCGGGGGCGCGCTGCCGCGCTCGGGCGCCGTACCCGGCGCGTCGCTGCGCAGCGGCAGGTACAGGGTGAAGGTCGAGCCCCGGCCCAGCTCGCTCTCGACGTGGATCTCGCCGCCGAGCAGGCGGGCGATCTCCCGGCTGATCGACAGGCCGAGGCCGGTACCGCCGTACTTGCGGCTGGTGCCGCCGTCGGCCTGCTTGAACGCCTCGAAGATCTCCCGCAGCTTGTTGCCGGGGATGCCGATGCCGGTGTCCGAGACCGAGAAGGCGATCAGCGGCTCGTCCGGGTCACAGATCGCCTCGGCCTCCAGCAGCAGCTCGCGGACGTGCTGCGGCACCCCGCCGTCGGAGGTGGGGCGGATCAGCAGCTCCACCGCGCCGGAGTCGGTGAACTTCACCGCGTTGGAGAGCAGGTTGCGCAGCACCTGCTGGAGGCGCTGCTCGTCGGTGTGCAGGGTCACCGGCAGGTCGGGCGAGACCCGGACGGCGAAGTCCAGGTTCTTGTCCACGGTGAGCGGCCGGAACGCGGCCTCCACGTAGTCGACCAGCTGGACCAGGGCGATCCGGGCCGGGCGGACGTCCATCTTGCCGGCCTCGACCTTGGAGAGGTCGAGGATGTCGTTGATCAGCTGGAGCAGGTCGGATCCGGCGCCGTGGATGGTCTCGGCGAACTCGACCTGCTTGGCGGAGAGGTTGCCCTCGTTGTTGTCGGAGAGCAGCTTGGCCAGGATCAGCAGCGAGTTGAGCGGGGTGCGCAGCTCGTGCGACATGTTGGCGAGGAACTCGCTCTTGTAGCGGGAGGCCAGCGCGAGCTGCTCGGCGCGTTCCTCCAGGATCTGCCGGGCCTCCTCGATCTCGCTGTTCTTGATCTCGATGTCGCGGTTCTGCTGGGCGAGCTGCTCGGCCTTCTCCTGGAGCTCCTCGTTGGTGCGCTCCAGCTCCTCCTGGCGGGCCTCCAGCTCGGCCGAGCGCATCGAGAGCTCGGCGGTCAGCCGCTGGGACTCCAGCAGCAGGCCCTCGGTCTTGGTGTTGACGCTGATGGTGTTGACGGTCACACCGATCAGGTCGGCGATCTGGTTGAGGAAGTCCAGCGCCACGGTGGTGAACGCGCCGAAGGTGGCCAGCTCGATCACGCCGAGCAGCCGGTCCTCGAACAGCACCGGCAGCACCACCAGGTGCGCCGGGGCGGCCTCGCCCATGCCGGAGCCGATCTTCAGGTACCCGGGCGGGGTCTCCCTGACGATGATCGACCGCTTCTCCACCGCCGCCTGGCCGATCAGGCCCTCGCCGGGCCGGAAGGTGGTCGGCATGGTGCGGCGGTTGTAGCCGTACGAGCCGATCAGCCGGAGCACGGTGTCGGTCTCGTCGTCGTCCTCGGTGATCAGCTCGGCGGAGCGGCCGGCCGGCTGGGCGAGGAAGAAGGCGCCGTGCTGGGCCGAGACCACCGGGGTGAGCTCGGTCATGATCAGCGAGGCCACCGCCTCCAGGTCGCGCCGGCCCTGCAGCAGACCGGACATCCGGGCCAGGTTGGTCTTCAGCCAGTCCTGGTCCTTGTTGGTCCGGGTGGTCTCGCGCAGGTTGGCGATCATCTGGTTGATGTTGTCCTTGAGCTCGTCGAGCTCGCCGGACGCGTCCACGTCGATCCGCGGGCTGAGGTCCCCGCGGGTCACCGCCGTGGCCACCTGGGCGATCGCGCGCACCTGCCGGGTCAGGTTGTTCGCCAGCTCGTTCACCGACTCGGTGAGGTCCTGCCAGCGGCCGGCCACGCCCGGCACCCGGGCCTGGCCGCCGAGCCGGCCGTCGGTGCCCACCTCGCGCGCGACGCGGGTCACCTCGTCGGCGAACGCGCCGAGCTGGTCGACCATGGTGTTGATGCTGGTCTTGAGCTCCAGGATCTCGCCCCGGGCGTCCACGTCGATCTTCTGCGACAGGTCACCGCGGGCCACCGCCGTGATGACCAGGGCGATGTTGCGGACCTGGCCGGTGAGGTTGTTGGCCATCAGGTTGACGTTGTCGGTCAGGTCCTTCCAGATGCCGGCCACGCCCGGCACCGAGGCCTGGCCGCCCAGGGTGCCGTCGGTGCCCACCTCGCGGGCCACCCGGGTCACCTCGACGGCGAACGCCGACAGCTGGTCGACCATGGTGTTAAGAGTGCTGGCGAGCGCCTTGACCTCGCCCTGCGCCTCGATGGTGATCTTCTTGGACAGGTCGCCGCTGGCCACCGCGGAGGCGACCTCGGCGATGTTACGCACCTGGCTGGTCAGGTTGGACGCCATGAAGTTCACGTTGTCGGTCAGGTCCCGCCAGATGCCGGAGACCCCGCTCACCCGGGCCTGGCCGCCGAGGATGCCCTCGGTGCCCACCTCGCGGGCCACCCGGGTCACCTCGTCCGCGAACGCCGACAGCTGGTCGACCATCGTGTTGACGGTGGTGACCAGCTCGCGGATCTCGCCCTTGGCGTCGACGGTGATCTTCTTGGAGACGTCGCCGCGGGCCACCGCCGTGGTCACCTCGGCGATGTTGCGGACCTGGCTGGTCAGGTTGTTGGCCATCAGGTTGACGCTGTTGGTCAGGTCCTTCCAGGTGCCGGAGACCCCCGGCACACTGGCCTGGCCGCCCAGGATGCCCTCGGTGCCCACGTCCCGGGCCACCCGGGTGACCTCGTCGGCGAAGGCACCGAGCTGGTCGACCATGGTGTTGATGGTGTTCTTCAGCTCCAGGATCTCGCCGCGGGCGTCCACCTGGATCTTCTGCGACAGGTCGCCCTTGGCCACCGCGGTGGTCACCTGGGCGATGTTGCGGACCTGACTGGTGAGGTTGTTCGCCATCGAGTTGACGTTCTCGGTGAGGTCCTTCCAGACCCCGGCCACGCCCGGCACCTGCGCCTGACCGCCGAGGATGCCCTCCGTCCCCACCGCTCGGGCCACCCGGGTCACCTGCTCGGCGAACCCGGAGAGCTGGTCCACCATCGTGTTGATGGTGTTCTTCAGCTCCTGGATCTCGCCCCGGGCGTCGACCTCGATCTTCCGCGACAGGTCGCCCTTGGCCACCGCCGTGGTCACCTCGGCGATGTTGCGCACCTGCGCCGTCAGGTTGTTGGCCATGAAGTTCACCGAGTCGGTGAGGTCGCGCCACACCCCGGCCACGCCCGGCACCTGCGCCTGACCGCCCAGGCGGCCCTCGGTGCCCACGTCACGGGCCACCCGGGTCACCTGCGCGGCGAAGGAGTTGAGCTGGTCCACCATGGTGTTCACGGTGTTCTTCAGCTCCAGCATCTCGCCGGCCACGTCCACCGTGACCTTGCGCGACAGGTCGCCCTTGGCCACCGCCGTGGTCACCTCGGCGATGTTGCGCACCTGCGCGGTGAGCCGGCCCGCCATGGTGTTGACCGAGTCCGCGAGGTCCTTCCAGCTGCCGGAGACGCTGCGCACCCGGGCCTGGCCGCCGAGCTTGCCCTCGGTGCCCACCTCGATCGCCACCCGGGTCACCTCGTCGGTGAACTCCGAGAGCTGGTCGACCAGCCCGTTCACCGTCCGGCCGACCTTGAGGAACTCGCCGCGCAGCGGGTAGCTCGCCCCGGTGGTGTGCACCGAGCGCAGCTCCATCCGCTGGTCCAGGTCGCCCTCGGCGATCGAGGTCAGCACCCGGCCCACCTCGGCCATCGGCCGGGCCAGGTCGTCGATCAGCGCGTTGCAGTTGTCGACCGCCGCCATCCAGGCGCCCTCGCCGACCCCCGACTCCAGCCGCTCCGAGAGCCGGCCCTCACGGCCCACCGCCCGTCGCACCCGCGCCAGTTCGCCGGTCAGGTGCTGGTTGCGCTCGGCCACCTCGTTGAACACCGCGGCGATCTCCGCCAGCGGGCCGTCCCCCGGGAAGGCCAGCCGGCGGCGGAAGTTGCCGTCCCGCATCGCCGTGAGCGCGGCCAGCACCTTCCGCAGCTCGGCCGGCTCGGCACCGCGGTGCGTGTTGGCCCGCCGGCCGGCCGCGCCGCGCGACGGCGAGGCCGACCGGCCGCCGCGCGGGGCGGCGGAGGTCATGGCGGTTGCGTCCTTGGTGGCCGAACTCAACGGGGCCCTCCCACATCGTGACTGGTTCAGTACCGCTCGGGAGCGGGCGGCCGGGAGCCGTGCAGGACCCCCGGCACCGCGTCGACCGTACTGCCCGGCCGACTGTTGCGGACCCCCCAGTCTGTCAGCACGGACGCCGGGTGTCCGGCCGCTTGCGGAGGGTTCACGACTCCCACCCGTGAACCCGTGGGCAGAATCACCCCCAGGTGCCTGTTTCAGCGCCCCGTACCCGCGGGGAACCAAGCGGAAAGTAGGGTGGACCGCTGCACCGGGCCAGGGCCGCCCACCCACCCCGGATCCCGGGCAGCCGGACCAGAGCAGAGGAGATGTGGCAGTGGTCACCGCGCGCGCAGCCGCCACCTTCGAACCGGTCGGCCGTTCGGCCGCCGCCGCGCGCGCCTTCGTGCGCGACGCCCTGCTCGGCTGGGGCCTGCCCGAGGTCGTCGACGACGCGATCGTGCTGGTCAGCGAACTCGTCACCAACGCCGTCGTGCACGCCGGCACCGCCGCCGAGGTGTGCTGCCTGCGCGAGGAGGAGAGCGTCCGGATCGAGGTGACCGACCGCCACCCCGAACGCGACCTGCCCTCCTTCGCCCACGTCTCCGCCGCCTCCTCCGACCGGTACGCCGATCCGGACGGCGAGGGCGGCCGCGGGCTGCTGATGTGCTCGGCGCTGTCCACCTCCTGGGGCGTGGAGTACTCCGCCGGGCGCAAGACCGTCTGGTTCCGGCTCGCCCTGCCCGAGCACGTGCCGGGCACCCGGTACGCGCTGCCCAGCCTCCCCGGCGGCGAACTGCCCGGCTCGGCCGGACCGGTCCGGGTCGCCGTCGCCCAGATCGACGACGACGGCGTGGTCCGGTCCTGGAACGCCGACGCCGAGGCGCTCTTCCGGCTCCCCGCCGAGCAGGTCCTCGGCCGCCCCTGGGCCGACCTCGCCGCCTGGCCGCAGTCCGTCACGGGCCTCGGCCCGACCCTCGACGAGACGCTCCGGCTGGCCCGCTGGGAGGGCGGCTTCGGCCTCCGCCGCGGCGACGGCGGCGTGGCCGGGGTGTACGGCCTGCAGGTCCGGCTGCGCGACAGCGCCGGCGTGCCCAGCACGCTCTGTCTGCTGGTCGACGAGCAGGACCGCGCCGTCCTGCGCACCCCGCAGCACACCGCCGACACCCCCGCCGCCGTACAGCCGCTCGACCTGCTGGTCGGCCAGGTCGCCCCGGACGACCTCGGCTCGCTGCTCCAGGGCATCGTCGAGCGCGCCCGCGACCTGCTCGACGCCGACGCCGCCTACCTGATGCTCACCTCCGAGGACGAGACCGAGTTCGAGGTCCGCGCCGCCACCGGCCTGTCCGGGGCCGGACGCCGCTTCACCCGGCTGCCGATCGAGTCCGGAGGCCGCTTCGACTCCGCCCGGCTGCCCGCCGTCCACGAGGACCTCACCGGCCGCCCGCACGCCGCCCCGCTGCTCTCCGACACCGGCCTGCGCTCGCTGATCACCGTGCCGCTCAAGGTCGAGGGCCGGCTGACCGGTTCGCTCGGCGTCGCCGCCGCCGGCCCCGGCCGCTACGACAACGAGGACGCGCTGCGCCTGCAGTTCGCCGCCGACCGGATCGCGCTGGCCCTGGAGAGCGCCCGCCTCACCGAGCTGGAGCGGTCGAGACGGGGTTCGCTGTCCTTCCTGGTCGAGGCCTCCGAGTTGCTCGCCGGCACCCTGGAACACGAGCAGACGCTGGCCCTGATGGCCCAGATGGCCGTGCCCACCCTGGCCTCCTGGTGCGCCGTCTACACCACCGCCGAGTCCGCCGCCGGCGCCGAACTCGCCTTCGTGCTGCACGAGGACGAGGACCGGATCGACCCGCTGCGGGCGATCCTCGACAAGACCCCCGCCCCGGACGCCGCGCCCTCCCCCGCCGCCCGGCCGTGGCCGGCCCCGGCCGACACCGCGCGCGCCCTCGGCCTGCCCGAGAGTCCCGAACTCGCTGGCCTGCTCGGCGAGACGCTGGTGCTGCCACTGTCCGCCCGCAACCGGGTGATCGGCCTGCTGGTGCTCGGCGCGGCCGCCGGCGTCCGGTTCCGCCAGGAGATCCTGGAGCTCGGCGCGGACCTCGCCCGCCGGGCGGCCCTGGCACTCGACAACTCCCGGCTGTACTCCGAGCGCACCGCCACCAGCCAGGCCTTCCAACGCGCCCTGCTGCCACCCGAGTTGCCCAAGATCCCGGGCGTGGAGGTGGAGGTCTTCTACCAGGCGGCCGGCGAGGGCAACGAGGTCGGCGGCGACTTCTACGACATCTTCCCGATCCGCGAGGGCACCTACGGCTTCGCCATCGGCGACGTCTGCGGCACCGGCCCCGAGGCCGCCTCGGTCACCGGCCTCGCCCGCCACTCGCTGCGACTGCTCGCCCGCGAGGGCCTCAGCGCCCCGCAGGTGCTCAGCCGGCTCAACGCGGCCATCCTCGACCAGGGCGCCCGGGCCCGCTTCCTCACCCTGCTCTACGGCGAGTTGACCCCCCGCCCGGACGGCTCCACCACGCTCTCCCTGGTCTGCGCCGGCCACCCGCTGCCGCTCCGGCTGCGCACCGACGGCCAGGTCGACCAGGCCGCCTCACCCCAGCCGCTGCTCGGCGTGATGGACGAACTCGACCTGACCGCCGAGGAGTTGGTCCTCGCACCGGGTGAGGTGCTGCTCTGCGTCACCGACGGCGTCACCGAACGCCGCGAGGGCAGCCGGATGCTCGGCGACGACGGCCTGGCCGAGGTGCTCACCGGCTGCACCGGTCTGACCGCCGGAGCGGTGGCCGCCCGCGTCCAGCGCGCCGTGGAGCGCTTCGCCCCCGAGCCGCCCTCCGACGACATGGCGATCCTGACGCTGCGCATCCCCACCCAGCGCACCCACTGAACCGCCGCCGGGCGGCCGGCCGGACGGATCAGCTGACGGTTGTACAAATCGTGACGTTCACAAGGGTACAAGCGCGCGTGACCCGGGTAGACCGGAGAGTACCGGGGATTCCTCCCCGGAGGGGACACTCCAGCACCTGACCTGCTGGTTCTTCACTTCGCCGGTGCAGCCCGCACGCCTCTTCCGTGCGCCCGCGCCCGGCCGCGCGCCACCACCTTCACCGCCGTGAACGCGCCATGCCCTGGCGCAGAGCGAAAGGAGCCTCCGGTGAGCAACGATGCTTCCGGGGCGAACGCCCGACCCGCAGGAGCCGACGCGGGTCCCCTCGGATACCTGGCACTCGGCCTGACCCTCCTCGCCTACGGCCTGCTCGGCACCGGTGTGCTCAGCGGCACCAGCAGCGGCGGCGCCGCCTCGCTCGCCCACCTGGTCGGTGGGCTCACCCTCTTCCTGGCCGGACTCTGGCAGTTCCGCGGCGGCGACCGCTTCAGCGCCACCGCCTTCACCAGCCTGGGCGCCTTCTGGGCGACCTGGTCGGCCGCGGAGGCCGGGAGCAAGAACACCGCCGGTGTGTTCCTGCTGCTGTGGGCGCTGCTGGCGCTCACCCTGACGGCGGCCGGCTGGGGCGGCGGCCTGCTCAGCCGCGCCGTGTACGGCCTGCTGACGGTCTCGCTGCTGCTCAGCGCCGTCGCCACCTTCAACGACAGCAGCGGCCTGGGCAAGCTCGCCGGCTGGGTGGCCGCGGCCTCCGGCCTCGCCGCCTGGTACTGGGCCACCGCCTCGCTGACCGACGGCCGCTGGGGCCGGGTGGCGCTGCCGGTCAAGTGACCCCCGCACCACCGGAGGGCCGGGCCTCACCCCCACGGGGCCCGGCCCTCCGGGCCGTCCGGAACGGCCGGCGGGGGGCTACCGTCGGGCTGCGGCGGCGGCCCGTACCTCGGGGCGCGGCCGGGGCACCGGGCGGCGCAGTCCCGGTGCCAGCGCCAGCGTCACCGCCGTGGAGGCCGCCGCCATCACCGCCATCGCCGATCCCGTCGGCAGGTACTCGGCGAGCGCGCCCGCCAGGGTCGCCCCGACCGCCTGCATCGCCAGCATCCCCGAGCCGTGCAGCCCGAGCGCCTGACCGTGCAGTTCCACCGGCACCAGCGCCCGCAGCCGCTCCTGCAGCAGCAGGCCGGCGCTGAACCCGACCGTCGCCACCGCCACCAGCGCCGCACCCGTCACGGTCCCCGGCCGGAACCAGAACAGCAGCATCGGCACGGCCAGCAGCAGCCGGACCGGCGTCAGCAGCCCCGCCCGGTACCGGGCCGGCACGAACCTCCCCATCAGCACGTCCCCGGCCAGCATGCCGCCGGCACCGGCCATGAACAGCACCCCGGCCGAGCCGCCCGCGTACGGCACGAACAGCGCCTCCACGCCCACCACCAGGCCGTTCGGCACCCACAGCGCCAGGTAGACGCAACGCACCGCGGGATCCGCCAGCAGCACCCGGTTGACCCGCCAGGTCTCCCGGACCGAGGGCCGGCCGGCCACCCGGGCCGGCCGCCGCGACAGCCCGCACCGCACCACCAGCGCCCCGGCCAGGTACAGCCCCGCCGCGAGCACCAGGGCACCCCGCGGCGACACCGTCCCCAGCAGCAGCACCCCGCAGCCGTTCCCGAGGATCTGCACCGTGCCCGCGCTGATGTTCAGCACCGAGCGGGCCAGGACGAACCCCTCGGCCGGAACGATCTCGCTGATCAGCCCCCACCGGACCGCGCCGCCCACCGAGTTGGCCAATCCGGTCAGCACCAGCACGGCCAGCGTCAGCGGGACCGGCAGGCCCGGCCAGGCCAGCGCCAGCGCGGCCGCCGCGTACAGCGGGCCGAGGGCCGCCATCGTCCGCCGCGGCGGCAGCCGGTCCGCCGCCGACAGCAGCAGGGCCGCACCGATCACCTGCGCGAACGAGGCGCCGAACATGCTCACCGCCGCCAGCAGGGGCGAACCCGTCCGGTCGAAGACCAGGGTGGCCAGCGCCAGCCCGGACACCGTCCCCGCCGCGACGTTGAGCGAGCCCGAGACGAACAGGGCGGCGAACTCCGGGACCCGGAAGAGCTCTTGGTAACTTCGCATGCCGCACAGGGTGGAACGCCGGAACACCACTCCCGTACTGTTTCGTCCGGAGACGAAACATGCGGGCGACCCGGGGTGTGACGGACGGGCGGCCCGGGCCGGGGCGGGGGCGGGCTGACGTGGGCGTGTGGCTGATCGACGCGGACGTGCTCGCCGGCAGCCGGTTCACCGTCTCCGCGCTGGCCGAGACCGTCGCCGCCCTGACCACCCTCTCCTCGGAGCGATGCGAGCCGTGGCAGCGGCCCTGGCTGGCCACCCACCTGCCGGCCTTCCGCGCCCGGCTGGCCGAGGACCCGTTCAACCGCTGCTGGCTCCGCGCCGCCGCCGAGTCCCGCTGGACGCCCGACTTCGTCTGCCCCCCACCGCGCCGGCAGGACCACCGCTTCGCCGACGAGCTCGCCCGCCAGCGGGCCGTCCCCGTCGACACCGCCCGCGCCGATCTGGAGACCACCTGGGGCGGCCCGCTCCCCTGCGCCCTCGACGTCCCCGACCCGGCCGACCGGGTCGCGGACCTCGTGGAATGGGTCTGGGAGCACACCGTCCGGTCCGACTGGCCGCGCCGACGGCGGATCCACCAGGCCGACATCGTCAGCCGGATCCACCGCCTCGGCCAGGACGGCTGGGCGGCCACCGTCCGGGAGCTGTGCGAGCCCCTGGAGTGGCTCGGCGACGGCCGCCTGCGGATCAACGACCACCAGCGGCCGCCCCGCGACCTCTCCGGCGCCGAGCTGGTCTTCATTCCCACCAGCGCCCGCCGCGGCTGGGTCTGCTGGGACCTGCCCGAGCGCTACGCCATCGTCTACACCGCCGGCGGGCAGCTGGCGGACGCCGGCCACGCGACCGCCCCCGGCCACGCGACCGTTCCCGTTCCCGGGTCCGTTCCCGTTCCCGGGTCCGCGCAGGGCGGCCCTGCCGGGGAAGGGGCGCCCGAGGCCGTCGCCAGGCTGCTCGGCCGGACCCGGGCCGACCTGCTGGCCCGCCTCGATCCACCGAAGAGCACCAGCCAGCTCGCGGCCCTCACCGGACTGGCGCTGGGCACCGTCGGCGACCACCTGAAGGTGCTGCTGGACGCCCGTCTGGCCACCCGCCGCCGCGCCGGCGCCTCGGTCCTCTACTACCGGACGGACCTGGCCGACCGCCTGCTCGCGCCGGACCGTACCGGCCACCCGGCTCGTGCATCGGCTCGTCAGCCCGCTCGTTCGCCCGCCCGTTAGCCCGCGGGCCTGCCAGGGGGACCGCTCCGGCTGCCCTCCGGCACCTCCAGCGCCTTGCTCATCCGGGTCGCCCCGGCGACGGCGCGGGGCTGCTGGGGGCGGAAGGCGGGCTCGGCCACCGCCTCGGCGTGCGCCGGGGACGGCGACGGACCGGGGGCCTCCTCGGGGGCGGCCCCCTGCTCCTGGGAACGCTTCGTCTCCGGTACCGCCAGGTCCGCCTGCCGCCAGCCGGAGGCCGCGTACTGCACCAGGTACACCACCAGCAGCAGCCCGACCGCGACCAGCCCGTCCGCCCAGAAGTGGTTGGCGGTGACCACCACGACCCACACGGTCAGCACCGGATGGGCCAGCGCCAGCCAGCGCCACCGCCCCCGCGCGACCTTGATGACCGCGACCGCGACGATGACGCACCAGGCCACGTGGACCGACGGCATCGCCGACAGCTGGTCCGCGACCACCCCGGCCACCGCACCGCCGTACACCGACTGCCCGTACTGCGCGGCCACGTCCACGAATCCGCTGTCCGGAAGCATCCGCGGCGGCGCGACCGGGATGAACTGGATCAACAGACAGGCCAGGGTCGTCAGCACCACGGTCGTCCGCACCCACGCGTACCGCGCCCGGTGCCGGACGAACAGCCACAGCAGCAGCGCCAGCATCACACCGAAGTGCATGGTCGCGTAGTAGTAGTTGGCCCCCTGGACCAGCCACGGATACGGCTCCGCCGCCCGCTGCCAGGACGCCTCGTCGGGCAGCCCCAGCCTCAGCTCGGTCCGGTGGATCCACTCCGCCCGGTCGAGGGCGTGATCGGCACTCATCACCGACAGGTGCCCGACCACCTGCCACAGGCTGAACAGCGCCAGCAGCGTGCCCGCCTCCCGCAGCGCGGCCCGCACCACCGGGCGCCGCCCGGACCGGCTGACCGCGAACGCCGAGCCGTACAGCACGACGGAGGCGACCGCCGAGGTCTGCCAGGTCAGCGTCAGGTTCTGCATTGGCGCAGAGTACCCACTGCCGTCCCGGATCGCGCGCCCATCTCGCCTGGCACCTCGCCCCGCGCACGGCCGGTACACGGTCCGTACCCGCCCGTCGCGGAACGCTCCCGGTTTCCCGGCTGTTCGGTTCCTCTCGGTCCGTTCTCGGCCCTTTCTCTGTCCGTTCTCAGTCCGTTCCGGGTCCGGAAATGCGAAAAGGGCCCCGCACGAATGCGGGGCCCTTCCCTGAATGATTGTTCGGCGGCGTCCTACTCTCCCACAGGGTCCCCCCTGCAGTACCATCGGCGCTGTGAGGCTTAGCTTCCGGGTTCGGAATGTAACCGGGCGTTTCCCTCACGCTATGACCACCGAAACACTATGAAACTATCCGCCGGCAAGACGGGTCGTGGTTTCAGAACCAACACAGTGGACGCGAGCAACTGAGGACAAGCCCTCGGCCTATTAGTACCGGTCAACTCCACCCCTCACAGGGCTTCCATATCCGGCCTATCAACCCAGTCGTCTACTGGGAGCCTTACCCTCTCAAGGAGGTGGGAGTGCTCATCTCGAAGCAGGCTTCCCGCTTAGATGCTTTCAGCGGTTATCCCTCCCGAACGTAGCCAACCAGCCATGCCCTTGGCAGGACAACTGGCACACCAGAGGTTCGTCCGTCCCGGTCCTCTCGTACTAGGGACAGCCCTTCTCAACACTCCTACGCGCACAGCGGATAGGGACCGAACTGTCTCACGACGTTCTAAACCCAGCTCGCGTACCGCTTTAATGGGCGAACAGCCCAACCCTTGGGACCTACTCCAGCCCCAGGATGCGACGAGCCGACATCGAGGTGCCAAACCATCCCGTCGATATGGACTCTTGGGGAAGATCAGCCTGTTATCCCCGGGGTACCTTTTATCCGTTGAGCGACGGCGCTTCCACAAGCCACCGCCGGATCACTAGTCCCTACTTTCGTACCTGCTCGACCCGTCAGTCTCACAGTCAAGCTCCCTTGTGCACTTACACTCAACACCTGATTGCCAACCAGGCTGAGGGAACCTTTGGGCGCCTCCGTTACCCTTTGGGAGGCAACCGCCCCAGTTAAACTACCCACCAGACACTGTCCCTGATCCGGATCACGGACCCAGGTTAGACATCCAGCACGACCAGAGTGGTATTTCAACGTCGACTCCACAACAACTGGCGTTGCTGCTTCAAAGTCTCCCACCTATCCTACACAAGCCGAACCGAACACCAATATCAAGCTATAGTAAAGGTCCCGGGGTCTTTCCGTCCTGCTGCGCGAAACGAGCATCTTTACTCGTAATGCAATTTCACCGGGCCTGTGGTTGAGACAGTCGAGAAGTCGTTACGCCATTCGTGCAGGTCGGAACTTACCCGACAAGGAATTTCGCTACCTTAGGATGGTTATAGTTACCACCGCCGTTTACTGGCGCTTAAGTTCTCAGCTTCGCCCTAGCCGAAACTAGACTAACCGGTCCCCTTAACGTTCCAGCACCGGGCAGGCGTCAGTCCGTATACATCGCCTTACGGCTTCGCACGGACCTGTGTTTTTAGTAAACAGTCGCTTCTCGCTGGTCTCTGCGGCCACCCCCAGCTCGGAGTGCAAGACTCGTCACCAGGAATGGCCCCCCTTCTCCCGAAGTTACGGGGGCATTTTGCCGAGTTCCTTAACCACAGTTCACCCGAACGCCTCGGTATTCTCTACCTGACCACCTGAGTCGGTTTAGGGTACGGGCCGCCATGAAACTCGCTAGAGGCTTTTCTCGACAGCATAGGATCATCCACTTCACCACAATCGGCTCGGCATCAGGTCTCAGCCTCAATGAGTGACGGATTTGCCTATCACTCGGCCTACACCCTTACCCCGGGACTACCACCGCCCGGGCTGGACTACCTTCCTGCGTCACCCCATCGCTCACCTACTACCACCTTGGTTCAGCGGCTCCACCACTCCCCATTGCCCGAAGGCTCCGGGGCGGCTTCACGGCCTTAGCATCAGAGGGTTCAACGTTGGCGCTTCAAAGCGGGTACGGGAATATCAACCCGTTGTCCATCGACTACGCCTGTCGGCCTCGCCTTAGGTCCCGACTTACCCTGGGCAGATCAGCTTGACCCAGGAACCCTTGGTCAATCGGCGCAAGAGTTTCCCACTCTTGTATCGCTACTCATGCCTGCATTCTCACTCGTGAACCGTCCACAACTCGATTCCTCGGCTGCTTCACCCGGCACACGACGCTCCCCTACCCATCCACACAGCCGTTGGGCCTACACGTGTGAATGACACGACTTCGGTGGTGTACTTGAGCCCCGCTACATTGTCGGCGCGGAATCACTTGACCAGTGAGCTATTACGCACTCTTTCAAGGGTGGCTGCTTCTAAGCCAACCTCCTGGTTGTCTCTGCGACTCCACATCCTTTCCCACTTAGCACACGCTTAGGGACCTTAGTCGGTGTTCTGGGCTGTTTCCCTCTCGACCATGGAGCTTATCCCCCACAGTCTCACTGCCGTGCTCTCACTTACCGGCATTCGGAGTTTGGCTAAGGTCAGTAACCCGGTGAGGCCCATCGCCTATCCAGTGCTCTACCTCCGGCAAGAAACACACGACGCTGCACCTAAATGCATTTCGGGGAGAACCAGCTATCACGGAGTTTGATTGGCCTTTCACCCCTAACCACAGGTCATCCCCCAGGTTTTCAACCCTGGTGGGTTCGGTCCTCCACACGGTCTTACCCGCGCTTCAACCTGCCCATGGCTAGATCACTCCGCTTCGGGTCTTGGGCGTGCAACTCAATCGCCCTATTCGGACTCGCTTTCGCTACGGCTACCCCACACGGGTTAACCTCGCTACACACCGCAAACTCGCAGGCTCATTCTTCAAAAGGCACGCAGTCACAGTCCGAAGACTGCCCCCACGGCTTGTAGGCACACGGTTTCAGGTACTATTTCACTCCGCTCCCGCGGTACTTTTCACCATTCCCTCACGGTACTATCCGCTATCGGTCACCAGGGAATATTTAGGCTTAGCGGGTGGTCCCGCCAGATTCACACGGGATTTCTCGGGCCCCGTGCTACTTGGGAGATGAGCAAGCAAGCCGCTGATGTTTCGTCTACGGGGGTCTTACCCTCTACGCCGGACCTTTCGCATGTCCTTCGACTACACCAACGGTTTCTGACTCGCCGACCGGCCGGCAGACCGATCAAGCTCATTCCCACGACCCCCAAGCGGCAACCCCTGCCGGGTCTCACACCACTTGGGTTTAGCCTCATCCGGTTTCGCTCGCCACTACTCCCGGAATCACGGTTGTTTTCTCTTCCTGCGGGTACTGAGATGTTTCACTTCCCCGCGTTCCCTCCACACTGCCTATGTGTTCAGCAGCGGGTGACAGCCCATGACGACTGCCGGGTTTCCCCATTCGGACACCCCCGGATCAAAGCTCGGTTGACAGCTCCCCGGGGCCTATCGCGGCCTCCCACGTCCTTCATCGGTTCCTGGTGCCAAGGCATCCACCGTGCGCCCTTAAAAACTTGGCCACAGATGCTCGCGTCCACTGTGCAGTTCTCAAACAACGACCAGACACCCAAACTCAACACCCCGAACCGGGATGCCTCGCATGAGGCCGGCAACTCTGAAGCAACAACCTTGATGGCCGTTCCTTCAGGACCCAACAGCGTGCCCGACACACCAGCGGTCGTCCTGTGTTCCACGCCGAAGCAGTACTAACAGACCCCATACCAGTGTGCCGAATAGTCAACGTTCCACCCATGAGCAACCGTGCGAGACATTCGCTCGCAGTCGGCCATGTGCTCCTTAGAAAGGAGGTGATCCAGCCGCACCTTCCGGTACGGCTACCTTGTTACGACTTCGTCCCAATCGCTGGTCCCACCTTCGACGGCTCCCTCCCAAGGGTTAGGCCACCGGCTTCGGGTGTTACCGACTTTCGTGACGTGACGGGCGGTGTGTACAAGGCCCGGGAACGTATTCACCGCAGCATGCTGATCTGCGATTACTAGCAACTCCAACTTCATGGGGTCGAGTTGCAGACCCCAATCCGAACTGAGGCCGGCTTTTTGGGATTCGCTCCGCCTCGCGGCATCGCAGCCCTTTGTACCGACCATTGTAGCACGTGTGCAGCCCAAGACATAAGGGGCATGATGATTTGACGTCGTCCCCACCTTCCTCCGAGTTGACCCCGGCAGTCTCCTGTGAGTCCCCATCACCCCGAAAGGCATGCTGGCAACACAGAACAAGGGTTGCGCT
The DNA here is from genome assembly GCF_040571325.1 of Kitasatospora sp. HUAS MG31. GTDB lineage: Bacteria > Actinomycetota > Actinomycetes > Streptomycetales > Streptomycetaceae > Kitasatospora > Kitasatospora camelliae. The sequence goes on along the minus strand of NZ_CP159872.1, from coordinate 5,109,878 downwards.
CGTTGCGGGACTTAACCCAACATCTCACGACACGAGCTGACGACAACCATGCACCACCTGTACACCGACCACAAGGGGGCGCCCATCTCTGGACGTTTCCGGCGTATGTCAAGCCTTGGTAAGGTTCTTCGCGTTGCGTCGAATTAAGCCACATGCTCCGCTGCTTGTGCGGGCCCCCGTCAATTCCTTTGAGTTTTAGCCTTGCGGCCGTACTCCCCAGGCGGGGAACTTAATGCGTTAGCTGCGGCACCGACGACGTGGAATGTCGCCAACACCTAGTTCCCAACGTTTACGGCGTGGACTACCAGGGTATCTAATCCTGTTCGCTCCCCACGCTTTCGCTCCTCAGCGTCAGTAATGGCCCAGAGATCCGCCTTCGCCACCGGTGTTCCTCCTGATATCTGCGCATTTCACCGCTACACCAGGAATTCCGATCTCCCCTACCACACTCTAGCCTGCCCGTATCGAATGCAGACCCGGGGTTAAGCCCCGGGCTTTCACATCCGACGCGACAGGCCGCCTACGAGCTCTTTACGCCCAATAATTCCGGACAACGCTCGCACCCTACGTATTACCGCGGCTGCTGGCACGTAGTTAGCCGGTGCTTCTTCTGCAGGTACCGTCACTTGCGCTTCTTCCCTGCTGAAAGAGGTTTACAACCCGAAGGCCGTCATCCCTCACGCGGCGTCGCTGCATCAGGCTTTCGCCCATTGTGCAATATTCCCCACTGCTGCCTCCCGTAGGAGTCTGGGCCGTGTCTCAGTCCCAGTGTGGCCGGTCGCCCTCTCAGGCCGGCTACCCGTCGTCGCCTTGGTGGGCCGTTACCCCACCAACAAGCTGATAGGCCGCGGGATCATCCTGCACCGCCGGAGCTTTCCACCCACCCCCATGCAGGAGCAGGTCATATCCGGTATTAGACCTCGTTTCCAAGGCTTGTCCCAGAGTGCAGGGCAGATTTCCCACGTGTTACTCACCCGTTCGCCACTGATCCACCCCGAAGGGCTTCACCGTTCGACTTGCATGTGTTAAGCACGCCGCCAGCGTTCGTCCTGAGCCAGGATCAAACTCTCCGTGAATGTCAACCCGTGATCGGGTATCCCACTCGCGGAAGAGCGGCACGGCAACCACCGGAATAAGGTGATCCCGCGCACTGCGTCCTCGCTAGTGTTATTTCAAAAGGAATCTCCAACAAGACCATGACGGCCTCGCCGGGGATGTCAACATATCTGGCGTTGACTTTTGGCACGCTGTTGAGTTCTCAAGGAACGGACGCTTCCTTCGGACCGCCTTCCAGCGGGCCCTCCGGGCGCTTCGTTCTTTCGTGTTTCCAGCTTATCAGATCCGAGCTCGTGCTCTTTCCCGACTCGCTTTCGTCTTCTGCGCCTTGACGGCCCGTCCGACGTTTCAAACTCTAGCCGATCCCCGCTCCGAAAAGCGAATCCGGCCGCAATCCATATAAACGCGCACGCCGAATTCGCACAGGGGCGCGACAAAGCGCGACCCAGCCCGGACCGGGAAGTGGTGTTTCAAGGGATTGGCCGCTCCGGGACCGTCCGCGCAGACGCGTGTCCGGTGCTCCCTGCCGAGCGACTAGTGAACACTACGCCGATCCTCGGTCCGGTGCAAACGGCACGCGGGGCTGCCGGCCGGACGCGGGAACGACGCTGCGCGGGCCGGACCGCGGGGGGAGCGGTCCGGCCCGCGCAGCGGGTGGTGGAGCGAAGGGGGGCTGGATCAGCTGTGGGTCGGGAAGCCCAGGTTGATCCCGCCGTGGGACGGGTCCAGCCAGCGCTGGGTCACGGCCTTGCCGCGGGTGAAGAACTGGACGCCGTCGGGGCCGTAGGCGTGGGTGTCGCCGAAGAGCGAGGCCTTCCAGCCGCCGAAGGAGTAGTAGGCGACGGGGACCGGGATCGGCACGTTGATACCGACCATGCCGACCTCGACCTCGTTCTGGAAGCGCCGGGCGGCGCCGCCGTCGTTGGTGAAGATCGCGGTGCCGTTGCCGTACGGGTTGTCGTTGATGAGGGCCAGGCCCTCCTCGTAGGAGGAGACGCGGACGACGGAGAGCACCGGGCCGAAGATCTCGTCGTTGTAGACGGACATGCCGGGCTTGACGTGGTCGAACAGGGTCGGGCCGAGCCAGAAGCCGTCCGTGGTGGGGGCGCCGGTGGCGTCCTCGGCGGAGACCGGGTGCTTGCGGCCGTCCACGGTCAGCTCGGCGCCGTCGGCGACACCGGACTCGACGTAGGAGGTGACCTTGTCGCGGTGCTGGCCGGTGACCAGCGGGCCCATCTCGGAGTCCCCGTTGCAGCCGGGGCCGACCTTGAGGGCGGCCATCCGCTGCTTGATCTTGTCGACCAGCTCGTCGCCGATCGGGTCCACGGCGACCAGGACGGAGACGGCCATGCAGCGCTCGCCGGCCGCGCCGAAGCCGGCGTTGACCGCGGCGTCGGCGCTGAGGTCCAGGTCGGCGTCGGGCAGGACCAGCATGTGGTTCTTGGCGCCGCCGAGGGCCTGGACGCGCTTGCCGTAGCGGGTGCCGGTCTCGTAGACGTACCGGGCGATCGGGGTGGAGCCGACGAAGCTGACGGACTTGATGTCGGGGTGCTCCAGCAGGCGGTCGACGGCGACCTTGTCACCGTGCACCACGTTGAAGACGCCGTCGGGGAGGCCGGCCTCCTTCCACAGCTCGGCGAGGAAGTTGGCGGCGGACGGGTCCTTCTCCGAGGGCTTCAGGACGACCGTGTTGCCGGCCGCGATGGCGATCGGGAAGAACCACATCGGCACCATGGCCGGGAAGTTGAACGGCGAGATGACGGCAACGGGGCCGAGCGGCTGGCGGATCGAGTAGACGTCGATGCCGGTGGACGCCTGCTCGGTGAAGCCGCCCTTGATGAGTTGCGGGATGCCGCAGGCGTACTCCACGACCTCCTGGCCGCGGGCCAGCTCGCCGAGCGCGTCCGAGTGGACCTTGCCGTGCTCGGAGACGATGATCGCGGCCAGCTCGTCCTTGCGGGCGTTGAACAGCTCGCGGAACGCGAAGAGGACCTGGGTGCGCTTGGCGATCGAGGCGTGCCGCCACTCGCCGAACGCGGCGGCGGCCGCTGCCACGGCCTGGTCGACCTCGGCGATCTCGGCGAAGTCCACCTGGCCGGCGACCTGGCCGGTGGCGGGGTCGAAGATGTCGCCGCGGCGCGGGGCGGCGCCGGCGGTGGCCACGGGGGCGCCGTCGATCCAGTGCATGACGTGCTTGCTGCTCAAGGTCTCTGCCTCCTGTCCCGTACGGCGCAGGCCGCCGGTACCCTGTGCGACGCCGTCCGAGGGAGCTGCCGGACCGCGGTGTCGTGCGGTCGGCCGGGCGGCGGGATCGCGGGGTCTCCCGCGCTCACCTCAAGTCTGCGGACCCGGGAGGCCGGTCTCAACGAGCAGCGTGACGGGTATCCGCGGGTCACCCTTACAGGTCGTCGGAGCCCGGTGAGCCGGCCCCGCGCCCGGCGGCGTCGGCCCGACCAGCCCGGTCGGCCCCTTCGGCACCCCCGGTGTCCCCGGTGTCCCCGGTGTCCCCGGTGTCCCCGGTGTCGTCGGCGTCCTCGGCGTCCTGGTCCTCGGCGTCCTCCAGGTACGGGTCGTGCAGGCCGTCGGCGAGCTCGGTGGTCTCCAGCAGGTCGAGCCGGAGGTCCTGGGCCCAGGTCTGGGCCCAGCGCGGAAGGTCCTCGCCCCACCCGGGTCCGGCCAGCGCGGCGGCCGACTCCAGCCGGTCGGCGAGCTGGGCGGTCTGGAACTCCTCGTCCAACACGGCTGCGAACGCGATGAGTTCGCCCTCCCGGTAGCGGGAGGTGAGGGCGTGGACGGCGGCCAGGTCGACCGGCAGGCCTCGGTCGCACAGGGCGATCAGCGCGAGGCCGGCCGCGTCCTCCAGGGCGGCCACCGGGACGGGCGCCTCGCCGAGCAGTCGGGCCGGGTGGCGCAGCGGTTCCTTGCGCAGCTCGATCGGGAACGGAGCGCCGGTGAGCTGGACCCGGCGGCCGGTGCCGGCCTCCTCGCGGACGGAGTGGCCGGCGGTGCGCAGGGTCTCGGCGAGGCCGGCGGCGATGTCGGCGAGCGGCGGGCCCTCGGCGGCGACCAGGACGAGCCCCCCGCCGGGGACGGACGGGATGCCGTGGGCGCGCAGGGCGTCGGGGCCGGCCAGGGCGAGCGCGTGGCGCAGGCAGAACGGCTGGACGGTCTCCAGCAGACGCACGTGGGCTTCGGCGAGGACGCTTGCGGTCATGCCACCAGTCTGGCGGGTCGGAGGGCGTCGGGTGCGGTGCGCCGCGTCGTCCGTGGCCGTCCCCCGGCGCCGGGCCGCACCGGATGTGGCGCCGGGCCGTACCGGATGCGGCGGGGAGGCCGGGTCGGCAGCCGCTCAGCCGCGGGCCAGCAGCCGGGCGGCGGCGTCGTGGAGGGCGAGTTCGAACAGTCCCGGGTCCACCAACTGTCCGGTGCCGTCGGGTGGTTGGAGCCAGTGGCAGGCGCCGGCGCGGCGAGTGGGGTGCGGAAGGGCGATCCAGCTGCCGGCCGCGGCGGCGCGGACGCCGCTGGCGATCCACTCCTGGGCGGTGCCGGCGGGCACCAGGAAGCCGAGGTCGGCGGACCGCCCGCTCCGGTCGTGCCCGGCCCCTGTTCCGTCGGCGAAGACCGGTCCCGGCCCCGCCGGCCGGGTGGTGAACGCGGAGAGGACGTCCAGGGCCGGACGGCCGAGGCGGGCGCGTACGTACAGGACGTCCCAGCGCCGGCCGGCGGGGAGCAGGGCGACGCCCAGTCCGGTGCGCTCCCAGCTGCGGCGGCAGGCCTGCGGGTCGGGGGCGGCCTGGGTCAGCCAGGTCAGCGGATCGGGGGTGCGGGTGTGCTCCACGGCTGGTCCTCGTCCTCTCGGTGACGGCGGGCGGGGTGCCCGCCGTCACCGGGGAGAGCGCGGAGCCGGCGCGTTCTTACAGCACTCGCGCGGCATTCGTGCGTGATTCGTGCGCGATTCGCGCGGCATTCGTGCGGCGCGGGGCCGCGAACCCGTCGGCCCCGGAACAGTCCCGATCGGGACCGATCGGTCCCGGTCGAAGGTCAGCCCCGGTCGAAGCTCAGCCCCGGTCGCCGAAGATCGTGCGGTGCCAGTCCTTCCGGGCGACGGCGGTGGTGTCGTACATGACGTGCTTGATCTGGGTGTACTCGTCCAGGGAGTACTGCGACATGTCCTTGCCGTAGCCGGAGGCCTTGTACCCGCCGTGCGGCAGCTCGCTGATGATCGGGATGTGGTCGTTGACCCAGACACAGCCGGCGGCGATCTCCCGGGTGGCGCGCAGCGAGCGGTGGACGTTGGTGGTCCAGGCGGAGGCGGCGAGGCCGTACGGGGTGTCGTTGGCGAGGCGCAGCCCCTCCTCGTCCTCGTCGAAGGGGAGGACGACCAGGACCGGGCCGAAGATCTCGCTCTGGACGACCTCGCTGTCCTGGGCGGCGCCGGTGATCAGGGTGGGCTGGTAGTAGGCGCCGAGGGTGAGGTCGGTGCCGTCGTGGCCCTTGGTCCCGGGGGTGCCGCCGGTGACCACGGTGGCGTAGGAGCGGGCGCGCTCGACGAAGCCGGCGACGCGGTCGCGGTGGGTGTAGGAGACCAGCGGGCCGAGGTCGGTCTGCGGGTCGAGCGGGTCGCCGAGGCGGATGGCGCGGTAGAGCTCGGCGACGCCGTCGACGAAGGCCCGGTAGAGCGGGCGCTGGACGTAGGCGCGGGTGGCGGCGGTGCAGTCCTGGCCGGTGTTGATCAGCGAGGCGGCGACGGCGCCGTGCACGGCGGCTTCGAGGTCGGCGTCGTCGAAGACCACGAAGGGGGCCTTGCCGCCGAGTTCCAGGTGGGTGCGCTTGACGGTGGCGGTGGCGAGTTCGGCGACCCGCCGGCCGACGGCGGTGGAGCCGGTGAAGGAGACCATGGCGACGTCGGGGTGGGAGACCAGGCGCTCGCCGGCGAGTCGGCCGGAGCCGGTGACCACGTTGACCACGCCGTCGGGGATGCCCGCGTCGGTGCAGGCCTGGGCGAACATCAGCGCGGTGAGCGGGGTGAGTTCGGCGGGCTTGAGGACGATGGTGTTGCCGGCGGCGACGGCCGGGAGGACCTTCCAGGCGGCCATCTGCAGCGGGTAGTTCCAGGGGGCGATGGAGCCGACCACGCCGACGGCCTCGCGGCGGACGTAGGAGGTGTGGTCGCCCGTGTACTCGCCGGCGGCCTTGCCCTCCAGGTTGCGGGCGGCACCGGCGAAGAAGGAGGCGTTGTCGATGGTGCCGGGGACGTCGAACTCGGTGGTGAGCTTGATCGGCTTGCCGGTCTGCGCGGTCTCCACCCGGGCGAAGTCCTGGGCGCGCTCGGCGAGCACGGCGGCGAGCCGGTTGAGCGCCTCGGCCCGGGTGCCGGGGGTGGCGGCGGACCACGCGGGGAGTGCGGCCCGGGCGGCGGCGACGGCGGTGTCCACGTCCTCGGCGGAGGCCAGGACGACCTCCCGGACGGTGCTGCCGTCCGCCGGGTTGACCACGGTGAAGGTCTCGCTGCCGGTGCCTCCGGTGAGCCGTCCCGCGAGGTACTGCGCTCCCGCGTCGAAGCTGCTCAGGTCCATGACGTCCTCGCCTCGTGTCCGCCACTGCCGGGTTCCGGCCAGTGCTCCTGCTGCCGACCATGCCCGTCGGGCCGGGGCCCGGACAAGGGTCACTCCGCCAGCGGGGCCGGGAAGCGGCTTACAGAGTGCAAGGCCGCCGACGGGTGACAGGGCGCCTGGCGGCTGGATGATTTAGTTGACACCTTGGACCCCCCTTGACCACCTTGGCCCCCCTTGGCCTCCCTTCAACCGCTTTGACCCCCCCCGTGAACCCCCGCTGGAAGGCCCCGCGATGCTCCCCACCGTCGCCCGTGTGCTCGATCTCGACGTGATGCGGCGCGGGCTGCCGCAGGTGGTGGCCGGTGCGGCGCAGCTGGAGCGGCCGGTGCGGTGGGTGCACGTCAGCGAGCTGCCGGACGTGGCAGGGGTGCTGCGCGGCGGGGAGCTGGTGCTGACCACCGGCATCGCGCTGCCGGAGGACCGCGAGGGGCTGGCCCGGTACGTCAAGGAGCTGGACGAGGTCGGGGTGGCCGGTCTGGTGGTCGAGTTCGGCCGCCGGTACTTCGACTCGCTGCCGCGGGCGCTGGTGCACGCGGCGGAGCAGCGCGGGCTGCCGCTGGTGGTGCTGCGCCGGGAGCTGCGGTTCGTGGCGGTGACCGAGGCGGTGCACGCGCTGGTGGTGAACGCGCAGCTGGAGCAGCTGCGGGTGTCGGAGGCGGTGCACCAGGTCTTCAACGAGCTGGCGGTGGAGGGCGCGGAGCCGGCCGAGGTGGTGCGGCAGGTGGCGCAGATGGCCGGTGCGCCGGTGGTACTGGAGAACCTGGCGCACCAGGTGCTGGCGCACGATCCGGCGGGGCGGCCGGAGGCGGAGCTGCTGGAGGACTGGGAGAAGCGTTCGCGGGGGGTGCACCCGGGCGGCCGGACGGGGTACGACCCGCGCAGCGGCTGGCTGGTGACCGCGGTGGGAGCGCGCGGGCAGGACTGGGGCCGGCTGGTGCTGGTGGACGATCCGGCGCCGCTGCCGGAGGGGGTGGCGCACCGGCACGCGATGCTGCTGGAGCGCGGTGCGGCGACGCTGGCGCTGAACCGGCTGGTGGTGCGGGACCGGGAGAGCCTGGAGCGGCAGACCCACCGGACGCTGCTGTCGGGGATCCTGACCCATGCGCTGACGGTGTCCGAGGTGGCGCTGCGGGCACAGGCGCTGGGGGTGCCGCTGGAGGGGCGGCGTCTGGTGGGCGTGGTGCTTCGGCAGCGCCAGGGGTCGATCCCGGCGGCGCTGGAGGCCCAGGCCCGGTTGCGGGACTTCACCGAGCTGGCGGCGTCGGCGATCCGGAGCAGCCGGCTGTCGGCGCTGGTGGGCGCGATGGACGACGAGGGTGTGGGCGTGCTGGTGGCCCTGGGTTCGCAGCAGGACGAGCACGCGGCGCTGGAGTCCTTCTCCACCTCGCTGCGCCGGCTGCTGGCGGAGGCGCACCGGGACGCGGGGACTCCGCCACCGCACCCGGTGATAGCGGTGGGCTCCTCGGTGGGCTCGGTGCGGGACGCCCGGCGGACGCTGCTGGAGGCGACCCAGGTGGCGGACGCGGCGCTGCACGACGCCCCGGGCGGCCGGGCGGCGGCGTACTACCGGCTGCCGGACGTCCGGCTGCGCGGCCTGCTCCACCTGCTGCGCGACGACGAGCGTTTGCAGACGTACGTGGAGCGGGAGTTGGGACCGCTGCTGACGTACGACGCGGAGCACGGCGGGCAGTTGGTGCAGATGCTGCGGATCTACCTGGAGCAGGGGCGGAACAAGTCGGCGGCGGCGGACGCGGCGCACCTGTCCCGGCCGTCGTTCTACGACCGGCTGCACAAGGTGGAGCGGATCCTGGGGGTGGACCTGGACCAGGTGGAGTCCTGCCTGTCGCTGCACGTGGCACTGCTGGCGCTGGACGCGGTACGGCGCTGAGGCGGGGCGCCGATCGGGGCGCTGGGGGGCTGCGCGGGGACGCTGCGAGGCGCGAAACCGCCCGCCGGCCCCGGCCGTCGGTGACGGTCGGGGCCTGCGGGCGTTCGGGGTCGGCGGGCGTCCGGGGTCCGGTCTCCGGGGATCCGGCGTTCGGCCGCGGAGTGGGTCGGCTCAGTGCACCGGTTCAGTGCGACGGCGGCGGCACGGCACCCCGGGCGAGGGCCTCCAGCGCGGCCGCGTCCTTCTCGCCGATCTCCAGGGCGGCGCGGGAGCCGTCGGCGAAGTGGGCGTCGGCCCGGCCGGAGACGGCGGTGAGGCGCAGCTCGATCCGGGTCAGCTGCCCGCCGGGGATCTCGCCCAGTACCTCGGGCCCCTTGCCGAGCTCGTGGACCAGCAGGATCCGGCGGTCGGTGAAGACCATCAGGGTGTCGTGGTTCTCGTAGTCCCGGGTGGCCTTGGGGCCGGTGAGCACCGCGATGGCGAACCGTCCGGCCTGGCTCTCCCAGCCGCCGACCAGACCGCGGCCGCGGAAGATCCGCCGCATCACCCGGAAGAAGCCGAAGACGGCCTCCTCCAGGAGTTCGATCACCACCGCGACGATGTCGAAGAGGTAGTAGAGCACCCGCAGCGCGCCGTCCCGCTCGGGGCGGTACCGGCGCGGGACCCGTCGGACGAGGTCGCTGAGGTCCACGTTGACGATGCCGAGCAGCCGCTCGCCCGGCGGGACGACCGGGGCGACCGTCGGGACGTAGCTGTCCGGACCGGTGGTGTAGCGGTGCGAGGAGTAGACCTGCGCGCCGTACTGCGGAGCGCCGTACTGCTGGTGCGGTGCCCCGTACGGCGCCGGCGCGCCGTACTGCGGAGCGCCGTACTGCGGTGCCCCGTACTGCTGCTGTCCGCCCGTCATCCGAACGCCTCCTCGACCCGGGTCGTCGGCACCCGGTACGGGGCGTTCTTCGGCGGCCCGTCCAGGGCGCCGGTCACGGTGTCCACGCCCTTGTCGCTGAAGACGGTGTCGCCCAGCACCCCGGCGAGGTCGCCGGCGCCGATCGCCGTGCCGAGGCCGCCCTTGACCCCGCCCTTGACGGTGCCGAAGCCGGCCTGGAGCGCCCGGGCGGTGGCGTACTCGCCGAGGTTCTCCAGCGAGGGGTCCTTGACCACGTTCTTGAGGCTGTCCCAGCGGTTGCCGGCGCCGCCGAGCTTGCGGACCGCCTTGGCCGCCTTCCGGGCCTCCTTGATCTTCTCCCAGCTGCGGCCGGCCGCGCGCATCTCCTTGACCGCGTCCCAGAGCTTCTGCAGGGCCTGCTCCAGCTTGGTGGAGACCCGGCCGACGCGCGCGATGAAGATGGCGATCTCGCCCTCGACGATGAGCGCCTCGGCGGCGGTCGCCAGGCCCAGGGTGAGGATGTCGACCACCACGCCGGCGGCGAGCGTGATGATGAGGGTCTCGATGGCCTCGCGGATGATCTCGATGATCAGCTGCTCGGCGAGCTGGCACTCGGCCGCGGCCTGGCTGATGATCTGGGCGATCTGCGCCATGTCGTCGGCGGTGGCGTCGATGGCCTCGACGACCTTGCCCATGTGCGCGCCGAAGGCCTCGGCGGCGGCGCCCTCCCACTCCCCGGGCAGCGAGCTCGCGGAGGAGCGCAGGGCGGCGGCGACCTGCCGCATGGCCTCGGCCTGGTCGTTCCAGGCCTGGGCGGCCGCGGTGAGCTCGGCGAGGTGGCCGGTCACCTTCTCCAGCTTCTCCATCATCCCGGTGGCCTCCAGGGCCGCCTTGACCATGGAGTCGAGGCCGGCGTCCAAACCGTCGGCGACCGGGTTCTGGATGTCCGGGATAGGGTCGAGCGGCCCGGTGAGCTGGGCGCGGGTCCACGTGAAGGCGTCCCCGACCTGCCCGAACGAGACGGGTACCGGCGTGCTCATCGGCCACCCCCGTAGACCGCCGCCACCACGTGGTCCTGGTCCTCGTAGGCCGCGGCCGAGTGCTCCAGGCCCTCGGCGGTCGCCTGCAGGATCTCGATCAGGTCGGTGAAGTTCTCCTGGTCGGCATCCGCGTGCTCCTGGTACGCGGCGTACAGCTCACCGGAGTTCGGCAGCTTGCCGAAGTCGTCGGAGGCGAGCGTGACCGATCCGAGGACCGACCGGATGCTCGCGATCTGCTGCGCCTGGTCCTCCAGGACCCGGCTGTACGCCTTCAGTGCCGCGGGATCGACGCGGAACCCCTGCTCCCCCATGTGCCGTCCTTCAGTCGCGCAAACAAACGCATCATCGTACTGATCATCAGGCCAAGGAGAAGCCAAGACCCCGGACGGGTTGTCCGGGGTCCCGGTGAGGATTCGGTGCGGACCGCCGATTGGCCCGCGAACCGTCAGACGGTGTGCGCGTCGGTGAGGGTGAGCACCTCGTCGAGGATCGCCAGGCCCGTCTTGGCCTCCTCCTCGGTGATCGTGCAGGGCGGTACCACGTGGAAGCGGTTCATGTTGACGAAGGGCCACAGTCCGCGCTGCTTGCAGGCGGCGGCCAGCGCGGCGGCCGGCGCGTTGTCGGCGCCCGACGCGTTGTACGGCACCAGCGGCTCGCGGGTCTCCCGGTTCTTCACCAGGTCGAGCGCCCAGAACACGCCGAGGCCGCGCACCTCGCCGATGGACGGGTGCCGCTCGGCCAGCTCGCGCAGGCCCGGGCCGAGCACCTTCTCGCCGATCGCCCTGGCGTTCTCGACGATGCCCTCCTCCGCCATGGCGTTGATGGTGGCCACCGCCGAGGCGCAGGCCAGCGGGTGCCCGGAGTAGGTGAGGCCGCCGGGGAAGGGCCGCTCGGCGAAGGTGTCGGCGATCGCGCCGGAGATCGCCACGCCGCCCAGCGGCACGTAGCCGGAGTTGACGCCCTTGGCGAAGGTCAGCAGGTCCGGGGTGACGTCCCAGTGGTCGGCGGCGAACCACTCGCCGGTACGGCCGAAGCCGGCCATCACCTCGTCCAGGATGAAGACGATCCCGTACCGGTCGCAGATCTCCCGGACGCCGGCCAGGTAGCCGGGCGGCGGGATGAGGATGCCCGCGGTGCCCACCACGGTCTCCAGGATCACCGCGGCCACGGTGCCCGGACCCTCGAAGGCGATCACCTGTTCCAGGTGCGCCAGCGCGCGCTCGCACTCCTGGGCCTCGCTCGTGGCGTGGAACACCGAGCGGTAGGCGTACGGGCCCCAGAAGTGGACGATGCCGGAGACGCCGGTCTCGTTGGCCCAGCGCCGCGGGTCGCCGGTCAGCGCGATCGCGTTGGCGGTGGCGCCGTGGTACGAGCGGTAGGTGGAGAGCACCTTCTGCCGGCCGGTGTGCAGCCGGGCCATCCGGATGGCGTTCTCGTTGGCCTCGGCGCCGCCGTTGGTGAAGAAGATCTTGTCCAGGTCGCCGGGGGTGCGCTCGGCGATCAGCCGGGCGGCCTCGCTGCGGGACTCCTGGGCGAAGCCGGGGGCGATGGTGCAGAGCTTCGCGGCCTGCTCCTGGATCGCCGCGACCACCTTGGGGTGCTGGTGGCCGATGTTGGTGTTCACCAGTTGCGAGGAGAAGTCGAGGTAGCGCTTGCCCTCGTAGTCCCAGAAATAGGAGCCCTCGGCGCCGGCCACCGCGAGGGGGTCGATCAGCGCCTGGGCGGACCACGAGTGGAAGACGTGCGCGCGGTCGGCGGCCTTGACGGCCTGGCCGGCGGCTGAGTCAGCGGTGGGGGTGCTCATGCGCCCAGCCTAGGTAAAAGGGCTCCGACCAGGCAGTTGCATCCTGTCACGTGGACGTCGCGTCGCCCTGACAGGATGACAACCGCCCCGGAGGCCGCGAGGGGCGCGGGGAACCGCGGACGACCGCTCCTCGTCGGAGGGCCGGCCGCGCGGTCCCACGCGCCCCGGGGTGAGCCCGAACGGCTCGCCGGATCAGATCGCGGTCATCACGTGCTTGACGCGGGTGTAGTCCTCGAAGCCGTACGAGGACAGGTCCTTGCCGTAGCCGGACTTCTTGAAGCCGCCGTGCGGCATCTCGGCGACCAGCGGGATGTGGGTGTTGATCCACACGCAGCCGAAGTCCAGGCGGCGGGACATCCGCATGGCGCGGGCGTGGTCCTTGGTCCACACCGAGGAGGCGAGCGCGTACTCGACGCCGTTGGCGTAGCCGACGGCCTGGTCCTCGTCGGAGAACTTCTGCACGGTGATGACCGGGCCGAAGACCTCGTTCTGGATGATCTCGTCGTCCTGCTGCAGGCCCGAGACCACGGTCGGGGCGTAGAAGTAGCCCTTGTCGCCGACCCGGTGGCCGCCGGCCTCGACCTTGGCGTGGGCGGGCAGCCGCTCGATGAAGCCGGTGACCTGCTTCAGCTGGTTGGCGTTGTTCAGCGGGCCGTAGAGCACGTCCTCGTCGTCCACGCCGCCGGTCTTGGTGTCGGCCGCGGCCTTGGCGAGGGCCTCGACGAAGGCGTCGTGGATGGACTCGTGCACCAGGACGCGGGTGGCGGCGGTGCAGTCCTGGCCGGCGTTGAAGAAGCCGGCGACGGAGATGCCCTCGACGGCCTCGTCGATGTCGGCGTCCTCGAAGACCACGACCGGGGCCTTGCCGCCCAGCTCCAGGTGGACGCGCTTGACGTCCTTGGAGGCGGACTCGGCGACCTGGATGCCGGCGCGGACCGAGCCGGTGATGGAGGCCATCGCCGGGGTGCGGTGCTCGACCATCAGGCGGCCGGTCTCGCGGTCGCCGCAGATCACGTTGAAGACGCCGGCCGGGAGCTCCAGCTCCTTGAGGATGCCGCCGATGATCTCGGCCAGCAGCACGGTGGAGGCCGGGGTGGTGTCCGAGGGCTTCAGCACGACGGTGTTGCCCGCGGCGATGGCCGGGGCGAACTTCCAGACGGCCATCATCATCGGGTAGTTCCACGGCGCGACCTGGGCGCAGACGCCGACCGGCTCGCGGCGGACGATCGAGGTCATCCCGTCCATGTACTCGCCCGCGGCCTTGCCCTCCAGCAGGCGGGCGGCGCCGGCGAAGAAGCGGATCTGGTCCACCATCGGACCGATCTCCTCGGAGAGGGTCAGCCCGCGCGGCTTGCCGGTGTTGCGGACCTCGGCGTCGACGATCTCGTCGGCCCGCGCCTCGACGGCGTCGGCGATCTTCAGCAGCAGCTTCTGCCGGGTGCTCGGGGTGGCGTCGCGCCAGATCGGGAAGGCGGCGTCGGCGGCGGCCATCGCGGCGTCCACGTCCGCGGCGCCGGACAGCGGCGAGGTCGCGTACACCTCGCCGGTGGTCGGGTCGATGATGTCGAGGGTGCGGCCGTCCGCCGCGTCGACGAACTCGCCGTTGATGTAGTTGCGCAGCGTACGAAGCTCGCTCACGGATCTCTCCTCGGTCTGGGCCTGCGTCGTTGCAGAACCGGCGCCAGGGTAACCCGGCGCCGCAGGTGGCCGGGGCCGGTGAGCCGCGATCCACTTCTGGCGGTGCGCACGCCTCCGCGTGTACCTGACCAGGCTACCGCGAACGCTGGCGGTATCGACAGGGCTTCGACGCGAACACGACGTAATCCGCACCGGTTTTCCGCAACGGCGACGAAATCAGCAGCCGAACGGGTTGCATGTCCGAAACCGATCAGGCACAGTGGCGGCGTGGCCAACCGCGACCGGAACGCCAGCGTTCCCCTCGACGCCGCCTCCAAGGCGATCATCGAGCAGCTCCAGGAGGACGGGCGCCGCCCGTACGCCGCCATCGGCAAGGCCGTCGGCCTGTCCGAGGCGGCCGTGCGGCAGCGGGTCCAGAAGCTGCTCGACCAGGGCGTGATGCAGATCGTCGCCGTCACCGATCCCCTCACCGTCGGGTTCACCCGCCAGGCGATGGTGGGGATCAAGATCGAAGGTGACGTCGAACCTGTGGCCGACGCGCTGGCCGCCCTCGACGAGGTCGACTACGTCGTCTGCACCGCAGGCTCGTTCGACCTGCTGGCCGAGCTGGTCTGCGAGGACGACGAGCATCTGCTCGAACTGATCAACAAGCGCATCCGCGCCCTTCCCGGCGTGCGGAGCACCGAGAGCTTCGTTTACCTGAAGCTCCGGAAACAGACCTACACCTGGGGCACCCGATGACAGCCGACCCGGCGCAGAAGGACCTTTCCAAGACCGCCTACGACCACCTGTGGATGCACTTCACCCGCATGTCGTCGTACGAGAACTCCCCCGTGCCGACCATCGTCAGGGGCGAAGGCACCTACGTCTGGGACGACAAGGGCCGCAAGTACCTCGACGGCCTCGCCGGCCTGTTCGTCGTGCAGGCCGGGCACGGCCGTGAGGAGCTCGCCGAGGCCGCCGCCAAGCAGGCCAAGGAGCTCGCCTTCTTCCCGGTGTGGAGCTACGCCCACCCGAAGGCCGTCGAGCTCGCCGAGCGCCTGGCGAACTACGCCCCGGGCGACCTCAACAAGGTCTTCTTCTCCACCGGTGGCGGCGAGGCGGTCGAGACCGCCTGGAAGCTGGCCAAGCAGTACTTCAAGCTGACCGGCAAGCCGACCAAGTACAAGGTCATCTCGCGCGCCGTCGCCTACCACGGCACCCCCCAGGGCGCCCTCTCCATCACCGGCCTGCCGGGCCTGAAGGCCCCGTTCGAGCCGCTGGTGCCGGGCACCCACAAGGCGCCGAACACCAACATCTACCGCGCCCCGGCGTACCTGGCGGGCCCGGACGGCACCGTCGACCCCGAGGCGTACGGCCGCTGGTGCGCCGACGAGATCGAGCAGGCCATCCTCTTCGAGGGCCCCGAGACCGTCGCCGCCGTCTTCGTCGAGCCGGTGCAGAACGCCGGCGGCTGCTTCCCGCCGCCGCCCGGGTACTTCCAGCGCCTGCGCGAGATCTGCGACCGCCACGACGTGCTGCTGGTCTCGGACGAGGTCATCTGCGCCTTCGGCCGCCTGGGCACCATGTTCGGCGCCGACAAGTTCGGCTACGTGCCGGACATGATCACCTGCGCCAAGGGCATGACCTCGGGCTACTCCCCGATCGGCGCCACGATCATCTCGGACCGCATCGCCGAGCCGTTCTACCAGGGCGACAACACCTTCCTGCACGGCTACACCTTCGGCGGCCACCCGGTGTCCTCCGCGGTGGCGCTGGCCAACCTCGACATCTTCGAGCGCGAGGGCCTCAACCAGCACGTGCTGGACAACGAGTCCCGCTTCCTGGCCACCCTGAACAAGCTGCGCGACCTGCCGATCGTCGGCGACGTCCGCGGCAACGGGTACTTCTACGGCATCGAGCTGGTGAAGGACAAGGTCACCAAGGAGTCGTTCAACGACGACGAGGTGGAGCGCGTGCTCTACGGCTTCCTGTCGAAGGCGCTCTTCGACAACGGCCTGTACTGCCGTGCCGACGACCGCGGCGACCCGGTCGTGCAGCTGGCCCCGCCGCTGATCTCCGACCAGTCGACCTTCGACGAGATCGAGCAGATCCTGCGGGTCAGCCTCACCGACGCGTGGGCGAAGATCTGACCTTCCTCCCACCCTCCGCCCAGGGCGGTCCCGTGCACACGGGACCGCCCTGCGGCGTCCGGCGGAAGCGCGTCCCGGATCGTCGCGGGAGCGCGTCGCAGGGGTCCGCGGGAGCGCGTCCGGTGGTGTCCGCGGAAGCCTGTCCGGTGGTGTCCGCAGGAGCGCGTCCGGTGGTGTTCACGGGGCGCTCCGCGGCATTCCGAAAGATCAACACGCCGGTTTCGCGGCGATTCGCACCGTTTCGGCCCAGTGCGCCGCGCCCGCACCACGACCCGATCGTTCTAATCTGACGACTGTCATATTCCCGTAGGCACCAGGATGGAACTCATGTCGGCGGCGGCCCCTCCTGACAACGACGTGCTCTGGGCCCGAGGGGTCGTCAAGTCCCACCACGGCACCCCCGCCCTGCGCGGCGTCTCCCTCGGCGTGCGCGAGGGCGAGGTCCTCGCGGTCACCGGCCCCCGCGGCTCCGGCAAGAGCACCCTGCTCGCCTGCCTGTCCGCGCTGCTGCCGGTGGACGAGGGCGAGGTCTGGTTCAACAGCTCCCCCGTGCACACGCTCTCCCGCGCCGGACGCGAGCGGCTGCGCCGCGAGCGCTTCGGCTTCGTCGGCTCCGAGCCGCACCTGGTACCCGAGCTGACCGCCCGTGAGAACGTCGCGCTGCCCCTGCTGCTGGCCGGCGCCGGCCACAAGGCCGCGTACACCGCCGCCACCGAGTGGCTGGAGCGGCTGGACGTCGGCGACTGCGCCCGGCTGCGGCCCGCCGAGCTCCAGCAGAGCCACCGCCAGCGGATCGCCGTGGCCCGGGCCCTCGCCCCGATGCCCACGGTGGTCTTCGCCGACGACCCGACCGCGCCCCTGCACCGCGAGGCCCAGGACCAGGTGCTCCGGATACTCGCCAGCGCGGCCCGCTCCCACCGGCTCACCCTGGTGCTCGCCACCCACGACCCCGACCTGGCCCGGTTCGCCGACCGTACGGTGGCCCTGGCCGACGGCCGGCTCGCCACCCCGCCCCCGCCGGTGCTCAACGGCGCCAAGACCGTCACCGCGGGCCGCTGAGCCGGCTGGGTCGCTGAAAGGGACGTCGGTGTACTACCTCAGACTGGTCAGGGGCTACCAGGTGCTCGACCTGGTCCGCTGGCTGCTCACCGCGACCGCCGCCTCGGTGGTCGCCGCCTTCCTGCTGCGCGCCCTCGGACGGGCGCTCAGCGATCCGGCCGGCGCCTCGCCCGGCCGGCTGCTCTGGTGCCTGCCCCCGCTGGCCGCGGTGGCCTGGTTCGCCGCGGCGGCCGCCCGGGCCGTACCCGCGCACCGGCCCGAGCGGATCGCCGGGCTCACCGCCGCGGGCGCCGGCCTGCGCCGGATCCGCGCGCTGATCGCCGGCGAGGTCGCCCTCGCCTGCTCCCTCGGCAGCGGCTGCGCCCTGCTGCTCTTCCTGGTGCTGCGCAACGACATCGCCGACGAGTCGCTCGCCGCCGACCTCGGCATGGGCACCCCGCTGCCCCTCGCCGCGCCGATCACCCTGCTCGCCCTGGTCCCGGCCGTCGCCGGCCTCGCCGCGGCCGCCGCCGTCAGCACCCCCGAGACGCTGCCGGGCCGCCCCGCCGAAACCGCGCCCCGGGCCTTCCACCCGCTCAGGCTCGCCCTGCCGATCGGCCTCACCGCCGTCGGCCTCGCCCTGGAGCTGTACGGGCTGCGCCCCGGCGCCGCCCAGGACGGGCGCGCCGTCCACCTGCCCGCCGGACTCGGCACCACCAGCACCGCCCTGCTGGTCGGCTGGTCCCTCGCCGCCCTCGGCGTCGCCCTGCTGACCGCGCCGCTGCTCGCCCTGGCCGGCCGTGTGCTCGCCCTCGGCCGGCCCGCCCCGCTGCGGCTGCTGGCCGGCCGCGGCCTCGGCGCGGAGGCCCGGCGGCTGGGCACCCCGCTCGCCGTCCTGGCGCTCACCCTCGCCGCAGTGCTCACCGCGGCCCGCTACTGGGCCGACAGGCCGGGCACCGTCAAGACGGTGCCGGTGATCGAGGTCCTGCTGATCACCGCCTGCGCGGTCGGTGCGGTGGTGGCGCGGCTGGTGGAGCTCCGCTCGGCCCGGCTCGGGACCACCGACAGCCTGCTGCGGCTCGGTACCCCGCCGACCCTGCTGCGCGGGGCGGTCGCCCTGCGCACCGTCGCCGCCGGCACCGTCCTGCTGCTGACCGCGGGCCTCACCGCCGCCCTGGGCGCGGGCGCCCTGCGCTGAGCCGCCGAAACGCCGGGGCGCGGGGACCCGCACCGCGGAAGGATCCATGACCCTTCCGCGCGCAGGTCCCCGCGCCCCGTTCGTTCCTCCGGCCGCTCCCGGCGTCAGCCCGCGGCGGCGAGCTGCCCGCAGGCGCCGTCGATCTCCTGGCCCCGGGTGTCCCGGACGGTGGTCGGCACCCCGTGCGCCTGCAGCCGCCGGACGAACTCGCGCTCGTCCTCCGGACGCGAGGCGGTCCACTTCGAACCGGGCGTCGGGTTCAGCGGGATCAGGTTCACGTGCACCCGGCGGTTCTTGATCAGCCGCCCGAGCAGGTCGGCCCGCCACGCCTGGTCGTTGATGTCCTTGATCAGCGCGTACTCGATGGAGATCCGCCGGCCGGACTTCTCCGCGTAGTTCCACGCGGCGTCCAGCACCTCGGCGACCTTCCACCGGGTGTTCACCGGCACCAGCTCGTCGCGCAGCTCGTCGTCCGGGGCGTGCAGCGACAGCGCCAGCCGGCAGCTGAGGCCCTCGTCCGCGAACCGGTGCATCGCCGGCACCAGGCCCACCGTGGAGACGGTGATGCCGCGCTGCGAGAGCCCGAAGCCGTCCGGCGCCGGGTCGGTCAGCCGGCGGATCGCGGACAGCACCCGGTTGTAGTTGGCCAGCGGCTCGCCCATGCCCATGAAGACCACGTTCGACAGCCGCGCCTCACCGCCGGCCACCGCACCGGACTTGAGGTCCCGCATACCGGCCGCGATCTGCTCCACGATCTCCGCCGTCGACAGGTTGCGGGTCAGCCCGGCCTGGCCGGTGGCGCAGAACGGGCAGTTCATCCCGCAGCCGGCCTGCGAGCTGATGCACATGGTGACCCGGTCCGGGTACCGCATCAGCACCGACTCCACCAGCGTGCCGTCGAACAGCTTCCACAGCGTCTTGCGCGTGGCGTCGTCGTCGCAGGAGACGTGCCGGACCACCGACATCAGGTCGGGCAGCAGGCTCTCGGTCAGCTTCTCCCGGCTCTTCGCGGGAATGTCCGTCCAGCTCGCCGGGTCGTTCGACATCCGGCCGAAGTAGTGGTTGGACAGCTGCTTCGCGCGGAACGCCTGCTCGCCCAGCTCGGCGACGGCCTCCTTGCGCTCCGCAGGGCTCAGATCGGCCAGGTGTCGCGGGGGCTTGGCGCCACGCGGCGCGACAAAGGTCAGTTCTCCGGGCTTAGGCATGGTGCATCCAGTGTCGCAGATCCAGGGAACTGTCCCGTGTCCCGCTCGGGACGGTGGGCTCCACGGCGCTGCCGCACTGCGGGCACCCGGGTGCCTCGTGCGCCCGGCAGGGGCGCCGCGTCGGCCGTACCCGGGCCCCGGGCGGACCGTACGCGGGCCCGGTGACGGCCCGACCGGACGGGCGCCGGGAACGGCGAAGCCCCCGGGCGGGGGTGCGGCCGGGGGCTTCGGGAGAGCAGGGAGGGCTCAGCTGCCGACGAAGGCGGCCAGGAGGAGCCAGACCACCGGGGCGGTGGGGAGCAGGGAGTCGAGGCGGTCCATGATGCCGCCGTGGCCGGGCAGCAGGGTGCCCATGTCCTTGATCCCCAGGTCACGCTTGATCATCGACTCGGCCAGGTCGCCGAGGGTCGCGGTGACCGCCGCGCAGCCGCCCAGGATCAGACCCTGCCACCAGCTGCCGCCGTCGATCACGTACTCCATCAGCAGCGCGCCCGCGATCATCGAGAGCCCGACGCCGCCGGCCAGGCCCTCTCGGGTCTTGCCGGGGCTGATCGTCGGCGCGAGCTTGTTGCGGCCGAACTTGTACCCCACCGCGTACGCGCCGGTGTCACTGCAGATGGTGACGACCAGAAAGAGCAGGATCCGCCACGGCCCGTCGTCCGCCGCCAGCAGCAGGGCCACGAAGGTGGCCAGGAAGGGCACGTAGAAGGCGGTGAAGATGCCCGCCGTTATGTCGCGCAGGTAGTTCTCCGGCGGGGTGCCCATCCGCCAGACCATCACCACCAGGCCGGTCAGGGCCAGCACCGCGGCCGCCCACTGCGCCCCGGCCCAGTACCCGGTGGCCACCATCGCCACGCTGCCCGCGATCAGCGGGACCAGCGGGACCCGGACCTCCTTGCGCTCGGCGAGCCGGCTGGTCAGCTCCCAGACGCCCACGCCGACCGCGGCCACCACCACGAGCAGGAAGAACACCTTCACCACGAACAGCGAGGCGACGATCACCGCGCCGAGCCCGACGCCCACGCCTATCGCTGCGGGCAGGTTGCGGCCGCCGCGCGGTTTGCGCGGCTGCTGGTCGGTCTGGGCCACGGGGGTCTCCTGGGCGGGGGGCATGAACTGAACCGTTGCCGCAGTGCCCGGCCGGTACACCGGCGGCTGCTGCGAGTGACCCGTTTGGTGCCGGCCCGGGCCGGGCACGCGGGGTCACCCGCAGCAGAGGGCACCGTCGGAGGCTGGGCGCCGCCCCGGAGCTGCGCGCGTCGGGGGCGTCGTCCGTCAGACCTCGAGCAGCTCGGCTTCCTTGTGCTTCAGCAGCTCGTCGACCTGGGCGACGTAACGGGCCGTGGTGTCGTCGAGCTCCTTCTCGCCGCGACGGCCGTCGTCCTCCCCGATCTCCTTGTCCTTCACCAGCTTGTCGATCGCGTCCTTGGCCTTGCGCCGGATGGAGCGGATCGAGACCTTGGCGTCCTCGCCCTTGCCGCGGGCCTGCTTGATGTACTCGCGGCGGCGCTCCTCGGTGAGCTGCGGGAGCACGACGCGGATGACCGAGCCGTCGTTGGACGGGTTGACGCCCAGGTCCGAGTCGCGGATCGCGGTCTCGATGTTCTTCAGCGCCGACTTGTCGAACGGGGTGACGAGAGCCATCCGCGGCTCCGGCACGGAGAAGGACGCGAGCTGGTTGATCGGCGTCAGGGCGCCGTAGTACTCGGCGACGATCTTGGCGAACATCGCCGGGTGCGCGCGGCCGGTACGGATGGCGGCCAGGTCGTCCTTGGCGACGCTGACGGCCTTCTCCATCTTCTCCTCGGCCTCGAGGAGAGTCTCTTCGATCACTGTGTGCTCCCTGTCCGGTTCATCTGCTGTTGTCCCGTACCGGTGCCCCGGACGGCTGCTTGCTGTTCAGAGGCCCCCGACCGTCAGGCCCGGGCGGAATCCTGGCTGATGAGTGTGCCGATCTTCTCACCCTTCACCGCGCGGGCGATATTGCCCTCGGCGAGCAGCTCGAAGACCAGGATCGGCAGGCCGTTGTCCTTGCACAGCGTGATCGCGGTCAGGTCGGCTACCTTCAGATCACGCGAGATGACCTCGGCGTAGTCCAGAGAGTCGAACTTCACCGCGCCGGCGTTGGTCCGCGGGTCGGAGTCGTAGACGCCGTCCACACCGTTCTTGCCCATCAGCAGCACCTCGGCGTGGATCTCCAGCGCCCGCTGGACCGCGGTGGTGTCGGTGGAGAAGTACGGCATGCCCATACCCGCGCCGAAGATCACCACGCGGCCCTTCTCCAGGTGGCGCACGGCGCGCAGCGGGAGGTACGGCTCGGCGACCTGGCCCATGGTGATGGCGGTCTGGACCCGGGTCTCGATGCCTTCCTTGATCAGGAAGTCCTGCAGCGCCAGGCAGTTCATCACGGTGCCCAGCATGCCCATGTAGTCGGAGCGGGCCCGGTCCATGCCGCGGACCTGGAGTTCGGCGCCCCGGAAGAAGTTGCCGCCGCCGATCACGACCGCGACCTCGGTGCCCGCGCGGACGACGGTGGCGATCTCACGGGCGATCGCGTGCACGACGTCCGGGTCGACGCCGAGGCCGCCGCCACCGGCGAACGCTTCGCCGGACAGCTTGAGCAGAACCCGACGGCGGGTGCCGTCGTGCGCGGTCTCCTGCGTCTCCTGCATGGAACTTCTCCTTCTCCGCCTGCCGGTCAGCAGGGCTGCAAGTGCAACTCACAGGGGCGGGCGTGCGAACCCGAACCTGCGTGTACACGAGAGGAGGCCACTGCCGCGGGAACCGGTACGGTGTCCTGCACGGCAATGGCCTCCTCGTCGTTCATGGTGCCGACGCCGCCCCCTCGGGGTGCTGGAGAGCCGGGTCGGCGCGTTCCGTCCGCCCTCACGGGCGGGCGCTTCCTACCTTAGGCCGGAAGCGTGAGGGAACGATGCTCAGGCGCCGACGCGGAAGCGGACGAAGCGCTTGAGGGTGACGCCGGCCTCGTCGAGGACCTTGGCGACGGACTTCTTGTTGTCCTTGGCGAAGGCCTGCTCCAGAACGGCGTTCTCCTTGACGAAGCCGGTGACGCGACCCTCGACGATCTTCGGCAGGGCGGCCTCGGGCTTGCCCTCCTCGCGAGCGGTGGCCTCGGCGACGCGGCGCTCGTTCTCCAGGTCCTCGGCCGGGATCTCCTCGCGGGAGAGGTACTTCGGCGCGAAGGCGGCGATGTGCTGCGCGACGTCCTTGGCGGTGGCGGCGTCGGCCTTGTCCAGCTCGACCAGGACACCGATCGTCGGCGGCAGGTCCGGGTCCGACTTGTGCATGTAGACCGCGACGAAGCCGTCGTTGTCGAACTGCGCGAAGCGACGGAAGACGATCTTCTCGCCCAGGGTCGCGTTGGCCTCGTCCACGAACTGCTGGACGGTCTGGCCGGCGGCGATCTCGGAGGCCAGGGCGGCCTCGAGGTCGGCCGGGGAGGTGGCGGCGACGTGCGCGGCGATCGCGTTGGCGACCTCGACGAACTTGCCACCCTTGGCGACGAAGTCGGTCTCGCAGTTCAGCTCGACCAGAACGCCGGACTTGCCGTCCTCGGCGATCAGGGAGGCGACGGCGCCGTTGGAGGCGTCGCGGCCCTCGCGCTTGGCGACACCCTTCTGGCCCTTGATGCGAAGGAGCTCGACGGCCTTCTGGACGTCGCCCTCGGCCTCGTCCAGGGCCTTCTTGCAGTCCATCATGCCGGCGCCGGTGAGCTCACGGAGCTTCTTGACGTCCGCGGCGGTGAAGTTCGCCATGGTGTGATCTCTTCTCACGTCTCGCGTGTCTGCGTGGAGTGGTGCCGGGGCTCGTGGTTCAGCCCCGGCACGGGAGAGAGGGGCACCCACCGGCTTCGTACCGGCCGGTGCCCCTCACCCTTGGTACGTCAGGCCTGCTCGGCCTCGGCGGCCGGAGCCTCGGCAGCGGGGGCCTCGGCGGCCGGAGCCTCGGCGGCGGGGGCCTCAGCGGCCTTCTCGCCCTCGAGGATCTCCTTCTCCCAGGCGGCCAGCGGCTGGTCGGCGCCCGGCTCGGCCTTCGCGTCGCCCTTGGCGACACCGGCACGGGACTTCAGGCCCTCGGCGACGGCGTCGGCGATCACGCGGGTCAGCAGGGTGACGGAGCGGATCGCGTCGTCGTTGCCCGGGATCTTGTAGTCGACCTCGTCGGGGTCGCAGTTGGTGTCGAGGATGGCGACGACCGGGATGTTGAGCTTCCGGGCCTCGCCGACCGCGATGTGCTCCTTCTTGGTGTCCACGATCCAGACGGCGCTGGGAACGCGCTGCATGTCGCGGATACCGCCGAGGGTCTTCTCCAGCTTGTCGTACTCGCGCTGGAGGACCAGGAGCTCCTTCTTGGTGAGGCCGGAGCCGGCCACATCCGTGAAGTCGATCTCGCCGAGCTCCTTGAGGCGCTGCAGACGCTTGTAGACGGTCGAGAAGTTGGTCAGCATGCCGCCGAGCCAGCGCTGGTTGACGTAGGGCATGCCCACGCGCGCGGCCTGCTCGGCGATGGCCTCCTGGGCCTGCTTCTTGGTGCCGACGAAGAGGATGCTGCCGCCGTGGGCAACGGTCTCCTTGACGAACTCGAAGGCGCGGTCGATGTAGTTCAGCGACTGCAGGAGGTCGATGATGTAGATGCCGTTGCGCTCCGTGAAGATGAAACGCTTCATCTTCGGGTTCCAACGACGGGTCTGGTGACCGAAGTGGACGCCGCTCTCCAGCAGCTCCCGCATCGTGACGACGGCCATGGCCGTGCTCCTCAGGGTTTCGCCCGACGCGCCGCGCTGTGCAGCCCGGGGTGCCGGGGCTCTCGGTTGTTCCGTGCCGGCCGGGTGGCCAGCACGCCTGACGCCCCTGACGTGCCGTTCCACCTCCACCCGCGCGGCACTGGGCCGGCACGGGCTCGGCGGACCGAGCAGCACTCGCACCGGGCCGCGGCGAGTCCCTCACGGGAGGCCGCTCCACCGGTGGCAGGGCGTGCGAAGTCGACCCGGTGGACCGGGTCGCGTGTGAAGTGTACGGGAAGGCCCGAGTGGCGGGCGACTCCGACCGCTGAGCGCGGTGCGGGTGATGGGGGTGGTGGGTGGTGAAGGGAGACGCCGGGGTGGGGGGTGGCGGCGCGCGGGGACGCTCGCCTCTGAGCGGCACACCGGGCGGTACAGCGCGCGGTACACCCGTGTGGGGGATCGCTGTTTTCCACAGGCGGGGTTTGTCCACAGGAATCGGGGCGGGTCTGGCCGGACGTCAGGGGGCGGGGCAGCCTCGGCGCCATGGCCGCACTCCTCGTGTCCCCCGTTCCTGCCCTACCTGCCCTGCCCGCCCTGACCGCTCCCCCGCCGCCGGTACCGCCCGACCTCCGGCGGCGGGTCCTGCTCGCCGCCGCCGTCCTGACCGCCACGCTGACGACGGTGTTACCGCCGCCCGCGCGGGCGGTGGAGTTGCCGGGCGGGTCGGCCGGGAAGGTGTCGGGTGGGGCAGAGACGGGTGGGGTGATGGTTGGGGCGGTGACGGTCGGGGCGGTGACGGTCGGGGCGGTGACGGTCGGGGCGGTGACGGCTGAGGCGGTGACGCTTGGGGTGGTGACGCGAGCCGGTGGCCTCGCGCCGACGGAGGCGGATGTGCTGGCGGGCGGGGCCGGGTTCCACCGTGGACGGGCCTGGCCGGTGGGTGATCGGTCGGGACTCGGAGCACGCTTCGACCCGCCGCCGGCCCGGTGGGCGGCCGGGCACCGCGGAGTGGACCTCGCCGCAGGCCCCGGCACTCCGGTACGGGCGGCGGCTCCGGGCGTGGTCACCTTCTCAGGGGTCGTCGCGGGACGGCCGGTGGTGACGGTCACCCACCCCGGTTCCGGCACCCCTCCGCTCCGGACCACCTACCTCCCGGTGGCGGGATCCGTGCCGGTCGGTACGGCCGTCGCGGCGGGCCAGGTCATCGGCGAGATCGCGCCGGGCGTCGGCCACTGTGCCGACGGCTGCCTGCACTGGGGGCTGCTCCGCGGACGCCGGTACCTCGACCCGCTCGCCCTGCTCGGAACCGGGCGGGCCCGTCTGCTCCCCTTAGATACCAAGGGTCCGGTCGGATCCGGCGAGCCCTGAGGGTCACCGCCCCTCGTCGCCCCGGTCAGGGGCGGGGCGGGGGCGGGGGCGGGGGCGTACCGTGTTCGGCCGCCGTCACGCCCCGGGTCAGCCCGTACAGGGCCAGGGCCACGGCGGCGTCCGCCACCGCCTCGCTGTCCGGGTGCGTGCCGCCGGGTTCTGCTCCACTCCCGTCCGGTACGGCGGCGCAGGTGCCAACGGCTCCGGCCGTCCCCGCCCCGCACGCCGACGGAGCGCGCTCGCTCTGGCGGACCGCCGCCTCCACCACACCCTGGAGCAGCGAGGCCGCCAGTCGCGGCTGCTCGTGACCGAGCTCCTCCAGCGCCTGGACCAGCAGGGCGATCAGTCCGCTGTGCGCGGCGCGGATCCGTTCCCGGGCTGCGGCGTCCAGTTCCAGCTCGGAGATGGCGACCACCGCACGGTGCCGCGGGTCGGCCGCCAGCGCGAGCTGCCCGCGGACGTACGCCTCGATCCGTCCGGCGGCGGTGGCGCAGGCGGCCATGCCGGCCTCGATCTCGGCGGCCCAGAGCGGGAAGTCCGCCGCACAGAGCTCCTCCACCACGGCCGCGCGCGACCGGAAATACTCGTACACCGAGGAGCGCGCCATACCGGTCCGGGCGGCGAGGGCGGGGAAGGTCAGCGCGTCCCGGCCGCCCTCGGTCAACAGGGTGCGGGCAGCGTCGAGCAGTGCTGCCCGCTGCAACTGGCGATGCTCGGCCACGGTGGCCGCCCGGATCTTCGGCACGGTCCCACTGTACGGAGCCTTACCCGCGCCCGGCAGCGAACGCGATCGGTTCCCGCTGGAACGGCGTGCCGACGGGCCGGTACACCCCCGCGTGAAGGGGAGAGCGGCCAGTACGCCTTGCGGGAAGGGGAAGAGCGCCACCGCAGGGCCATCACTGCGAGACGTCACCTCACGTCGGACAGCTTGGCCCGGAGCTGAAGGACCGACTTGGTGTGGATCTGGCTGACACGGCTCTCGGTGACGCCGAGGACCTGGCCGATCTCGGCGAGGGTCAAACCCTCGTAGTAGTAGAGCGTCACCACCATCTTCTCCCGCTCCGGCAGCGTGTTGACCGCCGTGGCGAGCAGTCGGCGCAGCTCGCGGTCCTCCGCGACCTCCACCGGGTTGTCCGCGCCGGTGTCCTCCAGGGTGTCCACAAGGCTGAGCCGGTCGCCGCCGTCGCCGGCGGGGTGCAGCAACTCGTCCAGCGCCACCACGTTGGCCAGGGAGAGCTGACTGAAGATCGCGTGAAGGTCCTCCAGCGTGATGCCCATCTCCGCCGCGACCTCGGGCTCGTGCGGCGTGCGGCGCAGCCGCGCCTCCAGCGTGGCGTAGGTGCGTTCGACGGCCTTCGCCTTCTGCCGGACGGATCTCGGGATCCAGTCGAGGGCGCGCAGCTCGTCGATGATCGCGCCACGGATCCGGCTGATCGCGTAGGTCTCGAACTTGATCGCGCGGTCGACGTCGAACTTCTCGATCGCGTCGATCAGTCCGAACACCCCGGAGGAGACGAAGTCGGCCTGCTCGACGTTGGCGGGCAGGCCGACGCTGACCCGGCCCGCGACGTACTTGACCAGCGGCGAGTAGTGGAGGATCAGTTGCTCGCGGAGCCGGGCTTCCCCGGTCTCCTTGTACGAGCGCCAGAGCTTCTCCAGGGCGGAGCGGTCGGGCGGCGCCGCTGCGGGTTCCGTCGCCGCCGCGCGGTCGGCGGGCACCTGTCGACTGGTGGAAGGGTGCTCCGCACGTTCCGCACGCTCTGTGCGGTCCGCACTCTCCGCAGGCTCTGTACGCTCCGCAGGCTCTGTTCGCTCCCTGCGCTCCGTGCGCTCGGCATGCTCGGTGGCGGTGGGGTGTGTCGGGGTGGCCCGGCGCTCGGGGACGGCCGGCCGCTGAGGCCCGAGCGCAGCCTCAGGCTCGGCCCGACGCTCGGGGCCGGTCGCGCGCTCCGCCGGGGCGTCGGCTTCCGTGGCGGCGCGATGCCCGGGGCTCGGCCGCTGGCTCGGGCGCAGCCGGGCGGCGCCGACCGTAGCGCCCTTCGCCGTCGTCGCACTGTCCGCAGGCGGCGTGCCTGCCGTCCCGCCGGGCAGCGCGCTGGAGTCCCGGGCACCTGGCGGCAGCAGGCGTTTGCCGGCCTCCTTCGCAGACGCTGCCGCTCCCTGAGCGCCTCCGTTCTTGGACTTTCCCGGACAGTCGTGGGGTGCACCCGCCTCCTCGGCCTCGACGGGAGCGCTCGCGTCTGCATCAACGCCCGGGGTCTCGATCTCACTGCCGGCGACAGGGTGTCGAGCCCCGGCAGGGCGAGCCACCCGCCGGGCGAGCCCCATGACGGCCGGCGCCTTCGGCTGGATCTCCGCTGTGAAGCGGCTCTCGGCGCCCGGCCCTTCCGGCGACCGGGCGTCACCGGTCACCCGGTGTCCGGGAATGTGTGTGGGCATGCGTTGGTCTGCGCCGTTCTGCCGAGTCATGTGCTGATAGGGAAGCCATCAGGGAGCGTAGCGTGACCGAGTGGCTGCATTGTGCTACCGCCACTCGGTCGTCCCCCGATCCAGTGGCGTCCGAATTGGACGGGCGCGCCATACGGACACGCGCCCCACCGCTCGGCAGATGCCGACCCTTCGGCCATCAACTCCCTTTCGGCACACCCCCGACCGACCTGGCCGGCCGCCCGACGCACCCGCTCGATTTCAGGTCATCACGACCCCTTCCCTTCGGGAATCTCCTCCTCGCCTCGGCGCGCCCACCCGTGTCGCCGCCGGGATCCACCGCACCGGCGGAGACACAGCGGGCTGATCAGCGCATCAACGTCTCCGCACCAACCTCCAGTGGGCGCCGTGCCGTTCGACGAAACCAAGCGCGCCGAGCTCGTAGAGGTGCTGGAGCGTGGTGTCCGCCAGCAGCCCGGCGTGTCGGCCGATCCGCTCGACGGGCGCGCCGTCGGCGCTGGCCGGCACGGCCTCCAGGACGCGGGCCACGGCCGGCTCCAGCAGGTCCCTGGGCAGGACGGGGCCGGAGCGACGCGGTGCCAGGTCGTCCCCGATGGACCCGATGAGTTCGCCGACCTCGGCCGCGTCCGTGACCAGGGTGGCCCCGCCGCGGATGAGCGCGTGCACTCCGGCCGAGAGTTCGGAGGTCACCGGGCCCGCCACACCCATGGTGTGCCGGTTCAGGTCCCGGGCGCGCCGGGCGGTGCTCAGCGCACCGCTCCGCAGCGCCGCCTCGACCACCACCGTGCCCCTCGTCAGGGCGGCGATAACCCGGTTGCGCAGGACGAATCGGAACCGGTTCGGGTGCGAGCCGGGCGGCAACTCGCTGAGCAGGATTCCTTGTTGGGCGATCCGGCCGATCAGGCCGGCGTTCCCGGGCGGGTAGGTGACGTCGACTCCGCAGGCGAGCACCCCGACCGTGGTGCCGCCCACCGCCAGGGCGCCGCGGTGGGCGGCCGCATCGATCCCGTACGCGGCGCCGGAGACCACCACCCAGCCGCGCTCGGCGAGTTGGGAGGACAGCTCGGAGGCGACGTACGCGCCGTACGGCGTGCAGGCGCGCGCACCGACCACCGCGACCGAGCGCAGCGCGAGCAGGCGCAGCGAGCCGACACCCCGTACCCAGAGTCCGACCGGGCGGCCGTCCCCGAGGTCGTCCAGCTGGGAGGGCCACTCGGGATCGCCCGGAATGACGAATCGTCCGCCTTGGGTTCGTGCCCGCTCCACCTCCGCCTCGGGGTCGACGGCAGTGAGCCGTTCACGGTAGACCGCCAACCGCTCGCCTTCGAGGCCGAGTCCCTCGGGGACGGCATCCCGCCGGATGGCCTCGACCAGGTGGGCGGCGCCGAGCTTGGCGACGCACCTCCCGACCGTGGCGTCACCGGGCTCGATGAGCCGGGTGAGTGCCACCCTTGCTCGGCGTTCCGGGTCGAGCCTGTCGGGCTCGACCGTCGTGGGCTGTGCTGCCTGTCCCTGGCCGGGGTTCATCGTCACCTCCGTGAAGGTCGATCGTGAAGGTCGATCAGGCTCGCGGACCCGATGGTCGGCGCGGCCGGCGCCGCCATGTGCGGGCGTCGGTTCGCGGCATCGGCGCGTGGCCACCGGCGCACGGGCATCGGTGTGCGGCGTCGACGCCCGGACCATGGGGCCTCGAACCCGTGGCGCGGGCTGGACCGCGTTCCGTGTCACCGTCCGCCGCCGATGAGGGCCTCGCTGTCGCGCGGCCGGTGGACGATCCGGTCCATCGGAGGCAACCCGCGGTGGACTCCGGTGCGCAGGGTGAGCGCGGTCCACACCTCGGCCCGGCCGGGGCTGTCGCGGCCGAGGAGGTCGGAGACCGTCCAGGCGACCCGCAGCACCCGGTCCAGGCCGCGGGCGGTCAGCAGGCCTCGTTCCAAGTCCCGTTCGGCGTCGTCCAGGGCTCCGGGGGCGAGCCGCCAGCGTGTCCGCAGTTCGTGGCCGGGGACCTCAGCGTTGGTCCGCCACGGGGTGTCGGCCAGGCGGGTGGCGGCCCGCTGCCGGGCGGCGAGGACGCGGGCGGCCACGGTCGCCGTGGTCTCGGCTGCCGTGTCCTGGGCCATCAGCTCGGCCCGGGTGACCGCCGCGACCTGGACCTGGAGGTCGACCCGGTCGAGCAGCGGCCCGGAGAGTCTGGCCTGGTACCGGTTGACCATCACCGGCGTGCACTCGCAGTTCTCGCCCCGGATCGAGAACCGTCCGCACGGGCACGGGTTGGCGGCCAGGCACAGCAGGAACCGGGCGGGCAGCCGCATCGAACCCGCCGAGCGGGCGATCGTCACCTCCCCCGACTCCAGCGGTTGCCGCAGCGCGTCCAGGACCCGGACCGGGAACTCGGGCGCCTCGTCCAGGAAGAGGACGCCCCGGTGGGCCAGGGAGACCGCGCCCGGCCGGGGCAGTCCACTGCCGCCGCCGACGATGGCGGGCATCGTCGTGGAATGGTGCGGGGCGCAGTACGGCGGGGTGTCGATCAGGGGCCGGCCGGGCGGCAGCAGTCCGGCGACCGAGTGCACCGCGGTGACCTCCAGCGCCTCGGCCGAGGTGAGCGGCGGCAGCAGGGCGGGCAGCCGTTCGGCGAGCATGGTCTTCCCGGCTCCGGGCGGTCCCTTGAGGTAGAGGTGATGGCCGCCCGCCGCGGCGATCTCCAGGGCTTGCCGGGCTTCGTACTGGCCGGCCACGTCGGCGAGGTCGGGCGGCTTCCCCTCCCGCCCGGCGAGGTCGCGGACCCCGACGCCGGGGAGCATCAGTCCGGCGACGAGCGGGTCGGGGCGGCCGCCGGTCAGGTCCGGCGGCTCGTCCGGCACCTCGGCGTTGGTGAGGATGGCGATGAGCTGGCGGAGGCTGCGGACGCCGAGGACGGAGATGCCGGGCACCAGGGCCGCCTCGGCGGCGGTCTGCTCGGCGACCACCACGTCGCGATAGCCGGCGTCGGCGGCCGCGAGCACGGCGGGCAGGATGCCCCGGACCGGGCGGACCCGGCCGTCCAGCCCGAGCTCCCCGATGATGAGCAGCCCGGCGATCGATGCCGGTTCGAGGCGTTCGGCGGCGGCGAGGACGGCGCAGGCGACCGCCAGGTCGTAGCCGCTTCCGCTCTTGGGGACGGAGGCGGGGCTGAGGCCCACGGTGAGTTTGCGCTGCGGCCACTTCTCGCCGCTGTTGACCACGGCGGCGCGGACCCGGTCGCGGGCTTCGGAGAGGGCCTTGTCGGGCAGGCCGACCAGGGTGAAGGCGGCGACCCCGGGTTCGAGGTCGGCCTGGACCTCGACCACGACGCCGTCGACACCGATCAGGGCCACCGAGCAGGTACGGGCGAAGGCCATCTCAGACCGCCCCTCGGAGGTGCTCGACGAGGGCGGCGCCCTTGAGCCGGTTGACCACGGCGACCAGGTCGATCCGCACCCCGCCGGGCGGGGGCGGTGCCGCGTCCGGCCGGTCCTCGGTGGGCGGATCGCTGCCGTGGGCCTGGTGGACCGCGTCAGCGAGCTGGGCGAAGTGCACCGGCCAGCGTTCGTCGAGCCAGCGCTCGGCCAGGCGGCGCAGCCGGTCGGCCTTGACCTGGCCGATGGCCTCGGCGGGCTGCTGGAAGCCCCGCTCGGACCTCGTTTTGACCTCGCAGACCGCGAGGGTGTCCCCGTCGAGCGCGACGATGTCCAGCTCGCCCTCGGCGCAGCGCCAGTTGCGCTCCAGGATGCACAGCCCGCGCTCGACGAGCCGGCGGGCGGCGACCTCCTCGCCGTAGCGGCCGAGGCCGTTGTTGGAACTCTTCTTGGGAGTCTGCACGGCAATCACCTCCGGGCCGGGAGGTTGCCGTGTGCGCTGCGGCGGCACCAGAGGGAGCCGGTTTCCTGTGGATAACTCGGGCCTGTGGATAACCTGAGTCACTCACACGAGTGACAAATCCGGTTCAGGTCTGGACAGGGCCGAGCCTGGGCGACCAATCTCGGTGGCCCGGGAGGCGTCGGCGCGTCGGTGACCTGCCGGTTCGTGCAGGAGCCGCCCGTCAGTTCCCGAAGGAGGCGTCGTCGGAGGGCAGCTCCAGGTCGCTCTTCGCCAGCTCCTCGATGTTGACGTCCTTGAACGTCAGCACTCTGACCTTCCGGACGAACCGGGCCGGCCGGTACATGTCCCAGACCCAGGCGTCCGCCATCGACACCTCGAAGAACACCTCGCCCTGGACCGAGTGCACCTGCAGCTCGTAGTCGTTCGTCAGGTAGAAGCGTCGCTCGGTCTCGATCACGTACTTGAACAGGCCGACGACATCCCGGTACTCCCGGTAGAGCTTGAGCTCCATCTCGGTCTCGTACTTCTCGAGGTCTTCGGCACTCATTCCAAGCGTCCCCTCACTCGTCACGTCCACCCCATTGTGGACCACGGCACCGGCCGTCAGAGCCGTACCGGTGGGACTGGCGGACCATCCGCCAGCACTCGCTCGATCAGCCCGGCCAGGCCCTCCGGGTAGACGGTCTCGTCCGTGGCCCGCAACTCCGGCGGTGTCCACCAGCGTGCCGCGAGGAAGAGCGCGTGCTCCTCGGCCTCGGCCGCGGCCAGCTTCAGCGCGGTCCCCGTGGTCGCGCGGGCCAGGTGGAACGACTGGTCCTGCTCGTAGTCCCGTCCCCGGAAGGAGAAGGACGTCGTGTTGTACGCCACCACCGGGCCGAGCTCGAAGTCGGTCAGCCCGATCTCCTCGGCCACCTCGCGGCGGGCCGCGGCCTCGTCGGACTCGCCCGGCTCCAGGCCACCCCCCGGGGTGATCCACCAGGTGACCCCCGGAACTGCCGGGTCGAATCCGTGCAGCAGGAGGATCCGGTCCTGCCCGTCCAGCAGCAGGACGCGGACCGCGCGGCGCCGTTCGGCCCTCATCGGGATCCTCTCCCTCCTCCGCTGGGCGGTTCTCCACCTCGTGCCGGCGGCACTCCACCGCTGGTCGGCCGGTCTCCGCCGGCGGCCCGCCACGCTCCGCCGCCGCTCGGCCGCCGCCCCCGCCCGGTCAGGCGAACCTCCGGCGCACCAGGCGGACCAGGGACACCAGCCAGCCCGCGGCCGAGGCCAGCACGATCAGCGCTGCTCCGGACACGGACGCCTGGACGGCGGGTTCGAGCAGGCCCGGCCCGTGCGCCGTCCGGCCGCCGACGGCGTCGAAGGCGGTGACGCGGTCATGGACTCCGGCCCGGCCGATCGGCAGCACGGTGGCCTCGACGCGGGCCACCACGCCGCTCTCCGGGACCGTGCCCCCGGCGAGTTCCAGGTGGCTGCGGGAGTCCAGCGAGTTCAGCCGGAAGTCTCCGAGCAGGAAGAGCCGCCCGGTCGGCACGGTGGTGTTGAACGCGGCACTCTGCCCGACCTTCCGGTCGATGTAGGGCTCGTCGACGGGCGTGCCGTTGACGGTGAGCCTGCCCTGCTCATCGCAGCAGGCCACCGTGTCGCCGCCGACGGCGACGACACGCTTGACCATCTCGCCGGTGCCCCAGGTCTCGTCCTTGAACACCACCACGTCACCACGGCCGATCGACCCTCCGTCGGCCTTCCTGGCCAGCACGGTGTCCCCGACCTCGATGGTGGGGCTCATCGAATTGGTGGGGATGCGGTACGGCCGGTAGTCGACGGCGACCAGCACGAAGCCGGCGATCAGCAGCACGAAGCCGAGCGCGATCACCACTCCCTGGACCACCGAGGCCACGCTCCGCCGCGGCTTCCGCGGTCCGGCGCTCCCACCCGGCGCGGCCTGGGCGGGGACGGCCGCGGAGGTGCTCCGACCCCCGGCAGTACCCGTGGCCGCAGCGGCGCTCGGGCCCGCCGGGGTGCTCCGGTCCGTGACACCGCTCATCGCATCCGGCCCTTCTCGATCGGCTCGCCCTCCGGTCCGGGGCGCCGTGCCAGCACCGGGCCGCCCACGCCGGGCGGTGTCCCGCCGACGCTGCGACCCCAGCAGGGGCGGCAGGCCCCACCCGTGGGAGAAAGCCGACGGGCCGCGGCACATGCGAGCAGATTACTCGCCGGTACCACGGCCCGCGCAAGACTCGTCCGCGAATCATCCGTCCAAGGGGCCGTCGGATCCACTTCCGGTACGGCCGGACGATCACCGTGCGGCGCCGGCCGGATCACCCCGGCCCGGCCCGGATGTTCCGGACCGAACCCAGAGCGACCGGCCCCGCCCCGCACGTCTGCCGTGAGGCCCTCAGTCCCGCCGACGGCGCAGCAGCCAGACCACCGGCAGCGCACCGGCCGCCCCCGCCAACGCGGGCGCGGTCGGGACGAGCGACGCGGCGGACGACAGGCCCTTCTGGTCGAAGGTGTCCGGCACCGGCAGGGTCGCCCAGTCGCCGATCGGCCACGCCACCACGAACGCCCGGCCGACCACGTTGCCCGCCGGCACGGTGCCGCCGCCCGGCTGGTCCTGGTGGTAGCGGGAGTCGAGGGAGTTGCCGCGGTGGTCGCCCATCACCCAGATCCGCCCCTCGGGGACCTTGACCGGGCCGAACGGCTTCTGTCCGCACGGGGTGTCGCCCGGGTAGATGTACGGCTCGTCGAGCGCGACGCCGTTCACCTTCACCGGCCCGCTGCCCTGGCACTCGACCGTGTCGCCGCCGACCGCGATGACGCGCTTGATCAGGTCCTTCTCGTCGCTGGACGGCATCAGGCCGATGAAGCTGAACACGTCCTGCACACCGCGCACGAAGGCGCTGTCGCTGCGCTGGGTCGGCTCGCCGTCCAGCCAGCCGCCCGGATCCCGGAAGACCACCACCTCGCCGCGCTCCGGCTCGGAGCCGAACCAGGGGGTCAGCTTGTCCACCAGGACGCGGTCACCGACCCGCAGGGTGTTCTCCATCGACCCGGAGGGGATGGAGAAGGCCTGCACGAAGAAGGTCTTGATGACCAGGGCCAGGATCAGCGCGATGCCGATCAGGATCGGCAGTTCCTTCCAGAAGGAGCGCTGCTTCGCGGCCTTGGGGTTGTCCTGAGTACGGTCAGTACCGTCGCCGCCCCTCTCGGTCGACTCCGTCGACCCGGTCGGCTCGGTCGGTTCCGTGCCCGCGCTGTCCACGCCCTCATCCTTCTCTTCCGGGGCCGCACCCGTTCCCTCGGGCTCCGGGGTGCCCGAGCGGGCACCGATCACCAGATCCCCCACAACCACTCCTCCCTGCTGTGCGGACGTCTGCCCGCCCGCACTCACCGGTGCCGCTCAGCGGGCACCCACACTCCGGAATCGACCGTTGGCCCGCCTCAGGGCTTGCCCGTGACAGGCACTCCTGACACCGGCGCAGTCCCTGGAGACGTCTCCAGGACTCTCTCTATCACTCCTGCTCAGCGTGCCCGGGCTCCCACACGGTGGGCTGGCCGATCCGCCTGCGGTCCGTCCTCGTCGGGCCGACCCCGCCGCCACCGTACAAGGACGGGCAGGACGCCCAACACACCCATAACGAGCGGAGGTTCCGCAGGATCCGGCCTGGCGGCCCCCGATCGCGGATCAATTCCCAGTCCCGAGGCCGCCGGGCCCGCCGACAACGAGGAGAGTGAACCCGGCACCTCGAGTTGACCGGCCCGCGGCAGCGGCCAGGCGATGACGAACGCGTGTCCCACCACGTTCGAGATCGGGATGGTTCCCTCACCCGGATCCGCCATGTGGAACCGGGAGTCCGCGGAGAGGTCGCGGTGGTCGCCCATCACCCACAGCCGCCCGGCCGGTACCCGGATCGTGAACGGCTGCCGCGACGGGGCGTTGCCGGGCGCCACATAGGGCTCGTCCACCGGGCTCCCGTTGAGGGTCAGCTTCCCGTTGTCGTCGCAGCACTGGACGGTGTCGCCGGGCACTCCGATCACGCGCTTGATCAGGTCCCGCTCGTCGTCGGAGGGCAGCAGACCGGCGTGTGAGAGCAGCGATTTCGCCTGCTTCATGACGGGCCCGTCGGTGGAGGGTTTGTGGTCCGTCTCCAGCCAACCACCCGGGTCCTTGAACACGACCACCTGGCCGCGCTTCGGCTCGGCACCGAACCAGGGGGTGAACTTGTCCACCAGCACCCGGTCGCCGATCTGGATCGTCTGCTCCATCGATCCTGAGGGAATGACGAAGACCTGGACCAGGAAGGTCTTCAGCACCACCGCGATCACCACGGCCACCACGGCGATCATGGGTATCTCGCGCAGCAGCGAGCGGCGCCTACGGCGGGCGGCCCGCTTGGCCGTCCGCCGGCGGTCGGCACGCCCCCGGATCGGACCCGCCGACTCGTCCACCGCTCCGTCGTATCGGCTCGGTGGCTCGACCGTCCGGCCCTTACCGCGCGTTCCCATGGCCACCAGTCCCCTCGATCGAGGCGAAGGCCGCGGGCCGCTCCAACGAGCCCCACCGGCCGACCGGGAAGACCACCCAGTCGGCACGTCCGATCACCTTGTCCTCCGGCACGGTCCCACCGCCCGGCTCACCGAGATGCTCCCGCGAATCGCGGGACTGGCTGCGGTGGTCGCCCATCACCCACAGTTCCCCCTTGCGCACCACCACGTCGAAGCGGACGGCCGACGGCGCGTCCCCGGGGAAAAGGTACGCCGTCTCGTCCAGGGGCATCCCGTTCACGGTGATCCGCCCGGAGGAGTCGCAGCAGGTGACCCGGTCACCGCCCACACCGATCACCCGCTTCACGAAGACCGTGTCCCCGGCCGGCGCCAGGCCGACCTCGGACAGCCAGTGCCGCGGCCCGGAGGGCTCGGCCGCGTACGGAAGGAAGGAGCCCGTCCCGTCGAAGACCACGACATCGCCCCGCTGAACCGTGTCCCCGAAGGCGTACGCCAGCCGGTCGGCCACCAGCCGGTCGCCGGGCTTCAAGGTGTTCTCCATCGAGCCCGAGGGCACGGCGAAGGGGCGCGCCACGAAGGCGTTCACCACCAGCAGCGCCAGCAGACACACGCCGACCAGCAACGGGAGGTCCCGCGACAGCCCTCGCCCCCGCCACCACCCGGGCGCCGCCGACCCGCTCGTCCGCCCGGGCGTCGTACCGTCAGCGTCACCGTCGACCGGCCTACGGCTGTCGCCATCGCCGTCGTCGATGCCGTCGAGATCACCGTCGACCGATCCGCCACCTACGGCAGCGGCCGGTCTCCCCCCGTCGCCGCCACCGGTCGGCCCCGTACCGTCCGAGCCGTCCTTATCATCATCGTCCGAGCCGTCCACGTGAACCGCGTCGACCATGCCGCCCCCCGCCCCGCGCTCCCGCCCGGATGTGGAAACGACCGCGGACCGCGACGGCGCTTCCGGATCCGTGGATACGGGATTGCCGTCGCGGTCCGCGACTGGTTCGTACGTGCTCATCGGGTGGAGCTTATCCTCAGCACCTTAAAGGTGAGGTAGGGCCGACCCCCCGCCGAGCATGCGCGCGATCAGTTGTCGCGCTTCTCCTTGATCTTCGCAGCCTTGCCGCGCAGGTCACGGAGGTAGTACAGCTTGGCGCGGCGGACCGCACCGCGGGTCACGACCTCGATCTTCTCGACGACCGGGGTGTGCACCGGGAAGGTGCGCTCGACGCCGACGTTGAAGCTGACCTTGCGAACGGTGAAGGTCTCGCCGATACCGGCGCCGTGGCGGCGGATGACGACGCCCTGGAAGACCTGGACACGAGAGCGGTTGCCCTCGATGACGCGGACGTGGACCTTCAGGGTGTCACCGGGACGGAAGGCCGGGATGTCGGTACGCAGCGAGGCCGCGTCGACAGCAGCGAGCTTGTTGCTCATGTTGCTCTCCATCGCAGGCGCCACGGGCCGCCCACGGAAATCGTCTCAATGGGATGTACTGCGGGCCGCATCGGCTGGCGGTGATCCCCCCGTGGCGGGGGCACCGGGCCACGTAGCGCCCGGGGGCGCCCAACGGCAGACAGCAGTCGCCTATTCTTCCACAGCCTCGGCCGTGGTCCGAAATCGGCCCAGTTCCGCGTCCCAGGCCAGGCCGAGGACGCTCAGCGCCTCGCGCTCCTTCTTGGTGAACGCGTCACGCTGCCAGCGGGCGACCAGGTCGGGGCGGTGGGCGAGGGTCCGGGCGAAGGCCTGCTCCCGCCGCCACTGCGCGATCTTGCCGTGGTGACCGCTGAGCAGCACCTCGGGCACCTCGCGACCGCGCCACTCGGCGGGCTTGGTGTACACCGGGCCCTCCAGCAGGTCGGCCATGGCACCAGGGGCGAAGGAGTCGTCGCGGTGAGACTCGGCGTTCCCGAGCACACCTGGCAGCAGCCGGGCGATGGCCTCGACCATCACCAGGACCGCGACCTCACCGCCGGCCAGCACGTAATCGCCGATGGACGCCTCGACCACCGGCATCCGGGTCGCGGCCTCCTCGATCACCCGGCGGTCGATGCCCTCGTACCGCGCGGGCGCGAAGGCCAGCCAGGGGCGGCCGGCCAGTTCCTGGGCCAGCTCCTGGGTGAACGGGCGCCCGCTGGGCGTCGGCACGACCAGCGTCGGCACCTCGCCCTCGGGCCCGGCGGCGACCACGGCGTCCAGCGCCGCGCCCCAGGGCTCCGGCTTCATCACCATGCCCGGGCCACCGCCGTACGGGGTGTCGTCCACGGTGCGGTGCACATCGGTGGTCCAGGAGCGGAGGTCGTGCAGGTGCACGTCGAGCTGGCCGCGCGCGCGAGCCTTGCCGACCAGCGAGACGTTCAGCGGCTCCAGGTACTCGGGGAAGATCGTGACGACGTCGATCCGCATCTCGCTCACGCGCCGTCCCCCTCCGGCTCGCCGTCCCGCTCCTCGGCGGAGCCCGAGTCACTGGAACCCGAGTCACTGGAACCCGAGTCACCAGCGCCGGAGTCACCGGAGCCCGCCTCGTGGGAGCCCGCCACCAGAGCGTCCGCGGGGTCGATCAGGCCCGGCGGCGGGGTGATCACGGCACGCTGGTTCTCCAGGTCGACGGTGGGCACGATCTGGCTGACGAAGGGCACCAGCACCTCCGTGCCGTCGGCCTTCCGGACGGTGAGCAGGTCCTGGTACGGCAGGTGGATCACCTCGGTCAGCTCGCCGACCGGGGTGCCGTCGGCGAGGACCACGTCCAGCCCGATCAGCTGGTGGTCGTAGTACTCCTCCGGGTCCTCGGGCCGCTCCTCCGGGTCGACCTCGGAGATCAGCAGGGTGCCGCGCAGCGCCTCGGCGCCGTTGCGGTCCTTGACCCCGGCGAAGCGGAGCAGCAGCCGTCCGCTGTGGACCCGGCCGGATTCGACGGTCAGCGGGCCGGCCGAGGCCGGGTCGGTCATCAGGACGGCTCCGGGACCGAGCCGGAGTTCCGGCTCGTCGGTACGGACCTCGACGCTGACGTCGCCCTTGATGCCGTGGGCACGGCCGATCTTGCCGACGACGAGCTGCACGGTGATCGCTCTCCTGGGAATCGTGCGGAAGGACGGGGTGGGAGGGGCCGAGCCGGCCGCGGACGGGCCGAGCCGCCGGGCGGGCCGCCCCGCCGAAGCGGGCTCGCGCCGGGCCCGACAGGCCCTGACGGATCCGACCGGCCACGACGGACCGGCGGCCCACGGCAGGAGCCCAAAGCAAAGGACCGGCCGGGACGAATGCGTCCCGGCCGGTCCCTGGATCCTGATGGGTCGTGCGTGCGTCAGCGGATGCTGTCCACGTCGACCAGGTCGACCCGAACGTTGCGACCGCCGAGGGCGCCGACCACGGTGCGCAGAGCGCGTGCCGTACGGCCGCCGCGGCCGATCACCTTGCCGAGGTCATCGGGGTGCACCCGGACCTCGATGGTGTGGCCCCGGCGCAGGTTGCGCGAACGGACCTGCACCTCGTCCGGGTGCTCGACGATGCCCTTCACCAGGTGGTCGAGGGCTTCCTCGATCACGATCAGGCCTCGGTGGAAGCGGCCTCGGCCTCGTCAGCCTTGTCCGACTTCTTGGCCTTCGGGGTGATGGCGACACCGGTGGTGGCGTCCTCGAAGCCGGCGACGGCCTTCGCGAACAGGTGCGAGAAGTCCTCGACCTTGGGCTCCGCGACCTTCAGCGGCGCCGGAGCCGGCAGGCC
This sequence comes from Kitasatospora sp. HUAS MG31, assembly GCF_040571325.1. GTDB lineage: Bacteria > Actinomycetota > Actinomycetes > Streptomycetales > Streptomycetaceae > Kitasatospora > Kitasatospora camelliae. Next base: position 5,069,761 of record NZ_CP159872.1, on the reverse strand, counting down.
CTTGAACTTCTGCCAGTCGCCGGTCAGCTTCAGGATGGCGAGCACCGGCTCGGTCGGCTGGGCGCCGACGGACAGCCAGTACTGGGCGCGGTCGCTGTCGACCTCGATCTTCGAGGGGTTGTAGGTCGGCTGGTAGATGCCGATCTCCTCGATCGCACGACCGTCACGCTTGGTGCGGGAGTCGGCGACGACGATGCGGTAGTGCGGGGAGCGAATCTTGCCGAGACGCTTCAGCTTGATCTTGACTGCCACGGGAGTGGATTCTCCTGGTGTTGACGTGGGTGAGCGGCCACTTCCACCGCGTGGGGTTGCGGGGCGGGCCGTTCAAGGGACACGCCAGCCGTAGGAGAGAGGGGTCCTGCTCGGCTGCCGAGTACTCAGCCATCCATTCTGCCACATGGGCCGGGTCGACTCTCCCGCACCCGACTGTGCCGGCATCCACGCCAGGCCGGGCCACCTCACACACCGGGCAGCGCCGCCATCCACGCCAGGCCGAGCCTGCGCCCCCGCCCACCCGGACGGTCGCCCACACCCGCCCGGACCAGCGCGCGTACCCGCCCGGACCACCGCCCGGACCCACCCGGGCCGTCGCCCGTACCCGACCAACCGGTCAGGTCGGCCCGACCGAGGGCCCCCGCCCCCGGTAGAGCCGTCACTCCTGCCACCACTGCGGCCGCCGTCGGCACCGGCGCGACACGGCCGCGGACCTGCGGTGCGGGATCGCCCCGCGGCGCGGGGCACGCAACAGCGGGTCGGTCAGGCGATCCGGAACGGCTGCTGGCACGCACCGCACACGATGGACGCCTGGGCGAGGACGGACGGCACGACTCGGACGTTCCGCCCGCAGCCGCAGACCGCCTTCACCCGGACTCCTCCGCCGGAGGATCCGTGCCGGGCCGCCGGACCGCGGAACGGCCGGTTGGCACCGTCGCCGGCCACGGCCAGCTGGTGCGCGCCGAGCGCCCGGTCGAGCCGCTCGATCGTCTCGGTGTACCGCTCCCGGGTCTCGCCCAGCATGGTCACCTGCGAGAACCCGCTGCTGGCATGCGGCTCGACCGGGTGGGCCAGGCCCAGCTCGGAGGCGAGCAGCAGGAAGCGGCGGTTGTGGTAGCGCCCGGCCCGCGAGGTGTCGCGGATCTCGCGGGCGGCGGCCAGCCCGTGGGCGGCCTCGTGCAGCAGCCGCTCGAAATCGAGCCGCGTGCCACAGGCCGAGGAGGACTCGCCGATCAGCGCCTCGGGCGAGGCGAGGTCGGGGAGGTCCTGGTGGAAGGCCTGGATGTCGCTCCAGGCGGCGGCCAGTTCGGCCGCCAGGACGAGGGGCTGTGTCGTGCTCACGCTGTACCAACGATGTGAAGAGAGCCGATGTTCCGCGAGTTCCCGTTCGCCGGGAATTCCCAGCGAACTCTCAGGAATGCACCGCTGTGCGCGAATTGCACTGCTCGGATCTGACGCAAGACCAACCCCCTACAACTCTGGGCCCTTCGGAAGCCCGACGGGCTCACGGCAACCGCCCAGGAGCCCAACATCCCCAAGGCGGACGGCCCGCGCCCGTCGAAAATTGACAGGGCCACGGGCCGTATACCGTACCGCTAGTTTCGCACCATCGGGAGTTGACCGGTGAGTAGTCTCGAAAAGACGTCCGTGAATATCGCGCCGGACTTTTCGAACGCCCCCGGATCACCACCGGATCGCCGCGGACCACCGACGGATCACCCTCGGCGAGCCCCCGGAACGCCGACGCACCACGCGCCACCCGTACACCCGCACCGTCCCCGGCCGGCTCACCGTAGCGGCGGCTCACCGGGCCCCGGCCGGAGCCCCGAGGCGCCGGATACCCGGCACCCGGAGCCCCAGTACGCCCCGGTACGTCAGTACGCGCGGGCGACGATCGCGACGTTCCCGGCCTGGTCGTCGGTGGCCGGCACCGAGCCGTCCGCGGCGACGATGCAGCGCACCGAGACGCCCTGCTCGGCCAGCTTGGCCTCGCCCTCCGGGCCGAGGTCGGCCCAGGAGATCCGGCCCCAGCCGGTCGCGGCGGCCTCGACGGCCTCGTCGAGGCTCGTGACCTCGACCGTGCGGGCCTCGCGGCGCTCGCGGGACTGGCGCAGCAGCAGCGCCTGGTCCTCCTCCAGGATCGTGGGCACCAGGGTGGCCAGGGCGTCGGAGGCCACCGGCTCCTTGCCGCCGGCGATCCGGCGGACCAGCATCGCGGTGCCGTTCTCCAGGTCGCGCGGGCCGACCTCGATGCGGACCGGGACGCCCTTGAGCTCCCAGTCGACGGCGCGGCGGCCGAACGGGGTGTCGGTGCGGTCGTCGACCACCACGCGGACCCCGGCCTCCTCCAGCTTGGCGCCGATCTCGCGGACCTTGGCCAGCACCGCGTCGTCGCCCTTGATGGCCAGGACCACGGCCTGGACGGCCGCCAGCCGCGGCGGGACGCGCAGGCCGTTGTCGTCGCCGTGCGACATGATCAGGCCGCCGACCATGCGGGTCGAGACGCCCCACGAGGTCTGCCAGACGTGCTCGCGCGCCGAGTCGCCGGACAGGAACGTGGTGTTGAACGCCTTGGCGAAGTTCTGGCCCAGCTCGTGGCTGGTGCCCATCTGCAGGGCCTTGCCGTCGCCCATCATGCCCTCGAGGGTGAGGGTGTTGATGGCGCCGGCGAAGCGCTCCTTGGCGGTCTTCCGGCCGAGCACCACGTCGATGCCCAGCACGTTGGTCATGAAGTCGCCGTACACGTCGGTGTGGATGCGCGAGGCGTAGTCCCGGGCGTCCTCGTACGTGGCGTGGGCGGTGTGGCCCTCCTGCCAGAGGAACTCGGTGGTGCGCAGGAAGACGCGCGGGCGGAGCTCCCACCGGACCACGTTGGCCCACTGGTTGATCAGCAGGGGCAGGTCGCGGTGGCTCTGCACCCACTTGGAGAAGTACTCGTTGATGATCGTCTCGGAGGTCGGCCGGACGACGACCGGCTCCTCCAGCTCCTTGCCGCCGCCGTGGGTGACCACCGCGAGCTCGGGGGCGAAGCCCTCGACGTGCTCCGCCTCCTTGGTCAGGTAGGACTGCGGGATGAACATCGGGAAGTACGCGTTCTGGGCGCCGGCCTTCTTGATCCGCGCGTCCATCTCCTGCTGCATCCGCTCCCACAGGCTGTAGCCGTACGGTCGGATGACCATGGTGCCGCGCACCGGACCGTTGTCGGCCAGCTCGGCCTTGTTGATGAGGTCCTGGTACCAGCGCGGGAAGTCTTCCGCCTGAGGGGTGAGAACGGGTGCCTTAGCCATGGGGCAGATGGTACGGGGAGTGGGGCACCGACTGTGAATCCGTCCACCCGCGCACACACCGGGGCGCACACCCGCGGCGCACGGATACCTGCCCGCACCCCTCTGGACGCCGGGCCCGACCCGCTGTTCGCTGGTAGCGGGGCGGAACGAACGGGGGGAGCACGGCTGTCGACGCGGATGAGTCAGCAAGAGGACCGGATGGGAGGCCGCGATGGCTTCAGCGCAGGTGACCGGCACCACGGCGCAGCGCACGCGGGCGCGGGCAACGGCGGGGTCGCACGGCCGGGCGCGTGACTGGGCGGAGATCCAGGAACGGATGCTCGTACCGCTCTACCAGGCCGTATACCAGCGACTGGAGGTCGGACCGGCCACCAGCCTGCTGGGTCTCGGCTGCCGGTCGGGGCTGGCCCTGCTGCTGGCGGCCGAGCGCGGCGCGCAGGTCGCGGGGGTGGAGCCGGAGCCGGAGCTGAGGGAGCTCGCCCAGGGGCGGGGGCTGCAGGTGGCGGCCGCGGCGGGTGCCCCCCGTTCGGCGTACGGCGTCCCCCGGGCGGCGCATTCGCTGGTGACGGTTTTCGAGCAGCTCCCCTACAGCACCCGGCCGGGCGAACTGGTCGCCGAGGCCGCCGGGCTGGCGCTCCGCGGCGGACAGGTGGTCCTGGCCACCTGGGGGCCGCCGGAGCGCTGCGAGAGCGCGCCCGTCCTGGACGTCGCGCGCCGCCGGGCCGCCCGCCCGCCGGCTGACGGTCCGTTCGCCCTGAGCGGGCCCGGCGCCCTGGAGGAGCTGCTGCTGGCCGCCGGACTCCGCCCGGCCGGCAGCGGCCGGGTCGGCTGCCCGTTCGCCTACGTGGACCTGGATTCGGCGGTCCGCGGGATGCTCTCCACCGGGCTGTACGAGACCGCGATCGAGGACGCGGGGCAGGCGCTGGTCGGCAAGGAGCTGGAGGAGGCGCTGCATCCGTACGTCCAGGCGGACGGCTCCGTGCGGATGGTCAACGTCTTCCGGTACGTGGTGGCCGAACAGCCCCGCTGACCGAACAGCCCCGCTGACCCGATCGGACGGGCGGTCCGATCCCGTCGTACGGCCGGTCCGGACCGGCGAAGAGCCCCGCGCCCCTCACGAGGGGGCGGGGCTCCGGCCCGTCACCGATCGACTCGGCCGCTCACGCCGGAACCAGTCCGGAGCCAGCCCGGGACCAGTCCGGGACCACTCCGCGATCACTCGGCGATCACGCCGGGACTACTCCGGGATCAGCGGGGTCCACTCCTCCGCGGTGAGGGCGAACCGCTCGTGGTCGCGCCAGGCTCCGTCCAGGAAGAGCATCCGCGGGGTGAAGCCCTCGTGCCGGAAGCCGAGCCGGCGCGCGAGGGCGATCGAGCGGTCGTTGTCGGGCTGCACGTTGATCTCCAGCCGGTGCAGGCCGATCCCGCCGTCGGCCGGGTCGGCGAAGCAGCGGTCGATGACCAGGCGCATGCCCTCGGTCATCCGGCCCGTACCGGCGAACGGCAGGTAGGAGTCGTAGCCCAGGGCGCCGTTGCGGAAGCGGCCCATGACGATGTTGGCCACGTTGCACTTGCCGACCAGGCCGCCGGTTTCGAGGTCCTCGATGAGGAAGGTACGCAGACCGACGCCCTGACGGTCCAGCAGGTCCGGCAGGCCGTCCGGCTCGACCGGGTTCCAGCGGCCGATGTGCTCGGCGGAACGACGGACTGCCTCGGCGTACATCGGCTCGTCGGCGGGCCTCGGCGCCCGGATCCTCACTCGCATCCGACCATCATCGACCATGTGCTCGACGCCCGCCCCGGAGGCGCGGAACTCGGTTCCGCGCGCCGTCCCCGGCCATGTGCGCCCGGCCTCACGGGAACCCGAGACCTGGCCTCACGGGGACCCGCGATCGGCCCGGACCCGGCCGGGGCGGCAACCGACCGGCGGACGGCCGAAGGCCCCGCCGACGTACGGCGGGGCCCTCGGACAACAGAACCGGTTCGGTCCGGACCAGGGATCAGAGCAGGTCCTTGAACTCCTTGGGGAGCTCGAAGTCGGCCGGACCCTTGCCCGCGCCGAGGCCGAAAGCGCCGCCCTGGCCGGCCTGCTGCGGTCCGCCGGCCGGGCCGAGGGCCCGGCGCTCGGCGGCGGCGGCCTCCTCCTGCGCCCGCTTCAGCGGGTTGCCGGACCGCTTGCGGCCCTTGGCCGGCTGGGCCTTCTTCGCCCGCTTGGCGCCGCCACCGCCCATGCCGGGGATACCCGGCATGCCGGGGATGCCCTTGCCGGAGGCCATCGCGGACATCATCTTCCGAGCCTCGAAGAAGCGCTCGACCAGGTTGTTGACCTCGCCGACCTGCACGCCCGAACCCTTGGCGATACGGGCGCGGCGCGAGCCGTTGATGATCTTCGGGTCGGTCCGCTCGGCGGGGGTCATCGACTTGATGATCGCGCCGACCCGGTCCACGTCCCGGTCGTCGATGTTGTTGATCTGCTCGCGGATCTGGCCCATGCCGGGCAGCATGCCGAGCAGCTTGGAGATCGAGCCCATCTTGCGGACCTGCTCCAGCTGCGCGAGGAAGTCGTCGAGCGTGAAGTCCTTGCCGCCGCCCTGCAGCTTGGCGGCCATCTTCTCGGCCTCGGCCTGCGAGAAGGTCTGCTCGGCCTTCTCGATCAGGGAGAGCATGTCGCCCATGCCGAGGATGCGCGAGGCCATCCGGTCCGGGTGGAAGGCGTCGAAGTCGTCGATCTTCTCGCCGTTGGAGGCGAACATGATCTGGCGGCCGGTCACGTGGGCCACCGACAGCGCGGCACCACCGCGGGCGTCGCCGTCCAGCTTGGAGAGCACCACGCCGGTGAAGTCGACGCCGTCGAGGAAGGCCTGCGCGGTGGTCACCGCGTCCTGGCCGACCATGGCGTCGACGACGAACAGGACCTCGTCCGGGTTCACGGCGGCCCGGATGTCGGCGGCCTGCTGCATCATCTCGGCGTCGATGCCGAGGCGGCCGGCGGTGTCGACGATGACGACGTCGTACTGCTTCTGCTTCGCGTACTCGATGGAGTCCCGCGCCACCTTGACCGGGTCGCCGACGCCGTTGCCCGGCTCGGGACCGTAGAAGGCCACGCCGGCCCGGTCGGCCATCACGCCGAGCTGGGTGACGGCGTTCGGGCGCTGGAGGTCGCAGGCGACCAGCAGCGGGGTGTGCTTCTGCTGCTTCAGCCAGTGGCCGAGCTTGCCGGCCAGGGTGGTCTTACCGGCACCCTGGAGGCCCGCGAGCATGATCACCGTCGGGCCGGACTTGGCGTACTTCAGCCGGCGGGTCTCGCCACCGAGGATGGTGATGAGCTCCTCGTTGACGATCTTGATGATCTGCTGGGCGGGGTTCAGCGCGCCGGAGACCTCGGCGCCGAGCGCCCGCTCCTTGATCTGCTTGATGAAGGCCCGCACCACGGGGAGCGCGACGTCCGCCTCCAGCAGGGCGATCCGGATCTCGCGCGTGGTGGCGTCGATGTCCGCCTCGCTGAGGCGGCCCTTGCCCCGGAGGTTCTTGAACGTCGCTGCGAGGCGGTCGGAGAGTGTGTCGAACACGTCGGTCGCGGGTCCCTTGCGGCATCGGTACGGCTACGGTCGTCGAACCCCAAGGGTATCCGCACGCCAACGGATGGGGGTCCACCCGGGATCCGATAGGCCTCGGACCGGGGTCCGGGACGCCCTCGGGCCCGCCTCCGGACGGCCCTGGACGCCCCCGGAACGCCGGCCGGAGGCCCCTGCCCGACGGCCTCGACGGCCCCGGCCAGCCCGGGGTCGCCCCGGCTACCCCAGCGCCTGCTGGACCGCCGCGGCGACCTCCGCCGCCCGTCCGGGCGCCAGCGGCCGGCCCTCGGCGTCGGTGACGTAGAACGCGTCCACGGCGTCCGCGCCCAGGGTGGAGACGTGGGCCGTCCGCAGCCGGACCCCGGCCTCGTCCAGCGCCCGCCCGATCCGGTGCAGCAGCCCGGGGGCGTCGTGGGCGCGGACCTCCAGGATGGTGGCGCTGGAGGAGGCCCCGGCCGCCACCGAGACCACCGGGGGCGGGGTGGCGATGCCGCGCCGGCGCGGGGCGGCGGCGTCCCGCTCGGCGAGCTTGCGGGCGACGTCCAGTGAGCCGTCCAGGGCCCGTCGCAGGTCGGCCCGGAGCCGGGCGGCCTCCGGCAGCTCGCCGTACTCGGCGGCCACCGTCCAGGAGAGCAGCAGCACCGGCCCGGCCCCGATCGGGTCGAGTTCCCGCAGGCTCGCCGAGCGGACGGTGAGCCGGTGCAGGGCGAGTACCCCGGCGACGGTGCCGAGCAGTCCGGGCCGGTCCTGGATGGCCAGGGTGAGCTCCACGCCCATCGGCTCGGGGGCTCCCGGATCCTGCCGGCCGGTACCGGCGGCACCCGACACACCCGGAGCACCCGCCGGCGTCCCCTGCGCGGCCAGGCCGAGCGCCGGTCCCGCGGTGCGGGCGGCCTCCACCGCCAGCCGCTCCTGGTCGGCGGTGGGTTCGGCGGCGACGGGGAAACGCAGGTCGCCGGCCAGCTGGGCGGCGGCCCGGTCGACCAGGCCGGCCACCAGCGAGGCCCGCCAGGTGCTCCAGGCGGCCGGGCCGGTGGCGGTGGCGTCGGCCTCGGTGAGCGCGTGCAGCAGCTCCAGGTGGGAGTGGGTGCCGGCGATCTTGGCGATCAGGTCGACGGTGGCCGGGTCGTCGGGGTCGCGCCGGGTGGCGGTGTCGATCAGCGTGAGGTGGTGCCGGACCAGCAGCGCCAGGGTCTCGGTGTCGGTCTTGTCGAAGCCCATCCGGGTGGCCACGTCGCGGACGATCACCTCGCCCGCCTCGGAGTGGTCGCCGGGCCAGCCCTTGCCGATGTCGTGCAGCAGCGCCGCCACCAGCAGCAGGTCGGGCCGGGCCACCCGCCGGGTCATCGCGGCGGCCTTGACCGCCGTCTCGATCAGGTGACGGTCGACGGTCCAGCGGTGCACGGCGTTGCGCTGCGGACGGCAGCGGACCCGCTCCCAGTCCGGCAGCAGCCGGCTGATCAGCCCCTCGGCCTCCAGCGCCTCCCAGACCGGCAGGCAGGCCTCGCCGGCGCCGAGCAGGGTGACCAGCTGCTCGCGGGCCTCGTCCGGCCAGGGCACCGGCAGCGGCCGGGTCTCGGCGGCGAGCCGGCGCACGGTCGCGTACGAGACGGTCAGCCCGGCCTGGGCGGCGGCGGCGGCGGCGCGCAGCGGCAGCACCGGGTCCTGGGCGGGCCGGGCGGCCTGGGCGAGCACGGCCTCGCCGTCCTGCTCGACCACGCCCTCGGCGAGCGGCCGGCGTTCGACGGCGCCCTTGGCGACCGCGCCGGTGCCGCGTCCGGCACCGCTGAACGGGAAGGCGAGCCGGGGGATCCGCCGCCCCCGGTTGGCGCGGGCGGCGAGCACCCGGTCGACGGCGCGCCAGGTGACGTCGGAGGCGTAGGCGATCGTGCGGGCGCTCTCGTAGACCTGGCGCAGCAGGGTGTCGGCGTCGAGCACGCCGAGCCGCTCGGCGACCTGGTCCTGGTCCTGCAGGCTGAGCCGCTCGGTGGCCCGGCCGGTGGCCAGGTGGAGGGCGTCGCGGACGTCGCTGAGCTTCACGGCCGCCGCGTCCAGGCCGTCGCGGGGGGCGTCGGCGAGCCAGGTGGCGGCGATGGCGTTGAGCGCGACCGCGTCGCGCAGGCCGCCGCGGGCCTCCTTGAGGTCGGGTTCGAGGAGGAAGGAGAGCTCGCCGTGGCGCTCGGCCCGGGCCTGGCAGAGTTCGCGCAGCTCGGGCAGCCGCCGGGGGGCGGCGGCCCGCCAGTCGGCCAGGACGGTGGAGCGCAGTGCGGCGGTGAGCTCGGCGTCGCCGGCGATGTGGCGGGCGTCGAGCAGTCCGAGCTGGGCCTTGAGGTCCTCGCCGGCGACGGCGCGGGCCTCGGCGGGGGTGCGGACGGAGTGGTCGAGGGCGGCGCCGGCGTCCCAGACCGGGTACCAGAGGCGCTCGGGGAGTTCGGGGTCGAGGTCGTCCTGGTACAGCAGCAGCAGGTCGAGGTCGCTGCGCGGGGAGAGTTCGCCGCGGCCGTAGCCGCCGACGGCGACCAGGGCGGTGCCCGCGGGGGCGCCGGCGGCCCGGAACAGCTCGGCGAGCCAGCGGTCGGCCAGGCCGGCGAGGGCACGGCGGCGGTCGGCGCCGCGGACCGCCGGGTCGGCGAGCAGCCGGGCGCGCTCGGCGGCGTAGTCGGTGGGTTCCCCGCCGCCGGTCGGACGGCCGGGGTCGGTGCCCGGGCGGTCGCCGGGCAGAAGGGGCGGGTTGACCTCGGGCGTCGTCACGTCGTGCTCCCCGTCCGTGGTGCCGGATACGCGGTTCGGATGCGCGGTTCGGATACGCGGTTTGGATGCGCGGTTCGGATACGCGGTTGCCGGTGCTGTGCACGCGGTTCCCGCCTCGCACGGTCCCCGGTGCGGTGCCCGCGGTTCCGTGCCGGATACGCGTCCGGCGGACCTGCCGCCGGTGGGCAGCAGGTCCGCCAAGCGGTGCTGATGGGAATGCTCTGGTTCGAATGCTAGAGGGCGTCGGGCCCACGCTCGCCGGTCCGCACCCGGACCGCCGTGTCGACCGGGACGGACCAGACCTTGCCGTCACCGATCTTGCCGGTGCGGGCCGCCTTCACGACGACGTCGATCAGCTGCTCGGCGTCCTCGTCCTCGACCAGGATCTCTATCCGGACCTTGGGCACCAGGTCGACGGTGTACTCCGCGCCCCGGTAGACCTCGGTGTGGCCGCGCTGCCGGCCGTAGCCGCTGGCTTCGGTGACGGTCAGGCCGTGGACTCCGAAGGCCTGCAGGGCGTCCTTCACGTCGTCCAGGCGGTGGGGCTTGATGACGGCGGTGATGAGCTTCATCAGGCGTCGACCTCGGTCTTCCGGGCGGTGGCGGTCACAGGGGCGGGGGTCGACACGGGGCGGGCGACGCTGGCACCGACCGCGGTGAAGTCGTAGGCGGACTCGGCGTGCTCGGCCTGGTCGATGCCGGAGACCTCGACCTCCTCGGAGACCCGGAAGCCGATGGTCTTCTGGATGGCGACGGCCAGCAGCCAGGACAGGACGAAGGAGTAGGCGCCGACCGCGACCACGCCCATGGCCTGCTTGCCGAGCTGCTCGAAGCCACCGCCGTAGAGCAGGCCCTGGGCGGTCTGGCCGACGTGGCCGGTGGCGAAGACGCCGATCAGCAGCGAGCCGATCACGCCGCCGACCAGGTGGACGCCGACCACGTCGAGGGAGTCGTCGTAGCCGAGCTTGTACTTGAGGCTGACCGCGGCGGCGCAGGCGACACCGGCGATGACGCCGATGGCGATGGAGCCGAGCGGGGAGACCGAGCCGCAGGCCGGGGTGATGGCGACCAGACCGGCCACCGCGCCGGAGGCGGCGCCCAGCGTGGTGAACGCGCCGTGCTTGATCCGCTCGTAGGCGAGCCAGCCGAGGACGGCGGCGGCGGTGGCGACCTGGGTGTTGATGAAGGCCATGCCCGCGACGCCGTTGGCGGCCAGGGCGGAGCCGGCGTTGAAGCCGAACCAGCCGAACCACAGCAGGCCGGAGCCGAGCATCACCAGCGGGAGGCTGTGCGGGCGCATCGGGTCCTTCTTGAAGCCGATCCGCTTGCCGAGCACCAGGCAGAGGGCGAGGCCCGCCACACCGGCGTTGATGTGGACCGCGGTGCCGCCGGCGAAGTCGATCACGCCGTTGCGGTCGCCGAGCCAGCCGCCGTTGCCGCCGTCGAAGAAGAACACCCAGTGGGCGACCGGGAAGTAGACGACGGTCACCCAGAGCGCCACGAACAGGCCCCAGGCGGCGAACTTGGTGCGGTCCGCGACGGCACCGCTGATCAGGGCCGGGGTGATGATCGCGAACATCAGCTGGAAGGCGGAGAACGCGGTGACCGGGATGGTGCCGGTGAGGTCGTTCAGGCCGATGCCGCGCATGCCCAGGAAGTCGAGGTTGCCGATCAGACCGGCGCCGGCGTCCGGGCCGAAGGCCAGGGAGTAGCCGTAGAGCACCCAGAGCACGCTGACGATCGCGAGCGAGATGAAGCTCATGACCAGCATGTTGAGCGTGCTCTTGACCCTGACCATGCCTCCGTAGAAGAAGGCCAGACCCGGGGTCATCAACATGACCAGGGCCGCACAGATGAACACAAAGGCGGTATCGCCCGCGCTGAAGCCGTCCGGCATCGGCGTCTCCTCCGAAATGAAAGCCGCTCCACACCCGGGATCCCTGTCCCGTGCCACCCGGGGTGTCGGCGATGAGAGGAGCGTGCCGAAGGCAAATTTCGGCCGATGCGGCTCGGTGTTTCGCCGCAGTGACGTGGTCGACGCGGGCGTTACGACCAGGTGAACCGCGGCCGTGCCATGACAGCCTGTGGGCTATGGTGCGGCCCGCACCACGCCGGGTGCGGGTTCGATCACCGCCCGTGGGGACCGCGCCTTCGCGGGCCGGGGGAGCCCGTTTCGGTGTGCGAGCCGCGCGGCCCCCACGGTCGGAGCCGTGACCGAAAAGCCTCGGTCGGGGCGACGGGCCGGGCCCCTCCTCGCGCGGTTCCGCCGAAGCGGAGGCGAGGGGCCCGGCCCGGGTGGGGAGGTCGGCGGTCAGACCGAGGCGACGAACTCCGGGATGTCCTGCACCACGCGCTCGCGCAGCCGGGCGACCCCGGGGACGTCCTGGAACTGCCGGCTGGCGGCCTCCGAGGTCTTGCGGACCCGGGTGTTGAGCCGCTCGGAGCGGACCTTGGTGGCGATGTCCACGGCCTGCTCGCACATCACGGCGGCCTGCTCGGGCTCGTTCTGCAGCAGGTGCACGCTGGCCATGCCGACCAGGTTGAAGGCGTAGCTGCGGATGTGGTCGCCGTCCTGCCGGAACAGGTCCACGGCGCGCTCCATCACCGGCGCGGCCATCGAGGCGTACAGCGGCGAGCGGCTGGAGGTGTACGCGAGGTCGCGGTAGGAGTGCGCGTTCTCCGCGTTGAGCTCGGCCTCGGAGAAGAACTTGAGCCAGTCCGGGTCGCCGTCACCGGGGCGGCAGTCGCTGAAGGTGTCCTCGGCCAGCCGGGCGGCCCGGGCGCACCGGTTGATCTCGCCGATGGTGGCGTACGAGCGCGCCTCCATCGCGTACAGCAGGGCCTGCTGGCGCGGGGTGGCGGTGTCGCGGCTGCCGTACTGGGCGAGGTGGATCAGCTCCAGCGCGTCCTCGCCGCGGTTGAGGTGGATCATCTGGCGGGCCATGTCGGTGAGGATCAGCGCGCCGAACGGCCGGTCCCCGGCCTCCTTGGCGGCGTGCAGCGCGAGCACGTAGTACTTCTGCGCGCTGGGGTGCATGCCGACGTCGTAGGACATCCAGCCGGCCAGGTGGGCGAGCTCGGCGGTGAGCCGGAACAGGCGCTTGGTGGTGAGCTCCGGATAGGACTCCTGGAGCAGGTCGGTGACCTCGTGCAGCTGGCCGACCACGGCCTTGCGGCGCAGCCCGCCGCCGTTCTGGGCGTCCCACTGGCGGAACATCACGGTGGTCTGCTCCAGCAGCTGGAGCTCGGGCTCGGACAGCCGGCCGGTGAACGGCTCGCTCCCGTTGACGGCGCTGAGGATGGGGGTCGGCGCGCCGGACGGTCCGGGGGTGAGCCAGCGCTGCATCGGCTCGATCAGCGCGGCGCCGGCGGTCAGGGCGAGCGAGGTGCCCAGGAAGCCGCGCCGGTTGAGCATCAGGTCGCTTCTGGAGTACTCGCTGATCAGTTGGACCGTCTGCTCGCCGCTCCACGGCAGGTCCACGCCGCCGCCGACGGTGGAGACCGGGGTGGCGGCGCGCAGGCCGAGGTCCTCCACCGAGACCACCGAGCCGAAGCGCTCGGAGAACAGTTCGGACATGATCTTCGGAATCGGCTCGCGGGGTTGTTCCCCGTCCAACCAGCGGCGTACCCGGGAGGTGTCGGTGCTGACGTGGTGGGCGCCGATCTGCCGGGCGCGCCGGTTGACCTGCCGGGCCAGCTCACCCTTGGACCAGCCGCTGCGCGTGAACCACGACGTCAGCTTCTCGTTCGGTTGCTTGTCTCCCATGGGAACGTCCCCATCCCGCCCGGCCCCGCCTTGGGGGCCCGATCGTGTGCCCGACGGTCCCGGGCGCTTGCTCGACGTACCGTGCCTGTCGCGTCACGCCCATTGTGGTGAGCGTTCCACTGCGTTCCGTGAGCCGAAAGTAACGCGCTTCGGCCATCCGGGGGAGCATCGCCCCGAAAACGCCACCTTTCGCCACCCCTGCGAGTGAACTGCGCAACGGCGAATCACGCTTCACTGGTACCCGGCCCGGTTGACACCGGCACATGCCGGTCCTGACGGAGGCTCAGCGTGCCCGGACGACGATCCGCCATCCGCCCCTCCGGTGCAAGGCGCCTCCTGGCCCGGGCCACACGTATCGGTGCACGCGCTCCCGAGCGCGCCGCCGACGCACAACGCGCACCCCGTCGCACAATCGACGGAACGTCACAGTGCCGTAACCACCGGCAACCGGAACCTGTTGGGGGAGGCATGGACAATCTGTTCGGCGATCTCCGGCTCGGCACCCTGCGGTTCGCGCCGCGGACCACCCGCCGCCGTACCCGGGCCACCGCGCTCCAGGCGGCCGGCGAGTACACCGGCCGGTGGGGATGGTCCGTCGTGGTGGGCACCCCGGCGCCCGACCGCTCCCCGGCGGACGCCCGCTGCGGGTGCGCGGCACCGCACTGCGCCGCGCCCGGCCTGCACACCGTGGTCGGCCCGGAGGTGCCCGCCGGCGCGGCGGTCCACGAGCTGCGCGGCCCGTGCGCGGCCGGCGCCCCGCTGCTGCTGCCGGCCGGCCGCCACTTCGACGTCCTGGACGTGCCGGCCCAGCCCGGGCTGCAGGCCCTGGTCCGGCTGGAGCGGATGGGCACCCAGGTCGGCCCGGTGCTGGCCTCCCCCGCCGGCCGGCTGCTGTTCTTCGTCGCCCCGGGCACCGCCGAGCGGCTCCCCGAGCTGCTGTACCGGATGGGCTGGGACGACGCCTCGCTGGACCTGGCCTGCCACGGCCGGGGCTCCTACGTGGCGGCGCCGCCGACCGTGCTCGGCGGGCTGGGCCCGATGCGCTGGCTGCGCGGCCCCTCCCGGGAGAGCGCCGCCTGTCCCCCGGAGGCCCGGCTCCTCCTCGGCACCCTCGCCTACGCCTGCCACCGCACCCGGACCCGCACCCCCGAACTCGCCTCCTGACCGGGCCGGAAGGCGCCGGCCGCGCCAGGGGACGTTCCCCCCGACAGCACGGAGGGGCGCGGGAGGCCGCGTGACCGGCCACCCACCCTCGGTCGGTGGCCGGTCACGCGGCCTCCCGCGCCCCTCGACGAAAGCCGGCTCGTCGGAGCCCGGCTGGACGGAGCCCCACCGGACGGAGCCCGCGGAACCCGTCAGTCGCCGATCAGCGCGTCCACGAACGCGGCCGGCTCGAACGGCGCCAGGTCGTCCGCGCCCTCGCCCAGGCCCACCAGCTTGACCGGCACGCCCAGCTCCCGCTGGACCGAGACCACGATGCCGCCCTTGGCGGTGCCGTCCAGCTTGGTCAGCACGATGCCGGTGATGTCCACGACCTCGGCGAAGACCCGGGCCTGCACCAGGCCGTTCTGGCCGGTGGTGGCGTCCAGCACCAGCAGCACCTCGTCGACCGGGCCGTGCTTCTCGACGACCCGCTTGACCTTGCCGAGCTCGTCCATCAGGCCGGTCTTGGTGTGCAGCCGGCCGGCGGTGTCGATCAGGACGGTGTCGACGCCCTCGGCGATGCCCTCCTTGACCGCGTCGAAGGCGATCGAGGCCGGGTCGCCGCCCTCGGGCCCGCGGACGGTGTGGGCGCCGACCCGCTCGCCCCAGGTCTGCAGCTGGTCGGCGGCGGCGGCCCGGAAGGTGTCGGCCGCGCCGAGCACCACCCGGCGGCCGTCGGCTACCAGCACCCGGGCGAGCTTGCCGGTGGTGGTGGTCTTGCCGACGCCGTTGACGCCGACGACCAGGACCACGGCCGGGCCCTCCTCGTGCTTGACCGAGTGGACCGTGCGGTCGCTGTCCGGGCCGATCAGGCCGAGCAGCTCGTCGCGGAGCAGCGCGCGCAGCTCGTCGGGGGTGCGGGTGCCGAGCACCTTCACCCGGGTCCGCAGGTTGTCGACCAGTTCCTGGGTGGCGGCGACGCCGAGGTCGGCGGTGAGGAGGGTGTCCTCGATCTCCTCCCAGGTGTCCTCGTCGAGGCGGTCGCGGGAGAGCAGGGTCAGCAGACCCTTGCCCAGGGTGGTCTGCGAGCGCGACAGCCTGGAGCGGAGCCGGACCAGCCGGCCCGCGGTGGGCTCGGGGACCTCGATGGCCGGGGCGGCCTCGGCCTCCTCGACCAGCGGCTCCTCGACCACGGCCGCATCCCCGGCCGCGGGCGCCTCGGCCGCAGGGGCTTCGGCGGCCTCGGCAGGAGCGGCCTCGGTGGGGGCGGCCTCGGTGGGAGCGGCCTCCGCCGTCGGCGGAGCGGCGCCCTCCTCGGCGGCCTTCTCGGGTGCCGTCGGCCGGGCGGGCGCGGTCGGCGCGCCGACGGCCGGGGTCTCGGTCTTCGGGGGCAGCTGCTTGCGTCGTCTGCCGGTGACGACGAAACCCGCGATCGCGCCGACGGCGACCACGGCGATGACTACGGCAAGGATCACGTATTCCATAACCCGTCCAGTATCAGTGACATGTTCGCCGAACGAGGCGAGCGCGCTCAGTCGGGCACCAGGGCGTCGTGCTGTCGGGGGACCGCCGGCTTCCCGTGCTCGCGGTGTTCTCCCCCGGCCTGGCGGCTGGGAGGTGCCCCTGGTGCCCCCACCCGCAGTCGCTGGCTGATCACCTGGGAGATGCCGTCGCCCTTCATGGTCACGCCGTAGAGGGCGTCGGCCGATTCCATGGTCAGTTTCTGGTGGGTGATCACGATCAGCTGCGAGCTCTCCCGCAGCTCCTCCATGATCGCGACCAGCCGCCGCAGGTTGGTCTCGTCCAGGGCGGCCTCGACCTCGTCCATCACGTAGAACGGGCTAGGCCGGGCCTTGAAGATCGACACCAGCAGCGCCACCGCGGTCAGCGACCGCTCACCGCCGGAGAGCAGCGAGAGCCGCTTGACCTTCTTCCCCGGCGGGCGCGCCTCCACCTCCACCCCGGTGGTCAGCATGTTCTCCGGGTCGGTCAGCACCAGCCGCCCCTCACCGCCCGGGAAGAGCCGCGAGAACACGCCCTCGAACTGCGCCGCCGTGTCGTGGTACGCCGCCGTGAACAGTTGCTCGACCCGGACGTCCACGTCCCGGACGATGTCCATCAGGTCGCGCCGGCTCTTCTTCAGGTCGTCCAGCTGCTCGCCGAGGAACCGGTGCCGCTCCTCCAGCGCCGCGAACTCCTCCAGCGCCAGCGGGTTGACCTTGCCCAGCTGCTGGTACGCCTTCTCGGCGGCCCGCAGCCGCTTCTCCTGCTCGGCCCGGACGTAGGCACGCGGCTCGCCCGGCTCCTCCCCCTCCTCGGGTGCCGGCGCGGGCACCGGGCGGTCTGGCCCGTAGCCGGCGAGCAGTTCGCCGCCCTCGATGCCGAACTCCTCCAGCGCCCGGGTCTCCAGCTGCTCGATCCGCAGCTTCTTCTCCGCCCGGAGCACCTCGTCCCGGTGGCCGGCGTCGACCAGTCTGTCCAGCTCGGCCTTGAGTTCGCGGCCCGCTTCGCGGCCGGACCGCAGTTCGGTCTCGCGCCCGGCCCGGTCCTGTTCCACGGCGGTCCGCTCGGCCTCGGCGCGGGCGACCGCCTCCTCCAGGGCGGCCAGCAACTGCCGGGCGCCGGCCGCGACGGCGGCGGCCACCGCGGCCTCCCTCCGGGCCCGCTCGCGCCGCTCGGCCGCCCGGGCGCGGGCCTCGCGCTCGGCGGCGGCGGCCCGGTCCAGCTGGTCGGCCCGGCCGGCCAGGCCGCGGACCCGCTCCTCGTGGGTGCGGACGGACAGCCGGGCCTCCATCTCGGCCTGGCGCGCCGCCGCACCGGCCAGGGCCAGCCGGTCGCGCTCGGCGCCGTCCGGCTCGTCCTCGCCCGCGTCCGCCGACTCCACGGCGGCGGCCAGCCGTTCGGCCAGCTCCTCCGCGGCCTCCCGGGCCTCGGCCAGCCCCTGCTCGGCCCGGGCGGCGGAGGAGGCGAGCCGCTCCGCCTCCCCGGCGGTGGCGCGGGCCTGCCCGGCCGCCCGGCCGAGGTCCCCCGCGAGCCGGGCACGCTCCTTCTCGCCGGCCCGCCGACGGGCCGTCAACTCCTCCAGCTCGGCGGCCAGTTCCCGTCGGCGGTCGGTCTCGACGGCCAGCCGGTCGGCCGACTCCGCGCAGCGGACGTCGAGTTCGCCGATCATCCGTGCGGCCTCCGCCACCGCGGCCTGGGTCTCCAGCAGGCTGGGCGCACCGGCCGCGCCACCCTGCGCGGACACCCGCGAGAGCAGGTCGCCGGCCGGTGTGACGGCCGTCAACCCCGGGTGGGTGTCCAGGAGTTCACGCGCGGACCGGAGGTCCTCGACCACCGCGGTGCCGGCCAGCAGGGTCCGGACGGCCGCGAGCACCGGTGCCTCGCCGCGCACCAGCCCGGCGGCCCATCGGGCGTCCGGCGGCAGGGCCGGACCGTCCGCCCCGGGCTCCCGCGGGCCCTCGCCGTGGGTGACCAGCAGGGCCGCCCGGCCCGCGTCCCGCTCCCGGAGGTGGTGCAGCGCACCGGTGGCGGCGTCGAGCCCGGCCACGACGACCGCCTCGGCCGCGCTGCCGAGCGCGGCGGCGACGGCGGCCTCGTAGCCGGGTTCGACGGTGAGCAGGTCGGCGAGCGGGCCGAGCACCCCGGCGGGCCGGTCCGGGTCGGCGAGCAGGGCGCCGCTGCCGTCCTTGCGCCGCAGGCCGAGCGCCAGCGCGTCGTGCCGGGCGACCAGCCCGGCCCGCTCCCGCTCGGCCGCCCCGACGGCATCGCGGACGGCGGCCAGCTCGCGCTCCACGGCGGCGAGGGCGTCGCGCGCCGCCTGCTCCACCGCGTCCAGCTCCTCGTCGCCCGCCTGGAGTCCGTCGGACTGCTCCTGGAGTTCGCGGTGCTCCTGCCGGGCGGCCTCGGCGCGGAGCGCGGCCTCGTCGCGGGCCTCGGTGAGCCGCTCGATCTCGGCGTGGGCCCCGGCGGCCCTGGAGCGGGCGGCGGCGGCCTGCCCCTGGAGCCGGGCCAGGCCCTCGCGCCGGTCGGCGATGGCACGGGCGGCGGCCTTCAGCCGGGCCTCCTCGGCGGCGAGGGTGCGTTCCAGCTCGGCCCGGGACTCGACCGCCTCGGCGAGCGCGTACCGGGCCTCCTCCAGCGCCTCGGCGAGCGCGGCCTCCTCCTCGCGGACCCGCCGGGCCTCGCGCTCCAGTTCCTCGGGGTCGCGCCCGCGCCGCTCCTCGGTCTGCCCGCTGCCGGTGGCGTGCCGGACCCGGGCCTCGGCCAGGCCGATGGTGCCGCGGGTCCGCTCGGCGAGCGAGGAGAGGGCGTACCAGGTCTGCCGGGCGGCCTCCAGCCGTGGGCCGAGCTGCTGGAGCTGGGCCTCCAGGACGGCCTCCCGCTGGATGGCCCGGGCGAGCTCCTGCTCGACCGTGGCACGGCGCAGCTTCAGGGCGAGTTCGTCGGCGACCTCGGCCTCCACCGCCCGGCGGAGGGTGAGCAGGTCGTCGGCGAGCAGCCGGAGCCGGGCGTCGCGCAGCTCGGCCTGGATGCCGGCGGCGCGGCGGGCGATCCTCGCCTGGCGTCCCATCGGGCCGAGCTGGCGGCGGAGCTCGGCGACCAGGTCCTGGATCCGGTTGAGGTTGCCCTGCATCGCGTCCAGCTTCCGCAGCGCCTTCTCCTTGCGCTTGCGGTGCTTGAGGACGCCGGCGGCCTCCTCGATGAAGGCGCGCCGGTTCATCGGGTCGGCGTGCAGGACGGCGTCGAGCTGGCCCTGGCCGACGATGACGTGCATCTCCCGGCCGATGCCGGAGTCGGAGAGCAGCTCCTGGATGTCGAGCAGGCGGCAGGTGGTGCCGTTGAGCGCGTACTCGCTGCCGCCGTTGCGGAACAGCGTGCGGGTGATCGTGACTTCGGAGTAGTCGATCGGCAGGGCGCCGTCGGTGTTGTCGATGGTGAGGCTGACCTCGGCCCGGCCGAGCGGCGCGCGGCCGCTCGTCCCGGCGAAGATGACGTCCTCCATCTTGCCGCCGCGCAGCGACTTGGCGCCCTGCTCCCCCATGACCCAGGAGAGCGCGTCCACGACGTTGGACTTACCGGAGCCGTTGGGCCCGACCACGCAGGTGATGCCGGGCTCGAAGCGCAGGGTGGTGGCGGAGGCGAAGGACTTGAATCCGCGCAGGGTCAGACTCTTCAGGTGCACCCGCCCGTCCTCCTCGCCTCGGCGTGCCGCGTGTCCGTCCGGCGACTGTAACCGGCGAGGGGCCGGAGGCCGCGGCAGGAGACGCGTTCACCACGCCGAGGAGCGCCGCAGGGGCGCCTCGGGTCGCACTCGGAGGCACCAGGGACCACCGAGTACCGCCGAGGACCACCGACGGATATGGCGAGGACAGGCCAAAAGGCTCTCGGATGCGACGAAGGGACGTCACCCGGACGTCCCTTGCAAGCTGCCATCCCTTGTGGGGAAGCTCAAGCTCTGCGCGCAACAGCGTCGATCCGGGGGATCGGCGGGGATCAGGTGAGGGCCGGCTCCCGCTGGTCCAGTTCGATGCTGCTGAGCAGCGAGTGCTCGTCAACGACAGCGGTGAGAGCGTCGTTCTCCGCCTGGAGCTTCGTGAGCTCGTGCTCCAGGTCCTGAACGCGCTGCTGCAGCCGTCGCACCTCGGAGAGCATTCGCGGGTCGGGGCCGCCGACGTACCCGAGAAGCGCCTTTGCCATGATGTATGGTCCTCCACGCTGAGTGACCGAACCGTGTACGGTATGGGTCTTGGGGGGAAGGGGTGCGCACGCGTCACGTCACCGGACGTGCTGGCTGGGCACTGCGGGGCGGCCGGTTCGAGGGGTACTCGTACGGCATGGACCCGCCGGGGAAACGCGAACCTGTGCGCGGGTTTCCAGAGTCTCACCAAAGACGGTACGGGTCAACACGATCACCGCACGCTACCGCGCCGCTGTCACCTGCATGGCGGGAACCTCACACCATGGGCCGGCGGCGGTTGATCACTTGCCCGCTGCGGAGTCAACCACGAGTCCGCCGGAATGGCAACTGCAGGACACCGGCGGTTGCCGGGAGCGCGCCCTCTCCTTGGCGGCTCCCGGCAACCGCCGGTGCGGTCATCGGATCGCGAATCCGTCGTACCCCTCGCCGGTGGCGCTCCAGATCTCCGTCACGCCGGTGACCTGGCCCGGAGTACCCGGTCCGCGCAGCAGGGCGAGCAGCCGCTCGCACTCCGCGTGCGTCCCCTCGGCCACCACCTGGACCCGGCCGTCGCCGAGGTTGCTGGTGTAGCCGGTCAGGCCGACCTCCAGTGCGCGTGCACGCGTCCACCAGCGGAACCCGACCTGCTGGACGCGGCCGCGCACCCAGATGGTGGCCCGGACCGGAGGGGGACTGTCGTGACCGTGCATGTGACGACCATAGTCGGGCACCCGAACCACTTCCGGACCCGGCTTCACCGCCCTTCCACCGACCTCTCGCATCCGCCGTGCCGCCTGCGCGACCCGTCCGCACGGGCCGCCCGCACCTGCCGACCACCGGCCGACCACCGGCCGCACCGGTGGTCAGCGGGCGGGGTGCCGGGCGTCCTGCCGCAGCTGCCCGAGGGTCCAGCCCCGGCCGGCCGGGTCCAGCGGCCGGGTCGCGGCGGTGAACAGCTCGGCGGCGCGCCGGTACGAGAGCCGGGCCCGGCCGGTGGTCGGGCAGCGGTCGGCGGCGGGGGTTGCGGGGGCGCGCCGGTCGGTGAGGAACAGCGGTCCCTCGGTCCGGCCGAGCACCAGCATGGGCAGCAGCCCGGCCGTCCCCGAGCGCCACCGGACCGGGACCCGACCGTCCGCGGAGGGGTGGCTGCGGCGGGCGGCGGGGTCCAGGCGGTCCACGTCCAGGGCGAGCAGCTGTTCGATCGGTGCGCCGCTCTCGTGGACCAGGTGCCAGAGCACCTTGTCGCGCAGCGGCGCGCGGAGCGCGAGGACGGCGCGGAGCTGTCCGCGGTCGAGCCCGCGCGCCTCCGGCCGCCCGGCGGCGAGGGGACGAGGGCGGAGGTCGGCGGTGGGCGGGGCCGCGATCCAGCCCCGGCCGTGCCACCACGCGGCGGCGCTGCGCAGGATCGACAGTTCGCGGTGGGCGGTCCGCGGCCCCACCGCGGCCTCCCGGACGGCGAACGCGGCCGCCAGCCGCTGCGGGGCGCCGGGCCCCTCCAGCACGGCGAGCGGCACCACCGGGGGGACCGCCCGGCGCCGCTCGGGCCCGCTCGGCGGAGTCCGGCCCACCAGCAGCCAGGCCCAGCTGGTCAGCGCGATCCGGTAGATCCGCCGGGACCCGTCCCCCAGCCCGGCGGCGGCCAGGTACCGCTCCACGGCGACGGCGTACTCCACGGGCACCATGGCCGGCAGCCTACGGGCCTCCGGACCTGCCGGGGCCGCCCGGGTGTCAGAAGCCGCCGCCGAAGTCGCCGCCCCCGCCACCGAAGTCCCCGCCACCGCCGAACCCGCCGCCCCCGCCGTCGAACCCGCCGCCGAAGTCGTCCCCGTGGAAGTCGGCGCCCGAGTAGTCGCCGCCGTCCGCCGCCCATGCTCCGCCCGGGGCGGCCATCGCCGAGCCCAGCAGGGTGCCCACCAGCAGGCCGGGCAGCAGGCCCGAGCCGTAGTAGCCGCCCGCCCAGGGGCTGTAGACCGGTCCGGCGTTCCAGTACGGCTGACGGCCGCGGTCGGTCTCGACGGTCCGGACGTCCGGGTCGAGGCCGCTCTCCAGCCGGGCGGCGTCCGCCGCGCAGGCCGGGACGGAGCGCACCGCGCCGCCGGGCGGCGCCCAGTCGACGTCCCGGGCGGAGGGGCCGTGCCGGGGGTCGAAGAAGCAGGGCACCCGCCGCTCGGGCAGCGGCCGGTCCTCCCGGCGGGCGGCCAGGGTGGCCAGCGCGAACCGGCCGTTCTCCAGTGCCTCGGTGACGGCCCGGACGTCCGAGGGCCGCCCGGCCGCGTCCATCAGCTGCTTGGCCCGGTCGTAGGAGTCGAGGGCGCCGGCGTAGTCGGTGCGCTGCCGGTCGTCCGCGTCCGGGGCGCCGGGGCTGAAGTCGAGCCGGTCGAGTTCCTCACCGAAGGCGGTGATGTCCTCGTCCACCACCGTGCGCAGCTGGGCCAGCTCGGCGCGCTGCCGCTCCTCCTTGCGCCGGCGGGAGCGGCGCAGCATCACGAAGACTCCGGCGCCGATCAGCAGGAGCAGCGCCACCGGGACGACCACGGCGGCCACGCCGGTGCCGCCGTCGGTGACGCCGTGGCCGCGGGTCTGCGGGATGGCCTGGTCGACGAAGTCGTTGACCGTGCCGTTGATGTCGCCGGGGTGGGCGCGGGAGGCCGCTCCGGCGATCCGGTCGGCCGCGACGGGGGCGAGCGCGGCCCGGTCGGAGAAGGCGCGGAACTCCTCGCCGCGCCAGATGGCGTAGACGCCGACGATCCCGGTCTCGGTCCTCAGGTCCCGGGCGAGGGTCTGCGCCGGGTACGCGTCGGTCGCGGGCACCACCGCGACGAAGATCGGTTTGTCCGCGTCCTTGAGCTTCCCCGCCAGGTCGGCCGCCTGGGACTCGGAGAACCGGCCGGTCATCGACGGGTCGACGTAGACCTGGGTGCTCTTCAGCGCGGCCGACGCCTCGGTGATCCCGCCCGCCGCGGCGGCCGGGACGGCGAGCAGCAGCAGGAGGAGGCCGAGCAGTACCGCCGTCAGCGCGGCCGGCACCGCCGCCACGGGTCGGCGAAGCGCGGGTCCCATGCCATCGACGGTACTCGCTCGGCCCGCAGTCCTCGTTCTGAACGGTTCCGGCCGATTTCCGGACGGTCGCGGGCGCCCGGCGGTCGCGGCGCTCCGCCCCCTCCCACAGGTGGACGGACCGGGCCCGGTCATGCCCTACCGCAGGTGGACGGGCCCCCGCCGACCGGCCGGAGTTGGCCTCCCGGTCGGGTTCCGGTCCCGCTGAGCAGGCATAGTGGTGGGGCCTCCTCTGGCAGGAACCGATCGGAGTACTGAGTGATCATCGGCATTGTCACCGCCGTCGCGGCGTCCGTCTGCTACGGCACCGGCTCGGTGCTGCAAGCCGTCGGCGCACGGCGGGCGGCCCGCGAGGAGGCGGCCGCGTCGGGCGGGCGGGCCGGGGCGACCGAGCACGGCGGCCCGAGTCTCGCCTCCACCGCCAAGGCCGCGGTGACCTGGGAGTTCATCGTCGGCACGGTGCTCGACTTCGTCGGCTTCGGACTGGGCGCGCTGGCCGCGCGGCTGCTGCCGCTGTTCCTCTCCCAGACCATCATCAGCGCCAACCTGGTGATCACCGCGCTGCTCAGCATCAAGCTGCTCGGGCTGCGGCTGAAGCGCCTGGAGTGGATGTCCATCGCGGTGCTGTGCAGTGCGCTGGTGCTGCTGGCCACCGCCGCCGGTCCGGAGGGCGGGCACCACGCCGCCCGGGCCTTCCACTGGTGGCTGCTGGGCGCGACCGTGGTGCTGATCGCCGGCGGCAGCCTGCTGGTCCGGCGGATGGGGTCGAGCGGCGCGATCGTCGCCGGCCTGCTCTCCGGCCTCGGGTTCGGCGGGCTCGGCGTGGGGATCCGGATCCTCGACGGCGTCGATCCGTTCGACCTGGTCGCGCTGGTCTCCGACCCGGCGCTGTACGCGGTGCTGGTCGGCGGGATCGGCGGCATGTACCTGCACACGGTGGCGCTGCAGATCGGCTCGGTGAACGGCGCGACGGCGGCGCTGGTGGTCGGCGAGACGGTCATCCCGGGCGCGGTCGGCGTCCTGTGGCTGGGTGACACCTCCAAGGACGGCCTCGGCTGGCTGGCGGCGGCCGGCTTCCTCCTCGCCGTGGTCAGCGCGGTCGGCGTCGCCTACTTCGGCCAGGAGGAGACCCACACCGCCCACACCGACGACAACCACCCCGAGCCGGCCCTCCACCGAGGCTGAGGCCGAGGCGAGTGCCCGCCCCCGGGAACCGGGCACCCACCGGGGGCGGGCACCTCCCCGGGGGTCAGCGCACCCGCGGCACCCGCTGGCAGCGCGGGCAGAAGTAGCTCGACCGGTTCATCCACGCCGCCCGCCGCATCGGCGTCCCGCACCTGCGGCACGGCAGCCCCTCCCGCCCGTACGCGTCCAGGTCGCGCGAGAAGTACCCGCTCTCCCCGTTCACGTTGACGTAGAGGCTGTCGAAGCTGGTGCCGCCCACCGCCAGCGCCGCGGTCATCACGTCCCGGGCGTGCTGCAGCAGGCTCGCCGCCAGCGGCCGGGTCAGGGTGGCGGTCGGCCGGTCGTAGTGCAGTCCGGTGCGCCAGAGCGCCTCGTCGGCGTAGATGTTGCCGACGCCGCTGATCAGGGTCTGGTCGAGCAGGGCCCGCTTCACGGTGGTGCGCCGCGCGCGCAGGGCGGCGACGAAGGCGGCGTCGTCGAAGAGTGGGTCCAGCGGGTCGCGGGCGATGTGCGCGAGGGAGAGCGGGGTGGAGTCGGGGTCGTCCGGCTCGGCCTCCTCCACGGCGAGGCCGCCGAAGGTCCGCTGGTCGACGAAGCGCAGTTCGCGCTCGCCGTCGGCGAAGCGCAGCCGGACCCGCAGGTGGGTCTCGTCGGGTACGGCGGCGTCCTGGACGAGCAGCTGGCCGCTCATCCCGAGGTGGCCGATCATCGCGAGGCCGTCGCCGAGGGGGACCCAGAGGTACTTGC
Source organism: Kitasatospora sp. HUAS MG31 (assembly GCF_040571325.1). Taxonomy (GTDB): domain Bacteria; phylum Actinomycetota; class Actinomycetes; order Streptomycetales; family Streptomycetaceae; genus Kitasatospora; species Kitasatospora camelliae. The sequence goes on along the minus strand of NZ_CP159872.1, from coordinate 5,044,576 downwards.
CGCGCCGGCGCGCCTCGCCCAGGGTGGCGCCGGCCAGCAGGCCGGTGAACTCGGCGGCCCCGCCGGACTGGCGGCGGACGGCGCGCGGGTGCAGCACCTGCGCCTCGGCGACGGTCCGGCCGGCGACCCAGCGGGCCAGGCCGCGCCGGACCACCTCGACCTCGGGGAGCTCCGGCATGGCGGACCCGCCCTAGGCGGCCGGGCCGGGCCCGCCGGCGACCGGCTGCGCGGCGGACTTGCCGGCGGAGGCGGAGGCAGCGGCGGAAGCGGGCTTGCCGACCGCGAGGGCCTGCTCGTCGGGACGGTCCGCGGCGTACTTGGCCTTGATGGCGCGCCAGGCGGACTCGGCCGCCTTCTGCTCGGCTTCCTTCTTGGAGCGGCCGCTGCCGGTGCCGAAGTCCTCGCCGGCCACGCGGGCGGCGGCGGAGAACGTCTTCTCGTGGTCCGGGCCGGACTCGGTGACCACGTACTCGGGGACGCCGATGCCCACGGAGGCGGTGAGCTCCTGCAGGCTGGTCTTCCAGTCCAGGCCTGCGCCGAGCTGGGCGGACTCCGCGATCAGCGGGTCGAACAGCCGGTGGACGAACTCGGTGGCGGACTCCAGGCCCTGGTCCAGGTAGATGGCGCCGATCACGGCCTCGACGGTGTCGGCGAGGATCGACGACTTGTCGCGGCCGCCGGTGCCCTCCTCGCCCTTGCCCAGGCGGATGAAGGCTCCGAGGTCCAGGCCGCGGCCGACCTCGGCGAGCGCGCGGGAGTTGACCACCGCGGCGCGGAGCTTGGCGAGCGTGCCCTCGGCGACCTCCGGGTGGAGGCGGTAGAGGGTGTCGGTCACCACGAGGCCCAGCACCGAGTCGCCGAGGAACTCCAGGCGCTCGTTGGTGGGCAGGCCACCGTTCTCGTACGCGTACGAGCGGTGGGTGAGGGCGCGTACCAGAAGGGCGCGCTCGAGCGTGTACCCGAGGCGCCCTTCCAGGACGTCGTATTCGGTCGAAGCCGGCCCGCTGCCCTTGCCCCCGTGCGAGGGGCCCGACTTACGGGAGGAGTTGCCGTCCGACATCGATCCGTGCACCCCGCCGATCAGACCGAGAGGACCTGGCGACGGTTGTACGTGCCGCAGCTCGGGCACGCGATGTGCGCGAGCTTCGGCTCGTGGCAGCGGTCGCACGCGACGAGCGCGGGGGCGACAGCCTTCCACTGCGAACGGCGGTGACGCGTGTTGCTGCGCGACATCTTCCGCTTCGGAACAGCCACGGCTACTTCTCCTGGTTCTCGGCGAGACCCTCACGGGTGTCGCTGTTCTTGTTCTCGTCACCCTCGTCGCCGGGGGCGGCGGAGAGTCCCTGCAGAGCCGCCCACCGGGGGTCGGCGGCGTCGTGGTGGTGGTCCGGGTCGTCGCTCAGGCGTGCCCCGCACTCGGGGCACAGACCCAGGCAGTCGTCCTGGCACACCGGCTGCAGCGGCAGTGCGAGCACCACCGCGTCACGCAGCACCGGCTGGAGGTCGAAGAGATCGCCCTCCAGGCGGTAAGTCTCGTCCTCGGAGTCCTCGTCGAGGTCCTCCGAACCGGCCGTCCGGGAGCGGTGACGCTCGTCGGACTCCGGGTAGTAGTAGAGCTCCTGGAAGTCGACCGCCAGGTCGTCCTCCACCGGCTCCAGGCAGCGCACGCACTCGCCCTCGACCCGCGCGGAGGCGGCGCCGGTGACCAGCACGCCCTCGACCACGGACTCCAGCCGGAGCTCCAGCTCGATCCCGCTCTTCTCCGGGACGCCGATCACTCCCTCGATGCCCAGCCCCTCGGGGGCCTCCAGGGCACGGGTCACCTTGCGCATCGAGCCGGGGCGACGGCCGAGCTCATGCGTGTCGAACACGAGCGGGTCGCGGTGGTCGAGGCGGTTCAAGGTGTCCTGACTTCCTGGTGGCGGTACGCATCCCTGCGTGCCGCGGGCTGGATCATGCGGTGCGCGTGGCCCGGTGTGCGGGCGCGCGGCGAACCCGGCGCGAGCAGGCCGGAGTGGTCAGACTACCGGAGAGTCGCGCCAGCCCCAACTTCGCCCCCGACCGGACCGAGCTCAGCGGCCGCCGAGCTCCCGCAGCTTGGTCATGTCGATCATGCTGGTGTCGAAGAAGCTGGTCTCGTCCAGGCTCGCCTGCTGCGGCGCCTGGGCCGGCGGCTGCTGCTGGTGCTGCGGGTAGCCGTACTGGTCGTACTGCTGCGGCTGGTACTGCGGCTGCTGCGGGTAGCCGTACGGGTCCACCGCGGGCTGCTGCGGGTAGCCGTACTGGTTGCCGTACGGATCGGTCTGCGGGGCGCCGGAGGGGTCGTAGCCGCCGCCGTAGGCCTCGGCGTACTGCGGGGCCTGGACGTTGCCGCCGTAGGTGTCCTCGCCCGGGTTCTGCCAGCCGGCCGCGGCCGGGGACTGCTCGGGCCAGCTCTGCTGCTGCGGGACCTCGGCCCGGTACCAGGGCTGCTCCTCGCCGTCCGCGGCGAAGCCGGCCGCGACCGCCTCGGCGCGGTCCTTGAGCTGCTGGGCCTCGTCGGCGGCGGCCAGGTACGCGCCGAGCTCGTCGATCGAGGCCTTGCCGAGCAGCTTGTCGCGGCCCTTGCCGACCGCGTCCAGGGTGGCGCTGAGCACCGCCTCCAGGGTGGCGAGCTTCGCGTCGACGTACTCGTCCGCCTCGGGGCTCGGGGAGATCCGGGGCTGGAACTCCTCGCCGTCCGCCTCCGCGTCGGCCTCCGGCTCGTAGACGCCGGCGCCGCGCAGCTTCTGCCGGCCGCGGCCGACCGCGCCCAGGGTCTTGTTGAGGACCACCTCGAAGTTGGCGAGCTTGGAGTCGACGTAGTCGTCCGCCTCGGCGCGCTTGGCCTGCACCTCGGCACGGGCCTCGGCGCGGATCCGGTCGGCCTCCGCCTGGGCCTGCCGGACCACCTCGGTGTCGGAGATCAGCGAACCGCGCTCGTCGTGGGCGCCGCGGATGATCCGGTCGGCCTCGGCCTGGGCGTCGGCCACCATCATCTGGTGGTCCGCCACCACCGACTGGGCCTTGGCCAGTTCGCCCGGCAGGGCGTCGCGGAGGTCCTTGAGCAGACCCACCAGCTCGGCCCGGTTCACCACGCAGGAGGCCGACATCGGCATCGCGCGGGCGGACTCCACCACGGTGGTGATCTCGTCGAGCTTCTGCTGCACGTCCACGGGCGCTTCAGTCTTTCCGTGTGCCGCCGAGTGAGCGGCGGAGGCAGTCCCCGCGGGCTCGGCTGTGCCCACGGAGCGGGAGAACAGAACTGTACGACCAGATCCCCCGGAGCTCACAACGGCCGGTGCGTCGCGTCCGTGCCCGGACGGCGGACCGGAGGGGACCCGACCGGCCGGGTCAGCCCTGCCGCTCGGCGATCCGCTGGACCAGGTTGCGGTGCACCGTCTCGGGCAGCAGGTGGGAGACGTCGCCGCCGTAGCCGGCGACCTCCTTGACCAGGCTGGAGGAGAGGAAGCTGTAGGTCGGCGAGGTGGGCACGAAGAGCGTCTCGACCCCGGTGAGCCCGTGGTTCATCTGCGCCATCTGCAGCTCGTAGTCGAAGTCGCTGACCGCGCGCAGGCCCTTGATGATGGCCGGGATCCCGCGGTCGCGGCAGTAGTCCACCAGCAGGCCGCTGTGCGACTCCACCTGGATGTTGCCGTAGGGGGCGCAGGTCTCCTCGATCATCGCGATCCGCTCCGCGATGGTGAACATGCCCTGCTTGTTCGGGTTGACGAGCACCGCGACATGGACCACGTCGTACAGCTTCGAGGCCCGCCCGATGATGTCGAGGTGCCCGTTGGTGATGGGATCGAACGAACCCGGACAGACGGCGCGGCGCATGGTCCTGTGCTCCCTTGTGGGGTGGTGGGGTGCTACGAGAGGTGGTCGCCCCCGGCGGCGGCGCGACCGTACCAGAGGGTGCCCTCGCCGTAGCGTCGCGACCGCAGCGCCTCGAACCCCTCGGGCCAGCCGAACTCGCCGCCGCGAGTGCTGCGTTCCACGGTGACGAGAACCTCGTCCGCGAGCCAGCCCCCGGAGCGGAGTGTGATCAGCATCTCGCGCACCTGGTCGTCCGTCACCGCGTACGGAGGATCCAGGAACACCAGGTCGTACGGCTCCGCGGGCGGCGCCCCGGCGATCACCCGCTCGGCCTTCTCCGCGCGCACCTCGGCGCCGGGCAGGCGCAGGGCTCGAACGTTCTCCCGAATGGTGCGGACGGCGCTCGCGTCCGACTCCACCAGCAGCGCGTGGACGGCGCCCCGGGACAGCGCCTCCAGGGCGACCGCCCCGGACCCGCCGAACAGGTCGAGCATCCGGGCCCCGTGCAGCGTCCCGCGCAGCGCCTCCAGCGTGGAGAACATCGCCTCCCGCGCCTTGTCGGAGGTGGGGCGGGTGTTCCGGCCGGGCGGCACGGCCAGGCGACGGCCGCCGGCCGTTCCGGCGATCACGCGGGTCATGGGGTGGCGAGTCCTTTCGTACGAACCCCCCAACCGTAAACCCCGGGGTGCGGGGAACCGCGCGGGAACCCCCGCGGGCCGTCGCCGCCCGCTGCGCGCGGCCCCGCACCCCGGACGGCGACCCGCGGTCCGGCCCCCCGGGCCCGGACCGCGGTCACCGGCCCGCCGACCGCTACCCGGCCGCCTCGGCGGAACCGAGCAGCGCCGGCGAGGCGTAGCGCGACCAGGACAGGCAGCCGTCCGGCGGGCAGTACTCGGGGCGGCGCGGGTCGTGGCCCAGCTCGCGGAGCTTGGTGCGCACCGAGTCGGGGGTCCGCCCGTAGCGGGCGGCGATCCGGGCGATGGTCTCGCCGTCGTGGAACCGGCGGACCAGCTCCTCCTCGTGCTGCGGCACCCAGGGGGCGCCGTGGCCGGGGTAGAGCTCGCGGAGCACGTCCCGGTCCGGGATGGGCTCGGAGACGTCGGCCACGATGGCCAGGGCGCGCAGGGCACGGTTGAGCGCGATCCGGAGGGAGGCGACCTCCTCCACCGGGAGGCGGAGCTTGCCGCTGGCGATCGGGCTGGCGGAGGCCCCCTCGCGCCAGCCGGTCAGGGTGAGGGTGACTTCGCGGTCGTCCTCGCTGGCGAGCTCGATCCGGAAGATCTTGTCGCCGAGCGGGAGCTCGTTGAGGTGACGAAATGCCATGCAATGACCCCCAAATGTCGCGCCAGGGACGCACTTTGGGAGTGCGCCCTGAACACTTACATTCTCTCGCGGGGCACTGACAATCGACTCTGGAACGAACGAACGAACGACCGAACGACCGACGGACCGTCATCCCTTCTCCAGGTACTCGGCGCGCTCCGCGTCGACCAGGCTGGCGAGCGCCGTCCGCAGCTCGGGGTGGGCGGCCAACTCCGGGTCCGCGGCGACCAGTCGGGTGGCCTCGGTGCGGGCGGTGGCGATGACCTCCTCGTCCTCCAGGACGGAGAGCACCTTGAGCGAGGACTTCACCCCGGACTGGGCCTGGCCCAGCACATCGCCCTCGCGGCGCTGCTCCAGGTCGATCCGGGAGAGCTCGAACCCGTCCAACGTGCCCGCCACGGCGTCGAGTCGGGCCCGCGCGGCGCTGGCCGCGGGCATCTCGCTGACCAGCAGGCAGAGGCCGGCGGCGCTGCCGCGGCCGACCCGGCCGCGCAGCTGGTGCAGCTGGGAGACGCCGAACCGGTCGGCGTCCATGATGACCATCACCGTGGAGTTGGGGACGTTGACGCCCACCTCGATGACCGTGGTGGCGACCAGGACGTCCACCTGGCCGGCGGCGAACCGCCGCATCACCTCGTCCTTGGCCTCCGGCGCCAGCCGGCCGTGCAGGATCTCCACCCGCAGCCCGGCCAGCGGCCCCCTGGTCAGCATCTCGGCGGTCTCCACCACCGACAGCGGCGGCCGTTTGTCGTCGCTCCCGGCGCCGGCGTCGGGGGTGCCGAGGTCCTCCAGGTCCTCCGCCGCGGCCCGGCGCTTCTTCTTCGGCTCCTCCGGTTCGTCGCCGATCCGCGGGCAGACCACGTACGCCTGGTGGCCCTTGCCGACCTCCTCGCGGACCCGCTCCCAGGTCCGGGCGAGGAAGTTGGGCTTCTCCAGCGAGGGCACCACGTGGGTGGAGATCGGGGACCGGCCGGAGGGCAGCTGGTCGAGGACGGAGGTCTCCAGGTCGCCGAAGACGGTCATCGCGACGGTCCGCGGGATCGGGGTCGCGGTCATCACCAGCAGGTGCGGCGGCTGCCCGCCCTTGGCGCGCAGCGCGTCCCGCTGCTCGACGCCGAACCGGTGCTGCTCGTCGACCACCACCAGGCCGAGGTCCTGGAACTGGACCTTGTCCTCGATCAGCGCGTGGGTGCCGATGGTGATGCCGGCGTCGCCGCAGGCCATGTCGAGCATCGCCTGGCGGCGGACGGCGGTGCCCATCGAGCCGGTGAGCAGGACGACCCGGGTGCCGATCTCGGAGCCGCCGAGCATGCCGCCCTCGGCGAGGTCGCCCATCATCTCGACGATCGACCGGTGGTGCTGCTGGGCGAGCACCTCGGTGGGCGCCAGCAGCACGGCCTGCCCGCCGGCGTCGACCACGGCGAGCATCGCCCGCAGCGCGACCAGGGTCTTGCCGGAGCCGACCTCGCCCTGGAGCAGCCGGTGCATCGGGTGCTCGGTGGCCAGGTCTTCGAAGACCTCGCCGCAGACCTTCCGCTGGCCGTCGGTCAGGCTGAACGGCAGCCGGGCGTCGAAGGCGTCGAGCAGGCCGCCGGGCACCGGTTTGCGCGGGACGGCGGGCAGTGCGGAGTCGGCGGCCCGGCGCTGGGCGAGGGCGACCTGGAGCACGAACGCCTCGTCCCAGCGGAGCCGGCTCTGCGCCCGCTCGCGCTCCGCCTGGTTGCGCGGGCGGTGGATGAGCTCCAGCGCCTCCTGCAGCGGGATGAGGTCGTGCGCCGCGCGGAGTTCGGCCGGCAGCGGCTCGCGCACGTCGCCGAGGTGCTTGGTGAGGGCGGTCTCGATGCAGATGGACAGCTTCCAGCTGGGCATCTGGGCGCTGGCCGGGTAGACCGGGATCAGCCGACCGGCGAACTGCCGGGCGGCGTCGGAGTCGGCGTCCTCGTCGAGCAGCTGGTAGTCGGGCGAGGCGAGTTGGCGGGTGCGGTTGAACAGGCCGACCTTGCCCGCGAACAGGCCCTGCGCGCCGGGGCGCAGCTCCTTCTGCCGCCAGCCCTGGTTGAAGAAGACCAGGGTGAGCCGGGCCCGGCCGTCGGTGACGATCACCTCCAGCCGGTCGCCCTTGCGGCCGCGGAACGGGATCAGGGTGACCTTCTCGATCCTGGCGAGGACGGTGACGTGCTCCTCGACCTCCAGGTCGTCGAGGCTGGTGAGCTGGCCGCGTTCGACGTACCGGCGGGGGTAGTGGTGCAGCAGGTCGCCGACCGTGCGCAGCTTGAGGCTGTCGGCGAGCACCTTCGCGGTGCGGTCGCCGACGAGTTTCGTCAGTGGTTCATCGAGAGCGCCCATCACGCCCTATTGCACACCACCCGGCGGACAAAGCTCAGGACGTCCCCGGCTCGGCGACCCGCGGGCCCGGCCGTCCGGCGCCGGTCACTCGACGCCGATCACCAGCAGCGCCGACTCCTGGCCGCCCTCGTAGACCAGGGTGTCGACCTCGGGCCGCTCGCGGCGGGCGTCCGCGACCAGCCGGTCGGCGAGGCCGGCCGGGACGCCCTCGCCGAGGATCAGGGTGACCAGCTCGCCGCCGGCCGTCAGCATCCGGGCGAGCACGGTGAGCGCGGTCTGTGCGAGGTCCTCGCCGATCACCGCCACGTCCCCGTCGATCATGCCGAGCACGTCCCCGGCCTGGCAGACCCCGGCCATCGTCCAGGACTCCCCCTCGGCGAGGGCGAGTTCGGCGTACCGGGTGGCGCCGGCGGCGGAGGTCATGGCGACCACGTCCTCGTCGAACCGCCGGGTGGCGTCGTGGACGGCGAGCGCCGCCAGCCCCTGCACCGGCGAGCGGGTGGGCAGCACGGCGATCCGGACGCCCTCCTCGCGCAGCTGGTCGGCCGCGGCGCCGGCGGCCGGCCGCAGCTCGGGGTCGTTGAGCAGCAGGACGACCTCGCGCGCGCCGCACCGCCGGACGGCCTCGGCCAGTTCGCCGCTGGCCGGCGGGCGGTCCGGGTCGGCGGCGAGCACGGCCGAGCCGGACTGCGCGCAGAGCTCGGCCAGCCCGGTGCCGGACACCACGCTGAGCACCGCGCGGCCGTGCGCCACGGTCTCCTCGCGCTCCCCGGAGCGGGCGGCGGCCTCCGCGAAGTGGGTGATCCGGATCCGGTACGGCCGGCCGGCCTCGACGCCCGCCTCGACCGCCGCGCCGGCGTCGTCGACGTGCACGTGGACGTTCCACAGCCCGTCGCCGCCGCCGATCACCAGCGAGTCGCCGAGACCGGCCAGGCGTCCGCGCAGCGCGGGCAGCGCCTCGTCGGGTGCGTCCAGCAGGTAGATCACCTCGAACGCGGGGTGGCCGGGGCCCGGCGGGCGCTCGTGGCCCTCGCAGCCGGCGGCGGCCGGCGCGGGCACCGCGACCTCCTGGCGGAGGGCGACCGGCCCCATCGGGTTCTGCCCGGACACGGCGTCCACCAGGGCGCCGAGGACGGCCACCAGACCCCGCCCGCCGGCGTCGACCACCCCGGCCTCGGCCAGGACGTCCAGCTGCTCGGGGGTGTGCGCCAGCGCCTCCAGGGCGGCCCGGTGGGCGCTCTCCGCCACGGCGGTCAGGCCGTCCGGGCGCGAGCCCTCCGAGGGCTGGTCGGCCGTTCTGGCGGCCGCGGCGGCCACGGTCAGCAGAGTTCCCTCGACGGGCACCGCGACGGCCTGGTAGGCGGCCTCGGAGGCGCGGACGAGCCCCTTCCGCAGGGCGGCGGGGTCGCCGCCCTGGGACAGCACCTCGGACAGGCCGCGCAGCCACTGGGCGAGGATCACCCCGGAGTTCCCCCGGGCCCCGACCAGCGCGCCGCGGGCCACCGCCGCCATCGCCGGGGCGAGGCCCGGTCCGGCGGGCTGCCGCTCGGCGAAGCAGGCGTCCAGGGCGCTCGCCGCCGACTCGACCGTCAGGTACAGGTTGGTGCCGGTGTCGCCGTCCGGGACCGGGTAGACGTTGAGGGCGTCGATCTCCTCGCGGGCCTGGCCCAGGGCGGTCAGTGCGAGCCGGCACCAGGTGCGGACGGACGGGGCGTCGAGCGTGTCCAGCACCGGGTCTCCTCGGGATGAACGCCACGGGAACGCGACGGAACGCGGTGGCTAGGGGCGATGCTGGCAGGTTATCCGGGCCCGGCCCCCGCCGTCGCCGACGGGCGGAGCGGGTGCCGGACCGATCGGGAACCGGTCGGAAACGATCAACGTCCGGGGCGTGGTAGTTTCTGTGGGCAGGAGCAGCCGTTGTATGCTTCTCCGGTTGCCTGGAACAACCCGGGCTCACCCCTTGAACCGATCGGTGCCACGTGAGTGGTTCGGATGGCTCAGCCGGGGTTTTCGAACGTATCTGATCTGAAGTCTTGGAGTGACTCCTGTGGCTGCCAACTGCGACGTCTGCGGCAAGGGGCCGGGCTTCGGCAACAGCATCTCCCACTCGCACCGCCGTACCTCCCGTCGTTGGAACCCCAACATCCAGACGGTGCGCGCTGTGATTGGGCGGACGCCGAAGCGGCTCAACGTCTGCACCTCGTGCATCAAGGCCGGTAAGGTCTCGCGCTGACGCGCAGACCGGTACGCCGGTCCTCCGGATCGCCGATCCATCCCTCGGGATGGGTCGGCTTTCTGCTTTCCGTCCCCGTCCCCGTCCCCAGCCCCGGCCCGACCGGGGGCGCGGGTCACCCGCACCCCCGGTGGCGGCGTCCGGCTCAGCGCCAGCGCCAGGCGTGGTCCACCGGCCCGATGCCCGCGCCCAGCGCGAACCCGGCCCGGATCGCCCCGGTGATGTACTCCTTGGCCGTCCCCACGGCCTCGGGCACGGCGCTGCCCTTGGCGAGCTCCGCCGCGATGGCGCTGGCGAGGGTGCAGCCGGTGCCGTGGGTGTGCCGGTTGTCGTGGCGCGGGGCGCGGTACCAGTGCTCCTCGCCGCCGGTGCCGAGCAGCAGGTCGGCGGCCTCACCCTCCAGGTGGCCGCCCTTGACCAGGGCCCAGCGCGGTCCGAGGTCGAGCAGGGCCTGCGCGGCCTCCCGCATCCGGCCCTGCCCGTCGACGACGATGCCCGTGAGCTGGGTCACCTCGTGCAGGTTGGGGGTGGCGAGGGTGGCGACCGGGAGCAGCCGCTCGCGGACGGTGGCCACGGCCTCGGCGGCGAGCAGCGGGTCGCCGTGCTTGGAGACGCCGACCGGGTCGACCACGACCGGGGCGTCCACCCCGGCGAGCAGCTCGGAGACGGTCTCGACGAGGTCGACCGAGGCGAGCATGCCGGTCTTCACGGCCTGGACGCCGATGTCGTCGACCACGCTGCGGAACTGGGCGCGGACCGCCTCGGCCGGGAGCTCCCAGTAGCCCTGGACTCCGAGCGAGTTCTGCGCGGTGACCGCGGTGATCACGCTCATGCCGTGGACGCCGAGGGCGAGCATCGCCTTGAGGTCCGCCTGGATGCCGGCGCCGCCGCCGGAGTCCGATCCTGCGACGGTGAGCACGCGGGGAGGAGCAGTCGAAACCATGGTCGACAACCTACCCTTCGCCGGTCAGAGCACGGCGTCGCACTCCGACCAGCGCTCGTCGGGGACGGTCTTCAGCCGGGTGACCGCGTCGGCGATCGGCACCAGCTCGACCTCCAGGCCGCGGAGGGCGGTGAAGTGGCCGAAGGCGCCCTTGTGCACGGCCTCGACGGCGTGCCAGCCGAACCGGGTGGCGAGCACCCGGTCCCGGGCGGTGGGGGTGCCGCCGCGCTGGGTGTGGCCGAGGATGACCGGCCGGGCCTCCTTGCCGAGCAGGTCCTCCAGTTCCCGGGCGAGCCGGTTGCCGATCCCGCCGAAGGTCTGGTGGCCGTACTGGTCGAGGGAGCCGTGCTCGAAGCGCAGCGTGCCGGGGACGGGGTGGGCGCCCTCGGCGACGGCGATGATGGCGAACTTCTTGCCGCGCCGGAACCGCTCCTCGATCATCCGGGCGAGGGCCTCGATGTCGAAGGGCTTCTCGGGGATGAGGATGCCGTGGGCGCCGCCGGCGATGCCCGCGGTGAGGGTGATCCAGCCGGTGTGCCGGCCCATCAGCTCGACCACCATCACCCGCTGGTGCGACTCGGCGGTGGTCTTCAGCCGGTCGATGGCCTCGGTGGCGACGTGGACGGCGGTGTCGAAGCCGAAGGTGACGTCGGTGGCGTCGATGTCGTTGTCGATGGTCTTGGGCACGGCGACCACGGGCAGGCCGGCGTCGCTGAACAGCCGGGCGGCGGCCAGGGTGCCCTCGCCGCCGATGGTGATCAGCGCGTCGATGCCGATGTTCCCGGCGAGCGTCCGGGCGTTCTCCACGGCCCACTGGATCTTCTCGCGCTTGACCCGCGCGGATCCCAGGATGGTGCCGCCCAGGGTGAGCAGGCCGGTGACGTCGTCGTGCGAGACGGGCCGGGTGCGGCCCTCGATCAGGCCGAGGAAGCCGTCCTCGATCCCGACGATCTCGTCCCCGTGCACGTCGGTGCCGCGGTGCACCACCGACCGGATCACCGCGTTGAGGCCGGGACAGTCGCCGCCGCTGGTCAGGACGCCGATACGCATGGTGGCTGCAATCTCCCGCTCCTGGGGCGGCGCCCCCGAGTAGATGGATCGTGCGGTCGGGCACTCCGGACATTCCGGACCGCTCCACAGCGCAAGACTACGCGCAGTGGCCATCCACTCGGCCCAACGCCGCCCCGGACGGCCCACTCCCCCGCGATCCGCCCGGGGCCGGGTCGGGTCGCCTCACGCCGCCGGTCCGGCCCGGGTCACTCCCCCGCGAAGTGGTCCCAGCCGCCCACCCGGTCCCAGGGGGCGCCGTCCACGGTCACGCGACCGCCCCGGCCCGGCGCCGCGGTGCGGACCACCTCGCCCACCACCCGCCACCGGGCCGGCAGCTGGACGGTCTTCGGGAAGGTGGCGACGATCGCGTGGTCCTCGCCGCCCGACAGCACCCAGACCAGCGGGTCCACGCCCACCGCCTGGCCGATGTCCGCCATCTGCGCGGGCACGTCGAAGTCGGCGGCGCGCAGGTCGATGTCCACGCCGCTGGCCCGGGCCACGTGCCCCAGGTCGGCGACCAGCCCGTCGCTGACGTCCACCATCGCGGTGGCGCCCAGCCCGGCCGCGGCGGGGCCCGCGTGGTACGGCGGCTCGGGCCGGCGGTGGGCCTCGACGAAGGCCCGCGGGGAGCGGAAGCCGCGCTGCAGCACGGTCAGTCCGGCCGCCGACCAGCCGAGCCAGCCGGTCACCGCGACCACGTCCCCGACCTGGGCGCCGGAGCGCACCACCGGCGGGCGGCCCTGCAGGTCGCCGAGGGCGGTGATGGCCAGGGTGATGGTGTCGCCGCGGACCACGTCGCCGCCGACCACGGTCGCGCCGGCGACCTGGCACTCGTCCCGCAGACCGTCCATCAGCTCGGTGGCCCAGGTGGTGGGCAGGTCGGCCGGGGCCACCAGGCCGAGCAGGATCGCGGTCGGCACCGCGCCCATGGCGGCCACGTCGGCCAGGTTCTGGGCGGCGGACTTGCGGCCGACGTCGTACGCGGTGGACCAGTCCCGGCGGAAGTGCCGGCCCTCGATCAGCACGTCGGTGGTGGCCACCACCCGGCCGTCCGGGGCCTTCACCACCGCCGCGTCGTCCCCGGGGCCGAGCTCGACGGCCTCGGTCAGCGGCAGCCGCGCGGTCAGCTCCCGGATGAGTCCGAACTCACCGAGCTCTCCCACGGTCCCCTGCATGTGCCGTCCTCCCGACTCGCCATCGCCTCGCGGGTGCGCCGCGCCCCCGCGCGCAGCGTACGCCCTCGACGTCTGCAGAAGTCTCCCCTCCCCGGTCCACTGCGCGGTAGCGTGGTGATCAGACTGCCGGCCAGTCCACCCCGCAGCCGCCTGGAGGTCACCCGTGGTGCAGGCATACATCCTGATCCAGACCGAGGTGGGCAAGGCCACCGCGGTCGCCGAGTCCATCACGAAGATCCAGGGCGTGGTGACGGCGGAGGACGTCACCGGGCCGTACGACGTGATCGTGCGCGCCGAGGCCGCCTCGATCGACGAGCTGGGCCGCCTGGTGGTCGCCCAGGTCCAGCAGGTCGAGGGCATCACCAGGACGCTGACCTGCCCGGTGGTCAACCTCTAGTTCCGGCCGCCCGTGGAGCCGCGTCGGCGGCCGACCGTGCCGTTCCCCGGCCGGGGGCGCACGGGTCGGCCGTACCCGACCCGGCTACCATCGGCGGGTGCCCGTACCCGCCTTCCTGAACAAGCTGCCCGCCCCCGTCCGGTGGTTCGCCCCGCCGGCCGTCCTGCTGGGCTGCACGGCGCTGCTCGCGGTCGCCTGGGGAACACCCGCCGAGGTCACCCCTCCCGAGCCGACGGCCGAGGCCGCCCGCTACTGCGCGGCCCTGGACGCGGCACTGCCGGGCAGCGTGCTGGGCCACCGCCGGGAGGACCCCTCCCCCGCGTCGCCGTACACCGCGGCCTGGGACAGCTCGCCGCGGACGGTGCTGCGCTGCGGCGTGGAGCGGCCGGACTACCTCAACGAGGACCCGCTGAAGGCCTCTCCGGAGGTCGACGGCGTGCAGTTCGGCTACGGGCGGGACGACTCCGGCACCTACCGGTTCGTCGCCACGCTCCGCCGCGCGTACGTGGAGATCGAGGTGCCCGCGGGGGCGTACCCCAACGCCGTCGACCCGCTCGCCTCGCTCACCGACGCCATCAAGGCCACGATCCCCGAGGGCCTCTAGCCGGCCGGCGCACCACGAAAGGGGGCGCGGGGATGTCCCCCACGCCCCCTGAGAACCTCGCGGAGCCCTACCGCAGGCCCGTGGACCGCCGCAGCGCGGCGCCCAGCAGCCGGTCGATCAGCTCCGCGTACGGGATCCCGGTGGCCTCCCACATCTTGGGGTAGGCCGAGATCGGCGTGAAGCCGGGCATGGTGTTGACCTCGTTGACCATCCAGCTGCCGTCCGGCAGCAGGAAGAAGTCGACCCGCGCCAGCCCCTCGCAGCCGAGCGCCTCGAACGCGGCCACGGCCTGCCGGCGGATCTCGGCGGTCTGCTCCTCGGTCAGCTCGGCCGGGATCCTCACCTCGGAGGAGTCGATGTACTTGGCCTCGAAGTCGTAGAACTCGTAGTCGCCGTCGACCAGCACCTCGGCCGGCAGGCTGGCCCGCGGGCCGTCCTCGAACTCCAGCACGCCGCACTCGATCTCGCGGCCCTCGACGCCCAGTTCGACGATGACCTTGGGGTCGTGCCGGCGGGCCTCGTCGATCGCGGCGTCCAGGTCGGCGAGATCCTTGACCTTGGAGATACCGATGGAGGAGCCGGCCCGGCAGGGCTTCACGAACAGCGGCAGGCCGAGCCCGGCGATCCGGGCGCGGACGGCGTCGCGGCCCTCCGCCGTCTCCCACTCACGCGGCCGGACGACGGTGTAGCTGCCGACGCCGATGCCGTGCGAGGCGAGCAGCCGCTTGGTGAACTCCTTGTCCATGCCGGCCGCGCTGGCCAGCACGCCGGAGCCGACGTACGGCACGCCGGAGAGCTCCAGGAGGCCCTGGATGGTGCCGTCCTCGCCCCACGGACCGTGCAGCAGCGGGAGCACCACGTCGACCTCGCCCAGCACCTTGGGGGTGCTGCCGGGCTCGCTCCAGACCACCTCGCGGCTGGCCGGGCTGCCGGGCAGGGCGACCTGGCCCTCGGTGGAGTCGGCGATACCGGCGACGTCCGGGAGGCGGCCCTCGGTGATGGCCATCCGGGAGGGCTCGTCACTGACCAGGGCCCAGCGGCCCTCGTGGGTGATGCCGATCGGCAGCACCTCGTACTTGCTCCGGTCGATCGCCCGGAGCACGCTGCCGGCCGTGACGACCGAGATGGCGTGCTCGGAGCTGCGGCCGCCGAAGACGATCGCGACGCGCGGCTTGGCCGCGTTGTTCGGGGAGGTCTGTTCGATGCTCATATCGGTTTTGAGACTACCGTCCGTTTCCGGTCACCGGCGTTCAGGCTTGGCCGAGCGGGCCATCAGGCCCTTCAGCACCTCCTGGGTGGGCCGACCGCCGTGCACGACGTCGACGACGGCCTGGACGATCGGCATCTCCACACCGTTACGCCGCGCCAGGTCGAGCACCGACTCGCAGGACTTGACGCCCTCGGCGGTCTGCTTGGTTGCGGCGATCGCCTCCTCCAGGGTCATGCCCCGGCCGAGGTTGGTGCCGAAGGTGTGGTTGCGGGAGAGCGGCGAGGAGCAGGTGGCGACCAGGTCGCCCATGCCGGCGAGGCCGGCGAAGGTGAGCGGGTCGGCGCCCAGGGCCATGCCGAGGCGGGTGATCTCGGCCAGGCCGCGGGTCATCAGGGTGGCCTTGGTGTTGTCGCCCAGGCCCATGCCGTCGGCCATGCCGACCGCGAGGCCGATGACGTTCTTCACCGCGCCGCCGAGCTCGCAGCCGACCACGTCGGTGTTGGTGTACGGGCGGAAGTACGGCGTGTGGCAGGCGGTCTGGAGCCGCTTGGCGACCGCCTCGTCGGTGCAGGCGACCACGCTGGCGGCCGGCTGGCGGTTGGCGATCTCGCCGGCCAGGTTGGGCCCGCTGACCACGGCGACCCGTCCGGCGGGGACGCCGGCGACCTCCTCGATCACCTCGCTCATCCGCTTCACGGTGCCGAGTTCGATGCCCTTCATCAGGCTCACCAGAACGGTGTGCGGCCCGATCAGCGGCGCCCAGGCGGCCAGGTTGGCGCGCAGCGTCTGCGAGGGGACGGCGAGCACCGCGAACTCGGCCCCGTCCAGCGCCTCGGCGGCGTCGGTGGTGGCCCGGATGGTGTCCGGCAGCTTGAGCTGCGGCAGGTAGTCGGGGTTGACGTGGTCCCGGTCGATGGCGTCGACGAGCTCCTGCCGGCGGCCCCAGAGGGTGACCCGGCTGCCGGCGTCGGCCAGCACCATCGCGAAGGCGGTGCCCCAGGAGCCGGTCCCCATCACGGCGCAGCGGGTCACCGCTCCTCCTCCTTGACGGTCGCGTCCTCGGTGGCCGTTCGGCCGTTGCCGGCGGCCGCGGCGGCGGCCCGCTGCCGGGCGGCCTTGCGCATGTCGTACCGCTCGGCGGGCGCCTGCTCGCCGCGGATGCCCTCCAGGACGGCGGTGATGGCGGCCATGATCTCCTCCGTGGCGTCCCGGAGCACCTGGGCGGTCAGCTCCTGGCCCCGGTACTTGTCGAGGTCCACCGCCGGGCCCGCGGCGACGGTCACCGTGTGCCGGGGGAAGAGGAAGTACTTGCCCTTGCCTCCCCGCCCGTACGGCGGGATGATCTCGTGCGCGCCCCAGTGGGCGACCGGGATCACCGGCGCGCCGGTCATCAGCGCGACCCGGGCGGCGCCGCTCTTGCCGGTCATCGGCCACAGGTCCGGGTCCCGGGTGAGCGTGCCCTCCGGGTAGAACTGGACGCACTGGCCGCCGTTGACGGCGTCGATCGCGGCGCGGAACGCCTCGGCGGCGTCGGTGGACTCGCGGAACACCGGGATCTGGCCGGTCTTGCGCAGCATGAAGCCGATGAACGGCAGCGAGAACAGCGAGGACTTGCCGAGTATCCGCGGCGGGCGGCCGCTGTTGTACTGCCAGTGCGCGTAGAACACCGGGTCGATGACGGAGTTGTGGTTGACCGCGGCGATGAAGCCGCCCTTCTCGGGCAGGTGCTCCCAGCCGCGCCAGTCGGTGCGCGCCAGGGCGTTGGTCACCGGCTTCACCAGCACGGCCGCGAAGCGGTACCAGATCCCGTAGTCGGCGTTGCCGAACCTGGCATTCGAGCGGCGGGCCACTCCAGCTCCTCATCTTCCGGTGCGGCACGTGGGGTGCCGCACGTCCTACCTCGCTCCGGGCGCGGACCAGTCTCGCCGGTGGGCCGACCACTGTCGAGCAGCCGCCGCCGACGGACGGCGTGAGCAAGCGCACGTCAGCGCGGACGGGGCGGCTGGTCAGGGCTCCGGAGCCGGCGCCAGAATGGCGCCGATGACCGAGGACACCGTACGCCCCGCCGGGGCGCCCGCGCTCTCGCCCACCCTCCCGGCGGCCCGCTGGTCGCTGGTGCTGCCGGTGAAGCGGCTGGCGCTGGCCAAGAGCCGGCTGGACGGCTTCGCCGGCGCCCGGCGTCCGGACCTGGCGCTGGCCTTCGCCCTGGACACCGTCGCCGCCGCGCTGGCCTGCCCCGCGGTGGCGCGGGTCCTGGTGGTCACCCGGGACGAGGTGGCGGCCGCCCGCCTGGCCGCCCTGGGGGCCCTGGTGGTCGACGACGAGCCGCTCGACCCCGCCGACGCCGGAGCCGGGGCCGGCGGGCACGGAGGGTACGGAGGGTACGGAGGGCATGAGGCGCTCAACTCCGCCCTGGCGCACGGGGCGGTGCGCGCGCGGCGCCACGCGCCCGACGCCCCGGTGGCCACCCTCTCCGCCGACCTCCCCGCCCTGCGGCCGGCCGAACTCGGCCGGGTGCTCGCGGCGGTGCCCGCCACCGGGCGGGCCTTCCTCGCCGACGCCCCCGGCACCGGCACCACCCTGCTCGCCTGCCGGCCCGGCGCCCCGCTCCGGCCCGCCTTCGGCCCGGGCTCCCGCTCCCGGCACGCGGCCGACGGCGCCCACGAGTTGGGCTGCGGGGACGTCCCCTCGGTCCGGCGCGACGTGGACACCGCGGCCGACCTCGCCGAGGCGCTGACCCTCGGGGTCGGACCGCAGACCGCGGCGGTGGCCGCCGCACTGGTCTGACCGCCCGGCGGCCTGCGGACCGGCGGCGGCGCCTCGCTATGCTGGCGCCATGCAGGCCACCGCGTTCACCTTCGACCCCGACACCCGGGCGGGTTCCGTGCTGCTCGACGACGGCACCCCGGTGCCGTTCGACGCGGCGGCCTTCGACGCGGGCGGCCTCCGGCTGCTCCGGCCCGGTCAGCGCGTCCGGATCCGCACGGAGGGCACGGGCGAGGCCCGCCGCGTGGTCTTCGTGACCCTCCAGACCTTCCCCGACCCCGCCGAAGCCTGACCCACCCGGCGACCCGCCCCCCGGTCCCCGACCCGCACCCTTCCGCCGCCGCGCAGGTCCTCGCGCTCCTCAGCGGGCGGCCCTTCCGCCTCACGCGACCGGGCAGCCCACCAGGGCCGCAGCGCCCGCCTCTTGGGCCTCGGGCAACCGGGGCCCCTCGGTGGTCGGCCCCTGAGCCTCGCCGTCGGCGGCCGGCCGCACGCGGACCGGGTACGTCCTCCCCGCCATCGCGAAGGTGAGCGTGAGTTGCCCGTCCCGGGCCAGGAACCGCTCCACCCGCTCCACCGCGCCCTCGCCGAAGAAGTACCGGTACGCCTCGTACTGGTTCCAGCCCAACGGCAGCACCCGCAGGGCCTCCCAGAGCGCCGCCAGCGCGTCCGGCAGCCTGGTGAAGGTGGCCGGCCCGGTGACGCCCTCGATGACCACGGTGAATCCGGCGGCGGTGCGCTTCACGGTGCTGACTCCTCGTCGAGTTCGGCCCAGACCCGCTGGGCCGTCGCGGTGCGGTGGTGTCCGTAGCGGTCGGCCCGGGCCAGGACGGCCAGGACGGCTTGCTGAGCCTGCTCGGTGAGGTCGCCGGGAAGCGCCGCCTCCACCCGGTAGCCGCCCCCGGGGCGGCGGCGGATGCGGACCCTCGTCCCGGCCGCCACGGCAAGGCGGTTGGCGAGGTCAAACACCCTGGTGGTTCGCACGCAACGCCTCTCCCCGCGAGCAGGTGATCACGCAAAGTGAATCTAAGGCATTAGATTCCACCTGATGCATTAGATTGTCAACGCTGAATCACCCGCCCTGCCGCATCCGCCAGGGTCGTGCCCGCCACCGGGAGAGCCAGATGCCGTCACAGGAGCCGCCGTACCTGCGGATCGCGCACGACCTGCGCCACCGCGTCGCCGCGGGCGAATGGCAGGTCGGTGAGCGGCTGCCGTCCCGCGCTCAGCTCGCCGTCGCCTACGAGGTCGGCCCCAACGTGCTGCAGCGCGCCCAGGAGTTGCTGATCGCGGAGGGGCTGCTGGAGGGCCGCGCCGGCTCGGGCACGTACGTGCGGGTGCCGACCGAGCGGCGGCGGATGGTGCGCTCCCGGCACCTCGGCCCGCACGGCACGGCCGCGCTGCAGAACGACCCCGCGGCGCCCGGCAGCTGGGACGCCCACAGCTACGCGCGGACGCCGGCCCCGCCGGCCGTCGCGGCCCGCCTCGGCATCGAGCCGGGCGAGTTGACGGTCCGCACCTGCTACGAGTTCCTGGCCGAGGGCCGGCCGGTGCAGTTGGTGGAGAGCTGGGAGCCGATGGCGGTGACCGAGGGGACGGCCGTGCTGCTGCCCGAACTCGGGCCGCTGGCGGGCCGGGGCGTGGTGGAGCGGATGGCCGCGATCGGCGTCGCGGTGGAACGGGCGGTGGAGGTCCCGCGGCCCGGCCGGGCGACCCAGGAGCAGGCGCACCTGCTCGGCCTGTCCGCCGGGGACCTGGTCACCCTGGTCGAGCGGACGTACTTCGACGTGGACGGCCGCGCGGTGGAGACGGCGGACCTGGTGATCCCGGACGCCCGCTGGGAAATCGTCTACGAGCTCCCGGTCGCCGCCGAAGGGGAATGACCCCCGGCACCCGGACACCCGGCCCACACGCACCGCTCGGACCCACCCCGCGAACGCCCGGCCCGGACGTGCGGAACGGCCGCGGCGGTCCGCACCGGTCATCCCGGATGTGCGGACCACCGCGGCCGTTCCGTGCGCCGCTGACCTGACGTGGGCTGAGCAGTCGGTCTTACTTGGCGGTGGTCTTGCGCGCGGTGGTCTTGCGCGTGGTGGTCTTCTTGGCGGGAGCCGTCTTCTTGACCGTGGTGGCCTTCTTGGCGGCGGTGGCCGTGGTCTTCTTGGCGGCGGCGGCCGTGGTCTTCTTGGCCGGCGCGGCCTTCTTGGCGGCAGCGGCGGTGGTCTTCTTCGCGGCGGCGGCCGTGGTCTTCTTGGCCGGCGCGGCCTTCTTGGCGGCAGCGGCGGTGGTCTTCTTCGCGGCCGTGGCGGTGGTCTTCTTCGCGGCGGCGGCGGTCTTCTTGGTGGCGGTCGCGGCGGCGGCCGTGGTGGAGCGCTTGGCGGCGGCGCGCTTCACGGCGGCGGTGGTGCCGGACTTGCCCGGGGTGAGGGAACCCTTGGGGGCCTTCTTGACCGAGGGGCCCTCCTTCGGCAGCTTCTTGGCGCCGGAGACGAGGTCCTTGAAGCCCTGGCCGGGACGGAAGCGCGGGACCGAGGTCTTCTTGACCTTCACCCGCTCGCCGGTCTGCGGGTTGCGGGCGAAGCGCGCGGAGCGCTCCACCTTCTCGAAGGTGCCGAAGCCGGTGACCGACACCCGGTCACCCGCCACCACGGCACGCACCATCGTGTCGAGCACTGCGTCGACGGCCTCTGCGGCAGCCTTGCGACCGCCCAGCTGCTCGGCCACCGCTTCGACAAGCTGAGCCTTGTTCACGTCTTCCCCTTCGGAAACGGGCGCCGGATGAATCCATCCGTTCATTTCGCACGTTAGGTATGTATCTGCGGACTTTCAATTACCAAACGCGTGAATCACCCTAGTGTCGCAATGGATTTGCGCGTTCGCGACCTCACGGGAGGGGCGGCCGCCCCTCGTCGAGGTCCTGCACAAAGCGACTCAACCGCCGGGCCGCCTCCGGGAGATCGCGCTTGGCGGTCTCCGTGACGATCAGCAGTTGACGGGTGAGAGCGGTCTTTGCCTCCGTTGACACGTTCAGCGCATGAACGCGGGCATGGGCTTGCTTCAACCGCTCGGCCACAAGCGCGAACAGCGCCGTGACTTCCGAGTCGTCGGGTTCCTCAGCAGGTGAGGTGTCTTCGTCCGGCCGGCGGTCAATTCGACTGCCGGCTGCACCGTCCGTCTCCCCCGACGACCCGGGTTCGCCACCCGGGTACGGAGGTTCGGGGTTCCGGTGCATGCAACGATTGTGCCATCTGTACGGAGTTGCGCTTCACCAGGCCCTCTTTGGCGATTGACCGGACACCGGCAGCCGCGGCCCCTCACCCGAACTCCCCTCCCGGAACAGCGGATGGCCCGCCCCCCCGAGGGGAGCGGGCCATCCGGCGGAGCGTCAGAAAGGACTGCGCTACGCGGCCGGGAGCGTACGGGGCTTGAACGCGGGCCGGGTGGACTCGAAGGCCGCGATGTCGGCCTCGTTCTGCAGCGTGATGCTGATGTCGTCCAGGCCGTTGAGCAGGCGCCAGCGGACGTTGTCGTCGAGCTCGAAGGAGGCGGTGACGCCCTCGGCGCGGACCTCGCGGGCCTCCAGGTCCACGGTGATCTCGGCGGCCGGGTCGGCCTCGACGAGCTCCCACAGCCGGTCCACGGTCTCCTGCGGGAGGACCACCGTCAGCAGGCCGTTCTTCAGGGAGTTGCCGCGGAAGATGTCGGCGAACCGGGAAGAGATGACGGCCTGGAAGCCGTAGTTCTGCAGCGCCCAGACGGCGTGCTCACGGGAGGAGCCGGTGCCGAACTCCGGGCCGGCCACCAGGACGCTGGCGCCCTGCCGCTCGGGGCGGTTGAGGACGAAGTCCTCGTCCTTGCGCCAGGCCTCGAACAGGCCGTCCTCGAAGCCGGACCGGGTGACCTTCTTCAGCCAGTGGGCCGGGATGATCTGGTCGGTGTCCACGTTGGAGCGGCGCAGCGGGACGGCGCGGCCGGTGTGGGTGGTGAACTTCTCCATGGCTCAGGCCTCCACGGCGACGCGGTCGGTCAGATCGGCAGGGGCCGCGAGCCGGCCCAGCAGGGCGGTGGCGGCGGCGACCTGGGGCGACACCAGGTGGGTGCGGCCGCCCTTGCCCTGGCGGCCCTCGAAGTTGCGGTTGGAGGTCGAGGCGCAGCGCTCGCCCGGGGCCAGCTGGTCGGGGTTCATGCCCAGGCACATCGAGCAGCCCGCGTGCCGCCATTCGGCGCCGGCGGCGGTGAAGACCTTGTCCAGGCCCTCCTCGACGGCCTGCAGGGCGACCCGGACCGAGCCGGGGACGACCAGCATCCGTACGCCGTCGGCGATCCGGCGGCCGTCCAGGATGGCGGCGGCGGCGCGCAGGTCCTCGATCCGGCCGTTGGTGCAGGAGCCGACGAACACGGCGTCGACCTTGACCTCGCGCAGCGGGGTGCCGGCCTCCAGGCCCATGTACTTCAGGGCGTTCTCGGCGGCGATCCGCTCCTGCGGGTCGGCGAAGTCCTCGGGGTTCGGGACGTTGGCGCCGAGCGGGGCGCCCTGGCCGGGGTTGGTGCCCCAGGTGACGAACGGGGTCAGCTCGGCCGCGTCGATGAAGACCTCGGCGTCGAAGACCGCGTCCTCGTCGGTGGTCAGGGTGCGCCAGTAGGCGACGGCCTCGTCCCAGTCCTCGCCCTGCGGGGCGTGCGGGCGGCCCTGGAGGTAGTCGAAGGTGGTGTCGTCCGGGGCGATCATGCCGGCCCGGGCGCCCGCCTCGATGGACATGTTGCAGATGGTCATCCGGGCCTCCATGGAGAGGCTGCGGATGGCCGAGCCGCGGTACTCCAGGACGTAGCCCTGGCCGCCGCCGGTGCCGATCTTGGTGATGATGGCCAGGATCAGGTCCTTGGCGGTGACGCCCTCGGGCAGCTCGCCCTCGACCGTGATGGCCATGGTCTTGAACGGGGCCAGCGGCAGCGTCTGGGTGGCCAGCACGTGCTCGACCTGGCTGGTGCCGATGCCGAACGCCAGCGCGCCGAAGGCGCCGTGGGTGGAGGTGTGGGAGTCGCCGCAGACCACGGTCGTACCGGGCTGGGTCAGGCCGAGCTGCGGGCCGACCACGTGCACCACGCCCTGCTCCACGTCGCCCAGCGAGTGGATGCGCACGCCGAACTCGGCGGCGTTCTTGCGCAGCGTCTCCAGCTGAACCCGGGAGACCGGGTCGGCGATCGGCTTATCGATGTCCAGGGTCGGGGTGTTGTGGTCCTCGGTGGCGATCGTGAGATCGGTCCGGCGGACCTTGCGGCCGGCCAGCCGGAGGCCGTCGAAGGCCTGCGGGCTGGTGACTTCGTGCAGCAGGTGCAGGTCGATGTAGAGCAGGTCGGGCTCGCCCTCGGCGCGCCGGACGACGTGGTCGTCCCAGACCTTCTCCGCCAGTGTCCGTCCCATCGCTTTCCCTCCAGCCGGCCGCTCTGCCGGCCTTCTCGTCGTCGAGGTCTCTTCCCGTGCCGCCCTGTGAGGCTCGCCGTGAGTCGCGACCTGCACGCCGGATCGTGTCCAGGATGTGGACGCTTTGGTGAGGGTCCATCCTGGGTGTCTCCCGGGCTGCTGCATCCAGAGTGGCGCTTTTCCCGGAAGATTGAACTTGCGTCTCGCCCACTGAGACTGCAGTATCGACTCATGGACAACACTAGCGGCGTCGGCGTTCTCGACAAGGCCGCTCTGGTGCTCAGCGCACTGGAGTCGGGCCCCGCCACGCTGGCGGGGCTGGTCGCCGCCACCGGTCTGGCGCGGCCCACGGCCCACCGACTCGCCGTCGCACTCGAACACCACCGCCTGGTCACCAGGGACATGCAGGGCCGGTTCATCCTCGGCCCCCGACTCGCCGAGCTCTCGGCCGCCGCCGGCGAGGACCGCCTGCTCGCCGCCGCCGGCCCGGTGCTCACGCACCTGCGCGACGTCACCGGGGAGAGCGCCCAGCTCTACCGCCGGCAGGGCGAGATGCGCATCTGCGTCGCGGCCGCCGAGCGGCTCTCCGGCCTGCGGGACACCGTGCCGGTCGGCTCCACGCTGCCGATGAAGGCCGGCTCCGCCGCGCAGGTCCTGCTGGCCTGGGAGGAGCCCGAGCGGCTCCACCGCGGCCTCCAGGGCGCCCGCTTCACCGCCACCGCGCTGAGCGGCGTACGGCGGCGCGGCTGGGCCCAGTCGATCGGCGAGCGGGAGCCGGGCGTGGCCTCGGTCTCCGCGCCCGTCCGCGGGCCCTCCAACCGGGTCGTGGCCTCCGTCTCGGTCTCCGGCCCGATCGAGCGGCTGACCCGCCACCCGGGCCGGCTGCACGCCCAGGCCATCATCGAGGCCGCCAACCGCCTCACCGAGGCCCTGCGCCGCGGCTGAGGGCACCCACCGGAAAACAGCGGGACCCGCCTCCTCGGGGAGGCGGGTCCTCTTCCGTGCGCGGCGGCAGGTGCTGAAACGCAAAAAAGCCCCGGCTTTCCGCCGGAGCTTGGATTTCTGGCTGGGGTACCAGGACTCGAACCTAGACTAAATGAACCAGAATCACTCGTGCTGCCAATTACACCATACCCCAAAAGTACCCCCGACCGGATTCGAACCGGCGCTACCGCCTTGAGAGGGCGGCGTGCTAGGCCGCTACACAACGGGGGCCCGCACCACCGAAGTGGTGCTGAGTACCCCCGACCGGATTCGAACCGGCGCTACTGCCTTGAGAGGGCAGCGTGCTAGGCCGCTACACAACGGGGGCGTACTCATCAATCATTTGCAATTATCAATTGCGTACCCCCGACCGGATTCGAACCGGCGCTACCGCCTTGAGAGGGCGGCGTGCTAGGCCGCTACACAACGGGGGCTTGCATCACCTGGGTGCTGCGCTGGGGTACCAGGACTCGAACCTAGACTAACTGAACCAGAATCAGTCGTGCTGCCAATTACACCATACCCCACCAGAGTTCAACCCCCTGCGGGGCTTTCCTCGGTGTCTTGCGCCTCCCTGCCCGGGCGGCGCAGGAAGAACATTACCCGACGCGCGGCCCGGCTCCAAAATCGATAACCGCAGCAGCGCGCCGAACGCCCGCGGGCCTGGTCACGGCGGGTGCGCGTGACCAGGCCCGGGGAGAGCTCCGGAGAGCCCCCGGAGGGGCTCAGGGGTGCCCGGGGAGGGCTCAGGAGGCCGGGATGAGCTCCAGAGCGGCCGTCAGGCGGCGCAGCGTCTCGGGCTTGCCGAGCAGTTCCATCGACTCGAACAGCGGCGGGGAGACCCGGCGCCCGGTGACCGCCACCCGCAGCGGGGTGAAGGCGAACTTGGGCTTGATGCCCAGGCCGTCCACCAGGGCCTCGCGCAGCGCGGCCTGGATCGGCTCCGGGGTGTAGTCCTCCAGGCCCTCCAGCGCCTTGACGGAGGCCTCCAGGACCGGGCGGGCGTCGGCGGTCAGCACCTTGGCCGCGTCCTCGGCGTCCACCGCGAAGTCCTCGGGGGCGACGAACAGGAAGCCGGCCATGTTGACGATCTCGCCGAGCACGACCATCCGCTCCTGGGTGAGCGGGGCCACCTTGGCGAGCAGGTCCAGCTGCGCCGCGGTGGGCTCGGCCGGGAGCAGGCCGGGGGCCTGCAGGTACGGCACGAGGCGCCGGACGAACTCCTCGGGGGCGAGCATCCGCAGGTGCTCGGCGTTGATCGCCTCGGCCTTCTTGAGGTCGAAGCGGGCCGGGTTGGAGTTGACCTTGGCGATGTCGAAGGCGGCGACCAGCTCGTCCATGGAGAAGCGGTCCCGGTCCTCGGCCAGCGACCAGCCGAGCAGCGCGAGGTAGTTCAGCAGGCCCTCGGGCAGGAAGCCACGCTCGCGGTACAGGTTGAGCGAGGCCTGCGGGTCACGCTTGGAGAGCTTCTTGTTGCCCTCGCCCATCACGTACGGCAGGTGGCCGAAGCGCGGGGTGGTGCCGTTGCCCACGCCGATCTCGGCGAGGGCGGCGTAGAGGGCGATCTGACGCGGGGTGGAGGAGAGCAGGTCCTCGCCGCGGAGCACGTGGGTGATGCCCATCAGGGCGTCGTCCACCGGGTTGACCAGCGTGTAGAGCGGGGCGCCGTTGGCCCGGACGATGCCGTAGTCCGGCACGTCCTTGGGGTCGAAGCTGACCTCGCCGCGGACCAGGTCGTCGAAGGCCAGGGTGGTGTCGGGCATCCGGAAGCGGAGGATCGGCCGGCGGCCCTCCAGCTTGTAGACGGCGACCTGGTCCTCGGTCAGCTCGCGGCAGTGGCCGTCGTAGCCGGAGGGCTTGCCGGCGGCGCGGGCGGCCTCGCGGCGGGCGTCCAGCTCCTCGGTGGAGCAGTAGCAGGGGTACGCGTGGCCGGCGTCCTGGAGCTTCTTCGCCACGTCGGCGTAGACGTCCATCCGCTGCGACTGCCGGTACGGCTCGTGCGGGCCGCCGACCTCGGGGCCCTCGTCCCAGTCGAAGCCGAGCCAGCGCATCGCGTCGAGCAGCTGGTTGTACGAGTCCTCGGAGTCCCGGGCCGCGTCGGTGTCCTCGATCCGGAAGACCAGCGTTCCGCCGTTGTGGCGGGCGAAGGCCCAGTTGAAGAGGGCGGTACGGACCAGGCCCACGTGCGGGTTGCCGGTCGGGGAGGGACAGAAGCGAACCCGTACGGACGGGTTGGTGTTAGCCACGCTTGATCACCTTGTTGGTGAGAGTGCCGATGCCTTCGATGGAGACGGCGACCTCGTCGCCGACGTTCAGGGGGCCGACACCCGCCGGGGTGCCGGTCAGGACGACGTCGCCGGGCAGCAGCGTCATCGCCTCGGAGATATGGACGATCAGGTCGGCCACCGAGCGGACCATCTGGGAGGTCCGGCCGGCCTGGCGGAGCTCGCCGTTGACGGTGCAGGTGACCGCCAGGTCGCTCGGGTCCAGGTCGGTCTCGATCCAGGGGCCGAGCGGGCAGGAGGTGTCGAAGCCCTTGGCCCGGGCCCACTGGCCCTCGCGCTGCTGCACGTCGCGGGCGGTCACGTCGTTGGCGCAGGTGTAGCCGAGGATCACCTCGGGGACCCGCTCGGCCGGCACCTCGCGGCACATCCGGCCGATGACCACGGCCAGCTCGGCCTCGTGCTGCACGTCCGAGGAGAACGGCGGGTACGCGACGGCCTCGGTCGGGCCGATCACCGCGGTGGAGGGCTTGAAGAAGGTCAGCGGGACGTCCGGGACCTGGTTGCCCAGCTCGGCGGCGTGCGCGGCGTAGTTGCGGCCGACCGCGACGATCTTGTTCGGCAGCATCGGGGCGAGCAGTCGCACGTCCTGCAGCCGGTAGGTCTCACCGGTGGCCTGGGGCTGGCCGAAGGGGTGGCCGGCGAGGGCGTGGACGACCAGGGACTCGGGCTCGGTCGTGTCCCCCTCCACCACGCCGAAGGAGACGGTGCCCGCTGCCGGGCTCCCTTCCCGTACGGAGAACCTGGCGATACGCACTGCCCTGCAACCTCTCGGTAGGCCGACCTGCTCGATCGCCCCAGGCTATCGCGCCGTCCCCCGGCGCCCCGTCCTTTAAAGGGGGCCGGGCCCTGCGCGCGTGGCCGGCGCCGGCCCGGACAGCACGGAGCGCCCGTCCGCGGGGTGCGGGCGGGCGCTCTTCGCCGGTGCCGGGGCTCAGTCCTCCGGCGTCCGGGGGGCCGGGGCGACCATCAGCTGGGTGCGGCGCGGGTTGGCCGTGACGTCGGGCAGCTCGGTCGCGTACGCGCGGGGCTCCTGGGAGGCGGTGAAGCCGGGGAGCTGGCTGAAGTCCTCGACGGAGGCCAGGGTCGTCCGACGCGGGTTCGCCGTGGAGCGGCCGATGAGCGTGGTGCGGGTGGCCGTCTTCGTCGGCTCGGACATGCGTACACCTTGGGTTCGGGAGGACTGGGACTTTTGCGGGGGCCTCCGGCTGGGCAGGCTCGTCGCAACCCTTCCAGGTTAGCGGGAGCGCATTCCACAAGCAGCGTGACCAAAGCTACACATCACGCTGTGA
This sequence comes from Kitasatospora sp. HUAS MG31, assembly GCF_040571325.1. Taxonomy (GTDB): domain Bacteria; phylum Actinomycetota; class Actinomycetes; order Streptomycetales; family Streptomycetaceae; genus Kitasatospora; species Kitasatospora camelliae. The sequence goes on along the minus strand of NZ_CP159872.1, from coordinate 5,016,712 downwards.
TCTCCCTCACACTTTCGCGGGCAATTAGCCCGTCGGTGGACATTTCTGCCCATCAGAAAACTCCGACATTCAGGAAATCTCGGACATTCTCCGCACAAGTTGATCTGTGACCAAGTTGGCATGTATCCGGCGAGTGTCCGAAAAGAGCGGTATTCGGGTCGGGTTACCGCACAGTCCGTGAGGCGCCGCGCGCGTTCGGTAGCCCGGGACGACGCAGGACACCGTGTCGTAACGCCCCTTGTTGGACTTCTCCCGCTGTGCTGGAATGCCACGGAATAACTCGACACCGCCCTGTCCCGGCCAACGGGAGGGGGCGCCCGGTCCAGAGGTTGCGACGCCAGTGCAGGGACGTTTCAAGAGGGGCAGCGGCGCCGCGCGTGACCTGGAGTCGCGTGAGCCCGCCACAGGCCCGAACCAGCCGCCGACTTCCGGCGAATCACCGTTCGGCGGCGGCTCCGCCCCCGCCGGCCAGGCCGGCGGCCCAGCCGCGGAATCCGACGGCGGCGACAAGGCCGGCAAGGACGGCCGCCGCTCGCGCCTGCGCGGCACGCTGAACCGGCGCCGGGCCACCGGCCTGAGCCGGTTCTCGATGCGCAACTGGCGCATCCGCAGCCGCCTGATGGCCCTGCTCCTCCTCCCCGTGGTCGTCGCGCTGGTGCTCGGCGGTCTGCGGGTGCAGACCTCGCTGGAGAACTCCCGCAACCTGGAGCCGATGGGCAACCTGGCCGACCTCGCCCGCAAGGCGACCGCGCTGGCCAACGCCCTGCAGACCGAGCGCGACATCAGCGCCGGTCCGCTGATCAGCGGCGCCACCGCGGACGACCCCGAGATCGCCGAGGCGTACAAGACCACCAACGCGCTCAGCAAGGCGTTCGCGGCCAGCGCCGACAAGTTCGACGACCTCGACCAGGCCGGTAGCAAGACCCTGCTGCTCCAGGTCCGCAAGGACCTCAACCAGCTCACCGACGCCCGCAACAGCGCGTACAGCCGGCCGGACAACATCCAGTCCACGATCACCTCCTACGACGTGATCATCAAGGACCTGATCGGCATCACCCAGGACATCGCGATCACCTCGGGTTCCACCGAGCTGATCAAGATCACCCGGGCCCTGAACCAGTTCTCGCTGGCCAAGGAGAGCACCTCGATGCAGCGCGCGCTGATCAGCGCCGCGCTGGCCCGCTCGACCCCCGAGCTGAGCGCCTCCGACGAGACCTTCGGCATCCGCCTGCAGGGCGGTGAGGACAACGCGCTCGCCAACTTCACCGCGATCTACGGTGAGGGCGAGGCCCGCGCCCTGCGCGCCCAGATGAGCTTCAACCAGGTCATCGCCGACGCCGACCGCTTCACCAAGGCCGTCCTCAACCCGAACGGCATCAAGCAGGCCGAGAACCGCAGCTACAAGAGCTGGTACGACGCCGCCAGCGCGAAGATCATCGAGGAGCAGCGGATCGAGGCCCGCCTCCTGGAGGTCCTCGACGGCAAGGCCGAGGCCCTGCAGTCGGACGCCGACACCGAGGCCCTGATCAACGCCGCGCTGGTCGCGCTGGTGCTCATCGTCGCCATCGCCGGCGCCGCCCTGGTGGCCCGCTCGATGGTGCGCTCGCTGACCCGTCTGCAGACCGCGGCCGAGGAGGTCGCCGAGCGGCGCCTGCCCGAGCTGGTCAAGACCCTCTCCGAGAGCGACCCGCACGACGTCGACGTCACCGTCGAGCCCGTCGGCGTCGACTCGGCGGACGAGATCGGCCACGTGGCCGCGGCCTTCGACATGGTGCACCGCGAGGCCGTCCGCCTCGCCGCCGAGCAGGCCCTGCTGCGAGGCAACATCAACGCGATGTTCACCAACCTCTCGCGCCGGAGCCAGGGCCTCATCCAGCGCCAGCTGTCGCTCATCTCCGAGCTGGAGAGCCGCGAGGCCGACCCGGACCAGCTGGCCAGCCTCTTCAAGCTGGACCACCTCGCGACCCGTATGCGCCGTAACGGCGAAAACCTCCTCGTCCTCGCGGGTGAGGACCCGGGCCGCCGCTGGACCCGTCCGGTCCCGCTGGTCGACGTGCTCCGCGCCGCCGCCTCCGAGGTGGAGCAGTACGAGCGCATCGAACTGGCCGCCGTGCCCTCCACCGAGGTCGCCGGCCGCGTCGTCAACGACCTCGTCCACCTGCTCGCCGAGCTGCTGGAGAACGCGACCTCGTTCTCCAGCCCGCAGACCCGCGTCCGGGTCACCGGTCACGCCCTGCCGGACGGCCGGGTGCTGATCGAGATCCACGACACCGGTATCGGCCTGAGCCCCGACGACCTCGCGGACATCAACGAGCGCCTGGCGAACCCGCCGGTGGTGGACGTCTCCGTCTCCCGCCGCATGGGCCTCTTCGTGGTCGGCCGCCTGTCCCTGCGACACGGCATCCGTATCCAGCTGCGTCCGAGCGACTCCGGCGGCACCACCGCGCTGGTCATGCTCCCCGTGGACGTCACCAACTCCGCCGACCGCCGCGGTGGCCGTCCCGGCGGCCCGGGTGCCGCCGCCGGCAAGCCGCAGCAGCGTGGCCTGGCGCCGACCCCGCGCCAGAGCCGTCCGGCCCCCGCGCTCGGCCAGCCGCCGGCCGGCGGCCCGGGCGGGCGTCCGCAGCTGGGCCAGGGCCCGCAGGCCGGCGGCCCGCAGGGTCCGCAGGGTCCGCAGAACGGCGGTGGCCGTCCCGGCCTGCCGACCCGCGAGGTCGGTCAGGCGCTGCGCGAGAACCAGGGCCAGGGCGGTGCCCCGGCCCCGGCCCAGAACCAGTCCTCCGGCCTGCCGCCGCGGCGGGTCCCGGGCGCCTCCGGTGCCCCGGGCGTCCAGGGCGGTCCCGGCGGTCCGGGCGCCCCGCGCCGGGCCCCGCAGCAGGACCAGGGCATGCCCGGCCGTCGTCCGGCCCCGCCGGAGCAGCGCCGCCGTCCGGCGGAGCTGCCGACCGACGGCGGGCGTCCCCAGCACGGCTGGGCCGACCAGGGTGCCGGCGGTCAGGCCCCGGGCCGCCGTCCGCAGCCCGGCCCGGGCCAGGACGGCCCGGCCCGCGAGTTCCGCGGCAACGACCTTCCGCAGCGCCGCCCGCAGGGTCCGGCGGCCGGGCCGCAGGCCCAGCAGCCGGCGCCGGCGGGCGACCCGGAGAGCACCGGGCAGTTCGCCCGTCCGCGCTTCGAGGCCAGTGACATCGACCCGCGCGACCCGCTGGGTCTGGGTCTGGTCGAGCCGGTGCTGCCGGACGTTCCGAACGCGGCCGCCCAGCCGGCGCCGCGGCCGGAGCGCCAGCAGCCGATGGCCCTGCCGACCGCGTCCTCCCAGGACACCGGTCAGCACCCGAGCCCGTACCAGCCGCAGCGTCCGGGCACCTCCGCTCCGGGCTTCGACCGGCCGCAGCAGGCTCCCCGCCAGGCGGGTCCGCAGGGCGGCCCGCAGCAGGCCGGCCAGCAGGGCCGTCCCCAGCAGGCGGGTCCGCAGGCCGGTCCGCAGCAGGGTGCTCCGCGTCCGGGTGGTCCCGCCTCCGACCAGGACGCCCCGTGGCGGGCCTCCGCCAACGACGAGCGCTGGCGCCGGGCCGAGCAGGTGCGCGAGCCCTCGACCAGCGGTCTGACCACGTCCGGTCTGCCGCGCCGTACCCCGCAGGCGAACCTGGTCTCCGGCACCGCCGAGGCCTCGCCGATCACGGGTCCGCAGGTCTCCCGCAGCCCGGAGGAGGTGCGCGGCCGGCTGACCAACCTGCGCCGCGGCATCCAGCAGGGCCGCCAGGCCGGCGCCTCGACGAGCGGTCCGGGCGGAGCGGGTTACCCGCAGCAGGGATTCGACGGCTTCGCCGGCGGCGGCCAGGCCCGGAACCCCCGGGACGGCCAGCGCGGCGCCGAGGGCACCAACGGCTTCGGCCCCGAGCACCAGGAGCGTTGAGTTGATGAGTCAGATGAGCCAGGCCGCACAGAACCTGAACTGGCTGATCACCAATTTCGTGGACAACACCCCCGGGGTGTCGCACACGGTGGTGGTCTCCGCCGACGGCCTCCTGCTCTGCATGTCCGAAGGGTTCCCCCGGGACCGCGCCGACCAGCTCGCCGCGGTCGCCTCCGGACTCACCTCGTTGACCTCCGGCGCCAGCCGGATCTTCGAGGGCGGAGAGGTCAACCAGACCGTCGTCGAGATGGAACGCGGCTTCCTGTTCCTGATGGCCGTCAGCGACGGATCCGCGCTCGCGGTCCTCGCTTCCCCGGACTCCGACATCGGTCTCGTCGGCTACGAGATGGCCCTGCTCGTCGACCGGGCCGGCGCCGTCCTCACCCCCGCACTCCGTGCGGAACTCCAGGGCAGTCTCCTGCACTGAAACCCGTCCACCCGCGCCGGGCCGCTCACCGGGCCCGGTGCTTCACCCCGGCCGCCACCCGGCGACCGACACTGCCGCAGCCGTGGCCCAACGGCTGGAAGCCCGCTGCGAACGGCTGCAGCACTAGGAGGACGCATGACCCCGCCCCCGACACCCGCCGGCGGTTACGGCAACGGGTACGGCAGTGGCTACGGCGGCCAGCAGGCCGGCGGCGGCTACGGCGGCCAGCAGTCCGACGGCTATGAGCAGCAGCCGCTGGTCCGTCCGTACGCGATGACCGGTGGCCGGACCCGGCCGCGCTACCAGCTGGCGATCGAGGCGCTGATCTCGACCAACGCCAGCGCGGAGCGCTCGGGCGGGCTGCTGCCGGAGCACGCCCGGATCGTCGCCCTCTGCCGCGAGGTCAAGTCGGTCGCGGAGATCTCCGCGCTCGCCGGCGTTCCCCTCGGAGTTGCCCGGATCCTCGTCGCCGACCTGGCGGAGGCCGGTCTCGTCGCCATCCACCAGCCCGCCGCCGCGGGCGAGTCGGGCGGTACGCCTGACGTCACGCTGCTCGAAAGGGTCCTCAGTGGACTTCGCAAGCTCTAACGCGACCTCCCCGGCCGCGCGACCACCTCCGCGAAGATCGTCGTCGCCGGCGGCTTCGGCGTGGGCAAGACCACCCTCGTCGGCGCCGTCTCCGAGATCAACCCCCTGCGGACCGAGGCCGTCATGACCTCCGCCTCCGCCGGGATCGACGACCTCACCCACACCGGGGGCAAGACCACCACCACGGTCGCCATGGACTTCGGCCGAATCACCCTCGACGAAGACCTGATCCTCTACCTCTTCGGCACCCCCGGCCAGGACCGCTTCTGGTTCATGTGGGACGACCTGGTCCGCGGCGCCATCGGCGCCGTCGTCCTCGTCGACACCCGCCGCCTCGCCGACTGCTTCCCCGCCCTCGACTACTTCGAGAACTCGGGCCTGCCCTTCGTCGTCGCCCTCAACGGCTTCGAGGGACACCAGCCCCACACTCCCGAAGAGGTCCGCGAGGCACTCCAGCTCGGGCCCGACACCCCGATCGTCGCGGTCGACGCCCGGCGCCGGGACAGTGCCAAGAGCGCCCTCATCACCCTGGTCGAGCACGCCCTGCTCGCCCGCCTGCGGTAAGCCGACGGCGGGGGTGGGACTCAAGGGGCGCGGGGATCCGCGCGGCCGGGCCTTCCTGGAGGCCGGAACGGGCCGCGCGCGTCCCCGCGCCCCTTCGGCTTACCCGCCGAGGGCGTGGCGGGAGGCTCCGTGGCGTCCATAACAGTTCGGTAGGCATTTGGAGATCGACTGCGACTGTGCGTGGTCGTCCGGATCCGTTCAGCGCCAATGACCATGCCATTTATCGAGCTATGACCGGTAATGTCCGATTTCTGCTGCTCACGGAGGGGCACCGTGGGCTGTTTGTCCCTTATCCCTCCACGTGCTGAAATTCCAGCTACCCCGTAGTCATCAGCATCGGGCTGCGGCAGCGGGGAGAAGCCGCTGGAAGATCCATGGCCGCCCAAGCGGTCGAGAGGTTGTTGTCGAGTGAGGCGTAACAAGCCAGTCACCCCGCAGCGGCGCTCCGAGCCCCGCCACGAGCCGGGCGGAAGCGGCCACGCTCAAGGTGAGTTCTCCGCGTTCGCGCCCACCGAGGACCGTTCCATACCCGGTCCCGTCATCCCGGCCGGTCCGCCCAAGGCGACGAAGCCGGGCAAGGCGGGCAAGGTTCGTTCGCTCAGCGACAAGTACGAGTTCCTGTCGCCGCTGAACTGGCGCGTGCCGACCCGACTCGTCGCGATCCTGCTGATCCCCGTCGTGATCGCGCTGGTCTTCGGTGGTCTGCGCGTCAACTCCTCGTACGACGACTGGGTCAAGGCCGACCACGCGGTGAAGACCGCCGAGCTGGCCCGTGCCGCCACCGAGCTGGCCGACGCCCTGGAGTCGGAGCGCGACCTCACCGCGATCCCGATCATCACGGGCAAGGACGACGAGGGCCGGGTCGCCAAGTACCGGGCGGCCACCGACAAGGCGCTCGCCACGTACAACTCCGCCTTCGCCAAGGTCTCGGACGACGCCACCATGCGCCGCCGCAACCAGTCGTTCCAGCAGATGGTGGCCTTCCTGCCGCACCTGCGCCAGAGCGCCTACGGCGAGGAGCTGTTCGCCACCGCGACCGCCCAGGCCTACTCGGCGCTGTTCGCCCCGCTGCTGGCCATGGACAACTCGGTCGGCTTCGGCAGCTCCAGCGTGACCTCCAAGGGCCGCGCGATCTACGCCATGTCGCTGGCCAAGGCCTCCGCCTCGACCCAGCGCATCCTGATGGTCAACCTGCTCGCGGGCATCGCCACCAACAAGGTGACCCGCTACGAGAACCAGGACCTGATCCAGACGCTCCTGGTCGCCAACCGGCTCGAAGGCACCGCGCTCAGCGAGTTCAACACCGCCAGCTCCCCCGAGGAGCTGGACGTCTTCGCGCGTGCCCAGGTCGACCAGGCCACCGCCGACCAGCGCCTGCCGTACCGGATGCCCAACGGCAGCACCCTGCCGACCATCCAGGGCCTGCTGAACATCGGCATGTCCTACTCCTCGGCGGCCGCGGCCGGCCAAAGCAAGGGTGTCGCTCAGGCGAAGGCGGCCTTCGACGCCGCCCAGGCCGAGGGCCTCAACCTGCAGAACTGGGACCAGGCCACCAAGAGCCACATCACGGCCCTCAAGGCGACCGAGGACGAGCTGCTCACCCAGGTCGTCGCCGACGCGCAGAACATCAAGGACCGCGCCCTCACCGACGTGATCCTGAACTCGCTGATCGTGATCGCCGCGCTGGTGCTGGCCGGTCTGCTCACCGGCTTCATCGCCCGCTCGATGATCCTCGGCATGAAGACCCTGAACCAGGCCGCGCTGGAGATCGCCAACCACCGTCTGCCCGACCTGGTCGACAAGCTCTCCAAGACCGACCCGGAGCGGGTGGACACCGCGGTGACCGCGATCCCGCTGTGGGGCAAGGACGAGATCGGCGAGGTCGCCCGCGCCTTCGACCAGGTCCACCAGCAGGCCGTGTCGCTCGCCGCCGAGCAGGCCCTGCTGCGGGGCAACGTCAACGCGATCTTCACCAACCTGTCGCGTCGCAGCCAGAGCCTGATCCAGCGCCAGCTGGCGCTGATCACCGACCTGGAGAACAACGAGGCCGACCCGGACCAGCTGGAGAACCTCTTCAAGCTGGACCACCTGGCCACCCGTATGCGCCGCAACGGTGAGAACCTCCTCGTCCTCGCCGGCGAGGAGCCGGGCCGCCGCTGGAACACCCCGGTGCCGCTGGTCGACGTGCTCCGCGCCGCCTCCTCCGAGGTGGAGCAGTACGAGCGCGTCGAGCTGGCCGGCATCCCGGAGGCCGAGGTCGTCGGCGCCGCCGTGACCGACCTCGTCCACCTGCTCGCCGAGCTGCTGGAGAACGCCACCACCTTCTCCAGCCCGCAGACCCGGGTGCTGGTCAACGCCACCCGCCTGCCGGACGGCCGGGTGCTGGTCGAGATCCACGACAAGGGCATCGGCCTCACCGCCGAGGACTTCGCGGAGATCAACGAGAAGCTGGCCGAGCCGCCCACGGTCGACGCCACCATCTCCCGCCGCATGGGCCTGTTCGTGGTCGGCCGGCTCTCGCAGCGGCACGACATCCGCGTCCAGCTCCGCCCCTCGGGCGAGTCCGCGGGCACCACCTCGCTGGTGATGCTCCCGCAGAACCTGACCCGGATGGACGCCGCTCCGGAGCCGGAGGAGGAGTTCACGGTCTCCCGGATCTTCGCCGAGCAGGAGCCCTCCGCCCAGAACTGGGAGTACGACGGCCGCAGCGCCGCCGAGCTGGGCTTCGACGACCACCTGACCGGCAACTCCGGCGGCAGCGGCTTCAGCCCCGCCCTGGAGTCGGTGCAGCGCTCGCAGCGCCTGGAGCAGAAGCGCCGCGCCGCGCTGGACTCCGGCCCGTCCGCCGAGGAGCCGCTGGAGGCCGAGCTGCTCGACGTCCCGTACGGGGACGAGCAGCCGCAGCAGCAGCCCTACGGCGGCCCGCAGGGGTACCAGCAGGACGCCTACGGCCAGCAGGACCCGTACGGCCGCCAGGACTACGCCCAGGACGGCTACGACGACCAGGGCTACGGCTACCAGCAGGACGGCTACGGCGGCCCGCAGGGGTACCAGCAGGACGCCTACGGCCAGCAGGACCCGTACGGCCGCCAGGACTACGCCCAGGACGGCTACGGCGACCAGGGCTACGGCTACGAGCAGGGCTACCAGCAGGACGGCTACGGCTACGAGGACACCCCGGGCCACCCGTACGGCCAGGAGGAGCCGGCCGCGCTGCCGCCGGCGCTCCCGTCCGGCGGGGCCGGCGGGCTGCCGCAGCGCCGCCCGGGCGAGCAGCTGGCGGGCGGGGCCGCGGCCCGTGCCCTCGGCGCCCAGGACGGTGCGACGGCCGGCGGCGAGAAGCCGAACTGGTTCACCGGCGCCAAGGACACCTCGGCGCCCGCCGAGGCCCGCGGGCACGACGTGTCGGCGCTGGGCGGCTTCGGCCCGACCGGTCCGACCTCCGCGCAGACCAGCTGGGACTCGCCGAACGACGGGACCTGGCAGCGGGCGGGCAAGCTCCGCGAGCCCACCACCGACGGGACCACCGCCTCGGGCCTGCCCCGCCGGGTCCCCAAGCAGAACCTGGTGGCGGGCAACGCCACCCCCACCCCGCAGGACGGCCCCCAGGTGTCCCGCGACCCGAGCGAGGTCCGCGGCCGCCTGACCAACCTGCGCCGCGGTGTGGAACAGGGACGCAATGCCGGCGGCGACCCCGCGGCCACCGGTAGCTTCAGGATCGACCCCAACGAGGGCCGATTCGACAACGGACAGCACAACAGCAGCACCGATCTCTTCGGCGGCTCGAACCACCAGGAGCGTTGAGTTGAGTCAGATGAGCCAGGCCGCGCAGAACCTGAACTGGCTGATCACCAATTTCGTGGACAACACCCCCGGGGTGTCGCACACGGTGGTGGTCTCCGCCGACGGCCTCCTGCTCTGCATGTCCGAAGGGTTCCCCCGGGACCGCGCCGACCAGCTCGCCGCGGTCGCCTCCGGACTCACCTCGTTGACCTCCGGCGCCAGCCGGATCTTCGAGGGCGGAGAGGTCAACCAGACCGTCGTCGAGATGGAACGCGGCTTCCTGTTCCTGATGGCCGTCAGCGACGGATCCGCGCTCGCGGTCCTCGCTTCCCCGGACTCCGACATCGGTCTCGTCGGCTACGAGATGGCCCTGCTCGTCGACCGGGCCGGCGCCGTCCTCACCCCCGCACTCCGTGCGGAACTCCAGGGCAGTCTCCTGCACTGAAACCCGTCCACCCGCGCCGGGCCGCTCACCGGGCCCGGTGCTTCACCCCCCGGCCGCCACCCGGCGACCGACACTGCCGCAGCCGTGGCCCAACGGCTGGAAGCCCGCTGCGAACGGCTGCAGCACTAGGAGGACGCATGACCCCGCCCCCGACACCCGCCGGCGGTTACGGCAACGGGTACGGCAGTGGCTACGGCGGCCAGCAGGCCGGCGGCGGCTACGGCGGCCAGCAGTCCGACGGCTATGAGCAGCAGCCGCTGGTCCGTCCGTACGCGATGACCGGTGGCCGGACCCGGCCGCGCTACCAGCTGGCGATCGAGGCGCTGATCTCGACCAACGCCAGCGCGGAGCGCTCGGGCGGGCTGCTGCCGGAGCACGCCCGGATCGTCGCCCTCTGCCGCGAGGTCAAGTCGGTCGCGGAGATCTCCGCGCTCGCCGGCGTTCCCCTCGGAGTTGCCCGGATCCTCGTCGCCGACCTGGCGGAGGCCGGTCTCGTCGCCATCCACCAGCCCGCCGCCGCGGGCGAGTCGGGCGGTACGCCTGACGTCACGCTGCTCGAAAGGGTCCTCAGTGGACTTCGCAAGCTCTAACGCGACCTCCCCCGGCCGCGCGACCACCTCCGCGAAGATCGTCGTCGCCGGCGGCTTCGGCGTGGGCAAGACCACCCTCGTCGGCGCCGTCTCCGAGATCAACCCCCTGCGGACCGAGGCCGTCATGACCTCCGCCTCCGCCGGGATCGACGACCTCACCCACACCGGGGGCAAGACCACCACCACGGTCGCCATGGACTTCGGCCGAATCACCCTCGACGAAGACCTGATCCTCTACCTCTTCGGCACCCCCGGCCAGGACCGCTTCTGGTTCATGTGGGACGACCTGGTCCGCGGCGCCATCGGCGCCGTCGTCCTCGTCGACACCCGCCGCCTCGCCGACTGCTTCCCCGCCCTCGACTACTTCGAGAACTCGGGCCTGCCCTTCGTCGTCGCCCTCAACGGCTTCGAGGGACACCAGCCCCACACTCCCGAAGAGGTCCGCGAGGCACTCCAGCTCGGGCCCGACACCCCGATCGTCGCGGTCGACGCCCGGCGCCGGGACAGTGCCAAGAGCGCCCTCATCACCCTGGTCGAGCACGCCCTGCTCGCCCGCCTGCGGTAAGCCGACGGCGGGGGTGGGACTCAAGGGGCGCGGGGATCCGCGCGGCCGGGCCTTCCTGGAGGCCGGAACGGGCCGCGCGCGTCCCCGCGCCCCTTCGGCTTACCCGCCGAGGGCGTGGCGGGAGGCTCCGTGGCGTCCATAACAGTTCGGTAGGCATTTGGAGATCGACTGCGACTGTGCGTGGTCGTCCGGATCCGTTCAGCGCCAATGACCATGCCATTTATCGAGCTATGACCGGTAATGTCCGATTTCTGCTGCTCACGGAGGGGCACCGTGGGCTGTTTGTCCCTTATCCCTCCACGTGCTGAAATTCCAGCTACCCCGTAGTCATCAGCATCGGGCTGCGGCAGCGGGGAGAAGCCGCTGGAAGATCCATGGCCGCCCAAGCGGTCGAGAGGTTGTTGTCGAGTGAGGCGTAACAAGCCAGTCACCCCGCAGCGGCGCTCCGAGCCCCGCCACGAGCCGGGCGGAAGCGGCCACGCTCAAGGTGAGTTCTCCGCGTTCGCGCCCACCGAGGACCGTTCCATACCCGGTCCCGTCATCCCGGCCGGTCCGCCCAAGGCGACGAAGCCGGGCAAGGCGGGCAAGGTTCGTTCGCTCAGCGACAAGTACGAGTTCCTGTCGCCGCTGAACTGGCGCGTGCCGACCCGACTCGTCGCGATCCTGCTGATCCCCGTCGTGATCGCGCTGGTCTTCGGTGGTCTGCGCGTCAACTCCTCGTACGACGACTGGGTCAAGGCCGACCACGCGGTGAAGACCGCCGAGCTGGCCCGTGCCGCCACCGAGCTGGCCGACGCCCTGGAGTCGGAGCGCGACCTCACCGCGATCCCGATCATCACGGGCAAGGACGACGAGGGCCGGGTCGCCAAGTACCGGGCGGCCACCGACAAGGCGCTCGCCACGTACAACTCCGCCTTCGCCAAGGTCTCGGACGACGCCACCATGCGCCGCCGCAACCAGTCGTTCCAGCAGATGGTGGCCTTCCTGCCGCACCTGCGCCAGAGCGCCTACGGCGAGGAGCTGTTCGCCACCGCGACCGCCCAGGCCTACTCGGCGCTGTTCGCCCCGCTGCTGGCCATGGACAACTCGGTCGGCTTCGGCAGCTCCAGCGTGACCTCCAAGGGCCGCGCGATCTACGCCATGTCGCTGGCCAAGGCCTCCGCCTCGACCCAGCGCATCCTGATGGTCAACCTGCTCGCGGGCATCGCCACCAACAAGGTGACCCGCTACGAGAACCAGGACCTGATCCAGACGCTCCTGGTCGCCAACCGGCTCGAAGGCACCGCGCTCAGCGAGTTCAACACCGCCAGCTCCCCCGAGGAGCTGGACGTCTTCGCGCGTGCCCAGGTCGACCAGGCCACCGCCGACCAGCGCCTGCCGTACCGGATGCCCAACGGCAGCACCCTGCCGACCATCCAGGGCCTGCTGAACATCGGCATGTCCTACTCCTCGGCGGCCGCGGCCGGCCAAAGCAAGGGTGTCGCTCAGGCGAAGGCGGCCTTCGACGCCGCCCAGGCCGAGGGCCTCAACCTGCAGAACTGGGACCAGGCCACCAAGAGCCACATCACGGCCCTCAAGGCGACCGAGGACGAGCTGCTCACCCAGGTCGTCGCCGACGCGCAGAACATCAAGGACCGCGCCCTCACCGACGTGATCCTGAACTCGCTGATCGTGATCGCCGCGCTGGTGCTGGCCGGTCTGCTCACCGGCTTCATCGCCCGCTCGATGATCCTCGGCATGAAGACCCTGAACCAGGCCGCGCTGGAGATCGCCAACCACCGTCTGCCCGACCTGGTCGACAAGCTCTCCAAGACCGACCCGGAGCGGGTGGACACCGCGGTGACCGCGATCCCGCTGTGGGGCAAGGACGAGATCGGCGAGGTCGCCCGCGCCTTCGACCAGGTCCACCAGCAGGCCGTGTCGCTCGCCGCCGAGCAGGCCCTGCTGCGGGGCAACGTCAACGCGATCTTCACCAACCTGTCGCGTCGCAGCCAGAGCCTGATCCAGCGCCAGCTGGCGCTGATCACCGACCTGGAGAACAACGAGGCCGACCCGGACCAGCTGGAGAACCTCTTCAAGCTGGACCACCTGGCCACCCGTATGCGCCGCAACGGTGAGAACCTCCTCGTCCTCGCCGGCGAGGAGCCGGGCCGCCGCTGGAACACCCCGGTGCCGCTGGTCGACGTGCTCCGCGCCGCCTCCTCCGAGGTGGAGCAGTACGAGCGCGTCGAGCTGGCCGGCATCCCGGAGGCCGAGGTCGTCGGCGCCGCCGTGACCGACCTCGTCCACCTGCTCGCCGAGCTGCTGGAGAACGCCACCACCTTCTCCAGCCCGCAGACCCGGGTGCTGGTCAACGCCACCCGCCTGCCGGACGGCCGGGTGCTGGTCGAGATCCACGACAAGGGCATCGGCCTCACCGCCGAGGACTTCGCGGAGATCAACGAGAAGCTGGCCGAGCCGCCCACGGTCGACGCCACCATCTCCCGCCGCATGGGCCTGTTCGTGGTCGGCCGGCTCTCGCAGCGGCACGACATCCGCGTCCAGCTCCGCCCCTCGGGCGAGTCCGCGGGCACCACCTCGCTGGTGATGCTCCCGCAGAACCTGACCCGGATGGACGCCGCTCCGGAGCCGGAGGAGGAGTTCACGGTCTCCCGGATCTTCGCCGAGCAGGAGCCCTCCGCCCAGAACTGGGAGTACGACGGCCGCAGCGCCGCCGAGCTGGGCTTCGACGACCACCTGACCGGCAACTCCGGCGGCAGCGGCTTCAGCCCCGCCCTGGAGTCGGTGCAGCGCTCGCAGCGCCTGGAGCAGAAGCGCCGCGCCGCGCTGGACTCCGGCCCGTCCGCCGAGGAGCCGCTGGAGGCCGAGCTGCTCGACGTCCCGTACGGGGACGAGCAGCCGCAGCAGCAGCCCTACGGCGGCCCGCAGGGGTACCAGCAGGACGCCTACGGCCAGCAGGACCCGTACGGCCGCCAGGACTACGCCCAGGACGGCTACGACGACCAGGGCTACGGCTACCAGCAGGACGGCTACGGCGGCCCGCAGGGGTACCAGCAGGACGCCTACGGCCAGCAGGACCCGTACGGCCGCCAGGACTACGCCCAGGACGGCTACGGCGACCAGGGCTACGGCTACGAGCAGGGCTACCAGCAGGACGGCTACGGCTACGAGGACACCCCGGGCCACCCGTACGGCCAGGAGGAGCCGGCCGCGCTGCCGCCGGCGCTCCCGTCCGGCGGGGCCGGCGGGCTGCCGCAGCGCCGCCCGGGCGAGCAGCTGGCGGGCGGGGCCGCGGCCCGTGCCCTCGGCGCCCAGGACGGTGCGACGGCCGGCGGCGAGAAGCCGAACTGGTTCACCGGCGCCAAGGACACCTCGGCGCCCGCCGAGGCCCGCGGGCACGACGTGTCGGCGCTGGGCGGCTTCGGCCCGACCGGTCCGACCTCCGCGCAGACCAGCTGGGACTCGCCGAACGACGGGACCTGGCAGCGGGCGGGCAAGCTCCGCGAGCCCACCACCGACGGGACCACCGCCTCGGGCCTGCCCCGCCGGGTCCCCAAGCAGAACCTGGTGGCGGGCAACGCCACCCCCACCCCGCAGGACGGCCCCCAGGTGTCCCGCGACCCGAGCGAGGTCCGCGGCCGCCTGACCAACCTGCGCCGCGGTGTGGAACAGGGACGCAATGCCGGCGGCGACCCCGCGGCCACCGGTAGCTTCAGGATCGACCCCAACGAGGGCCGATTCGACAACGGACAGCACAACAGCAGCACCGATCTCTTCGGCGGCTCGAACCACCAGGAGCGTTGAGTTGAGTCAGATGAGCCAGGCCGCGCAGAACCTGAACTGGCTGATCACCAATTTCGTGGACAACACCCCCGGGGTGTCGCACACGGTGGTGGTCTCCGCCGACGGCCTCCTGCTCTGCATGTCCGAAGGGTTCCCCCGGGACCGCGCCGACCAGCTCGCCGCGGTCGCCTCCGGACTCACCTCGTTGACCTCCGGCGCCAGCCGGATCTTCGAGGGCGGAGAGGTCAACCAGACCGTCGTCGAGATGGAACGTGGCTTCCTGTTCCTGATGGCCGTCAGCGACGGATCCGCGCTCGCGGTCCTCGCTTCCCCGGACTCCGACATCGGTCTCGTCGGCTACGAGATGGCCCTGCTCGTCGACCGGGCCGGCGCCGTCCTCACCCCCGCACTCCGTGCGGAACTCCAGGGCAGTCTCCTGCACTGACGGTTCGTCGGATACCGTCCTGGTATTCGAAAGACCTCATTGCCCGTCCCCGGGGCCACCGTCTTCCGACGGCGGCCCCGGGTTCGGGCGTTGTACGGCCTTCGCACCACCGGCCCCGGCACCTCCCGTACCGGGGCCTGCACCGCACCGCCGCACCCTTGAGGAGAGGAACCGTGACACCGCCCGACGACCGCGGTCAGTACGGCGTTCCGTACCCCGGCACCGGCCATGACGCCTTCGGCGTGCCCGGCGTCGGGCACGGCCAGCCGTACGACCCGCAGCAGTACGGTCAGCAGCAGCCCGGCTACGGCCAGCCCGACCCCCGGTACTTCACCCAGCCGCAGCAGCCGTCCTACGGCCGGCAGCCCGGCGGCTTCCCGAACTACCCGGGCCCCGAGGCCTTCCCCGAACACACCGGCACGCCCTCCCGGCACGAGGAGCCCGGGCACGTCGAGGAGTACGAGGACGAGGAGGACTCCGGGCCGCTGATCCGGCCGTTCGCGATGACCGGTGGTCGCACCCGGCCGCGCTACGAGCTGGCGCTGGAGGCCCTGGTCTCGGCCAGCGTCGACCCGGCCCGGCTGGCCACGCTGCTGCCGGAGCACCAGCGGATCTGCTCGCTGTGCACCGAGGTGAAGTCGGTCGCCGAGATCTCGGCGCTGCTCTCCATGCCTCTGGGCGTCGCCCGGATCCTGGTCGCCGACCTGGCCGAGGCCGGGCTCGTCGCCATCCACCAGCCCGCTGCCGGCGGCGAATCCGGCAACCAGCCCGACGTCACGCTGCTCGAAAGGGTCCTCAGTGGACTTCGCAAGCTCTAACGCGACCTCCCCCGGCCGCGCGACCACCTCCGCGAAGATCGTCGTCGCCGGCGGCTTCGGCGTGGGCAAGACCACCCTCGTCGGCGCCGTCTCCGAGATCAACCCCCTGCGGACCGAGGCCGTCATGACCTCCGCCTCCGCCGGGATCGACGACCTCACCCACACCGGGGGCAAGACCACCACCACGGTCGCCATGGACTTCGGCCGAATCACCCTCGACGAAGACCTGATCCTCTACCTCTTCGGCACCCCCGGCCAGGACCGCTTCTGGTTCATGTGGGACGACCTGGTCCGCGGCGCCATCGGCGCCGTCGTCCTCGTCGACACCCGCCGCCTCGCCGACTGCTTCCCCGCCCTCGACTACTTCGAGAACTCGGGCCTGCCCTTCGTCGTCGCCCTCAACGGCTTCGACGGACACCAGCCCCACACTCCCGAAGAGGTCCGCGAGGCACTCCAGCTCGGGCCCGACACCCCGATCATCACCGTCGACGCCCGGCGCCGGGACAGCGCCAAGAGCGCCCTCATCACCCTGGTCGAGCACGCCCTGCTCGCCCGCCTGCGCTGAGCGGCCGCTGAGCGGCAGTCAGGGGCGCGGGGACCCGCGCGACCCACCGGACACCTCCGTGCCCGGCCGGCCGCGCGGATCCCCGCGCCCCTGTGCGTCCGTGCCTCGTCCGCCGACGCGTCGGCCCCGGGTCAGCCGGCCTCCGCCTCGGCCTCCGGCTCCACCCCGGCCCGCAGCAGGCCGTAGGCGTACGCGTCCTCCAGCGCCCGCCAGGAGGCGGCGATGACGTTGTCGGCCACCCCGACGGTGGACCAGGTGGCCGTGCCGTCCGAGGACTCGATCAGCACCCTGGTCTTGGAGCCGGTGCCGTGCTGGCCCTCCAGGATGCGGACCTTGTAGTCCACCAGCTCCAGCTTGGCCAGCTGCGGGTAGATCCGCTCCAGGGCGGTCCGCAGCGCCCGGTCGAGCGCGTCCACCGGGCCGTTGCCCTCGCCGGTGGCGATCCGGCGCTCGCCCTTGGCCCAGAGCTTGACGGTGGCCTCGTTGCCCGGACGCCCGTCCGGGCCCTGCTCGCTGATGGTCCGCCAGGACTCCAGCCGGAAGAACCGCTCCCGGCGGCCCTTCACCTCGTCCCTGAGCAGCAGTTCGAAGGAGGCGTCGGCGGCCTCGTAGGTGTAGCCGAGGTTCTCCTGCTCCTTGACCCTGGCCACCACCCGGCCGACCAGGTCCCGGTCGGTGGACAGGTCGTAGCCCAGCTCCCGGCCCTTGAGCTCGACCGAGGCCCGTCCGGCCATGTCGGAGACCAGCATCCGCATGGTGTTGCCGACCAGCTCCGGGTCGATGTGCTGGTACAGGTCCGGGTCCACCTTGATCGCCGAGGCGTGCAGGCCGGCCTTGTGGGCGAAGGCCGAGAAGCCCACGTACGGCTGGTGGGTGGAGGGGGCGAGGTTGACCACCTCGGCGACGGCGTGCGAGATCCGGGTCATCTCGGCGAGCTTCCCGGCCGGCAGCACCCGCCGGTCGTACTTGATCTCCAGCGCGCCGACCACCGGGAAGAGGTTGGCGTTGCCGACCCGCTCGCCGTAGCCGTTGGCGGTGCACTGGACGTGGGTCGCCCCGGCGTCCACCGCGGCCAGCGTGTTGGCCACCGCGCAGCCGGTGTCGTCCTGGGCGTGGATGCCCAGCCGGGCGCCGGTGAGGGCGAGCACCTCGGCGACGATCTCCCGGACGCCGCCGGGCAGCATCCCGCCGTTGGTGTCGCACAGCACCACCACGTCGGCGCCGGCCTGGTGCGCGGTGCGGACCACCTCCACCGCGTAGCCGGGGTTGGCCTTGTAGCCGTCGAAGAAGTGCTCGCAGTCGATGAACACCCGGCGGTCCCGGGAGCGCAGGTACGCGACGCTGTCCCGGATCATCTCCAGGTTCTCGTCCAGGGTGGTGCGCAGGGCCAGCTCCACGTGCCGGTCGTGGGACTTGGCGACCAGGGTGACCACCGGAGCGCCGGAGTCGACCAGGGCGGCCAGCTGCGGGTCGTCCGCGGCCCGGCCGCCGGCCCGGCGGGTGGCGCCGAAGGCGACCAGCTGGGCGTGCTGGAGGTCGAGTTCGGCCGCGGCCCGGGCGAAGAACTCGGTGTCGCGGGGGTTGGCGCCCGGCCAGCCGCCCTCGATGAAGCCGACGCCGAACTCGTCCAGGTGCCGGGCGATGGTCAGCTTGTCGGCGACGGTGAGGTTGATCCCCTCGCGCTGGGCGCCGTCGCGCAGCGTGGTGTCGAAGACGTGGAAGCTGTCGTGGGGACGGCTGCTGGGGCTGCTGGCCTCGGTCATGGCCCTGGGTTCTCCGTTTCGGTGGAGGTGCTGCGGTTGCCGGGAATTCCTCGGGGATCCGGCTCCACTGTCCAGCATCCCGCGCGCTCCCGGTGTCCCTCGGCCCCTTGTGGGGGCTCCGGCCGGTCCGGGGAAACAAAAAGACCCCTCGCGGGTGCGAGAGGTCTGCGCGCGGGTCTGGACGCTGGTGGTCGCTCCGCGGGTCTGGTTACTCGGGAGCGGTCACTGCGGACCGGCGCGCCTGCTGCCAATAATCAGCACGAGCGAGGACACACCGGCAGTCTGGCACACGTTCCGGATCCCGGCCGGGGTGTCTCGCCATACGGAACGGCTATCCGACCAGACCGGCCGTGTCCAGGTCGAACCCGAACGGTGCGGGCAACGGCAGCGGATCACCGAGCGGCACACCGGTGGTCGTGGAGTAGTCGCCCCGGGCCGGACCGCTGTGCAGCACCAGCCGGTTGGCCTGCCGGTCGACCAGCAGGTACAGCGGAATCGACGCGGCTGCGTAACCCCTGCGTTTGGCGTCACGGTCCTTTCGCGGATCGCTGGACGTCACTTCCACGACCATCAGCACGCCGTCCGGCTTCCACCACGACTCACGGTCCAGCATCGCGCCGACGCTCGTGAACGTACCGTCCGGGATGTAGCGCCCGTCGGGCACGATCAGACCGGCTCCCGGCGCGAAGTCGACGTCCGTCGAACCCTGCCGGAAAACCTGCTTGGCGATCCGGCCGACCACGGTCTCGTGTTCGCCGTCCGGTGGTGGGGTCACGACGATCTCCCCCTCGATGAGCTCGGCCTTGAATCCCGGCGGGGTGTCCAGCGCCAGGAAGGCGTCGAGGAGGTCCTCGCCCCGGCTGGGCCCGGACTCGGTGAAGCTGTGCGTCTCGGCGGTCACGGCCCCTCCTTCCGATCCGTACGGCTCAACGAGCGGGACAGTTCGAGGTTACCGAGCACCGGGCGTCCCGGGATGGGACGCCCGGGGGCGGGTCAGAGGATCTTGTGGAGCCAGCCGTGGGTGTCCGGGGTCTGGCCGCCCTGGATGGCGAGGAGGGCCTTGCGGAGCTCCATGGTGATCGGGCCGGGCTCGCCGGTGCCGACCGTCCAGTCGCCGCCGCGGGACTTGACCGAGCCGACCGGGGTGATCACGGCGGCGGTGCCGCAGGCGAACACCTCGGTGAGGGTGCCGTCGGCGTTGCCCTGCTTCCACTCCTCGGTGGAGATCTTCCGCTCCTCGACCGCGTGGCCGAGGTCGGAGGCCAGGGTGAGCAGCGAGTCGCGGGTGATGCCGGGCAGCAGGGCTCCGGAGAGCTCGGGGGTGACGATCCGGGCGTTCTCGCCCTCGCCGAAGACGAAGTAGAGGTTCATGCCGCCCATCTCCTCGATCCACCGGTGCTCGGCGGCGTCGAGCCAGACGACCTGGTCGCAGCCCTTGGCGGCGGCTTCGGCCTGGGCGACCAGGGAGGCGGCGTAGTTGCCGGCGCACTTGGCGGCGCCGGTGCCGCCGGGCGCGGCCCGGACGTAGTCCTCGGAGAGCCAGACCGAGACCGGCTTCACGCCGCCGGGGAAGTACGCGCCGGCCGGCGAGGCGATGATCATGAACAGGTAGGAGTTCGCCGGGCGCACGCCCAGGCCGACCTCGGTGGCGAACATGAAGGGCCGCAGGTACAGGCTCTGCTCGGCCTGCGCCGGCACCCAGTTCCGCTCCTGCTGGACCAGCAGCTCCACGGCCTCGACGAAGGTCTCCACCGGCAGCTCCGGCATCGCCAGGCGGCGCGCGGAGGCCTGGAAGCGGGCGGCGTTGGCCTCCGGGCGGAAGGTGGCGATCGAGCCGTCGACCTGCCGGTACGCCTTGAGGCCCTCGAAGATGGCCTGCCCGTAGTGCAGGGTCATGTTGGCCGGGTCGATCTCCAGCGGCGCGTACGGGGTGAGCTGCGCGTCGTGCCAGCCCCGGCCCTCGGTCCACCGGATGGTGACCATGTGGTCGGTGAAGATCCGGCCGAACCCGGGGTTGGCCAGCCGGGCCTCGCGCTCCGCGTCGGACAGCGGGTGCGCGGAGGGCTTGAGGTCGAACGTGATGGGCGCCTGGGTGGGCGTGCTCATGGCTGTCAATCCTTCACCGTGGGGTTGGTCCGGGCCGCTTCCGCCGGTCACCCCACGTTGGTGAAGGAGCGCACGACGGCACGGCCCACTGTCGATACTCGCATCCAGAGGGCCGTGCCGAACAGCCGGGAGGCTGTGCGCGATAGGGAGCCGGCCCGTCAGCCGGATACTCGGGCGGCCAGCGCGTCGCCGACCTCGGAGGTGGAACGGGTGCCGGTGCGCGCGGCCAGGTCGGCCGCGACGGCGGCCTCCACCGTGGCGGCCTCGGCGGTGTAGCCCAGGTGCTCCAGCAGCATGGCGACGGAGAGCACGGTGGCGGTCGGGTCGGCCTTGCCCTGGCCGGCGATGTCGGGGGCCGAGCCGTGCACGGGCTCGAACATCGACGGGAACGCGCCGCTCGGGTTGATGTTGCCGGAGGCGGCCAGGCCGATGCCGCCGGTGACGGCCGCGGCGAGGTCGGTGAGGATGTCGCCGAACAGGTTGTCGGTGACGATCACGTCGAACCGCTCGGGCTGGGTGACGAAGAAGATCGTCGCCGCGTCCACGTGCAGGTAGTCGGTGGTGACCTCGGGGAACTCCTGGCCGACCTGCTGGAAGATCCGGCTCCACAGGTGGCCGGCGTGCACCAGCACGTTGTTCTTGTGGACCAGGGTGAGCTTCTTGCGCGGGCGGGCGGCGGCGCGGCGGTAGGCGTCGCGGACCACGCGCTCGATGCCGAAGGCGGTGTTGAGGCTGACCTCGGTGGCCACCTCGTGCTCGGTGCCGGCGCGCAGGGTGCCGCCGTTGCCGACGTACGGGCCCTCGGTGCCCTCGCGGACCACCACGAAGTCGATCTGCGGGTCGCCGCCCAGCGGGGAGGTCACCCCGGGGAAGAGCTTGCCCGGGCGCAGGTTGATGTGGTGGTCGAAGGCGAACCGCAGCTTCAGCAGCAGGCCGCGCTCCAGCACGCCGGACGGGACGCTGGGGTCGCCGATCGCGCCGAGCAGGATCGCGTCGTGCCCCTTGAGCTCCTCCAGGGTGCTGTCGGGGAGGGTCTCGCCGGTGCGGTGGTAGAGCCGCGCACCGAGGTCGTACTCGGTGGTCTCCAGCTTGACGTCGGAGGGGAGGGCGGCGCTGAGCACCTTGAGGCCCTCGGCCACCACTTCCTGGCCGATGCCGTCACCGGGGATAACTGCGAGGCGAAGGGTGCGAGACATGCTGGGGACACTACTCCCGCGTCTTAGGGGTGGACAGCTTCCGTCCGCCATTCGGACAGGTTCCGGGGCCCTCTCCAGCGGCCGGCGAGCCGGCCGCGAGGCCGCCTCGGGCCCAGGTCAGGACGGGGTCACGGCAGGGCCAGGATCTGGGCCCGCCGGCCCACCGGGTTGAGGTGGTGGATCAGCAACAGCCGCTGCGGGCTGCCGCCGGTCCGCACCTCCAGCATGCCCCCGGGCCGCTCCTGGGCGGCGATCGCCGCGCCGCCGTCGCCGCCGGTGCGGACGTCCGGTGCCGGGTGGGCGACGTCCAGCGGCAGGACGGGCCGTTCGCCGTCCAGGCCGATCGCGTCCAGCGCCCCGGCCGGGTCGGGCATGGCTCCCGGCGACTCGGGCCCGGTCCACACCGCGTACCGGATCACGGTCGTCGCTCCGGCGGGGCGGGGCAGTGCGGCCAGCCGGACCGGCAGCACCACCGCGTCGCCGTCCAGCAGCCCGGTGTCGGTGTCGCCCCAGCGGGCGTTCAGCGGTTGGACGTCCAGTTCCCGGCCGGTGGCGGCGGCGAAGGTGCGGGCCACCAGGACGTCGCTGCCGCGGAGCCGGTCGGCGGCGACCACGGCGTCGGTGCGCCCGTCGCCGTCGGTGTCGAGCGAGGCCCGGACGCCGGTCAGGCCGGCCGGGGTGGCGGCGGGTGCCCGGAGCACGGCCGCCAGGTGGATCCGGCCCTGCTCGGGCGCGGAGCCCGTCGGGAGGTCGCCGGCGGCGCCGGCCGCCCGGAGGTTCGCCGACCGGTCGCCCGGCTCGGTGGCGCACGGGCCCTCGGCCGGGCAGCCCGGCCACGCGGGCGCCTCGCCGCCCAGCACGAAGGCGCTGACCAGGCCGGCCCCGTCCGGGGTGGGGGCGGCGGTGCCCCGCAGCGCCAGCAGGGTGCCCCCGGCGGCGGTCCTGGCCCGGGGGACGGCGGTCAGGTCGGTGGCCGGCCGGGGTGCGGCGAACACCGGCACCCGCAGCTGGGGCGCCCCGCCGGGGACCGGGGTGAGCAGCAGCCGGCCGGAGAGCTCGGCGCGGTACGTCCGGGCCCGGCCGGCCTGCTGGAGGTCCAGGGTGGGGTCGGGGGCCCGTTCCAGCCGGCCGCGGGCCCGGAGGGTGATCCGCACCCGGGCCGTGCCGCCGGCGGGTACCTGCACCCGGGCGGGCGTGATCTCGAAGGCCGCGCCCGGGACCTCGGTGGCCGCCCGGTAGGCGGTGGTGTAGGCGAGCGGGGCGCCGGAGAGGTTGCGCACCTCCACCTCGCGGGCCAGGGCGGCGTGCGCGACCGGGCCGGTGATCTCGACCGGGCCGAAGGAGACGCCGACCGCGCCCTCCACCGCGCCCTCGCCGGCCGCGTAGGCCACCGCCGGGGTGCGGACCGCGAGGTCGGCCCGGACCTGCCCGGCGCCGGCCCGCTCGGGTGCCTGGAGCGGGCCGGTGCGGCCGTCGCCGAGCCAGAGGTCGCCGGCGGTGTTCATCAGGGCGGCCTTGACCTCGGCGACCGTCCAGTCGGGGTGGGCGGCCCGGACCAGGGCGGCCAGGCCGGCGGCGTGCGGGGCGGCCATCGAGGTGCCGTCCTCGCGCATGCCGCCGCTGCCGCTGCCGGCCTTGGCGGACCAGATGGTCTCGCCGGGCGCGGCCAGGTCGGGCTTGACCGTGCCGGGCACGCCGATGCCGCGGGAGGTGAAGGACGCCAGGGTGTCGGCGCGCTGCGGCTGGTCCTGGGAGACGGCGCCGTGCAGCGGGTTGCCCGGGGCGGCGAGGCCCACCGTCACCGGCCCGGACTTGAGGGCGCCGATCAGCCGCTCGCCCTCGGCCCGGGCCAGGACGGCGGCCGGGATCCGGTCGTTGCCGGCGACCTCGCCGAGGTTGTCGCCGTCGGCTGCGAACAGGGTGCCGATCGCCCCGGCGTCGGCGGCGTGGTCCGCCCGGGCGGCCGAGCCGCAGGCCCGGTCGGCGTCCCTGGTGGCCCAGCGCAGGACGGCGATCCGGCCGGTGATCAGGGCGGCGTCGGCCGGGTCGAAGGCCGCGCAGCCGTCCGCCTGGCCGGCCGGCAGGGCCAGCTCGCCGCGGACCTCCCGCTGGGACCAGGCGTGGTACTCGGCGCTCCAGTGCGCCGGGACCACGCCGGCCAGGGCGGGCGGGGCGAGCACCCGGATGCCGTCGGCGTCGCCGTGCGGGTCCACCGAGGCGGCCACCGCCAGCGCCGTCGGGGCGGTGCCGGGGCTGCCGCCGACCGCGTACAGGTCGCCGTCGTTGCCGGCCGAGGCGACCACCAGGGTGCCGAGTCCGGCGAGCCGGTCGGCGGCCAGTGCGTCGGCGTCCCGGGTGCCGCCGAAGCGGCTGCCGAGCGAGAGGTTGACCACGTCCAGGCGGTCGCTCGGGTCGCCGTCCCCGTCCGGGTCGGCGGCCAGGTCCAGGGCCTCGCCGAGCCGGTCGGTGGAGCCCTCGCAGCCGAACACCCGGATCGCGTACAGCTGCGCGCCGGGCGCGGTGCCCGGGCCGACCCGGAACGCGGCCGGGTCCAGCCCCTCCCGGTACGGGCCGCGGTAGGTCCGCCCGTCCGCGGTGACGCCGTATCCGGCCGCGGTGCCGGCCACGTGGCTGCCGTGGCCGTTGGCGGCGCAGTCGATCGGGTTGGCGTCCGGACGGGCCTGCGGCTGGTAGCCGGGTGACGAGGGGTCGGGATCGTAGGCGTCACCGACCAGGTCCCGGCCGCCGATCACCTTGGCGTTGGGGAAGAGCGCGGCGGGGGCCGGCGCGGCGCCGTCCACCGTGGCGAAGGCCGCCTCGGTGCCGGGCCCGCCGAAGTCGGCGTGGGTGTAGTCGATGCCGGAGTCGACGATGCCGATCCGCACGCCCTCGCCGGTGGTGCCGGCCGGGGCGGACCAGACGGCGGGGCCGCCGGTGAGCGGCACGGCGTGCGCGTTGGACCGCTCCTTGAGCGCGATCGGGTGCACGGCGCGGACCCCGGGCAGCCGGCCGAGGGCCCGCAGGGCGCCCGGCGGGGTGCGGACCGCGAGGCCGGTCAGCAGCGTCTGGGTGCGGTACAGGGTGCCGGCGGCGGGCTCCTCGGCCCGGACCGCGGCGGCCAGCCGGTCGACCGCGCGGACCGCCCGTCCGCGCTGCTCGGCGCCGGCCCGGGCGGCCTCCCGCCGGACGGCCTCCGGGGAGCGGAGTGACCGGCGCGCCTCGGCCGCCGCCCGCCGGTACGCGGGGGCGGCGGCCTCGGTGTCGAGCTCCAGCAGGACGGCCACCGGGGTACCGGCGCGGGACCGGCCCGGGTCCGGCTCCCGGGCCGCGGCGGGCGGCGCGGCGGACAGCAGGGCGAGGACGACGCCGACGGCGGCGAGTGGGGTGCGCACGGATCCGTCTTAGGATCGCCGCCAGGTCCCACGCCAGCGGTGTCCCTCGTTGGAGTGCGGGTTGCACCCCTGCGGGTGAGGAACCGTCAACCGGCCGGCGGAGCGCCCGGGTGGCCCGGCGGGGCGTGCCCGGGGCCCGTCCGACCCCTCGCGGGCGCCCGGCGGGGCCCCCGGACGGGCCGTCAGTGCGCGTGGCCCTCCACGCCGCCGTTGTCACGCCGGTCCAGGGCCCGCTGCAGCGCGGCGGCGGCGTACGGGTGGGGCTCGGCCCGGCGGCGGCGGCGCGGGGCGCGGGAGGCGGGGGCGGCGGGGGTGGCGTGGCGGTCGGCGACGGAAGGCATACCGGTCTCCTGTGGAACATGCGCGAGCGGGCGCGCAGAGGGTGGGGAGTGGGGTACGCCGGCCAGGGGTCGCCTGCCGCTGTGCGTACGGGCACACGGGCCACACACCCTGGCGTTGCAGGGGTGGCTCACCGTATGGCCCTTTCACGGTACGACGGGTCGGGCGTCGCTGTCTGCACGAATAGTTGGATTTCCTAGTATCTGAGACGAGCCCCACCGGAGGCATGCGAACGGCCCCCCTGCCGCGGTGCAGAGGGGCCGTTCCGGTCCTGAGCGGGCGTCAGCCGAGGTTGACCGCGCGGGCGAACCGGGCGCCGATCGCGCCGGAGATCTCGGTCAGGACGTCCTGGGAGACCTCGCTGTCCACGGTGATCGAGGCCAGCGCGCCCTCGCCGTCCCGGGCGACCTGCATGCCGGCGATGTTGATGCCGGCGTCGCCGAGGATCCGGCCGAGGGTGCCGACCACGCCGGGCCGGTCCTCGTACTTGAAGAACGCCATGTGGTCGGTGAGCGCCACGTCCACGTCGAAGGCGTCCACGCCGACGATCTTCTGGGTCTGCTTGGGGCCGGACAGGGTGCCGGAGATCGCGATCTCCTCGCCGCCCGAGAGGGTGCCGCGGACGGTGATCACGTTGCGGTGCTCGGGGGACTCGCTGGAGGTGGTCAGCCGCACCTCGACACCGCGCTCCTGGGCGAACAGCGGGGCGTTGACGTAGGACACCGTCTCGGCCACCACGTCCTCGAACACACCCTTGAGGGCGGAGAGTTCGAGCACCTTGACGTCGTGCTGGGTGATCTCGCCGCGGACCTCGACGTCGAGCCGGACGGCGACCTCGCCGGCCAGCGCGGTGAAGATCCGGCCGAGCTTCTCGGCCAGCGGCAGACCCGGCCGCACGTCCTCGGCGATCACGCCGCCCTGGACGTTGACCGCGTCCGGCACCAGCTCGCCGGCCAGCGCCAGGCGGACCGACTTGGCGACGGCGATGCCGGCCTTCTCCTGGGCCTCGTCGGTGGAGGCGCCCAGGTGCGGGGTGGCCACCACGTTGTCGAAGGCGAACAGCGGCGAGTCGGTGCACGGCTCCTTGGCGTACACGTCCAGGCCGGCGCCGGCCACCCGGCCGTCCTTGAGGGCGCTGGCGAGCGCGGCCTCGTCCACGATGCCGCCGCGGGCGGCGTTGACGATGCGGACGGTCGGCTTGACCTTGTGCAGCGCCTCGTCGCCGATCAGGCCGATGGTCTCGGGGGTCTTGGGGAGGTGGACGGTGATGAAGTCCGAGACCTCCAGCAGCTCCTCCAGGGAGACCAGCTTGACGCCCATCTGGGCCGCGCGGGCGGCCTGGATGTAGGGGTCGTAGGCGACGATCTTCATCCCGAAGGCGGACATCCGCTGCGCGACCAGGACGCCGATCCGGCCGAGGCCGACCACGCCGAGGACCTTCTCGGAGAGCTCGACGCCGGTGTACTTGTTGCGCTTCCACTCGCCCTGCTTGAGCGCGGCGTTGGCGGGCGCGATGTTGCGGGCGACCGAGATCAGCAGGCCGCAGGCCAGCTCGGCGGCGGTGACGATGTTGGAGGTCGGCGCGTTGACGACCATCACACCGGCCTTGGTGGCGGCCGAGACGTCCACGTTGTCCAGGCCGACGCCGGCGCGGGCGACCACCTTGAGGCGCTTGGCGGCGGCCAGCGCCTCGGCGTCCACGCGGGTCGCGGAGCGGATCAGGACGGCGTCCACGTCGGCGATCGCGGTCAGCAGCTCGGTGCGGTCCGCGCCGTTGCAGTGGCGGATCTCGAAGTCCGGTCCGAGCGCGTCCACGGTCGCGGGGGACAGCTCTTCGGCGATGAGTACTACGGATTTGCTCACGACAGTGTGTCCTTAACTGTCCGGTTCTCCCCGGCCACACGGAGGTGGCGTGACAGGCGGGGGAAGGTGGCATGCCGCGTAGCTAGACGCACGACGCTGTGGGCCTGACGCGCACTCGGAAGTGTATCGACGGACCGGTGGCCCGGCTGCTCCCGTCCGGCGAAATCACCCGGACGGGAACAGCCTCGGTGTACAAGGAGGTTGTGCCTCCCGGTGGGGCTCAGGCCTCTTCGTCGACCCAGCTCATCAGCTTCCGGAGCTTCTTGCCGGTGGTCTCCAGCAGGTGCTCCGAGTCGGCCTTCTTGTACTCGTTGTACTTCGGCAGGCCCGCCTTGTACTCGGCGATCCAGGTGTTGGCGAAGGTGCCGTCCTGGATCTCGGCGAGGACCTTCTTCATCTCGGCCTTGGTGGCGTCGGTGATGATGCGGGGGCCGGTGACGTAGTCGCCCCACTCGGCGGTCTCGGAGACCGACCAGCGCATCTTCTCCAGGCCGCCCTCGTACATCAGGTCGACGATGAGCTTCAGCTCGTGCAGGCACTCGAAGTAGGCGATCTCGGGCTGGTAGCCCGCCTCGACCAGGGTCTCGAAGCCGGCCTTGACCAGGGCGGCGGTACCGCCGCAGAGGACGGCCTGCTCACCGAACAGGTCGGTCTCGGTCTCCTCGGTGAAGGTGGTCTTGATGACGCCGGCCTTGGTGGCACCCAGGCCCTTGGCGTACGAGAGCGCCAGCGCGAAGGCGTTGCCCGTCGCGTCCTGCTCGACGGCGACGATCGCGGGGACGCCGCGGCCCTCCTCGTACTGGCGGCGGACCAGGTGGCCCGGGCCCTTCGGGGCGACCATGCAGACGTCCACGTCCGCCGGGGGCTTGATGAAGCCGTAGCGGATGTTCAGGCCGTGGCCGAAGAACAGGGCGTCGCCGGCGTTCAGGTTCGGCGCGATGTCCTTCTCGTAGACGTCGGCCTGGATCGGGTCCGGAACCAGGATCATGATGACGTCGGCCTCGGCCGCCGCCTCGGACGGGGTGACGACCCGCAGGCCGGCCTCCTCCGCCTTGGCGCGGGACTTCGAGCCCTCCAGCAGGCCGACCCGGACGTCCGCGCCCGAGTCACGCAGGGACAGCGCGTGGGCGTGGCCCTGGCTGCCGTATCCGATGACCGCGACCTTGCGGCCCTGGATGATGGACAGGTCGGCGTCGTCTTCGTAGAACAGCTCGGCCACGGGGGCACATCTCCTTGCGTGGTGGTGGTGCCGGGTCTTGCGCTCCCTAACTTACGGGGACCCGGCCGGGTGTGGGGCGGTGCTTCAGGGTGTGAGACGGGCGCCGTCGCCGCGGCGCCCGTCGGCTGGGGCTCAGGCCGAGCGGTCGAGGGCGCGCAGCGAGCGGTCGGTGATCGAGCGGGCCCCGCGGCCGATGGCCACCAGGCCGGACTGGACCAGCTCCTTGATGCCGTACGGCTCCAGCATCTTGAGCATGGCCTCCAGCTTGTCGGAGGAGCCGGTGGCCTCGATGGTGACCGCGTCCGGGGAGACGTCCACGGTCTTGGCGCGGAACAGCTGGACGATCTCGACGACCTGCGAGCGGGTGTCGGCGTCCGCCCGGACCTTGACCAGGACCAGCTCGCGCTGGACGGCCTGGGCCTGGTCCAGCTCGACGATCTTTATCACGTTGACCAGCTTGTTCAGCTGCTTGGTGACCTGCTCCAGCGGGAGGTCCTCGACGTTGACCACGATGGTCATCCGGGAGATGTCCGGGTGCTCGGTCGGGCCGACGGCGAGGGAGTCGATGTTGAAGCCCCGACGGGAGAACAGCGAGGCGATCCGGGCCAGGACGCCGGGCTTGTTCTCGACCAGGACGGAGAGGGTGTGCTTGGACATGGCGGTCATTGGCTCTCTATCGGTTGGTCGGGGCCGTCAGTCGAGGTCGTCGCCGAAGTCCGGGCGCACGTCCCGGGCGGCGAGGATCTCGTCGTTGCTGGTGCCGGCGGCGACCATCGGCCAGACCATGGCGTCCTGGTGGACGATGAAGTCGATGACCACCGGGCGGTCGTTGATCTCCATCGCCTGCTTGATCACCGCGTCCAGGTCCTCGGGGCGCTCGCAGCGCAGGCCGACGCAGCCCATCGCCTCGGAGAGCAGGACGAAGTCCGGGATCCGGGTGCCCTGGGCCGGCGGCTCGATGCCGTCGTGGCCCGGGCCGGAGTGCAGGACGGTGTTGGAGTACCGCTGGTTGTAGAACAGGGTCTGCCACTGGCGGACCATGCCCAGCGAGCCGTTGTTGATGACGGCGACCTTGATCGGGATGTTGTTGAGCGCGCAGGTGACCAGCTCCTGGTTGGTCATCTGGAAGCACCCGTCGCCGTCGATCGCCCAGACCGCGGTGTCCGGCTTGCCGGCCTTGGCGCCCATCGCGGCCGGGACGGCGTAGCCCATCGTCCCGGCGCCGCCCGAGTTCAGCCAGGTGGCCGGCTTCTCGAACTGGATGAACTGGCTGGCCCACATCTGGTGCTGGCCGACGCCCGCGGCGTAGATCGCGTCCGGGCCGACCAGCTGGCCGATCCGCTCGATGACCTGCTGCGGGGCGAGCTCGCCGGCCGGGGCCGGGTCGAAGCCGAGCGGGTAGGTCTTCTTCCACTCGTTGAGCTTGGCCCACCAGGCCCCGTAGTCGCCGCGGTGGCCGGCGTCGTACTCGGCCTGGACGGCGACGATCAGGTCGGCGATCACCTCGCGGGCGTCGCCGACGATCGGGACGTCGGCCGGGCGGTTCTTGCCGATCTCGGCGGGGTCGATGTCGGCGTGGACGACCTTGGCGTCGGGGGCGAAGCCGTCCAGCTTGCCGGTGACCCGGTCGTCGAAGCGGGCACCCAGGGTGAACAGCAGGTCGGACTTCTGCAGCGCGGTGACCGCCGGGACCGAGCCGTGCATGCCGGGCATGCCCAGGTGCTGCGGGTGGCTGTCCGGGAAGACGCCGATCGCCATCAGGGTGGTGACCACGGGCGCGCCGGTCAGCTCGGCGAGGATCCGCAGCTCGGCCGAGGCCTGGGCCTTGAGCACGCCGCCGCCGACGTAGAGCACCGGGCGCTTGGCGTTCACCAGCATCTTCGCGGCCTCGCGGATCTGCTTGGCGTGCGGCTTGGTGACCGGGCGGTAGCCGGGCAGCGAGGTCTCCACCGGCCAGCGGAAGGTGGTGGTGGCCTGCAGCGCGTCCTTGGCGACGTCGACCAGGACCGGGCCGGGCCGGCCGGTGGCCGCGATGTGGAACGCCTCGGCGATCACCCGGGGGATCTCGGCCGGGTCGGTGACCAGGAAGTTGTGCTTGGTGATCGGCATCGTGATGCCGCAGATGTCCGCCTCCTGGAAGGCGTCCGTGCCGATCGCCTTGGAGGCGACCTGGCCGGTGATCGCGACGATCGGGACCGAGTCCATGTAGGCGTCGGCGATCGGGGTGACCAGATTGGTCGCGCCCGGGCCCGAGGTGGCCATGCAGACGCCGACCCGGCCGGTGGCCTGCGCGTACCCGGTGGCGGCGTGGCCGGCCCCCTGCTCGTGGCGGACCAGGATGTGGCGGACCTTCTGCGAGTCCATCAGCGGGTCGTACGCCGGAAGGATGGCCCCGCCCGGGATGCCGAAGACGGTGTCCGCGCCTACGGCCTCGAGCGAGCGGATGAGCGACTGCGCGCCGGTCATGGTCTCGACGGTGGTCTGGGGACCCGGAGCGTGGGCTGCCGGGGTGTCCCCGCGGCGGGGGGATGCGGCGTGCTCAGTCATCTGCCTGTCTCTTCTCGGGTTCTGCCGGCCCGGGCGATGAGGGTGTCGCCGTGGTCGGGCCGATCGCCGGCTCTGCCTCAATCGTCCGCCCAAACCACCCCAAAGAGGGAGGGGAAGGATCCTAGAGGCCAGGGGTATAGCGGTGGTGGAACGGCTTTCGTGCAACAAAAAACCCCTCGTGCCCAGGGCATGCGAGGGGTGGCGCGTCGGTCTTTCCCGAGCGGAACGCTGCGGTCCGCTCAGCCGACGCGCCCGCCAAGTACGAGAATTCGGGTGCGCATGGCACCGACCTTCCTCCCACGCAGTGGGGGGTGTCAAGCTGGTGGGACCGACGTCTCACCATGCGGGCCCCCTGCCGGACCGCCCACGGTGTGGCGTTGCGGCAGGTCGAGCGGGGCGTGGTGGTGCCCCGGGCGGCCCGCCGCGGCCTCGCTCCGGCCACCCGATCGGGGGTCCGGTGCCAGGTGCTGCCGGCGGGTCGCGAGCGGCCCCAGCGGCCGGGGTAGTGGGTACCCGCGGCGGAGCAGGGCGCGGCGCAGCCGGGTCTCGTCCAGCGGCTGGGCGAAGGCCAGGCCCTGGGCGCGGCGGCAGCCGAGCTCCTGGAGGGCGGCGACCTGCCGGGGGTGGTCGGCGCCCTCGGCGACGGTGACCACGCCCAGGTCCCGGCCGAGCCGCAGGGCGTGCCCGGCCAGGGCCCGGGTGAGGGCGGAGTCGGCCAGGTCCTGGACCAGGCTGCGGTCGAGCTTGAGCGAGTCGAACGGGAGCCGGGCGAGCGCGCCCAGCGAGCCGCCGCCGGCGCCGAAGCCGGCCACCGCGGTGGACACCCCGAGCCGGCGCAGCGCGGCCATCCGGCGGCCGAGCTCGTCGGCGGTGTGGTCCGGCCCGGTGCGGGCCAGCTCCACGGTGAGCTGGCCGGCGGGCAGGCCGCTGTCGCGCAGGGCGGCCGCCACGGTCTCGTACATGCCGGGGGCGCACAGCCGGGCGGCGGCGAGCCGGACGGTGACCGGGACGGGCGGGAGCCCCCCGGCGCCGCGGCGGGCGGCGGCGGCCACCGCCTCCAGGACCATCCAGCGGGCGAACCGGGTGGCGGCGTCGCCCTGCTCGGCGGTCCGCAGGAACTCGGCGGGGGTGAGCAGCAGCCCCTGGGCGGAGCGCCAGCGGGCCTGGGCCTCGACGGCCACCACCTGGCCGGTGGCGAGGTCGACCACCGGCTGGTGGAGCAGGGTGAAGCCGCCCTCGCGGACGGCCGAGCGCAGCCGCTCCTCCAGCTCGGTGCGGCGGTCCAGCTCGGCTCGCATGGCCGGGCTGTAGAGCACCACCCGGCCCTTGCCCTCGGACTTGGCCCGGTACATCGCCAGATCGGCGTTGCGCATCAGCTCGTCGCCGGCGGCGGCCGCGTCGAGGTCGGGCGCGGAGCCGCGCGGACCGAAGGCGATGCCGATGGAGGCGGCCACGCCCAGCTCGGCGCCGCCGATCCAGTACGGCTCGGAGAGCGCGCAGCGCACCCGCTCGGCCAGCTCCTGGACCTGGGTGCGCCCGAGCCGGCCGGAGACCAGGGCGGCGAACTCGTCGCCGCCGAACCGGGCGACGGTGTCCCCGGCGCGGACGGCGCCGCGCAGCCGGCGGGCGGCCTGCACCAGCAGCTCGTCGCCGACCTGGTGGCCGACGCTGTCGTTGACCGCCTTGAAGCCGTCCAGGTCGAGGAAGAGCACGGCGACCTGGCCGTCGGCCGGGTCGGCGAGGGCGTCCCTGACCCGCTGGGCGAACAGCGCCCGGTTGGGCAGGTCGGTGAGCGGGTCGTGGAACGCGTTGTGCTGCAACTGGGCCTGCAGGCGCACCCGTTCGCTGACGTCACGGCTGTTGAGGATGAGGCCGTCGCGGTACCGGTTGACGGTGGACTCCACGTGCAGCCACTCGCCGCCGCCGGAGCGGATCCGGCACTCGACCCGGGCGGAGGGCTCGGCGTCCCGCCGGGCGGGGACGCGGCGGCGGGCCACGATCCGGCGGACCTCGGCGAGCACCCGGTCCACGTCCTCGGGGTGGACCAGGTTGAGCAGGTTGCCGCCGACCAGCTCCTCCGGGTCGCGGCTGTAGACGCCGAGCGCCGCCGGGCTGACGTAGCTGAGCACCCCGGTGGCGCCGGCGATCATGATGACGTCGCTGGAGCCCTGGACCAGGGACCGGAAGTGCGCCTCCTTGTGGGCCAACTCCTGGGCCAGCGACAGGTTGTCGAGCAGCATCACGCCCTGCCGGACGATCAGCGCCAGGCCCACGGTGGCGGCCGCGGCCAGCACCACGCGGTCCAGGAAGTGCCCGCCGAGGGCGTTGTAGAGGATGCCCGCGGTGCAGACGGCGGCGGCCACGTACGGGGTGAGGGCGCTGAAGGTGGAGGCCACCCGGCGGCGCGGCAGGCCGCCGGCCGAGGGGTGGTCGAGGCTGGGACTGCGCCCGTGCGACCAGGGCGCCCAGGCCAGCAGGACGCTGCCGGCGAACCAGCCGGCGTCCAGCAGCTCGCCGGAGTGGTAGCCGCTGCGGAACTCCGGGGAGGTGAACAGGGCGTCGCAGACCACGGTGACGGCCAGGCCCACCATCGCGGTGTGCACGGCCGCCCGGTTGCCGTCCCGGCTGCGGAAGCGCAGCCCGACCACCAGGCTGACCAGGAGGATGTCCAGGACCGGGTAGGCGAGGCCGAGGGCCAGCTTGACCGGGTCGGAGCCCTCGCCGGCGGCGACCCGGCCGAGGGCCAGGCTCCAGCTGAGGGTGAACAGCGAGCCGGCCACCAGCCAGCCGTCCAGCACCAGGCAGAGCCAGCCGGCCACCTTGCGCGGGCGCTGGGCGAGCACGGCCAAGCCGGTGATCGCGAGCGGGGCGAACAGCAGGAAGGCGAAGTCGGCGACGGAGTCCTGCGGGACGGGGGCGCGGAGCACCACCTCGTACCAGCCCCAGGTGCCGTTGCCCAGGGCGACCATGGCGGAGGAGAGACCGAACAGCAGCCAGGCTCCGCGGACCGGGCCGCCGACCGCGAAGCCGTGCACCAGGCAGGACAGGGCCGCCGCCAGGGCCGCCCCGGCGAGGCCGAAGTCACCCATGAACAGGGCGACTTCACGTGACCCCCAGCCGAGGGCGGCGCCGCCCGTGTACCCGAGGCAGAGCAGGACGAGGAGGGATCCGGGGAGGCTGGCGGTGGCGGTCAGACGGACCAGCGCGCGCCGCGAACGGGCCTGGACAGGAAGCACCGCATCGGTGGAGTCCAATCGACATCTCCCCCTCCGGCCAAGGGCCGTACCGGTGTTCCCTCCCCGGGGACCCTACACCACTTTCGTCACGCACTGAGACGCAGTCTCAACCTAGAGTAACGGCCCGCAGGTGGCATGGGGCGGCGCCGGGGCCGGATCGCCCGTTCGGCGGGGGCGCGCGCCCC
This sequence comes from Kitasatospora sp. HUAS MG31, assembly GCF_040571325.1. Lineage (GTDB taxonomy): Bacteria > Actinomycetota > Actinomycetes > Streptomycetales > Streptomycetaceae > Kitasatospora > Kitasatospora camelliae. Next base: position 4,982,380 of record NZ_CP159872.1, on the reverse strand, counting down.
CGGCGCGAGCTGGTCGCGAGCCGGGGGCGGAGGGTGTCGCGGGGTGGCGCGCCGCGGGGTCGCGCGGGTTCAGGAGCGCGGGGAGGCGGTGGCCAACTCCTCCTCGGGGAACAGCCGCAGCCGGTGCGCCAGGGCCGCCGCCTCGCCGCGGCCGCCGACCTCCAGCTTGGCCAGGATGTTGGAGACGTGGACGCTGGCGGTCTTCGGGGAGATGAAGAGCTCGTCGGCGATCTGCCGGTTGGTCCGACCCAGGGCCAGCAGCCGCAGCACGTCCCGCTCCCGCGGGGTGAGCCCGAAGCCGTCCGGCGAGGCGGTCGGGCGGGCGGCGGCCCGCTGCGGGATGCCGGGGCCGAGCGGCAGCCCGGCCCGTTCGGCGAGGTGGTCGGCCTCGCGGATCCGGGCCCGGTCCCCGTGCCGGACCGCCTGCTCGCGGGCCTCCCGCAGCAGCCCGGCGGCCTCCTCGCGCCGCCCGGCCGCCACCGCGCCCTCGGCGGACCGCAGCAGGGCCAGGGCGAGCGGTTCGGGCAGGTCGAGCGGGCGGAGCAGGTCGAGGGCGGCGGCCCAGTGCGCCGAGGCGTCGGCGCCCTCGGCGCGGGCGAGTTCGCCGTCCAGCAGCCGGGCCCAGCCGCGGTGCAGCGCAAGGACGGGGTCGAGCCGGGCGGCGGCCTGGGCGATCCTGCGCAGCACCACCGGGCGGCCGAGGTCGGCGGCGGGCAGCCCGCGGGTGTCGGCCTCCGCGCCGGCCGCGTGGACCAGCAGCGGGAGCAGCTGGGCCTCGAACCCGGCGGTGAGTTCGGTGTCCAGCAGGGCGAGCAGCTCGGCCCGGGCGGCCAGCGGGCGGCCCTGGCGGGCGGCGATCCGGACGGCGAGCGCGGCGGCCGGCAGGACGTTCTGCGGCTGCCGGGCGATGTCGGCGGCCCGGGCCCGGTCGTTGTACTCCTTGGCCCGGTCGAAGTCGCCTTCCAGGTAGAGGATTTCGGCGCGCAGCCGGTCGAGCAGCTCGGGGTAGGCGTCGAGCGAGGGGCCGTTGTCCCAGTCCTCCAGCGCCTCGACGGCCTCGGCGGTCCGGCCGACCGAGATCAGCGCCTCGACCAGGTTGCCGCTCAGGCAGGCGCCGATGGTGCCGAGCAGGCCGGTGCTGGTGGCCACCCGCAGGCCCTCGCGGCAGCGCCGGGCGGCCTCCTCGGAACGGCCGAACCGCTGGAGCAGGCAGCCGAGGTTGTTGAGGCCGCGGCACAGGACGTCGGCGGAGCCGAGGGCGCGGGTCCGCTCGATGGCGTCGGTGAGCACCTCGACCGCGCGGTCGGGGTCGCCGAACTCGCCGTACAGGACGGCCAGGGTGATCCGGGCGTGCTGCTCGACCGCCTCGGCGCCGACCTCGCGGGCGATGGCGGCGGCCCGCTCGGCCACGGCGATGTGCTCGCGGCCGGGGTAGGCGAGCATGCCCTGGGCGGCCTCCATGGCCAGCACCTCGGCCTGGACGGCGGTCGGGCCGAGGTCGGCGACCAGGCGGTAGGCGTACTCGATCTCGCCTCCTCCGGGGCGGTTGAGGTAGCCGCAGGTCTTGGCCATCTGCACCCGGAACCAGGCCGCGCGCAGCGGGTCGCGCTCCTCGTCGACCAGGGTGAGGGCGCGCTTGACCAGGCCGAGGGCGCGTTCCCAGTCGCCGCTGCGGCGGGCCGCGACCACGGCCTCGGCCAGCACGTCCACCAGCTGGAGTTCGGCGCAGGAGGTGTCGTGGACCGCGCCCTCGCAGCCGCAGGCCGGGTAGGTCTCGGCCCAGTCGTAGGGGCGCAGGGTGCCGGCCTGGACCTCCTCGGGGACCTGGTCCCAGAGTTCCAGGGCCCGTTCCAGCATGCGCAGTTGCTCGGCGAAGGCGTTGCGATGGCGGGCGAGGCGGGCGGCGTCCAGGGCGGTGGGCAGGGCCCGGGCCGGGTCGTGGGCGTGGTACCAGTAGTTGGCCAGCCGGGCGGCGCTGGCCTCGCTGCGGACCAGGTCGGGGGTGGCCTCCAGGACGGTGGCGAACCGGCGGTTGATCCGGTGCCGCTCCCCCGGCAGCAGGTCGTCGGAGACCGCCTCGCGGACCAGCGCGTGCCGGAAGCAGTAGCCGTCGCCGTCCTGGTCGGGCCTGAGGATGCCGGCCCCGACGGCGGTGCGCAGCGCCTCGATCAGGCCGTCCTCGCGGAGCGCTCCGGCGCCGTCGTCGAGCACGGCGGCGAGCAGGTCGTGCTCCACGCAGGTGCCGCCCTCGGCGGCCAGCCGCAGGATCCGCTGGGTGTCCTCGGGCAGCGTCTCCACCCGGACCAGCAGGATGTCGCGCAGGGTGTCCGGGATGCCGACGATGCAGCCCTCGCGCTGGGCGGTGGCGAGTTCCTCGACGAAGAACGGGTTGCCCTCGGCGCGGCGGTGGATCCGGTCCACCTGGCCGCGGTCGGGCGGTTCGCCCAGGATGCCGGTCAGTTGGGCGGCGACCTCGGCCCGGCCGAGCCGCTCCAGCTCCACCTGCCGGACGGTGCGCAGCCGGTCCAGTTCGGCGAGGTACGGTCGCAGCGGGTGGCGGCGGTGCAGCTCGTCGCTGCGGTAGGTGGCGACGATCATCACCCGGGAGCCGTGCAGGGTACGGATCAGGTAGGAGAGCACCTCGCGGGTGGAGCGGTCGGACCAGTGCAGGTCCTCCACCACCAGGACCAGGGTGTGCTCGACGCCGAGCCGCTCGAAGAGCCGGGCGGTGTGGTCGAACAGCCGGGCGCGGCCGAACTCGTCGTTGGGTTCGGTGTCGGCCTGGCCGAACTCGGGGAGCAGCCGGGCCAGGTGGTGCTCCAGGCCGTCCGCGGCGCGCTCCAGCTCGGGCCCGAGCGCGCGGTGCAGGCGGCGCAGCGCGGTGGCGAGCGGGCCGTACGGCAGGCCCTCGGCGCCGATCTCCAGGCAGCCGCCGACGGCGCTGACGGCGCCCTGCCGGTCGGCCTCCCGGAGGAACTCGTCGACCAGCCGGGTCTTGCCGATGCCGGCCTCGCCGCCGACCAGCACGGTCTGCGGCTCGCCAGCGCCGGCGCGGGCCAGCGCAGCCTTCAGCAGCGCGGTCTCGCGACCGCGGCCGACGAACACGGGGCTCACCGACGTCTGCTCCACACTGGCGAGCATGCCACACGGATCGGACACGAACCGAGACGCCGTCCCAAGGTCCGGACGGCCCGCGGCACCGGGATCCGGGCGGTCGGGAACGCCGTGGCCCGGGGTGCCGGAGCCGCCGTGGCCCGGACGGCCGAGGGCGCCCGGGCCCGGACGGCCGGAAGGGGAGGCCGCCGTGGCGGTCTCCCCTGCGGGGTGCGGTTCGGTGGCCATCAGTAGCCCGCCGGACCGGCCGCCTTCAGCGGCGCGGTGTGGCGCAGGCCCCGGGCCAGCCGGCGGAACGGGCCGAAGTGCGGCTCGATCTCCGCCCGGGCCTCGCGGGCCAGCCGGTCCAGGTGGGCCTGCTGCTGGAGTTCCCGCTGACGCTGCTTGAAGAGCTCGTACTCGATCATCGCGGTGCCCCTTGCCTTTTCTCGTCCTGGTACCGAGGTTCCGCTCCCAGGAGGGGGTGCCGCATCGGCAGCATGCCGGATCTTCGGCGGCCCCGGGTGCCTTAGGAGGGCCCGGATGGGGCCGGGAACGCCGCCGCCCCACCCCGGCGGGCGGGGTGGGGCGGCGGACGGGCGGCTAAGGAGCCTTAGGCGGGGCCTTACGCGCCGAGGCGCTCCAGGATCAGGTCCTTCACCCGGGCGGCGTCGGCCTGGCCTCGGGTGGCCTTCATGACCGCGCCGACCAGCGCGCCCACGGCCTGGACCTTGCCGTCGCGGATCTTCTGGGCGATGTCCGGGTTGCCGGCGATGGCCTCGTCGACCGCGGTGCCGAGCGCGGAGTCGTCGGAGACGACCGCCAGGCCCCGCTTGGCCACGACCTCGTCCGGCTCGCCCTCGCCGGCCAGCACGCCCTCGATCACCTGGCGGGCCAGCTTGTCGTTGAGCTTGCCCTCGGCGACCAGCGCGCAGACCCGGGCCACCTGGGCCGGGGTGATGGGCTGCTCGGTGAGGTCGGTGCCGGTCTCGTTGGCGCGGCGGGCCAGCTCGCCCATCCACCACTTGCGGGCCTGGTCGGCCGGGGCGCCGGCGGCGATGGTCTCCGAGATCGGCTCCACCGCACCGGCGTTGAGCACCGACTGCATGTCCTTGTCGGACAGGTCCCACTCGGTCTGCAGCCGGGCCCGGCGGACCCGGGGCAGCTCGGGCAGGCCGGCCCGCAGCTCCTCGACCCACTCCCGAGAGGGGGCCATCGGCACCAGGTCGGGCTCGGGGAAGTAGCGGTAGTCCTCCGCCTCCTCCTTGACCCGGCCCGAGGTGGTGGAGCCGTTCTCCTCGTGGAAGTGACGGGTCTCCTGGACGATCGTCCCGCCGTCGGTCAGCACGGTGGCGTGACGCTGGACCTCGAAGCGGACCGCCCGCTCGACCGAGCGCAGCGAGTTGACGTTCTTGGTCTCCGAACGGGTGCCGAACTTCTCCCGGCCGTGCGGGCGCAGCGACAGGTTGACGTCGCAGCGCATCTGGCCCTTGTCCATCCGGGCCTCGGAGACGCCCAGCGCCCGGATCAGCTCGCGCAGCTCGGTGACGTACGCCTTGGCCACCTCGGGGGCGCGGTCGCCCGCGCCGACGATGGGCTTGGTGACGATCTCGATCAGCGGGATGCCGGCCCGGTTGTAGTCGAGCAGCGAGTACTCGGCGCCGTGGATGCGGCCGGTCGCGCCGCCGACGTGGGTGGACTTGCCGGTGTCCTCCTCCATGTGGGCGCGCTCGATCTCCACCCGGAAGACCTCGCCGTCCTCCAGCTGCACGTCGAGGTAGCCGTTGAAGGCGATCGGCTCGTCGTACTGCGAGGTCTGGAAGTTCTTCGGCATGTCCGGGTAGAAGTAGTTCTTCCGGGCGAACCGGCACCACTCGGCGATCTCGCAGTTCAGCGCTAGGCCGATCTTGATCGCCGACTCGACGCCGGTGGCGTTGACCACGGGCAGCGAGCCGGGCAGGCCGAGGCAGGTGGGACAGGTCTGGGTGTTGGGCTCGGCACCGAGCTCCGTGGAGCACCCGCAGAACATCTTGGTCCTGGTACCCAGCTCGACGTGGACCTCCAGGCCCATCACCGGGTCGTACGAGGCCAGCGCGTCCTCGTACGAGACCAGACTGATGACGCTCACAGCGTTTCCTTCACTTCTTCTCTCAGAGGTCCGTCAGCCGAGCAGCACGTCGTCGTCGCCGAGCTGCCTGAGCTCGCGGACGAGGAGTGCGGTGCCGGTGATCAGGGCGGCGGCGCCGACGAGGGCGTTGACCAGCTTCAGCGTGTCGTTCTCGGTACGGGCCTTCTTGACGTCCTTGACGATGGAGATCGCCCCGAACGCGCTGGTACCGATGGACAGCCACAGACCGGGCTTGCTGTGCTTGAAGCCCTTGGCCTTCTCGATCCTGCTCACAGTGCCGGTGCCTCCTCCAGCAGGGGGTGTCCCCACTTGTCGTTGAGAGCGGCCTCGACGGCGCCGCCCACGCGGTACAGGCGGTCGTCCGCCATCGCGGGAGCGATGATCTGCAGGCCGACCGGGAGATTGTCCTCCGGGGCCAGGCCGCACGGCAGCGACATGGCCGCGTTGCCCGCCAGGTTCGACGGGATGGTGCACAGGTCGGCCAGGTACATGGCCATCGGGTCGTCGGCGCGCTCGCCGATCGGGAAGGCGGTGGTCGGCGTGGTCGGCGAGACCAGCACGTCCACGCCCGCGAAGGCGGCGTCGAAGTCGCGCGAGATCAGGGTGCGGACCTTCTGCGCCGAGCCGTAGTAGGCGTCGTAGTAGCCCGAGGAGAGGGCGTAGGTGCCCAGCATGATGCGGCGCTTGACCTCGGGGCCGAAGCCGGCCTCGCGGGTGAGCGCGGTGACCTGCTCGGCGGACCGGCCGCCGTCGTCGCCGACCCGCAGGCCGTAGCGCATCGCGTCGAAGCGGGCCAGGTTGGAGGAGCACTCGCTCGGCGCGATCAGGTAGTACGCCGGCAGCGCCAGGGTGAACGACGGGCAGGAGACCTCGACGACCTCGGCGCCCAGCTCGCGCAGCAGCTCCACGCTCTCGTTGAAGCGCTGCATCACGCCGGCCTGGTAGCCCTCGCCGGCGAACTCCTTCACCACGCCGATCCGCATGCCGCGGATGTCACGCATCTTCGCGGCCTCGACCACGGCGGGCACCGGCGCGTCGATGGAGGTGGAGTCCAGCGGGTCGTGGCCGGCGATGGCCTCGTGCAGCAGGGCCGCGTCCAGCACGGTCCGGGCGCAGGGGCCGCCCTGGTCCAGCGAGGAGGAGAACGCCACCAGGCCGTAGCGGGAGACCGCGCCGTAGGTCGGCTTCACGCCGACCGTGCCGGTGACCGCGCCGGGCTGGCGGATCGAGCCGCCGGTGTCGGTGCCGATGGCCAGCGGGGCCTCGTACGCGGCCAGCGCGGCCGCGGAGCCGCCGCCGGATCCGCCGGGGATCCGGGTCAGGTCCCACGGGTTGCCGGTCGGGCCGTAGGCCGAGTTCTCGGTGGAGGAGCCCATCGCGAACTCGTCCATGTTGGTCTTGCCGAGGATGACCACGCCCGCGTCCTTCAGACGGGCCGTCAGCGTGGCGTCGTACGGCGGGATCCAGCCTTCGAGGATCTTCGAGCCGCAGGTGGTCGGGACGCCCTTGGTGGTGAAGACGTCCTTCAGCGCCAGCGGGACGCCGGCCAGCGGGCCGAGCTCCTCGCCCTTGGCGCGCTTGGCGTCCACCGCGCGGGCCGCGGCGAGCGCGCCCTCGGTGTCCACGTGCAGGAAGGCGTTGACCTTCTTGTCCACCGCGTTGATGCGGTCCAGGTGGGCCTGGGCGACCTCGACGGCGGAGACCTCGCCCTGGGCGATCGCGGCCGCCGTCGCGGCGGCGGTGTACTTGATCAGCTCGGTCATCGGTCAGTCCTCCCCGAGGATCTGGGGCACACGGAAACGCTGCTCCTCGCTGGCGGGGGCGCCGGACAGCGCCTGCTCCGGGGTCAGCGACGGCCGCACCTCGTCCGCGCGCATGACGTTGGTCAGCGGCAGCGGGTGGGAGGTCGGCGGGACGTCCTGTCCGGCGACCTCGGAAACGCGGGCGACCGCGCCGATGATCACGTCGAGCTGCTCGGCGAAGTGGTCCAGCTCTTCGTCCTGCAACTCGAGACGCGACAGCCGAGCGAGGTGGGCGACCTCCTCGCGCGTGATGCCAGGCATGCGGCGATCCTCAGGGGTGAGAGTTCTGATCGGACGCACCGCCCGGGGGCGCACGCGTCCTTGGTCCAAGGCCCCATCCTATGGGCATGCGGCGAGTCAATTAGGGGCGCGGGGAACTGCGCGCGGCGGAAGGCACCCTCCGTCAGCGTCTCCCGCCCCGCCCGGCTCCCGTCCCCGGGGGCCGGGCCGCTCGCCTCACTGCTTGGGCAGCGCCGGCGGCGCCAGGGCCTCGACCGGGGGCGCCGGGGTGCGGTGGACCATCATCCAGGCGGTCGCCTGGTCCGCCGGGAGCGCGGCCGAGACCAGCCACCCCTGCACCGCGTCCACCCCGAGGTCCTGCAGCCGCTCCCAGGTCTCGTCGTCCTCGACCCCCTCGGCCACCACGGTCAGGCCCAGCGAGTGCGCCAGCTCCACCGAGCAGCGCACCACCGCGGCGTCGTGGTCGTCCGCCACCATCCGCGAGACGAAGGAGCGGTCGATCTTCAGCTCCCCGACCGGCAGGCTGCGCAGCCGGACCAGCGAGGAGTGCCCGGTGCCGAAGTCGTCCAGCGACATCCGCACGCCGTACCGCCGCAGCTCCGCCAGGGTGTCGGCGGCCCGCCGCGAGTCGTCCAGCAGCAGCCGCTCGGTGATCTCCAGCTGGAGGGCGTCGGCCGGCACCTGGTGCCGCTTGAGGTGGCCGGCCACCCGGCCGGCGAAACCGGGGCTGAGCACGTCCCGGGGCGAGACGTTGACCGCCACCGGCACCAGCAGCCCCTGCGACCGCCAGACGGCCAGCTGGCCGACCGCGGACTCCAGGACGTAGTCGGTCAGCCGGGGCATCAGGCCGCTGGACTCGGCGAGCCCGATGAACTCGTCCGGGGGGACCCGCCCGTGCACCGGCCGCTCCCAGCGCAGCAGCGCCTCCAGGCCGACCACCCGCCCGTCGAAGGCCACCTTCGGCTGGTAGTGCAGCTGCACCTCCCCCAGCTCCAGCGCCCGCCGCAGGTCGCCGAGCAGGCCGATCCGGTACGGGGTGTCGACGTCCCGCTCCTCGTCGTACCGCTCGACCCCGCTGCGGCTGCGCTGGGCGTGGCCCATCGCCACGTCGGCGCGGCGCAGCAACGATTCGGCATCCTGCGCATGGGTCGGGTAGACGCAGACGCCGGCGCTGGCCTCCAGGACGAGCAGCAGCCCGTCCAGCCGGATCGGCGCGGCCAGTTCGGTGATCAGCGCCTTGGCCACCCGCTCCAGGGTGTCGGTGCTGGTGACCCCGGGGAGCAGGACGGCGAACTCGTCGCCGCCCATCCGGGCCACCACCGGGCGCAGCGCGCCGCGGGCGGCGGGCGGGAGCACCGCCTGCACGTCCACCGGTCCCGCGTGGTGCGGCTGGCCGTGGCCCGGGCGGAGGGCGCGGTGCAGCCGGCGGGCGATGTGCACCAGCAGCCGGTCGCCGGCGGTGTGTCCGAGGGCGTCGTTGAGCGACCGGAAACGGTCGAGGTCCAGCAGCACCAGGCCGACCCCGTGGTCGGCGCGGCCCTCGTGCCCGGCGATCGCCTCCTGGGCGGCGATCAGCAGGGCCTGCCGGTTGGGCAGGTCCGTGAGCGGGTCGGTGAGCTGGTCCCTGGCGCGGTCCCGGGCGATCCGCCAGGCCGCGACGAGTACCGCCAGCGGAACCGCGAACAGCGGGAGCAGTTCGGGCTCGTGGCGGTAGACCAGGACGGCGAGCGGGATGAGCGGCGCGGCGCCGGCCAGCAGCACGCCGAGCAGCAGGACCGCACCCGCCACCCCCTGCGGCGGGCGTGTGGGCGCGCCGCCGGTCGTACGATCCATAAGCCTGTCCTCCGTCGGGCCCGCCCCGGTCAGGCCGCCTTACGGTGAGGCACCGTCGCCGGTGCCGGTGGACGTCAGGTGTCGGGTGTCCCCGCGGGACGGCCGGATGACTTCACGTCAGGACGGCCGCCACACACCCCTGCTGACAGTTCGTTGCGCTAAGGGTATGCCGGTGTCGGCCGGGAGGGTGGACTTTCGGACATCCCTGAGCGCGTCGCCCGGTACCGGGCGGGACACGGTGGCACAATGGCCCGCCCGTCGTGCCGGAGGTCCGGGCGACGCGGTCGTGGGACGGGGCGGCGTCAGGCCGCGGGGCCGGCCTCCTCGGGCGCCCCCGCCTCCCCCGCCGGGGCGAGGCCGAGGTGGGCCCGGGCGGCGTCGGCGCCCCGGTCGAGCAGCACGGCGAAGCCCGCGTCGTCCAGCACCGGCACCCCGAGCTGGACGGCCTTGTCGTACTTGGAGCCGGGGTTGTCGCCGACCACCACGAAGTGGGTCTTCTTGGACACCGAGCCGGTGACCTTGGCCCCACGCGAGGTGAGCGCCTCCTTGGCGCCGTCCCGGGTGTGGCCGGCGAGGGTGCCGGTGACCACCACGGTCAGGCCCTCCAGCGGGCGCTCGCCCTCCTCCTCGGCCCCGGCCTCGGTGAACCGCACCCCGGCGGCCCGCCACTTCTCCAGGATCTCGCGGTGCCACTCCTCGGCGTACCACTCCTTGATCGCCTTGGCGATGGTCGGCCCGACGCCCTCGGCGGCGGCCAGCTCCTCCTCGCTGGCGGCGAAGATCCGGTCCAGGTCGCGGAACTCGCGGGCCAGCGCCTGGGCGGCGACCGGGCCGACGTGGCGGATCGACAGGCCGTTGACGTACCGCCAGAGCGGGCGGTCCTTGGCCTTGTCCAGGTTCTCCAGGAGCAGGGCCAGGGACTTCTTGGGCTCGCCCTTGGTGGTGGCGAAGAAGGGGACCTCTTTCTCCTTGCCCGTCCGGTCGTCCAGCTTCGGCATGCCGGTCTTCTGGTCGCGGACCAGCACCTTGATCGGCAGCAGCTGCTCCTCGGTCAGGCCGAAGATGTCCCCCTCGTTCTTCACCGGGGCCTCGGCGGGCTCCAGCGGCTGGGTGAGCGCGGTGGCCGCGACGTAGCCGAGGCCCTCGACGTCCAGCGACTCGCGGCCGCCGAGGTACGCGATCCGCTCGCGCACCTGGGCCGGGCAGTACTGGGCGTTGGGGCAGCGCAGGTCGATGTCGCCCTCGGACATCGGCCGCAGCTCGGTGCCGCACTCGTGGCAGTGCGTCGGCATCACGAACTCCCGCTCGGTGCCGTCCCGCAGATCCTCCACCGGGCCGAGGATCTCCGGGATGACGTCGCCGGCCTTGCGCAGCACCACGGTGTCGCCGAGCAGCACGCCCTTGGCCTTGACCACCTGCTGGTTGTGCAGCGTCGCGTACTGGACCATCGAGCCGGCCACCTTCACCGGCTCGGCCAGCACCGCGTACGGGGTGGCCCGGCCGGTGCGGCCGATGCCGACCTTGATCGAGGCCAGCTTCGCGGTGACCTCCTCCGGCGGGTACTTCCAGGCGATCGCCCAGCGCGGGGACTTGGAGGTGGCGCCGAGCCGGCCCTGCAGGGCGATCTCGTCCACCTTGACCACCACGCCGTCGATCTCGTGCTCGACGGAGTGCCGCTGCTCGCCGTACTGCTTGATGAAGGCGCGGACCTCCTCCAGCGTGCCGACCACCCGGTTGTGCCGGGCGGTGGGCAGGCCCCAGGCGCGCAGCAGGTCGTAGGCGTGCGACTGGCAGTCGATGTCGAAACCGACCCGGGCGCCGATGCCGTGCACCACCATGTGCAGCGGGCGGGAGGCGGTGATCAGCGGGTCCTTCTGGCGCAGCGAACCGGCGGCCGCGTTCCGCGGGTTCATGAACAGCCGGATCATCGCCCGGGGCCGCTTGCCCTCCCGGGCGCGCTCCTCGTTCTCCTGGCGGCGGCGCTCGTTCTCCTCCGCGAAGGAGGCGTTGAGGGCGTCGAAGGCCTCGGTCGGGAAGTACACCTCGCCGCGGATCTCGACCAGTTCGGGGATGTCCTCGCCCTGGAGCTGGTGCGGGATCTCCTTGATGGTGCGGACGTTGGCGGTGATGTCCTCGCCGACCCGGCCGTCGCCGCGGGTGGCGGCCTGGACCAACCGGCCGCGCTCGTAGGTGAGGTTGACGGCGAGGCCGTCCACCTTGAGCTCGCAGAGGTAGTGGTAGTCGATGCCCGACAGCTCGGTGGCGACCCGCTCGGCCCAGGCGGCCAACTCCTCCTCGTCCATGGCGTTGTCGAGGCTGAGCAGCCGCTCGCGGTGCTCGACCTCGGCGAACAGGCCGACGGCCGCGCCGCCGACCTTCTGGGTGGGCGAGTCGGGGGTGACCAGAGCCGGGTGCTCGGCCTCGATCCCCTCCAACTCCCGCATCAGCCGGTCGAACTCGGCGTCGCTGATGGTCGGCGCGTCCTGCTCGTAGTACCGGGCGCGGTGGTCCTCGATCTCGGCCGCCAGCTCGACGTGCCGCCTCCGGACCTCCGCGGGTACGTCCTCCCAGCCCTCGACCGCCACCGCTTGCCTCCTACCGTCTCACTCGGGCGAGTCGACCAGGCTCCGCGCCGCCTTCACGCTCAGCGACAGCGCCCGCCGGGCATAACCGGGGGAAGCCCCCGCCAGCCCGCACGTCGGTGTCACCAGCACCCGGCGGCCCAGGAGCTCCGGATCCAGCCCGAGCCTGCGCCACAACGTCCTGACAGCATGGACACTACCGGCCGGGTCTGACACGAGCCCTGATTGAGCCGCGGCCCCGTCCGTGGAGGGCACCACGCCGGCGAGGATCGCCGTCCCGCCCTCGATCGCCTCGCCGAGGTCCTCGTCGTCACGCTCGGTCAGCAGCGAGAAGTCCAGCGAGACGGCGGCGGCGCCCGCCCGGCGCAGCAGCGGGAGGGGCACGCCGGGTGCGCAGCAGTGCACTGCCACCGGGACGTCCAGGGCGCGGATCACCCCGCGCAGCGCCTCCTCGGCGTGCTGGCGGTCGACCGCGCGCAGCCGCTGGAAGCCGCTGGCGGTCTTCACCGACCCGGCGAGCACGGCCGGCAGCGAGGGCTCGTCCAGCTGCAGGACGGGCTGTGCGCCGGGCACCCGGCGGCGGAGGTCGGCGAGGTGGCGGCGCAGGCCCTCGGTGAGGGACTCGGCGATGTCCCGGCAGGCGCCGGGGTCGGCGAGCGCCTTCTCGCCGTGCTTCAGCTCGATCGAGGCGGCAAGCGTCCACGGGCCGACGGCCTGCAGCTTGAGCGGGCCCGTGTAGTCCTGGGTGAACTCCTCCAGGGCGTCCAGGTCCTCGCCGAGCCAGGAGTGGGCGCGCCGGGTGTCCCGGCCGGGGCGGTCGGTGAACCGCCAGCCGCTGGGCTCGGTCTGGGCGAACAGTTCCACCAGCAGGCCGGCGCCGCGTCCGATCATGTCGGCGCCGGGGCCGCGGGCCGGCAGCTCGGGCAGGAACGGGAGCCGCTCCAGCTCGCCGGCCACGGTCCGGGCGGCCTCGCGCGCGTCGGTGCCGGGCAGCGAGCCGACACCGGTGGCGGCGCCCTGCAGGTCGGGGAAGGGGTGCTCAGTGCTCACGGCCCGAGCCTAGTCGGGGCGGTGGGGCCCCTGCGGCCACCCAGGGCCGGCCCTGCCCGGGGGCACGGCCGATCCGGGGCTCCGGGCAGGGGCCACCGGCCGGGGCTACCGGCCGGGGCGGACGGTGATCTCGGTGATCTCGGCGTCCCGCGGCAGGTCGATCGCGGTGAGGATCGCGGTGGCCACCGACGCCGGGTCGATCCAGCGCGCGGGGTCGTACTCGCGGCCCTCCTGCTGGTGCACCTTCTGCTGCATCGGGGTGGAGGTCCGGCCGGGGTACACGGTGGTGACCCGGATCCCGTGGTCGTGCTCCTCGGCCCGCAGCGCGTCGGCCAGCGCCCGGACGCCGAACTTGCTGGCGGCGTAGCCGGCCCACATCGCGTCCGCGCGCAGGCCCGCGCCGGAGTTGACGAACACCACCTGTCCCTTGGCCAGCCGCAGCGAGGGCAGCAGCAGCCGGGTGATCTCGGCCGGGGCGACGGTGTTGACGTTCAGCTGGTGCTGCCACGCCTTGACCGGCAGCTCGCCGACCGTGCCCAGCTCGACCACGCCGGCGATGTGCAGCAGCGAGTCCAGCTCGACCGGCAGCTGCTGGTGGCCGAACGCCCAGGACAGCTTGGCCGGGTCGGCGAGGTCGCCGACCAGGGTCCGCGCGCCGGCGTACCGCTCGCGCAGCTCGGCGGCCCGGCGGGCGTCGCGGGCCAGCAGCCACAGCTCCTCGCCGCGTTCGGCCAGCCGCTCGGCGACCACCGCGCCGATGCCGGAACCCGCTCCGGTGATCAGATGTGCGCCCATGGCGTTGCGAGGTCCTCTCAGCTGGCGCGGTCGAGCCGGGCGAACGCCTCGGCGGGGGTGGCGGCGAAGGTGATCAGCTCGGCGAGCGAACGGGGCAGGAAGCCCTCCTGGTCCATCCGCTCCAGCTGGGTGCGCAGGCCCGCGTAGAAGCCCTCGGTGTCCAGGACCACCACGGGCTTGTCGTGCAGGGCGTGCTTCTTGAGCTCCAGCACCTCGGTGACCTCGTCGAGCGTGCCGAGCCCGCCGACCAGCACCACGACCGCGTCGGCCCGGGCCAGCAGCTGGGCCTTGCGCTCGGCCAGGTCGGCGGTCATGACCAGCTCGTCGGCGCCCTCGTAGGTCTTGTGGGCGAGCAGCTCGACGGAGATGCCGACCAGCCGGCCGCCGGCCTCCTTGACGCCGTCGGCGAGCAGGCCCATGAGTCCGGCGTGCGAGCCGCCCCAGACCAGGGTGTGGCCCGCCTCGCCGAGCAGCCGGGCGAACTCGGCGGCGGGGGCGGTGTAGCGGGCGTCCAGCGAGTAGGCGGAGCAGAAGACGGTGATGTTCATAGGCCTTCAGGTCTACCACGGGCGGCAAACCGGTTTCCGCCGGGCCACCGGGACGGGGGCCGCCGGGGACGGCTGCGGCGGGCCGGCCCGGATGGGCGGGGGCCGGCCGCCGTCGGGCTCAGGCGGTGACGGTACGGCGCTCGGTGCTCGCGATGGTGGCCGAGCCGACCACCCGGGTGCCGTCGTACAGCACCACCGCCTGGCCGGGCGCGATGCCCCGGGCGGGGGTGTCCAGCCGGACCCGCAGCTCGCCGTCGACCAGCTCGGCGGTCACCGGCACCTCCTCGCCGTGCGCCCGCAGCTGCGCGGTGTACCGGCCCTCCCCGGCGGCGGGGGTACCGCACCAGCGCGGCTTGATCGCGGTCAGCCCCAGCACGTCCAGCCCCTCGGCCGGGCCGACCGTGACCGTGTTGTTCACCGGGGAGATGTCGAGCACGTACCGCGGCTTGCCGTCGGCGGCCGGACGCCCGATCCGCAGGCCCTTGCGCTGGCCGATGGTGAACCCGTACGCGCCCTCGTGCTCGCCGAGCTTGGTGCCGTCGACGTCCAGGATGTCGCCGGTGGCGGTACCGAGGTGGCGGGCCAGGAAGCCCTGGGTGTCGCCGTCCGCGATGAAGCAGATGTCGTGGCTGTCCGGCTTCTTGGCGACGGCCAGGCCCCGCTGCTCCGCCTCGGCGCGGATCGCCTCCTTGGTGGTGTCGCCGAGCGGGAAGAGCGAGTGCGCCAGCTGCTCGGCGTCCAGCACGCCGAGGACGTAGCTCTGGTCCTTGGCGGCGTCGACCGCGCGGTGCAGCTCGCGGGTGCCGTCGGGCAGGTCCACGATCCGGGCGTAGTGGCCGGTGCACACGGCGTCGAAGCCGAGGGCGACGGCCTTGTCCAGCAGCGCGGCGAACTTGATCTTCTCGTTGCAGCGCAGGCACGGGTTGGGGGTCCGGCCGGCGGCGTACTCGGCGACGAAGTCGTCGATCACGTCCTCGCGGAACCGCTCGGCGAGGTCCCAGACGTAGAACGGGATGCCGATCACGTCGGCGGCGCGGCGGGCGTCGCGGGAGTCCTCCAGGGTGCAGCAGCCGCGGGCGCCGGTCCGGAAGGACTGCGGGTTCGAGGACAGCGCCAGGTGCACCCCGGTCACCTCGTGGCCCGCCTCCGCCGCCCGCGCGGCGGCGACGGCGGAGTCCACCCCGCCGGACATCGCCGCCAGCACACGCAGTCGACGGCCATCGGACGGAGCGGTCGGAGCACCGGGGAAGTCAGTCATGATGCCCCAAGCCTACGCAACCACTCCTCGCCGACGGCAACCCGTTCAGGGGCGCGTGGGGACACCTCCCGGCCGAAGGCTGGGGGAGAACTGCGCGAAGGGGAACCCCGAACCCGCCAGACCGGACCCCGGGGCCACCCCCGCCCCCGAACCGGTCCGAACGCCGGCCCCCGCGCGACCGGGCGCCCCAACTACCGGCGGGAGGTGGCGAGTCCGGCGTTGCGGGCGCGGGTGACGGCGCCGGGCAGGGCGGCCGCCAGTGCGTCGAGGTCGGCCCGGGTGGAGGTGTGTCCGAGCGAGAACCGCAGGGAGGCCCGGGCCAGTCGCGGGTCCACCCCCATCGCCAGCAGCACGTGACTCGGCTGCGGCACCCCCGCCGAACACGCCGACCCGGTCGAGCACTCGATCCCCTGCGCGTCCAGCAGCATCAGCAGCGCGTCCCCCTCGCACCCGGGGAACGAGAAGTGCGCGTTCGCCGCCAGCCGCCCGGCCGGGTCCGGGTCGCCGTTGAGGACGGCGTCCGGGACGGCGTCGAGGACCGAGGCGACGAGGTCGTCCCGCAGGGCCTCGACGGTGGCCGCGTACCCCTCCCGCCGCTGGACGGCGAGCTCCGCGGCGACCGCGAAGGCGGCGGCGCCGGGCACGTCGAGGGTGCCGGAGCGGACGTCCCGCTCCTGCCCGCCGCCGTGCAGCAGCGGGACGGGTGCCGCGCTCCGCGCGAGCAGCAGGGCGCCGACCCCGTACGGGCCGCCGATCTTGTGGCCGGTGACGGTGAGCGCGGTGAGGCCGGAGTCGGCGAAGGAGAGCGGGACCTGGCCCAGCGCCTGCACCGCGTCGGCGTGCATGGGGATGCCGAACTCGGCGGCGACGGCGGCGAGTTCGGTGACCGGCTGGAGGGTGCCGACCTCGTTGTTGGCCCACATGACGGTGACCAGGGCGACCGAGTCGGGGTCGCGCTCGATGGCGGCCCGCAGGTCGGCGGGGTGGACCCGGCCGTGCTCGTCGACGGGCAGGTACTCGACGGCGGCGCCCTCGTGCTCGGAGAGCCAGTGGACGGCGTCGAGCACGGCGTGGTGCTCGACCGGGCTGCACAGCACCCGGATCCGGGCCGGGTCGGCGTCCCGGCGGGCCCAGTAGAGGCCCTTGACGGCGAGGTTGTCGGACTCGGTGCCGCCGGCGGTCAGCACGATCTCGCTGGGCCGGGCGCCGAGCGAGGCGGCGAGCGACTCGCGGGCCTCCTCGACCACCCGGCGGGCCCGCCGGCCGGCCGCGTGCAGGGAGGAGGCGTTGCCGACCGTCCCAAGGTGCTCGCCCATGGCGGCGATCGCCTCGGGGAGCATCGGCGTGGTGGCGGCGTGGTCGAGGTATGCCATAGCGCACCAAGTGTAGGCGTCGGCGGGATCACGATTCGGCCATTGCACGCTCTGCAACGCACCGTTAGCCTCCTGGGTCATCACCGGTGCGGGGCCGGCCCACGGCCGGCGCGGAGGGGGTGCGGTCGCGGTGTCGCAGACGGTCGACCGGGCGTTGACGATCCTGGCCTCGCTGGGCGACGGCCCGGCCTCCCTGGAGCAGGCGGCGGCCACCATCGGGGTGCACAAGTCCACGGCGCTGCGGCTGCTGCGCACGCTGCAGGAACACGGCTTCGTGACCCGCCAGTCCGACCACCGCTACCGGCTCGGCGGCCGGCTCCTGTCGCTCGCCCAGCAGGCGCTGGACGGCATCGACGTCCGCCAGGTCGCCGCGCCGTACCTGGCCTCCCTGAACGAGCGGTACGGGCACAGCGTGCACCTGTCGGTGCTGGAGGACGGCGAGGTGCTCTACCTGGACCGGGTGGAGAGCCGCTACCCGGACCGGCCGGCCGGCCGCCCCGGTTCGGCGGCCCGGATCGGGCGGCGCGCCCCGGCGGCGGCCACCGCGGCGGGCAAGGTGCTGCTGGCCTCCCTGCCCGAGGACCGGCTGGCGGCGTTCGTCGCCGCCCAGGACTTCCCCGCGCACACCCCGCGGGCGATCCGGACGGCCGAGGAGTTCCTGGCCGAGCTGGCGGAGGTGCGGCGGCGCGGCTGGGCGGTGGACCAGGCGGAGTACCTGTCCACGGTGAACTGCATCGCCGCCCCGATCGCGGGCTCGGAGGGCGCCGCCATCGCCGCCTGCTCGATCTCCGCGCCGCCCTGGGCGGCCTCGGTGGCCGAATTGAGCCGGCTGCTGCCGGAGCTGCTGTGCACGGTGGAGGCCATCTCGCTGGCGTACGGCGGCTCCCCTACTCCTCGCTGGTGCGAGAACCGTTGCGGTGCCAAGCACGAGGTGCGCGCCAGCCGTACCTGAGGGCGAGGATCCGGATCACGAAGGCGGTGAGCGCGGCCGCGGTGGCGGTGAGCGGGGTCAGGTGGTCGGTGGCGATCAGCACCGCGACCACGGTGGCGCCGACCAGGGCGGGCACGGCGTAGATCTCCCGGTCCCAGCGGAGCAGCGAGGGCGGTTCCATGGCCAGCAGGTCGCGGACCACGCCGCCGCCGGCCGCGGTGAGCATGCCGAGGGCCACCGAGGAGACCGAGCCGAGTCCGTAGTCGTGGGCCTTGATGGTGCCGGTGACGCAGAACAGCCCGAGGCCGGCGGCGTCCAGGGTCTGCACCGCGCGGTTGATCCGCTCGACCTCCGGGTGCAGGAAGAACACGACCAGTCCGGCGACCAGCGGGGTGCTGAAGTACCCGAGGTTGCTGAACGCCGCCACCGGGGTGGCCCCGATCACCAGGTCCCGCAGGACTCCGCCGCCCAGCGCGGTCGCCTCGGCCAGCACGCAGATGCCGAAGATGTCCATGTTCTTGCGGACGGCGAGCAGGCCACCGGAGAGGGCGAAGACGAAGATGCCGATGAGGTCCAGCGCCTGCTGAACCCCGGGCGGGAAGATTTGCGAGGTCACCGACCCATTTTCTCCTGCGAGGAACAGGTCGTCGAACCGGCATGGCTATGAATCGTAGGCACCCTCAGGCGAAGGTCTCGGTCGGGGCCGGCCCGCCGAGCGCGTTCAGCCGCTCCGGCATCCGCAGCGTGGTCATCCGGCGCCAGCCGCCGAGCCGCTCGTAGAGGTACACCGCGTGGATACCGGCCGCCAGCACCGCCGACTTCGCCCTGGGCCAGCGCAGGATCTCGCCCATGTGCGCCATCACCGCCAGGCTGACGTCCCGGTAGGTGCGGATCTCGGCCCGGGCGGTCAGCTGGAGGGTGTTCAGGATGGCGCGGCCGTGGCCGAGGGCGGCCAGCCGGAGCAGCTCCTCGTGGCAGAACGCCAGGTGGTTGTCCTCGTCGTTGGAGATCATCCTGACCGCCCGGCCCAGCACCGGGTGGTCGCCGAAGATCCCCTTCAGCAGCTGCATCTGCTCGGCGGCCCGCTGCTCGGTGACCCGGCTGTGCGCCAGGTACGTGATCACGTCCTGCTCGGTGAGCTGCTCCTCGCGGCGGAGCCGGGCGTGGGCCAGGCCGATGCCCTGGCGCTCCAGCATCATCGTGTAGTCGGTGTCGTCCGGGACGGTCACCGGGTCCAGGCCGCGCTTGTGCATCAGCGCGTTGAAGATCCGCCCGTGCTTGTCCTCGTCGGCGCCGTGCCGGGCCACCTTGGGGGCGAGGACCGGGTCGGGGACGAGCCGGGAGATCCGGCCGTTCTCCCAACCGCCCTGGTCCTCGCCCTTGGCCGCGATCGAGCAGAACAGCCGGAAGGCCTCGTCGTTGTCGTGGATCTCCTGGAACAGACTGCGCGCCGAGAGCACCTGGACCATCTCCCCAGCCGTGGGACGGATCGGAACACCGTCAGTGAACGCAGCCGCCGACCGCCCCGCAACAGGTGCGGCCGACGGCTGCGCCGTCCGAAGGACCCCGGCGACCGGACCCGGGGCCCGGGCCTACGCCGGGCGGGTGCCGACCGCCAGCAGCGCCGCCACCGGGAGGCCCTCCGGGTACCCGGCGGCGAGCCGGTCGTAGGCGGCCCGGATCCGGCGGACGGTCTGCGGCGGCTGGCCCTCGATCAGCGAGGAGGTGAGCACCGTCCCGCCGAGCACCGCGTGCCACCAGCGGTCCGGGTCGACCCGGTGGGTCCACTCCAGCCGCTCCACCCGGACCTCCGTGAATCCGGCCGCGCGAAGCAGCCCGGCCAGCCCCTC
This sequence comes from Kitasatospora sp. HUAS MG31, assembly GCF_040571325.1. Lineage (GTDB taxonomy): Bacteria > Actinomycetota > Actinomycetes > Streptomycetales > Streptomycetaceae > Kitasatospora > Kitasatospora camelliae. The sequence goes on along the minus strand of NZ_CP159872.1, from coordinate 4,962,897 downwards.
GGCGCCGGCGTACCGGGCGAACGGCGAGGTGTCCGGGACGCCGTCCGGGCGGGCGGCGCCGGTCTCGGCCACCGCGTCGAAGAAGACGCCCTGGGCGCGGTTGCGGGCCAGCGCGTCCCAGCAGGTGAGGACGGTCCGGCCGCCGGGGCGGAGCACCCGGTGCAGGTCTGCTGCGGCGGCCGGCGGATCGGGCACGTGGTTGATCACGAAGGCGCCCAGTGCCGCGTCGAACTCCCCGTCGGGGAAGGGAAGTCCGGGCAGGGCGGCCTCCAGCACCCGGATCCCGGGGAGGGCGGCCGCGGCCTCCTCCACCATCCCGGCCACCGCGTCGGTGGCCACCACCTCGGCGCCGCGGTCGGCCGCCAGCGCGGCCAGCCGGCCGGTGCCGCAGCCGACCTCCAGCACCCGGGAGCCGGCCAGCTCCCCCGCCGCGGCCAGCATCGGCCGGTGCGCGGCCGCGGTCATCGCGCCGAACCCGCCGTCGTAGGTGCCGCTGCGCCGGGCCCACCCGCGCCGCTCGAACTCGGCGAAACCGCCGCTGGTCATCCTGTCTCCCTCAGCCGCCACGACATGGTCGTCCGGCCGTGCCGCCCCCACCCTCCCACAGCCGCCGGAGCACGGGCGAGGGCCCTGCCGTCCGGGACGGCAGGGCCCTCGCCCGGGGCTGCGGGTCGGCTACGCGCCGCCCTCCGGGAAGTGGCAGGCGACCTGGTGGCCGGGCTTGGCGGCGACCAGGGCGGGCTGCTCGGTGGCGCAGATGTCCTGGGCCTTCCAGCAGCGGGTGCGGAAGCGGCAGCCGCTCGGGGGGTTGAGCGGCGAGGGGACGTCGCCGGTGAGCAGGATCCGCTCCCGGCCGCCGCCGGTCTCCTTGCGCCGCGGGTCCGGCACCGGGACGGCCGACATCAGCGCGTTGGTGTACGGGTGCATCGGCGAGGAGTAGAGCGAGTCCCGGTCGGCCACCTCGACCACCTTGCCGAGGTACATCACCGCGACCCGGTCGGAGACGTGCCGGACCACCGAGAGGTCGTGCGCGATGATCAGGTACGTCAGGCCGAGCTCCTGCTGGAGGTCGTCGAGGAGGTTGACGACCTGGGCCTGGATGGAGACGTCCAGGGCGGAGACCGGCTCGTCCGCGACGATCATCTTGGGCTTGAGCGCCAGCGCCCGGGCGATGCCGATGCGCTGCCGCTGGCCGCCGGAGAACTCGTGCGGGTAGCGGTTGTAGTGCTCGGGGCTGAGGCCGCAGAGCTCCAGCAGCTCCTGCACGGCCTTCTTCACACCGCCCTCGGTGGCCACCTTCTGCAGCCGGAACGGCGCGCCGACGATGGTGCCGACGGTGTGCCGCGGGTTCAGCGAGGAGTACGGGTCCTGGAAGATCATCTGGATGTCGCGGCGCAGCGGCCGCATCGCCCGGACCCCGAGGTGGGTGATGTCGGTGCCCTCGAACTCGATCTTCCCGCCGGTGGGCTCGTCGAGCCGGGTGACCAGGCGGCCCATCGTGGACTTGCCGCAGCCGGACTCGCCGACCACGCCGAGGGTCTCGCCGGCGTTGACCGACAGGTCGATGCCGTCCACCGCGCGGACCGCCGCGACCTGGCGCCGCAGCAGGCCCTTGGTGACGGGGAAGTGCCGGGTCAGGCCGGTCACCCGGAGCAGCGGCTCGCGGTCGGGCGCGGGCGTGGGTGCCGGGATCGTCGCCGTCGATGAGTCCGTCATCGGTTCTCTCCAAAAAGGTGGTGCGTGCTCACAGCCGGGGCGCGATCTCTTCGGCGAAGATCCGGTGGCGTTCGGCGATCGGCAGGTGGCAGGCGGCGTAGTGCCGGGGCGCGGCCTCGGCCAGCACGGGCAGCTCGGTGGTGGAGCGTCCGCCGGTCAGCTCGGCGTACGGGCAGCGCGGGTGGAAGGCACAGCCGGACGGCACGTTGATCAGGCTCGGCGGGGTGCCCTTGACCGGGACGAGCCGGTCCTGGAGTTCGCGGTCGAGCCGGGGCATCGAGCCGAGCAGGCCCCAGGTGTAGGGGTGCTCGGGGGCCTCGAAGAGGGTGGCCGCGGGGCCGCGCTCGATGGACTTGCCGCCGTACATCACCAGGATGTCGTCGGCCAGTTCGGCCACCACGCCGAGGTCGTGCGTGATGATGATGACGGCCGAGCCGAACTCCTGCTGCAGGTCCCGGATCAGGTCGAGGATCTGGGCCTGGACGGTGACGTCGAGCGCGGTGGTCGGCTCGTCGGCGATCAGCAGCGACGGGTCGTTGACCAGGGCCATGGCGATCATCGCGCGCTGGCGCATGCCGCCGGAGAACTCGTGCGGGTAGGAGTCCACCCGCTTGTCGGGCTGCGGGATGCCGACCCGGTCGAGCATCTCGATCGCCCGCTTGCGGGCCTCCTTCTTGGAGGCGCCGGGGTGGTGGGCGCGGTAGCCCTCGACGATCTGGGCGCCGACCGTGAAGTAGGGGTGCATCGCGGTCAGCGGGTCCTGGAAGATCATCGCCATCTTCTGGCCGCGCAGCTTGCGGACCCGGTCGGCGTCGGCGCCGATCAGCTCCTCGCCGTCCAGCCAGATCTCGCCGGAGATCCTCGGAGCGCCGCGCTTGGTGCCGGTGCGGTGCAGGCCCATGATCGACAGCGAGGTGACGGACTTGCCGGAGCCGGACTCGCCGACGATGCCGAGCGTCTTGCCCTTCTCCAGGTCGAAGGTCAGGCCGTCCACCGACTTGACCAGGCCGTCCTCGGTCGGGAAGTGCACCCGCAGGTCCCGCACCGAGAGGAAGGGCTTGTCGCCCTTGCTCAGGTCTTCCTTGCTCATGACAGCCTCACCCGGGGATCGACAACGGCGTAGAGAACATCGACCAGCAGGTTGGCCAGGATGATGAAGAAACCGGCGAAGAGCGTCACGCCCATGATCACCGGGAGGTCGCTGGAGCTGATCGCGGCGACCGCCTCGTAGCCGAGGCCGCGGAAGTTGAACGTGGACTCGGTGAGCACCGCGCCGCCGATCAGTCCGCCGAGGTCCATGCCGAAGACGGTGAGGATCGGCGTCAGGGTGGAGCGCATGGCGTGCTTGCCGATGACCGTGCGCTCGCCGAGGCCCTTGGCCCGGGCGGTGCGGATGTAGTCCTCGCCGAGCACCTCCAGCAGGGTGGCGCGGGTGAGCCGGGCGTAGGTGGCGGCGTACAGGAACGCCAGGGTGATCCACGGCAGCACCAGGTTCTGGAACCAGGCGACCGGGTCCACCGCGAACTCGACGTAGTCGTGCGGGAACCAGCCGAGCTGGTACACGAAGATCGCGCTGGCCAGCATGCCGGTGAAGTAGATCGGCAGCGAGACGCCGGCGAGGGCCGTGGTCATCGTGAACCGGTCCAGCAGGGTGCGCCGCTTGAGGGCGGAGACCACGCCGGTCAGGGTGCCGAACACCAGCCACAGGACGGCGGCGCCGACGGCGAGCGAGGCGGTGACGCCGAGCCGGTCGATCAGGACGGGCCACACCTCCTGCTCGGTCTTGAAGGAGTAGCCGAAGCACGGGGCGGCGCAGTGCGTGACGTCCACACCGGTGCTGTAGTCGCGCCCGGCGAACAGGCCCTGGAGGAAGAGCAGGAACTGCTCGACGATCGACTTGTCGAGGCCCATCTTGTGGCGGATGCCCTCGACCGCGGCCGCGTCGGCGATCTTGCCGACGTAGAGCAGGGCCGGGTCGGTGCCGGTCAGTTTCGGCACCATGAAGAAGATGCCGAAGGTGACCGCGGCGACCACCAGGAGCATGGCGACGACGTTCACGAGCCGTCGGATGAAATACACGAGCACTGCGGTCGGCCCCGCCCCGGGCCGGCCGGGGAGCCCCGGTAGGGGTCCCCGGCCGGCCCGGGCGGAGCCTTCACCTGCCCTTCGGACTAGCTGTTCTTACGGGAGCCGGGAGGTCAGGTCACTTGCCGTCGGAGACGCCGAGGGCCTGGAAGTCCACCTCGCCGAAGGCGTCGTTGATGTAGACGTTGGTCAGGCGCGGGTTGCGGTAGTTGAGCGCCTTGTCCGCGACGATCGGCAGGTACACCGCGCTGTCGGTGACCTTGTGGTTGATCTTCTTGTAGATCTCCGCCGCCTTGGCCGGGTCCTTCTCGGCGGAGGCCTGGTCGAACAGCGCGTCGACCTCGGGGTCCTTGGTCTCCGGGTAGTTGCTGTTGCCGGTGGCGGTGATGAAGCGGCCGTCCATCAGGGGCTGCATGTAGCCGGCGCCGTTCGGGAAGTCGGCGCCCCAGCCGGCGACGATCAGGCCGTAGCCCTTGCTGTGCACGACGTCCGGCGCACCGGCCACCGAGGCGAGCAGCTTGCCGTCGTACTGGTCGACGGCGGCGTCGATGCCCACGGCCTTCAGCGAGGTCTGCAGCGCGACGGCGGAGTTGACCTCCTTGGCCTTGTTGCTGCGGACCGCGATGGTGGTCTTGAAGCCGTCCGGCTTGCCGCAGGCCTTCAGCTCCTCCTTCGCCTTGTCCACGTTCGGCTTGCCCTTGGTCAGGCCGAACGGGTCGTAGTCGTCGGAGCCGAGGATGTTCGGGGGCAGCATCGAGCCGTAGATCGAGCCGGCCGAGTTGCCGCCGCGGGCGGTCTGCAGCGCGGTCGGGTCGGCCGCGTACAGGACGGCCTTGCGGCAGTGCTCGTTGTCGAACGGCGCGACGGCCGGGACCAGCGCGATGTAGCGGATGAAGCCGTTGTACGGGTTGTCCGTGTTGGCCTTGAGCTTCTGGTCGGTCAGGACCTTGGCCTGGGCGGCCTGGGAGAGGCCGGTCTGGGCGAAGTCCAGGTCGATCGAGCCGTCGAGCAGGCGGGCGTCCATGTCGTCCGCGTTGCTGGTGACGGTCAGCTTGACCACGTCCGGCAGGGCCTTGCGGAACGGGTCGGTGGCCGGGTCCCAGTTCTCGTTGCGGACCAGCTCGTAGGACTTGCCGGGCTCGATGGTCTTGAACTTGTACGGGCCGGAGGAGACCGGCTTGTCACCGTACTTGGAGCCGGTGTCCGACTTCTGCGGGACGGGCGAGGCCGAGCCCATGGCGAGCAGGTACGGGAAGGAGGAGTCCGGCTTGGCCAGCTTGAAGACGATGGTGGTGTCGTCCGGGGTCTCGACCGACTTCAGACCCATCTTGGCGGGGTCGGTGTCGGTGTAGGGGCCCTTGTAGTCCTGGCCCTGGTCGAGGGAGTTGATCAGGTAGGTCGGGCCGCCGGCGACGACGTCCTGGGCGAAGATGCGCTCGATGCCGTACTTGACGTCCTTCGAGGTGATCGGCGAGCCGTCCTCGAACTTGACGCCGTTCTTCAGCTTGAAGGTGTAGGTCTTGCCGTCGGCGGAGACCTCGGGCTGGGCGGCGGCCAGGTCCGGCGTCAGCTTCAGACCCTCCTTGCCCGGCTTGCCGTCGAAGGCGAGCAGGGTGCGGGCGTAGTAGCGCTGGTAGTTCCAGACGGAGGCGTAGTAGGCGCGGCCCGGGTCGAGCGAGTCGACGTCGGTGCTGGTCCAGAGGTTGAGGGTGCCGCCCTTCTTGTCGGAGGGGTTGAGCACCTTGTCCACGGCAGCGTTGAAGCCGCCCGCCGCGCCCTTGCTCGCGCCGTCGTTGGTGCCGCCGCCCTTGGTGCCACCGCACGCGGCGGTGGTGAGGGCCAGGGTGGCCACCAGCGCGGCAGCGGCGAGCGTCCTGTTTCGCTTCATGGGTACTGGATCCTCCAAATGATGTGCGGGCCCGAACGGTCCGCCGGGGGCGGCGCCCCAGTGGGGGTGTGGACAGGGCTGTGCAGCCCTGCCGGGTCTTGGGACAGTGCGGGCTCAGTTGCCCTTGGGGTCGAGCGCGTCGCGCAGGCCGTCACCGAAGAGGTTGAAGGCCAGCACCGTGATGAAGATCGCGAGACCGGGGATGACCATGTAGGTCGGGTCCACCTGGTAGATCTTGGTGGCGTCGGAGAGCATCTGGCCCCAGGACGGGGTCGGCGGCTTCACACCGGCGCCGAGGAAGCTGAGGGCCGCCTCGCTGAGGATGTTGGTGGGGATGATCAGCGTGGTGTAGACGATGATCGGCGCCACCAGGTTGGGCAGCATCTCGCGGAAGACGATGTGGCCGCTGCCGGCGCCCAGGCTGCGGGCCGCGTCCACGAACTCGCGTTCCCGCAGGGAGAGGGTCTGGCCTCTGACGATGCGCCCGATGTAGGGCCAGCCGAAGAAGCCGATGACCAGGACGAGGATGGCCATCCTCACGCCGCTGCCGGTCAGTCCGAGCAGCGAGTTGGGCATCACCGAGACCAGCGCGATGGAGAACAGCAGCTGCGGGAAGGCCAGCAGCACCTCCATGACCCGGCTGATCAGGGCGTCGATCCAGCCGCCGAAGTAGCCGGCCGCCGCGCCCATCACGACGCCGATGACCACCGAGACGCCGGCCGCCAGGAAGGCGACGGTCAGCGAGATGCGGGCACCGTACACGATGCGGCTGAACACGTCGCGGCCGAAGGTCGGGTCGACGCCGAGCAGGTAGTCCGCACTCATACCACCGAAGGGGTACTTGGGGAGACCCAGGTCGGGGTCGATCTGGTCAGGGTGCGGCTCGTCGATGGGGTGGCCGAGCAGGGAGGTCAGCAGCGGCGCGATGATCGCCACGACGATCAGCAGCAGGACCACGGCTCCGCCCGCGAGGGCGACCTTGTCGCGCTTGAGGCGGTCCCAGGCGATCCTGCCGGGCGACCGTCCCTCGATCTTCTTGGCCGGGGCGTCCGCGAGCGGTGACCCGGGCGGCACCTCGGTCGCGGAGCCGGTGGTCTCGATGGGTGTGGTCATGAGTCAGTTCGTTCCCCTCGCCGACGGTGGCCGGCCCACGGTGTCCGGCTCCGACGAGGCGGTCCGGGCCCGGTCAGGGCACGGACCTCGTTCGGTCCGGGTACGCGACGGTGCGATGCAGAGCGGTGCGGTGGTTCCGTTGGCCGGTGCGGCGGTGCAGAGTTCGTATTCGGGGTGCGGTTTGCTGTCGCGCGGCATGCACATCGCGCAATTCAGCGGCCCACGACGCGCGTTCACCTTCGTGGGGTTTCGAACCGCGCACCGCGTTGCGCAGAACTCTCTGTCATGCGAGCGCGCTTACGCCAGACCTGACAACCGAAGGATGCCCAACTGTGATCTGTCGACATGCAGGGCTGATTTGCCCGAATGGCGCTCTTCACACGGGAGTTACCCGCACGTCAAGGCACTCGCTGACGGGAGACCGCCAGTGGCGGGAAAATGCCACGGCGAAAAGGATCGGGAACGAACTCAGCGGCCCGGGTAGCCCTGCCACGGCTGCTGCGGCCAGCCCTGGGGCGGCTGGGCGCCCGGGGCCTGCGTGTGCGGGCCCGGGGCGTGCGTCGCCGGGCCGCCCTGACCCGGCACCGGGTAGCCGTACGCCGGGTAGGGGGCGGGCTGCGGCGCGGGCTGGGGTGCGCCCTGCGGGCGGCCGAAGTGCGCCTCGCGGTCGAAGATCGGCCGGGCGTTGGCCCACAGCCACATCGCCACCGGGTCGAACTCGTCCGCCATCAGCACGGTGGAGACCGCCAGCCCCTCCGGGGCGTGCACGGCGGCCCGCTGGACCAGGGCGCGGGCGGCCTCGACGGCCGGCGGCGAGGTGTCGTACAGGTCCAGACCGATCGCCAGGTAGGGCTCGCCCAGGGCGGGTTGGACCCAGACCCGGCGCAGCGAGCGCAGCGGGCGGACCTCGCCGGCCTGACGTTCCAGCACCCCGTAGAACTGCGCGGCCTGCACCTGGGGTTCGCCGAGCCGCAGCGGGCCGGCCGGCAGCCGGTCCAGGCCGACCGCGATCCGGCGCAGGTCGGCCCAGGGGATGCCCACGCCGCCGCCGGGGACGTGCGGGTCGAGCCACAGGCCCCAGCGGGTGCGGTAGAGCGCGGCGGCGATCTCCAGCCCGGTGATCACCTCGTGGCCGCGGGCCCAGCCGCTGGCGGCGAGCTGCTCGGGGGAGGTGACGCAGGGGGCGTAGCCGTGGCCGCCGACCTCCATGTTCCCGTACTGGGCGTCGGGGCTGCCGGGGGTGCCGTGCCAGAGCAGCATCCAGACCCGACCCTCGGCGAGAGCGCGCAGCAGCGTCTCGTAGGCCTCGAAACGCTCCGGTGCGACCTCTCTGAGGGCGCGCTCGATCGCGCCCGGGTCGCCCGATGCTCCCGTCACGTCGCCCTCTTCCGTCGTCTCTCCGGCTGCCATGGTGGGCTGTCGGCAGCAACCCTATTGGGCCGGGCCGACACGCGTCATGCCGCCGTCCCCCTACCGGGCGGTCACCATCGGCCCCACCCGTCCCGCCGACCCCGGGCGTGTCCGAACCGCCGCCGGCCGCTCAGGGCCGGACGTAGAACGGCGGCACCTGGGTGAGCAGCCAGTCGACCACCGGGTCCTCGACCAGGTCGAGCAGCACCAGGTGGACGCCCCAGCTCGGCGGCGCGGTTCCGAGGGCCCGGCCGAGCGCCTCGTTCACCGCGGCGGGCTCGGCGGGGGCCTGGGGGTCGAGCTGGACGCCCACGTACAGCAGAGTGGCCTCGCCCTCCACCTTGGCCAGCGCCCGACGTGCCGTCAACACTCCTGGCAGCGCCGCGAGTTCTGTGGTAGCGGCAGCGAGGAAGGCGAACGGCTCCTGGTGCGCGGAGGGCTCCTTGAGGGCCACCCGGGCCCCCTCGGGGACCGCCTCGCCGCCCTCACCGGGCGCGCCGCCGTCGCCGGACCAGCGGTCCCCGCGCGGGCCGCGGCGCAGCTCGCCGACACCCTCGGGGGGCACCGGGATGCCCACCGGCGCCTCCGGGTTGACCGCGATCCCGATGCCCAGCGGCAGCCCGCGGGCGAACTCCCACATCGGCGCGATCGCGAAGGCCATCCCGGGCGCGTGCTGCAGGAACTGCTCCTGGGAGGAGAACACCGGGACGTACGGGGCGCCGCCCAGCTCCAGCGTGGGCAGGTCCAGCGAACCGCCCTGCGGGTCCGCGCCCGCCGGCAGCGGGATCCACACCTGGCTGCGCGCCAGCACCTCGATCACCCGGGGCGTCGCGCCCGGGTCACCGAGCGCCGCGGTGAGCACCTGCTCCAGCTCGTTGGCCGGCCAGCTCCCGCCCTCGGGCGCCGCACCACCCACCGGGAAGCCCATGTACCACCCCTCCTGATCGATCCCTGGGTGCAAGGGTATCGGCGCGCGGGCCCGCCGCGCGCCGCCGCCGGGGGCGGATCGGGGGCGGATCGGGGGCGAACCGGGGGCGGATCACGGCGGACCGGGAGCGGACCGCCGCGGACCCGGAGTCCGGCCCCCTCTCCCCACCCGGTCCCCGGGCATGCCATGATGAGCCCGCCCAAACTTCATACCGGCCGATCGAACCCGCGCGGGAGAGTCCGGAACGCCCCGCCGAGGGGCGCACCCGGCGCCGAAGGAGCAAGTCCTCCCCGGAATCTCTCAGGCACCCATACCGCGTGGGCGAGGCACATCTGGAAAGTGGACACGGCCGTGCCGTGCGCCCACCCACGGTGCAAGCCGCCATCCTGGAGGAAGGCGGTGAAGCTCTCAGGTTGTGACGACAGACGGGGAGACTCCACCCCACGCATGCCCACGAGCAGCCAAGGAGTCCTTCCGTCATGTCCCTCCGCCACACCGCGCTCGACGCGCTGCACCGCTCGCTCGGTGCCACCATGACCGACTTCGCCGGCTGGGACATGCCGCTGCGCTACGGCAGCGAGCGCGAGGAGCACCTCGCCGTCCGCACCCGGGCCGGCCTGTTCGACCTCTCGCACATGGGCGAGATCACCGTCTCCGGCCCGCAGGCCGGCGAGCTGCTGGACCACGCGCTGGTCGGCTTCATCTCGGCGCTCGGCGTGCTGCGCGCCCGCTACACCATGATCTGCCGCGAGGACGGCGGCATCCTGGACGACCTGATCGTGTACCGCACCGCGGAGCAGGAGTACATGGTCGTCGCCAACGCCTCCAACGCCCAGGTGGTGCTGGACGCGCTGACCGAGCGCGCGGCCGGCTTCGACGCCGAGGTCCGCGACGACCGCGACGCGTACGCGCTGCTGGCCGTCCAGGGCCCCGAGGCCAACGGCATCCTGACCTCGGTCACCGACGCCGACCTGCCCGGCCTCAAGTACTACGCGCTGCTGCCCGCCACCGTGGCCGGCCGCCAGGTCTGGCTGGCCCGGACCGGCTACACCGGCGAGGACGGCTTCGAGATCTTCTGCGCCCCCGCCGACGCCGAGCACCTGTGGCAGGCGCTCACCGAGGCCGGCGCCGACCAGGGCCTGGTCCCCTGTGGCCTGTCCTGCCGCGACACGCTGCGCCTGGAGGCCGGCATGCCGCTGTACGGCCACGAGCTGTCCACCGACCTGACCCCGTTCGACGCCGGGCTCGGCCGGGTGGTCCGCTTCGACAAGACCACCAACGGCGGCGAGTTCGTCGGCCGCAAGGCGCTGGAGGAGGCCGCCGCCCAGGCCGAGGTCAACCCCCCGCGCAAGCTGGTCGGCCTGGTGTCCGAGGGCAAGCGGGTGCCGCGCGCCGAGTACACCGTGGTCTCCGCGGACGGCGAGCCGATCGGCCGGATCACCTCCGGCTCCCCCTCCCCGACCCTGGGCAAGCCGATCGCCATCGCGTACGTGGACGCGGCCCACGCCGCCCCCGGCACCGCCGTCGCGGTCGACGTCCGCGGCAAGCACGAGCCGGTCGAGGTCGTCGCGCTGCCCTTCTACAAGCGCGCTCGCTGAGCCCGCGGGCTCCGCGCCCGTCCCTCCGCCATCCCCCGCCGGCCCGGTCCGTTCAGCGGACGGCTGCGCCCCACCCTCCCGCGATCCTGGAGAATGACGCCATGAGCAACCCCACGCACCTGCAGTACACCAAGGAGCACGAGTGGCTGACCGCCGCCGAGGACGGTGTCTCGACGGTCGGCATCACCCAACACGCCGCCGACGCCCTCGGTGACATCGTCTACGTGCAGCTCCCCGAGGTGGGTGACACCGTCACCGCCGGTGAGACCTGTGGTGAGCTCGAGTCCACCAAGTCGGTCAGCGACCTCTTCTCCCCCGCCACCGGCGAGGTCACCGAGGTCAACCAGGCCGTCATCGACGAGCCGGCTCTGGTGAACTCCGAGCCCTTCGAGGGCGGCTGGCTGTTCAAGGTCCGCGTCGAGGCCACCGACGAGATGCTCGACGCCGACGCGTACACCGCGCTCACCCACGGCTGACAGCCGGCACCCCGGGGGCGGCCGCAGCGCGGCGGCCGCCCCGCCGGCCCCCAGCCCGCTCCGACCACCCCTCGCCCGCCGCCACCCGCCAGGGAATGCGCTGCGCGCCGCCCCGATTGGGAAGACCTACTCATGACGGTTCTGAACCAGTCCCTCCACGCGCTCGACCCGGAGATCGCCGCCGCCGTCGACGCCGAGCTGCACCGCCAGCAGACCACCCTCGAAATGATCGCCTCCGAGAACTTCGCCCCCGTGGCGGTCATGGAGGCCCAGGGTTCGGTCCTGACCAACAAGTACGCCGAGGGCTACCCCGGCCGCCGCTACTACGGCGGCTGCGAGCACGTCGACGTGGTCGAGCAGATCGCCATCGACCGGATCAAGGAGCTGTTCGGCGCCGAGCACGCCAACGTCCAGCCCCACTCCGGCGCCCAGGCGAACGCCGCCGCGATGTTCGCGCTGATCCAGCCGGGCGACACCATCCTGGGCCTCAACCTGGCCCACGGCGGTCACCTGACCCACGGCATGAAGATCAACTTCTCCGGCAAGCTCTACAACGTGGTCGCCTACCACGTCGACGAGAAGACCGGCCAGGTCGACATGGCCGAGGTCGAGCGCCTCGCCAAGGAGCACCAGCCCAAGCTGATCATCGCCGGCTGGTCCGCCTACCCGCGCCAGCTGGACTTCGCCGCCTTCCGCCGCGTCGCGGACGAGGTCGGCGCCCTGCTGATGGTGGACATGGCCCACTTCGCCGGCCTGGTCGCGGCGGGCCTGCACCCCTCGCCGGTGCCGTACGCGGACGTGGTCACCACCACCACCCACAAGACCCTGGGCGGCCCGCGCGGCGGTGTCATCCTGTCCAAGGCCGAGCACGCCAAGAAGATCAACTCCGCGGTCTTCCCCGGCCAGCAGGGCGGTCCGCTGGAGCACGTGATCGCCGCCAAGGCCGTGGCCTTCAAGGTCGCCGCCTCGGAGGACTTCAAGGAGCGCCAGCGCCGCACCCTGGAGGGCGCCAAGATCCTCGCCGAGCGCCTGCTCAGGGCCGACACGGTCGAGGCCGGCGTCTCGGTGCTGTCCGGCGGCACCGACGTCCACCTGGTCCTGGTCGACCTGCGCAACAGCGAGCTGGACGGCCAGCAGGCCGAGGACCGCCTCCACGAGGTCGGCATCACGGTCAACCGCAACGCCGTCCCGAACGACCCGCGCCCGCCGATGGTCACCTCCGGCCTGCGGATCGGCACCCCGGCCCTGGCCACCCGCGGCTTCCAGGCCGAGGACTTCCGCGAGGTCGCCGACGTCATCGCCGAGGCCCTGCTGCCGGGCTTCGACGAGGCCAAGGCCACCGCGCTCAAGGCCCGCGTGACCGCGCTGGCCGCCAAGTTCCCGCTCTACCCCGAGCTGTAAGTCCCGCAAGCGGGGGCGGCCACCGTCCCCACGTGACCGGCCTCACCGGGGCCGGTCGGCTGGAACCCCGGGGCACCGCGCACACTGGACAGTGCGCGCGGTGCCCCGCGCCGTGTACACCTGCTCGTCCTCCACGAGACCAGACAAGGACGTCCCCCGTGGCCATCAGCGTCTTCGACCTCTTCTCCGTCGGCATCGGGCCGTCCTCCTCGCACACCGTCGGGCCGATGCGCGCGGCGCGGATGTTCGCCCGGCGCCTGAAGTCGGAGGGCCTGCTGGCGGAGGTCACCGCCGTCCGCGCCGAGCTGTTCGGCTCGCTCGGCGCCACCGGCCACGGCCACGGCACCCCGAAGGCCGTCCTGCTCGGCCTGGAGAACAACTCGCCGCGGACGGTCGACGTCGACCGGGCCGACCTGGACGTGGAGCGGATCCGCGCCGAGAAGCGGATCAAGCTCCTCGGCGTCCACGAGATCCCCTTCGACCCGGACACCCAGCTCGTCCTGCACCGCCGCCGCACCCTCCCGTACCACGCCAACGGCATGACCCTGTGGGCGTTCGGCGCCGACGGCGCCACCCTGCTGGAGAAGACCTACTACTCGGTCGGCGGCGGCTTCGTCGTCGACGAGGACGCGATCGGCGCGGACCGGGTCAAGCCCGACGACACCGTGCTGCGCTACCCCTTCCGCACCGGCGAGGAGCTGCTGCGGCTCACCCGGGAGACCGGCCTGTCCATCTCCGGCCTGATGCTGGAGAACGAGAAGGCCTGGCGCAGCGAGGCGGAGATCCGGGCCGGGCTGCTGGAGATCTGGGCCGTGATGCAGGAGTGCGTGGCGGCCGGCATGGCCCGCGAGGGCATCCTGCCGGGCGGCCTGAAGGTCCGCCGCCGGGCCGCCGCGGCCGCCCGCGCGCTGCGCGCCGAGGGCATCGGCCCGGCCAACGCGATGGAGTGGGTCACCCTCTACGCGATGGCGGTGAACGAGGAGAACGCCTCCGGCCGCCGGGTGGTCACCGCCCCGACCAACGGTGCGGCCGGCATCATCCCGGCCGTCCTGCACTACTACCTCAACTTCATCCCGGGCGCGGACGAGGACGGCATCGTCCGGTTCCTGCTCGCGGCCGGCGCGATCGGCATGCTGTTCAAGGAGAACGCCTCGATCTCCGGCGCCGAGGTCGGCTGCCAGGGCGAGGTCGGCTCGGCCTGCTCGATGGCCGCCGGCGGGCTCGCCGAGGTGCTCGGCGGCACCCCCGAGCAGGTCGAGAACGCCGCCGAGATCGGCATCGAGCACAACCTGGGGCTCACCTGCGACCCGGTCGGCGGCCTGGTCCAGATCCCGTGCATCGAGCGCAACGGCATGGCCTCGGTCAAGGCCGTCACGGCGGCCCGGATGGCGCTGCGCGGCGACGGCCGGCACCACGTCTCCCTGGACAAGGCGATCAAGACCATGAAGGAGACCGGCGCCGACATGAAGGTCAAGTACAAGGAGACCTCGCGCGGCGGCCTCGCCGTCAACGTCATCGAGTGCTGACCACTCGGACGCGCACCCGGGCACTGGCCGCCGCGGCCGCGGCGGCCACCGTCGCGGCCGGGCTCGGCGTCCGGGCCCTGGCGGCCGGCGACCTTGCCAAGTACGCCGGGGACGCCCTCTACACCGTGCTGGTGTACGCGCTGGTGGTGCTGGCCGCTCCCGGGCTGCGGCCCCGGGCGGCCGCGGCCCTCGCGCTGGCGGTCAGCTGGGCGGTGGAGTTCCTCCAGCTCACCGGGGTGCCGACGGAGCTGTCCCGGCACAGTACGGCGGCCCGCCTGGTGCTGGGCTCCACCTTCAACGCCCCGGACCTGCTCTGCTACGCCCTCGCGGCGGCCGGCTGCCTGCTGCTCCACCGGGCCGCCGGCCCATCAGGTGGGCCATCAGGAGGCCGATCAGGAGGCCCTCCGCAAGGGAGCCCGTAATCAAAGGTTCAGAACCGGATCAAAAACCACACCGAAGGTGAACTGGACGGCAAACCTTCGGATCCAATTTGCCCACCTGGTAAGGCCGTGCCATAGTCGAGCGGGTCGGGCACACCGTGCCCGGCGTGATCCACGGCCTCCCTTGACCCGGTTCGGCCGTTCCACCGGTCGGCACGCACCCCCTTGGCCGGCGGTGACCTGCAGGGGCCCCCGCGTCGATCACGACGGACCGGGGGCCCTGCGCGTATCCGGACCCGCCGGCGAATCCGTCCACAGGCTGGGGACGACGGTCAGTGCCCGGCGCGCTCCCGGACCCGGAGCTCGAACCACACCCCCTTGCCGCGGGGCAGCAGATCGGCGCCCCAGCGGTCGGAGAGCACGTCCACCAGGATCAGCCCGTGGCCGGTCTCGTGACAGGGCTCGGAGGCGACGATCAGACAGGGCAGGGCGCGGGAGGAGTCCCGCACCTCGACCCTCAGCCAGCCGGGGCGCCGGCAGAGCTTGAGCCCGATCGTCCGCCCGCCGGCGTGCCGGACGGCGTTGGCGACCAGCTCGCCGGTGAGTAACTCCCCCACCTCCAGGTGCTGGTGGAGCTCCCAGCACTGCAGGACGGAGAGCACCAGCCGCCGGGCCAGCCCGGCCGACTCCGGCCGGGAGGGCAGCCGGACCTCGTCGACGGCCGGATCCCGGAGCCGGCCCAGCGAGGCCCGCTCCAGCTCCGCGGCGGTCAGCCGCTCCAGCTCCGCTAGGGCGAGACCGCCGCCCGTCGCATCCTGGCCGGCGCCGTCCTTGGGCCGGTGTGCCGTCTGGTCTGCTTCGCCCCATCCCGCCATGCGCCCCATCATCGCGGAACGCGAGCGGGTGCGTACGGACAATGACCAAACGATCACTATTCGCTTGGCATATGCCACGACGGCCCGGGGGCCGGACCGCCGCGGGCCGGGCGTGCTACCAGGCGCTCCAGTCGAGGTTCCAGCCGCTCAGGCCGTTGTCCGGGCGGACCTTGTCGCTCTTGGAGTTCACCACCGTCACCACGTCCCCGACCAGCGAGGAGTGGAAGAACGTGCCCGCGCGGGAGCCGTCGCTGCCGCCCTTGGCGTCGGAGATGCCGACGCAGCCGTGGCTGGTGTTGCTCTTCCCGAAGACGCCGCGGCCCCAGTAGTTGCCGTGCACGAAGGTGCCGGAGTCGGTCAGCCGCATCGCGTGCGGCACGTCGTCGATGTCGTACTCGTCACCCGATCCGGGGGTGGTGACACCACGGGACGTCATCCGGGTGGATTCGTACTTCTCCGAGATCACCATGGTGCCGTTCCAGGTGTCGAAGCCCGGCTTGCCGCCGGTGACCGGGACGGTCTCCGCGGCCTGGCCGTCCCGCTCGACGGTCATCTGGTCGGTGGCCATGTCGGCCGTGCTGATCTGCGAGCGGCCGATGCTGAAGGGCTCGTCGCGGTCCACCCCGCCGTACACGCCGGGGGAGATCTCCACGCCCTTGAGGCGGTACCTGACCGTCACCTTGGTGCCCGGCTTCCAGTACTTCTCCGGGCGGAAGTCGACCCGCCGGTCGCCGAACCAGTGGCCCTTGACCACCGTGCCGTCGGAGGTCTCGAAGGTGACACCCTTCTCGACCGCGGCCTTCTCCTTGACGTCCTTGTTGAACACCAGGGAGACGATCATGCCGACGCCGTAGGTCTCGTTGTCGGCGATGTTGTCGTGCGGGTCGGCCTCCTTGGCCGGGGTGAGCGTGGTGAAGCCGCTCTCGGCGGTCGCCACGGTGCCGGCGGCGTCGGCGGCCTGCGCGCTCACCTGGTACTTGCTGGAGACCGAGAGGGCGTCCGCCGGGAGCCAGCTGAGGCCGTCCGCGGCGAGCGCGCCGGGCACCTCCTTGCCGTCCGGCCCGGTCACCTTGACGGTGGTCAGCTTGCCGCCGGCCACCGAGACCTTCAGCGCGCCCGAAGGCTTGACGTCGGCGGCGCCGTTGGCCGGTTCGATGGAGACCACCGCGGCCGAGACGGCCGGCCTGGCGGCGGCGGTGGCGTTCGGCGCGCCCGCCGGAGCGCCCTCGGCGGTCTTCCCCCCGCCGGAACTGCAGCCGGCCACCATGAGCACCAGCGCTCCCCCGAGCGCCCCGACCGCGAGCCCCCCGCGTATCGACTTCACCCTGTACTCCCCATCTCACCGACGCCGCCGCCATCTCCCCGACGGCGGTCGTCGATCTATACACGTGCCGTTCATCGGATAGGTTGCGCCGCGGACGTCGAGTTCCGGTCACGGTCCGGCAACACGTCCGCCGAAAAGCCGCCGGCCCGGCCCGTTCGCGGGGAACGGGCCGGGCCGGGGAGGCGGTGGAGCGGGGTGGACTACCACTTGCTCCAGGGCAGGGTCCAACCGCTCAGGCCGTTGTCCGGGCTGACCGTCTCGCTCTTGGAGTTCTGCACCTTGATGACGTCGCCGATCATCGAGCTGGCGAAGAACTTGCCGGCCACCGAGGCGTCGTCGCCGCCCTTGGTGTCCTGCATCGAGATGCAGCCGTGGCTGGCGTTGTACTTGCCGAACGGGTTGGCCCAGTAGTTGCCGTGCACGAAGGTGCCCGAGTTGGTCAGGCGCATCGCGTGCGGCACGTCGTCGATGTCGTACTCCGCGCCGAGACCGACCGTCTGGGAGTTCATCCGGGTCACCTTCTCCTTGCTGGAGACGACCATGGTGCCGTTCCAGGAGGGGTTCTTGGCGTCGCCGGTGGTGATCGGGATGACCTGGCTGGAGCCGTCACCCTTGGTGACGGTCATCTTGAAGGTCGACGCGTCCGCGACGCTGACCTGGTAGCGGCCGATGGTGAAGGGCTCGTCCTTGTCCACGTCGCCGTAGACGCCCGGGGAGACCTCGACGGTCTTCAGCCGGTACTTGATGGTCACCTTGGTGCCCGGCTTCCAGTACTCCTCGGGGCGGAAGTCCAGACGGCGGTCGCCGAACCAGTGGCCCTTGACCGTGGTGCCGTTGTTGGTCTCGAAGCTGATGCCCTTGAGCACCGCGTCCTTGTTCTTGACCGGCTTGCTGAAGGCGACCGAGACGATCATGCCGACACCGTAGGTGCCGTTGTCGGCGATGTTGTCGTTGGTGGCGACGGTCTTCGCCGGGGTCAGCGTGGTGAAGGAGGAGGTGGAGGCGGCGACCAGGCCCTTGTCGTCCTTGGCCTGCGCGTTCACCGTGTAGACCATGCCGACGGTGAGGGGGCTGCTGGGCTTCCAGGTCAGGCCGTCGGCGGCGATCTCGCCGGGCACCGCCTTGCCGTTCTTGTCGGTCACCTCGACGTTGGTCAGCTTGCCGCTGGCCACGCTGATCTTGAGGCCGTCGCTCGGGGACACGTCCACCGCGCCGTCCGCCGGCGTGACCGACAGCTGGGCCGTGGAGCCCTTGGGCGCCTCGCTGGCGTCACCGGCCGGGGCGCTGGCGGCGGTGTTGCCGTCCGCCGAGGCGTCGCCCTTCTTGTCCTCCGAACAGGCCGCGCTGAACAGCAGCGCCCCGCCGACGAGCAGCGCGACACCCGCACGCCTGGTCCGCATCCGCCTCGTCACGCCCGCGTTCTGACCTATCGCAGCGTCGGCCGCCTGTATCGCCTTCACGGTGTTTCCCCTCCCGGTATTCCCAAGCGCATACACGCCCTGTCGCCCGGGTCGGTTGCACCGGGTCGTGCTGAGATCCGCGTGCGGGCACCGGGACAGGCCGGGTGCGGGGCGCGCGGGAGGTCAGAATAACGGGGCCGTCCGGGTGAATCTTCAGGGGGAGGCGGGTGCCGGTTCGGTGAACCGGCCGCGCGTACGGAGCGGACCGGGGCATCGGCCGCCCGGCGTGCGGGAACAGGTTCATTCAGCGGACGCCGCCGCGTGGCCGCCCGGCCCGGGATCGTTCACAGTCGGTCACAGGACGGGCCACCACGTGACGACGGCTTCCGATCAGGGAACAAGAGGGAGGCGGGGACCGGACCCCCCGCACTGGGAGGGTGCTCCATGACGGCGTGGCAGGAGCTGGGAACGGGTGCGCCCCGGGACGCGCGGCGGGAGCCGACGGCCCGGCCGAACGGCTCCGCCCCCCGTCCGGCGGAACCGGCGGCCGGACCGACGGCGGCGCGCCCGGCCGGGCCCGCGGCCGGGCAGGCCGTGGAACCACCGGCCTGGCCGGGCAGCTGGACGCCGCTCGGCGCCCGGTTCCGGCCCGGGCCCGAGAGCGGCCGGGGCACCAACTTCGCGCTCTGGGCCCCCGGCGCCGAGGCCGTGGAGCTCTGTCTCTTCGACGAGGAGGGCGGGGAGAGCAGACACCCGCTCCCCGAGCAGGACTTCCAGATCTGGCACGGCCACCTCCCCGGCGTCCTCCCCGGCACCCGGTACGGCTACCGGGTGCACGGCCGCTGGGACCCGTGGACCGGCGCCCGCTGGAACCCGGCCAAGCTGCTGCTCGACCCGTACGCCCGGGCGATCGACGGGCGGTACACCGCGGACGACGCGGTCTGCACGGCGGTCCGCGGCTGGCCCGAGCGGGACGTCGCCGACACCGTCCGGGACAACCGGGACTCGGCGCCGTACGTGCCCAAGGCGGTGGTGGTCCACGACGACGACGACTGGTACGACGACCAGCGCCCGAAGACCCCCTGGGCCGAGACCGTGCTGTACGAGGTGCACGTCAAGGGCTTCACCATGCGGCACCCGGGCGTCCCGCCCGAGCTGCGCGGCACCTATGCCGGGCTGGCCCACCCCGCGGCGGTCGAGCACCTGGTCGGACTGGGCGTCACCGCGGTGGAGCTGCTGCCGGTGCACCACCACGTCAGCGAGGACCACCTGCAGCACCGCGGGCTGACCAACTACTGGGGCTACAACACCCTCGGCTACTTCGCCCCGCACGCGGGCTACTCCTCCTCGGGCAGCCGCGGCCAGCAGGTCGGCGAGTTCAAGCGGATGGTGCGGGCGCTGCACGCGGCCGGCATCGAGGTGATCCTCGACGTGGTCTACAACCACAGCGCCGAGGGCGGGGTGATGGGGCCGGCGCTGTCCTTCCGCGGGATCGACAACGGCGGCTACTACCGGCTGGACCGCTCCCGCCGCGGCTACGCCGACTACACCGGCTGCGGCAACACCCTGGACACCCGGCAGCCCCAGGTGGTCCGGCTGGTCACCGACTCGCTGCGCTACTGGGTGACCGAGATGGGCGTGGACGGCTTCCGCTTCGACCTGGCCGCGGCGCTGGCCCGGGGCAGCGACGGGGTGGAGATGCACCACCCGTTCCTGGCCGCGGTCTCCCAGGACCCGCTGCTCAGCCGGGTGAAGCTGATCGCCGAGCCCTGGGACGTCGGCCCGGGCGGCTACCAGGTGGGCGGCTTCCCGCCGCTGTGGGCCGAGTGGAACGACAAGTACCGGGACACCGTCCGGGACTTCTGGCGCGGCGCCCGGCCGGACGTCCGCGAGCTGGGCTACCGGCTGTCCGGCTCCTCCGACCTGTACCAGCGCGGCGGCCGCCGGCCGTACGCCTCGGTGAACTTCGTCACCGCGCACGACGGCTTCACCCTGCGCGACCTGGTGTCGTACAACCACAAGCACAACGAGGCCAACGGCGAGGACAACCGGGACGGCACCGACGACAACCGGTCGTGGAACTGCGGCGCGGAGGGCGAGAGCGCGGACCCGCAGGTGCGCCGGCTGCGCGGGCGCCAGCTGCGGAACCTGCTGGCCACCCTGCTGCTGTCCACCGGCGTCCCGATGCTGACCGCCGGGGACGAGCTGGGCCGCACCCAGGGCGGCAACAACAACGCCTACTGCCAGGACAACGACACCGGCTGGGTGGACTGGTCGCTGCTGGAGGAGCCCGAGTGGCGCTCGTTGTCCGAGCTGACCTCCCGGCTGGTCGGGCTGCGGCGGCGCCACCCGGTGCTGCGGCAGCGGGCGTTCTTCTCCGGCCGGACGGCCGGACCGGCCGGGCAGCGGGACCTCGCCTGGTTCGGCCCGCGCGGCAAGGAGATGACCGAGGCCGACTGGTTCACCCCGACGGCGGTGCTCGGCATGCTGCTCTCCGGCAGTGCGATGTCCGAGCGCGACCAGCGGGGCCGGCCGGTCCGGGACGACAGCTTCCTGCTGCTGCTCAACGGCGGCCACGAGCCGGTGGTCTTCACCCTGCCCGGCGAGCCCTGGCCGGCCTGGTACGAGTCCGTGGTGGACACCGCCGAACAGGAGCCGCCCGCCCCGGGTCGGCGGGTGTCCGGGGCCGTCACCCTGGTCGGGCGCTCGCTCCAGCTGCTGCGAGCGCCTGCCTGAGCCGGCGCTCGCGCAGCGCCTCGCGGGGCGTGAGCACGTAGTCGACGAAGGCGCCGGGCAGCCGGTACTCGCCCTCGTGGCCGGCCGACATCCGGATCTCGGCCTCGCCGAGCTCGCGGCATCGGATGATCACTCTTTGCGTGATCATGCAAGCGCAGGGCGACCAGGGGTACGCAAGAGGCGCGGGGGGCGGACCGGGGCGCGGCGATTGGTTCGCACACCCCGGGACGGTCGTCCGCGCCCCGCCGCGGGGTGGCCGGATCCCGCGGACAGGGGCGTAAAACCAGGTGAGAAATGTCAGTCCGCGACCTACCCTCTCGGCGATGGCCGAGAACCAGAACCCCGCCCCGCCCACCCCCGCGGGACCCGAGGAGGCGTCCACCGACGGCTCCGGCACACCGTCCCCACCGCGCCGCCATTCGGCGGTGCGGTCACTGCTGCGCCTGTGGCCGTACGCCAGGGTGGCCCGCTGGCGGATCGCCGGCTCGGTGGCCGCGGCGGGCCTGGCCTCCCTGAGCGTGCTGGCCGTCCCGGTGGTGCTCCGCCGGATCGTCGACGGCCCGATCGCCGACCGCGACCTGGGCGCGCTCTGGCCGCTCGCCGGGCTGCTGCTGGTGCTCGGGCTGGCCGAGGCCGGCCTGTTCTACACCCGCCGGGTGGTCGTGGCCCGCCCGCTCGCCAAGGTGGAGACCGCCATGCGCGGCGACCTCTTCGCCAAGCTGCAGCGGCTGCCGGTCTCCTTCCACGACCGCTGGCCCTCCGGCCAGTTGCTCTCCCGGGCCACCTCGGACATGTTCCTGATGCGGCTCTTCCTGGCGTTCCCGCTGGTCTTCCTGATCGTCAACTCGATGGTCTTCGTGACCGGCACGGCGCTGATGTTCACCCTGGACTGGCGCCTGGCGCTGATCACCCTGGTGCCGGCCGCGCCGCTGACGGTGCTCACCCGCTACTTCGAGCAGCGCTACGCCCTGGCCGCCCGGCTCGCCCAGGACCAGAACGGCGACCTGGCCACCGTGGTCGAGGAGTCGGTGCTCGGCATCCGCATCCTCAAGGCGTTCGGCCGGCACCGGGCGATGTCCGAGGAGTTCCGCGCCCGCAGCCGCGAGCTGCGCGGCACCGAGCTGCGCAAGGCGGACATGCTGGCCAACCTCTGGGCGGTCATCGTCGGCCTGCCCGAGCTGGCGCTCGGCTGCGCGCTGGCGGTCGGCGCGGTCCGGGTCGCCGACGACCACCTGTCGGCCGGCACCCTGGTCGCCTTCCTGTCCACCGCGCTCGCCCTGCGCTGGCCGGTGGAGTCGCTGGGCTGGCTGCTCGCCTTCTCCAACGAGGCCGCCACCGCCACCGACCGCTACTTCGAGGTGATGGACGAGCCCGAGGAGCGCGACGAGCCCTCGGGTACCCCCGCCCGCACCGAGCAGGGCATCCGGTTCACCGGCGTGCGGTTCCGCTACCCGGACGCCCCCGCCGACACCCCCGACCTGCTGGCCGGGATCGACCTGCACGTGCGGCCCGGCGAGACCATGGCCCTGGTCGGCACCACCGGCTGCGGCAAGACCACCCTCACCGCCCTGCTGCCCCGGCTGTACGAGGCCACCGGCGGCTCGATCACCCTGGACGGCACCGACATCCGGGACATCCCCCGGGAGCGGCTGCGCCGGCTGGTCGCGGTCGCCTTCGAGGAGCCGACCCTGTTCTCCGCCTCGGTCCGCGAGAACGTGCTGATGGGCGCCCCCGGGGCGTCCGAGGAGCAGCTCGCCACCGCCCTGGCCACCGCCCAGGCGGGCTTCGTCGAGAAGCTGCCGGCCGGCGTCGGGACCCAGGTCGGCGAGCAGGGCCTGAGTCTGTCCGGCGGGCAGCGGCAGCGCCTGGCGCTGGCCCGGGCCGTGGTCGGCGACCCGCGCTTCCTGGTCCTGGACGACCCGCTGTCCGCGCTGGACGTGCACACCGAGGCGCTGGTCGAGCAGGCGCTGCGCGAGGTGCTCGTCGGCACCACCGCGCTGATCGTGGCCCACCGGCCGAGCACCGTGCTGCTCGCCGACCGGGTCGCCCTCCTCGCCGACGGCCGGATCGCCGCCGTCGGCACCCACCAGGAGCTGCTGAGGAGCTCCCCGGCCTACCGCGCGCTGATGTCCGGCGAGGCCGCCCCCGAGCCGGAAGGGAGCCTCGCCCGATGACCACCACCACCCTCGAACCCGCAGAGGACCTCGACGAGGAGCTGCCGAAGGAGTCCGAGGAGGAGGACATCCCCGTCCCGCCGGGCGCGGCCCGCGCCCTGCTCGGGCAGCTGCTCGGCCCGTACCGGGGCCGGATCGCCCTGGCGATGCTGGTGATCCTGGTCCAGCAGGCGGCCCTGCAGTCCGGCCCGCTGCTGGTCGCGGTCGCCATCGACCGGGGCATCCCGGCGCTGCGCGACCACCGGGCCGGCCCGCTGATCGCGGTGATCGCCGCGTACCTGGGCTGCGCCCTGCTCTCCACCGTGCTGCAGCGGTCCTTCATCCGGCTCAGCGGCCGGATCAACCAGGACATCCTGCTGGACCTGCGCGGCCGGATCTTCCGGCACGCCCAGCGGCTCAGCCTGGACTTCCACGAGCGGTACACCTCGGGCCGGATCATCTCCCGGGCCACCAGCGACGTGGACGCGCTGCGCGAGCTGCTCTCCGAGGGCCTCCAGGAGCTGCTGGCGGTGGCCCTGTCGGTCACGTACATCTCGGTGGTCCTGCTGGTGATGGACTGGCGCCTGGGCCTGGCCTCGGTGGTCTCCTTCCTGCCGATGTACCTGATCGTGCGGTCGTTCCGGCGCCGCTCGCTGCGGGTCTACCGGCGGTCCCGGACGGCGGTCGCGGCGGTGATCGTCCGGTTCACCGAGACCATGAACGGCATCCGGCCGGTGCAGGCGTTCCGCCGGGAGAAGGCCAACGACGAGGCGTTCGGAACGGTCAACCGGCAGTCCGCCGCCGCCACCGCGGACGGCCTGCTGGAGATGGCCCGGTACGTCGGCCTCTCCCGGGCGACCGCGAACACCTGGATCACCGCGGTGGTGGTGCTGGGCGCGTTCCTGGTCACCGACGGCTCGCTGGAGCTGGGCGTGCTGACCGCCGCCGTGCTCTACCTGCGGCGACTGTACGACCCGATCGACCAGCTGGCGATGTTCCTCAACAGCTACCAGTCGGCCGCGGCCGCCCTGGAGAAGATGGCCGGCCTGCTGGCCCACGAGCCCAGCGTCCCCGAGCCGGCCACCCCGCACGGGCTGCCGCCGGTGCCCGGCGGACAGCGGGCCCGGGGCCGCGAGGTGGCCTTCGACGGCGTCCGCTTCGCCTACCGCAACGGCAAGGAGGTGCTGCCCGCCTTCGACCTGGTGCTCCCGGCCGGGCGGACCTGCGCCGTGGTCGGCGCGACCGGCGCGGGCAAGTCCACCCTGGCCAAGCTGCTGGCCCGGTTCTACGACCCGACCGAGGGCCGGGTCCGGCTGGACGGCGTGGACCTGTGCGACCTGTCCACCGCCGAGCTGCGGCGGAACGTGGTGATGGTGACCCAGGAGTCCTTCCTGTTCTCCGGCACGGTCGCCGAGAACATCGCCATCGGCCGCCCGGACGCCACCCGCGAGGAGGTGGAGGCGGCCGCGAAGGCCATCGGCGCGCACGAGTTCGTCGCCGCCCTGCCGAACGGCTACGACACCGACGTCCGCAAGCGCGGCGGCCGGATCTCGGCCGGCCAGCGGCAGCTGGTGGCCTTCGCCCGGGCGCTGCTGGCGGACCCGGCGGTGCTGATCCTGGACGAGGCCACCTCCTCCCTGGACGTGCCGGGCGAGCAGGCGGTGCAGCGGGCCATGCGGACCGTCCTGGCCGGCCGGACCGCCGTGATCATCGCCCACCGGCTGTCCACGGTGGAGATCGCCGACCGGGTCCTGGTGATGGACCAGGGCCGGATCGTCGAGGACGGCACCCCCGCCGACCTGGTGTCCGGCACCGGCCGGTTCGCCACCCTGCACCGGACCTGGCGCGACAGCCTGGTCTGACCCCTGCCCCGCCCTGCTCCTGCCCTGCTTGCCCCAGTCCCCCCCACCCGCGAGGTGCAGCGCATGACCAGTCCGGGTGCCGATCCGGGCCGACCCGACAGCCGGAGCGCCCGGCGGTACCTGTGGTGGCTGGTGGTCAGCCAGCCCCGCAGGAGCGCCGCCGGGGCGCTGCTCGGCACCCTCTGGATGGTCGGCATGACCCTGCCGCCGTACCTGCTCTCCCGGGCGGTGGACGACGGCCTGCTGGCCCACCGGCCCGGGGTGCTGGCCGGCTGGGCCGCCGCCATGCTCGGCCTCGGGGTGGTGACCGCCCTGGTCGGATCGCTGCGGCACCGCACCATGACCAGGATCCGGATGGACGCCCACTTCCGGACGGTCCGGGTGGTGGTCCGTCAGGCCGTCCGGCTGGGCGCCGAGCTGCCCCGGCAGGCGGGCGCGGGCGAGGTGGTCACCATCGGGATCACCGACGTGGCTCGGATCGCCATGACCCTGACCGTGGTCGGCCCGGGCTTCGGCGCCGTGATGGCGTACCTGGTGGTGGCCGGTCAGCTGCTGCGGATGTCGGCGCTGCTGGCGGCCGTGGTGCTGCTCGGCGTACCGCTGGCGGGGGTGCTGGTCGGGCCGCTGTTCGGCCGGCTGCGCGGGGTCGAGGCCGAGTACCGGCAGCGGCAGGGCGCGCTGGCCGCCCGGTTCGAGGACCTGGTGGGCGGGCTGCGGGTGCTGAACGGGCTGGGCGGCAAGGAGGAGTTCGCCGAGCGCTACCGCCGCGACTCCCGCCGGCTGCGCGAGGACGGCTACCGGGTCGGCGCGGTCACCAGCTGGCTGCAGGCGGTCGGCGCGGGCCTGCCGGTGCTGGTGCTGGCCGCGGTCCTGTGGCCCGCCGCCCGGCTGGCCGCCCAGGGCCAGATCACCGTCGGCCAGCTGGTCTCGGTCTACGGGTACGTCGCGGTGCTGGTCCTCCCGGTGTACTTCTTCGTGCAGTGCGGCCAGGACATCAGCCGCGGGCTGGTCTCCGCCGACCGGGTGGTCCGGTTCCTGGCCCTGGAGCCGGCCGAGGAGACTGCGGACCGGGAGGACGCCGAGGGGACGGCCGAGCCGCCCGAGGGGCCCGCCGCCCTGCACGACCCGGTCTCCGGCCTCACCCTGGCCCCGGGCGCGTTCACCGTGCTGGCCGCCGTCCGGAGCGCGGAGGCCGCCGCGGTGGTGGAACGGCTCGGCCGGTTCACCGGCTCCCCGGCAGTCTGGGGCCCGGTCCGGCTGGACGCGGTGGACCGGGCGCGGCTGCGCGAGCGGATCGTGGTCGCGGACAACGAGGCCGCGCTGTTCGCCGGCACCCTGCGCGAGCTGCTCTCCGGCCGCCACGAGCGCGCGGACGCCGAGTTGCTGGCCGCGCTGGAGGCGGCCGCCGCCCTGGACGTGCTGCGCGGGCTGCCGCACGGGCTGGACTCGGTCCTCCTGACCGAGGGCCGCAACCTCTCCGGCGGGCAGCGGCAGCGGCTGCGCCTCGCCCGGGCGCTGCTGGCCGAGCCCGAGGTACTGCTGGCGGTGGAGCCCACCTCGGCGGTCGACGCGCACACCGAGGCCGCGATGGCCGCCGGGCTGCGCACCGCCCGGCTCGGCCGGACCACCCTGGTCACCAGCACCTCGCCGCTGCTGCTCGACCTCGCGGACACGGTCTGCTTCCTGGCCGACGGACGGGTCGCCGCCACCGGCCGCCACCGCGACCTGCTCCGGGAGCAGCCCGGCTACCGGGCCCTGGTCGCCCGCGGCCAGGACGCCGACGATCCTTCCGGGGATCCTTCGCCCGCTCCCGCCCGTCCCGCCGAGGAGGCCCTGCGATGAGCACCCCCGAGGCCGCCGGGCAGCTCCCGGTGGCGAGCCCGCGTGAGGTCCGCCGGGCCGTGGTCGACCTGGTCCGGCACGACCGGCGGGCGTTCGCCGCCGTCCTCGGGCTGAACGCGCTGGCCGCCGTCGCCGCGCTGGGCGGCCCCTGGCTGCTCGGCCGGATCGTCGACGAGGTCGCGGCCGGCGACGGGGTGGCCGCGGTGGACCGGCTGGCGCTGGCCATCGTGTTCTGCTCGGTGGTGCAGATCCTGCTCACCCGCCAGGCTCGGTACCTGGGCCACCGGTTCGGCGAGCGGGCCGCGGCCCGGGTCCGCGAGCGGCTGGTCGACCGTGCGCTCGCGCTGCCGGTGCAGACCGTCGAGCGGGCCGGCGGCGGCGACCTGACGGCCCGGGGCACCACGGACGTGGCGGCCGTGGCCACCGCCCTGCGGGACGCCTCCCCGGCGGTGTTCATCGCCCTGCTGCAGTGCCTGTTCCTGCTCGGCGCGGTGGTCGCGCTCAGCCCGCTGCTGGGCGCCTGCGGCCTGCTCGGGCTGGCCGGCATCCAGCTCTCCACCCGCTGGTACCTGCGCCGCGCCCGGGACGCGTACCTCGCCGAGGGCGCGGCCACCTCGGCCCTGGCCGAGGTCCTCTCGGCCACCGCCGCCGGCGCCCGGACCGTCGAGGCGCTCGGCCTCCAGCGCCGCCGGATCGCCGCCACCGAGACCGCGGTCGCCGAGTGCCGCCGCACCCGGCTGAGGACGCTCTTCCTGCGCAGCGTGTACTTCCCGCTGGTCGAGGTCGCCTACGTGGTGCCGGTGGTGGCCGTGCTGCTGGCCGGGGCGGCGCTGCACGCCCGTGGCGCGGTGGGGCTGGGCGCGGTGGTGTCCGCCGCGCTGTACCTGCGGCAGCTCGCCGAGCCGCTGGACACCCTGGTGATCTGGGCCGAGCAGTTCCAGAGCAGCGGAGCCTCACTGGCCCGGGTGGAGGGGCTGGCTGCGACGACGGCCGGGGCCGCCACCGGCGCGGCCGCGGTCGAGCCCGCGGACGACCGGATCGAGGTGGCGGCCGCCCGGTACGCCTACGCGGGGGGCGAGGACGTGCTGCACGGGGTGGACCTGACGGTCCGTCCGGGCGAGCGGCTGGCGGTGGTCGGCCCCTCCGGCTCCGGGAAGTCCACGCTCAGCCGGCTGCTGGCCGGCGCCGACCGGCCACGGGAGGGGACGGTGACGGTCGGCCGGGTGCCGGTCGCCGACCTGCCGCCCGAGCGCCTGCGCCGCCAGGTCGTCCTGGTCACCCAGGAGCACCACGTCTTCCTCGGCACCGTCCGCGACAACCTGCGGATCGCCGCCCCGGGCGCGGACGACCGCGACCTGGCCGCCGCGCTGGCCGCCGTCGGCTGGGACCACGAGCTGCCCGAGGGCCTGGACACCGAGGTGGGGACGGGCGGTCATCCCCTGGACGGCGCCCAGGCCCAGCAGCTCGCGCTGGCCCGGGTGGTGCTGGCCGACCCGCACACGGTGATCCTCGACGAGGCCACCGCGCTGCTCGACCCGCGGGCGGCCCGGGCCACCGAACGGGCCCTGGCCGCCGTGCTCCAGGGGCGGACGGTGATCGCCGTCGCCCACCGCCTGCACACCGCCCACGACGCCGACCGGGTCGCGGTCATGGAGGGCGGCCGGCTCACCGAGCTGGGCGCCCACCACGAGCTGGTCGAGGGCGGCGGGCCGTACGCCGCCCTCTGGGCCACCTGGCACGGCTGACCGCCGCGCCCGGTACCGCTACCGGAGGATCCCGGCGTCCATCCCGGCGGCCTCGGCCGGCAGGGCGACCAGGCCCAGCTCGGCCGGGGAGGCCAGCAGCGGATGGGCCGGAAGCACCCGGACGGTGTAGCCGAACGGCCCGGTGCGGCAGAGCTCCAGCGAGCCCTCGTAGCGCTGCCGCCCGTCGAGGTCGGGACCGCCGGTCGGCTTGAGGGCGTGCACGCAGGCGTCCGAGATGCCGTCCGCCTCGTCCACCCGGCCGGAGACGACCTGGACCTCCACGTCGGTGGGGTCCAGCGGGCCCAGCGAGACCTGCACCCGCAGCTCCAGCGCGCTGCCCAGCTCCTGGGCCTCCGCCGGGCCGTCGGCCTCGACGTGCTCCACCCGGACGGACGGCCAGGCCTCGCGGACCCGGGCCTTCCAGGCGGCCAGCTCCCGGGCCCCCGCGTAGGCCGTCCCGGCCGCCGGGGCGGCCAGCTCGCGCTGCGCGGCGGCCGCGGGCGCGTACAGCCGCTCCACGTACTCGCGCACCATCCGGCCCGCCAGCACCTTGGGCCCGAGGGTCACCAGGGTGTGCCGGACCATCGCGATCCAGCGGTGCGGCAGCCCGTCCGCGCCCCGGTCGTAGAACCGGGCGGCGACCTGGTGCTCGATCAGGTCGTACAGCGCGGCGGCCTCGATGTCGTCCCGGCGCTCGGCCTCGACGCTGTCCGGGTCCAGGCGGCCGAGGCCGGAGGTCTCGGCGGTCGGGATGGCCCAGCCGTTCTGGCCGTCGTGCCACTCGTCCCACCAGCCGTCCAGGATGGACAGGTTGAGGCAGCCGTTGAGCGCCGCCTTCATCCCGGAGGTGCCGCAGGCCTCCAGCGGCCGGAGCGGGTTGTTCAGCCAGACGTCGCACCCGGGGTACAGGTGCTTGGCCATCGCCATGTCGTAGTCGGGCAGGAACACGATCCGGTGCCGGACCGCCGGGTCGTCGGCGAACGCCACCAGCTGCTGGATCAGCCGCTTGCCGCCGTCGTCCGCCGGGTGGGCCTTGCCTGCGACCACGATCTGCACCGGCCGGGTCGGGTGCAGCAGCAGCGACCGCAGCCGCGCCTGGTCCCGCAGCATCAGGGTGAGCCGCTTGTACGAGGGGACCCGGCGGGCGAAGCCGATGGTGAGCACGTCCGGGTCCAGGACCGCGGAGACCCAGCCCAACTCGGCGTCGCCGGCGCCGCGCTGGCGCCAGGAGGCGCGCAGCCGGGTGCGGGCCTCGTCCACCAGCTGGGCGCGCAGGGTGCGGCGCAGCTCCCAGACGTCGGCGTTGCCGATCCGCTCCAGGCCGGTCCAGCGCTTGGATTCGCCGGTGGTCATGGCGTCCTCGGCGCGCTCCAGGCCGATCTCGCCGGCGCCGAGCCGGACCACCGCGGGGTCGATCCAGGTCGGGGCGTGCACGCCGTTGGTGACCGAGGTGATCGGCACCTCGGCGGCGTCGAAACCGGGCCACAGGCCGCTGAACATGGCCCGGCTGACCTCGCCGTGCAGGGTGGAGACGCCGTTGGCGCGCTGGGCCAGGCGCAGGCCCATCGCGGCCATGTTGAACAGCTTGGGGTCGCCGCCCAGCCAGCTCTCCGCGCCCAGGGCCAGCACCTGCTCGACCGGGACGCCGGGCAGCGAGGCGTCGCCGCCGAAGTGCCGGGCGACCAGGTCGCGGTCGAAGCGGTCGATGCCGGCCGGGACGGGGGTGTGGGTGGTGAACAGGGTGCCGGCCCGCACCGCCTCCAGGGCGGCGGCGAAGTCCAGCCCCTCCTGCGGGTCGGCGCACAGCTCGCGGATCCGCTCCAGGCCGAGGAAGCCGGCGTGGCCCTCGTTGGTGTGGAAGACCTCGGGCGCCGGGTGCCCGGTGAGCCGGCAGTAGGTCCGGACGGCGCGGACGCCGCCGATGCCCAGCAGTATCTCCTGGAGCAGCCGGTGCTCGCTGCCGCCGCCGTACAGCCGGTCGGTCACGTCGCGGTCGGCGGCGGAGTTGGACTCGATGTCGGAGTCGAGCAGCAGCAGCGGGACGCGGCCGACCTGGGCGCGCCAGACGTGCGCGGCCAGGGTGCGGCCGGCCGGCAGCGCCACGTCCACCCGGCAGGGGCTGCCGTCCGCCTCGCGCAGCAGGGTGACGGCCAGCTCGTCCGGGTCGAGCAGCGGGTACCGCTCCAGCTGCCAGCCGTCCCGGGAGAGCGACTGGCGGAAGTAGCCGTGCCGGTAGAACAGGCCGACGCCGATGACCGGGACGCCGAGGTCGGAGGCGGCCTTCAGGTGGTCGCCGGCCAGGATGCCGAGCCCGCCGGAGTACTGCGGGAGCGCGGCGGCGATGCCGTACTCGGGCGAGAAGTAGGCGATCGCGGCGGGCAGCGGACTGGAGCCGTCCCCGGGCGGCAGGGCGGACTGGTACCAGCGCGGACCCGACAGGTAGTCGCGCAGGTCGTCGGCCAGGTCCCCGAGTCTGCGCAGGAAGCGCCGGTCGGCGGCGAGGGCGGCCAGCCGGGCGGCCGGGACCTCGCCCAGCAGCCGCACCGGATCCTCGCCGACCGCGGCCCAGACCTCCGGGTCGACGGAGCGGAACAGCTCCCTCGTCTCGGGGTGCCAGGACCAGCGGAGATTGAGCGCGAGTTCGTGCAGTGGCTGCAGTTGTTCGGGCAGGACAGTGCGGACGGTGAATCTGCGGATTGCCTTCACGGCTTGAAGAGTAGACCCCGGAGTGCGCCTGAACCGGTGTCAACTAGCGCATTGGGCACCCGTTCGGACTAGTGATGAGATCGAATCGGGCGCGCATCGGCGGACGGGGGGCGCAAGGGGGCGCATTCGCAGGTAAGGGCGCGCCCGGGGCGCGTGAACGATTCGAAACGGCTGCATTTCGGATGTCTGATATGCCCCTGGCTACCGTCCGAAATCACGCGCTTACCCACGCGTAGGGCTTGCCCGTGGTGCGAGGATGCAGAAAGGTCGTTGGAGCCGTGGGGTGTGCGAGCCGGTTGGCGCCCCCCGCTGCGCCACGTCCGGAGCAGTCCTCGTCGACGCACCCTCATCCTCCTTAGCCCATTCGGCCCCAGCTGCGGCCATGACGCGTGTCCTCACCCCCCTGCCGGTCGTTTCCGGATGGGTTGGGTCACTCCGGGGCGTGCCCCGGGCGACGCACGCCGGGACGCGCGCGAACGGTCGGGCCGTGACCCGCGCCCGCGGGCCGGTGGGCGGGTGGCCGGGGTCGGCGGCGCGGGCAGGCTTCCGGTCGCACGTCCTTCCTCCAGCAGTCCTTCCCGGTACTCCCCCGGCCGCCCCGGCCCGCGGGAGCTGCCGCCGATCTCGGGCAGGAGTTTGGCATGCACGGCGACACGCGGGACCAGTCCACGGTGCCGACGGACGCACCCGACACACCGTCAACCACGGAGCCGCCGCTGCCGGCCCCGCGCACCCCGCGGAAGGCGGCCGGCTCCCGGAAGGCCGCCGCGGACGGGGCCGGACGGACCGCCAGGACCGCGTCCACCGGCGCGAAGTCCACCGGCGCGAGGGCCGCCGCAGCGAAGTCCGCCGACTCGAAACCCGCCGGCCCGAGGGCGGCCGCCAAGGGCGCCGCGCCGAAGGCCGCCGCGCCGCGCGGTACGGCCGCCGGGGCGTCCCCGTCGCCGCGCAAGTCCACCACCCCCCGCAAGAGCACCGCTCGAAAGACGACAGAGAGCCCCACCGTGATCGGCCGCATCCCCGTCCTGGACGTCGCCCCCCTCGTGGACGCCGGGCGCCGCCCGGCCAAGGCCGTGGCCGGCGAGACCTTCCTGGTGACCGCCACCGTGTTCCGCGAGGGCCACGACGCGGTCAACGCCAACGTGGTGCTGCGCGACCCGCGCGGCCGCTCCGGCCCGTGGACGCCGATGCGCGAGCTGTCCGAGGGCTCCGACCGCTGGGGCGCGTACGTCACCCCGACCGCCCCCGGCCGCTGGTCGTACCTGGTGGAGGCGTGGAGCGACCCGGTCGCCAGCTGGCGCAAGGCCGCCGCGGTGAAGCTCCCGGCCGGGATGGACACGGCGCTCGTCCTGGAGGAGGGCGCGCAGTTGCTCGAACGCGCCGCCGCCGGGGTGCCGAAGAAGGAGGGCCGGGCCCATGTGCTGGCCGCGGTGGACGCGCTGCGCGACACCGGCCTGCCGCCGCTGACCCGCTACGCCGCCGCCCTCGCCCCCGAGGTGACCGACCTGCTGGTCCGGTACCCGCTGCGGGAACTGGTCTCCGCCTCCCGCCCGCTGCCCCTCCAAGTGGACCGCAAGCGCGCGCTGTACGGCGCCTGGTACGAGTTCTTCCCACGCTCCGAGGGCGCGGTGGTGGACCCGACCGGGGTGCAGCCGCCGGTCTCCGGCACCCTGCGGACCGCCGCCGAGCGGCTGCCCGCGGTGGCCGCGATGGGCTTCGACGTGGTCTACCTGCCGCCGGTCCACCCGATCGGCCGGGCCTACCGCAAGGGCCCGGACAACAGCCTGACCGCCGGCCCGCACGACGTCGGCTCGCCCTGGGCGATCGGCTCCCCCGAGGGCGGCCACGACGCGGTCCACCCGGACCTCGGCACCATCGAGGACTTCGACCACTTCGTCGCCGAGGCCGAGGGCCTGGGCCTGGAGGTGGCCCTGGACTTCGCCCTGCAGTGCTCCCCCGACCACCCCTGGGTGAACAAGCACCCCGAGTGGTTCACCCACCGCGCCGACGGCACCATCGCCTACGCCGAGAACCCGCCGAAGAAGTACCAGGACATCTACCCGGTCAACTTCGACCAGGACTTCGACGGCATCGTCAAGGAGACCATCCGGATCCTGCGCTTCTGGATGGCGCACGGGGTGCGGATCTTCCGGGTCGACAACCCGCACACCAAGCCGGTCAGCTTCTGGGAGAAGGTCCTCGCCGACATCGCCAGGACCGACCCCGACGTGGTCTTCCTCGCCGAGGCCTTCACCCGCCCGGCGATGATGCACACCCTGGGGAAGATCGGCTTCCACCAGTCGTACACCTACTTCACCTGGCGCACCACCAAGCAGGAGCTCACCGAGTACCTCACCGAGCTCACCGGTGACGCGGCCGCCTACATGCGGCCCAACTTCTTCGCCAACACCCCGGACATCCTGCACGAG
Organism: Kitasatospora sp. HUAS MG31; assembly: GCF_040571325.1. Lineage (GTDB taxonomy): Bacteria > Actinomycetota > Actinomycetes > Streptomycetales > Streptomycetaceae > Kitasatospora > Kitasatospora camelliae. Next base: position 4,929,304 of record NZ_CP159872.1, on the reverse strand, counting down.
TACCTCCAGCACGGGGGGCGGACCGCCTTCGCGGTCCGGGCGGTCCTGGCCGCCACCCTCGCCCCGAGCTACGGGGTCTACGCGGGCTACGAGCACTACGAGAACGAGCCCGCCCACCCCGGCTCGGAGGAGTACCTGCACTCCGAGAAGTACGAGCTGCGGCCGCGCGACTGGTCCCGCCAGGACACCCTCGCCCCGCTGCTCACCGCCCTGAACCGGGTGCGCCGCCGGCACGCCTCGCTGCAGCAGCTGCGCGGCCTTCGCTTCCACCCCACCGACAACGAGCAGGTCATCGCCTACTCGAAGACGGCGACCAGCGAGGACGGCGTGGAGGACCACGTGATCTGCGTGGTGAACCTGGACCCGCACCACGTCCGGGAGGCCACCGTGACCCTCGACGTCCCGGGCCCGCTGACGGTGCACGACGAGCTCACCGGCGCCACCTACACCTGGGGCCGGCACAACTACGTCCGGCTCGATCCCTCTTCCGGGCCGGCCCACCTCCTCACGGTTCGGAGGAATTCTCTGTGACAGTCAACGAGCCCGTGCCCGACACCTTCGCCGACACCCCCACCAAGGACCGCGATCCCGAGTGGTTCAAACGCGCGGTCTTCTACGAGGTCCTGGTCCGCTCGTTCCAGGACAGCAACGGCGACGGCATCGGCGATCTCAAGGGGCTCACCTCCAGGCTGGACTACCTCCAGTGGCTGGGCGTGGACTGCCTCTGGCTGCCCCCGTTCTTCTCGTCCCCGCTCCGGGACGGCGGGTACGACGTGGCGGACTACAAGGCGGTCCTCCCGGAGTTCGGCGACCTGGCCGACTTCGTCGAGTTCGTGGACGCGGCGCACGCCCGGGGCATGCGGGTGATCATCGACTTCGTGGTCAACCACACCAGCGACCAGCACCCGTGGTTCCAGGCCTCCCGGAGCGATCCCGAGGGCCCGTACGGCGACTTCTACATGTGGGCCGACGACGACAAGCAGTACCCGGACGCCCGCATCATCTTCGTCGACACCGAGACCTCCAACTGGACGTACGACCCGGTCCGCAAGCAGTACTACTGGCACCGGTTCTTCTCGCACCAGCCGGACCTCAACTACGACAACCCGCGGGTGCAGGAGGAGGTCGTCGCGGCGCTGCGGTTCTGGCTGGACCTCGGCATCGACGGCTTCCGGCTGGACGCGGTGCCGTACCTCTACGCCCGCGAGGGCACCAACTGCGAGAACCTGCCGGAGACCCACGAGTTCCTCCGGCGACTCCGCAAGGAGATCGACGCCAACTACCCGGACACCGTGCTGCTCGCCGAGGCCAACCAGTGGCCCGAGGACGTGGTCGACTACTTCGGCGACTTCGCCTCCGGCGGCGACGAGTGCCACATGGCGTTCCACTTCCCGGTGATGCCGCGGATCTTCATGGCGGTCCGCCGGGAGTCCCGGTACCCGGTCTCCGAGATCCTCGCCAAGACGCCGGAGATCCCGAGCGGCTGCCAGTGGGGCATCTTCCTGCGCAACCACGACGAGCTGACCCTGGAGATGGTCACCGACGAGGAGCGCGACTACATGTACGCGGAGTACGCGAAGGACCCGCGGATGCGGGCCAACGTGGGCATCCGCCGGCGGCTCGCGCCGCTGCTGGAGAACGACCGCAACCAGATCGAGCTCTTCACGGCCCTGCTGCTCTCGCTGCCTGGTTCGCCCGTGCTGTACTACGGCGACGAGATCGGCATGGGCGACAACATCTGGCTCGGCGACCGGGACGGCGTGCGCACTCCCATGCAGTGGACGCCGGACCGCAACGCGGGTTTCTCGTCGGCGGACCCGGGCAGGCTCAGTCTGCCGCCCATCATGGATCCGGTGTACGGCTTTCAGGTGACCAACGTCGAAGCGCAGCAGAGCAGTTCGAGCTCCTTGCTGCACTGGACGCGTCGCATGATCGAGATCCGCAAGCTCAACCCCGCGTTCGGCCTCGGCAGCTACACCGAGCTGCCCTCCAGCAACCCCGCGGTGCTGGCCTTCGTGCGCGAGTACGAGGGCGACCTGGTCATGTGCGTGAACAACTTCTCGCGGTTCGCGCAGCCGACCGAACTGGACCTGCGGCGGTACGGGGGGCGGTACCCGGTCGAGCTGATCGGCGGCGTGCGCTTCCCGTCCATCGGCGAGTGGCCGTACCTGCTCACGCTGGCCGGTCACGGCTTCTACTGGTTCCAGCTGCGACGTCCCGGATCGAAGTAGTCCGGGGCCGAAGTAACGATCCACCAGGCCCCACAGCACCACACCCTCCGGGGGCGCGAGAGCTCGGCCCCGCGCCCCCGGTGGTCTCTGCACCATCGCGTACGGAGAACAGCCCAACGGCCACCCACACTATGGCGTGACACCGAGCCGACGCTCGCGTGCCTGCGCCGCCGCGCCGCCGAAATCCGGAAGACTGACGGGCCCGGCCCACGTCCCGTCGGGCCGACGGCCCGCTTCCGGGGAAAGGGAGTCATGTCCGAAACCTCCCGTTCTCAAGCCCACGTCCACCGCGAGTCACCCGAGGGCGCCCCTGGGGCCGTCGGGATGCGCGGGTCCGGGGCCCGGAGAACCGCCGCGGGGGTCAGCGAGCTGGTCCAGGCCGCGCTGCCGCTGATCGCCGAGTGGCTCCCCACCCAGCGCTGGTACGCCGGCAAGGGGCGGGCGATCACCGGGCTGCACCCGGTGGTCGGAACCCCGCTGCAGGTCGGCGACCCGGCCCTGCTCCACCTGCTGTTGCGGGTCGAGCACCCGGGCGGCGGAGCGGACATCTACCAGCTGCTGCTGGGCATCCGCTCCGAGCAGCCGACCGGGATCCCGGCCACCGCCCTGCTCGGCCGGCTCGGCAGCGGCACCTACGACGGCGCGACGCTGTACGACGCGGTGCACGACCCGGAGCTGACCGGCCGGCTGCTGGAGCACCTGGCCACCGGCGACCGGTTCGGCTCGCTCTCCTTTCGCCGCACCCCGGGCTCCGGCCTGCCCAGCAACATCCCGGGCCGGGCCTCCACCGCCGAGCAGTCCAACAGCTCGGTCATCTACGACACCTCCTTCATCCTCAAGCTGTTCCGCCGCATCAGCCCCGGCACCAACCCGGACCTGGAGCTCTCGCTGGCGCTCTCCCGGGCCGGCTCCACCCGGATCCCGCGGGTGGCGGCCTGGTTCGAGTGCCGTCTGGAGCGATCGGAACCGGCCACCCTGGGCCTGCTCCAGCGCTACCTCCCGGACGCCGAGGACGGCTGGGAGCTGGCCCTGGACCAGGTGGCCCGGCTGAAGGGCGACCCGTCCCCGGGGAACTTCGCCATCGAGGCGCACCGGCTCGGCCGGGCCACCGCCGAGGTGCACCGGGTGCTGGCCCGCTCGATGCCCACCGCCCGGCTGGACAGCGCCCAGATCGGCCTGCTGGCCGGGGCGATGGCGGACCGGCTGGACTCCGCGGTGACGGTGGTCCCCGGGCTGCTGCGCTACCGCTCCGCGCTGCGGGCCGCGTTCCAGCAGCTCACCGCGGACCACCTGGAGGGGCTGCCGGTCCAGCGGATCCACGGCGACCTGCACCTCGGCCAGGCCATGCGCACCCCGCACGGCTGGGTCCTGCTGGACTTCGAGGGCGAGCCCGCCAAGCCGCTGGCCGAGCGCCGGCTGCCGCAGCCCGCGCTGCGGGACGTGGCGGCGATGCTGCGGTCCTTCGACTACGCGGCGGCCCACCTGCTGGCCGGCTCCCGCGGGCCGGACCCGGAGCTCGCCCACCTCGCGGCCGCCTGGGCGGCCCGCAACCGCACGGCGTACTGCGCCGGCTACACCGCCGGGGGCGGTGCCGACCCGGCCGCCACGCCCGAGCTGATGCGCGCCCTGGAGATCGACAAGGCGGTCTACGAGGTCGTGTACGAGGCCCGGCACCGGCCCAGCTGGCTCCCGATCCCGCTGGCCGCCATCAACCGCCTCGCCCTGACCGTCTGACGATGCCCCCACTCTCCCCCTGGAGGATCCGCCGTGACACCGCTCGGCCCGCGTGACAAGTCCGGTTCGGCCGATCGCGGCGCCGCCGCCGTGCCCGCCACCTTCCGGCCCGGCAGGGCGGCCCCCGCCAAGCCGGCCCGGCGGCGGGCGTCGGCGGCGCCCCGGCGGTCGGGGCAGCCGGCCGCGCTGCGGCTGCCGGAGGCGCCGCTGCCGCCCGCCGAGGTCGACCGGCTGGTCTCCGGCGGCCACCACGACCCGCACGGTCTGCTCGGGGCGCACCTCACCCCGGCCGGCACGGCCGTCCGGGTGCTGCGGCCGTTCGCCGAGCGGGTGGTGATCGAGACCGACCAGGGGCCGGCCGAGCTGACCCACCAGCAGGGCGGACTGTTCACCGGCCTGCTGGTGGGCCGGGAGTTCCCGGACTACCGGCTGCGGGTGACCTACCCGGGCGGCGAGCCCCTGCTCCAGGAGGACGGCTACCGCGCGGCGCCCACCCTCGGCGAGCTGGACCTGCACCTGATCTCCGAGGGCCGGCACGAGCAGCTGTGGCGGGCGCTGGGCTCGCACGTCCGCGAGATCGACGGGGTGCTCGGCACCTCCTTCGCGGTGTGGGCGCCGAACGCGGTGGGCGTCCGGCTGATCGGCTCGTTCAACCACTGGGACGGCACCGGCCACCCGATGCGCTCGCTGGGCTCCTCGGGCATCTGGGAGCTGTTCGTGCCCGGTGTCGGCGAGGGCGAGCAGTACAAGTACGAGATCCACACCCGGCAGGGCTGGGTGCTCAAGAAGGCCGACCCGCTGGCCCGGGCCGCCCAGTGCCCGCCGGACACCGCCTCGGTGGTGCACACCTCCACGTACGCGTGGAACGACGCCGAGTGGATGGCCCGCCGGGCGCGCACCGTGCACCACCGCGCCCCCATGTCGGTGTACGAGCTCCACCTCGCCTCCTGGCGCCCCGATCTGACCACGTACCGCGAGATCGCCGAGGTGCTGCCCGGGTACCTCAAGGAACTCCACTTCACCCACGTGGAGTTCATGCCGGTCATGGAGCACCCCTTCGGCGGCTCCTGGGGCTACCAGGTCTCCGGCTTCTACGCCCCGACCGCCCGGCTCGGCGGCCCGGACGACTTCCGGTACCTGGTGGACACCCTGCACCGGCACGGCATCGGCGTGATCGTCGACTGGGTGCCGGCGCACTTCCCCAAGGACGACTTCGCGCTGGCCCGGTTCGACGGCGCGCCGCTGTACGAGCCGGCCGACCCGCTGCGGGCCGAGCACCCGGACTGGGGCACGCTGGAGTTCGACTACGGGCGGACCGAGGTCCGCAACTTCCTGGTGGCCAACGCGGTGTACTGGTGCGAGGAGTTCCACGTCGACGGCCTGCGGGTGGACGCGGTGGCCTCGATGCTCTACCTCGACTACTCCCGTGAGGGCGGCGCCTGGTCGCCCAACCGGTACGGCGGCCGGGAGAACCTGGACGCGGCCTCGTTCCTCCAGGAGATGAACGCGACGGTCTACCGCCGCTGCCCGGGCGTGATCACCATCGCCGAGGAGTCCACCGCCTGGGACGGGGTGACCCGGCCCACCGACGCCGGCGGCCTGGGCTTCGGCCTGAAGTGGAACATGGGCTGGATGCACGACTCGCTGGTGTACATGTCCAAGGACCCGGTGCACCGCAAGTACCACCACAACGAGATGACCTTCTCGATGGTGTACGCGTACTCGGAGAACTACATCCTGCCGATCTCGCACGACGAGGTGGTGCACGGCAAGCAGGCGCTGGTCGCCAAGATGCCCGGCGACTGGTGGCAGCAGCGGGCCAACCACCGGGCGTACCTCGGCTTCATGTGGGCCCATCCGGGAAAGCAACTGCTCTTCATGGGGCAGGAGTTCGCCCAGGGCGCGGAGTGGGACCACGAGCACGGGCCGCAGTGGTGGGTGCTGGACGACGGCTGGCCGGCGGCCGCCGAGCACCGCGGGGTGCGCCGCCTGGTCGGCGAGCTCAACCGGGTGTACCTGGACACCCCGGCGCTGTGGGAGCAGGACACCACGCCGGACGGCTTCCGCTGGCTGGAGGGCGGCGCGGCGGACGACAACATGTTCTCCTTCGTGCGCATCGCGGCGGACGGCTCGCCGCTGGTGGCCGTCTGCAACTTCTCGCCGGTGGTGCGGCACAACGTCCGGGTCGGGCTGCCGCAGGTCGGCACGGGCGAGCAGCTGTGGGAGGAGGCCCTCAACACCGACGCCGAGGAGTTCGGCGGCGGCGGGGTGACCAACTCGCGGCCGGTGAAGGCCGAGGCCACCGGGTGGAACGGGCAGCCCCGCAGCGCCGAGCTGGTGCTTCCCCCGCTCTCCACACTCTGGCTGCGCCCCGCGCGCTGATCCCCTCCGGGCCGGGGCGCGGACCGTACCGCGCCCCGGCCCGTGCGCGTGGCCCCGCGGCGGTGCGACGGTATGGTCGGTATGACGATCACCTGAGCCGAGGGGACGGAGACCGCGCGTGACCCGCAGCGTGTACGTGACCGGCATCGACCGGGGGGACGGCCGGCAGGCGGTCGAGCTCGGGGTCATGGAACTGCTCTCCCGCCAGGTGGACCGGGTCGGCGTGTTCCGCCCGCTGGCACACGCCGCCTCCCCCGGGGAGCGGGGGTCGGACCACCTGATCGAGCTGCTGCGCACCCGGTACCGGCTGGAGCTGCCGCCCACCGAGCTCTACGGCCTCACCTACGAGGAGGCCGCCGCGCTGCAGGCCGCGCACGGGCAGGACGAGCTGGTCTCCACCCTGGTCGACCGGTTCCGGGCGGTGGAGCGGCAGTGCGAGGCCGTCCTGGTGCTGGGCACCGACTTCTCCGACACCAACATCCCGGACGAGCTGGCCTTCAACGCCCGGCTGGCCAACGAGTTCGGCGCCTGGGTGCTGCCGGTGGTGGGCGGGCAGGGCGAGGACGAGCAGACCGTGATCGCCGAGGTCCGCAACGCCCACCGGGCCTACCGCGACCTGGGCTGCTCCACCCTGGCGATGATCGCCAACCGGGTCACCCCCGCCGTGAAGCAGCCGGTGCTGCGGGTGCTCTCGGAGAAGCTGCCGATCCCGGTGTACGTGATCCCGGAGGAGGTGGCGCTGGCCGCCCCGACCGTGGCGCAGCTGGTGGAGGCGACCGGCGCCGAGGTGCTGCTGGGCGACGCGGCCGGCCTGGCCCGGGACGTGCGCTCCTTCGTGTTCGGCGGCGCGATGCTGCCGACCTTCCTGCCCGCGCTGACCGAGGGCGCCCTGGTGGTGACCCCGGGCGACCGCGCCGACCTGGTGATCGGCTCGCTGGCCGCGCACGCCGCCGGCGCCCCGCCGATCGCCGGGGTGCTGCTCACCCTCGGCCAGCACCCCGGCCCGAACGTGATGGCGCTGGCCGCGCGGCTGGCGCCGGGCACCCCGGTGGCGGTGGTCCCGGAGGGCAGCTGGCTGACCGCCGCGGCGCTGACCCATCTGGAGGGGCGGATCGGTCCGGACAGCCCGCGGAAGGCCGAGATCGCCCTGGGCCTGTTCGAACTCCATGTGGACACCGGCGAGTTGACCAAGCGGTTCGAGCTGAGCCGGTCCGAGCGGGTGACCCCGATGATGTTCGAGCACGAGCTGCTGGAGCGGGCCCGGGCGGACCGCCGGCACATCGTGCTGCCGGAGGGCACCGAGGACCGGGTGCTGCAGGCGGCCGAGGTGCTGCTGCGCCGCAACATCTGCGACCTCACCCTGCTCGGCGAGCCGGAGGCCGTCCAGCGCAAGGCGGCGGCCCTGGGCATCGAGCTGCCGCAGCCGCAGGAGGGCGCGGACCGGGCCCAGGTCCGGATCGTCGACCCGGCGGCCAGCCCGCTGCGCCAGCAGTTCGCCGAGCTGTACGCCCGGCTGCGGGCGCACAAGGGCATGACCGTGGAGCAGGCCCTGGACGTGGTCACCGAGGTGTCCTACTTCGGCACCCTGATGGTGCGGGAGGGCATCGCCGACGGCATGGTCTCGGGCGCGGTGCACTCCACGGCCGCGACCATCCGCCCGGCCTTCGAGGTGATCAAGACCTCGCCGGGGGCGGCGATCGTCTCCTCGGTGTTCTTCATGTGCCTGGCCGACCGGGTGCTGGTGTACGGCGACTGCGCGGTCAACCCGGACCCGGACGCCCGGCAGCTGGCCGACATCGCGATCCAGTCCGCCGAGACGGCCGCCCAGTTCGGCGTGGAGCCGCGGGTGGCGATGCTCAGCTACTCCACCGGCACCTCGGGCTTTGGCGCGGACGTGGACAAGGTCCGCCGGGCCACCGAGCTGGTCCGCGAGCAGCGGCCGGACCTCCTGGTGGAGGGCCCGATCCAGTACGACGCCGCGGTGGACGCCCATGTCGCGGCGACCAAGCTGCCGGGCTCGCCGGTGGCCGGCCGGGCGAGCGTGCTGATCTTCCCGGACCTGAACACCGGCAACAACACGTACAAGGCGGTGCAGCGCTCGGCCGGGGCGGTGGCGGTCGGACCGGTGCTGCAGGGCCTGCGCAAGCCGGTGAACGACCTGTCCCGCGGCGCGCTGGTCGAGGACATCGTCAACACGGTGGCGATCACCGCCATCCAGTCGCAGACGCCCGAGGGGGCCCGATGAGCGGCGGTACCCGGGTCCTGGTCCTGAACGCGGGGTCCTCCTCGGTGAAGTACCAGCTGATCGACATGCTGGACGGCACCCGGGCGGCGGCCGGGCTGGTGGAGCGGATCGGCGAGCGCGGGGGCCGGCTGGCGCACACGCCGCCGGACGGCGGGAGGCGGGAGGTCCTGGCGGACTTCCCCGACCACACCGCGGCGCTCTCCTCGATGGCGGCCCAGCTGGAGCTGGACGGGATGGGCCTGGACTCGCCGGAGCTGGCGGCCGTCGGCCACCGGGTGGTGCACGGCGGGCAGCGGTTCACCGAGCCGACCCTGGTCACCGACGAGGTGCTGGACCACATCCGGCTGCTGATCCCGGTCGCGCCGCTGCACAATCCGGCCAACATCGCCGGCATCGAGGTGGCCCGCCGGCTGCGCCCGGACCTGCCGCAGGTGGCGGTGTTCGACACCGCCTTCCACGCCACGCTGCCCGAGCCGGCCGCGCGGTACGCGATCGACCGGAGGACCGCCGACGCGTACCGGGTCCGCCGCTACGGCTTCCACGGCACCTCGCACCAGTACGTCTCCCGGGAGACCGCCCGGCTGCTGGGCCGGGACCCGGCCGAGGTCAACGTGATCGTGCTGCACCTGGGCAACGGCGCCTCGGCCTCGGCGGTGGCCGGCGGGGTCTGCGTGGAGACCTCGATGGGCCTGACCCCGCTGGAGGGGCTGGTGATGGGCACCCGCTCGGGGGACGCCGACCCGGGCCTGGTCTTCCACCTGCACCGGGTGGGCGGCCTGACGATCGATGAGATCGACGACCTGCTGAACCGCCGCAGCGGCCTGCTGGGCCTGTGCGGGGACAACGACATGCGGGAGGTCCTGCGCCGCTCCGAGGAGGGGGACGAGGAGGCCAGGCTGGCCTTCGACGCTTACGTCCACCGGCTGCGCAAGTACATCGGCGCGTACTACGCGGTGCTCGGCAGGGTCGACGCGATCGTCTTCACGGCGGGGGTCGGGGAGAACGCCGCGCCGGTCCGGGAGGCGGCCTGCGCCGGGCTCCAGGCACTGGGGATCGAGCTGGATCCGGAGCTGAACGAGGTCCGCTCGGGCGAGGCGCGGGTGGTCTCCCGGGCGTACTCGCGGGTAACCGTGGCGGTGGTGCCGACCGACGAGGAGCTGGAGATCGCCCGCCAGTCCTTCGCCCTGGTACGCGGAGCGTGACGACCCGTCAGCGTCCCACCCCTCGGGATGGTTCGTCGGCGATATCTGACGATTCGGGCGGAATGCACCCATAACACGAACGGATAGACTGACGGATATGCGCCGAGCGAAAATTGTCTGCACCCTGGGTCCCGCCACGGACTCCTATGACCAGCTGAAGGCCATCGTCGAAGCGGGCATGAACGTCGCCCGACTGAACATGAGCCACGGCTCCCACGCCGAGCACGAGGAGCGGTACCGCAAGGTCCGCCAGGTGTCCGAGGACACCGGCCGCACGATCGGTGTGCTGGCCGACCTCCAGGGCCCGAAGATCCGACTGGCCACCTTCGCCAACGGTCCGGTGACCGTCGACAACGGTGACACCTTCACCATCACCACCGAGGACGTGCCGGGTGACCAGCACATCTGCGGTACCACCTACAAGGGCCTGCCGGGCGACGTGAAGCCGGGCGACCCGATCCTGATCAACGATGGCGTCATCGCCCTGGAGGTCGTCAGCGTCGACGGCCCGCGGGTGAAGACCGTGGTGGTCGAGGGCGGCGTGCTCTCGAACAACAAGGGCATCAACCTGCCCGGCGCGGCCGTGAACGTGCCGGCGCTGTCCGAGAAGGACAAGGACGACCTGCGCTTCGCCCTCCGGCTGGGCGTCGACATGGTCGCGCTGTCCTTCGTCCGCAACGCGGCCGACATCCACGACGTGCACAAGGTGATGGACGAGGTCGGCATCCGCGTCCCGGTCATCGCCAAGATCGAGAAGCCGCAGGCCGTCGAGGCGATGGAGGAGATCGTCCTCGCCTTCGACGCGATCATGGTGGCCCGCGGCGACCTCGCGGTGGAGTACCCGCTGGAGAAGGTGCCGCTGGTCCAGAAGCAGCTGATCACCCTCGCCCGGCGCAACGCCAAGCCGGTCATCGTCGCCACCCAGATGATGGAGTCGATGATCCACGCCTCGCGCCCGACGCGTGCCGAGGTCTCGGACGTCGCCAACGCCATCCTGGACGGCGCGGACGCGGTCATGCTGTCCGCCGAGTCCAGCGTCGGCAAGTACCCGGTCGAGACGGTCAAGACCATGAGCCGGATCGCCGAGAAGGCCGAGGAGGAGCTGGTCTCCCATGGCCTCCAGCCGCTGAACCCGGGCCGCAAGCCGCGCACCCAGGGCGGTTCCATCGCCCGCGCCGCCTGCGAGCTGGGCGACTTCCTCAACGGCCAGGCGCTGATCGCGTTCACCAAGTCCGGTGACACCGCCCGCCGGCTCTCCCGGTACCGCTCGCCGATCCCGGTGATCGCGTTCACCCCGGACGCCGCCACCCGCAACCAGCTGTCGCTCAGCTGGGGCGTCGAGGCGTACGTGACCGAGCAGGTCGAGACCACCGACGAGATGGTGAACCAGGTCGACCGGGAGCTGCTGCGCCTGAACCGGCTGGCCGAGGGCGACACCGTGATCGTCACGGCCGGCTCGCCGCCCGGCATCCCCGGCACCACCAACATGGTCCAGGTCCACCACCTGGGCAGCCGCGTCGGTCTCTGACCCGCACCCGCGCGCAACGGCCGCGGGGCGGCCCCTCCCGGATGGGAGGGGCCGCCCCGCGGTTCTCGTTCTGCGGCGGTGCGGCGGGCGGCCCGGTGCGGGCGACCGGCGCGGGCCGGTCAGCCGTCGTAGGGCGCCTCGTCGTTGAACAGGCGCATGCCCGGGATCTTCAGGGTGCCGCCGAACTGGCCGGCCTGGACCGCCTTGGCGCCGGTCAGCGTCAGGTCCAGCGGGATCGGGACGGTGTCCAGCAGGTCCCAGAGCCACTTGGGCAGGGTGTCCGGCGTGATCACGACCTCGCCCAGATCGATCGGGATCGGCAGGCCGTAGATCGCCGCGAGGTGCCCGGAGAGGCTCTCGACGTACATGGTGATCGGGCCGCTGCGCATGGTCGAGGTGGTGTTCGGCGCGGCCTTGACGTGGAAGGTCAGGCCCGGGATCTGGATCGTCGACATGTCGAGGTCTCCGATGTCCACCGAGTCGGTGGTGAACTTCAGGACCCGCTTGGTGCCGGTCGGGGTCTTCACGTCGTACACGCCGTTGAACACCGAGCCGTGCAGGGACAGCCGCGAGGAGTGCAGCACCCAGTTCTGGTCCGGGACCACGTGGTCGCCGCCGGCCTTCTTGGCGGCCAGCCCGCTGGCGTCCACCTGGCAGTTCGGGTCCGCCGAGGCGGAGGCCGAGGCCGAGGGCTTCGGCTTGGCGGCCTGGGACTTCGCCGGGGTGCCGCTCGGGGCCGCGGTCGCGCCGCCGCTGCTCCCGGCCGGCGCGGAGGCCGCGGGGGACGGGGAGGCGGAGGGCGACGACGAGGCCGACGGGGTGGTCGGCGCGGGCGGGGTGGTGGTCTTCCCGGTCGGGCTGGGGCTGGGCGAGGGCGACGTCTGCGCGGTGGTGCTGCCACCGGGGTGGAAGATCCCGTCCAGGATGTCGCCGATGATCCCCGCCTGCTGGACGCCCGAGGCCTGCCCGGCCGCGGTGGGCGAGTAGACCGCGGAGACGGCCGAGGCACTGCCGGGGGCGGCCTGGTCGGCGGACCTGGTCGCGGTGGAACCGGTCGCGCCCGCCGTGCCCCTCGCGCCCTCGGTGGCGGTGGTGCCTCCGGAGGCGGTGGTGCCCGCGGCGCCCGGCGTCGGGGCGACCTTGACCTCGCTCTTGGGGACCGGGGTCTCCTCGATCGCGGTGTCGGGCGCGCTGGCGCAGCCCTTGGCGTTCTGGGTCTCCGCCACGGCGGGGTTCGGGGCGTACGCGGCGCCCATCAGCAGGGCGGTCGGGACGGCGGCCATGGCCAGGGCCCGGCCGCGCAGCCGGCTGACGACGCCTGCCCGGGGCGCCGCGTGGCGCGAGCGGGGAACGCCGGCGGTCGACTCGTCGCGGTCGCTCACTGCTGCTCCCCCGGCTCGCCGGCCTTCGGTGCCGCGCCGTACTCCAGGGTCTGCTCGGCCGGCGCCTCGGCCGCGGTGGCCTGCGCCGGGATGTCCGCCACCGACTCGGCCACGGCCGCCTCGGGCAGGACGGGGACCGGCGCCCAGGAGACCAGCAGGCCGCCGGCCACCAGGCCGAGGACCAGACCCAGACCGAAGCCGCCGAGGTTGGAGACCGGGATGGAGACCAGCGAGAGGATCGTGGTGGCCACGCCGCAGAAGATCCGGACCATCGGCTGGAACCAGGCGGTCAGCCCGAGCGCGATCAGCATCAGACCGATGATCATCGAGCCGGCCCCGGCCGTGGTCGCCATGGCGATGGTCATGCCGTTGAACGACAGGTGGGCGTACGGGAAGTACAGGATCGGCAGGCCGGCGATCATGGCCAGCAGGCCACCCCAGAACGGCCGGGTGCGCCGCCAGCGGCGAAACCCGGTCGGGCCGCTCTCGGTCACGGGCCAGGCGTCGGCAGTTGCGCTGGACATGGTGCGACTCCTCGATGATCTCTACGAGGGAGGGAAAGCTTGGTGAGACGGCCGGGGGCGGCGACTGCCGCCCCCGGCCGCGGGTCTGTCACCGGGGCGGACCGGGTGATCCGCCCTCAGGACAGGATCAGTAGCACTCGTTGCCGGGGCCGTCGCCCTTGTGGATCTCCAGCTTCAGGCCGCTCAGCTTGAAGGTGCCGGCCGAGGTGGCCCACGCGGTCTGCTCGACACCGGTGAGGGTGGCCTCGTCGGCGGCCTGGGCGAAGCCCGTGCCCTTGGTCGGCTTGCCCTGGCTGCCCAGGCGCGGGTGGGTCTTCCAGCCGTTCAGCGCGGTCCCGTTGAGGGTCGACGCGTCCTGGCCGATGTTGATGTTCTTGAACTCGGCGTCGGCCTTCAGCTGGTCCAGGTCGATCAGCAGGTTCTCCGCCTCGACCGGGTGCTTCGGGTCCTGACCGGCGTTCAGCTGGAGGGTCAGCTTGCCCAGGCCCAGCTTCGACAGGTCGGTGACGACCGACTGGCACAGGTTGTTGATGGTGGCCGTGTCGAACGCGGAGACGGCGACCGGGTGGAACGTCCCGTCGGTCTCGACGTCGATGGAGCCGAACTGGGCGAAGTTGTAGCCGTGCAGCTTCTCGGTCTTCACCTTGAACTGCTGGCCGGAGATGCTGAACGAGGCGGCCAGCGCGCTGTTGGCGAGGCTGAGGCCGATCGCCGCGGTGGCGGCGACGCTGGGCACCATCACCAGGGCGAAGCGCTTCCAGCGGGTCTTGCCGTAACTCTGGGACATGCAGTCCTCCTTCTAGGACGTACATCTCCGGCCGGTCCGGTGCGTCCCGCACAGGGCCCGGCCCGAAATGGGAGAGAGCTACGTCCTCGGTAGCGGAGAGCGCCTCGGCGTCGTTCGCGCGACGTTCGGCGATCACCCCCGAGCGACAACCGACGACCGCGCGGGCTGCGCGGCCGTGCCAGGACAGGAACCGCCTGTGGGATCCGCGGCTACCCCCCTGTCCTCCACCGCCGGCCGGGGCCGGCGGCCGCCCGGTGGGGACCCTTGGGGAAGGGACCGGGCGTCGCCGATCGTGCTTGAATCCCGGGCGAAGCACAAGGGGTCCGTTACTGACGGGTAATCCAACATCAGATGACGTTGATCATGGAATCGAAGGCATCATCACGGAGAGTGAGATTCTGGAGGTTTGGTGCGCCGGAAATCCCCGTGAAACACCAGCGAAACACCCCACCCCGATCACCTGCGGTGACCGGGGTGGGGTGAAGTCAAGATTTGGTAAACGTCAATGCCGGGAGCCGGTTTGTCGCCAAATCCCCGGCGACACCGCAGGTCATCCGCCGTGCCATCGCAGCTGTTCTGACATACCGTCAGGAACCGCCGGTCAGAACAGCACCCGGGCCAGCGCGCCGCGGGCGGCGACCACCCGCGGGTCCTCCGGGCCGATCACCTCGAACAGCTCCAGCAGGCGCAGCCGGGCGGCATCCCGGTCCTCGCCGAAGGTCCTGGCGACGGTGTCCACCAGCCGCCCGAACGCGTCCTCCACGTGCCCGCCGACCAGGTCGAGGTCGGCCGCCCGCAGTTGGGCCTGGACGTCCTTGGCGTCGGCGGCCGCCGCGGCACGCACGGCCTGGGCGTCGACACCCTCGACCCGCTGCAGCAGCTCGGCCTGGGCCAGCCCGAGCTTGGCCTCGGTGTGACCCGGACGCTCGGCCAGCACGTTCCGGTACGCCTGCACCGCGCCGGCCAGGTCGCCGCGGTCCAGCGCGTCGTGCGCCGCCTCCAGCACCGGGTCGGCGGGCACCTGGGGCTCGACCGGTCCGCCGCCCTCGCCCGGGGCCACCGCCGCGCCGACGATGCCGAACCGCTGCTCGGCGACGGCGATCAGCTGGTCGAGCACCTTGCGGACGTTGGCCTCGTTCTCCGCGCCCTGGAACAGCGGGACGAGCTGGCCGGCGACCACGGCCATCACGGCCGGGATGCCCTGGATGCCGAACTGCTGGGCGATCAGCTGGTTGGAGTCGACGTCGATCTTGGCGAGCACGATCCGGCCGGCGTACTCCTCGGCCAGGCGCTCCAGGATCGGACTGAGCTGCTTGCACGGGCCACACCACTCGGCCCAGAAGTCGACGACCACCGGAACCTCGGTCGACCGCTGGACGACCTCGGTCTCGAAGGTCTCCTCGGTGACGTCGAGGACGAGCGGGTAGGCGGCGGCCGGCACGCCCCCGGAGTCGGCCGCCTGGCGGGCTCGATCGGCCCGGGCCTGCTCGGCCTTCTGGGCTGCCTCTCCGGCCGCCTTGACCGCGGCGAGGTCGACCGCGCCGCGCAGGGCGGAGCTGTTGATGCGCGAATTCCGTGACTGCATGGCTCCATCCTCCCCCGTCGGCGCCGGTGACGGGCGCCAACCGACCGGAAAAGGTCGTGCCGAGCCGTCCCCACCCTGTGGTCCGCCTCCCCGGCGGAGCCCTTGCCTGGTAGCCGTGTCGGTGGCGCGGATCCCCATCCGCGCCGCGCGCCCGCCCGATCCCGTGGACTGGGCGCGTGGTTGCCGCTCTTTCGCTACGAGTCGTAGCGTATCTGGCTCCGGGGACCCCACCGCAAGACCCCCCGGCGGTTCGGCGACGTGAGCTGCCCCACTTTCCCGGCCCGCCCGGGTGCCGGTCCCGCCGCCCGCTCGCTACGGTGGCAGTCCCCACAAGTTACTTCCTGGTAAACCCGCAAGGAGATCCCGGTGGCCCCCACCACCCAGCAGCCGGCCGACACGGTCCCGCGGCCGGCCGACGCCACCGCCGTACGCGGCAAGGGGCGCCCGCGCAGCGCGACCGCGGACCGGGCGATCCTGGACGCCACCCGCGAGGCGCTCGCCGAACTCGGCTGGGGCGGGCTGACCATGGGTCACGTCGCGGCCCGGGCCGGGGTCGCCAAGACCACCCTCTACCGGCGCTGGCCCTCCAAGAACGAACTGGTCGTGGACGCCGTCGCCAGCCTCTTCGACACCCTGGTGGTCGCCGACCTCGGCAGCCTGCGGGCCGACATCGAGGCGGTGGTCGGGCAGTTCGCCGACCTGCTGGCCCGGCCGGAGACCCAGGCCGCCCTGCTGGCGCTGTTCGCCGAGGGCACCCGGGACCCGCAGCTGCGGCAGCGCATCCGGGAGCGGATCGTCGACCCGCAGAAGCACCTGGTGGTGCTGGGGCGCGCCCACGCGCAGGCCCGCGGCGAGCTGGGGCCGGACCTGGACGAGGCCACCGCCTGCGAGGAGATCGACATCATCTTCGACACCATCGCCGGGACGGTGGAGCACCGGCTGCTGGTGAGCGGGGAACCGGTGACGCCGGAGTGGATCCACCGGTTCACCACGCTGCTGCTGAACTCCCTGCCGGGGTTCTCGGCGGCACTGGCCCAGCCCGACCGGCACTGAGCACGGCTCGGGCGACCGGGCGGCCTTGGCAGCTGGGCAACCACGAGGGGCGCGGGGAACTGCGCGCGGCGGGAGAGTGCTACCTCAGCCTCTTCCGTCTCGCACAGTTCTCCCCCAGCCTTGGCGGCTGGGAGGTGCCCCCACGCGCCCCTGAACCGCCCTCGTCAGAACTTGGCGATCTCCCGGTAGATGCCCCACTCGTCGCGCAGCGCGTGGCAGATCTCGCCGAGGGTGGCCTCGGCCCGGACGGCCTGCAGCATCGGCTCGATCATGTTGGTGCCGGCGCGGGCGGCGGCCAGCATCGCGTCCAGCCCGGCCTTCACCGCCGCCTCGTCGCGGCCGGCCTTGCGGGCACCGAGCACCCGGACCTGCTCCCGCTCGACCTCGTGGCTGACCCGGAGGATCTCCAGCTCGGGGGTGACGCTGCGCGGGTGGCAGTTGACGCCGACGACCCGCTTCTCGCCCTTCTCCAGTGCCTGCTGGTACTGGAAGGCGGCCTCGGCGATCTCGCCGGTGAACCAGCCGTCCTCGATCCCGCGCAGGATGCCGGAGGTGATCGGGCCGATCTCGTGGTCCTCGCGGCCCTTGTCGAGGATCCGCTGGAAGATCTCCTCCGCCTGGGCCTCGATCCGGTCGGTCAGCGCCTCGACGTACCAGGAACCGCCCAGCGGGTCGGCCACGTTGGTGACGCCGGTCTCCTCCATGATCACCTGCTGGGTGCGCAGCGCGATCTCGGCGGCCTGCTCGGAGGGCAGCGCCAGGGTCTCGTCCAGGGCGTTGGTGTGCAGCGAGTTGGTGCCGCCGAGGACGGCGGACAGCGCCTCGACCGCGGTGCGCACCACGTTGTTGTACGGCTGCTGCGCGGTGAGCGAGACGCCGGCGGTCTGGGTGTGGAAGCGCAGCCACTGCGCCTTGTCGGTCTTGGCGCCGAAGCGGTCGCGCATCCAGCGGGCCCAGATCCGGCGCGCGGCACGGAACTTGGCGATCTCCTCGAAGAAGTCGAGGTGGGCGTCGAAGAAGAAGGAGAGGCCGGGGGCGAAGACGTCCACGTCCAGCCCGCGGGACAGGCCGAGCTCCACGTAGGCGAAGCCGTCCGCCAGGGTGTACGCCAGCTCCTGCGCGGCCGTCGCACCGGCCTCGCGGATGTGGTACCCGGAGACCGAAAGGGGCTTGTACGCCGGGATGTTGGCGGCGCAGTACTCCATCAGGTCGCCGATCAGGCGCAGGTGCGGCTCGGGGGCGAAGAGCCACTCCTTCTGCGCGATGTACTCCTTGAAGATGTCGGTCTGCAGGGTGCCGTTGAGCACGCCCGGGTCGACACCCTGGCGCTCGGCGGCGACCAGGTACATGCAGAAGATCGGGACGGCCGGGCCGCTGATGGTCATCGAGGTGGTGACCTCGCCGAGCGGGATGCCGCCGAACAGGATGTCCATGTCGGACGCCGAGTCGATGGCCACGCCGCAGTGGCCGACCTCGCCGAGCGAGCGGGCGTCGTCGGAGTCGTACCCCATGAGGGTCGGCATGTCGAAGGCGACCGAGAGGCCGCCGCCGCCCGCCTCCAGGATCATCCGGTAGCGCTCGTTGGTCTGCTCGGCGTTGCCGAAGCCGGCGAACTGGCGGATGGTCCAGGCCCGGCCGCGGTAGCCGGTGGGGTGCAGGCCACGGGTGAACGGGTACTCGCCGGGCCAGCCGATCCGCTCGAACCCCTCCACCGGCTGGCCGGCGGGCGGGCCGTAGACCGGCTCGACCTCGTCGCCGCTCAGCGTCGTGAAGTCGGCGTCGCGCTTGCGCGCCTTGTCGTACCGCTGCTGCCAGCGCTGGCGGCCGGCCTCGATCTCGTCGGCGTCCATCGACTCCGCACTCCCACTCCGTACGGCCGTCACGGCGTCGGGACGGCAGCTGCTAGGACGTCCTCACAATTTACTCGGACGTCCTACTATCTGTCGACGGCACTCCGTCCACCTGCGACGATCCCGGCACCTCGCCGGGAGGACGGGCGTCCACAGCCGAGGGGCGCCGGGCACGCCGGACACACAGAAGGCGCCCGCCCCCTGGAGCGGGGAACGGGCGCCGGTAGAAGCGGAGCGGGAACGCTCAGGCCGCGGCGGGCTCCGGGGCCTGGATCAGCGGGGTGACCTCGCGGACGACCTGGCGCTCGACGAAGAAGGCGGCGGTCGGGATGGTGCCCGCGACCAGCACCCAGGCCAGCTTGCCGATCGGCCACTTGGCCTTGGTGCCCAGGTCGAAGGCGAACACCAGGTAGACCACGAAGAGCCAGCCGTGCGCGATGCCCACCGCGGTGGTGAACGCGGCGGCACCGGCGATGTCCAGGACGTACTTGGCGACCATGCCGAGGGTCAGCAGGATCAGGAGGACACCGGTGACGTACGCCAGCGCCCGGTAGCGGGTCAGCACACTCTGCTTCATACCGACGAGGGTAACCGGCCGAACAGCGGCGGCCGGGCACCCCCTCCCGTCACCGCCGTCACACCGGGGAGCACCCCCGCGCGGGCCCGCCCCCGGCCGCCGCGCGGGCCCGGCCCCGGCCCCCGCGCGGGCTCAGCCGCCGACCTCGTGGGCTCAGTCGCCGGCCGCCGGGCCCGCGAAGTCGCCGGCCGCGACCCGGAGCGGCCGCAGCAGGTCGAAGACCTGCCGGCACTGCTCCTCGTCGTACCCCTCCAGGCCGAAGTCGATGGCCATCAGCTCGCGGGTGGCCTCCTCGACCACCTCGCGGCCGCGCGGGGTGATGGAGGCGAGCACCCCGCGGCCGTCCATCGGGTTGGGGCGGCGGGCGACCAGGCCGGCCCGCTCCAGGCGGTCGACGGTGTTGGTGACGCTGGTGGGGTGGACCATCAGCCGCTCGCCGATCTTGGAGAGGGAGAGCTCGCCGGTCCGGCTGAAGGTGAGCAGCACGAGTGCCTCGTACCGGGCGAAGGTCAGCCCGTACGGCTTGACCACGGCGTCCACCCGGGAGAGCAGGATCTGGTGGGCGCGCATGACCGAGGTGATCGCCGACATCGAGGGCACGGTGCCCCAGCGGCGGGTCCACAGTTCGTCGGCGCGCGCGATCGGGTCGAAGTCGAGAGCGAGGGGCTTGGGCACGTCCCCACCGTACCGGCGTGGGCCGATCGGGGTACCAGGTGTCCAGCATGGTGGACAAGGGGTGCACTTGGCGGGATCACGCCAGGCCGGTTTCTGGTCCGTACCTGAACCGGATTTCACAACGCCATTCCGGCAATATTCAGTTAAATAGCGGAGATCTCGTGAATTCGCCGGTCATTCGGCGTCCGTTCGGACGTGAACAGCCCGTCTCCGCCCCTCTGCAGCACCGCACCTCAGTCCACCTGCCGGGATGCCGCTGGCGAGAATTTGCCAACCATTGGCCCGGGGCTGTCCTTTCATTTGAGTGATTGTCATGCTTCTCGCCAGCCCCGTTGGACATCAGCCGCCCCACCTCGGCTGAGTCCCTTGACCGCACGGAGCAGCACGTCAGCGCCCGTTCCGCCCCTCAGGCACTAACCCCAGTGCCCCGGACCGGCGCGCTACCGCGCACACGCGGTTGATCGGAAGGAACGCGTACGTGAAGCGTAAGCTCGCAGTCGGAGCCGTTCTCTCGGCCTCGGCGGTCCTCGCCAGCGCCATCCAGGTCAGCGCGGGCATCGCGCAGGCCGCCCCCTCCCCCGTCGGGCAGAGCGCCGCCGCCCAGCACCGCGGCGAGATACTCGCCCTGGCCGACTCCCAGGCTCCGGCCGCGGGTCGCGCCCTCGGCGTCTCCGGCCAGGAGAAGCTGGTCGTCAAGGACGCGATCGTCGACGCCGACGGCACCCGCCACCTGCGCTACGAGCGCACCTTCGCCGGCCTGCCGGTGCTCGGCGGCGACCTGGTCGTCCACCAGGACGCCAAGGGCAACGTGAAGTCCCAGGACCGCGCCGTCCAGGGCAGCATCGCCCCGGCCTCGCTCACCCCGAAGCTCTCCGCCGACCAGGCCGCCGCCAAGGCGACCGGCTCGGTGCAGGCCACCGTGGGCATCGCCCGGGACAAGGACGAGGTCGCGCTGGCCTCGGTCGGCAGCACCGGCGCCCCGAAGCTGGTCGTCTGGGCCGCCTCCGGCACCCCGCGTCTGGCGTACCAGACCGTGGTCGAGGGCGTCCGCGCCGACGGCACCCCGAGCAGCCAGCGGCTGGTCACCGACGCGGCCACCGGCGAGGTGCTCTCCACCCACGAGGAGATCCAGACCGCCAACGCGGCGGGCACCGGCAACGGCGTCTTCGTCGGCAGCGTCCCGCTGACCACGAACTACACCGGCTCGACCTACGAGCTGAAGGACGCCACCCGCGGCGGGCAGTACACCGTCGACCTGAAGAACCGCAAGAACGGCAGCGGCACCCTCTACACCGACGCCGACAACGCCTGGGGCACCGGCAGCATCTCCAGCGGCCAGTCGGCCGCCGTGGACGCCCAGTTCGGCGCCGCGGCGACCTGGGACTACTACAAGAACTCCTTCGGCCGCCTCGGCATCCGCGGCGACGGCGTCGGCGCGTACAGCCGGGTGCACTACGGCAGCGGCTACGTCAACGCGTTCTGGAGCGACCAGTGCTTCTGCATGACGTACGGTGACGGCGCCTCCAACACCCACCCGCTCACCGAGCTGGACGTGGCCGGCCACGAGATGACCCACGGCGTGACCGCCAACACCGCCGGCCTGAACTACTCGGGCGAGTCCGGCGGCCTCAACGAGGCCACCTCGGACATCTTCGGCACGATGGTGGAGTTCTCCGCCAACCTGGCCAAGGACACCCCGGACTACCTGATCGGCGAGCTGATCAACATCAACGGGAACGGCACGCCGCTCCGCTACATGGACAAGCCCTCCAAGGACGGCGGCTCGGCGGACTCCTGGTCCTCCTCGGTCGGCAGCCTGGACGTGCACTACTCCTCCGGTGTCGCCAACCACTTCTTCTACCTGCTGGCCGAGGGCAGCGGCGCCAAGACCATCAACGGCGTCAGCTACAACAGCCCGACCTCCAACGGCTCGACCCTGACCGGCATCGGCCGGGACAAGGCGGCGCAGATCTGGTACCGGGCGCTGACCGTCTACATGACCTCCACCACCAACTACAAGGGCGCCCGTACCGCGACCCTGAGCGCCGCCGCCGACCTGTACGGCAACGGCTCGGCCGAGTACAACGCGGTGGCCGCCGCCTGGTCCGGCGTGAACGTCAACTGAGCTGACACGCACCTGACCTGATGGGACATCAGTGACCCGGGCCCCTGGAGGGGAGGCCCGGGTCGCTGCGTTTCCCGCTCAGGGTGGCGAGATCCCGCCAACTCTTGACGGAGACCTGTCATACAAGCCGACGAGTCGTCATGCTGGCGGACAGTTCCGCAACGGCACCGGTCGGCGATCCCCCCTCCCCGGCCGGTGCCACCCCACCCTTGCGGAGCCGTGCACCTCAGCGCCCGTTCCGCCCCAGTAGGCACCGGACCCGGTGCCCCGGAGCGTGGCGCGACCGCGTACCCCGCGGTCGATCCGGAAGGAACCCGAACGTGAAGCGAATGCTGACAGTCGGCGCCGTCCTCTCCTCCACCGCCCTGCTGGCCGGCGCGATCCAGGTCGCCGCGGGCACCGCACAGGCCGCCCCCGCGCCGATCGGCACCCAGCAGCGCGCCTCCCTGCTCGCCATGGCCGGCTCCGAGGCCCCGGCCGCGGCCCGCGCCCTCGGTCTCGACTCCCGCGAGAAGCTGGTCGCCAAGGACGCGATCGTCGACGCGGACGGCAGCCGCCACCTGCGCTTCGAGCGCACCTTCGCCGGCCTGCCGGTGCTCGGCGGCGACCTGGTCGTGCACCAGGACGCCAAGGGCGGCGTGAAGTCGGTGGACCGGGCCGTCGAGGGCACCCTCGCCCCGGCCACGCTCACCCCGAAGCTCTCCGCCGACCAGGCCGCCGCCAAGGCCACCGGCACGGTCCAGGCCACCGTGGGCACCGCCCGCGACGAGGACGAGCCGGCCCTCGCCGCCGTCCAGGGGACCGGCGCCCCGCAGCTGGTGGTCTGGGCGGCCTCCGGCAGCCCGCGTCTGGCGTACCGGACCGTGGTCGAGGGCGTCCGCGCCGACGGCACCCCGAGCCGGCAGGAGCTGGTCACCGACGCCGCCAGCGGCGAACTGCTGTCGAGCAACGAGACCGTGCAGACCTCCAACGCGACCGGCTCCGGCACCGGTGTGCACGTCGGCAAGGTCACCCTGACCACCAACTACACCGGCAGCACGTACCAGTTGAAGGACAACACCCGCGGCGGCCAGTACACCGTGGACAAGAACGGCACCCTCTACACCGACGCCGACAACGTCTGGGGCAACGGCCTGGCCTCCAACACCCAGTCCGCGGCCGTGGACGCCCAGTTCGGCGCGGCGGCCACCTGGGACTTCTACAAGAACACCTTCGGCCGCAACGGGATCCGCAACGACGGGGTCGGCGCCTACAGCAAGGTGCACTACGGCAACGCCTACGTGAACGCCTTCTGGAGCGACTCCTGCTTCTGCATGACGTACGGCGACGGCACCGGCAACAGCAACCCGCTGACCGCCCTGGACGTGGCCGGCCACGAGATGACCCACGGCGTGACCTCGAACACGGCGGGCCTCAACTACTCCGGCGAGTCCGGCGGCCTCAACGAGGCCACCTCCGACATCTTCGGCACCATGGTCGAGTTCTACGCCAAGCTGTCGGTGGACAACCCCGACTACCTGATCGGCGAGAAGATCAACATCTTCGGCGACGGGAAGCCGCTGCGGTACATGGACAAGCCCTCCAAGGACGGCAAGTCCAAGGACTCCTGGTACTCGGGCATCAGCTCGATCGACGTCCACTACTCCTCGGGCGTCGCCAACCACTTCTTCTACCTGCTGTCCGAGGGCAGCGGCGCCAAGACCATCAACGGCGTCAGCTACAACAGCCCGACCTCCAACGGCTCCACCGTCACCGGCATCGGCCGGGACAAGGCGGCCAAGATCTGGTACCGGGCGCTGACCGTCTACATGACCTCCACCACCAACTACAAGGCGGCCCGCACGGCCACCCTCAACGCGGCCAAGGACCTGTACGGGGCCACCTCGGCCGAGTACAAGGCGGTCGGCAGCGCCTGGTCCGCGGTCAACGTGAGCTGACCCTCCCCCGGAGACGCAGGAGCCGGGCCCGCCGAAGCGGCGGGCGCGGCTCCTGCGCGTGTGCGCGGCGCGGTCAGGCGGCGGCGGGCACGGCCGTCTCCCCGCGCTCCTCCTTGGCCAGCATCCGCTCGGCGACGAAGCCGCCGCCGGGCAGCACCGCCAGCACGAACATCAGGATGCCGCGCTTGGGCTCCCAGCGGGCCGCGTCCCAGGCCAGGGCGAGGAAGACCAGGTAGAGGAGGAACAGGGCGCCGTGCACCGCGCCCATCACCGGCACCGCGTTGAACTCCGTGGTCCGCTTCAGGACCGAGCAGACCAGCAGCAGGAGGAAGGACAGGCCCTCGGGCCCGGAGACCAGGCGGAGGCGGTGGACCGCGGCGGTGCTCTTCACGTGCGTACCCTCTTCGACATCGGCGGTCGCTTGTGAGCCGGTTCACAAGCGGTGACCCCATTGTCGCAGGTCGGTACCAGAGCGGGTGCGCCCCCTCCCCCGCCGCCGGGTGGCACCGCTACATTCTCCGGGTGGCACAGTTTCGACTTCAGGGGTCCAAGGTCCTCGCGGTGGACATCGCGGGGGACTCGGTCAAGGCACGCAACGGGACGATGGTCGCGTACACCGGGCAGATGGGCTTCAAGAAGCTCTCCGGTGGCGGCGACGGTCTCCGCGGCATGGTCACTCGCCGGCTGACCGGCGAGCAGATGGAGGTCATGGAGGTGAAGGGGCAGGGAACCTGCTACTTCGCCGACCGGGCCACCGAGATCAATCTGGTACGGCTGAACGGCGAGACGCTCTACGTGGAGGCGGACAACCTCCTCTGCACCGAGGCGTCCCTGCACACCGGCACCAGTTTCACCGGGCTGAACGGCATGGCCTCCGGGACCGGCCTGTTCACCACGAAGGTGGAGGGGCACGGCTGGGCCGCGCTCACCTCGAAGGGCCCGGCGATCATCCTGCGGGTGAGCCAGGGCATGCCGCTGCGGGTCGACCCGGGGGCGTACGTGGCCCACACCGGGAACCTCAGCCGCAACCTGAAGTCGGGCGCCGGCTGGACCACCGTGATCGGCGAGGGCGGCGGCGAGGCGATGCAGGTGGAGTTCTCGGGCGAGGGCCTGGTCTACGTCCAGCCGTCCGAGCGGATGACCTTCGGGGGTGACGTCTGATGCCCTTCACGAAGATCAACAACAAGATGATCGAGGCGAAGGTCTTCCCGGGCCAGCGGGTGCTCAGCCAGCGCGGCTCGATGCTCGCCTACAGCGGCGAGGTGTCCTTCACGCCCAACGTCATGGGCGGCCAGGGCGGCGTGATGTCGATGATCGGCCGCCGGATCGCCAACGAGGACACCCCGCTGATGACCGTCGAGGGCCAGGGCAGCGTGCTCTTCGGCCACGGCGGGCTCAACGTCCACGTGATCGACCTGGCCGGCGACTCCCTCTACGTGGAGGCCGACCGACTGCTCGCCTTCGACGGCAGCCTGCAGCAGTCGACCATGTTCATGGGCTCGCAGGGCGGCGTGATGGGCATGGTCCGCGGCCAGGTGACCGGCCAGGGCCTGTTCACCACCCAGCTCACCGGCCAGGGCTCGGTGGCCGTGATGGCGCACGGCGGCGTGATCGAGCTGCCGATCGCCCCCGGCCAGCCGGTGCACGTCGACCCGCAGGCGTACGTGGCGCACCGCGGCCAGGTGACCAACAAGCTCTCCAGCGCGCTGGGTTGGCGCGACATGATCGGCCGCGGCTCGGGCGAGGCGTTCCAGCTGGAACTGTCCGGCCACGGCACGGTCTACGTGCAGGCCAGTGAGGTGAAGCTCTGATGTCGTATCCGCCGCAGCCCCCGTACGGGCAGCAGCCCCAGCAGCCCTACGGCCAGCCCCAGCAGCCGTACGGGCAGCCGCAGCAGCCCTACGGCCAGCAGCAGTACCAGCAGGCGTACCAGCCGACCCAGCCCGGGATGCCGATGCCGCCGCAGGGCACGCCCCCGCAGCAGCCGTACGGCGCGCCGCAGGGCCAGTTCGGCGCGCCGCTGCCGCAGAGCGGGCAGGGCGAGGGTCCGACCGTCCACGACGTGCACAGCCTGCCGGCCAACGACAACGTCAACCCGTACGCCTTCTCGGTCGACCTCAACGGCGCCTACTACCTGCAGAAGGGCAAGATGATCGCCTACTACGGCGACATGCGCTTCTCGGGCATCGGCCGCGGGGCCATCGACCAGATGCTGGAGCGGAACTTCAACTCCCCGCTGCACGCCTCGGACTGGGTGGTCGCCGAGGGCCGCGGCAAGCTCCTGCTGGCCGACCGGGCCTTCGACCTCAACTCGTACGACCTGGAGGACGGCAACCTCACCGTCCGCTCGGGCAACCTGCTGGCCTTCGAGCCCTCGCTGAAGCTCAAGCAGTCGATCATCCCGGGCTTCCTCACCCTGATCGGCACCGGTAAGTTCGTCGCGGCCTCCAACGGCCCGGTGCACTTCGTCGAGCCGCCGATCCGGGTGGACCCGCAGGCGCTGGTCGGCTGGGCCGACTGCCCCGCGCCCTGCCACCACTACGACCACGGCTACATGCACGGCCTGATCGGCGGGCTGCGGCACCTGACCGGGCTCGGCGGCGCCTCCGGCGAGGAGCACCAGTTCGAGTTCATCGGGGCCGGGCAGGTGCTGGTGCAGTCCAGCGAGGCGCTGATGGCCGAGCGGTCGGTGGGCGTGGTGCACGCCGAGGCGGGCGTCCCGGGCAGCGGCATGCCGCACCAGGGCGGCTACGGCCACGGGGCCGGCGGCGGGCAGCAGCTGCCCAACGTCAACATCCCGGGCCTGGGCAACCTCGGGGACATCGGGCGCCGGTTCGGGCTCTGACCGGGCTTTTGATCGGCACGGTTGCAAAGATGCGATTGTACAACTTTTAACAACCTCGGCTATGCTGGCGGTATGGATACGCATGTGACCGAGGCGCCGGCGGGCCCCTCCTCCTCCCCCGCGGAGGCGGAGGGGACGCCCTGGCTGAACGCCCGCGAGCAGCGGTTCTGGCGCGCGCACCTGGAAGTCAGCAAGCTGCTGGAGTACCAGCTCAGCCGGGAGCTGCAGACCCACAACCTGGCGATCAACGACTACGAGATCCTGGTCCAGCTCTCCGAGGCGCCCGACCGCCGGATGCGGATGACCGACCTGGCCACCGCCACCCTCCAGTCGAAGAGCCGCCTCTCGCACCAGATCACCCGGATGGAGAACGCCGGGCTGGTCCTGCGGCAGGAGTGCCCGGGAGACCGCCGCGGGCTGTTCGCCCACCTCACCGACCTGGGGTGGGAGACCATGCAGAAGGTGGCGCCGGATCACGTACGGAGCGTCCGGGCGCACTTCGTCGACCGGCTCAGCGCGGAACAGCTCGACGCGATGTACGAGGCGCTGGCGCCGGTGGCGGAGCACCTGAGGAACCTGCGGGGCCGCGGCTAGCGCACACGGCGGCCACGGACAGGGGCGCGTGGGGGCACCTCCCAGCCGCCAAGGCTGGGGGAGAACTGCGCGGGCGGAAGAGTACGGCGTGTGCCCTTCCGATTCGCGCAGTTCCTCGCGCCCCTGGTGGTTGACCGGTTGCCCTAGGAACCTGGCGGTTGACCGGTTACCCCGGGGGCTGTGGGTCAGCTCGTCAGGTCGGCGATCAGTTGGTCGGCGGCGGAGTAGGGGTCGAGGTCGCCGAGGGCGACCCGCTCCGCGAGGGACTGCAGGTGGCGGTCGCCGCGGAGGTCGCCGATCCGGGCCCGCAGGGCGGCGAGGGTGATGGCCTCGACCTCCTGGGCGGCGCGCCGGGTGCGCCGGGCGGCGAGCTCCCCGGTCTCGGCCAGCCAGGCACGGTGCTTCTCCAGCGCCTCCACGACCTCGTCCACGCCCTGCTCCCGCGCGGCGACGGTCTTGACGATCGGCGGCCGCCAGTCCCCCGCCTGCCGGGCCTCGCCGAGGCCGAGCATGTGGTTGAGCTCGCGGGCGGTGGCGTCGGCGCCGTCCCGGTCGGCCTTGTTGACCACGAACAGGTCGCCGATCTCCAGGATGCCGGCCTTGGCGGCCTGGATGCCGTCACCCATGCCGGGCGCGAGCAGCACCACGGTGGTGTCCGCCTGCGCGGCGATCTCCACCTCGGACTGCCCGACGCCGACCGTCTCGACCAGGATGACGTCGCAGCCGGCGCCGTCCAGCACCCGCAGGGCCTGCGGCGCGGACCAGGAGAGTCCGCCGAGGTGGCCGCGGGTGGCCATCGAGCGGATGAAGACCTCGGGGTCGGTGGCGTGCTCCTGCATCCGGACCCGGTCGCCGAGCAGCGCGCCGCCGGAGAACGGCGAGGAGGGGTCGACGGCGAGCACGCCGACCCGCTTGCCGAGCCTCCGGTAGGCGGTGACCAGCGCCGAGGTGGACGTGGACTTCCCGACGCCCGGGGAACCGGTCAGCCCGACCGTGTAGGCCTGGCCGGTGTACGGGGTGAGGGCGGCCATCACCTCGCGGAGTTGGGGGGCGGCGTTCTCCACCAGCGAGATCAGCCGGGCCACGGCCCGCGGCCGGCCCTCGCGGGCCTGATCGACCAGCGTCGCCACATCGACCATCGTTCAGCTCCTCGATCGGCCTGCGGTCGTCTCCCGCCGCAGGCGAATGGGCCGCGGCCGGCCCGGGGCGCCGCTCCCCCGCCGAGACCGCCGCAGCCCCGCCGGCCTGCCGCGGGTGCGGCGGGCGGGCAGGGCTCGGGCGGTACGGCGGGCCGGATGCGGCGCAGGGGCGCGGCTCACGGCCCCGACGGTACGTCGGGCGGTCAGCCCTGGGCGGGAACGCGGATGATCAGGGCGTCGCCCTGGCCGCCGCCGCCGCAGAGGGCGGCCGCGCCGACGCCGCCGCCGCGGCGCTGCAGCTCCAGCGCCAGGTGCAGCACCACGCGGGCGCCGGACATGCCGATCGGGTGGCCGAGGGCGATCGCGCCGCCGTTGACGTTGACGATCTCGCCGGTGACGCCGAGGTCCTTCATGGACTGGTGGGCGACGGCCGCGAAGGCCTCGTTGATCTCGATCAGGTCGAGGTCGGCGACCTCCAGGCCCTCCTTGGCGAGGGCGTGCTTGATGGCGTTGGACGGCTGCGACTGCAGCGAGTTGTCCGGGCCGGCCACGTTGCCGTGGGCGCCGATCTCGGCGATCCAGCTCAGGCCCAGCTCCTCGGCCTTGGCCTTGCTCATCACGACCACGGCGGCGGCGCCGTCGGAGATCTGCGAGGAGGTGCCGGCCGTGATCGTGCCGTCCTTGGCGAAGGCCGGGCGGAGCTTGGCCAGGCCCTCGACGGTGGTGTCGGCGCGGATGCCCTCGTCCTGGGTGAACAGGACCGGGTCGCCCTTGCGCTGCGGGATGGCGACCGGGACGATCTCGGCCTCGAAGACGCCGTCGGCCTGCGCCTTGGCGGCGCGCTGGTGCGAGGCGGCGGCGATCTCGTCCTGGACGTCGCGCGGGATGCCGAGGCGGGTGTTGTGGACCTCGGTGGACTGGCCCATCGGGATGCCCTCGTAGGCGTCGGTCAGGCCGTCGTACGCCATCGCGTCGAGCATCTCGATCGCGCCGTACTTGAAGCCCTCGCGGGACTTCGGCAGCAGGTGCGGGGCGTTGGTCATGGACTCCTGGCCGCCGGCGACGACCACGTCGAACTCGCCGGCGCGGATCAGCTGGTCGGCCAGCGCGATGGCGTCCAGGCCGGAGAGGCAGACCTTGTTGATGGTCAGGGCCGGGACGTTCATCGGGATGCCGGCCTTGACGGCGGCCTGGCGGGCCGGGATCTGGCCGGCGCCGGCCTGCAGGACCTGGCCCATGATCACGTACTGGACCTGGTCGCCGGTGATGCCCGCCCGCTCCAGCGCGCCCTTGATCGCGACGGCGCCGAGCTCGGCGCCGGAGAAGCCCTTGAGCGAGCCGAGCAGGCGGCCCATCGGGGTGCGAGCACCCGCGACGATCACAGAAGTAGTCATTGGACGAGCCCCTTCGCGCGTCATGGCCAGGAGGGTGTGGGGATGCGGCTCAATGTACTGACCCGACACCCCTGCGTCACCGGCGCGAGGGTGTGATCAGCGGCACTGGCACTGTCCAGTCAACACCGTGCCGGGGCGGTCCGGGTGATGTTTCCCGACCCGCCCCGCGGCCCCGGCCGGACGTGCGCGAATTGTGAGCAGGCTCGCACGCCGTGTTGTGGCGCGGCGCGCGGCGGATGCGCTGCACTTTGAGGGAACTCACGCCCGATTGACCGCGTTCCCGGAGGATTCCGTGCTGACCCGCATCGACCACATCGGCATCGCCTGCTTCGACCTCGACAAGACGGTCGAGTTCTACCGCGCCACCTACGGCTTCGAGGTCTTCCACTCGGAGGTCAACGAGGAGCAGGGCGTCCGCGAGGCGATGCTCAAGATCAACGACACCGGTGACGGCGGCGCCTCGTACCTGCAGCTGCTGGAGCCCACCCGGGAGGACTCCACCGTCGCCAAGTGGCTGGCGAAGAACGGCGAGGGCGTGCACCACATCGCCTTCGGCACCGCGGACGTGGACGGCGACGCCGCCGACATCCGCTCCAAGGGCGTCCGGGTGCTGTACGACGAGCCGCGGATCGGCTCGATGGGCTCCCGGATCACCTTCCTGCACCCGAAGGACTGCGGCGGCGTGCTGACCGAGCTGGTGACCTCGGCCGGGACCGACCACTGACCGCGACCCGTCGGTAACTTCGGAAAACCAGGACGTCCCCATTCCCCCCGGGGCCGCGCGGACTACAATGCGCAGGTGCGCTGAGGCTCCGGGGAGGACCGGTCCGAACGGGCACGGCCGAGCGCGAGCGGGGCTGGTCTTCTGACGGCTCGTCTTGACGCAGGGGAGTCCACTTACCGGGCACGGCTGAACGGTCTCAAGACGGATCTGTCACCATTCTCCAAAGGCAAGAGTTCGCCCGGAAGTCCACCCGGACGGCCGAGCGATGCAAGGACCAGCCGGTCCGGTCCCGACCACGGGTTCCGGACGGGCCCGGTCGAGGACGCGACCAGGAGATGGATGGGACCGCGGAGTGCGGGGCTACGACCGCTACGAGGTTGAGGATCACCTCTCCAAGTTCGAGGCCGAGCTCGAGAAGGCCCGCAAGGACCGGGACAAGACCCTCGAGCACGCCGACGACCTCGCCTACCAGGTCGAGGTGCTCCGGGCCAAGCTGCACGAGGCCCGTCGCATGCTCGCCCAGCCGCGCGCCTTCGACGCCGTCTCCGGCCAGGCCGAGCAGGTCCTGCGCAACGCCGAGATGCAGGCGGAGGCGCTCCGCGCCGACGCCGAGCGGCAGCTCCGCGAGTCCCAGGCGGCCACCCAGCGGCTGATGGCCGAGGCGGCCGAGCGGACCGCTCAGCTGGAGGCCGAGTTCTCGGCCCGCCGCCGCCAGCTGGAGGAGGAGCTCTCCGAGTTCCGGCGCGCCGCCGAGCGGCACGTCAACGAGAACGTCAACTGGGCCGAGCAGACCCGGGCCGGCACCGAGCAGGAGGCCCAGCGCCTGCTCCAGGAGGCCCGTACCGAGGCCGAGCGGATGATGGCGGCCGCCCGCGCCGAGGCCGAGGCCCTCGCCGACCAGGCTCGCGCCCGGACCGCCGCCGACGTGGACGCCGCCCGCGGCGAGGCCCGGGCCGCCGCCGAGGCCGCCCTGCAGCGCGCCCAGACCGACGCCGAGCGCCTGCTGCGGGCCGCCTCCGAGCAGGCCCAGCAGGCCAGCGCCCAGGCCGAGGAACTGCGCGGCTCCGCCGCCAGCGAGGCCCAGCACCAGCTCGCCGAGGCGCACGCCGCCGCCGAGCGGCAGCTCGCCGCCGCCCAGGCCGAGATCACCGCGCTCAAGCAGCAGGCCCTCGCCGACCAGGAGCGCGCCGAGGCCGCCCTGGCCCGCGCCCAGGCCGAGATAGAGCGGCTGCGCGCCGAGGCCCTCGCCGAGGCCGAGCGGGCCCGTCAGGAAGCCGCCCGGACGCGGGAGGAGGCCCTGGCCGCCGCCGAGCGGCTCCAGACCGAGGCCGCCGCCGAGGCCGAGCGGAAGGTCGCCGACGGCGAGGCCGCCAGCGCGCAGCGCTCGCAGACCGCCAAGGCCGAGATCGCCAAGATGGTGGCCGCCGCCACCCGCGAGGCCGACCTGATCAAGGCCGAGGCCGCCACCGCCAAGGCCGAGGCGGACGCCGCCAAGGCCGCCGCCGCCGAGGAGAGCGAGCGCCTGCGCGGCGCCGCCGAGAGCGTGGCGAACCAGCTCCGGGCCGAGGCCGAGAGCGCCATCGCCGAGCAGCGCGCCGAGGCCGAGCGGGAGGCCGCCGAGCTGCGCGACCGCGCCCGGGCCGAGGCCGAGCGGGTCCGCGCCGAGGCCGAGGAGCAGGGCCGGATCGCCGCCGCCAAGGACGCCACCCTGCACCTGGCCAAGGCCGCCAAGCAGGCCGAGGACCTGGTGGCCAAGGCCGGCCGGGAGGCCGAGGCGGCCCGGGGCGAGGCCGCCGCCGAGGCCGAGCGGGTCCGCGCCGAGGCCCTCGCCGAGGCCGAGCGGATGCACGAGGAGGCCCGCGCCGCCGTCGAGCAGGCCCAGAACGCAGCCCTGGACGACGCCGCCTCGATCCGCGAGCAGATCGAGCGGATGCACGAGGAGGCCACCCGGCTCCGGGCCGAGGCCGAGGAGCTGCGCTCCCGGACCGAGATCGACGTTGAGGAACTGCGCACCGAGGCCCGCCGGCAGGGCGCGGTCCAGGTGGAGGAGTCCGCCAAGCAGGCCGAGGAGCTCCTCACCGGCGCCAAGACCGACGCCGACGCGCTGCGGGCCGGCGCCGCCGCCGAGGTGGAGCGGCTGAAGGCCGAGGCCGAGCAGCAGGCCGCCGAGGTCCAGACCCGCGCCGAGCAGACCCTGAGCCGGGCCCGCGCCGAGGCCGAGAAGCTGGCCGCCGACGCCGAGCGGCAGCACCAGGAGGCGGTCGCCGGCGCCAAGGCCGCCGCCGCCGAGAACCGGGCCGCCGCCGAGCGGGAGACCGCCGAGCTGCGCCGCGAGGCGCAGGCCGCCGCACAGGCCGTCCGCGAGGAGGCCGAGCGGGCCGCCGAGGCGCTGCGTGCCGAGACCGAGGAGTGGTCCGGCCGGGAGCGCGGCGAGGCCGAGGCCGCCGCGGCCGCCCTGCGCGAGGAGAGCGCCCGGGCGTACGAGGACGCCGCCACCGGACTGCAGCGGGAGCGCGAGGAGACCGCCGAGCTGCTGGCCGCCGCCCGGGAGGCCCGGGAGGGTGCCGAGGCTGAGGCGGCCGTCGTCCGCGCCGACGCCGCCGCGGAGGCCGAGCGGCTGCGCTCCGAGGCCACCGCGGAGGCCGAGCGGCTGCGCGCCGAGGCCGAGCGGGAGCTGGCCGAGGCGGAGTCCGCCGCGCAGGCCGTCCGGGCCGAGGCCGAGGACTGGGCCGACGCCCACCGCGGCGAGGCCCGGTCCGCCGCCGACGACCTCCGCCAGCAGGGCGCGGCCGATCTGGCGGACGCCCGGGAGCGGGCCGCCGAGGCCCGCCGCGAGGCCGCCGAGCTGGAGCGGCGTTCGACCGCGCAGGCCGCCGAGACGGTGTCCGCGGCCGAGCGGCAGGCCGCCGAGCTGGTCGCCGCCGCCGAGGACGAGGCCGCCGAGGTCCGGCAGTCCGTCGCCGGGCTGTACGAGGCCGCCTCCGAGCAGGTCGCCGAGCTGAAGGCCACCGCTGAGCGGGAGACCGCCGAGCTGCGGGAGCAGGCGGAGGCGTACGACGTCGAGCTGCGGGCCGCCGCCGAGGCGTACGACACCGAGCTGCGCGGCACCGTCGACCGGGAGACCGCCGAGCTGCGGGAGCTGGCCGAGGCCGAGGTGGCCCGGCTGCACGAGCGGGCCGCCGCGGAGCTGGCCGCCGAGCGGGAGGCCGCCACCGCGCGGCTGGAGGCGGAGCGGGCCGAGGCCGAGGCGTACGACGCCGAGCTGCGGGCGGCCGCCGAGGCGGAGCGGCAGGCGGCCCAGGAGTTCGCCGAGCGGCACCGGGCCGAGAGCGAGGAGCGCGGCCGGCGGACGGTCGCCGAGGCCGAGGAGCGCGCCGCCGCCGTCCTGGCGGAGGCCGAGGAGCTGGCCGCGGTGCTGCGGGCCGAGGCGGAGGAGTACGCCCTCGCCACCCGCACGCTGGCCGAGGACTACGCGGCCTCCGCCCGGTCCCAGGCCGACGCCTTCGACACCGAGACCCGGGAGGCGGCCGAGCAGTTCGACAAATCCACCCGGGAGCAGGCCAAGTCGGTGCTGGAGAAGGCGTTCGCGGACGCCGAGCAGCTCGCCGAGGACGCCCAGACCACCGCGCTGGCCACCACCACCGCCGCCGAGGAGCAGGCCGACGCGATGGTGGCCGCCGCCCGCAAGGAGGCGGACCGCCTGGTCGCGGCCGGCGAGGCCGCCGGCAAGGCCGAGGTGGAGAAGGCCCGTGCGGACGCGGACGCGCTGCTGTCCGAGGCCCGCCGGGACGCCGCCGCGATCCGCGAGCGCGCCGAGGAGCTGCGCGAGCGGACGGACGCCGAGATCGAGGCGCTGCACGAGCGGGCCCGCAAGGAGAACGCGCAGGCCATGAAGTCGGCCGGCGAGCGGGTGGACGCGCTGGTGACGGCGGCTCAGGACCAGCTCACCGAGGCCGAGGAGCAGGCGGTGTCCATCGTCGCCGAGGCCGAGGAGCGGGCGGAGAAGCTGGTCAAGGCGGCCGAGGAGCGGGCGAACGAGCTCACCTCGGAGGCCTCGGCCGAGGCCAGCAAGGTCCGGATCGCGGCCGTGCGCAAGGCCGAGGGCCTGCTGAAGGAGGCAGAGCTCAAGCTGTCCGACTCCACCGAGCGCGCCGAGAACCTCATCATCAAGGCCGAGGCGAAGCTCAAGGCGTCCGAGATCGAGGCCGAGGAGCAGATCGAGGCCGCCGCCGACGAGGCCGCCAAGCGGCTGGGCCGGGCCGACGAGGAGGCCGAGAAGCGGATCCGCCGGGCCGGTCAGGACGCCGAGGAGCAGCTGCGGCTGGCCGAGGAGGAGGCCGAGCGGCTCCGGGCCGAGGCCCGGGTCGAGGCCAAGCGTGTGACCGACGAGGGCCAGCGCGAGTTGGACGAGCTGATCCGCCGCCGCAAGGACATCAACACCGAGATCTCCCGGGTCCAGGACGTGCTGTCCGCGCTGGAGGCCTTCGAGGCGCCCAAGGGCGGCGGCACCCAGACCAACGGGGGAAACAAGAAGGACGGCGCGCCCAAGGCCGGTGCCGGGGTGGGCGCTCCGAGATCGGGGGGCAATCGCTCCGGGGGCGCGCCACCCGATTGAGCGGTCATTGTCCGCGAAGCAACGGCGTTTCGCCGTTGACACTCCGGTACCGTGTCAGGATTCCCCCAACCACCCCAGCGGTTTGACGACAGGAAGCCCAGAACTCCCATGAGCGACAGTCACTCCCCGCACGGCTTCGACCTGGTACGCCGTGGGTACGAGCGCGCCCAGGTCGACGAGCGGATCGCCAAGCTGGTAGCCGATCGCGACAGCGCGCTGTCCCGGATCAGCGCGCTGGAGAAGCGCATCGAGGAGCTCCACCTGGAGACCCAGACGGCCCAGGCCGCGGTCACCGACTCGGAGCCCTCGTACGCCGGTCTCGGTGCGCGGGTGGAGAAGATCCTCCGGCTCGCCGAGGAGGAGGCCAAGGACCTGCGCGACGAGGCGCACCGGGCCGCCGAGCAGCACCGCGAGCTGGCCGAGGCCGCTGCGCAGCAGGTCCGCACCGAGGCGGAGAACTACGCCAAGGACCGCAAGGCCAAGGCGGAGGACGAGGGTCTGCGGATCGTCGACAAGGCGAAGAGCGACGCCGCCCAGCTGCGCGCCGAGGCCAACAAGGACGCGCAGAACAAGCGCGAGGAGGCGGACGCCCTCTTCGAGGAGACCCGCACCAAGGCCGCGCAGGCCGCGCTGGAGTTCGAGACCAACCTGGCCAAGCGCCGTGAGCAGTCCGAGCGCGACCTGGCGGCCCGTCAGGCCAAGGCGGAGAAGCGGCTCGCCGAGATCGAGCACCGGGCGGAGCAGCTGCGCCTGGAGGCCGAGAAGCTGCGGACCGACGCCGAGCGGCGCTCGCGCCAGACGGTGGAGACCGCGCAGCGTCAGGCCGAGGACATCGTGGCCGACGCCAACGCCAAGGCGGACCGGGTGCGCAGCGAGTCCGAGCGCGAGCTGGCGGCGCTGACCAACCGCCGCGACTCGATCAACGCGCAGCTGACCAACGTCCGGGAGATGCTGGCGACGCTGACCGGTGCGGCCGTCGCCGCGGCCTCGGTGCCGGGCGACGACAGCCTGGGCGTCCCGGCGCAGCAGTCCCGCTGACGCGACGCACGACGCGGAACGGCCCCGCACCCTCTCCGGAGGGTGCGGGGCCGTTCTGTTGTTGCACGGCCCCCTGAACGCGCGCCCCCAGGGGCGCGTGGACCTGCGCGCGCAACAACGCGTGCACGCGGCCGGTCGGTCTTAGGCGTGGACGCGCTTGAGGAGGGCGCGGACGGCCGCGTTGAAGGTCTCCGGGGCCTCCAGGGGGGAGAGGTGGCCGACGGAGGGGATGACGGTCAGCTCGGCGTCGGGGAGGGCGGCGGCCATCATCCGGGCCTCGGGGAGCGGGGTGACGGTGTCGGCCTCGCCGACGATGACGGCGGCCGGCACGTCCAGGGTGGCGAGGACCTCCAGCGAGTCGCCGCGGGCGGCCATCGCGCGCTGGGCCCAGGCGACCGCCCGGGGCGGGGCCTCGGCGATCATGGCTCGGACGTCGGCGACCAGCTCGGGCGCGGTGGCCGGTCCGAGAAGTCCCTCCTCGATCTTCTCCTCGGCGAGCAGCCGCACACTGTCGCGGGCCAGCACGGCGGCCGCGATCCGCTCCCGATCGGCCTTGGCCTGCGCGGTGTCGGCGGTGGCCTTGGTGTCGGCCAGGACCAGTCCGCACAGCCGCTGCGGGTGCCGCCGGGCGAAGGCCATCGCCACGTAGCCGCCCATGGAGAGCCCGCCGAGGACGGCCCGTTCGATGCCGAGTCCGTCCAGCAGCAGGGCCAGGTCGTCGGCGACGGCGTCCAGGGAGGGCTCGTCCTCGCCGAGCGGGGCGGTGCCGAAGCCGCGCTGGTCGGGGGCGATCACCCGGGCGTGGTCCCCGGAGGGCCCGGGCAGCCGTTCCAGTTGCAGGGCCCACATCCGGGCGGCGAACGGGAAGGCGTGCAGCAGGACGAGCGGGGTACCGGTCCCGTTCTCATGAACGGCCGTCGCGCTGGGGAGGTTCATGGGGCCAACGGTATTCCCGCATGGCTCGACGGGCGCCGACCCTGCGCCCACTCGTCCGGTTTGTCCTAGTCTGGCGGGGAGCAAGGAGCCAACATGATCGAGCTTCATCAGCTGACGAAACGTTACGGCGACAAGCTGGCCGTGGACGGCCTGAGTTTCCAGGTCCCCCAGGGTGTGGTGACCGGCTTCCTCGGGCCCAACGGCGCCGGCAAGTCCACCACCATGCGGATGATCCTCGACCTGGACCGCCCCACCAGCGGCCGGGTCACCATCGACGGCAAGCGGTACGGGCAGCTCAACGAACCGCTGAAGTACATCGGCGCGCTGCTGGAGGCGAAGGCGGTGCACCCCGGCCGCACCGCGTACGACCACCTCCTCTGGCTCGCCCAGAGCAACCGGATCCCGCGCCGCCGGATCGACGAGGTGCTGGGCCTGGTGGGTCTGACGGCGGTGGCGGGAAAGCGCGCCCGGGGCTTCTCGCTCGGCATGGGCCAGCGGCTGGGCATCGCCTCGGCGCTGCTCGGGGACCCCGAGATCCTGATGTTCGACGAGCCGGTGAACGGTCTCGACCCCGAGGGCATCCTGTGGGTCCGCACCCTGATGAAGGAGCTGGCCTCGGAGGGCCGGACGGTCTTCGTCTCCTCCCACCTGATGAGCGAGATGGCACTGACCGCCGACCACCTGGTGGTGATCGGTCTGGGACGGCTGCTGGCGGACCTGCCGATGTCCGAGTTCATCAAGCAGAACTCCCGCTCGGCGGTCCGGGTCCGCACCCCGCACGTGGAGCAGCTCAAGGACGCGCTGGCCGGCGCCGGGCTGCGGGCCGTTCCGGGGCCGGACGGCGCGTACGAGGTGGAGGACGGCGACCTGGAGTTCATCGGCGAGCTGGCCGCCTCCCGCGGCATCACCCTGCACGAGCTGAGCCCGCAGCAGGCCTCGCTGGAGGAGGCGTTCATGCGGATGACCGCGGACTCGGTGGAGTACCACGCGGGGGACGGCGAGGGCCGCGACGCGGCGGGGGCCTGGGGTTCGAGCTGGCAGGCCCGGGGCGGCGCTGCCAGGAAGGAGAAGTGAGATGGCGTCCTTCCCCGCGATCCTGCAGTCGGAGTGGACGAAGATCCGCAGCGTCCGCTCCACGATCTGGACCCTGGCGCTGACCTTCGTGGTCACCCTGGGCGTGGGCGCGCTGCTCTCGCTGCTCACCAACAACAACTTCGAGGAGTTCGCCGGCGACCGGCGGACCCCGTTCGACGCCACCGGCACCGCGTTCTCCGGCATCCTGCTGGGCGAGCTGGCGATCATCGTGTTCGGGGTGCTGGCGATCGGCAACGAGTACAGCAGCGGCATGATCCGGGCTTCGCTGGCGGCCGTGCCGCAGCGGGGCACGCTGCTGACCGGCAAGGCGTTGGTGCTGGGCGGGCTGGCCCTGGCGGTGTCGCTGGTGACCGCGTTCGCCACCTTCTACCTGGGCCAGGCGATGCTGGGCGACCACTCCACCACCCTCGGCGCACCGCACGTGCTGCGCGCGGTGTTCGGGGCGGCGCTCTACCTGACGATGCTCTGCCTGTTCGCGGCCGGGGTCACCGCGATGCTGCACAACCAGACCCTGGCACTGGGCATCCTGGTGCCGTTCTTCTTCCTGCTGTCGCCGATCCTCTCGGCGGTCCCGAAGGTGCGGACGGTGGCGCACTACTTCCCCGACTACGCGGGCTCCCGGATGCTGCTGGTCTACGAGCAGACCGACCAGCCGTACGGGCCGTGGAGCGGGTTCCTGATCTGCCTGGCGTGGACGGCGGCGGCGCTGCTCGGCGGGGCGCTGGTGCTGAAGAAGCGGGACGCCTGAGGCCCTAGTACTTCGGAGCGCCGCGGCCCCGCTGGACGGCGGAACCGCGGCGCTCGCGCGCGGCCCAGCAGGCGCGGTGCCAGTGCCGGCGGTCCTCGACGCCGTGGCCGTGGTCGGGCCAGGCCACCACGTGGCCGACCCCCGAGGGGATCTCCTGGTCGCAGCCCGGGCAGCGGTAGGAGCGCCCGGAGGTGCCGGCCACCGTCTGCACCACCCAGTCCTCGCCCCGGAAGCTCTCCGTCCGGCGCAGCGAGCCGCCCAGCGGGGCGGCGGGCGCCTGGGCGCGGTCGGCGGCGCTGTTGGTCCGGTTGCGGCGGGGCGACACGTTGAACTACCTCTCGGCCGGGCGGGTTGCACCCCCAGGGTACGGGGCGTCAGGGGGCCCCGGAGGCCACTATCACGGGCCGGTCCGCCACAGTCCCGTTTCCCCCGAGATCCACTCGAACTTCGGGTAATTCGGTCATTCGGCGTGCCGTTGGCACATGACATGGGTTACTCACAAGGGGACAGGCGGGGCTCGCAGACCCTGCGCGCACCCCAGGAGGCACCCGATGACCAAGACCACTCCGCGGCCCGAGGCGCCGGTCTCCCCCAGGATCCCGGCGCCCGCCCCGACGCCCTCGTCCCCGCGCCCCTCCGGCACCGACTCGATCCGGGTCGGTGCCTTCCTGCTCTCCGCGCAGTTCCCCGGCCAGGGCCACGCCGAGGCGCTGGACCGCACGCTCCAGGCCGCCACCGCCGCCGAGCGGGCCGGCCTGGACGCCGTCTGGCTGGCCGAGCACCACTTCGTCCCGTACGGCGTCTGCCCGGACGCGGCGACCCTGGCGGCGCTGCTGCTCGGGCGGACCCGCCGGATCGGCGTGGGCACGGCGGTGAGCGTGCTGCCGGTCCGGCACCCGGTGGCGCTCGGCGAGCAGGCCGCGCTGCTGCACCTGACCTCGGGTGGCCGGTTCACCCTCGGGGTGGGCCGCGGCGGCCCGTGGATCGACCTGGAGGTGTTCGGCACCGGCCTGGCCGCGTACGAGGAGGGCTTCCCCGAGCGGCTGGACCTGCTGCTGCGCTGGCTGCGCGGGTCCCGGGTGGGCGGCAGCGGGCCGCAGTTCACCTTCCCGGAGGTGCCGGTGGTGCCGCGGGCGGCCGAGCCGGCCCGGGTGCCGGAGCTGGCCGGCTGGCTGGGCGTGGACCAGGCGGGCGGGCCGCAGTTCTCCTTCCCCCGGCAGCGCCAGGACACCTCGGCCGCCGCACCCTCGGCCGGTCCGCCCGTGGTGGTGGCCTGCACCTCCCCGAACGGCGTGCGCACCGCGGCCGAGCGGGGGCTTCCGATGCTGCTCGGGATGCACTCGGGCGACGAGGACAAGCAGGAGATGCTGGGCCTGTACCGGACCGCGTGGCGGGCCGCCGGCCGCGGCGAGGAGCAGCTGGCCCGGGTGGAGCGGGAGCACGTGGCGGCCGGCGTGGTCCAGGTGGACGACCGGGCCGCGGCCGCCCGGGCCAGGCTGCTGCGGTCGATGCCCGCCTTCTTCGAGCACGGTCTCGGCGCGCACCGCACGGTCGACGGCCGGGAGCGCCGGATGCGCGACCCGCACGCGTACACCGAGCTGCTGTGCGACCTGCACGCGGTGGGGACGCCCCGGCAGTGCGCGGACCGGCTGCTGGCCACCGCGGAGCGGACGGGCATCCGGCGCTTCGCGCTGCTCGCCGAGGGTTCCGGCGACCGGGCCGCGACCCTGCACAACATCGCCCGGCTCGGTGCCGAGGTGCTGCCGCAGCTCGGTTGAGCGGCGGGCCGGTGGAGCGTCGGCGGGCCGCCCGGTCTCGGGAACCGGGGCGGCCCGCTCGGGGTGCGGCTCAGCAGTCGCGCAGTTCGGGCGACTGGTTGAGCAGTTGGGCCCGGACGGAGGTGAAGCGCCGGTAGCGCTCCTCGTTCTTGTCCGAGGGCGCGAACACCGCGACCCGGTGGCAGTTCTGGAACGCCAACCGCACGCCGAAGTGCCGCTGCAGGGCCCCCCGGATCGCGTCGCTGGCCAGCGCGCGCAGCAGCTGGCCGCGGGCCTGCTCGCTGGGCGGCGGAACCTGGTTGTCGGCGAAATCGGTGCCGTCGACCTTGAGCTGGGCGACCAGCGAGCTGATCAGGTCCCAGGCGTACGGGAGGGACGTGCGGACGCAGTCGACGAACTCCCTCTCGTCGACCTCGCCTCTCTCGGCCATCTCAAGCAGGGCCGGTGAGACGTCGAGCGACATGGGTTCTCCTCTCGCGGTCCACCAGGGCGGATGCCGCGGTGGTCGTGCGGTTGGTACGGATGGTGCCGTGCTGCTCACTCACTGCATACACGACCAGCGTGGCAGCCATCGGCCGGGACGGCTGCCGAATGCCGGGAATTCCGTCGGAAACCCCGCCCGGCGGACCAGATTGGCCGGATCCCGTCGCAGAGTTCACGCGGCGTCCTCGTCCCCGTCGACCGCACCCCCGACGCCGGACGGACCGAGGTGCCCGGTACGGTGCGTGAGGGTACGGTCACCATGGTTCGCCGTCTGCGCGGGTTCTTCACCCGGCTGTCGCGGAATCGCATCAACTGGCCCCGGTGGGCTAGCGTGGTCGACCGTGCGTCTCGTAATTGCCCGTTGCTCCGTCGACTATGCCGGTCGGCTGTCCGCCCATCTCCCGTCCGCCACCCGCCTGATCCTGGTGAAGGCCGACGGGAGCGTCAGCATCCATGCCGACGACCGCGCCTACAAGCCGCTCAACTGGATGTCCCCGCCCTGCTCCCTCAAGGAGGCGGACGGCACCTGGACGGTCATCAACAAGGCCGGTGAGAAGCTGATCATCTCGCTCGAAGAGGTCCTGCACGACTCCTCCCATGAACTCGGGGTCGACCCCGGTCTGGTGAAGGACGGCGTGGAGGCCCACCTCCAGGAGCTGCTCGCCGACCGGATGGAGGTGCTGGGTGCCGGCTGGCAGCTGATCCGCCGCGAGTACCCGACCGCCATCGGGCCGGTCGACATCCTGTGCCGCGACGGCGACGGCACCACGGTGGCCGTCGAGATCAAGCGGCGCGGTGAGATCGACGGCGTCGAGCAGCTCACCCGGTACCTGGAACTGCTCAACCGTGATCCGCTGCTGGCGCCCGTGAAGGGGGTGTTCGCGGCGCAGGAGATCAAGCCGCAGGCGCGGGTGCTGGCGGGGGACCGTGGGATCGGGTGCGTGGTGCTCGACTACGACGAGCTGCGTGGCATCGACGACGACAAGCTGAAGCTCTTCTAGCCTCCGGCGACCCGCGCGGTTCTTCAGGGGCGCGGGAGCCGCGCGAGTCGGTAGGTGCGAGGCCGCACCCACCACCCGCGCAGTTCCCGCGCCCCGTCCGGTCGCCCGGCTGCGTCAGGTCGGCGTGCTGGAGGGTGTGCCGGTCGGCGTCTCGCCGGTCGGCGGCGGGGTGGTCGGCGACGGGGGCGTCGAGGACGAAGCTCCCGTCGACGGCTTGGGGTTGGGCTGGGGCGGGGCCTGGGTGGGGCCGGGGCCGTGGGTGGTGGTGGCGGTGGCGCTCGGGCTGGACCTGGTCGGGGTGGGCTTCTTGCTCGTCGTCGATCCGCTCGGCGAGGGCTCGGCGGTCGGGGAGCCGGATTCGGTGGCGGCGGCGGCCGTGTCCTCCGGGGACGGGCTGCTGCTGAAGTTGAGGTCGCCGGGGACGGTGCCGTCCTCCTGCGAGCCGCTGTGCCGGACCCGGCCACCGGGCGAGGTGTCGGTGCCGAGCACGCTCAGGCCGACCGCGGTGCCGAGCACGCCGACGGCCACGACCGCGGCGGAGGCGGCGATCACGGTCCGCCGGGTGTCCCGCCCGGTCCGGACCGCGCCGGCGGCGATGCTGCGGAAGCGGTACGGCGCGTGCGCGATGGCGCGCCGGATCACCGGGCGGCGCTTCACCGTGGCCAGTTCCCCCGCACCGTCGGCGAGTTCGGCGGCCTCGTCGCGCAGCAGGTCCAGCATCCGCCGGGCGCCCGCGCTGCCGCGCTGCTCGCCGAGGGCGGCCCGGACGGCGACGGCGGCCTCCAGTTCGGCGGTGGAGCGCCGGTCGGCGCCGGTACAGAGCGCGAACACGCCGAGCTCCTGGTGGAACCAGGCCTCGTCGGCGCCGGAGCCGGCCGTCCGGGCGGCCTCCAGGCCGAGTTGGAGCACCCGCTCCCAGGCGCCCCAGCGCAGCGACAGGGCGAGCGCGGGGGCGGCGGCGCGGGCCAGCCGCAGGACGGCCTCCGGGCGGTCGGCGGCCCGGTCGGCGGTCAGCACCGCGACGATCACCTCGGCCTCGGCGGCGAGTTGGGCGGTGCTCACCGAGCTGTTGCCGACCCACCAGGAGAAGTGCTCGGCGGCGCCGTCCGCGACCCCGGCCGGCTCCCACAGGTCGGCGAGCCGGGTGAGGACGCCCTCGGTGAGCCGGTGGTGGCCGCCGACGGAGACGGCGAGGCCGCAGTCGACCAGTTCCTGCAGGGCGCTCTCGCCGAGGCCGACCTCGATCAGGGCGGGCAGGTGCGGGGCGGTGGGGCACTCGCCGCCGAGGG
The DNA here is from genome assembly GCF_040571325.1 of Kitasatospora sp. HUAS MG31. Lineage (GTDB taxonomy): Bacteria > Actinomycetota > Actinomycetes > Streptomycetales > Streptomycetaceae > Kitasatospora > Kitasatospora camelliae. Next base: position 4,885,808 of record NZ_CP159872.1, on the reverse strand, counting down.
CGAGGGCGAGGTGCAGCACGGTCCGGGCGGAGTCGCTGAGCCCGTCCACCAGGCGGAGGGCGGGCGCGGCGCTCTCGGCGACCGAGGGCAGCGGCAGGGTGCGGCGCAGCTCGCTCTCCAGGACGGCCGGGTCGTCCGGTTCGTCGACGGGGCGGACGGTGCCGAAGACGGTGCCGCGGTCCTCGTGGGCGGCGACCAGGGTGTCCACGGCGGCGTCGCGCTGGCGGAGCAGGGCGGCGGCGCGGACGAAGCGCAGCGGCAGGCCCTCGGACTCGAACCAGAGGTCCACCGCCCAGGCGCGCTCGGCCTCGTCCAGCGGCCGGCCGGCGAGCCGGGAGACCAGGGTGAGGCAGGCGCTGCGGGAGAGGCCGGCGACCAGGTGGTCGCGGAGTGCGGAGTCCAGCGCGAGCTGTGGGCTGCCGGGCGGGACCGAGATCAGGAACGCGCACTCGGGAGCGGCGGCGACCAGGTCCTCCAGCTCGTCCCCGACGGGTTCGACGTCGTCGATGACGACGATCGCGCCGACCCCGGCGAGCAGGTCGGTGAGCTGGGCGCGGTCGGGGCGGAAGCCGGGGGCGTGGTGGGTGGCGGCGAACAGGTCCTGGAGCAGGTCGTTCGCGGTCCGGCGGTGGCCGCCGAGGCGGACCACGCCGTCCGGGGCGAGTTCGGCGGCGGCCTCGGCGACGGCGGCGAGCAGGGCACTGCGGCCGGAGCCGGCCTGGCCGACCAGGCGTACCGAGCGGCCCTCGGCGAGGAGGCCGAGCAGCTGCTCGACGTCGCGTTCCCGGTCGAGCAGGGGGAGGTCGGCGGGGCCGCTGCCGAGGGCGAGCGGGCCGACGGCCGGGCTCGGGCCGAGTTCGGGGCGGGCCTGGACGAGGTTGCGGATCCGGCGGGGCGCGGGGCGCCACTCGTCCGGGCAGGGGCGGGCCTCCGAGCCCTCCGGGCCGCCGACGGTCAGCAGCAGCTCGCCGGAGACCAGCTCGCCGGTCCGCGGGCGTGCCCCGTCCTGCCGGAAGTCACCGGTTGGCTGTTCCACGTGGCCGCTCCCCGCCCCTCAGGGCCGCCGGGGGGCGGCCACCGTTTCCTGAGCGCAGACTTTCCCACACTCGGGTCGCCGGGCACAGACCGGACCCCGGTTCCGCGGCAGGTGGGCGGTGTCCGGGCGTACGGGGAGCGGTACGAGCCGGTCGGTGCGGCCGAGTTCGGCCCGGTTTGGGGGGGTTTCCGCGCCCGGCCCGGTACGGGACTCGGTCGGCCCGGCGTCGGGCCCGGTCGGCCCGGCGCGGGGCTCAGAGGGTGGGGTTCAGAGGGTGGGCAGGGCCAGGGGTGCGGCGGTGCCGAGGGCGGGGAGGGTGGTGCCGTAGGCGTCCGGGACGGAGCCCTCGACGGCGAGGATGCGGTGCAGGCGGGTGGCCACCAGGAGCCGCTGCAGTTGGGCGGGGACGGACCGCAGGACGAGCCGGCGGCCGATCCGGCCGGCCCGCCGGTGGGTGCCCATGATCACGCCGAGGCCGGTGGCGTCCCAGGACTCCAGGCGGCCGAGGTCCAGCACCAGGTCGCCCTGGCCGGCGTCGACGGCGGCGTGCAGGCGGGCCCGGGCGTCGGCGGCGCTGCGGACGTCGAGCCGGCCCTCGATGGCCAGGCTGTGGCGGTCGCCGGTGATCCGCACGCTCTCCTCCTTCGTCTGTCCGCTTGTCCAGGCGGTGGGGCTCCGTCCGGGGGTGGGGCGCGCCGGGGCGCCGCCCTGCCGTGGAGCCGGGGCCCCCGCGTCCCTCGGGCCGCGCCGGTCTCCCCCTCATCTGACGGTGAACCAACTCCGCAGGTTTCTCCCACCCGGCGGAGTGCCTCTCAACTTCACCCGTCCGAGGGAATATACGCAGGAACTTCCCACACCCACGCTCGATTACCGCCCAAATCACCCGTCTGCGGCGCGGGCGTGAGCAAACTCACCCGCCCGACGGTCCCGAGTGCTAGGGCTTGTCTGACAATTCGCACAACGGAAATTGTCAGAAAAGCCCAGGACCCGGCGGCCGCCTGGCAGAGGGCGTCAGCCCTGGTAGTCGTAGAACCCGCGGCCGCTCTTACGGCCCAGGTCGCCGGCGGTGACCATGCGGGCCATCAGCTCGGGGGCGGCGAACTTCTCGTCCTGGGTCTCGGCGTAGATGTTGCGCGCCGCGTTCACCAGGATGTCCACGCCGGTCAGGTCGGCGGTCTGCAGCGGGCCCATCGGGTGGCCGAAGCCGAGCCGGCAGGCGGTGTCGATGTCCTCGGCGGAGGCCACGCCCGACTCGTACAGCTTGGCGGCCTCGACCACCAGCGCGGTGATCAGGCGGGTGGTGACGAAGCCGGCCACGTCGCGGTTGACCACCACGACCTCCTTGCCGACGCCCTCGGCGAAGGCCTTGGCCCGGGCCAGCGTCTCGTCACTCGTCTTGTAGCCGCGGACCAGCTCGACCAGCTTCATCAGCGGCACCGGCGAGAAGAAGTGCACGCCGACCACGCTCTCCGGGCGGGAGGTCGCGGCGGCGATCCGGGTGATCGGGATGGCCGAGGTGTTGGAGCCGAGCACCGCGCCGTCCTTGGCCAGCTTGTCGAGCTCGCGGAAGACGGCCTCCTTGACGTCCAGCTGCTCGAAGACCGCCTCGATGACGATGTCGGCCTCGCCGACCGCGCCCAGGTCGGTGGTGGTGGTGATCCGGCCCAGCGCCGCCTCGGCCTGCTCGGCGGTCAGCTTCCCCTTGGCCGCGAACTTCTCGTACGAGGCGCGGATGCCGTCCAGGCCGCGGCGCAGGGCGGCCTCGGTGACGTCGCGGAGCACGACCGGGTGCCCGGCCTGGGCCGAGACCTGGGCGATGCCCGCGCCCATCAGGCCGGCGCCGATCACGGCGATCTGCTGGGTCGCTGCGTTGCTCATGGCTGTGGTCTCCCGTTGGCCGTCCCGACGGCGGCCCGCAGCGGGGTCCTCCCCCGAGCCGCCCCGCGGGGCTCACCGCCGACGGCTCGCCCCTTCGCTCACCCGCCGGACTCTAATGCCCCGGTGGACTCCGTGGTGTGATTGGACGGTGTGATCTGTGTCCGTACCGGAAGAGGTTGACGCGTTGACCGGTGTTCGTCCGCTGGCCGCCCTGGTGATCAGCCTGGGGGCGGTCGGGGTGCTGGCGCTGCTGCTGCGCTGGACGTACGGGCGCGGGAGGTCGCTGGTCGCGCGGCGCCCGCGGACCGGTCCGCCGGAGGAGTACGGCCTGCTGGTCCCGGTGGCCGAGCCGTCCGGCCGCGCGGAGGCGGAGCGGCTGGGGCGGCTGCTGACGGCGGCCGGGGTCCGGCACACCGCGGTGGCCACCACCGAGGGCTTGCGGCTGATGGTCTGGCCGGCCGACGTGGCGCGGGCCCGGGCGGCGCTGCAGGCGGGCTGACGGCCCGCGCTGCGGGCGGTCAGTCGGTGGTCAGGATTCCCAACTCCTGGGCCAGGATGGCGGCTTGGACCCGACTGCGGAGCTGGAGCTTGGCCAGGATCCGGCTGACGTGGGTCTTGGTGGTGGCCTCCGCCATCTCCAGCCGCTCGGCGATCTGACCGTTGGACAGGCCTGCCCCGATGCAGGCCAGCACCTCCCGCTCGCGCGGGGTCAGCTCGCCGACCGCGGCCCGGGCGTCCGGCCGGTCGTCGGCCGCCGGGCGGGCGAAGGTGCTGATCAGCCGCCGGGTCACCGAGGGCGCCAGCATCCCGTCGCCGCGGGCCACCGCCCGGATCCCGTCGACCAGGGCGTCCGCCTCCAGGTCCTTGAGCAGGAAGCCGGCCGCGCCGGCCCGCAGCGCCCCGTAGACGTACTCGTCCAGGTCGAAGGTGGTCAGCACCAGGACCTGCCCGGCGCCGGCGGAGACCACCCGTCGGGTGGCCGAGACGCCGTCCAGCCGCGGCATCTGAATGTCCATCAGCACCACGTCCGGGCGCAGCAGGAGGGCGAGCCGGACGGCCTCCTCGCCGTCCGCGGCCTCGCCGACCACCTCCAGGTCCGGCTCGGCCCGCAGGATCATCACCACCGCGGCCCGGACCGCCGCCTGGTCCTCCGCCACCACGATCCGGATGGTCACCCGTCCCCGCCCTTCGTCTCCCGCGGCAGTACCGCCCGTACCCGCCACCGGCCGTCCTCGGGACCGGCCCGGAAGCTCCCGCCGAGCAGCTCGGCGCGCTCCCCCATGCCCACCAGCCCGGCCCGGGCGCCGGGCAGCCCCTGGCCCTCGCCGGGCCGGTACGGGCTGTCCACGGTGATCTCCAGCTCCCGCAGCCGGTAGCCGATGTCCAGCCGGACCGTCCCGGGCGCCGCGTGCTTGACCGCGTTGGTGAGCGACTCCTGGACGATCCGGTACGCGGCCAGCTCCAGCGGCGCCGGCAGCTCGCCGCGCTCACCGACCTCGGCCGCCTCGAAGGCCAGCCCGCCGTCCCGCCCGGCCGCCCGGGCCTGCGCCACCAGGCTCTCCAGGGCGTCCAGCCGCGGTGCGGCGTACGACTCGGTGGCCTCGCCGCCGCCGCTGTCGCGCAGCAGCCCGATCATGCGCCGCATCTCGGCCAGGCCCTGGACGCTGTTCTCCCGGATCACCCCGATCGCCTCGACCAGCGGGTCGTCCTCCGGCCGCTGCCGGCGGCGGGCCAGCGACTGCGCGCCGGTGGCGTGGATGGCGATGGCCGAGAGGTGGTTGGCGATCACGTCGTGCAGCTCGCGGGCCATCCGGGCCCGCTCGGCGACCACGGCGCCCCGCCGGTCCAGCTCGGCCAGCAGCGCGGTCTGCTGGGCCCGCAGCCGCTCGGCCTCGGCCTCCTCGCGGTGCTTGCGCACCAGGTCGCCGCTCCACACCGGGGTGAGGAAGACCAGCGAGCCGGTGACGACCACCACCAGGGTCGCGGAGACCGAGCCGCTGTAGACGTAGACCAGGCTGCTGACCAGGATCACCGAGCCCGCACCGGTCAGGTGCAGGATCCCCGACATCCGCCGGCTGCCGTAGACCACGGCCGCGTACAGCAGGTCGGTGTACATGATGATCGTCGCGATCACCGACCCGGTGGCGATGCAGGCCGCGAACACCGCGCCGCCGGCGCAGACCGTCAGGACCGGCCGGGTCCGCCGGAACAGCTCCAGGACGGCGATCGCCACCAGCGGGAGGGCCGCCGCCCAGCGCGGGACGCCCTCCGAGTCGTACGCCCTGAAGGCGATCAGCACCAGCCCGCCGAGCAGGCCGAACAGGGCGATCGCCCGGTCCTCCTGACGCGGGGTGAGGGTCGGCTTGAGCACGCGTCCCATCAGATCATCCCGGCCGGGCGGGCGGCTCGGCGGCCGGGATGATCCGGCGTACATCGAAAGGTGCAGCCGCGGTTCGGTCCGGGCGACGACGACCCGGGCGGCCCCGCGCGGGAGGCTGGGACCACCGTCGACCAGCCCTAGGAGCCCCGTCATGATCGTCACCCTGATCCTCGCGGCCGAGGTCGCCTTCTGGGTGGTCCTCGGCCTGGGTCTGAGCACGCGCTACCTGCTGCGGTGGCGCCGGACCTCCACCGTCCTGCTGGTCGGCCTGCCCACCATCGACCTGGTGCTCTTCCTGCTGACCCTGCTGGACCTGCGCGGCGGCGCCACCGCCAGCTGGACGCACGCCCTCGCCGCCAGCTACCTGGGCTTCTCCATCGGCTACGGGCCGTCGCTGGTCCGCTGGGCCGACCGCCACTTCCTGCACCGCTACGCGGGCGGGCCGAAGCCGCCGCCCACCCCGAAGTACGGCGCCGAGCGGACCCGCCACGAGTGGCTGATCTGCCGCCGGACGGTGGTCTCCGCCGCCATCACCCTCACGCTGATCACCGCTCTGCGGCTGCTCACCGACGCGCCCGGCGGCGAGGTGTTCACCAGCTGGTACTGGCGGCTGGGCCTGGCCGCCGCCATCAACACCGCCGTCGCCGCCAGCTACACGATCTGGCCCAAGCAGCCCCCGGCGGCCCCGCAGGACGCGGCCTGACGGGTCATCCCCGGGAGGGGAGCCCTACCGGTTCTCCCCCGGCACCCACAGCACGTCGCCCTGCTCCTTGTTGGCCGCCCGGGCCAGGATGAACAGCAGGTCCGACAGCCGGTTGAGGTACTTCGCGGTGAGCGGGTTCACGGTGTCCCCGTGCACCTCGATCGCCGCCCAGGTGGCCCGCTCCGCCCGCCGCACCACGGTGCAGGCCAGGTGCAGGTAGGCCGCCCCCGGCGTCCCGCCGGGCAGGATGAAGCTGCGGAGCTTCTCCAGCGAGGCCAGGTAGTGGTCGCAGTCGCCCTCCAGCCGGTCGATGTACGACTGCAGGACCCGCAGCGGCGGGTACTCCGGGTTCTCCGTCACCGGGGTGGCCAGGTCGGCGCCCACGTCGAAGAGGTCGTTCTGGATCCGGGTCAGCACCGCGCCGACGTCCTCGGGGAGCGCGCCCGCCGCGATCGCCACGCCGATCGCGGCGTTGGCCTCGTTGGTGTCCGCGTAGGCGACCAGCCGGGGGTCGGTCTTGGTGGTGCGGCTCATGTCCCCCAGAGCCGTCGTGCCGTCGTCCCCGGTCCGGGTGTAGATGCGCGTCAGGTTCACCATGGCCGCAGCCTAGCGGCGACGCGGGGGTGCCGGTGAGGAGGCGTCGACCACACCGCTACGCGACGTTGACCCGCTGCCCGGGCGGGGCCGCCTCCAGCCAGGCGAGGAAGCCGGTGAGGGCGTCCTCGCTCATGGCGAGTTCCAGCGGGGCGCCGTTGTGCAGGCAGCGCAGCACCACCGAGCCGGAGAGCAGGGCCAGCTCCTCCTGGCCCTCCGGATAGCGGCGGCCGAGCACCTCGATCTCGGTCCGCGGCAGGATCCGGCGGGGCCGGGGCGCGTAGCTGAAGACCCGGAACCACTCGATGGAGTCGCCGCTGTACCGACCGATACCAAAAACCCACCCCTTGCCGTCGGTCACCGGGACCGGGGCGGAGGTGGGCTGTCCGTTCTCGTCGAGGTCGGGCTGCGTCGAGGCGTCGGCGGGCATTTTGAGGCGGTAGCTGCAGTCGAACGTTCCGCCTACCCGCTGGATGATCCGCCGGCGTACCGCGAAGCCGACCAGACCCGCCACCGCGACCGCCACGACCGCCGCGCACACCACAAGGGCGAGGACCATGCTCACCGACCTCCTCGCTGCCTGCGTCCCCGTTCGCCGGTCGTATCAACGACGGCCGGCACTGTCCTACCAACTGATACGACAGTCCCGGGGTCACGCTCTCGCGTCCCCGGGACCGTCGGTCGTGCTACGTGCTCAGGCGTGGGCCTTGAGTCCGCGCGCGGCGAAGAGGCGGACCTCGGCGCGCCGCTGGGCGTGCTCGTCGAGCTCGGACTGCGCCTGGTCCAGCGCGCGCTGGGCACGGGCGATGTCGATCTCGTCGGCCAGCTCGGCGATCTCGGCGAGGATCGACAGCTTGTTGTCCGCGAACGAGATGAACCCACCGTGCACGGCCGCGATGACGGTGCCGCCATCGGTCGTGCGGATGGTCACCGGGCCGGTCTCCAGCACGCTCAGCACCGGAGTGTGGCCCGGCATGATGCCGGTGTCACCGGAGGCCGTACGGGCGACAACGATGGTGGCCGCACCGGACCACACCTTGCGGTCGGCTGCGACCAGCTCGACGTGCAGCTCAGCCAACGTGGGCTCCTAGGCTCTTGCCGGGAGATCGGGTCGACCCGATTTCTCGGCAGTTTCGGTAAGAATAACGGGCCCGCACCCCCGGCATGAAACCAGCGGCACGGAAATGACCGGGATCACAGCCGTGGCGAGCCGTGAGGGGTGGCCCCCAGGGCCGGGGACCACCCCTCACGGTCGTTCAGCCGTCAACCGGCCGGCGGGTTACTTCTTCGCCAGCTCGGCGGCGTTCTTCTCGAGGTCCTCGATGCCACCGCACATGAAGAAGGCCTGCTCCGGAACGGAGTCGTACTTGCCGTCCGCGATCGCGTTGAAGGCCTCGATGGTCTCCGACAGCGGCACGGTCGAACCGTCGACACCGGTGAACTGCTTCGCCACGTAGGTGTTCTGCGAGAGGAAGCGCTCGATGCGACGGGCGCGGTGCACCGTGATCTTGTCTTCCTCGGACAGCTCGTCGATACCGAGGATCGCGATGATGTCCTGCAGGTCCTTGTACTTCTGCAGGATCCCCTTGACGCGGACGGCCGTGTCGTAGTGGGTCTGCGTGATGTACCGCGGGTCGAGGATGCGGGACGTGGAGTCCAGCGGGTCGACGGCCGGGTAGATGCCCTTCTCCGAGATCGGGCGCGACAGAACGGTGGTCGCGTCCAGGTGGGCGAAGGTGGTGGCCGGCGCCGGGTCGGTCAGGTCGTCCGCGGGGACGTAGATCGCCTGCATCGAGGTGATCGAGTGACCGCGGGTCGAGGTGATGCGCTCCTGCAGGAGGCCCATCTCGTCGGCCAGGTTCGGCTGGTAACCCACCGCGGAGGGCATACGGCCGAGCAGGGTCGACACCTCGGAACCGGCCTGGGTGAACCGGAAGATGTTGTCGATGAAGAGGAGCACGTCCTGCTTCTCGACGTCGCGGAAGTACTCCGCCATGGTCAGCGCGGAGAGCGCGACGCGCAGACGGGTGCCCGGGGGCTCGTCCATCTGGCCGAAGACCAGCGCGGTCTTGTCCAGAACGCCGGAGTCGACCATCTCGTGGATCAGGTCGTTACCCTCACGGGTGCGCTCACCGACACCGGCGAAGACCGACACACCACCGAAGTTCTCGGCGACGCGGTAGATCATCTCCTGGATGAGAACGGTCTTACCGACACCGGCACCACCGAACAGACCGATCTTGCCACCGGTCACGTACGGGGTGAGCAGGTCGATGACCTTGATGCCGGTCTCGAACATCTCGGTCTTCGACTCGAGCTCGGAGAAGTTCGGGGCCTTGCGGTGGATCGGCCAGCGAGTCGTGACCTGGGCCTCGAACTCGTCCTTGTCGGTGTTCAGGACCTCACCGAGGGCGTTGAACACCTTGCCCTTGGTGATCTGGCCGACCGGGACGGAGATCGCCGAACCGGTGTCGGAGACCTGCGCGCCACGGACCAGGCCGTCGGTCGGCTGCATCGAGATGCCGCGGACCAGTCCGTCGCCGAGGTGCTGGGCGACCTCGAGGGTCAGGGTCTTCTTGCCCGTGCCGTCGGGGTTGTCCACCTCGACGTGCAGGGCGTTGAACATGTCCGGAATCGCGTCGACGGGGAACTCCACGTCGACGACCGGGCCGATGACCCGGGCGACGCGGCCCGTGGCCAGTCCGGCGCCCGTCGGCTCAACAGTGGTGGTCATACTCATTCGCTCCCGCGGCTAGCGTCTGCGAGCGCGTTGGCACCGCCGACGATCTCGCTGATTTCCTGGGTGATCTCGGCCTGACGGGCCGAGTTGGCAAGCCGCGTGAGCGACTTGATGAGCTCTCCCGCGTTGTCGGTCGCGCTCTTCATCGCACGGCGGCGGGCGGCGTGCTCGGAAGCGGCCGACTGCAGCAGCGCGTTGTAGATCCGGCTCTCGACGTACCGCGGCAGCAGCGCGTCCAGCACGCCCTCCGCCGACGGCTCGAAGTCGTACAGCGGGAAGATCTCGTGCTTGGCCTTGGACTCGTCGCTGAGCTCGACCTCGTCCAGCTTCAGCGGCAGCAGCCGGGCGTCCTGCGCCGTCTGCGTCAGCATCGACTCGAACTTGGTCGAGACCAGGTGCAGCTCGTCCACGCCGCCGGTCTCGGCCGTGAAGGCCTCGATCAGCTCGACCGCGACCGCCTTGGCGTCACCGTAGGTCGGCTTGTCGGAGAATCCCGTGTACGAACCCGCCACCCCGAGGTTGCGGAAGTTGTAGTACGAGACGCCCTTGCGACCGACGATGTACGTCACCACGTCCTTGCCCTCGTCGCGGAGCCGCGCGGTGAGCGCGAGCGCCTGCTTGATGGCGTTGGTCGAGTAGCCGCCCGCCAGGCCGCGGTCCGCCGTGATCAGCAGGACGGCGGCCTTGGTGGCGTTCGGGTTCTCGGTGGTGAGCGGGTGCTTGGCGTTGGACCGGGTGGCCACCGCCGTCACCGCCCGGGTGAGCTCATCGGCGTACGGAGTGGAGGCGGCCACCGCGCGCTGCGCCTTGACGATGCGCGACGCGGAGATCATCTCCATCGCCTTGGTGATCTTCTTCGTCGCGGTGACAGAGCGGATCCGGCGCTTGTAGACCCGAAGCTGTGCTCCCATGGGTCGTTACGTCCTTTCCCTCGCTACCGGACTCAGGCCTGCTCGGAGAGCAGCTTGCCGTCAGCCGTGGTGAAGCCCTGCTTGAAGCCCTCGATCGCGGAGGTCAGCGCGTCGATGGTGCCGTCCTCCAGCTTCGAGGTCTCCACGATGCCGGCCAGGATGCCCTTGTGCTCCAGGCGCAGGTGGTCCAGGAACTCGCGCTCGAAGCGGCGGATGTCGGCGACCGGGACGTCGTCCAGCTTGCCGGTGGTGCCGGCCCAGATGGAGACGACCTGCTCCTCGACCGGGAACGGCTGGTACTGGCCCTGCTTCAGCAGCTCGACCATGCGCGCACCGCGCTCCAGCTGGGCCTTGGAGGCCGGGTCCAGGTCGGAACCGAAGGCGGCGAACGCCTCCAGCTCGCGGTACTGGGCCAGGTCCAGGCGCAGGCGGCCGGCGACCGACTTCATGGCCTTGATCTGGGCGGAGCCACCGACGCGGGAGACCGAGATACCGACGTTCACGGCCGGGCGGATGCCGGCGTTGAACAGGTCGGACTCCAGGAAGCACTGGCCGTCGGTGATGGAGATGACGTTGGTCGGGATGTACGCCGAGACGTCGTTGGCCTTGGTCTCGATGATCGGCAGACCGGTCATCGAACCGGCACCCAGCTCGTCGGAGAGCTTGGCGCAGCGCTCCAGCAGGCGGGAGTGCAGGTAGAAGACGTCACCCGGGTAGGCCTCGCGGCCCGGCGGGCGGCGCAGCAGCAGGGAGACGGAGCGGTAGGCCTCGGCCTGCTTCGACAGGTCGTCGAAGATGATCAGGACGTGCTTGCCGTCGTACATCCACTCCTGGCCGATGGCGGAGCCGGTGTACGGGGCCAGGTACTTGAAGCCGGCCGGGTCGGAGGCGGGAGCGGCCACGATGGTGGTGTACTCCAGCGCGCCGGCCTCCTCCAGGGCGCCGCGGACGGACGCGATGGTGGAGCCCTTCTGACCCACGGCGACGTAGATGCAGCGGACCTGCTTCTTCGGGTCGCCCGAGCGCCAGTTGTCGCGCTGGTTGATGATCGTGTCGATCGCCACGGCGGTCTTGCCGGTCTGGCGGTCGCCGATGATCAGCTGGCGCTGGCCGCGGCCGATCGGGGTCATCGCGTCGATGGCCTTGATGCCGGTCTGCATCGGCTCGTGCACCGACTTGCGGACCATGACGCCGGGGGCCTGCAGCTCCAGGGCGCGGCGGCCGGTGGAGGCGATGTCGCCCAGGCCGTCGATCGGGTTGCCCAGCGGGTCCACGACACGGCCGAGGTAGCCGTCGCCGACCGGGACGGAGAGGACCTCGCCGGTGCGCTGCACCGTCTGGCCCTCCTCGATGCCCGAGAACTCACCGAGGATGACGACACCGATCTCGCGGGTGTCGAGGTTGAGCGCGAGGCCGAGGGTGCCGTCCTCGAACTTCAGCAGCTCGTTGGCCATGACCGAGGGCAGGCCCTCGACCTTGGCAATGCCGTCCATGGCCTCGGTGACCGTGCCGACCTCTTCGCGCGCGGCCGCGTCCGGCTGGTACGACTGGACGAAGTCGGCCAGTGCGTCCCGGATCTCCTCCGGACGGATCGTAAGCTCCGCCATCAGGCTTCCCTGCTCTCCTAGTTTGCGATCCTCGGCCCGCCATTGAGGGCCGCAAGTGCTCGACTCTCGGCCGGGTCGGGTGAACCGGCCGTACGTTTTGCCGGCTCACTCGGTGTGAACCGACGCCCGACCGAGGGTCGGATGATGCGTCTGTGCTGTCAGCCTTCGAGGCCCTGGCGCGCAGCCGCCAGGCGGCTCGCGACCGTGCCGTCGATGACCTCGTCACCGATCTGCACCCGGACACCGCCGGCGACCTCGGGGTCGACGTCGATGTTCAGGTGGACCTGGCGGCCGTACAGCCCGGCCAGCGCGGCGCCGAGGCGCTCCTTCTGCCGGTCGGACAGCGGAACGGCGCTGGTGACCAGGGCCACCACACGGCCGCGCCGGGCGGCGGCGAGCTTGGAGTACGCCTCCAGGCCGCCTTCCAGGCTACGACCCCGCGGGTTGGTGACGAGGGCGGTGACCAGGCGGACGGTGCCCGCGTTGGCGCGGCCGCCGAGCAGCTTCTTGATCAGCTCCGCCTTGGCGGCGGTGCCCGCCTTGGGCTCGGTCAGCGCCGCGCGCAGCTCGTGCGAGCCGCCGACGACCCGGCCGAACCGGAACACCTCGTCCTCGACGTCGTCCAGGACCCCGGCCTTGTCGGCGGCGATGACCTCGGCGTACGCGGAGAGCTCCTCCGCCGCGTCCACCAGGTCACGGGCGCCGGACCAGCGGGACCGGACCAGGCCGGAGACCAGGTCGACGGTCTCGCCGGAGACCTGGCCGGACAGCAGCGAGGCGATCAGCTGGGCCTTGTCCTGACCGGACCGCGAGGGGTCGGTCAGGACACGGCGCAGCGACACCTCGCGGTCCAGCAGCGCCGTGACGGCTGCGAGCTCCTCGGCGAGCTTGGCCGCGTCCACCGAGGTGTTGTCGGTCAGGCTCTCCAGGTTCTCCCGGCCGGCGGCCAGGGCCTCACGGCTGGCGCCGATCACTTGGCACCTGCCGCGGCCCCGGCCTTCGCCTCGAGCTCGTCGAGGAAGCGGTCGATCACACCGCTCTGCCGGGCGTGGTCCTCCAGGGACTCACCCACGATGCGGGACGCCAGCTGCGCGGCGAGCGAGCCCACGTCCTGGCGCAGGGCGGCGGACGCCTGCTTCTTGTCGGCCTCGATCTGGGCGTGGCCGGCGGTGACGATGGCCTCGCGCTGACGCTGGCCTTCCTCGCGCATCTCGGCGATCAGGGCAGCGCCCTGCTCCCGGGCGTGCTCGGTGATCCGAGCGGCCTCGTGACGCGCGTCGGCGAGCTCGGCACGGTACTGCTCAAGCAGGGCCTGAGCCTCGGCCTGAGCCACCTCCGCGCGCTCCATGCCGCCCTCGATCGCGTCCCGGCGCTCCTTCAGCACGTGCTCGATGCTGGGGAGGAGCTTCTTGCCGAGGAAGCCGAAGACGATGAAGAAGCAGAGCAGGCCGATGATGACCTCGGGCCATGCGGGCAGCAGGGGGTTCATCTTCTCCCCCTCCTCCGCGAGCTGAGCCGCGATGTTCATATCTGGACCTTCCTCGAAATCGGGCTACGGCAGGGGAATCAGGAGCCGGTGCCGAAGACGAACGGCATGACGATGCCGATCAGGGCGAGCGCCTCGGTCAGCGCGAAGCCGATGAACATGTTGGAGCGGATGAGGCCGGCGGCCTCGGGCTGGCGGGCCATGGCCTGGACACCGTTGCCGAAGATCAGACCGACGCCGATGCCGGGGCCGATCGCGGCGAGACCGTAGCCGACGGAGGCGATGGAACCGGTGAGCTCAGCGAGCTGTGCCATTTCAGCTTGTCCTTTTCAGGGATGTGAACCGGTAGTGGTTGGCCACCGGACGTTGAGGGGTGCGCAGCCGGGGGCTGCGGGGCTCAGTGCGCCTCTTCCAGGGCACCGGCGATGTAGCTGCTGGCCAGCATCACGAAGATGTAGGCCTGCAGGAACTGGACCAGGAGCTCGAAGGCGGTGAGGCCGACGGCCACGATGAACGAGGCGCTGCCGTACAGCGCACCCAGGCTCGGGCTGAGCAGGTACCAGGAGGCGATGGAGAACATCACGATCAGCAGGTGGCCGGCGAACATGTTCGCGAAGGCTCGGACCGCGAGCGTGAAGGGGCGCACGAAGATGTTCGAGAAGAACTCGATCGGCACCAGGATGAACATGACCCAGCCGGGGATGCCCGACGGCCAGCAGAGGTTCTTCAGACCGCCGACGAAGCCGTGCTTCTTGAAGGTCAGGCCCATGTAGGTGACCCAGACGATGCCCGCGAGGCCGGCCGGGAACGCGATCGCCGCCGTCACGGGGAACTGCGCGAACGGGATGATCGACATGATGTTCATCAGCCAGACGAAGAAGAACATCGAGACCAGCATCGGGACGTACTTCTCGCCCTTCTTGCCGATCGTCTCCAGCACGATGCTGCGCTTGACGAAGTCGTAGCCGATCTCGCCGACCAGCTGCAGCTTGCCGGGGACCAGCTTCGGCTTGGCGAAGGCAGCCCAGAAGAACACGACCACCAGCACGGCCACGAAGACCGAGAGCAGCATCGGCTTGTTGAACTCGAAGCTGCCGATGGTGAAGATCGGCTCGAACTGGAACTCGTTCAGGCCGGGAGCGGGGAAACCGCAGCCAGGGTCACTGAAGTGGCAGCTGCCCCCAGAGGCGAGCAAGGTGGGCTCAGCACTCACCACAGACTCCTTCGTCATGACGCATGGTTACGGCAACCTCGGTGTGTCGGCGCGGCCTGCGGCCACGGTGCGGCACTGGAACTTGTTGGATTTCTCGCTGACCCGGCGCGGCGTCAACCACTGCCGCGGGATCTTCGAAGGCTTCGCGGAGCCGGTGGGCGGGGCCGCAACCCGTACTCCGTCGTTGCGACGGACGATAGCAGTCCGTCAGGGGGGCATAAACACCGCCCCCCTCGCGAGGGGGACAGCCCGCCCCGGTCACGGTTGACGCCCCGACTTCGAGTCGTCGTCGGAGTCGTCGTCACCGTTCTGGACGTAATAGATCTTGGCTTTCATCGCACCGCGCACCTGGAATCCGGTCCAGATCAGGACACAGCCGAGCAACGTGAAGCCGAACACCTTGGTGTCGAAGAGTGTCGTGTCCTTGAACACCGCCAGCACGATCGCCACCAGGAGGATCTGTGTCGTGTAGACCAACAGTCCGGCGGCCATGAAGATCTGCGGATTGTTCCTGGTCAGCCGATCGAGTGCGATCTGGCCGGAACTGAAGAACGCCATCACCAACAGGGTGGCGAACAGGGCGCCGACCAATCCCTGGGCCCCGGCAACGGCGGTGGAGATCGCCATGGCGACCACTCCGGCGACCGCAGTGGGGATTGCGGCGCCACGGAGGATCCGGGCGTCGGGGGACGGCATGTCGGCAGCTCCGGCGGCATGTCGGTGTAACGAACGGGGGACTGGCGCAAGGGGGTGCGGCGGGGGAACGCCGCACCGAGAACCTCTGCCCGGGCCGGCCACTCGACGGCGAGCCCGTCGAGGGAGACCGACCGGGGGCGGAAGTCCTCCACCCTGTCAGGTCTTTCGGCGTGTTCTCGGTACTCGTGAACGGTATCACAAACTATTTGATGAGAGCTTTACCATGAACGTGTGGCACCTGTCACACCATAGGCCCAAGGGTGCCGCCGTTCGGGTGAAGCCGTTCGGCCGAGCCCGAGTTGACGGGGGGTCAGCCCTGGCGGTCGGCGTGCGTGCCCACCGAGTGCGCCCCCGAGCCCAGACGGCCCAGCAGGGCCTTGTCCTCGGCCGAGAGTTCGGCCATCGCGGGGGCGCTCTCCTCGGCCGCCCCGGCCGCCGTGGCCGGGCCCTGGACCGCCTCGGCGGCGGCCCGTCCGGTCGGCTCCGCCGCCCCGGCGACCGTGTCGGCCACCCGCGGGACGCCGGCCGTCGAGACGGGCGCGACGGGTTCGGCGGGTGCGGCCGCGGCGACGGGGGCGCCACCGGCGGCGACGGTCGCCCCGGCCGCCGTCGCGCGCTTGCGGTAGCGCGGCGGCACGAAGGCCTGCACGGCCCGCGGCGCGTGCGGACGGAAGCGCGGCATCAGCAGCACCACGATGCCCACCAGGCAGAGCCCGGCCAGCGTCAGCACCACCGTGCGGCCGGTGTTGGTCACCGAGAAGGCCACCGTGCCGAAGGCGATCAGCGCGGCCCAGAAGTACATGATCAGGACGGCCCGGCTGTGCGAGTGCCCGACCTCCAGCAGCCGGTGGTGCAGGTGCTGCTTGTCGGCCGCGAACGGCGACTTGCCGGCCCAGGTGCGGCGCACCACGGCGAGCAGCAGGTCGGCCAGCGGCAGCGCGATGACGGTCAGCGGCAGCAGCAGCGGGATGTAGATCGGCACCAACGCGTGCACGGTGGCGGTCTGCGAACCCGTCCGGTCGGTGATCAGGTCCGGGTCCACGCGGCCGGTGATGGAGATCGCGGCGACGGCCAGCATCAGGCCGAGCATCATCGAGCCCGAGTCGCCCATGAAGATCCGCGCCGGGTGCAGGTTGTGCGGCAGGAAGCCCAGGCACATGCCGATCAGCACGGCGCTGAACAGCGCGGCGGGGGCGGCGTCGTTGATCCCGTACCCCAGCCAGAGCCGGTAGGAGTACAGGAAGAAGGCCATCGCGGCGATGCAGACCATGCCCGCGGCCAGGCCGTCGAGGCCGTCGATGAAGTTCACCGCGTTCACCATGACGACGACCAGCGCGACCGAGATGATCATGCCCTGGGTCGGGGTGACCGCGACCGGGCCGACGCCGGGCACCGGGATCGAGATGACGGTCACGCCCTGCCAGACCATGACGCCGGCGGCGATCATCTGGCCGCCCAGCTTCACCAGGGCGTCCACGCCCCACTTGTCGTCGAGCACGCCGAGCACCCACATGATGCCGACCCCGGACAGCAGCGCCCGGACGTCCGCACTCTGGACGAACAGGCGTCCCAGGGTCGTGAGTTGGGAGGCGGCGAGGAGGCCCGCGCAGAGGCCGCCGAACATCGCGATGCCACCGAGCCGGGGAGTCGGCTCCTGGTGGACGTCGCGGGCGCGCACGGCGGGCATCGCGCCGGCCACGATGGCGAACTTCCGGACCGGACTGACCAGAAGGTAGGTCACCGCGGCGGTGACGAACAGCACCAGGAGATACTCACGCACCACTGGCCTCCTGCGTCACGATCCGACGGTCGAGTACGGAGCGTACTCCCGTGAAAGTCCGGGGTTCGAGGTGCGTTGCCACGCAGCACACCTTATTGATTCGGACGACCGGACGCGTACCGCGGTTCGCCTTCGGGGCCACCCGGGCACCGGGGCCGCCTCAGCCGCGGCCCGCGAAGGCCCGCGCCAGCTCCCGGACCCGGGCGCCGATCCGCGGGTCGGGACCGTCCCTGAGCAGGGTACCGATCAGCGCGCCCACCTCGGCGAGCTCCGGCTCCGCCATCCCCTGCGCGGCCGCCGCCCCGGTGCCCAGCCGGATCCCGGACGTCTCGGTGGGCGGCGCCGGGTCGAAGGGCAGCGCGCACTTGCCGAGCATCAGCCCGGCCGCGGCGCAGCGCCGCTCGGCGTCGAGGCCGCTCAGTCCGAGCGGGCTGACGTCGGCGGTCACCAGGTGGGTGTCGGTGCCGTGGGTCAGCAGGCGGGCGCCCGCGGCGGTGAGCGCCGCGGCCAGGGAGCGCGCCCCGGCCACCGCCCGCCCGATGTAGGCGGTGTACTCCGGGGTGGCGGCCTCGGCCAGCGCCACCGCCTTGGCGGCCACCTCGTTCATCGCCGCGCCGCCCTGGGAGAACGGGAAGACCGCCCGGTCGACCCGGTCGGCCAGCTCGGCGGTGCACAGCAGCAGGCCGCCGCGCGGCCCGCGCAGCAGCTTGTGGGTGACCGCCACGGTGACGTCGGCGTACGGCACCGGGGAGGGCGCGGCGCCGGCCGCCACCAGGCCGATGGTCTGCGCCGCGGAGGCGATCAGGTAGGCGTCGACCTCGTCGGCGATCCGCCGGAACGCGGCCCAGTCCATGTGCCGCGGGTAGGAGATGCCGCCGGCGATGATCGCCTTCGGGCGGTGCCGGAGCGCCAGCTCGCGGACCTGGTCCAGGTCGATCAGCCCGTCGTCCTCGCGCACGCCGTAGCCGACGAACTCGAACCACCGGCCGGAGAAGTTCGCCCGGGAGCCGGCGCTGAGGTGGCCGCCGTGCTCCAGGGACATCGCCAGCACCACGTCCCCGGGCCGCAGCAGCGCCGCGTACGCCGAGAGCATCGCCGAAGTCCCGGACCGGGGCTGGACGTTGGCGTGCGGGGCGGAGAACAGCTGGCGGGCCCGGTCCACCGCGAGCAGCTCGACGGTGTCGGCGGGGGCGCAGCCGGTGTGGTGCCGGCGGCCCGGGTACCCCTCGGCGTACTTGTCCACCAGCGGGCCGGCCAGGGCGGCCAGCACGGCCGGGCTGGCCACGTTCTCGCCGGCCAGCAGCTGGAGGGAGTCGGTCCGCCGCTCGGCCTCGGCGGAGAGCAGGTCGGCGACCAGCGGGTCGGCCCTGCGCAGCGCGTCCGGGACGGTCCAGGATCTCGTGGTTCCGGTGCGGCCTTGCGCGGCATCGGTGACGGACATGGCGGCTCCCGGGCGGCGGCGGGGCAAGGGCCCTTCCAGCGTAGGACCGCCCCCACGGCCCGGCCCGCTCACACGCCTACGATTGGGCCGCCCGGTCGTCCCCGGGGCCGCTGAGGCCCTCCGGGGGCCTCCACGGGCCGGGTGGCGGGCGGGCGGGCGGGCCCGTGCCCCCGGCGGGACCCGCCTCAGTCCTGCGCCGGGATCCCGGTCAGCGCGGTCACCACGGGGTCGAGCGCGTCGTATATCTCGCCCCCGCAGTTCCGGAACATCCCGATCGGCGCGCCGTACGGGTCCCGCAGCTCGTCCGACTCCGGGGTCGCGGCCAGCAGCCACCCGCGCAGCGCCGCCGCGGCCCGGACCAGCGCCCGGGCCCGCTCGGTCACCCGCGCGCCGTCCCGCGGGTCCGGCAGGGTACTGGGGTCGACCCGCCGCACCAGCCGGGTGAACTCCTTCAGCGTGAAGGTCCGCAGGCCCGCGGAGTGGCCCATGGAGATCACCTGGGCGCGGTGGTCCAGGGTGGCGGTGAGCACCAGGTCGGCCTCGATGACGTGCTCGTCGAGCAGCTCGCGGCCCTCGAATCCGGCGCTGTCGGCGCCGTACTCACCGAGGACGGTGGCCGCGTGCGCCTCCATCGGCGCGCCCTCGTGCCCCCAGGTGCCGGCGCTCTCCACGACGATGCGGCCGGCGGCCGCGCCGAGCCGGGCGTCCAGTTCGAGCCGGGTCAGCCGCTCGGCGATGGGCGAGCGGCAGATGTTGCCGGTGCAGACGAAGAGGATCCGGAAGGTGTCCAGCGGACGGGGTGCCACGGCGAGTGCGGAGGGTATGCCGGGTTCCGCACCGTGCAGCGAGGCGGCGGCCGTCAACTGCCGGCCTCCAGGTCCGGAACGACCTCCCTCAGCTGCTCGACGCTGACCGCGCCCGCGCGCAGGACCACCGGAACCTTGCCGGTGACGTCGACGATGGTGGAGGCCGTGGCGAAGTCGGCGGTGCCGCCGTCCAGGTAGATCGCGATGTCCTCGCCGAGCTGGGCCTGGGCCTCGTCGCAGGTGGCCGGCGAGGGGCCGCCGGTCTTGTTGGCGCTGGAGACGGCGAGCGGGCCGGTGGTGTTCAGCAGCTCGATGGCGACCGGGTGCAGCGGCATCCGGACGGCCACCGTGCCGCGGGTCTCGCCGAGGTCCCAGCGCAGCGAGGGCTGGTGCTTGGCGACCAGGGTGAGCCCGCCCGGCCAGAAGGCGTCGACCAGCTCCCAGGCCTGCTCGGAGAAGTCGGTGACCAGGCCGTGCAGGGTGGTCGGGGAGCCCACCAGCACCGGGGAGGGCATGTTGCGGCCGCGGCCCTTGGCGGCCAGCAGCGCGGCCACCGCGTCCGGGGAGAAGGCGTCCGCGCCGACCCCGTACAGGGTGTCGGTCGGCAGCACGACGAGCTCGCCACGGCGGATCGCCGTGGCGGCCTCGCGCAGACCACTGGCGCGGTCCCCGGCGTCGGAGCAGTCGTAACGGCGGCTCATCGGTGCAGTCCCCTTCCGAAAGTCACAGCGAAGCCGTTCGGGCCGTGGTGGGTCACAGCGACGCCTTGCGCGCCGTGGTGAACCTCGGCCGGTTGTTCAGGTCCCGGTGGTCGGCCGCGTCGGTCCAGCCGGACTCCTCGCGGAAGATCCACGGGACCTGCCCGCCCTGGGTGTCGGCGTGCTCGATCACCACCGCGCCGCCCGGACGCAGCAGCCGGGCCGCGACCCGCTCGATGCGGCGGATGGTGTCCAGGCCGTCCTCGCCGCTGAACAGGGCGATCTGCGGGTCGTGGTCGCGCGCCTCGGGCGCGACGTACTCCCACTCGGTGAGCGGGATGTACGGCGGGTTGCTGATCACCAGGTCGAAGCGGCCGTCCCAGGAGCGGTCGCCCTCGAAGGCCCGGGTGGCGTCGCCCTCGTGCAGGGTGACCCGGGCGCGGTCCGGGCTGGCCGCGATGTTGCGGCGGGTGTAGGGCAGCGCGCCCTCGTCCAGCTCGAAGGCGTGCACGGTGGAGCGCGGCAGCTCCTGGGCGAGCGCCAGGGCGATCGCCCCGGAGCCGGTGCACAGGTCGACCACCAGCGGCTCGGCGACGTCCATGTCGCGGACGGCGTTTATGGCCCACTCGACGACCGACTCGGTCTCCGGGCGCGGCACGAACACCCCGGGGCCGACCTCCAGCTCCAGGTAGCGGAAGAAGGCCCGGCCGGTGATGTGCTGCAGCGGCTCGCGGGCCTCGCGGCGGGCGATGGCCTCCCAGTACCGGGCGTCGAAGTCCGCGTCCGCGACCGTGTGCAGCTGGCTGCGCTTGACGTCGTGGATGTACGCCGCGAGCTCCTCCGCGTCGAAGCGCGGCGACGGCACACCGGCCGCGGCCAGCCGCTGGGTGGCCTGGGCCACCTCGGCGAGCAGCAGGTTCATCCGTGCGACCCCTTCAGGCTCAGTTCTCCTGCGCGGCGGCCAGCTTGGCAGCCGCGTCGGCGTCCACGCAGGACTGGATCACCGCGTTCAGGTCGCCGTCCAGGATCTGGTCCAGGTTGTACGACTTGAAGCCGGTGCGGTGGTCCGAGAGGCGGTTCTCCGGGTAGTTGTACGTCCGGATCCGCTCCGAGCGGTCCACCGTGCGGACCTGGCTGCGGCGGGCGTCCGAGGCCTCCCGCTCGGCCTCCTCCTGCGCGGCGGCCAGCAGCCGGGAACGCAGGATCCGCATGGCCTGCTCCTTGTTCTGCAGCTGGCTCTTCTCGTTCTGGCAGGAGGCCACGATACCGGTCGGCAGGTGGGTGATCCGGACCGCGGAGTCGGTGGTGTTGACCGACTGGCCGCCGGGGCCGGAGGAGCGGTAGACGTCGATCCGCAGGTCGTTGGCGTGGACCTCGACCTCGACCTCCTCGGCCTCCGGGGTGACCAGCACGCCGGCGGCGGAGGTGTGGATGCGGCCCTGGGACTCGGTGGCCGGGACGCGCTGCACGCGGTGCACGCCCCCCTCGTACTTCAGCCGGGCCCAGACGCCCCGGCCGGGCTCGCCGGCCCCCTTGGTCTTCACGGCGACGGAGACGTCCTTGTAGCCGCCGAGGTCGGACTCGTTGGAGTCGATGATCTCGGTCTTCCAGCCCACCCGCTCGGCGAAGCGCAGGTACATCCGGAGCAGGTCGCCGGCGAACAGCGCGGACTCCTCGCCGCCCTCGCCCGCCTTGATCTCCAGGATGACGTCCTTGTCGTCGCTCGGGTCGCGCGGCACCAGCAGCAGCCGCAGCTCCTCGGTCAGCTCGTCGCGGCGGGCCTCGGCGGACTTCGCCTCGGCGAGGAACTCCGGGTCCTCGGCGGCGAATTCGCGAGCGGCCTCGATGTCCTCGCCGGCCTGGCGCCAGGCCAGGTAGGTGCGGGTGATCGGGGTGAGTTCGGCGTAGCGCTTGGCGAGCTTGCGGGCGTTGGCCTGGTCGGCGTGGACCGACGGGTCGGCCAGCCGCTTCTCGAGGGCACCATGCTCGGTCACGAGCTCTTCGACTGCCTCGAACATGGGTGGGCCTGCTTCCCGGGTGGACTGGACGGGTGGGGGCGAGTGGCGGGTGGAACCGCGTGGCGTGCGGGGAGACGCGAACGGCGCCGGCCCCCCGGCGCCCCCGTGCACACGGGGACGCCGGAGACCGGCGCCGCGGAAGCGCTAGGCCTTGTTGCCGCTGTGCTTCTTGCCGAAGCGGGCCTCGAAGCGGGCCACGCGGCCACCGGTGTCCAGAATCTTCTGCTTGCCGGTGTAGAACGGGTGGCACTGCGAGCAGACCTCGGCGCGGATCTCGCCGCTGGTCTCCGTCGAGCGGGTGGTGAACTCGGCGCCGCAGGTGCAGGTCACCTTGGTGACCACGTACTCGGGGTGAACGTTGGGCTTCAAGGGGTTCTCCTAAGGATCGGGAGGGCGCCGGGTCGGCAGCGGGCCGCTGCACGTGAACCGGGACCGACGGACCAGTGTGCCAGTTCTGGCCGCTTCTTCCCAAACCGGGGGGCGGGGGTCGTTATTCCGCGCCCCGGCCGCCGGTCTCGGTGGCCCCGGGGGTCCGGGCGACGGCCCCGGTGGCGGTCGGGGCGGCGGTCGGCGTCCTGGAGGCGGCGGCGCCGGCGGGCCCGGCGGAGGGGCCTGGGGAGGGCCTGCCGGAGGGGCTCCCGGCGGCCTGGGCCGGGTTGGACGGCTGCGCGGTGACCACGGCCTGCGGGACGGCCTGGTCGGTCCGCAGGGCGGCCCACAGCCGGGCGGCGTCCGGGTTGCGCTCCACCACCCGGTTGGGGTCGCCGGGCGCCGTGGCCACCGGCAGGGTGACCATGGTCAGCTGCTGCGGGCCGATGCCCCGCAGGGTGGAGGCGAGGCCGACCAGGGAGCTCACCGAGGCCAGGTCGGAGTCGGTGGTGATGCTCCGGGTGAGCCGGTCGGCCACCGGCCAGAACCGGGTCGGGTTGGAGGTGAGCCCGAGCGAGCCGACCCGGGTCATGATCGAGCGGATCATCTGCTTCTGCAGTTCGATCCGCCCGAGGTCGCTGCCGTCGCCGACGCCGTGCCGGGTGCGGACGAAGGCCAGCGCCTCGGCCCCGCCCAGGTGGTGGGCGCCGGCCGACAGGTGGAGGCCGCTGTCCTGGTCGTCGATGGGCACGGTGGTGGTGACGTCCACGCCGCCGAGGGCGTCGATCAGCCCGGCGAACCCGGCGAAGTCGATCTCCACGAAGTGGTCCATCCGCATCCCGGTGAGCTGCTCGGCGGTCGCCACCGCGCAGGCCGGGCCGCCGACCTCGAAGGCGGAGTTGTACATCACGCCCCGGGCGGCCGGCACGGTCTTCCCGTCCGGCCCGGTGCAGGCCGGCCGGGCCACCAGGGTGTCCCGCGGGACGGAGACCACCGCGGCCCGGGCGTGGTCCTGGCTGACGTGCACCACCATCGCGGTGTCCGAGCGGGCGGTGCCGCCGGAGGCCCCGCCGGCGAGGTTGCGGTTGTCGCCGGCCCGGGAGTCCGAGCCGAGCACCAGCAGGTTGAACGAGCCGTCGGTGGAGGCGGGCGGGCGGGCGCTGCCGAGCTGCCCGTCGATGTCCACGCTCTTCAGGTTCCCGTTGAGCTTCCAGTACGCGAGGCCGGCCGTGGCGAGGCCGGCCAGCAGCAGGCCGGCCAGGGTGAGGACGGCGATGCGCACCACCCGGGCGCGGCGGCTGCGGACCTTCCGGGGACCGGCCATGGCGCCTCATTCCCGAGGAGTCCCGAGGAATCGGACTTTCCGAGCATAAGGGACACCCGTCCTGCCGACCGGTCGCAGGGGAACGGCCCTCTCCCGGGCCCCCAGCGGGCACACCGCCGGGGTCACTGCGGGCGACCACCGGGCCGCCCACCGGCCCCCGGCGCGGGACCCCGGGAACGCCGGAGGCCCCGGACCGCGGGTGCGGTCCGGGGCCTCCTGGGCCGATGCCGGGTCAGTCGCCCGAACCGGGGGTGGTCTTGGCGATCTGCATCAGGAACTCGGCGTTGCTCTTGGTCTGCTTCATCTTGTCCAGGAGCAGCTCCATCGCCTGCTGCGAGTCGAGCGCGTGCAGCACCCGGCGGAGCTTCCAGACGATCGCCAGCTCCTCGTTGCCGAGCAGGATCTCCTCCTTGCGGGTGCCGGAGGCGTCCACGTCGACGGAGGGGAAGATGCGCTTGTCCGAGAGCTTCCGGTCGAGCTTGAGCTCCATGTTGCCGGTGCCCTTGAACTCCTCGAAGATCACCTCGTCCATCCGCGAGCCGGTCTCGACCAGCGCGGTGGCCAGGATGGTCAGCGAGCCGCCGTTCTCGATGTTGCGCGCGGCACCGAAGAACTTCTTCGGCGGGTACAGCGCGGTCGAGTCGACACCACCGGACAGGATGCGGCCGGAGGCGGGCGCCGCCAGGTTGTAGGCGCGGCCCAGGCGGGTGATCGAGTCGAGCAGGATCACCACGTCGTGGCCCAGCTCCACCAGGCGCTTGGCCCGCTCGATGGCGAGCTCGGCGACGGTGGTGTGGTCCTCGGCCGGGCGGTCGAAGGTCGAGGAGATGACCTCGCCCTTCACCGACCGCTGCATGTCGGTGACCTCTTCCGGACGCTCGTCGACCAGGACGACCATCAGGTGGCACTCGGGGTTGTTGTGGGTGATCGCGTTGGCGATCGCCTGCATGATCATCGTCTTGCCGGTCTTCGGCGGGGCGACGATCAGACCGCGCTGGCCCTTGCCGATCGGCGACACCAGGTCGATGATCCGCGTGGTCAGCACACCCGGGTCGGTCTCCAGGCGCAGGCGCTCCTGCGGGTACAGCGGGGTCAGCTTGCCGAACTCGGGGCGGCCGCGGCCGCTGTCCGGGTCCATGCCGTTGACCGAGTCCAGGCGGACCAGCGCGTTGAACTTCTCGCGGCGCTCGCCGTCCCGCGGCTGGCGGACGGCGCCGGTGATGGCGTCGCCCTTGCGCAGGCCGTGCTTGCGGACCTGGGCCAGCGAGACGTAGACGTCGTTCTGGCCCGGCAGGTAGCCGGAGGTCCGGACGAACGCGTAGTTGTCGAGGATGTCCAGGATGCCCGCGACCGGGATCAGGACGTCGTCGTCGGCGAGCTGCACCTCGGGGCCGGCGCCCTCGAAGCCCTCGCGGCGACGGCCGCGACGGTCACGGTAGCGGCCGCGACGGCCGCGACGGCCCTCGCCGAACTCGTCGTCGTCGAACCCACCGGCCTGCTGCTGGCCGGCCGGCTGGGCGCCGCCCTGACGGGCCGGCTGGCCGCCGTCCTGGCCGCCGCCCTGCGGCTGGCCGCCCTGGCGGTCGGCACGGTCGCGCTCGCGGCGGTTGCGGCGGTCGCGACGCGACTCGCGCGTCTCGCCGTCGCCGGCCTCGCCGCCCTCGACGGGGGCCTCGCGGCGGTCACGGCGGTCACGGCGGTCACGGCGGTCGGTCCGGGCGTCGCCCTCGAAGGAGCCGCGCTCGTTCTGCTTGGCCTCCGCCTTGGCCTCGGCGGCCGGGGCGGCCGGCTGCTCGGCGGCGGCGGCCTCGGCGGTCGGGGCGCCGGCGGCCGAGGTGGCCCGGCGACGGGTCCGCTCGGCCCGGGCCGGCACGGCGGCGGTCTCGGCCGCGGCCTGCACCGGGATCTCGATCTGCGCCTGCGGCTGCGGCTCGGTGGCCGCGGCGGTACGGCTGCGGCGGGTCCGCGGCGCGGGGGCCTCGGCGGCCTCGGCCGGAGCGGCTGGCTGCTCGGTGGCCGCCGGCTCGGCGGCCGCGGCCTTGGTGGCCCGCTTGGCGGCGGGCGCGGCGGGCGCGGTGCCGCCGGCGAGCAGCGGGTCCCCGCCGCTCTTCTCCTTGATGGCCTCGATCAGCTGGCTCTTGCGCATGCGTCCGGTACCGCTGATTCCGAGGGTCGAGGCGAGCTTCTGCAGCTCGGCCAGGACCAGGCCGTCCAGGCCCGCGGCGGCGGTGCGGCGGCGCCGCGCCGGGGCCGCGGGGGCGGCGGCTGCGTCCGACGCTTCCGCGTCCGGACGCGCGCCCATCAGATCGGTGGTGTCGCTCACTAAGGGTCCTTCCCTGGAGCGGACGTCGGCCTGTCTGGCTCGGCGACCGGTTGTGCTGTCCTGACCAACGTCTGTTCGCGCTGGTCCGAGGCGGGATTCCCCCGAAAGGCTGACCGTTCGGGAGAGCTGCGAAGTGCGGTGCACTGTGGTGCGAAGTGGCGCGACGGCCGGTCTCGTGCCGACCCCGCTGCGCCTGTGATACCCGGGCCCCCGTCGTGCGGCGGTCCTCGGGCCCACCCGTCCGTGCCTCAGCGAGGCTGCGGGTGGGGGTGGGGGTCTGGTGCCGTCACGGCTTCGGGATGCGCCGCAATCGCGCAGGCAGGCTGCGTACGCGCTGTGGTGGGCTCCCGGAGAATCGTGGTCCCGTGCTTCCGGACCTCACCAGAGCGAGGCTTCGGGATCGGGACGCGTCGCACCGGGCCCCGGAGGGCATCTGGTGCAGCAATGAGGTTAACACTACCGACCCCCTGACACATTCCCCAGCCCCGTCCTTGTCAATCGTGTCCGTCTCACATGTCGAGTGGGAGGACGGACGCACCGGTGCGGTCGACCGACAACCGGTGGGTGGCGAAGGACGGACCGGCGAAGTTGGCGACCTTGTCGGCGCCCGCCTCGTCGGTCAGGGCGAGGACGGTCGGTCCGGCGCCGGAGATGACCGCCGGGACGCCCTCGGCGCGCAGCGCGGCCACCAGGGCGGCGCTGTCCGGCATGGCGGAGGCGCGGTAGTCCTGGTGCAGGCGGTCCTCGGTGGCGGTGAGCAGCAGCTCGGGGCGGCGGGTCAGTGCCTCGACCAGCAGCGCGGCGCGGCCGGCGTTCACCGCGGCGTCGCCCAGCGGGACGGTCTTGGGCAGCAGGCCGCGGGCGGTCTCGGTGAGCACCTCGGTGCTCGGGATGAACACCACCGGGACGACCCGGTCGGAGGGCTCCAGGGTGACGGCCCGGGCCACCGAGAGGTCCTGGCCGACGCCCTCCTCGGTCCAGGCCACGGTGAAGTTGCCGCGCAGGCAGGCGGCGACGTTGTCGGGGTGGCCCTCCAGCTCGGAGGCGAGGGCCAGCAGGTCGTCGTCGTCCAGCGCCGAGGCGCCGCCGATGGTGACGGCCCGGGCGGCGACGATGCCGGCGCAGATGGCGGCCGAGGAGGAACCGAGGCCGCGGCCGTGCGGTATCCGGTTGGCGCAGACCACTTCGAGGCCGCGCGGCTGGCCGCCGAGGCGGTCGAAGGCGGCGCGCATCGAGCGGACCACCAGGTGGCGTTCGTCACGGGCCAGGCTGTCGGCCCCCTCGCCGGCGATGTCGACCGAGAGGCCGGAGTCGCTGACCCGGACCACGACGTCGTCGTACAGGCTCAGGGCGAGTCCGAAGGCGTCGAAGCCGGGGCCGAGGTTGGCGCTGGTCGCGGGGACCCGGACCCGGACGGCGGCGGCACGGAACGCGGGACCGGCCATGCGGTGAACTCTCCTGGGGAGTGAGGGAGGCCCCACAACGGGCCAGCAGCGGTACGGCGGCGGGGGCTCGACTGCGCACGCTGACGGAAGGCGCGACCCGCCGGAATCCAGGGTATCGAAGACAGGTTCCCCAGCGGTACACCCGACTCCTCTCCGATCCCCCGTGTTGCCGACAGTGGCCGGAAACAGCGCGGAACGCACGCCGGGATCGGGTGGGGAATTGACATGAGGGGCGGTACCGCGGAGGGGTGGCGGGCCGACCCCCGAAAGGGTCGGCCCGCAGGTTGACGCGTCGTCAGCCGGGCGTCGGCCGGCCGTCAGTCGAGCAGGCCGAGGCTGCGGGCGGCGGCCTCGGGGTCGATCGGGACGATCTGCGGCTGCGGTGCGCCGGCCACCGCCCAGTCCGGGTCCTTGAGGCCGTTGCCGGTCACGGTGCAGACGATCCGCTGGCCGGGATCGACCAGGCCCGCCTCGGCCTTGGCCAGCAGGCCGGCCACCGAGGCGGCCGAGGCCGGCTCCACGAAGACTCCCTCACGGGACGCCAGCATCCGGTAGGCGGCGAGGATCTGACGGTCCGTCACCTTGTCGATGAGGCCGCCGGAGTCGTCCCGCGCGGCGAGCGCCTGCTCCCAGGAGGCGGGGTTGCCGATCCGGATCGCGGTGGCGATGGTCTGCGGCTTGAGCACCGGGGCGCCGTCCACGATCGGGGCGGAGCCGGAGGCCTGGAAGCCCCACATCCGGGGGGTGCGGGAGGCCAGGCCGTCGGCCGCGTACTCCCGGTAGCCCTTCCAGTAGGCGGTGATGTTGCCCGCGTTGCCCACCGGCAGGACGTGGATGTCCGGGGCGTCGCCGAGCATGTCGACGATTTCGAAGGCGGCGGTCTTCTGGCCCTCGATCCGCACCGGGTTCACCGAATTGACCAGCGCCACCGGGTACTTCTCGGACAGTTCACGCGCCAGGGTGAGGCAGTCGTCGAAGTTGCCGTCCACCTGCAGGATCCGGGCGCCGTGCACCAGCGCCTGGCCCATCTTGCCGAGTGCGATCTTGCCCTGCGGGACCAGCACGGCGGACACCATGCCGGCCCGCACCGCGTACGCGGCGGCGGAGGCGGAGGTGTTGCCGGTGGAGGCGCAGATGACCGCCTGGGCGCCCGCCTCCTTGGCCTTGGAGATGGCCATCGTCATCCCGCGGTCCTTGAAGGAGCCGGTCGGGTTGGCACCCTCGACCTTGAGGTAGACCTCACAGCCGGTGCGCTCGGAGAGCACCTGGGCGGGCACCAGGGGCGTCCCGCCCTCGAGGAGGGTGACCACGGGCGTGGTGTCGCTGACCGGCAGACGGTCGCGGTACTCCTCGATGAGACCGCGCCACTGGTGGGTGTGGGCTGCGGATCGCCCACTCGCCTCCGGGCGCTCCTGACCCGACGCCGACGCTCCTCGCTCCGGCACTCGCTGCGCTCCCTTGTCGCTCGTCACTTTCGGCGTCGGCGCGCCCTTCGGCTCGGGGCGGTCGGCGATAACACCGTTCATGGCTCTTCCTACTCCCCTTCGACCCGCATGATGCTGGCCACGTCGCGCACGCTGTCGAGTGCGCGGAGCTTGTCGACCGTCGCCGACAGGGCGGCGTCGGTGGCGCGGTGGGTGACCACGACGAGCGCGGCGTCACCGTCGCGGCCCTGCTGGCGGACGGTGTCGATGGACACCCCGTGCTCGGCGAAGACCGAGGCCACCTGGGCCAGCACACCGGCCCGGTCGTCCACGTCGAGGCTGACGTGGTACCGGGTGACGACCTCGTCCATCGGCTTGGCCGGCAGCTCGGTGTAGACCGAGTCGGCGGGGCCGGTCGCGCCGCCCAGCTTGTTGCGGCAGACCGCCACCAGGTCGCCGAGGACGGCGGAGGCGGTCGGCGCGCCGCCGGCGCCCGGACCGTAGAACATCAGCCGACCGGCCGCCTCGGCCTCCACGAACACCGCGTTGTACGCCTCGCGCACCGAGGCCAGGGGGTGGCTGAGCGGGATCATCGCGGGGTGGACCCGGGCGGTGACCGACTCGCCGTCGGCGGAGCGCTCGCAGATCGCCAGCAGCTTGACCACGCAGCCCATCTGCTTGGCCGAGTGGATGTCGGCGGCGGTGACCTCGGTGATGCCCTCGCGGTACACCTCGGCGGCGGTCACCCGGGTGTGGAAGGCGATGCCGGCCAGGATGGCGGCCTTGGCGGCGGCGTCGAAGCCCTCCACGTCGGCGGTCGGGTCGGCCTCGGCGTAGCCGAGCGCGGTGGCCTCCTCCAGCGCCTCGGAGTACCCGGCGCCGGTGGAGTCCATCTTGTCCAGGATGAAGTTGGTGGTGCCGTTGACGATGCCGAGCACCCGGTTGACCTTGTCGCCGGCCAGCGACTCGCGCAGCGGGCGGATCAGCGGGATGGCGCCGGCCACGGCGGCCTCGTAGTAGAGGTCCACCCCGGCCCGCTCGGCCGCGGCGTGCAGCTCGGCGCCGTCCTTGGCCAGCAGGGCCTTGTTGGCCGAGACCACCGAGGCGCCGTTCTCGAACGCCTTGAGGATGAGGTGTTTGGACGGCTCGATGCCGCCCACCACCTCGACCACCACGTCGATGTCGCCCCGGCTCACCAGGGCCTCGGCGTCGGTGGTGATCAGGTGCTCGGGCACACCGGGGCGCGGCCGGCCGGCCCGGCGGACGCCGATCCCGGCGAGTTCGACCGGGGCGCCGATCCGCGCGGCGAGGTCGTCGGCCGTCGTCGTCATGATGCGCGCCACCTCGGAGCCCACCACACCACAGCCCAGCAACGCCACCTTCAGCGGGCGCGTACGCATCATCCGACTCCGCTCTGCATTCTTCGGTCGCCGCCGGGGCCTCTTCGCGGCCCCGGCGCAATTCGGTCTCCACCAGTCTCCGGGACTTTCCGCACGGATCTACGGCTGGTCCACGTTATGAGACGAGAATTTCGTCAGCCGATATCGAGACGCAGGAGATCCTCCTCCGTCTCACGCCTGACGATCACCCGGGCCGCGCCGTCCTTGACGGCCACCACGGGAGGCTTGAGGGCGTGGTTGTAGTTGCTCGCCATCGACCGGCAGTACGCGCCGGTGGCGGGCACCGCGATCAGGTCGCCGGCGGCCAGGTCGGCCGGCAGGAAGGCGTCCCGGACCACGATGTCGCCGGACTCGCAGTGCTTGCCCACCACGCGGACCAGCATCGGCTCGGCCTCGCTGGTGCGGGAGACCAGCGCCACCGAGTACTCGGCGTCGTACAGCGCGGTGCGGATGTTGTCGGACATCCCGCCGTCCACGCTGACGTAGGTGCGCAGGCCGTCCAGCGGCTTGACCGTGCCCACCTCGTACAGGGTGAAGGCGGTCGGGCCGACGATCGCCCGGCCCGGCTCCACCGACAGCCGCGGCGCGGCCAGGTTCGCGGCGGCGCACTCACGGCGGACGATCTCGGCCAGCGAGGAGGCGATCTCCGCCGGCTCCCGCGGGTCGTCCTCGCTGGTGTACGCGATGCCGAGGCCGCCGCCGAGGTCGATCTCGGGCAGTTCGACACCGTGCTCGTCGCGGATCTCGGCCAGCAGCCCGACCACGCGGCGGGCGGCCACCTCGAAACCGGCGGTGTCGAAGATCTGCGAGCCGATGTGCGAGTGGATGCCGCGCAGCTCCAGGCTCTCCGGGTGGGCCAGCACCCGGCGGACCGCCTCGGCCGCGGCGCCGCCGTTCAGCGAGAGGCCGAACTTCTGGTCCTCGTGCGCGGTGGCGATGAACTCGTGGGTGTGCGCCTCCACGCCGACCGTGATCCGGATCAGCACCGGCTGGCGGACGCCCTGGGCCCCGGCGATGCCCGCGAGCCGCTCGATCTCCTGGTACGAGTCGAGCACGATGTGGCCGACCCCGGCCTTGACGGCCTGCTCCAGCTCGTGGACGGACTTGTTGTTGCCGTGCAGCGCGATCCGCTCCCCCGGCATCCCGGCCGCCAGCGCGACGTGCAGCTCGCCGCCGCTGCACACGTCGACGTTGAGGCCCTCCTCGTGCAGCCAGCGCACGATTGCCTTGGAGAGGAACGCCTTGCCGGCGTAGTACACGTCGGCGTCCGCGCCGAAGGCGTCCCGCCACGCGCGGGCGCGGGTGCGGAAGTCCTCCTCGTCCATCAGGTACGCGGGGGTGCCGAACTCGGCCGCCAGCGAGGTCACGTCCCGGCCGCCCACGGTCACGACGCCGTCCTCGCCGCGGGTGACGGTCTTCGACCACACCTTGGGGTCGAGGGCGTTCAGGTCGCTCGGCGGGGCCAGGTAGTGGCCCTCGGGCAGCACGTCGCCGTGGCGCGGGCCGGCGGGGTGGGCGGAGCGGCTCATGTGCAACTACTTCCTTGGCTTATGGCGAGGGGCGGCGTCCGGTCTCCGTCGACCGGTCCGCCGCCCCCGCTGTGCGCTTGGGGGTGGTGCTACATCCGCTCGGGGGCGGATACGCCGAGCAGGTCGAGCCCGTTGGCGAGCACCGTTCGCGTCGCCTCGACCAGCCAGAGGCGGGCGTGCGTCAGGTCGGTGACCTCCTCGTCACCCTTGGGCAGGACCTGGCAGTTGTCCCAGAACCGGTGGTACGCGCCGGCCAGGTCCTCCAGGTAGCGGGCGACCCGGTGCGGCTCCCGCAGCTCGCCGGCGGAGGCGATGACCCGCGGGAACTCACCGAGCTGGCCGAGCAGGTCGGCCTCCCACTCCGTGGTGAGCAGCTCCGGTTTGAACTCGTCCGAGCGTGTGACCCCCAGGTCCGCCGCCTTGCGGTGGAGCGAGGACATCCGGGCGTGCGCGTACTGCACGTAGAAGACGCGGTTCTCGTTGGTCTGGCTGGTCAGGATGTTGATGTCCAGCGTGATCGTCGAGTCCGTGGAGGAGCGCGCCAGCGTGTACCGGGCGGCGTCCACACCGATCCAGTCGACGACGTCGTCGATGGTGATGATGTTGCCGGCCCGCTTGGAGAGGCGGACCTCCTGGCCGTCGCGGAGCATCTTCACGAACTGGCCGATCCGGACCTCGATGTTCCGGTCCATGTCGTCGCCCGCGCAGGCGGCGATGGCCTTGAGCCGGTTCACGTAGCCGTGGTGGTCGGCGCCGAGCATGTAGACCGAGACCTCGGAGCCCCGGTCCCGCTTGCTCAGGTAGTACGCGGCGTCGGCGGCGAAGTAGGTGGTCTCGCCGTCGGCCTTGATCAGGACCCGGTCCTTGTCGTCGCCGAAGTCCGTGGTGCGCAGCCAGATGGCGCCGTCCTGGTCGAAGACGTGGCCCTGCTCGCGCAGCCGGTCGATGGCCTGCTCGACGGCGCCGGACTCGTGCAGCGTCTTCTCGGAGAAGTAGGTGTCGAAGTGGACCCCGAACTCCTCCATCGAGCGCTTGATCTCGGCGACCATCAGCTTGAGGCCCTCGGTGCGGAACACCTGGAGCTGCTCGTCCTCGGACAGGTCGAGCACGCCGGGCACGCCGTCGGTGATCGCCTTGGCGATGTCGACGATGTACTCGCCGACGTAGCCGCCCTCGGGGACGGGCTTGCCGTTGGCGGCGGCCTGCAGCGAGGCGGCGAACTTGGTGATCTGCACGCCGGCGTCGTTGAGGTAGTACTCGGTGGAGACCTCGGCGCCGGTGGCCCGGAGGATCCGGCCGAGCGAGTCGCCGACGGCCGCCCAGCGGACGCCGCCGATGTGGATCGGGCCGGTCGGGTTGGCCGACACGAACTCCAGGTTGATCCGCAGGCCCTTGAGCGCCTCGTTGCGGCCGTACGCCTGGCCGGCGTTGACGATGGTGCGGGCCAGCTCGCCCTGGGTGGCGGTGTCCAGCTTGATGTTCAGGAAACCCGGTCCGGCGATGTCGACCGCGGCGACGCCGGTGATCTCTCGCAGGCGGGCGGCCAGCAGGTCCGCGACGGCTCGCGGCGGCACGCCGGCCGGCTTCGCGAGCTGGAGGGCCACGTTGGTGGCGTAGTCGCCGTGGTCCCTGTTCTTGGGCCGCTCGACCGTCACGTGCTCGGGCACGGCGACGGTCAGCTCGCCCGCCTCGACGGCGGCGCTCACGGCGGCCAGGACTGCCTGGGAAAGTTCTGCGGGTGTCACGACGCCAAGCGTAGGCGAGAGGGGGTGCCGGAATGCCACTCGGTTTACCCGTTGAGACGTCTCGTCCCACTCCGTATCAGGGGTAACCCTCGCCGATCGGCCCGTGTTCGCCCAGAGCTGAATCCGTTCGCCACCCTCCGCCGGCCGTGGTGCCGCCGCCCGCCACGCCGCCCGTCGCGCCGCCCGTCGCGCCGAATCCGTAGGCGTAGCCGCGGGGCGGACCGGACTCACCGACGGTGATCAACCGGCGGACCAGGGCCACCAGGTCGGCCGGGTCGAAGGGCTTGGCCAGGTAGCCGTCCACGCCCACCGAGGCGCCGCGGTCCAGGTCGGCGGGGGTGCAGGCGCTGACGATGGCGATCGGGAGGCGGCGGGTGTCGGCGGCGGCGCGCAGCCGGGCCGCGGTGCGCAGGCCGTCCAGCCGGGGCATCATCACGTCCAGGGTCACCACGTCGGGGGCGACCCGGCGGACGATCTCCAGGCACTCGGCGCCGTCGGCCGCGGTCACCACCTCGAAGCCCTCGAGCTCCAGGTTGACCCTGATCAGCTGGCGGATCACCTCGCTGTCGTCCACCACGAGGACCCGCCCGGACGTTCCCGGCACATCACCGAGGGTAGCCGCGCGTCCCCGGCACCGTCCGGCCTTTGCCCATCTCCGCGGGGACCGCTCCGGTCGGACCCCGGCCGGGCGCCGGACGACCGTCGACCGGGCGCGCGACGGACGCCGGACGGGCCCCGGCGCCGCGGCGACCCTCCGTCCGAAACCCGTGCACGGACCACCGGTCGGGCCTGGTAGTGTTCTCCACGTCGCCAGCAGGACGGCGACGACAGCAGGCCCCCGTAGCTCAGGGGATAGAGCACCGCCCTCCGGAGGCGGGTGCGTAGGTTCGAATCCTACCGGGGGCACTTCGCACGAAGTGCCGAACAGGCCCAGGCAGGCGGTTTCACCGCGAGCCTGGGCCTTCGTCGTGTTCCGGGACATTCCGGGGGCGGCGCGGGCAGACTGACGGCGTGAAGGTCGAGATCGCGACTGAGCCCGGCACGGCCGGGCGGGCCAACGAGGACTTCGCCGCGGCGGGTCCCGGGGTGGTGGTGCTGCTGGACGGCGCGGGCACCCCGGCGGGAGCCGAGTGCGGTTGCGAGCACGGGGTGGCGTGGTTCGCCGCGGCCCTGGGGTCGGGGCTGCTGGCGGAGGTGGTGACCCGGCCCGACCGCGCGCTGACGGACTGCCTGGCCGACGCGATCGTCCGGACCGCCGCGCTCCACGGAGACGGCTGCGACCTGGCGCACCCGGGTACGCCCTCGGCCACCGTGATCGCCGTCCGGGTGACCGGCGAGGTGCTGGAGTACCTGGTGCTGGCGGATTCGGTGCTGCTGCTGGAGCACACCGGCGGCCGGGCCCCGGTGGCGGTCAGCGACGACCGGGCGGGACGGGTGGGCGTGCCGCTGCGCGGGCCGGTGGACGCGCTGGCGGCGGGCACGTCCGAGCACACGGCGGCACTGCGGAGCTATGTCGAGACGCTGCGGGAGCACCGCAACCGGGAGGACGGCTTCTGGGTGGCGGCGGCCGATCCGGCGGCGGCGTACGCGGCGCTGACCGGGAGCGTGCCGCTGGCCGAGCTGACCGGCTTCACGCTGCTCAGCGACGGTGCCTCGCGGCTGGTCGACACCTTCCACCGGGCCGACTGGGCGCAGGTGGCGGGCCTGGTCCGCGGTGAGGGCCCGGGGTCGCTGATCCGCGAGGTCCGGGCCTGCGAGCTGACCGATCCGGAGGGCCGCCGGCACCCCCGCGGCAAGGCCCGGGACGACGCGACCGTGGTGGCCGTGACGATCTGAGCCGGCCCCGGGCCGGTCCGCTGCGGAGCTCAGGAGCCGGCCGCCGCCTCCCGGTAGAGCGCGCCGATGGTGTGGTCGAAGAAGGAGCTGTACGAGGTGTCGTCGGTGTCGCCGCCCTCCTGGAACCCGCCGATCACGCCGATCACCCGGCCGGTGGCGGTGTCGAGCCAGGGCCCGCCGCTGGTCCCGCCGGGGAAGGAGGGGCAGTCGATCCGGCGCTGGTAGGTGTCCTGGCGGGCGGTGTCCTCGGTGCAGACGATCGGCCGCTCGGCCTCGGAGGAGTAGCCGTAGAGCCGCGCCCGGGCGCTCCAACTGGCCTCCACTCCGAGGGCGTTGGCGCCGACCGCCTGCTCGACCGGGCGGCCGTCCTCGGCCTCCACCTCCAGGATCGCGAAGTCCTCGTCCGGGTCGGCGCTCGCCTTCCAGCGGTCGGTGGTGTGCACCTTGGTGACCTGCCAGGTGCCGTACGGGGCGCGGCCGTCGCGGTAGCCGGGGGCGAAGGTCACGCCGCTGCCGCTGTCCAGGCAGTGCGCGGCGGTGAGGATCAGGTTGCCGGCCGCGCTGTGCAGCACGCTGGCGCTGCAGAAGTGGTACCCGGACGCGGCCGGGCCGGCGAACAGCGCGCCGACCTTGGCGGAGTCGGCGTCGGCCGGGGCGGTGGCGGTGGTGCCGAGCTTCCCGACGGCCAGCGCGGTGTCCGGGACCCCGGCGGTGTCCGCGGTCGGGTCCACGGAGGGCGAGGCCGAGGGCGGGACGGAGGGCTGGGCGGAGGGGGTGGCCGGGGCGGCGGCCGGAGCGACGGCGTCCTGCTGCGGCACGGCGGCGGCCATCGCGGCGGAGCGCGTCCCGGGGGTCCTGGCGTGCGAGTCCAGGGTGCCGGTCCCGACGATCGCGCCGACCACGGCGACGGCGAGCACCGTACCGGCGGCGAGCGGGCCCAGGACGCGGTGGCGGCGGCGGGGTGGCCTCCCGTGACGGCCCATCGGCGGCTCACTTCCTCACTCCGGCCCGGCTGACGACGCGGTCCGGGGCGCGGGGGCCGCCCCGGACACGTAGCAATATCGGCGGTCGAGCTGGAAATCGCGTGATGTGACTCTGGGAGACGGGTGAGAAATCCCCCCGAGCAGAGTAAAGCCCCGTCCGGTGGTTCCCGGACGGGGCGGGGCGCCGCGCGGTGTGTCGCGGGCCGGGCCGCGCGGCGTGTCGCGGGGAGGGTGGTGGGTGACGGGGCCGGCGGGCGCCGGCCCGGCCGGGCCGGTCAGGCCACCGCGCGGGCGGCGGACTCGGCGCCCTCGGCGGCCTCCCCGGGCTCGGGTTTGTGGTCGATCATCAGGAAGGCGATCACCGCGGCGACCAGCAGGATGCCCATCGCCACCACGGTCGCGACCGCGTAGCCGTGCACCGCGCCCTGTTTCTGCACCAGGGGATCCGCCGCCGCGCTCTGGGTGGCCAGCCAGGTGGCGGTGGCGCTGGCCGCGATGGTGTTGAGCAGCGCGACGCCGACCGAGCCGCCGACCTGCTGCGCGCTGTTGATGATGGCCGAGGCGGCGCCGGTCTCGTTCGGGGCGACGCCGAGGGTGGCCAGGCTCATCGACGGCATGAAGACCAGGCCCATGCCGAAGCCGAGCAGCAGCTCGGAGGGCAGCACCATGGTCGCGTACGGGCTGCTGACGTCCATCTGGGTCAGCCAGGCCATCCCGCCGGCGGCCAGCAGCAGCCCGGGCACGACCAGGTTGCGGGACGGGACGCGGGTCATCAGGTTGGCGGCGATGCCGGTCGCGCTGATCACGATCGCCGCGGTCATCGGCAGGAAGGAGACGCCCGCCATGACCGGCGAGTATCCCTTGACCACCTGCATGTAGTAGGTGAGGAACAGGAACAGGCCGAACATGCCGACCATCGCCATGCCGACCGAGATCGCGCCGCCGCCGCGGTTGCGGTCGCGGACCAGGTGCAGCGGCAGCAGCGGGTGGTCGGTCCGGCGCTCGAAGAGCACGAAGACAGCGAGCAGGGCCGCGCCGCCGAACAGGCAGGTCAGCACCAGCCAGTCGCCCCAGCCGCGGGAGACGGCCTCGGAGGTGCCGTACACGATGGCGAGCAGGCCGCCGCAGCCGAGGGCGGCGCCGGGCAGGTCGAGCTTGACGCGGTGGTGTTTGGCGATGTGGTCGCGCTGGAGGACGGAGAAGGCGCCGAGCGCGGCACCGACGGCGATCGGGATGTTGACGAACAGGCACCAGCGCCAGTTCAGGTACTCGGTGAGCAGCCCGCCCATGATCAGGCCGATCGCGGCGCCGCCGCCGGCCAGGGCGCCGAAGATGCCGAAGGCGGTGGCCCGCTCCTTGGGGTCGGAGAAGGTGTTCGACAGCAGCGACAGGGCGGAGGGGGCGAGGACGGCGCCGAAGGCGCCCTGCAGGGCGCGGGCGGCGAACAGCATCCAGGGCTCGGTGGCGACCCCGCCGAGGGCGGAGGCGAGGGCGAAGCCGAGCAGGCCGATGGTGAAGGTGCGTTTACGGCCGAAGAGGTCGCCGATCCGGCCGCCGAGCAGCAGCAGGCCGCCGAAGGCCAGGGTGTAGGCCGTGATCACCCATTGGCGGTTGCCGTCGGATATGCCCAGGTCCTCCTGAGCCGAGGGGAGCGCGATGTTCACGATGGTCGCGTCGAGCACGATCATCAGCTGGGCGATGGCGATGACCGCCAGGGCCCACCAGCGGCGGGGATCTGCCGACCGGTCGTCGGGGGCGTACTGGGTGGTCACCGTGGGCCGCCTTCCGGAGGGAGCTGGAGAGGGGCGCAGACAGCGCTCCCTCCAGAGAAGCTCGCGGATCCACCCGGGGCAAGGCAGTTTGTCACGATTTGGGACAAAAGTCCCAAGGCGCGGGACGCCGGTCCTACGTCCCGGGGCTCCCGGAGGGGCCCGGACAGCCCTCGGGCCCGGCCGCCGGAAGGCGGTCGGGCCCGAGGGGGCGGCCGGGACGGGTCAGAGCGCGGCGAGCTCCGCGACCAGGTCGTCCAGGCCGAGCGAGCCCTGCGAGAGGGCGGCCATGTGCCAGGCCTTCAGGTCGAAGGTCTCGCCGCGCGCCTCGGCGGCCTCCTGCGCGGCGGCCCGGCCGCGCAGCCAGGCGCGCTCGCCGAGCTTGTAGCCGATCGCCTGGCCCGGCATGCCGAGGTAGCGCACCAGCTCGCTGTCCAGGAACTCCGCGGCCAGGCCGCAGTACCGGCCGAAGAACTCGCGGGCGTCGTCCGGCAGCACCGCCTCGCCCGGCTTGTACGGCGAGTCGGCCGGGAAGTCCAGGCCGACGTGCATGCCGATGTCCACGATGACCCGCAGCGCGCGCATCATCTGGGCGTTGAGGTAGCCGAGCCGGTGGCCCGGGTCGGTGAGGTAGCCGAGCTCGTCCATCAGGCGCTCGGCGTACAGCGCCCAGCCCTCCAGGTTGGCGCTGACCCCGCCCAGGGTGACCTGGTAGGTGCAGAGCTGCTCGGCCATGTACGTCCACTGCGCGAGCTGCAGGTGGTGGCCGGGGACGCCCTCGTGGTACCAGGTCGAGACCAGGTCCCAGACCGGGAAGGACTCCCGGCCGAGGGTGGGCAGCCAGGTGCGGCCGGGGCGGGAGAAGTCCAGCGAGGGGCCGGTGTAGTACGGCGCGGCGGCGCTGCCGGCCGGCGCGATCCGGGACTCCACCTTGAGCAGCGGGTCGGCCAGGTCGAAGTGGACGCCCTGCAGGTCGCGGATCGCCTGGTCCATCAGGCCCTGGAGGTACTCGCGGGCGGCCTCCTCGCCCTTGATGGCGGGGCCGTCGGTCTCCAGCCACTTCATCGCCTGCATCGGGGTGGAGCCGGGGAGGACCTTCTCCGCCTCGGCGCGCATCTGCGCGTCCAGGTCGTGGAACTGCTCCCAGGCCCAGCGGTACGCCTCGTCCAGGTCGAGGTCGGCGCCGGTCCAGTAGCGGACCCAGCGGGCGTAGCGCTCCCGGCCCGCGGTGTCCGGGGCGTCGGCGGCGGCCGGGGCGTAGACCTCGCCCAGCCAGGTGCGCAGCTCGGCGAGGGCGTCGGTGGCGGCGACCGCGACGGGGGCGAGCTCGGCGCGCACCGGCTCGGGCGCGTCGGCGACGAAGCCGCCGAACCAGCCGCCGGGGACCTCGCCCTCCAGCCACTCGGCCATCTGGTCGAGGACGGTGGCGACCTGGCGCGGGCCGGAGAGCAGGCCGCGCTCGACGCCCTCGGCGAGCAGGCTGCGGTACTGCCCGACGGCCACCGGGACGCGGGCCATCCGGCGGCCGATCAGCCGCCAGTCGTCCTCGGTGGCGGTGGGCATCAGGGTGAAGACGTCGCGCAGGTTGTGCACCGGCGAGCCGAGGTTGCGGACGGCGCGGAAGTTCTCGCCCGCGTCGTGCACGGCGAGTTCGGCGGTGAGGCGCTCGCGCAGCAGGCGGGCGCAGCGGCGCTCGGCCTCGTCGGTGGCGGCGCCCGCGGCCTCGGCGGCGTCCAGCTCCGCCAGGGTGCGGCGGGCCAGGTCCGCGGCGGCGTCGTAGCCGGCTGCGGAGAGGTCGGTGATCCGGTCGTCCTCGGGGTTGAGGCCGAGGTAGACCGCGGTCAGCGGGTCGAGCTCGGCGAGGGCGTGGACGTAGGCGTCGGCGATGCGGCGAGGGGTGGTGCCGCCGCCGTCCGACGTGATCGATTCATGGGCCATCCGGCCATCTTTTCGTAGCCTGCGGCGATTTCAAGTCCCTTTGGTGAGGGGCGCGACGGGGTTTCGACCGGTTTCGGCGGGTCCGCCAGATCCGTGCCGGGTCCCAGGTGGGGCGGCCGACGGTGAAGCGGTGGAAGGCGAGGCCGATCAGCACCGCGCAGAGGTGGCCGAGGTCGGTGAAGGTGTGCGAGACGAACAGCGGGACGAGGTAGAAGACCAGCAGTCCGGTGCCGTAGACCAGGCGCCAGCGGCCGGCGAACCGGTAGGTGAGCACGCCCTGTACCCCGGCCAGCGCGTAGGAGACGCCGACGTCCACGGTGTCGGCCATCCGCTCCGGGAGCCGGCCCGCGTGCACGCCCCAGGCGACCGCGCCCTCGCTGATCAGGGTGGCGCCGACGTGCGCGGTGAGCGCCACGGTCAGCCAGCGGCGGGTGCCCAGCCAGCGCTCGGCGGGGACGTGGAAGAGGTGGAAGACCACGAAGTAGAAGGGGAACGCGGCCTGTTCGGTCCAGATGGCGCTGACCAG
Organism: Kitasatospora sp. HUAS MG31; assembly: GCF_040571325.1. Classification (GTDB taxonomy): domain Bacteria; phylum Actinomycetota; class Actinomycetes; order Streptomycetales; family Streptomycetaceae; genus Kitasatospora; species Kitasatospora camelliae. The sequence continues at coordinate 4,845,210 of NZ_CP159872.1, read as the reverse complement.
CAGGACCCGGAGCGGGTGCGAGCTCAGCTGGTCGAGGTTGGTGCTGCGGCGGGCGAGGAACCAGTCCAGGCCGGCCGGGTTCATCCGGGCCACCACCACGCTGGTGGCGGCGAGCAGCAGCAGCCAGACGTAGGTTCCGGGGGCGGTACGGACCCACGCCCACCCGGCGCGCAGGGCCCGGCCGGTGTCGGCGCCGAGGACCGCACCGCCGGCCCGGGCGACGCGTGCGCCTCGGGCGATCCGGGCGGCACCGGCGGCTCGGACGGTACGGGCGGCGCGGGCTGCGAGGGCGGCCGGTCGGCTCGGCCTGGGCGCCGGCCGCCGGACGGTGTGCCGCATGACCGCTCCCTCGCCGGATCCTCCGCGCCCATGATGGGCGCTCGGCCCGGCGGCCCCGCCCCGACCCGCCGGGCGGTCCGTCCCCGGTGGCCGATCGGGCAGACCCGGGCCCCTGGCCACCGGAAAGACCGCCCCGACCAGGTACGGATCCGGGCGGGGCCCACTACGCTGACCGCCATGGCAGCCAGCTCCGCGTCCCCTCCCGACCCCCCGGCCCCGGAACGGGCGCGCCGCGCCGGGTACCGGCGGCTGCCGGTACAGCAGCGGCGCGATCAGCTGATCGCCGTCGCCCTGGAGCTGTTCGGCTCCCGGCCGCCGGAGGAGGTCACCCTGGACGACGTGGCGGAGGCGGCCGGGGCCTCCCGCCCGCTGGTGTACCGCTACTTCTCCGGTGGGAAGCAGCAGTTGTACGAGGCGGCGCTGCGGAGCGCGGCCGAGGAGCTGACCGGCCGGTTCACCGTGCCCGGTCCGGGCACCCCGACCGAGCAGCTGGCGGGGGTGCTGGACCGGTACTTCTCCTTCGTGGCCGAGCACGCGGCCGGCTACGGGGCGCTGCTGCGCGGCGGTTCGGTGGTGGAGACGGCGCGCACCTCGGCGATCATCGACGAGGTGCGGCGGGTGGCGCTGCGGCGGACGCTGCGGCACCTCGGCGTCCGGGACGCCGGACCGCAGCTGACCCTGCTGGTGCGGTCCTGGCTCTCGGTGGTCGAGGCCTCGGCGCTGAGCTGGCTGGACGAGGGGCGGCAGATCCCGCAGGACGCGCTGCGGGACTGGCTGGTGGACGAGTTCGTGGTGATGGCGGCCGCGGCGGCCGTCCGGGACGAGCAGACCGCGGGGATGCTGGCGACCGTACTGGCGCTGGAGAGCCCGGACGGGCAGGCGGCGGCGCTGATCGCGCGGCTGGGGGAGCTCCTCGTCCTGCGGACGTAGCGGGGTGGCGCCGGGGCACGGGGACCTGCCTGGGTGACGGCACGTCACCCCGCGTTTCGGGCAGTCCCCCGCGCCCCTGGGGACGACCCGGTCGGGTCAGGCCCGGCCGAGGGTCTGGCGCTGGCGGCCGAGGCCTTCGACCTCGAGTTCGACCACGTCGCCGGGGCGGAGGAAGGCGGCGCCCGGGTGCCCGGCGGTGACGCCGGCCGGGGTGCCGGTGACGATGACGTCGCCGGGCTCCAGCACCATGAACCGGCTGAGGTAGCGGACGATCTCCAGCACCGGGAAGACCATGTCGGCGGTGCTGCCGTCCTGCCGCAGCTCGCCGTTGACCCAGAGCCTCAGGCCGAGTTTCTGCGGGTCGCCGACCTCGTCCGGGGTGACCAGCCAGGGGCCGAGCGGGGTGAAGGTCTCGGCGGACTTGCCCTTGTCCCACTGGCCGCCGCGCTCCAGCTGGAAGGCCCGCTCGGTGACGTCGTTGACGGCGGCGTACCCGGCGATCACCCCGGCGGCCTCCTCCACGGTCTCCAGGTAGCGGGCGGTGCGGCCGATCACCACGGCCAGCTCGATCTCGTAGTCGGTCTTCTCCCCGCCCCGGGGGACCAGCACCTCGTCGTCCGGGCCGACCACGGTGCTGGTGGGCTTGAGGAAGACCACCGGCTCGGCGGGGAGGTCGGCGCCGATCTGCTCGGCGTGGTCGCGGTAGTTGAGGCCGATGCCGACCACCGTGCCGGGGCGGGCCACGGGGGCGCCGATCCGCTCGCCGGCGGTCTCCGTCCGCGGCAGGTCGCCGGCGGCGACGGCGGCGGCCAGCTCCGCCGGGTCCAGGCGCGCGAGGAAGGCGCCGTCGATGTCCGCGGTGCGGCCGGAGAGGTCGTACGCGGTGCCGTCCTCGCCGAGTACCACCGGACGCTCGGCACCCGCGGGGCCCACTCTGAGGAGCTTCACTGCCCATCACCACCTGGTTCGTCGCACGGAACGGAGGAGGTCGCACACCTCCCCCGTCATATGCATCCGAGGTATATCAACCGATTTCGCCTTCGGAACAGGTGGTGACTTTCGGCGAATTCCTATCAATCCATACAGGCGAGCCGATCGGAGAATCGGGCTCCCGCACCGTTGACAGGACCGCCCCGGCAGGCGTCTCCTGCGGTGACGGCACGCGGTGCCGCCGGTGGGCCGCCGGGCCGGGCGATGCTGGCATCGGGTGTCCGTCAGGTCTCCCGCTGCGGCCGGTACTCCTCCTCCCGCAGGCCGAACGTCCAGGCCACCCCGGCGCGGGCGGTCCGGGTGTCCGGGGGCACCCGCAGCCAGTACGTGCGGAAGGTGCCGTCGGGCTCGGCGGTGGAGTTGACCACCTCGACCATGAGCACCGGCTCGTCCCCGGGGAGCCTGATCCGCCACAGCTTCCCGGTCTCGTCCCGGTGCAGCGGCTCGGCCCCGGACTCGGCGAGGTAGCGGTCGTAGCCGTAGTGCTCCAGCATCACCCGACGCAGCTCGGCGTTCTCCTCGGTGCGGATCCGGTCGGTGTCCAGACCGGCGAGGCCGGCCAGGAAGTCCGGCGGCACCGGCATGCCGCGCCAGGCGTGCAGGGCGAAGCCGTCGGCGAAGGCCAGCGCCGGGCCGTCCGCCCGGTCCAGCCGGCCGGCCTCGTCCCGGTGCAGCACCACCGGGCGCTCGGCGACCAGGGCGACCCGGTCGTACGGCCACCACCAGCCGGCGCCGGCCGCGACCTCGGCCAGGGCCGCCAGCCCGTCCGACCCGTCCGGCCCGTCCAGCGCGCCGGCCGCGTCGAAGGCTGCCAGCCAGGGGGCGTCGTGCTGGCCGAGCACCGCGTCCAGCAGGGCGAGCCGAACCCCGGCCCGCTCCTCGGCCGTGGCGGTGGGACCGGTGGTCAGCCGGTCGAGCACGGCGTCCCGGATACGGGAGGCCGGCACCCGGACGGCGGGCCCGAGGGTGCCGCCGGTGGCGGCCCACAGCTCGGTCCAGCCGTGCGGCCCGAGGTCCTGGTGCACGGCGCGGCGGACCCGCTCCCAGGGTGCCGTCCGGACCGCCTCGCGGACCGGGACCGCGCCGCCTCGGAGCTCCACCCCGGCGCCGACCAGCCGTGCGACCGCCTCGACGACGGCCTCGTCCACCACCCGCCGGGCCGCCTCGGCGAACCACCCGTCGTCCGCCTGGACCGCGCCGCGCAGCACCAGCGCCGCGGCGGCCGCGGACAGCGGCGAGTCGAACCACACCACGGCGGCGGGCTCGGGCAGGCCCGCCGCCCGGTACGCGGCCCCAACCGCCCGCTCCACGGCGGGCCGGTCGGCCGGCCCGGTCGCCGCCGCCACCGCCCGCCACCGCGCCGCCGCCTCGTCGGGCGCCACGACCTGTCGAACCGTCATCTCCCGCACCCCTCAGTCCGCCACGACGCGCACGGCGCCCGGCACGTACTCCCGCTGGCGCACCACGCGGTACCAGCCCTTCGGCAGCGCGATCGCCGCGTGCTCCTCGTGCACCACCCGGCCGCCGTCCGGCAGGTGCAGCCAGGCCGCGCCGAACGGACCGGCCTCGCGCCGCAGTTCCCCGGGGCCGACCACGGCGTGGGCGTGGCCGGTCACCTCGCCGAGGGCCAGCACCAGCCGGCCGCGGCCGTCCCTCGGCTGCTGCGGCAGCGTGGCCACCGACCGCGGCACCGCCTCCTCCGCGACCGGCGCGAGCAGCACGTCACCCTGGCGGTACATCAGCCCTCCCTCGGACCGGCCGACAGGGTGCCGGCCTCCTGAGGGCACAAGCTAGGGGCCCGTGCTGACAACGCCCGTCGTCGGCCCGCCGACCCGTCCCCGCCCGGCGGGGTGTCAGCACCGCTTGGCACACTGGGCCCGGCCCCACCACTCCGAGGAGCAGCGCATGGCGATCAGCCGGCACATCGAGCGTTTCCACGACCTCCCCGTCTTCGACTTCGTCGCCGCCGTGGCGGACGGCGCCGAGCTCCCGGCCGCGCCCGACGTGGCCTGGAAGGTCGGGGTGGACTACGAGTCGGAGCAGACCTTCGTCGAGCGCTGGCAGCAGTTCCTGGACACCGTCGACACCGAGCGGGTCCGCGCCGTGGTGGTCGGCCAGTGGTTCCAGGAGGAGCCGGAGATGCTGACCGAGCCGCTGGCCGCGGTCACCGGGGCGGCCGACCGGCTGCCCGCGCTGCGCGGGCTGTTCGTCGGCGACGTGACCTTCGAGGAGTGCGAGATCTCCTGGCTCCAGATGTGCGACGTGACCCCGGTGTTCCGGGCGTTCCCGCGGCTGGAGGAGCTGGTCGTCCGCGGCGCCGGCAAGGACTGGGACGGCAACGGCGGCCTGGAGCTGGAGCCGGTGCGACACGAGCACCTGCGGGCGCTGCGCTTCGAGGCCGGCGGCCTGCCCGCCGCGGTGGTCCGGGCGGTCGGCGCCTGCGACCTCCCCGTCCTGGAGCGGCTGGAGCTGTGGCTGGGCGTCGACGAGTACGGCGGCGACTCCACCATCGGCGACCTGGAGCCCTTCCTCAGCGGCGCGGCCCTGCCCGCGCTGCGCCACCTGGGCCTGCAGAACAGCGAGTACCAGGACGAGATCGCCGCCGCCGTGGCCGAGGCCCCGGTGGTGGCCCGGCTGGAGCGCCTGGCGCTGTCCATGGGCGCGCTGACCGACGAGGGCGTCGCCGCCCTGCTGGAGGGGCAGCCGCTCACCCACCTGACCTCGCTGGACCTGCACCACCACTACCTGACCGACCAGGTGCGCGACCGCCTGGTGGAGGCCCTGCCGGGGGTGGAGCTGGACCTCTCCGACGGCAACAAGCCCGAGGACGACTGGCGCTATGTGGCCGTCGCCGAGTAGCACCGCCGCGCCGGCCGGGAGCGGGCGCCGGTGACGCCGCCGCGGCTCACCGTGCTCGGCAACCCGGGCCACCGGCGGGTCGCGCTGTTCGCCGCCGCGGCCCGCTCCTTCGGGCTGCCCGAGCCCGCCGTCCTGCCCTGGCTGGAGGTGCTGCGGGACGGGCGCCGGCCGGACCCGGGCACCCTGCTGCGGATCGAGTCGCCCGGCGAGGACACCGCGGTGGACGCGCTGCTGCGCGGCCCGGTGCTCGGCGCCGGGTACGCGCCGACCCGGGTGGAGGGCGGCGCCGCCTGGTACGCCGGGGTGGTCGCCGCGCTGCGCTCGCTGGCCGGGGCGCCCGGGGTGCGGCTGCTCGGCGATCCGGACGAGATCGCCGTGATGTTCGACAAGCGGCTGGCGCACGCCCGGCTGGCCGCCGCCGGGGTGCCGGTGCCGCGCGCCCTCGACGGGACGCCCACCGGCTGGGCCGACCTGCGGGAGCGGCTCGCGGAGGCCGGGCTGCGCCGGGTCTTCGTCAAGGCCGCGCACGGCTCCTCGGCCTCCGGGGTGCTGGCCCTGGAGCTCGCGGGGCCCGGCCGGGTGGTGGCCACCACCTCCGCCGAACCCGGCCCGGACGGGCTGCACAACTCGCTGCGGGTGCGCCGCTACCGCACCGAGCGGGAGGTCGCCGCCCTGGTCGACGCGCTGGCGCCGGAGGGGCTGCACGTCGAGGCGTGGGTGCCGAAGGCGTCCCAGCACGGCCGCTCCGCCGACCTGCGGGTGGTGGTGGTCGACGGCCGCGCCACCCACGCGGTGGTGCGCACCAGCGGGCACCCGATGACCAACCTCCACCTGGGCGGCTCCCGCGGCGACCTGGCGCTCGCCCGGGAGGCGGCCGGGCCGGCCTGGCCCCGCCTGCTGGAGACGGCCGAGCGCGCGGCGGCCTGCTTCCCGCACTCCCCGATGGTGGGCGTGGACGTGCTGCCCACGGCCGGCTGGCGCCGGTTCGTGGTCGGCGAGGTCAACGCCTTCGGCGACCTGCTGCCGAACCTCACCGGGCTGCCCGGCACCCCCGCCGAGGGCCTGGACACCTACGGCGCCCAGATCGCCGCCCTGCTCAGAACGGAACACCCCCGATGACCCCGACGCCCCCGGTCGCCCCTCCGGCCGCCGCCGCGACCGCCACCCCGGTGGCCGACTCGGCGCCCGACATGAACGCCGTCATCGGCAGCCACGACCTGCTGCTGGTCACCCTGGACACCCTGCGGTACGACGTGGCCGAGGAACTGGCCGCGGCCGGCCGGATCCCGCACCTGGCCTCCCACCTGCCCGGCGGCCACTGGGAGCGCCGGCACTCCCCGGGCAGCTTCACCTACGCCTCGCACCAGGCGATGCTGGCCGGCTTCCTGCCCACCCCGGCCTCCCCCGGTCCGCACCCGCGGCTGTTCGCCGCCCGGTTCGCCGGCTCCGAGACCACCGCCTCCCGGACCTGGGTGTTCGACGCCCCCGACCTGCCCTCGGCGCTGGCCGCAGCCGGGTACCGGACGGTCTGCATCGGCGGTGTCGGGTTCTTCAACAAGCAGGGCCCGCTGGGCTCGGTGCTGCCCGGGCTGTTCCAGGAGAGCCACTGGGAGCCGGAGATGGGCGTGCCCTCCCCGACCTCCTTCGAGGCGCAGGTCGCCCGGGCCGAGCGGGTGGCCGCCGAACAGCCCGCCGGACAGCCGCTGTTCCTCCTCCTCAACGTCTCCGCCCTGCACCAGCCGAACTGGTTCCACCTCCCCGGAGCCACCCGCGAGCACGGCGACAGCCGGGAGAGCCACGCCGCCGCGCTGGAGTACGTGGACGCGCACATCGGCCGCCTGTTCGCCGCGATGAGCCGCCGCCGGCCGTGCTTCGCCGTCGTCTGCTCCGACCACGGCACCGCCTACGGCGAGGACGGCTACACCGGCCACCGGATCGGCCACGAGGTGGTCTGGACGGTGCCGTACGCGCAGTTCACCCTGCCGCACCGCACGGACGACGAGGAGGCCGCACGATGACCGCCGTCATGGAGCCCGGCATGGACGCCGTGGAGACGGACGCCGCTTCGTCGCCGTACCAGGGCTACGTCTACGCGTACCCGCACAAGACCGCCTACCGCCCGCTGCCGGACCGCCCCGGGCTGCGCGGGCTGTGGGCCGGGGAGCCGCAGCGGGCGCTCTCGCTGTACATCCACATCCCGTTCTGCGAGATACGCTGCGGCTTCTGCAACCTGTTCACCCGGATCGGCAGCCCCGAGGGCCTGACCACCGCCTACCTGGACGCGCTGGACCGGCAGGCCACGGCGGTCCGTGCGGCGCTGGACGGGGATGCGCGCTTCTCCGTGGCGGCCTTCGGCGGCGGGACGCCCACCTACCTGACCGCCGCCGAGCTGACCCGGCTGTTCGACATCGCCGAGCAGCGGATGGGCGCGGACCTGCGGGCCGTCCCGCTGTCGGTGGAGGCCTCCCCCGACACCGCCACCGCCGACCGGCTCGCCGTGCTCGCCGAGCGCGGCACCACCCGGCTCAGCCTCGGCGTGCAGTCCTTCCTGGACGAGGAGGCCCGCTCCGCCGTCCGCCCGCAGAAGCGCGCCGCCGTCGAGGAGGCGCTCGGCCGGGTCCGCGCGGCCGGCTTCCCGGTGCTCAACATCGACCTCATCTACGGCATCGACGGCCAGACCGTGGCCAGCTGGCTGCGCTCCCTGGACGCCGCCCTCGCCTGGCAGCCGGAGGAGCTGTACCTCTACCCGCTGTACGTCCGGCCGCTGACCGGCCTCGGCCGCCGCGGCGCGGAGGACGCCGGCCACGACCCCGCCTGGGACGCCCAGCGGCTCACCCTCTACCGCGCCGGGCGCGACCACCTGCTGGCCGCCGGGTACCGGCAGGTCTCGATGCGGATGTTCCGCCGCACCGACGCCCCGGACACCGGCGGCGGCGACCACAGCTGCCAGACCGACGGCATGGTCGGGCTCGGCTGCGGCGCCCGCTCCTACACCTCCCGACTGCACTACTCCTTCGACTACGCGGTGGACGCCCGCCAGGTCCGCGGCATCATCGACGACTACGTCGCCACCACCGACTTCACCCGCGCCGAGGTCGGCCGCCACCTCACCGGGGACGAGCCCCGGCGCCGGCACCTGCTCCAGTCGCTGCTCCAGGCCGACGGCCTGGAGCTCGCCGGGTACCGGCAGCGCTTCGGCAGCACGCCCGCCGAGGACTTCCCCGCCGAGCTGGCGGCCTTCGCCGCCCGCGGCTGGCTCGCCGAGGGAGACGCCGACCGGCTGGCGCTCACCCCGGAGGGCCTGGCGCACGCGGACGCGGTCGGGCCGGCGCTGTTCTCCGCGGCGGTACGGGCCGACATGGCCGCGTACGAGCTGAAGTGACCCCGCCGATGACGTACCTGGGGATGCCCGGCCTCGGCGCGCCGGACGGCGGGCCGGAGGCCGGGCCGGGGGTGGCCGGGTCGCAGGTGGCCGGGTCGCAGGTGGCCGGGTCGCAGGTGGCCGGGCCGCAGGTGGCCGGGCCGGGGCTGGACCTGACCGTGCTCTACCGGGGGCCGCTCGTCTCCTGCGACTACGACTGCCCGTACTGCCCGTTCGCCAAGCGGCGGGACGCCCCCGAGCAACTGCGGGCCGACCGTGCCGCGCTGGAACGCTTCACCGCGTGGGCGACGGCGGCCGGCGAGGTGGGCGACACCCTGTCCGTCCTGTTCACCCCGTGGGGCGAGGGGCTGGTCCGCTCCTGGTACCGGCGGGCCCTCGTCGAGCTCAGCCGGCTTCCGCACGTCCGCCGGGTGGCGATCCAGACCAACCTCAGCTGCCGCACCGACTGGCTCGCCGACGCCGACCCGGCGACCGTCGCCCTCTGGGTGACGTACCACCCTGGCCAGGTCCGGTACGAGCGCTTCCTCGCCAAGTGCCGGGAGCTGAGCGCCCTCGGCGTGCGGTACAGCGTCGGCGTGGTCGGCGAACCCGGCCACCTCGCCGCCGCCCGCCGCCTGCGGGCCGACCTCCCCGCGGACGTCTACCTCTGGATCAACGCCGCCGACGGGCGCACCTACGACGACACCGAAGCCGCCGACTGGACCGCCCTGGACCCGCACTTCGGCTACAGCCGGCACCCGCACCCCAGCGGCGGGCAACCCTGCCGCACCGGCGAGTCGGTGATCTCGGTGGACGGCGACGGGACGGTCCGCCGCTGCCACTTCGTCCGCCCACCCCTGGGGAACCTCTACGACGGGTCGTACCGCGGCGAGTTGCGGGCGCGGGTGTGCCCGCTGCCCGTCTGCGACTGCCACATCGGCTACGTCCACCTGGAGACCCTCCCCCTCTACGACCTCTTCGCCGGAGGCATCCTCGAACGCATCCCGCACCCGTAGGCACCCCGCCAGGGCCCCAGCGCAACTGGGTTCCATAGGGGCGCGGGGAACTGCGCTAGGACGGGGGTGCTCCGAGGACGATGGCGGTGGCGTGGTCCGGGGTGAGGGTGTCGGGGACGGTGGCGAGACGGCCGGCGAGGTGGCGTTGGCCGGTGGCGTGTTCGAGTTCGGAGAGGAAGGCGTCGGCCTCCTCGTCGGTGTCGAAGTCCCAGACCATCAGCCGGTGCACCATGGCGACCGCCTCGACCGGCGCGATCCCGCCCCCGCCGGCCAGCCGCCGCCGGTGCGGCACCAGCCGGCCGAGCCCGCACCGCGCCTCCCCCAACAGCGGATGCCCCTCCCCCAGCACCTGCTGGATCCGCGGGATCAGCAGCGCGAACGCCCCGATCGCCCCCATCACGTCGCCGAGCCGCCCGGTCTCCACGGCCAGCCGGACGTGTGCGGCGAGGGTGCGGGCGTCGTCCGGGCCGGCCGCGGCGGTGAGCGCGGGCAGCAGCTCGCGCAGGCGGTGCGCGGCGCCGTTCGGGTCCCCGGAGTCGCCGACGGCGGTGGCGAGTTCGAGTCCGGCGTACAGCGTGTCCGGGTCGGCGGGCCCGAAGACGTGGGCGAGGTCGGCGGTGACCTGGCCGAGCAGGTGGACGGCTCCGACGGGGTCGCCGGCGCGGTTGCGGTGGTAGCCGAGTTCCCGCCAGGCGGTCAGGCTGTCCCGGTCGTGGCGGCCGAGCAGTCCGGTCATCTCGCGCGCGACGCTCTCCAGCAGGTGGACGGCCGCCTCGGAGCTCGGGGCGGTGTCCGCGGCGTCCCGCAGCCGTACCAGCAGCTCGCGCACCCCGGGTGCGACCTCGACCGGCACCGCCGGCTCCGGAACGACCGGCGGAACGATCGGCGGAACGATCGGCGGAGAGGCCGGCGGGGCCGGAGGGGCCGGTACGGCGGAGGCGGCGGGCTCGGCGGGAACCGTCATCGGGTACCTCACTGCTCGGCTGCGGCGACCCGCTGTCACCGTCTCGCCGGTCATTGTTCCGCGCACCCCGCCCTCGCGGCCAACCAGCCCCGCCCCCTTCACCGTTCACCCACGCAACGGTCCGCACCGGCCACCCTCCCGACCGGGCCCGCACCACCTCCCCGTCCCCCTCCCCACCCCCCTCCCCGCCCCCGTCCCCCCGGCGGGCCCCGGGTGCGAGGATGGGCGCGGGGCCGGCAACGACGCGCGGCCCACGTGAGCAGGAGGTTCAGCCATGGCCAAGCAGGCCCCGCAGAGCGACCCCGCGCAGGACGCGCCCCGGGTCGGCGCGCCCCACCACGCGGCCGCCGGGCTGCCCGCGGTCGGCCACAGCCTGCGGATGGCCGCCGAGCAGATGGGTCCCCGGCGGACCCTGGCGACCCTGCGGAAGGTGAACCAGCCGGACGGGTTCGACTGCCCGGGCTGCGCCTGGCCGGAGCCCGGCAAGACGCACACCGCCGAGTTCTGCGAGAACGGCGCCAAGGCGGTGGCGGAGGAGGCGACCGAGCGCCGGATCACGGGCGAGTTCTTCGCCGCGCACCCGGTGGCGGAGCTGGCCGAGCGGTCCGGGTACTGGCTGGGCCAGCAGGGCCGGCTGACCGAGCCGATGCTGCTGGACGAGGGCGCGAGCCACTACGTGCCGGTGTCCTGGGAGCGCGCCTTCGAGATCGTCGCGCAGGAGCTGCGGGCGCTGGACACCGCGGACGGCGCCGCGTTCTACACCTCGGGCCGGACCAGCAACGAGGCCGCCTTCGTCTACCAGCTGTTCGCCCGCAAGCTCGGCACCAACAACCTGCCGGACTGCTCCAACATGTGCCACGAGTCCTCCGGTTCCGCGCTGGTGGAGACCCTCGGCATCGGCAAGGGCAGCGTCCACCTCAAGGACCTGTACCAGGCGGACCTGATCATCGTGGCGGGCCAGAACCCGGGCACCAACCACCCGCGGATGCTGTCCGCGCTGGAGCGGGCGAAGCGGGCCGGGGCGAAGGTGGTCAGCGTGAACCCGCTGCCGGAGGCGGGTCTGGAGCGGTTCAAGAACCCGCAGAACGCCCGTGGTCTGGTGGGCTCCGGCACCAAGCTGACCGACCTGTTCCTGCAGATCCGGCTCGGCGGCGACCTGGCCCTGTTCCGGGCGCTGAACCAGCTGGTGCTGGCCGCCCCGGACGGGGTGGACCGCGCGTTCGTCGCCGAGCACTGCCACGGATTCGAGGAGTTCGCGGCCGAGGCGGCGAGCACCGACCGGGCCGAGGTGCTGGCGGCGACCGGTCTGCCCTGGGAGCAGATCGAGGAGCTGGGCCGGATGGTGCTCTCCTCGAAGCGGATCATCGTCTGCTGGGCGATGGGCCTGACCCAGCACAAGCACGCCGTGCCGACCATCCGCGAGGTGGTCAACTTCCTGCTGCTGCGCGGCAACGTGGGCCGTCCGGGCGCGGGCGTCTGCCCGGTGCGCGGCCACAGCAACGTGCAGGGCGACCGGACGATGGGCATCTTCGAGCGGCCGAGCGCCGCCTTCCTGGACGCGCTGGAGCGGGAGTTCGGCTTCGCGCCCCCGCGCGAGCACGGCCTGGACACGGTGGACACCATCCGGGCGATGCGCGACGGCACGGTGAAGGTGTTCTTCGCGATGGGCGGCAACTTCGTCGCGGCCAGCCCGGACACCGCGACCACCGAGGCGGCCATGCGCCGCTGCCGGCTGACCGTGCACGTCTCCACCAAGCTCAACCGCTCGCACGTGGTGACCGGCGCCCGGGCGCTGATCCTGCCCACGCTGGGCCGGACCGACCGGGACTGGACGGCGGCCGGCGCGCAGTTCGTCAGCGTGGAGGACTCGATGGGCATGGTGCACTCCTCGCGCGGCGGGCTGCGGCCGCCGTCCGAGGAGCTGCTGTCCGAGGTGGCGATCGTCTGCCGGCTGGCCCGGGCCGCCCTGGGGCCGCAGGACGACACCCCGTGGGAGGAGTTCGCGGTGTCCTACGACACCGTCCGGGACCGGATCTCCCGGGTGGTCCCGGGCTTCGAGGAGTTCAACGCCAAGGTCCGCAAGCCCGGCGGCTTCGCCCTGCCGCACGGCCCGCGGGACAGCCGGAGCTTCCCCACCGCGACCGGGAAGGCGAACTTCACGGTCAACCCGCTCACCGCGCCCGAGGTCCCGGCCGGCCGGCTGCTGCTGCAGACGCTGCGCTCGCACGACCAGTACAACACCACGATCTACGGCCTGGACGACCGCTACCGCGGCATCACCGGGGGCCGCCGGGTCGTCCTGGTGAACCCGGCGGACGCGGCCGAGCTGGGCCTGGCCGACGGCTCGTACGTGGACCTGGTCGGCGAGTGGCGGGACGGCGTGGAGCGCCGGGCCCCGCACTTCAAGGTGGTGCACTACCCGGTGGCCCGGGGCGGGGCGGCGTCGTACTACCCGGAGACCAACGTGCTGGTGCCGCTGGACTCCACGGCGGACATCAGCAACACGCCGACCTCCAAGGCGGTCGTGGTCCGGTTCGAGGCCGACAGCGGGCTGTGACCCGCGACCGTGGTGGGCGCCGCGCGGCGCCCACCACGGGGGATCGGCTCAGCCCGCGGTCGGGGAGGAGGAGGCCGACTTCGAGGTGGTGGTGGACGGCGAGCCGCTGCCCGAGGGCGAGCCGCCGGTCGTCGGGGCACCCGAACCGCTGGGCGTCCCGCTGCCGCTCGGGGTGCCCGTCCCGCTCGGCGTGCCCGTCCCGCTCGGCGTGCCGGAGCCGCTGGGCGTCCCGCCCGTGGTGGGGGTGCCGCCGGTGGTCGGCGTCCCGCCGGTGGTGGGGGTGCCCGTGGTGTCGGCCGGGGTGGTGGGCGTGCTCGGCGTGGGTGCCGGGGTGGCGGGCGTGGGCGGCACGGGGGGCAGGGTGGACGGCTTGGCGGGCGCGATCCGGCTGGAGCCGACCTTCACGTCCGGGACCTTCCACGCGCCGCCCTTGTCGTCCGCGCCGGACTCCGGGTCGGGCCGGACGGCGCCGAGGATCGGCATGGCGCCGATCGGGGACACCTTCACCACGTCGCCGGTGCGCGGGGCCTGCACGATCAGCCCGCCGCCGATGTACATCGCGACGTGGGTGGCACCGCCGTAGTAGATGACCAGGTCGCCGGCCCGGATCTCGTTCAGCGGGATGCGCTTCAGCTGGGCCCACTGCTCCTGGCTGGTGCGCGGGATCGGCTTGCCGGCCGCCAGCCACGCCTGCGAGGTCAGGCCCGAGCAGTCGTAGCCGTCCGGCCCGGTGCCGCCCCAGACGTAGTCGATGCCCAGCTTGGAGAGGGCGAAGGCGACCGCCTTGCGGCCGGCCTCGGAGGGGGTGCGCTCGCCCTTGCCGAGCGCGCCGGAGGCGAGGAAGGCCAGCTGGGCCTCGTCCGCCTCGCGCTGCTCCAGCTGCTCCAGCTCGCTTCGCTGGGCGCCGGTGAGGGAGCTGACCGTCTGCTCGATCTCGGCCAGCTTCCGGGCGGCCTCGCCCTTGGTCTGCTCCTGCTGGACGACCAGCGCCTGGGACTGCGCCACCGCGGCCTCGGCCTGGTGCTGCGAGTCCTCCAGCGCGGCGCGGTCCGCCTTGAGGTGGTCGAGGAACTCCCGCTGGGAGCGGCCGGCCGCCTTCAGCAGCTCGGCGATCACCACGGCCTCGTAGGGGTCGTCGGCGAGCAGCAGGTCGGCGACCTCGGAGGCGTTGCCGTTGCGGTACTGGGCGGCGGCGAGCTGGGCGGCCAGATCGGTGCCGGCGTCCACGGCGGCCTGCTGGCGGGTGATCCTGGTGCGCAGCTCGGCGAGGGCGTTCTGCTGCTCGGTGAGCCGGGCGACCGTGCCGTTGTACTGCTCGGTGGCGGCCTCGGCCTCCTGGTAGAGCTTGTGGAGGTTGTCCAGCAGCGGGCCGAGGGTGGCCTTGGCGTCGGCCAGCGGGTCCGCGCCCGGGGCGACGGTGACCTTCACATCGGGCTGGGGCGCGGCGTACGCGGCCCCGGCGAGGGGCAGGGCGAGTGCGGCGGCGGCCAGGACGGCCCCGCAGCGCAGCGCCGCCCGCACCCACGGACGCATACCGGTCGACTCGGAACCCGTTGCAGCCCTCATCCGGCCGGCCCTCCCCTTTGTCCACGGCCGTCACCGGGCCGCGCCCGGTGATCCCGACGATCCTGTCATGCCGACGGGGGTGAGCGGCAGGTGGCTTCCTGAGGTCTCGATGAAATCTGGCAGGACCGATCGGGCACTGTGAGACAGCTCTCAGCAAACCCCCATCAGAGGGGGCATTTGACGCTCCGGAGGCCGTACTGAGCCTCGGCCTCCATGCCTTCACACCTTCTCCGCAACCCACCGGACACCATCGGAACCACGATTCCCGACCCTGTTCACCTTCCGTTCACCCGGCGTCCCTACGGTCCACCGTGACAGCAGCGTCAGTCCGACAACTACGACGATTGTTTGGGTATGGAACACATCACGTTCCTGGTGGCCGTTGTGATCATCACGGCGCTCGCCTTCGACTTCACCAACGGCTTCCACGACACCGCCAACGCGATGGCCACCTCCATCGCCACGGGGGCCCTCAAGCCCAAGGTCGCGGTCACCATCGCGGCGGTCCTGAACTTCGCCGGCGCCTTCCTCTCCGTGAAGGTCGCCACCACCATCTCCGGCGGCATCGTCAACGAGAAGACCGGCGTCCAACCGGCCGTCATCTTCGCCGCCCTGGTCGGAGCCATCCTCTGGAACCTCCTGACCTGGCTGAAGGGCCTTCCCTCCAGCTCCTCGCACGCCCTGTACGGCGGCCTGATCGGCGCCACGGTCGTGGGTGTGGGCATGAACGGCGTGAACTTCGCGACCGTCACCTCCAAGATCCTCATCCCGGCGGTCGCCTCCCCGATCGTCGCCGGCCTCGCCTCCTGGGGCGCCACCAAGCTGGCGTACCGGCTGACCCGCGGCGGCCGCGAGGAGACCACCGACAAGGGCTTCCGGGTCGGGCAGGTCTTCTCCTCCTCGCTGATCTCGCTCGCCCACGGCACCAACGACGCGCAGAAGACCATGGGCATCATCACCCTGACCCTGGTCTCGGTCGGCAACCTGCCCAAGGGCGCCATGCCGCCGGCGTGGGTCGTGGTCAGCGCCGGTGCGGCCATCGCCATCGGCACCTACATGGGCGGCTGGCGGATCATCCGCTCGATGGGCTCCGGTCTGGCCGACATCAAGCCCCGCCAGGGCCTGGCCTCGGAGACCGCGGCCGCCACGGTCATCCTGACCTCCTCGCACATGGGCTACGGCCTCTCCACCACCCAGGTCTGCTCCGGCGGCATCATGGGCGCCGGCCTCGGCGGCCCGGAGGGCAAGCTGCGCTGGGGCATGGCCCGCCGCATGGTCTACACCTGGGGCCTGACCCTGCCCGCCGCCGCCACGGTGTCCGGCATCGCGGCCTTCATCGCCATCCAGGGCTCCTGGGGCGTCGCCCTGGTCGGTGCCGCGCTGGTCGTCGGCTCGGGCGCGATGTGGCTCGCCTCCCGCCGCCAGCCGGTCCACGCCGGCAACGTCAACGAGGTGAACGAGGTCGAGGTCGAGGTCGCCCCGGCCCCGGTCACCCCCACCCCCGCGTCCACCACCGTCGCGGCCTGAGCCGGGAAGGCAGACACTCATGAACATCAAGTGGGCCGCCCTCGCGCAGACCGCCGGCATCAGCTTCGCGATCACCGTCACCGTGGTCGCCGTCTTCGCCCTGGGCATCCTCGCCCTGTCCCGCCGTGAGGCGGCGCAGGAGGCCGTCCGGTCCGGCATCCCGGGCTCGGGCCGGGGCAACCTGGCGCTGGCCGGCGCCGCGCTCTGCTTCAGCGTCTGTGCCTCCGTGGTCTTCTACGGGATCACGCTGATCGCCAACAAGTAGGCCGGCGCGCAGTCGCCGGAGAACCCTCAGGGGCGCGGTTTCCGCGCCCCTGAGGGTTTTCCCGTCTCCGGCCGGGTCAGGTCCGCACCAGCGGGGCGGCCGCCGCCTCCTGGACGGTCTTCAGCGGCGCCTCCCGGATGAACAGCACCACCAGGAACGCCAGCAGCGCGAACGGCGCGGCCATCAGGAAGACCATGCCGACGCCGTGCCCGAAGGCGTCCGTCACCAGCGGGACGAACGGCGCGGGCAGCGCGCCGAGGTCGGGGATCTCCCCGCCGCCGAGCGCGGACCCGCCCGGGGCGACGTGGGCGGCGGCCAGGTTCTCGGCCAGGTACCGCCCGACCCGGTCGGAGAGCAGCGCCCCGAGCGCCGAGACGCCGATCGCCCCGCCCAGGGTGCGGAAGAAGGCGACCGCCGAGCTGGCCGCGCC
This sequence comes from Kitasatospora sp. HUAS MG31, assembly GCF_040571325.1. GTDB lineage: Bacteria > Actinomycetota > Actinomycetes > Streptomycetales > Streptomycetaceae > Kitasatospora > Kitasatospora camelliae. The sequence continues at coordinate 4,828,406 of NZ_CP159872.1, read as the reverse complement.
GAGCTCGTGCCGCGGCACCGTGTTCTGCACGGCCAGCACCAGGTTCTGCAGGGTGAGGCCGAGGCCGATCCCGGTCACCGCCATGGGCACCGCGATCAGCGGGTACGGGGTGTCGTCCCGGAGGGTGCCGAGGAGCGCGAAGCCGAGCGCCATCAGGGCCGTCCCGGCCACCAGGTACGCCTTCCACTTCCCGTACCGGGTGATCAGCCGGCCGGCCACGGTGGAGGAGAGCGCCAGGCCCAGGATCATCGGCAGGGTGAGCAGGCCGGCCATGGTCGGGGACTTCTCGCGGGCCAGCTGGAAGTACTGGCTGAGGAAGGTGGTCGCGCCGTACATCCCGACGCCGACCAGGGCGCTGGCGACGGCGGCCAGCGCCACCGTGCGGTGCCGGAACAGCCCGAGCGGGATCACCGGCTCGGCGGCCCGCCGCTCCACCGCCAGGAACAGCGCCGCCAGCACCGCCGCGCCGCCGACCATCGCCGCGGTCTGCCAGGACAGCCACGGGTAGGTCCGGCCGGCCAGGCTGATCCAGATCATCAGCAGGCTGACCGCGCCGGTGACCAGCAGCGCGCCGAGGTAGTCGATCCGGGTCCGGGTGGTGCGGGCGGGGGCGGCGGGCAGGTCCAGGGTGCGCTGCAGCACGGCGATCGCCACCAGCGCGAACGGGATGCCCACGTAGAAGCACCAGCGCCAGCCGAGCCAGTCGGTGTCCACGATGACGCCGCCGATCAGCGGCCCGCCGAGGGTGGCCAGCGCGAACACCGCGCCGAAGTAGCCGCTGTACCGGCCGCGCTCGCGCGGCGGCACCATCGCGGCCAGGCAGATCTGGGCCAGCGCGGTGACACCGCCGGCGCCGACGCCCTGTAGCACCCGGCAGGCGATCAGCTCGCCCACGTTCTGCGAGAGGCCGGCCAGCGCGGAGGAGCCGATGTAGATCACCAGGGCCGCCTGCACCAGCACCTTCTTGCTGACCAGGTCGGAGAGCTTGCCCCAGATCGGGGTGGACGCGGTCAGCGACAGCAGGGCGGCGGTGATCACCCACGTGTACGCGGACTCGCCGCCGTGCAGGTCGGTGAGGATCCGCGGCAGGGCGTTCGAGACGACGGTCGAGGACAGGACGGCCACGAAGAGGCCGAGCAGCAGGCCGGAGAGGGCTTCGAGGACCTTGCGGTGGGACATGCGGATCCTTCGCTGGACTTTAGTTGCGTAAACCAACCATAGCGCGATGGTTGAATAAGGCAACCTTCTTCAAGTCCAAGCAAAGCCCCGCCCCACCGGGCGCGAGCGACCCACGGGCGCTGCCCGCCCACCCCCGTGCACCCGGGTCAGACGTCGTCGTCGGTGAGGAGGCCAGGGTCGGCGATGACGGTGGCGGTGACGTGGAGGGCGGCGCCGAGGAGGGGGCCGTGGCGGCCGAGCGGGGAGGCGGCGAGCCAGTCGTCCTGCCAGGGCCGGGTGGTGATGCGCCGCGCCATCTCCTCCCGCATCGCCGGCACCACCCACTCCCCCAGTTCCCCGTACCCGCCGCCCAGCACCACCGCCCCCGGATCCACCAGGTCCACCACCCCCGCCGCCGCGATCCCCAGTGCCGCCCCGGCCGTCGCCAGGGCGCCCCGGACGGCCGTGTCCCCCGCCGCCGCCCGCTGAGCCAGCGCCTCGATCCAGTCCGCCCGCCCCCTTCCTCCGCGCCCGCCCAGCCCCGCGGCGCCGAGCACCGCCGTCTCCCCCGCGTACTGCTCCAGGCATCCCCGGGCGCCGCAGGGGCAGGCGGGCCCGTCCGGCCGGACCGGCAGGTGGGCGATCTCGCCGGCGAACCCGCGGGCGCCGCGCAGCAGCCGGCCGTCGACCAGGAAGGCGGCGCCGAGCCCGGGCCCGGCCAGCAGGTGGCAGAGGTCGGTGGGACGGTCGGCGAGCCGGAGTTCGGCCAGGGCGCCGAGGTTGGCGTCGTTCTCGACGGTGATGGGGAGTGCGGCCAGTTCGGTGGCGCCGGTCTCGCGGAGGGCGACCCGGAGTGCGGCGGCGACCGGGACCCGCGGCGGCCAGCCGAGCCCGGGGGACCGTTCCAGGACGCCCTCGGCCGCGCCGACCGGGCCGGGGACGGCCACGGTCAGTCCGGCGGGCCGGGGCGGTTCCCCGCTGGCGACCTGCCGCAGCAGTTCGGCGAGGTCGGCGAGGACGCCCTCGGGGTGGCGGCCGCGGTTGCGGATCCCGACCCGCCGCCGCGCGCGGACCCCGCCGCACAGGTCGACCACGCAGGCGCCGAGGTGGTCGAGGCCGATCTCGGCGCCGAGCCCGGCGGGGCCCTGCGGGTCGAGGGCGAGGGCGGTGCCGGGGCGGCCGGCCCGGCCGCTGGGTTCGGCGGGACCGCTCTCGGTGACCAGACGGGCAGCCGTCAGCTCGTCCACCAGGGAGGACACCGCGGGCCGGGTCAGCCCGGTGATCGCGGCGAGGTCGGCCCGGGACCTCGACCCCTCGGCGATCTCGCCGAGCACCAGGGCCAGGTTGCCGCGGCGCACCCCGCGGTGCCCGGTCGGTCCGCTCCGCATGCCGCTCCTTCCCGCCGCGGTCCCCCGCCGGCCCGGTCCCCCCGCCGGCCCGGTCAGCCGCCGGGGCCGACCCGCTCGGGCCGGCGCCGGTCGGGGCTGACCCGGGCCGAGAGGCGGGTGAAGACGAAGCGGTTCATCGCCCAGAACCGGAACACCATGGCCAGCAGCGTCCCCACGATCATTCCGCTGACGAAGTCCGCGACCTCCTGGGTGACGTGCCCGACATACGGCCGGCGCAGGTCCAGGACGTACCGGGAGAAGGCCAGCGGGAGGTCGTTGACCCCGACGGCCAGCGCGCTGACCAGGAAGAACAGGGCCGCCTCCTGCTTGCGCCCGGCGGCCCGGAAGGACCACTGCCGGTTCAGCACGTACGACACCACGGTGGCGATCACGGTCGCGATGGTCAGGGCCAGGACCGGCTTGTGCTCCAGCAGGGTCAGCTTGAGGCCGTAGTTGACCGCCATGGTCAGCACGAAGCAGGTGCCGCCGACCAGCAGGAACTTCACCGCTTTCCGGTGCTTCACCAGGAACGGGCGGTAGCGCTCCGGCACACGGGCCAGGGCCCGCTGGGTGGGGGACGGCATTTCGGCAGTGTCGCACGCACCGGCGGCCGGCACCCACCCGGCGGACCCGCCCGGGTGACCCGGTTCCGTCCCCGGGAGCCGGTGGGCGGGACGCCATGGGCGCGGGGACCGCGCGCGGTGGAAGGGCAGGCGACACACTCCTCCACCACGCGCGGTCCCCCGCGCTCCGCGCCCGTCAGCGGCCGACCGGTCAGCCGACGGCCGCCAGCACCTCCGCCGGCTCCAGCGCCAGCTTCAGCACCTCCCGGACGTCCGCCACCGGGTGGACGGTCAGCCGCTCCAGCACCTCGCCCGGCACGTCGTCCAGGTCGGGCTCGTTCCGCTTGGGGATGACCACGGTGGTGATCCCGGCCCGGTCCGCGGCGAGCAGCTTCTGCTTCACCCCGCCGATCGGCAGCACCCGCCCGGTCAGCGACACCTCACCGGTCATCGCCACGTCCGTCCGGACCTTCCGCCCGGAGAGCAGCGAGGCCAGCGCGGTGGTCATGGTGATGCCCGCGCTCGGGCCGTCCTTGGGGACGGCGCCGGCCGGCACGTGCAGGTGGATGCCGCGCTCCCGCAGGCCGGTGACCGGCAGCTCCAGTTCGGCGCCGCGTGAGCGCAGGTAGGAGAGGGCGATGTGGGCGGACTCCTTCATCACCTCGCCCAGCTGCCCGGTGAGGGTCAGCCCGGTGGAGCCGGTCTCGGCGTCGGCGAGCGAGGCCTCGATGTAGAGGACGTCGCCGCCCGCGCCGGTCACCGCGAGGCCGGTGGCCACGCCCGGGACGGCGGTGCGCCGCTCGGCGGGCTCCTGGGCGGACTCGGGGGTGTGGTGCGGACGCCCGATCAGCGCCCGCAGGTCCTCCGCGCCGATCGCGGCGGGCAGCTCGCGCTCGCCGAGCTCGCTCTGCGCGGCGATCTTCCGCAGGATGCGGGCGATCGAGCGCTCCAGGTTCCGGACGCCGGCCTCACGGGTGTACTCGCCGGCGAGCCGGCGCAGGGCGGGCTCGTCCACCGAGACCTCCTCGGACCTCAGCCCGGCCCTGCCCAGCTGCCGGGGCAGCAGGTGGTCGCGGGCGATGACCACCTTCTCGTCCTCGGTGTAGCCGTCCAGCCGGACCAGCTCCATCCGGTCGAGCAGCGGCTCGGGGATGGCCTCCAGCACGTTGGCGGTGGCGAGGAAGACCACATCGGAGAGGTCCAGCTCGACCTCCAGGTAGTGGTCGCGGAAGGTGTGGTTCTGGGCCGGGTCGAGCACTTCGAGCAGGGCGGCCGCCGGGTCGCCGCGGTAGTCGGAGCCGACCTTGTCGATCTCGTCGAGCAGGACGACCGGGTTCATCGAGCCGGCCTCCTTGATCGCCCGGACGATCCGGCCGGGCAGCGCGCCGACGTAGGTGCGGCGGTGGCCGCGGATCTCGGCCTCGTCGCGGACGCCGCCCAGGGCGACCCGGACGAAGGAGCGGCCCATGGCGCGGGCCACCGACTCGCCGAGCGAGGTCTTGCCGACGCCGGGCGGGCCGACCAGGGCGAGCACGGCCCCGCCGCGCCGGCCGCCGATCTGCCCGAGCCCCTGGTCGGCGCGGCGCTTGCGCACCGCCAGGTACTCGACGATGCGGTCCTTCACGTCCGCCAGGCCCGCGTGGTCGGCGTCCAGCACGCCCCGGGCGCCGGCGATGTCGTACGCGTCCTCGGAGCGCTCGTTCCAAGGCAGCTCCAGGACGGTGTCCAGCCAGGTGCGGATCCAGGAGCCCTCGGGGGACTGGTCGCTGGCCCGCTCCAGCTTGTCCACCTCCTTGAGGGCGGCCTCGCGGACCTTCTCGGGCAGCGCGGCGGCCTCCACCCGGGCGCGGTAGTCCTCCTCCTCGGAGCCGGACTCGCCGTTCAGCTCGGCCAGCTCCTTGCGGACGGCCTCCAGCTGGCGGCGGAGCAGGAACTCCTTCTGCTGCTTGGCCACGCCCTCCTCGACGTCCTTGCGGATGGTGTCGTTGACCTCCTCCTCGGCGAGGTGGTCGCGCATCAGCTGCAGGGCGTACTCCAGGCGGGCCAGTTGGTCGGCCTCCAGCAGCACCTTCAGCTTCTGCTCGGCGGTCGCGAAGGGCGCGTAGCCGATGTTGTCGGCGAGCTCGCCGACCCCTTCGATGGCGGCGACGCGGTCGACGATCTGCCAGGCGCCGCGGCGGCGCAGCCACTGGGTGGCGAGGGCCTTGTACTCCTTGACCAGCTCGGCGGCCCGGCCGGCCACCGGCAGGCCAGGGTCGGACTCGCGGAAGGCCGCGGTCTCCACCCAGAGGGCGGCGCCGGGGCCGGTGGTGCCGGCGCCGATCCGCAGCCGGCGGACGGCGCGGACCAGGGCGGCGGGGTCGCCGTCGGCGAGGCGGCCGACCTGCTCGACGGTGGCCAGGGTGCCGACCGCTCCGTACGAGCCGTCCAGCCGTGGGACCAGCAGGACCTGCGGCTTGCCCACACCCCTCGTACCGGCCCGGGCGGCCTCGACGGCGGCACGCACCTCGGCGTCGGACAGGTCCAGGGGCACGACCATGCCGGGGAGCACGACCTCGTCGTCGAGCGGCAGCACGGGCAGGGTGAGCGGAGTGGACGTCGATGCCATGATCTCTCCCCAGTCAGCGAAGTTGAGTTGACCTGACTAAGGATTGGAGGAGCGGCGTTGTTCCCCGCCCGCTGTTCGCTCTGAGCGATCGGCCTGGGACGTGCGGGAACACCGCCGTGAAGCGACGGCCCATAAAGAAAAGGGGTCAGGAGCTGGGGGCGGAGGTGGCCCGGACCGGGCGGCGACGGGCCCGGAGCGGGCGGCGCCGGCGCAGGGCCGGCCAGCAGGCGATGCCGATCAGCAGGGCGGTCGGGTGCCCGACGCCGGTGACCAGGTCCCGGTCGGTGAGGATCTGGTCCAGGAGGAGGGCGGAGGCGCACGCCAGGGCGAGGAGGCGCCCGGGGGGCGCGAGGAGTCCGGCGACGGCGCCCAGGCCGGCCAGCACTCCGTAACTGACCCCGATGTCCAGGGCGTCGAGCGCCTCGGCGGGCTGACCGCCGGAGGCCACCGCGACGACCACCACCAGCTGCGAGACCAGGGTGGCCCCGATGTGCCCGGCGGCCACCACCCCGGCGGCGCGCAGGCCGCCGACCCGGCGCTCCAGCGGGGCGACGGTGAGCAGGAAGGCCCAGAAGTACGGCATCCACACCGGGCCGGCCACCCACAGCCCACTGGCGGTCAGCGCCAGCAGCGGGTGGTCGAGCAGGTTGTGCGCGTCGGAGCTGGAGGCCACCTGCAGCCGCCGCACCAGCTCCGGGTCGCCGAAGCGGGCCAGCAGCGTGGTGCCGAGCAGGACCGCCAGGTACCCGAGCGCGAAGGGGTTGCGCCGCGGTGTGGGCACGGCGGACGCGAGCCGACGCAGGATGTGGCGGATCGTCACACCTCCCTGCGCGCTTTGTCGTGACCACGATACGTTGGCCACCTGGGAACGGGCTGGGGATGAGCTGTGAAGATCGGACGCACACCGACCGCACGCGGCCGCCACCTGGTCCGTACCAGCGCTCTGTTTACGGACGAGTAGCCGGAAGGGGGCGAGCGGAAAGTCCAGTTGGGGTGCATACATACCGTTACGGGCGCCAAATTCGCCGGGTAAGGTATCGCCCCGTGCCCGGTCCGCCCAGGACCGGCACCGGCCCGAGAGCCGGTGGCGTTTGCCACCGGTCCCGGGCCCGAAGTGTCCCGGCCCACCTGCCGGAACGCTCGCGTTGTCCGTACTCTGCGAGGGGTGCGGTACGGCACGTCGTCCGACGGCGTGCCGGTGCGCAGGAAGGCCGACGGCGGAACGGCCCCTGCGGACGACAGCGGGCCGGACACGGCCCACGACGGAACAAGACGACTACGACGCGGAGCCCGCCGTCCCCACAGGCGGCCGGCCCGCAGCCCTGGGGGCGGTGGCGTGACCGTGACAGAAATTCAGCAGGACAGCTCCAGCAGCACGGGTACCACGGTGGGTACCCAGCGACGGGTGCTCGTCGTCGAGGACGAGCCGACCATCGCGGAGTCCATCGCCGCCCGCCTGGGCGCCGAGGGGTTCAAGGTCGCGGTGGCCCACGACGGCCCGGGTGCCGTCGACGGCTTCCACACCTGGCAGCCGGACCTCGTGGTCCTGGACATCATGCTGCCCGGCTTCGACGGCCTCGAGGTGTGCCGCCGGATCCAGGCCCAGCGCCCGGTGCCGGTGCTGATGCTGACCGCCCGCGACGACGAGACGGACCTGCTGGTCGGCCTCGGCGTCGGTGCGGACGACTACATGACCAAGCCGTTCTCCATGCGCGAGCTCGCGGCCCGGGTGAACGTGCTGCTGCGCCGCGTGGAGCGGGCCCAGCAGGCGGCCCGGACGCCGGCGCTCGGCTCGCTGCGCTTCGGCGAACTGGAGATCGACCACGTGCAGCGCCGGGTGCGCCTCGGCTCGGGCGACGTCCACCTGACGCCCACCGAGTTCGACCTGCTGGCCTGCCTGGCCGCGCAGCCGCGGGCCGTGCTCACCCGCGAGCAGCTGCTCGCCGAGGTCTGGGACTGGACGGACGCCTCCGGCACCCGCACGGTCGACAGCCATGTGAAGGCGCTGCGCCGGAAGATCGGCGCCAGCTGGATCCGTACGGTGCACGGCGTCGGGTACGCCCTGGAGGCACCGCTCGCGTAACGGCCGTCACGGCGTCGGGCCACCGGGGGGCCCGCGCCGTAGGGTGCCGCACTGTTCGGGGGACGACCAGGAGCACCATGACCTTCCCACAGCAACGCAACGGGGATGCCCAGCGCACCCCGGGCTCCGGCCTGGCCGCGCGTGCCGCGCGGCGCGTCTGGGCCGACATGAGGCCGTTCGACCCGGTCCGCTCGATCAAGGGCAAGCTGGCCCTGCTGGTGGTCGTGTCGGTGGTGCTGGCCACCGGCATGGTGGTGGTCGCGATCCGGTCCGAGACGCAGATCCGGATCATCATGATCTTCTCGATCATCGCGTCCCTGCTGTTCATGCAGTTCCTCGCGCACGGGCTGACCGCCCCGCTGCGCGACATGACCGCCGCGGCCCGCGCGATGGCCGCCGGCGACTACAGCGCCCGGGTGGACGTCGCCTCCCGGGACGAGATCGGCGAACTCGCCGACACCTTCAATCTGATGGCGGCCGATCTGGAGGCCGCCGACCGGCACCGCCGGGAGCTGATCGCCAACGTCTCGCACGAGCTGCGCACGCCGATCGCGGCGCTGCGCGGGGTGCTGGAGAACGTGGTGGACGGCGTGGTCCGGCCCGATCCGAGGACCCTGGGCGCCGCGCTGGAGCAGACCGAGCGGCTCGGCCGGCTGGTCACCCACCTGCTGGACCTCTCCAAGCTGGACGACGGCGTGGTGCCGCTGGACGCCCGCCCGTTCGACGTCCGCCCGTTCCTGGACGGCGTGCTGCGCGGGGTGACCGTGGACGGCGCGACCGCGGGCGGCGCCTGGGCCCGCCGCGGGGACGTCCGGCTGGCACTGGACGTGGAACCGGGGACGCTGGCGGCCGTCGCCGACCCGGAGCGGCTGCACCAGGTGGTGGCCAACCTGGTGGACAACGCCTGCAAGCACTCGCCCACCGGCGGCACGGTGACCGTGCGGGCCCGGGCCGGGCAGGGGCCGGGCGCCCTCCGGCTGGAGGTCGAGGACCAGGGCCCGGGCATCCCGGCCGAGGACCGCGAGCGGGTGTTCGAGCGGTTCGGCCGCAGCGGCACCGCCACCGCGACCGGCCCGGGTGCGGACGGCGGCACCGGACTGGGCCTGGCCATCGCCCGCTGGGCGGTCGACCTGCACGGCGGCGAGATCCGGGTGGCCGAGGCGGCCCGGGGCTGCATGATCGAGGTCACCCTGCCGGGTGAGGCCCGGATCCCCGTGTAGTTGTCACACAACTGGGACATTCGGCGCCGATCACCCCCATGATCGGCGCCTTTGTCCTATTTTCAGGCGTTGTGGCGATCGAGAGGGGATCTTTTGTTCCCGCTCCCCGAGCGGTTCTAACGCGCGGATTCAGCCAAAATGGACCTCGGGACTGTGATCTGGGCGACGCCTGGCCAGGGGGGACTGCGCGATCACTGGTGGGAGGCGTAGCCTTAATCCCCGCTGTCCAACCATCCAAAAGGAAGCGGAAGAGGGCGGTTGCCCCGATGTCGCCACACCCTGAAACCCCCAGCAGCTCGGCAAGCTCCACTGGCTTCGGCCCCAATGAGTGGCTCGTCGACGAGATCTACCAGCAGTACCTCCAGGATCCCAACTCGGTCGACCGAGCCTGGTGGGACTTTTTCGCCGACTACAAGCCCGGTACCGAGGTGACTCCCGTGACCCAGGCCGCGACCCCGGTCGGCCCCACGCCGACCACCGTTGCTGCCCCTGCCAGTGCTCCCGCCGCAGCGCCGGCCGCGCCCGCTCCCGCCGCACCGGCCGCGCCGGTGACCCCGGCGCCCGCGCCGCTCGCCGCCGCCCCGGCCGCCCCGCCCGCGCCCAAGGCCGCCGTCCCGGCTGCCGCGGCGGCGCCGGCCGCGGAGAGCGGCCCCGAGCTCGTCCAGCTGCGCGGCCCGGCGAAGGCCGTGGCCACCAACATGGACGCCTCGCTGGAGGTCCCGACCGCCACCTCGGTGCGCGCCGTCCCGGCCAAGCTGTTGATCGACAACCGCATCGTCATCAACAACCACCTGCAGCGCGCCCGCGGCGGCAAGGTCTCGTTCACCCACCTGATCGGCTACGCCCTGGTCCAGGCCATCAAGGCCAACCCGGGCATGAACCACAGCTACAAGGTGGACGGCGGCAAGGCGTACCTGGTCAAGCCGGAGCACGTGAACCTCGGCCTCGCCATCGACCTGGTGAAGCCGAACGGCGAGCGCCAGCTGGTCGTCGCGGCCATCAAGAAGGCCGAGACCCTGGACTTCTTCGGCTTCTGGCAGGCCTACGAGGACATCGTCCGCCGGGCCCGCGCCAACAAGCTGACCATGGACGACTTCACCGGCGTCACGGTCTCGCTGACCAACCCCGGCGGCATCGGCACCGTCCACTCGGTCCCGCGCCTGATGCAGAGCCAGGGCACCATCGTCGGCGTCGGCGCCATGGAGTACCCGGCCGAGTTCCAGGGCTCCTCCCCCGACACGCTGGCCCGCCTCGGCGTCTCCAAGATCATGACGCTGACCTCGACCTACGACCACCGCGTCATCCAGGGCGCGGCGTCGGGCGAGTTCCTGCGCTCGATCCACCAGCTGCTGCTCGGTGAGAACGGCTTCTACGACGAGGTCTTCGAGTCGCTGCGGATCCCGTACGAGCCGGTCCGCTGGGCCACCGACGTGGCCGCCACCCACGACGACGAGGTCAACAAGACCGCCCGCGTCATGGAGCTGATCCACGCGTACCGCGTGCGCGGCCACCTGATGGCCGACACCGACCCGCTGGAGTACAAGCAGCGCAAGCACCCCGACCTGGACGTCACCACGCACGGCCTCACCCTGTGGGACCTGGAGCGGGAGTTCGCGGTCGGCGGCTTCGGCGGCCAGAAGATGATGAAGCTCCGCGACATCCTCGGTCTGCTGCGCAACACCTACTGCCGCACCGTCGGCATCGAGTACATGCACATCCAGGACCCGAAGCAGCGCAAGTGGCTGCAGGAGCGCCTGGAGAAGCCGTACACCAAGCCGGAGCGCGAGGAGCAGCTGCGCATCCTGCGCCGGCTGAACTCGGCCGAGGCCTTCGAGACCTTCCTGCAGACGAAGTACGTCGGCCAGAAGCGTTTCTCGCTGGAGGGCGGCGAGTCCCTCATCCCGCTGCTGGACGCCACCATCGACGCCGCCGCCGAGCACCGCCTCGACGAGGCCGTCATCGGCATGGCCCACCGCGGCCGCCTGAACGTGCTGGCGAACATCGTCGGCAAGCCGTACGGCAAGATCTTCGGCGAGTTCGAGGGCAACCTCGACCCGAAGTCGATGCACGGCTCCGGCGACGTGAAGTACCACCTGGGCGCCGAGGGCACCTTCACCGGCCTGGACGGCGAGACCATCAAGGTCTCGCTCGCCGCGAACCCCTCCCACCTGGAGGCCGTGGACCCGGTCGTCGAGGGCATCGCCCGCGCCAAGCAGGACATCCTGGACCAGGGCGGCACCACCTTCCCGGTGCTGCCGCTGCAGATCCACGGCGACGCGGCCTTCGCGGGCCAGGGCGTGGTCGCGGAGACCCTGAACATGTCGCAGCTGCGCGGCTACCGCACCGGCGGCACCGTGCACGTGGTGGTCAACAACCAGGTCGGCTTCACCGCCCCGCCGGCGTCCTCGCGCTCGTCGATGTACTGCACCGACGTCGCCCGGATGATCGAGGCGCCGATCTTCCACGTGAACGGCGACGACCCGGAGGCCGTGGTCCGCGTCGCGCGGCTCGCCTTCGAGTTCCGCCAGGCGTTCCACAAGGACGTCGTGATCGACCTCATCTGCTACCGCCGCCGCGGTCACAACGAGGCCGACAACCCGTCGTTCACCCAGCCGCTGATGTACGACCTGATCGACAAGAAGCGCTCGGTGCGCAAGCTGTACACCGAGGCGCTGATCGGTCGCGGCGACATCACCATGGAAGAGGCGGAGCAGGCGCTCCAGGACTTCCAGGGCCAGCTGGAGAAGGTCTTCTCCGAGGTCCGCGAGGCCGCCCACGCGCAGACCGCCGCCGCCAACGGCAAGCCGGTCGCGGACTTCCCGGTCTCCATCCAGACCGGCATCTCCGAGGAGATGGTGAAGCGGATCGCCTCCTCGCAGGTCAACCTGCCGGACTGGCTGTCCGTCCACCCGCGCCTGCTGCCGCAGCTGCAGCGCCGCGCCGGCTCGGTCGAGGACAACACCATCGACTGGGCGATGGGCGAGACCCTGGCCATCGGCTCGCTGCTGATGGAGGGCCACCCGGTCCGCCTGGCCGGCCAGGACAGCCGCCGCGGCACCTTCGGCCAGCGCCACGCGGTGCTGATCGACCGCAACAGCGGCGAGGACTACACCCCGCTGCTGTACCTGACCGAGGACCAGGCCCGCTACACCGTCTACGACAGCCTGCTGTCGGAGTACGCGGCGATGGGCTTCGAGTACGGCTACTCGCTGACCCGACCGAACGCGCTGGTCATGTGGGAGGCGCAGTTCGGCGACTTCGTCAACGGCGCGCAGACCATGGTCGACGAGTACATCGCCTCGGCCGAGCAGAAGTGGGGCCAGCACTCCGGCGTCACCCTGCTGCTGCCGCACGGCTACGAGGGCCAGGGCCCGGACCACTCGTCCGCCCGCCCGGAGCGCTTCCTCCAGCTGTGCGCGCAGAACAACATGACGGTGGCCATGCCGACCCTGCCGTCGAACTACTTCCACCTCCTGCGGTGGCAGGTCCACAACCCGCACCACAAGCCGCTGGTCGTCTTCACCCCGAAGTCGATGCTGCGTCTGAAGGCGGCGGCCTCGGCCACGACCGAGTTCCTGTCCGGCTCGTTCCGCCCGGTCATCGGTGACACCACCGTGGACCCGGCAGGCGTCCGCAAGGTGGTCATCACCTCCGGCAAGTTCTACTACGACCTGGAGGGGGCCCGGGCCGAGCGCGGTGTCACCGACACGGCGATCGTCCGCCTGGAGCGGCTCTACCCGCTGCCGGTGGCCGAGCTCCAGGAGGAGCTGGCCAAGTACGGCGACAACGTCCAGTTCATCTGGGCGCAGGAGGAGCCGGCGAACCAGGGTGCCTGGCCGTTCATCGCGATGAACCTGGTCGACCACCTGCAGGTCGTCATCGGCCGCAGCGCGGGCGGTCCCCGTCTGCGCCGCGTCGCCCGCACGGCCTCCTCCGCCCCGGCGGTGGGCTCGGCCAAGCGGCACGCCGCCGAGCAGCAGGCGCTCCTCGACGAGGTCTTCTCGATCTGACGCCCGAGGCTCCACCGGGGCCCGTCTCCCGCGCACGCGGGGGGCGGGCCCCTCGCCGTTCCCGGCGTCCGGACGCCCGTCCGGCGGTGGCGGCCCCCAACGTCTCACCCGGGTAACCAAACTGTTCCCCCGTCAGCCGGACGCCCCCGGAACCACTACGGTGGGGGCCGACAGACCGCGCGCCCCAGGGGGAACCACCGCATGACCGCCGATTCGCTGCCACCGATCTTCCAGCCGCTGCTCCCCGACGACCCGCGGGAGGTCGGCGGCTACCGGCTGTTCGCCCGGCTCGGCGCGGGCGGGATGGGCCGGGTGTACCTCTCGTACACGCCGGGCGGGCGGCCGGTGGCGCTGAAGGTGGTGCGCCCGGAGTTCGCCGAGGACTCGGAGTTCCGCCGCCGGTTCGCCGCCGAGGTCACCAACGCGCAGCGGATCCACGGCCTGTACACCGCCCAGGTGATCGACTACTCCGGTCCGGACGCCGAGTCGCCCTGGCTGGTCACCGCGTACGTGCCCGGTCCGTCGCTGCAGCAGGTGGTGCGGGAGCACGGGGCGCTGCCGGTGCGGACGGTGCTGCTGCTGATGGGCGGCATCGCCGAGGCGCTGCAGGCGATCCACGGCGTCGAGGTGGTGCACCGCGACCTCAAGCCGGCCAACGTGCTGATCGCCGGGGACGGCCCGCGCGTGATCGACTTCGGCATCGCCCGGGCGGCCGACGCCACCGCACTCACCGGGACGGGCTTCCGGATCGGCTCGCCCGCCTTCATGGCGCCGGAGCAGGCCCAGGGCCGCCCGGTCACCCCGGCCACCGACGTGTTCGCGCTGGGCGCGCTGGCCGCGTACGTGGCGAGCGGGGTGCCGCCGTTCGGCGAGGGCCCGGAGACCGCGGTGCTGTACCGGGTGGTGCACGAGCCGGCGGACCTCGACGGCGTCCCGGCGGACCTGCGGGAGCTGGTCCTGCGGTGCCTGGCCAAGTCGCCGGAGGACCGTCCGACGCCGGCCGAGATCATCGAGGTCGCCCGCAACCACCGGTCGGTGGGCGGGCAGCTGCGGTTCACCGACGACTGGCTGCCGGCCCAGATCAACACCGAGATCACCCGCCGGTCCGACCTGCCGAAGACCCCGCCGACCCCGCTGCCGGTGGCGCCGACCGTCCCGCCGGCCCCGGCCGGCCCGCCGTCGGGCGCCACCCCCGCGCCTCCGGCCACCGCGCCGACCGTCCCGGCGGGCCCGCCGGCCGCGCCGGCCGGGGCGCCGGCCGGTTTCGTGCCGCCGCCGATCGGTGCGTACGGGCCGCCGCTGCCGCAGGCCGAGGCGTACACCGCGCCGGTGCCGCCGCCCACGCCGACCGTCCAGGTGCAGCACCAGGAGCAGTCCTTCGACACCCCGCCGCCCGGCCCGGTGGTGACCCAGCAGCCTCCGGCCGCGCCCGAGCCGCGCCGCAAGGGGGTGTCCTGGAAGACCCTGCTGGTGGTCTCGCTGGTGATGGTGCTCGGCGGTACCGCGGGCGGCGTGGTGCTGATGAACAAGCTGAAGGACTCGAACCGCGGCACCGGCAGCTCCCAGGCGGGCGGCAAGTCCGGCGACTCGGCCGCGCAGAGCCCCCAGCCGCAGAGCCCGCAGCCGCAGTCCTCACCGACCGCGACCGGCACCGCGGCGAGCCCGAGTGCAAGCGCGAGCGCGAGCAAGAGCGGCTCCGGCAAGACCGGGCCGAGTAGCAACGCCTCCCTGCCGAACGCGGGCGCCAAGTACACGCTGGTCTACGAGAACCGGGAGCTGTACGCCCCGACCTACACCTACAGCTTCGACCTGCCGAGCGGCACGGTGGTCGCCGACTCGACCAACCCGTCCTGGGCGCTGGAGCCGAGCTACGGGCACTTCAACTGGCCGAGCAGCTCGGACGTCTTCATCACCCGCGACGCCGGCCTGACCCCGCAGCAGTGCGCCACCGGGATCGAGCAGTCCCCGGTGGCCGAGCTGAAGTACGACGACCTGCCGCCCGGGCGGCTGTTCTGCGTCCGCAACCGCAGCAACGGCGGGGTGGCGATCGTGAAGGTCGTCGAGCAGGGCAACAACAGCAGCTCGGCGGTGAAGGTCTCGGTCAGCTACTACCGCAACGACGGCTGACCCTCCGGGACTATCCTGACCTGGTCGATCACCACCATCACCGGAGCACATCGTGTACTTCACCGACCGCGGCATCGAGGAGCTGGAGAGCCGCAAGGGCGACGAGGAGGTCACCTTCGAGTGGCTGGCCGAGCGCCTGCGCGAGTTCGTCGACCTCAACCCGGACTTCGAGGTGCCGGTCGAGCGGCTGGCCACCTGGCTGGCCCGGCTGGACGACGAGGACGACGAGTGACCAGCCGCTGATCCACCGGAACGGCCCGGGAGGCAACCGCCTCCCGGGCCGTTCCGTCGTTCCCGGAGCGAGTGGGCCGGTGGGGCGACGTGGCGGGGTGGCTTCCGTCACCGGTGCTTGACATCCGCGATACGCGATATATCGTGAATCTCAGAGAAACGCGATACATCGCGAACGGGAGGACTGAGTCATGAGCGAGTGGACGGTCAGCGAGCCGGAGAAGATCACCTTCGACGAGCCGGTCGGCACCCTGCACGTCAGGATCGTCGGCGGCACGGTCAACGTGGTCGCCGCGGAGGGCCCGGCCCGCCTGGAGGTGAGCGAGCTGGAGGGCGAGCCGCTGCAGGTCACGCTGGAGGACGGGGTGCTCACCGTCGCGTACAAGGACCTCCACTGGCACAGCCTGAGCGAGCTGAAGTCGATCGACTCCGTGAAGTCCTTCTTCGGGTCCCTGCGCCGCAAGCGCCGGGCCGTGGTCTCGCTGACCGTGCCCGCCGGGTCGGAGGTCAAGCTGGGCAGCGTCTCCGCCGACACCACCGTCTCCGGCATCGCCGGCGAGGTGGCGGTGCACGGCGCCAGCGGCGACACCACCCTGGTCGGGCTCTCCGGCCACATCGTCGCCAACACCGTCTCCGGCGAGATCGCCGCCCAGCGGGTCGCGGGCGACCTCAAGGTCAACACCGTCTCCGGCGGGGTCACCCTGGTCGCCGGCGCCGCCGAGAAGATCCTGGCCAACTCGGTGAGCGGCGCGGTCACCCTCGACCTGGACGTGGCCAACCCCACCGACATCCGGGTCACCACGGTCAGCGGCGCGGTCGGCGTCCGGCTGCCCTCGCTCGCCGACGCCCGGGTCGAGGCCGGCAGCACCAGCGGCGACCTCACCAGCACCTTCGAGGAGCTCACCGTCAACGGCAGCTGGGGCGCCCGCAAGCTCTCCGGCCAGCTCGGCTCCGGCACCGGCCGGCTCCAGGTCACCACCGTCTCCGGCGCCGTCACCGTGCAGCGCCGCCCGGACGCCGACGACGACCGCCCGGTCCTCACCAAGGAACTCCCGGCCGGCCCCGCCCTGGACGAGCCCGAGCCCGGCAAGGAGATCTGACATGACGCCCGTCTTCGGCCACGGCCGACTCCGCCTGTACCTGCTGAAGCTGCTCGACGAGTCCCCGCGGCACGGCTACGAGGTGATCCGCCTGCTGGAGGAACGCTTCCAGGGCCTGTACGCCCCCTCCGCCGGGACCGTCTACCCGCGGCTCGCCAAGCTGGAGAAGGAGGGCCTGGTCACCCACAGCACCGAGGGCGGCCGCAAGGTCTACCGGCTCACCGACGCCGGGCGGGCCGAACTGGCGGACCGCCAGGGCGAGCTCGCCGAGCTGGAGGTGGAGATCCGCGAGTCCGTCGCCCAGCTGGCCGGCGCGATCCGCGAGGACGTCCGGGACAGCGCCAAGGACCTCCGCGAGGAGCTCTGGGGCACCGCCGAGCAGGCCTCCGGGCGTCCCGCCGAACGCGGCGGGAAGACGGGCGACCCGTGGGCGGGACCGTGGGGCGACAAGGAGTCCTGGCAGCGCGCCAAGGAGGAGTTCACCCAGTTCAAGACCCAGGCCAAGGAGCAGGCCAAGCGGGCCCGGGAGCAGGAGAAGGCCGCCAAGGAGAAGGCCCGCGCCGCCGAGGCGGAGGCCCGCCGGCTGCGCGAGCAGTCCAAGGCCGCACGGAGTGCCGCGCAGCAGGAGGCGCTCCGCCTGAAGAAGCGGGTCGAGGAGCAGGTCAGGGAGCACAGCGCCCGCGGCGACTGGTCCACCGGCCTGGCCGAGGGCCTGGCCGAACTCACCCGGGGCCTCGGCTCGCTGGCGGACGCCGCCAAGTGGGGCCACCCGCACCACGGCGAGGACGTCAAGGACGCCAAGGTCACCCGGATCGACCTGGACGAGGAGGAGCCCGCCACCGCGGACCTCCCCGACTGGGCCCGGACCGACCCCGCCGGCGACCCGGCCCGCGAGCTGGAGCGCCTGCTGGACCGCTTCCGCGACCAGGTCCGCGACGCCGCCCGCGACACCGGCGTCACCCCGGCCCACCTCACCCGCGCCCAGGCGGTCCTGGCCGCGGCCCTCGACCGCCTCCACTGAACCCCCCAGGGGCGCGGGGAACTGCGCGAAAAACCACCGCGGACCGTAACCTCCGCCGCGCGCAGTTCCCGCGCCCCCGAGGGGGTTCACCCCTCAACTGGTGAACCCCGCCCGGTCAGGGCGTCAGCACGATCTTCCCGAACACGTCGCCCTTCGCGAGCCGCGCGAACGCGTCCCGCGCCTCGGTGAGCGGCTGCACGGAGTCGATCACCGGCCGCACCCCGCTGTTGCCGCACAGCGCGAGCAGCCCCGCCAGCTCCTCCTTGGTCCCCATGGTCGAGCCGACCACCTTGAGCTCCAGGAAGAAGATCCGGTTCAGCTCGGCCGCCTTCGGGCTCGGCCCGGACGTCGCGCCGGAGATGACGATCGTCCCGCCCGGCCGCAGCGACTTGACCGAGTGCGACCAGGTGGCCGCGCCGACGGTCTCCATCACCGCGTCCACCCGCTCGGGCAGCCGCGCCCCGCTCTCGAACGCGGCGTCCGCCCCGAGCTCCACGGCCCGGGCCCGCTTGGCCTCGTCCCGGCCGGTGACCCAGACCCGCAGGCCGGCCGCCTTGGCCAGCACCACGAGCGCGGTGGACACCCCGCCGCCGGCGCCCTGCACCAGGACGGTGTCGCCGGGCTTGACGCCGGCGTTGGTGAAGAGCATCCGGTACGCGGTCAGCCAGGCGGTGGGCAGGCAGGCGGCCTGCTCGAAGCTGAGTCCGGCCGGCTTGGGCAGCAGGTTCCAGGTCGGGACGGCCACCTTCTGGGCGAAGGTGCCCTGGTAGCGCTCGGTGAGGATGGACCGCGGCTCGCCGGGGCCGACCCCGTGCCCGCTCTGGCCGATGACGGAGTGGATGACCACCTCGTTGCCGTGCTCGTCCACGCCGGCGGCGTCGCAGCCGAGGATCATCGGCAGCCGCTCGGCCGGCAGGCCGACCCCGCGCAGGGACCACAGGTCGTGGTGGTTGAGGGTGGCGGCCTTGACGGTGACCACGCTCCAGCCCGGGCGGGCCTCCGGCTCGGGGAGCTCGCCCAGTTCCAGTGCGCTCAGCGGGTCGTCGGCGTCGATACGTGCGGCGTAGGCAGCGAACATGACCCGGACACTAGCGTCGCGGAGGGCGACCGGGATACCACGCAACGGTGTGAGCTGCGCTACCGGGAACAGCACGCAGGGGCGCGGGGATCCGCGCCGGACGGAAGGTGGAGGTCGGCACCTTCCGTCCGCGCACGGTTCCCCTCGCCCCTGCTGTGTCCGGCTTCCGCCCGGACCCGGCCGTCGCCGGTGTCGGCTACCGCCGGGCGACGCCCTCGGCGCGGGCGGCCTCGGCCACGGCCCTGGTGACCGCCGGGGCGACCCGCTCGTCGAACGGCGACGGGATGACCTTCTGCGGGGTCAGCTCGTCGGCGACCACGCCGGCCAGCGCCTTGGCGGCGGCCAGCTTCATGCCCTCGGTGATCCGGGTGGCCCGGACCGACAGGGCGCCGGCGAAGATGCCGGGGAAGGCCAGCACGTTGTTGATCTGGTTCGGGAAGTCGGACCGCCCGGTGGCGACGACGGCGGCGTACTTGTGCGCCACCTCGGGGTGGATCTCCGGGTTCGGGTTGGCCATGGCGAAGACGAAGGCGCCCTCGGCCATGGTGGCCACGACCTCCTCCGGGACGGTGCCGCCGGAGACGCCGATGAACACGTCGGCGCCGGCCAGCGCGTCGGCCAGCGAACCCTTGAGGCCGGACCGGTTGGTCAGCGCGGCGATCTCGGCCTTGACGTCGGTGAGGTCCTCGCGGCCCTGGTGCACCACGCCCTTGCGGTCGCACAGCGAGACGTCGCCCACGCCGGCCGCGACCAGCATCTTGGCGATCGCGATGCCGGCCGCGCCGGCGCCGGAGATGACGGCGCGCAGGCTGCCGAGGTCCCGGTTGGTCACCTTGGCGGCGTTCCACAGGGCGGCGGTGGTGACGATCGCGGTGCCGTGCTGGTCGTCGTGGAAGATCGGGATGTCCAGGGCCTCCTGGAGCCGGCGCTCGATCTCGAAGCAGCGCGGGGCGGAGATGTCCTCCAGGTTGACGCCGCCGAAGGACGGGGCCAGCCGGACCACGGTCTCGACGATCTCGTCCACGTCGGTGCAGGCCAGCGCGATCGGCACCGCGTCCACGCCGCCGAACTGCTTGAAGAGGATCGCCTTGCCCTCCATCACGGGCAGCGAGGCCTCCGGGCCGATGTCACCGAGTCCGAGCACCGCGGTGCCGTCGGTGACGACGGCGACCGTGTTGGACTTCCAGGTGTAGTCGTTGACCAGCTCCGGCTGCTCCGCGATGGCCGTGCAGACCCGGGCCACGCCGGGGGTGTAGGCGAGCGCCAGGTCGTCCGCGTCGCGCACCGGAACGGTGGCCCGGACCTCCATCTTGCCGCCGCGGTGCAGCGCGAAGACCGCGTCGACCGGATCGTCGGTGTCCTGGGTGTTGGGGTGGATGATCTCCGCTGCCACGATGACCTCTTCGTCAATGATCAGCGAGGGCACGCGCGCCGACGGTCGCTTCGGTCCCGGCCGGGGATACGGAAGCCGGGTACGCGTTCGTTTGCGTACCCGGGTGGGGCCGGGCCGGGGCGCTGCCGTCGGGCGGCGCCCTCGAATGAGGGTTCTTGGTGTACTGCGCTGTTCTTCCGGTGGTGACCCAGGCTCCCAGCCCGGCGCCGGAAATGTGACAGACACCGCATGAGCCTAGGTCGGACGACGGCACCGCACCTGTGCCGTTCTGTCCATTTCGCGTGTTGTTCACCGCAACGCTGCCACTTGACGGCACCCGGGTTTCGGAAGAACCCGGAGGCCAGTGGTCCGGCAACGGCCGTCCAGCACGCGCACCCGCAGGAGTGAACCAGACACGGAGGGGAGCTGGTGCCTCGGATCCAGAGCCGACGTCTTCGGCTTCCGGTCCTGCGCACCCCGATTCTGTCGCGAATCGGCGGTCTCGGTTCGGCGTCGGGGGTTACCCGATACCAGATTCTGACACACCCGAGACCCACGCCATCAGGGCGGGATGGCAGGATCCCCCTTCGACCCCCGATATCCGGAGGCCGGCGTTCCTCTTCCGGGGCACCGGCCCTCCTCGCGGACCCGCGCCCCCGGCGGGAAAGCACCACCTTTCGCACAGGAGCACGACCATGCGCGTTCGTCCCACCGTCCGGACGGGCCTCGCCGGCACCGCTGCCGCCGTCGCCGGATCCCTTCTGCTGGCGGGGTGCGGCTCCGACGCCCCGGCCGCCGAGCAGAAGCTCCACGACCGGCTGCCCGCCTCGGTGAAGTCCTCCGGCGTCCTGCGGATAGGCGCGGAGCTGAACTACCCGCCGGTCGACTTCAAGGACGACAGCGGTAAGCCGGCCGGGCTGGACCCGGACCTGGCCGAGGCGATCGGCAAGGAGCTCGGGGTCAAGGTCCAGTTCGTGGACACGGCCTTCGACAAGCTGCTGCCCGGTCTGAGCACCAACGAGTTCGACCTGGTGATGTCCGGGATGAGCGACAACCGCCAGCGCCGCGAGGGCACCGACGAGGCGGGGAAGCAGATCCACCCGGGTGTGGACTTCGTGGACTACTTCATCGCCGGCACCTCGATCGTGGTGCCCAAGGGCAACCCGAAGGGCGTCAACAGCCTGGACGACCTGTGCGGCCAGACCGTCGCCCTGCAGCGCGGCACCACCCAGGCCACCGTCATCCAGCGGCAGACGGCCGCCTGCGAGAAGGTCAAGAAGCCGCTGGGCATCAAGCTCACGGACAGTGACGCCGACGCGCTCACCCTGGTCGCGGGCGGCAAGGCCGCCGCCGACCTGAGCGACTTCCCGGTGGCCGCCGGTGTCGCGCAGAAGGGCTTCGGCGGTGCGCAGTTCCAGCTGGCCGGCCAGCCGCTGCAGTCCGGCCCGTTCGGCATGGCGGTCGCCAAGAGCAACGAGCAGCTGCGGGACACCCTGGCCAAGGCGCTGGACCAGGTCATCCGCAGCGGCGAGTACGAGAAGATCCTGACCAAGTGGGGCGTGACCGCGGGTGCGGCCCAGAACGCGGTGGTCAACGGCGGCTTCTGAGCCCGTGCGCGCCCGGCCGGGCCTCCCGGCCTGGCGCGCTGCGGTCTGCATACTTATACGCAGGGTGACAGAGGCTCGGCATTCATCCGAATAGCGGACAGCCGGGCCCCTCGTTATCCGATTTTGATCTGGATTCCGGTCCGTTCAGCGGTACGCGGTGGCAGGATTCCCCCAACTCGGAACGCAAAGGCCCCAGGTCGAGGCAGTTCGATCATTTCGTCCACCTCGGCGGAGGGTGGCGGCTGAACAGGACCACCCGTACGACCGAACGACCGGTACGGCACCGCACGACGACGTACGGCAACGCACGGACCGGTTGCACCGCTTCCCCCGGCGGCGCGCTCCGCCCGACTCTCCCAGGAGGAGATCTCCCTCATGACCGCTCGTACTCTGCGCTCCCGCACGGTTGCGGCGTGCGCCGTTCTCGCGGCCTCGTCCCTGCTGCTGACCGCCTGCGGCTCCGACGGCGGCAGCAACACCTCCGCGGCTTCCGGCTCCTCCGCCCCGCTGTTCAGCAAGCTGCCCGAGGACGTCCAGAAGGCCGGCGTGATCAAGGTCGGCTCCGAGGTCGCGTACGCGCCGGTTGAGTTCAAGCAGGGCGACAAGATCACCGGCATCGACCCGGACCTGGCGGACGCCCTGAGCAAGCAGCTCGGTGTGAAGTTCCAGATCCAGGACGCCGGCTTCGACACCCTGATCACCTCGCTGAGCACCAACCGCATCGACCTGATCATGTCGGCGATGACCGACAACAAGGAGCGCCAGGGCAAGGGTGTCGACTTCGTCGACTACTTCAGGGCCGGCACCTCCATCCTGGTTCAGAAGGGCAACCCCAAGGGCATCAAGACCCTGGACGACCTGTGCGGCCAGACCGTCGCCCTGCAGAAGGCCACGGTCAACGAGGACACCGCCAAGGCGCAGTCCGAGAAGTGCAAGGCCGCCGGCAAGGGCGAGATCACCATCCAGGGCTACGAGCACGACGGCGAGGCCCTGCTGAAGGTCAAGTCCGGCGCCGCCGTCGCCGACCTGAACGACTACCCGGTCGCCGCGTACAACGCGCAGACCTCCGGTGGCGGCAAGGACTTCGAGGTCGTCGGTGAGCAGATCGACCCGGGTCTGTACGGCATCGGCGTCTCGAAGGAGAAGGCCCAGCTGCGTGACGCGGTCAAGGCCGGCGTGGACGCCCTGATCGCCAACGGCGAGTACAAGAAGATCCTCGACAAGTGGAACGTCCAGCTCGGTGCGGTCTCGGAGGCCACGGTCAACGGCGGTTCCTGACGAACCCCGGCCGGGCCCGCGCACCACACCGCGGGCCCGGCTCCGTAACCCCCCCTTCGCCCGCCCGAGAGGCCCCTTCCCCCATGAGTACTTCCCCGACCGGCCCGTCCGGCGTGGACAAGGTGCCCGACCACCACGTCATCAAGGCCATCCCGGTCCGTCACTACGGCCGCTGGGTCTCCGCGGTCGTCGTGGTCCTCCTGCTCGGAGCACTGATCTCCGCGTTCGCCGGCGCGAAGATCGACTGGTCGATCACCGGCGACTACCTCTTCAAGTCCTCGATGATCGAGGGCGCCGGGAACACCCTGCTGATCAGCATCGCCTCGATGGCGCTCGGCCTGATCCTCGGTGTGGTCGCCGCGGTCATGCGGCTCTCCCACAACCCGGTCACCTCGACCGTCTCCTGGTTCTACATCTGGCTGTTCCGCGGCACCCCGGTGCTGGTCCAGCTGCTGATCTGGTGGAACCTGGCGCTGATCTTCCCGACCATGTTCGGGACCTCCACCAACGACATCATCACCCCCTTCATGGCGGCGCTGCTCGGCCTCGGCATCAACGAGGGCGCCTACATGGCGGAGATCGTCCGGGCCGGTATCCAGTCCGTGGACGAGGGCCAGACCGAGGCCGCCCACGCGCTGGGCATCTCCCGGGCCAAGACGATGTGGCGGATCGTGCTCCCGCAGGCGATGCGGGTCATCGTCCCGCCGAGCGGCAACGAGTTCATCAACATGCTGAAGACCTCGTCGCTGGCGTACGTGGTGACCTACCCCGAGCTGCTCACCAAGGCCAAGGACGTCTACACCAGCAACCTCGCGGTGATGGAGCTGCTCTTCGTCGCCTGCTTCTGGTACCTGGTGCTGACCACCGTCTTCAGCATCGGCCAGTACTACCTGGAGCGGTACTACGCGAAGGGCGCCAGCCGTAACCTGCCGCCGACCCCGCTGCAGAAGATCAAGGCCAACCTCTTCTCCATTGGGCGTGCGCGATGACCGAGTTCGAGAAGTCCACGACCGGCGAGGTGCTCGTCCGGGCCGAGGGTGTGCGCAAGTCCTACGGCCTGGTCGAGGTGCTCAAGGGCATCGACCTGGAGGTCCGCAAGGGTGAGGTGTTCTGCCTGGTCGGCCCGTCCGGCTCCGGCAAGTCCACCTTCCTGCGCTGCATCAACCACCTGGAGAGGATCAACGCCGGCCGGCTCTGGGTCGACGGCGACCTGGTCGGCTACCGGCAGAAGGGCGACAAGCTCTACGAGCTGAAGGACAAGGAGGTCGCCCTCCAGCGCCGCGACATCGGCATGGTCTTCCAGCGCTTCAACCTCTTCCCGCACATGACCGCGCTGGGGAACGTCATCGAGGCGCCGGTCCAGGTGAAGGGCCGGGGCAGGACCGACGCCCGGGCCCGCGGGATGGAACTGCTGGAGCGGGTCGGCCTGGCCGACAAGGCCGGCAACTACCCCTCGCAGCTCTCCGGCGGCCAGCAGCAGCGGGTGGCCATCGCCCGGGCGCTGGCCATGGAGCCCAAGCTGATGCTGTTCGACGAGCCCACCTCGGCGCTCGACCCCGAGCTGGTCGGCGACGTGCTGGACGTCATGCGCCAGCTGGCCCAGGACGGCATGACGATGATCGTGGTCACCCACGAGATGGGCTTCGCCCGCGAGGTCGGCGACGCACTCGTCTTCATGGACGGCGGCGTGGTGGTCGAGGCCGGCCACCCGCGCGAGGTGCTCACCAACCCGCAGCACGAGCGGACCAGGGCGTTCCTGTCCCGCGTGCTCTGATCCCCCGCTCGGCGCCCGTCGCTCTCCCCGCGGCGGGCGCCGACGCATGTCCGGCCGACGTAATACCCTTAAGGCAGTCAGCCCGTTACCTGACCCTGAGGGAAGGACCATCGTGGAGCTCGCCTCGTACGCCGACTTCGCCGTCCGGCTGGTCAACAGCGAGGAACCGGAGCGCGGCACCGACAGCCTGACCTCGGTGGACGCCGTCCGGGAGCTGTTCGGCTCGCCCTCCCGCGCCGCCGAGCTCGCCGACGAGTCCGACCTGCCCCGGCTGCGGTCGGTGCGCACCCGGCTGCGCGGGGTCTTCGAGGCCGCCGCCGAGGGCGACGAGGTGCGCGCGGTCGACCTGCTGAACAGCCTGCTGGTCCAGTACCCGGTCAGCCCGATGGTGTCCGGCCACGACTACCTGGACGAGGACGGCCGGCCGCGCTGGCACCTGCACCTGGCCGACAACGCGCCCACCGCCGCCGCCAACTACACCGCGGTGGCCTGCATGGGCCTGGCCATCCACCTGACCGAGCTGGGCGTGGACCGGCTCGGGCTCTGCCAGGCCGCGCCCTGCCGCAACGCCTACCTGGACACCTCGACCAACCGCTCCCGCCGGTACTGCTCCGACCGCTGCGCCACCCGCGCCAACGTCGCCGCCTACCGGGCCCGCAAGCGCGAGGAGGCGGCCCGGGCCGCCCTCGCCGCCCAGGGCTGACCCGGCCCGCGGCGCTCCGGGCCCGCGGCGCTCAGAGCTCGAACGGCTCCGGTCCGAACGGCTCCGCCGGCACCCCGAGCCGCTCGGCCAGCGCCCGCACCCCGGCGTGCCGCCACCGCCCGAGCCGGCGCTCCACCCAGCGCGGCGGCGCCAGCCAGGCCGGCCGCGGGTGCACCCGCAGCAGCACCCGGCCGAGCACCAGCTCGGCAGGCACCGGGCCGTACTCCCGGCTGTCGGTGCGGACCAGCGGGTTGTCGGAGAGCATCCACCAACCGCCGGGGCGCCGGCCGACCGCCCGCTTGACCACCAGCAGGTCCTGCTGGAGCGGATGCCGGAACACCACCACCGCCCCCGGCCGGACCGGCGCGCCGTACCGGACCAGCACCCGGTCGCCGTCGGAGAGGAACCTGCGCATCGACGGACCGGCCACCTCGACCACCCCGAACGGCGCACCGCCGCGCTGCTCCACCGTCCGCTCTCCTCTCACCCTCGGACCCCCAGTGTCTCCCCCGGCCGGGGGGCGTCCGAATGATCCCGGTTCGGACTCCTTCTTTTGCCCTAGGCCCACGGGCCAAGAGCGAAACCCGAGGAACGTGGGGGTAATCTCGGGCGCGGGAAGACGATCTAAGGAAGGACTCCCATGTTCTCTCGTCTGTTTGCTCCGCGAGTCACCGCGCACGCCCACTGCGACCTGCCCTGCGGCGTCTACGACCCGGCCCAGGCCCGTATCGAGGCCGAGTCCGTGAAGGCCACTCAGGAGAAGTACCAGGCCAACGAGGACCCGCACTTCCGTGCGCGCGCCATCGTCATCAAGGAGGAGCGGGCCGAGCTGGTCAAGCACCACCTGTCGGTGCTGCACACCGACTACTTCAAGGCCCCGCACTTCGAGGCGTACCCGCAGCTGCACGACCTCTTCAACAAGGCCGGCAAGGCCGCCTCGGCCGCCAAGGCGTCCACCGACCCGGCCACCGGCCAGGCCCTGCTGGACCTGATCGCCGAGATCGACCGGATCTTCTGGGAGACCAAGAAGGCCGCCTGATCCAGGCCGTCACGAGCCCGGTCCGCCGCCCTCCGGGGCGGGTGGGCCGGGCTTTGGCGTTCCCACGGGCCGTCAGGGACGGTACACGCACGACGTACCAATCTCCTGTCGCCCCGTCTCATCCGGTCCCGCGTCCCGGCGGCGCCCCGGGAGCGTCCCGCCGCTCTCCCCCGCCACGCCGGTCGCGGGCGGTGCGCGGCAGCGGCAGGGCCCGGCCGCGCCGTCCGCGATCATCGCGGCCGCGGCCGGCGGCGGAGCCCGGGTACGCGGCCGCGCCCGGCCGGAATCCGGCGAAATCTTCTCCGTCCGGACTTCCCGCCGGGTGGGTGCACCCTTGTACGCTCGCCGTATGATCCGCACCGCCGCCGCCACCGACGTCCCCGCGATCCACGCCATGATCCGCGAGCTCGCGGACTACGAGAAGGCGCTCCAGGAGGCCAGGGCCACCGAGGAGCAGCTGCGCGACGCCCTGTTCGGCGAGCACCCGGCCGTCTTCGGCCTGATCGCCGAAGACGACGACAGCGGCGAGACCGTCGGGTTCGCCTTGTGGTTTCGGAACTTCTCGACCTGGCGCGGCACCCACGGGATCTACCTGGAGGACCTCTACGTCCGCCCGGACCGGCGCGGCGGCGGCCACGGCAAGGCGCTGCTGGCCGAGCTGGCCCGGATCTGCGGGGAGCGCGGCTACGGGCGCCTGGAGTGGGCGGTGCTGGACTGGAACGAGCCGTCGATCGGCTTCTACAAGTCGCTCGGCGCGGTTCCGATGGACGAGTGGACGGTCTACCGGCTGTCCGACGACGCCCTCGCCGCCCTCGGGTCCGCGGCCCGCTGAGCGGGCGCGTCCCCGGCCCGCCGAGGGGTTCCCCCTCGCCCGTTCCCGTGACGGTTGCCGGAGATCACGACAGACACCCGCCTCGCGCGGTAACGTCTCGGGCGGATGCGCGGCGTTCGGACTCTCCCGGGTGGGTATGACCGGTACGTACCGCACCACCCGTCCGGACAGTTGGGGCGAAGCAGTTGAGCAAAGCAAGAGGAAGTGCCGCGGCCGTCCGGCCGCAAGCACCGCGTGTCACCCAGGAGGTGAGGGTGTCCCAGATCGACGGCGAGCCCGGCGTTCAGGACTTCGTGGAAGTCCGCCTGCCGGCGGCAGGGGCGTACCTCTCGGTGCTGCGAACGGCGACAGCCGGTCTCGCGGCCCGGTTGGACTTCACCCTGGACGAGATCGAGGATCTCCGGATCGCGGTGGACGAGGCCTGCGCCATCCTGCTCCAGCAGGCGGTGCCGGGCTCGATCCTGAGCTGCGAGTTCCGGCTGGTCGGCGACTCGCTCAAGGTCACCGTCTCCGCACCGACCACCGACGGCCGCGCCCCCGAGCGCGACACCTTCGCCTGGACGGTGCTCTCCGCCCTGGCCGGCGAGGTGGACTCCTCGGTCGGCGAGGACAGGACGGTCTCCATCAGCCTGCACAAGAAGCGCGGCGGGTCTGTCTCCCAGCCCTGACCGCAGTGCCGCGTTCGCGCGCCGTACGCCCGGTGTCGTGGCACCGCGCGTACGGCGCCCCGTACCGCAGGTCTCTGCGGTACAACCAGTGAGAAGTGCTCCCGGAACGGAACGGGTGATCGCCGTGAGTGATCTCGACCGCACAGCTGCCGCCGGGCTCCCGGCCGCGGCCGACCTGGCCGCCCGTGCCGAGCCCGCCGCGCTCGGCGGTACGTCGGCCGCCCCGGCCGTACCGCCCCAGGCGAGCGCCGTCCGCGGCGCCGCACACGACCACGCCCACCCGAAGGACTCCGACCGGATGAGCCAGCCCACCGATCCGACGCCAGAGCGGCCCGAGGCGGTGCCCGCCGACGAGCTGCCGGAGGCCGAGCTGCAGTCGGCCGCCGCGGCCGTCCGGGGTGCCGTGCCCGCCCAGGGGCACCGGTCCCAGGCGCCCGACCGGGAGGCGGCGCGGGCCCTGTTCGTGCGGCTCTCCCAGCTGCCGGAGGGCTCGCCGGAGCGGGTGGAGATCCGCAACCAGCTGGTCCGGATGCACATCCCGCTGGT